>NZ_FNAU01000001.1 GCF_900102025.1 Actinobaculum suis | reverse complement strand
GCCCGGTTTCCATTTCGAACCCGGTAGCTAAGGTCGCCTGCGCTGATGGTACTGCGCTCGGGAGGGCGTGGGAGAGTAGGTCGCTGCCGCCAAAAATATTTTTGTGGGTTTAGCGGGGATACTCTTTTTGGGGGTGGTTCCCGCTTTGCCTGTTTAACTGCTTGTTTGGCCTGCGGGCTAGTCTGTTTGGGCGTGGTTGCTGGTTGGTCTGCGGGCTAATCTGTTTGGTTGTTTGTTGTAGCTGGGTGGTTGGCTGGTTGGTCGGCTAATCGTGGCTGCTGGTCGGTTGGCTAGCTGTGGTTTTGTTGTTTGTTGGGGGCCTGGGTAGGCCCCCATTTTTTTATTTAACCGAAGTGCCCCAGATTTTCCCGTCTACTTAGACGGAAGAAAACCCTGGGCACTTCACCCTAAGGCAACCTCAACCGGGACCACGCCGCGAGACTTCGCAGATTGGGCGACCTGCCGGCGAATAAACCAAACGCGAGCTTATTCCCGACTAACTTCTTCCCGACTAGCTTCTTTCTGATCAGCGGCTTTCTGGAAGAGCTCGACAAACCTTGGAAGCAATAAAAATAGGGAAATTCCAAGGGCGATCCACCATTACTGCGTCACCTACTCGAACCCATCCTGAAGCGTCGGACCAGTATCAAGCCCATCCGCCACCAACGGCACATAGCGCGAGTGCGCTTGGGCCAATTCTTTTCGCCGTCCACCCCCGGAAAGTGAACATGGGGGTAGCATTTACGCCACAAGGCGGCGGCGTAGCTTATGTGTGGGTTTGCCCGCAAGTTGTCGACGTTTTCTAAGTGGCTTCCACGGATGGTGCAGTGGTTGTGAATTTGTATCCGACGGGTGTGTGGCCGCCGATAGCCTAGGCATCGCCCCACCCAGCCCGCCTTGGAAGCCGGTCCCGGCGCTTATAAAATAAACATGTAGGTCGGGGAGCAGCTGTAAGGGTAAGTGTGGTTACCAGGTGGAATTCTCAACCCGGTCAGCGTCGCAATCAGCTAATGAAATCGGGCACGAACGCATTACCTTCCCGAAGCGGAAGCTCCTTGCTCGGCTAGCCTAGGTGAGGCTAGCCTGACCGGTAAATACTAATGAGTCAATAGCCAAGGAGGCGCAAATGAACAATGCCAAATCAACGCACTGCCAGTGCAAAAGCAACGAAAAATCAGCTGACCAGGCGCAAAGCAATACCGGGTGCATGCAAACATCAAGCTTCCATACCGAGATGAGCACAGAGTTACCGCTGGTCAAAGACGCCATCACATCACGCGTACTCGTCGAGAACCAGCTTCTGAGCATTACCGAATTCACGATGGACGAGGGGCAGGCCCTGTCCGAGCACACCAGCACGTGCGCGGCGGTCGTAACAGTAGTCTCAGGCAACATACTTTTCACCATGAAAGGCGAGGAAAAGAACCTGGTGCCGGGCGACGTCGTATACATGCGGCCCCATGAACTACATGCACTCACTGCGGTAGAAGCAACCCGGTTCGTGCTCACACAAGTAAAGGTAGATGAGAATAAAAACCGTGAGTGACCAAAGCTAGATAGAATACTGAAGTTAGCTGGAGAAAAAACTGACTTAGGAGGCCTCATGGTAGCGATTACCGTTATTCCCGGTGATGGAATCGGTCCGGAAATTACGGCGGCGATGCAGAAGGTGGTCGAAGCTGCGGGTGCCGATATGCAATGGCGAACCGTTAAGGCGGGAGCGGAAGTATATGAGGAAACGGGTACCCTCATCCCTGATAACGTGTTTTCGAGCCTAGAGGAAACAAAGGTCGGTATTAAGGGGCCAATGACGACGCCGATCGGCACCGGTTTTCGTTCTGCAAACGTGGCCTTACGTAAACGGTACGATCTTTACGCAAATATTCGCCCGGTCATGAACTTGGGGGATGTGCCGGCAAAGTTCACGGATTTGGATCTGGTACTTTTCCGCGAGAATACGGAAGATCTATATGCCGGGGTGGAAGAGCAGATTTCGGAAGATGAAGCGCATTCGATCAAAATAATTACGCGGGCGGCATCGGAAAGAATCATTCGGCAGGCCTTTGAATATGCTCGTAATACGGGTCGGAACAAGGTAGCGGTGGTTACCAAGGCCAATATTATGAAGCTGACAGACGGCATGTTCTTGGAGTGCGGGCGGAAAATCGCGACGGACTACCCGGAAATTGAACTGCAAGAAGTGCTAGTGGACAACATGGCAATGCAACTCGTCATGAATCCCCACAAATTCCAAGTGATCGTGACCGAGAACCTCTACGGCGATATTCTTTCTGACCTGATGGCCGGGCTGATTGGCGGCCTCGGCCTGGTGCCCGGCGCAAATATTGGTGATGAGATGGCAATCTTCGAGGCCGTACACGGCACCGCGCCAGACATTGCCGGGCAAAATAAAGCCAACCCGACGGCGCTAATTCTCTCCGCGTGCATGATGCTTGACCATATTGGGCAAAAAACCTGCGCGGACCGGATTCGTGCCGCCATCCACGAGACTCTGCGCAATCCGGAAAACTACACGGCAGACCTCGGCGGTAACTGCGGCACCACCGAATATGCTGCCGCAGTAATCAGCAATCTACCCGCGAGCTAAATGAGGCGAGTGTAGGGTAAATCAGCTCGGCGGCGGCAGGATAAACCTGGCCGCCAGCAAGCTGCACAGCCATACACAAGAGCAGGCTAGAAGTACATAAGGTCCAATAAACCCGGTGGGGGTTGGGGAGGCGCTGCCGCGCCTCCCCAACCCCCACCGGGTTAACTAAAGCCTGAATTACGCTAGGGCTTTATTGCGGATTACGTAGGGCAGGATCCCAGCATTATGGTAGTAATCCAAATCGGCCGTGGAATCCAGGCGGGCTAAGGCCCTAAAGGAGGTTTCGGCTCCGGTCTCCGGATCCCGAGCCGTAACTTCAACTACTTCGTGGATTCCAAGCTTTTCTGGCAAAGCAATATCGAAAACTTCCGTGCCGGTTAGCCCGAGTGAATCGGCATCTTCTTCGCCCATGAACTCCAGCGGTAAAATCCCCATCATCACCAGATTAGCCCGATGGATACGTTCATAGGACCGAGCAATAACGGCCTTCACATTCAATAGGGAAGCGCCCTTCGCAGCCCAATCGCGCGAAGAACCCATACCGTAATCCTTCCCCGCGAGAATCACCAGGCCCGTACCGCTCTTCTTGTAACCCATAGCGGCGTCGTAAATCGGCATCACCTCGCCAGTAGGCCAATACGTGGTGTATCCACCAATTTTTCCGCCCGCGATCTGATTAGTCAGCCGGATATTCGCAAAAGTGCCACGCATCATCACTTCGTGGTTACCTCGCCGCGACCCGTAAGAATTAAAGTCGCGCGGTTCAACGCCCCGCTCTTGCAAATACAAGCCCGCTGGCGAAGTGGGAACGATCGCTCCGGCCGGGGAAATATGATCTGTAGTCACCGAATCGCCAAACTTGGCAAGTACCCGCAAACCAGAAATATCGGGAAGAGCACCGGTTTCCGGTTCCATATCTTCGAAATAGGGCGGATTTTGAATATACGTGGAATTCTCGTTCCACTCATAAACCTCGCCCGTGCCGGCCGGCAATGCCAACCATTGTTCGTTCCCCGAATATAGATCCGCGTACGTACCGGAATAGATATCCCGCGTGACAAAGCGGTGTACATAGTCAGCAATTTCTTCCTGCGTGGGCCAAATATCCCGCAGGAAAACCGGAGCACCCGCGGCGTCGTACCCGAGCGGCGTCGTAGAGAAATCAATATCGATCCGCCCCGCCAAGGCAAAAGCAATAACCAGCGGCGGGGAAGCCAGATAATTTGCCTGGATATCCGGATTAATCCGACCCTCGAAATTTCGGTTCCCGGAAAGCACGGAAGCTGAAACAATCCCGCTTTCAGCAATAAACTTCGACAGCTCCGGATGCAAGGGGCCCGAATTGCCAATACAAGTAGTACACCCATAGCCCACTACGTTGAAGCCCAAAGCATTGAGATACGGCGCCAAACCGGAATTAATATAGTAGTCAGTAACGGTTTTTGAACCGGGTGCCAAAGAAGTTTTCACATAGGCGGGGACCTGCAGGCCGCGCTGGGAAGCATTGCGCGCGATGAGACCTGCAGCCATCATCACATACGGGTTAGAAGTGTTAGTGCACGAGGTAATTGCGGCAATAAATATCGCACCGTGGCCGAGAGTGAAATGCTCTCCCTGGAAATCAAGCTGGGCAGTTTTACGCGCCTCTGCCTCGTCCAGTCCGAAACCTTGTGGTCCGGCCGGCCGGGTCAAAGTTTTGGCAAACTCTGATTCGACGTCCCGCAAATAAATGCGATCTTGGGGCCGTTTGGGGCCCGAAATTGCGGTCTGGATCTCTGCCAGATCGATGGAAACACGTGCCGAATAGTCGATACGCGCCGCCGGATCCGCCCACAAGCCATTGCGTTTCGCATACGCCTCCACCAGCGCAACCTGGCTTTCGGGCCGGTTCGTAACCCGCAAATAATCCAAAGTTTCCGCGTCAATCGGGAAGAAGCCCACGGTGGCCCCGTATTCGGGAGCCATATTCGAAATCGTGGCACGGTCCGGCAAAGTGAGGGCGCGGGCACCTTCCCCGTAAAACTCCACAAATTTACCGACCACGTTAAAGGCACGCAACTTTTCAGTAATAGCCAACACGAGGTCCGTCGCATTAACTTCAGGCCGGAGCTGGCCCGTTAGCTCCACTCCCACCACTTCCGGAAGCGGGTTGTAAGAGAACTGGCCGAGCATCGCAGCTTCGGCTTCAATCCCGCCCACACCCCAGCCGAGCACGCCCAGGGAATTTACCATCGGCGTATGAGAATCCGTGCCGAACACGGAATCCGGGGCGGCAATGCGCCGGCCCTGCGCGTCAGTATAAGTATCGATTACCTTAGCCAAGTACTCGATATTTACCTGGTGCACAATCCCCGTATTATTAGGGATCACCTTGAAATTATCGAAGGCATTCTGCGCCCACTTGATGAACTCATAACGCTCCTTATTGCGTTCGAATTCTTTCGCTTGGTTTTGCGCAATTGCCTCTTCCGAGCCAAAGAAATCCACCTGTACCGAATGGTCAATCACCAAATCCACCGGGATATCGGGATTGATGGCGCGGGGTGAAAAGCCAAGTTTGGCCATCGCATCGCGCATGGAAGCCAGATCCACGATTGCCGGCACCCCGGTGAAATCCTGCAAAATCACGCGCTGCGGACGGAAAGGATATTCTTCTTTAACCTGGGTATCTTGCCACCGCAAAAGGTGGCGAAGGTGGGAGGAAGTGACCCGGTCGGCGTCGTACTGACGCACCGCAGACTCCAGCAAAATCCGGATAGTATAAGGCAAGCGCGCCAGCTCAATGCCGGTATTTTCCGCCAGGCGCGGCAAATCATAGTACGTGTAGGTGGTAGTTTCCGCCGGTTCCAGGGAAGTGCTCTGGCCGGTAGTAACTTCGAGCGTGCTCGCGTACTTCTCCTTATCGAAGGTCATGATTGTGACCGCCCCTCTTTCTTTCGGAAATCGGAATGTACTGTGCATCTTCCTGCAAAGCAATGTAGGCCGGGCGCATAATTTTTCCGTCGGAGGTTTGCTCCAGGATATGTGCGAGCCAGCCGGCAATGCGCGCGGCAGCGAAGATCGGAGTGTAAAGCGTAGGCGGGATGTTCAGCATTTGGTAAACAATTCCCGAGTAGAGATCTATATTGGCGCAAATCTCGAAATCGGAGCCCTTCTTTTCCTTCATGAGCTGCCGGGTGATGGCCTCCACCCGCTGGGCCACATGCAAGCGTGCCAAAGAACGCGGATTGTTTTGCGCGAGCTTTTCCAGGCCGCGCTTTAGCAACTGGGCGCGCGGATCAGAAAGAGTGTATACCGCATGGCCCATACCGTAAATAATTCCGCTGCGATCAAAGGCTTTTCCGTCCAAAACCCGGCGCAAATAGGTTTCTATTTCGACGTCGCTACGCGGATCGGAAACATGTTCGAGAATATCGTCGATCATTTTCGTGGCTTTTAGGTTCGCGCCCCCGTGTTTAACACCTTTCAGGGAGCCGACGGCGGCCGAAATTGTGGAAAAGATATCGGTTCCGGACGAAGAAATAACGTTAGTGGTAAAGGCCGAATTGTTCCCGCCCCCGTGTTCGGCATGGACTACGAGGAGGAGGTCTAAAAGGCGGGCTTCCTCGGCCGTGTACTGGGTATCTTGGCGGACCATGTGCAAAATGTTTTCCGCGGAACTAGCGTAGATCGGCGCGTGCAAAACCAAAGACTGGTTGTTGTAATAATGTTGTTGGGCCATGTACCCGTAAGCGATCATGGTGGGCATCTTTGCCAGGATTTGCAGGCCCTTTTTCAGGAGCGATTCCGGGCTGGTGTTTTCCGGATCTTCACTGTAGGAATACAGCGCCAAAATCATGCGCTGCAAGTAGTTCATAATGTTATTCGAGGGCTGATTGAGGATCACATTCTCTTTGAAGTTTTCGGGTAAGTGCCGTTCATCATTGAGATAGGACTCGAACTCACGCAGTTCCGGCCACGTGGGGAGCTCATCAAAAAGCAGTAGGTAAACAACTTCCTCGTAGCCGGTATGTACATCCGTATCCAGGCCGGCCACGAGTTCTTCGACGTCGATCCCGCGGTAATACATTTTGCCCGGTTCGGGGATAACTTTTTCGCCTTCGGTGCGGTATCCGGTGACGCTGGAAATACGGGTAACACCCACGTTGACGCCGGTGCCATTTGCGTTGCGCAGGCCGCGCTTAACGTCGTATTTCAAGTATTCACGCGGCGATATTTTGCTCGCGCGCGCGGAAAGCTTGGCGTAATGCGCGAGCTGTTTCGTGGTCTCGTTACCTTTTCCGGACTCGCTCATGTCTTCCTCCTTGAAGGACCCTGCCCCAGAAAACTCGATTTAGTCAACCTGGATTTAGTCCCTGCCTCGTTCACCATGAAACAATGGTCAATAAAAGCAATCCTCAAGAAAGAGTAATGCGTAGTAAAGATTTTGTCCACTGATTCCAAGAGCCCTGCGCAGCTTGCGGAGCGCTAATCTCCGAAAAGGTACAAACCGCGGAATTGGTACCCAAGGTTGACCAATTCCGCGGTTTGCGTCCTTGTGTTTTCTGCTTGCGCACGGTTTTGCCGGGCCCGAACCCGCCTTGCTTCTGGAGTTTCAGGCGAAGCGAGCGTCAGGAAAGGCGCCTTAAACCGGCGTCGTAATTTCTAGTTATGTGGCGGAAGCCTTCTTCGCGGTAGTGCGGTAGAGATAGAAAATCGCTCCGCAGAAAAGCACGATGCCGAGGAAAAGCGCCGGGATAGCGAAGGAATCGCCCACTACGGCGAGGGGAGAATCGTTACCGGAGAAACCGATAATGGCCGCGTTTATCACGCCCCATAAGCTTTCCCCGACGATGAAACCGGTAGCGAGAAGCGTGCCGGTGCGTTTCTTCGCTCCGTCCGCATCACCGCTCGCCTGCACCCAGCGGTCATACAGCGCCCCAATTACCGCGCCAACCGCGATCGTAACCGTGGTACTCATCGGCAGGTAGATTCCCATACCCACGGCGAGCGCGGGCAGAGAAAGCTTCTCCGTTTTCGCTTTGAGTACTTCGTCGATAATGATGATTACGATGCCTATAATCGCGCCTAGTCCGAGCAGGCTCCAATCCATAGTGCCGCCCAAAACGCCGGCGGCAAGCGAAGAGATCAAGGTAGCTTGCGGAGCGGCCAGCGCATTTTTGCCGGCGCCTTCCATTCCCTGGAACCCAAAAGCGTTCGCCATCAAATTCAGTACTACCGGAATAATCAGGGAACCAAAAACGACGCCGATTACCAGCGCCACCTGCTGTTTCCACGGAGTTGCGCCGACCAATTGACCGGTTTTCAGATCTTGCAGATTATCGTTCGAAATCGTTGCGATACCGAAAATAATTGAGGTGACAAAAAGGGTGAAAGCGGTGAGCGCGAAGATTTCTTTCGCATCCGCCGGCCCGTACGTAAACCGCATGATCAGCGCCCCGAGCAGAACCACCAAGATTCCTACCCCGGAAATCGGTGAGTTTGAAGAACCGATCAGGCCGGCCATGTACCCGCACACTGCCGCCACCAAAATTCCGATGAGGAAGGTGACGATAACCGAAACCGCAATCAGTTTTAGTTCCGCGCCGCGCAGCACCGTATCTTGAATGAAATCCCAGAGCAGGAAAGCAATAGGGACCATGCACACCAAAATTACTCCGCCCACAATTCGGGCCGGAATGTCTTGCTCCGTCAGGTCTACTTTTTCGCCATGGGCGCGCTTTTGCGAAGAAGCAACCGAATCGCGAATCCCGCGATAGATCGGCCGGAGAACTTTAATCAGCGCCCACACCGCGGCCACCGCGATCACGCCGGCGCCCACAAAACGCACGTCATTAGAAAATACGGTGGAAAGCGAATCCGATAGGTTACCGGGATCGATCTGCCCTTGCGAGAACGTGGGGAGAAGCACGCCTACCCCAATAACGACGCCGACTATCATGGCCACGCCCACGCCGAGGCCAACCAGGTGGCCAATCCCGATGAGCGCGAAGGAAAAACCGAATCCGAGGGAAGTTCCGCCGGCACCAATTTTGAAGGCGCCGGAAATATTAGAGGCCGCCAACTTCATGGAACTGAGGATCGAGAAAGCGGCGGAAGCCAGACCCCCGGTAATAATCGCCCACATGCCCCGTTTATTTTCGGCCGTCCCCTTTTCGGAAGCACCAACTTTGAGGACTTCCGCAGCTGCCACGCCTTCCGGATATTTCAGGTCGGAATGCGTGACGAGAGCGCGCCGGAGCGGGATGGAGTACATGACGCCCAAAACGCCGCCTACCAGACATACCGCAACCGTGGTCCAGAAGGGGAATTCCGCCCACCAGCCGATCATAACAAGGCCGGGAATTACGAAGATAATCGCGGAAAGGGTGCCGGCCGCGGAAGCGATCGTCTGCACAATATTGTTTTCCTGGATCGTGTGCTTGGTACGAGCCAGGATGACCATGGAAATAACGGCTGCAGGAATAGAAGTAGCAAATGTAAGGCCGGACTTGAGGCCAAGGTAAACATTTGCTGCCGTGAAAACCAAGGTGATGATGCCGCCAATTACCACCGCGCGGAAGGTTAGTTCGCGAGGTGTGGAATTGCGAGCTGTGTGACCAGCATTAATGGGGGTTATTGCCCCACTGTCTGTCTTAGTGACGGGCAAGTGTGCTCCTTCTTATATATTGATAGCCGAATATTACAAATAGCGTAAAGCACGGTACGCGCCATTTTGCAACACCTCAAGGAGATCTCATAGAGAAGGACTTTCTGCCCAGGCGCTAAGATAATGCGGAGGGTCCGAAATGCGGAACGCGAAGCGGCGGGGTTAAATCGGAAGCGGCGGGTCTAAATCGGAAGCGGTGGGTCTAAAACGTAGGACGCACGAGAGGCGCACGAGAGGCGCACGAGAGGCGCACGAGAAATTGCGGCGCCAAAGATTGTGGCGCGAATAGCAGAAAGCCGCGGCGCGGAACCTCGGCGCGGAACCGCAGCGCAGAACCGTAGCGCGGAACCGTAGCGCGGAACCGCAGCACGGAACCGCAGCGCTAAACCGCGGCGCGAATAAGGAAGCAACACAGAAGGTGGAAGCATGAAAATAGAGCCGGGGCGAGTGGGGGCAGCCGCAGCGGGGGCCTGGCGGATTGCCACCATGGCTTTTCTGACGGCGGGTTTTACGGCCGGTGCCAAACTGGTTGCAGCAAGTGCCGCTACTTCTTCGCGCAGTACTTACCTGTGGGTGGCGGGTATTTGCATCGTGCTGGCCGGGTTGTGTGCCTTTGCGGAAAAGGGAACTGGTGGGGCGGCGGCCCGCGCTGAAGAACGCCGGCTGCGCCGTAGCCTGCTGGAACAAACGTTTGCGCTGTCCGCGGCGGGAAGTACAAAAGTTTATTCCGCGGGCCGCACGGTTCCGTTGCTTACGAGCATGGTGGAACGAGTAACTGAATATCGGCAAGGTTACCTTGGGGTAGCGATAGCTTCGTTACTTGTGCCCTTCGGAGTGCTTTTCTATATCGGTATCGCCATCGACCCCGTGGTTGGTTTCGGAGTGATGGTAGCGGTTCCCCTGATTCCGGTTCTGCTGGGCTTATTTATGCGGTTCTTTAGGAAATCTTCGGCGGCGAATCGGCGGCGTCGGGAGGAACTTTCCGCCGCGTACCTAGACGCTATTAAAAACATGAGTCTGATCCGGCTGTGCGGGGCAGGGGAGCGCGTGGAAAAGGAACTTGCCCGGCGCGGAGAAGCCAACCGCCTATCTATTATGCGGATTTTGGCGGGAAATCAGGTTGTGATTATCGTGGTAGACGGCTTGTGCGGGCTACTTCTGATCTGTTTGGCAACCGGTTTGGTGGTCGCGCGCGCCGCGGTACTCACCCCGGAAAGCGCTCTGGCCGCGGTTTTGTTGACCACCTTGTTGCTCGACCCGCTTTCCCAAGTGGCCGGGTTCTTCTACATCGGGATGGGAGGGCGTGCCGCCGCGCGGGCGATCTCGACCTACCAAAAAATCGACCCGCACGGGTCTGGTGGGCACCGTGATTCTCGTGGCCGCTCGGATTCGGGCGGGCCGGCCGCGGAGCTAGCTATTAGCGCCCAGGGCTTGAGTTTTGATTATGGGCGCGGGCCAGTTTTACGTGAGGTATCACTGGAAGTGCGGAGGGGCGAAAAAGTAGCAATCATCGGACCGAGCGGGGCCGGGAAGAGCACGCTTATGGGGCTTTTACGCGGGGCTCTGGCACCCCAAACCGGCACCATTCGGGTGGGCGTGGAAGTTGCCAGCCCGGGCGATCCGGGAGGGCTGCGGCAAGCCTCTGCGGTTGTTGCTCAAAAAACCTGGATGTTTACCGGAACGATTGCCGAGAATATGCGTTTCGCGGCGCCGCAGGCTAGCGAGGCCGAGATTTGGCAGGCGCTTTCTGCCGCGCATATCGCGGAAGAAGTACGTGCCATGCCGCACGGCTTGCAAACTTATATTGGGGAAGACGCCGCGATGCTCTCCGGTGGGCAAGCACAAAGAATCGCGCTAGCCCGCGCCTTGCTTTCGGGACGCAAGATTCTTCTTCTCGATGAACCCACCAGTCAAATTGATCTCGAATCCGAAGCGCACATTATCGACGCTATTTCCGGGCTGCCACCGGAGTGGACCGTGGTGCTGATTACCCATCGGAGCACTTTGGCTAGCCTGGCCGATACCGTGTACGAGATCGACGCCGGACGGCTCCAGCACGTTTCAAACTCGGTTGATTCCGCCGAGGCCCTACCGGCTACTTCCGCCGAATCTCTAGCAAGCGTGCAGGTAGAACCGTACATCGGGCACCACAGTCGATCCCGGCAGCGCGGGGAGGAAGAATAGACATGAACGCGACGCATAAATCTTCAGCGCAGGCTTCAGCACAGGCTTCATCCGGCAATACGCACGCAGCCGCATCGGGCAACATGCACGCAGCCGCGCAGCCTACGGCGGCCGAGCCGGCAGCGGCGCATCCGGCAGGGCAGCCAAACACTGCCGAGTCGGCAGCGGCGCAGCCAACGCCTTCGCAACAACTATCTACCCGCCAGCTCATTGGTTGGCTCACGGGAATTACTAAACCCGTGCACGGGCCGCTGCTGATTTCCGCACTGTGCCGAGCCGTACAAATACTTGCAGACATTGCCATGTTTGCACTTGCCGGTTATGCGGCCGTGGCCGCGGTGGTCGGCGTCGTCGATCCGGAAACTGGGGCGGGAAGCACCGCCACCGGCACCGGTGACGGCAGCTTCGGGTTTTCGTGGTGGATTGTGGCAGGCATAGCAGCGTGCGCGGTTCTCAAAGCGCTTTTCCGCTACCTCGAACAGTTCACCGGCCATTACGTGGCCTTCCGCGCCCTGGAAATTTTGCGTACCTACGTGTTCTCCAAATTGTGGCCGAAAGCCCCGGCAGTTGTAATCCGGCAAAAATCTGGCGATATCCTCGCCTCACTTACCCGCGACGTAGACCGCATCGAAGTTTTTTACGCGCACACCGTAGCCCCGCTCGCGGTGGCTTACCTGCTCACTCCAGCGCTAATTATTATTGGTGGAATTACGTGCGGCTGGAAAATCCTTGCGGGCGCCGCGATCTGCCTGCTCGTATCCTTGTGTATCATTCCCTACCTGGGATTTTCCTCCAGCTTGCGCGCCACCGAGAAACTTCTCGGCGCTCGCGCGGATCTCACCCAACACGTGACGGACACTTTGTACGGCATGGACGAAGTACTTGCCTTTGCCCGCGCTGCGGAACGTGCCGAAGAAATGGATGAAATTGGTGGGCAAGTGAGCCGGCATGCCCGCCCCGCCCGATTCGCTAACGCTCAGCGCACCGGGCTCAACACGATTCTGAGCGCGGCCGGCACCATTTCCGTGCTGGCCTTGGGCGCGGGAACCGTGCCGGCGCCGTGCCTAGCCGCGCTGGCGCTCGCGGTGCTGCGCAGCTTCGAGTTGCCGCGTTCTATTGAAGAGGCGACGGCGGCTTTGGATGCTTCGCTGGCAGCGGCGCGCAGGCTTTACGACATTAGCCAAGAACCCGCCGCGGTTACCGATGGTCCCAAAGAACTGGGCGCTGGCACCGCAGAATTTCCGCAAGCCACGCCGGTTTCGGCGCGAGAAGCGGAGCTAATTACCGGTCCGGCTATCGACGTCGAAAACTTGAGCTTCACCTATGCTGGAGCGCCTGCTCCGGTTCTGCAGGACGTTACTTTGCATGTTCCGGCCGGGGGCCGGGCCGTGATTTTAGGGCGTTCCGGTTCGGGTAAATCCACGCTTTTGCATTTGTTGGTGCGCTATTTCGATCCAGAAAACGGGCAGATTTGCCTGGACGGAGAGCCGCTTACGCAGTTCACCTTGGATTCTTTGCGGCGTAATGTGGTGGAAGTTTCGCAACGCAATCAGTTGCTGGCCGGCACTATCGCAGATAATTTGCGCCTGGGCGCCCCGCAAGCCACCAGCGCGGAAATCTGGCAAGCCCTGGAAATTGCGGGTTTGGCGGCGGAAGTGCGCGAAATGCCGCAGGGCGTGGATACGAAAGTTGGCGGGCAAGGCGGGCACGGCCGGCCTACCGGGTATGCGCTATCAGGCGGCCAGGTGCAAAGGCTATCCCTGGCGCGCGCGATCTTGATGCGGCCGCGCGTATTACTTTTAGACGAGTTTGCCTCCAGCCTCAACCCGGATTTGGAAGCGCAAATTCGCGCGCAACTTGCCGAAGCTTTGCCGGGGCTGACCATTGTTGAGGTCAGCCATCGTCCCGAAGCGGCTGCCGGGGCAGATGTAGTGGCGCACATGGATCGCGGACATCTGTGCGTCACAGCGCAGTAGCGGCGCGGCCGTGTAGTAGCGATGCGCGGCGCGGCAGTGATCTAGCGACGCCGTAGCGGTAGCGCGATAGCGGTGTGGCGGCGCGGGCGGACACCGGTAGCGCGAGCGAATCGGTAGCGCGGTAGTCGTGTAATGGCGCGGGCGGACACCGGTAGCGTGAGCGCGCGTTATAAAACCCACGCGTGCGTTTAAAACCAAAACCGCGGAATTGGTGGTTACCTCGGGTGGTGAAGGTTGCGACAGAAACCGCGGAATTGGTGGTTACCTCGGGTGGTGAAGGTTGCGACAGAAACCGCGGAATTGGTAGTTGCCTCGGGTGGTAAGGGTTGCGACAGAAACCGCGGAATTGGTGGTAGCACTGGGGGAATGAATAGCATGTGGACGGCGGAGAACCTTTGCGGGCATGCCTAGTAGAGTGAGAGATTCATAAGGAGGAAAGATAAAGATGGCTCGTTTGCGTTCAGCAACATCCACCACCGGTCGCAATATGGCCGGTGCACGCGCGCTGTGGCGCGCTACTGGCATGGGATCGGAAGACTTTGGGAAACCGATTATTGCTATTGCGAACTCGTTCACGCAGTTCGTGCCCGGGCACGTACACCTGCGGAATGTGGGAAAGATTGTTGCCGATGCAATTGCGGAAGCCGGCGGCGTAGGTCGCGAATTTAATACCATCGCGGTAGACGATGGCATTGCCATGGGGCACGACGGCATGCTTTACTCCCTGCCCTCGCGGGATATCATCGCCGATTCCATCGAATACATGGTCAACGCCCATACCGCAGACGCCCTCGTTTGCATCTCGAACTGCGACAAGATCACTCCCGGTATGTTGCTTGCAGCCATGCGGCTCAATATCCCCACCGTTTTCGTTTCCGGGGGCCCGATGGAATCGGGAGAGCCGGTAAGCGGCGTCGTCAATCACAACATCGACCTTATTGATGCTATGACGGGCTCGGCTGATGATTCCATTTCCGATGATGAGCTGGCACGCATTGAAGAAAGTGCGTGCCCCACTTGCGGTTCGTGTTCGGGCATGTTTACCGCTAATTCTATGAACTGTTTGACGGAAGCTCTCGGCCTATCCTTGCCGGGCAACGGTTCTACCCTGGCAACGGCCACACGCCGCCGCGACCTTTTCGTGGAAGCCGGGCACCTGGTCGTGAAACTGGCGAAACGTTACTACGATGACGACGACGCCTCCGTGCTCCCGCGTTCTATCGCCACCAAGGATGCTTTCAAGAACGCGATGGCCATGGATATTGCCATGGGTGGATCCACGAATACAGTGCTCCACATTTTGGCTACCGCGCAGGAAGGCGGGGTAGATTTCACGCTCGCTGATATTGACGAGCTTTCCCGGCACACCCCCTGCATGGTGAAAGTAGCGCCAAACTCTACCGAATTCCATATTGAAGATTTCCACCGGGCAGGCGGAATCCCGGCACTGCTCGGCGAAATGTATCGGGCCGGATTGCTGATAGATACAGTGCACTCCGTGCATTCCGACGACCTGGAGAGCTGGCTGGAAAAGTGGGATATTCGCGGGCCGAATCCCTCCCCGGAAGCGATTGATCGTTTCAGTGCCGCACCGGGCCGGGTGCGGACCACCAAAGCCTTCTCCCAAGATGTCACTTGGGAAACGCTCGATAAAGATTCTGAGCAAGGTTGCATCCGTTCAGTCGAACATGCCTACACGGCAGATGGCGGACTGTGCGTGCTACGCGGCAACCTAGCCCCGGATGGTGCCGTCGTAAAAACTGCCGGTGTGGACGAATCGCTCTTCCACTTTGAAGGCCCGGCACGCGTCGTCGAATCTCAAGAAGACGCCGTGCACCTGATCCTTTCCAAGCAGGTGAACCCGGGAGACGTAGTAGTAATCCGCTACGAAGGTCCGCGCGGCGGGCCCGGCATGCAAGAAATGCTCTACCCGACTTCCTTCCTCAAGGGCTTAGGGCTGGGCAAAGTCTGCGGGCTGATCACCGACGGACGTTTCTCCGGCGGTACCTCTGGCCTGTCCATCGGCCACATTTCGCCCGAAGCGGCCGCAGGAGGCGCAATCGGCTTGGTCGAAGAAGGCGATACGATCATTATCGATATCCCGAAGCGGGAACTGCGCGTCGATGTTTCAGACGAAGAACTTGCCCGCCGCCGCGCCGCCATGGGCCCGGCGCCCTGGAAACCGAAGGAAGAACGGCCACGCAAGGTCTCCAAGGCCCTGCGCGCCTACGCCGCCCTGACCACTTCCGCCGACCGCGGCGGGGTACGCGTGGTTGACGGCTCGGTCTTCTAACCGGTGCTAACTTCTAACCGGTGCTAACTTCTAACCGGCGCTAAGCATTTTTGCAGCGGGGCCCGCCTGACGAATCAGGAGCGGTTACATCTGCTTCCGATTCGGGTGCGGGCCCCGCATTATCTTGCGCATTGTGCGCGGTGTTTGCCCGGCTTGCCGCGGCGCGCCTACCGGGCACCCCACTCGCATTGCAGGCACGCACATGCGCGAGCACGGCCGGGGTGAGCGTGGTACGCGAATCTCCCAAAGGCCCGACCAGCGAATGCGGCGGTTCCATCAACCAGGTGCGATCCGTGAACATCCGCGCCGCCGCCAAACCCACGCCTATCGCCCCAATCGCCAGCAGCTCCTGCACCCAACTGCTGAGCGCCGCCACCGTGTTCCCATCTACCAGGTCGCGCGTGGCACGCATAATCGCCGTCCCCGGAATCATCACGACGACGGACGGCACCGAAAGCGAAACCCGGGAATGCCGCGTACGCAAGGAAAGCGCATGCGCAAACAGCCCCGCCGCCAAAGCCGCGATCAAACACGCAAACGCGGGCATCACTCCGGCGTCTTGCGCATATAAACGCACCGGATTTATGAGCGCCGCATTCAGCCCCGCTAAGGCAGAAGCAGCCGGATTTGCCTGGAACAACATGGCAAAACCGAAGCTGGCCACAAAAGTTGCGCCAAACCGCGCTGCCCATAACACCCCGCCCGGCAACTCATAGCCGCTCGTGGCCGCCGTCTCCCAGGAAAACAACGTGACAATCGACCACACCGCCGTGGCCGCTGCCAACAACAAAATAGAAACATACGTGACCCGGGTAAGCCCGGCCGTAAAATCAGCGCGCAATAAATCCAGGAGCGCCGTGACCAACGGAAACCCCGGAATTAGGAACAAAATCGAAGAAACCACGCCGGCCTGGTGGGCGGCACTAATCCACCCGAAATGCACGCCACACGCCACCAAACCCACATAAATACCGCAAGATAGCAGGCCGCATAAGAACCACACGCCAAAGGTATTCCACAACCGGCGCATTAAGGTCGAACGCAAAAACTGGCCGGCCGCAGCCGCGAAAAATACCGTCGAACATTCCACGATCCCGCCGCGGTTCAAGAAACAAAAACAGGCACACGCAAAACCGGTAATGAGCATGAGCAAGGCCCGGCCATAGCGCGGGGGAGAGGCCGAAACCTGATCTATATAGGCATTGGCATCCTCCACCAAAATGGCCGGTGGCAAACTATTCACCCAGTTCACCAAAGTATCTATGCGTTCCGCATTCGTACCCATGGCACGCTGCTCGGCCGTCTCGGTACGGAAAGTCCCACCCGCATAACAGGTGAGCGTAATCTCCGTGAAAGTAACTGCCGCATGCGTATCTTCAATACCGAGCGCCACGGCCAATTGCTGCATCGCGTGCTTCACCCGATAAGCAGAAGCCCCGGCCGCCAAAAGCAACATGCCAAGCCGTAAAACCGCCCGGGACTGATGAGCCAGCCGGGCGCTACGGACCACATGATGGGCGGTAGGGTAGCTCCCATTCGTATTTTCAGGTTCCGGCATTGTTTCCACGCTAACCATGGTAGACCTGCCAGCACGGCGGATGGAGCAGTCAAATAAGCCCGTGGTCAATTCCGCGCGGCCCAGCCGTGGCCAAATAGTGAGACGAAAACGCATTTTGGTTGCGCGGGCGGGCCCCTGAGGTATTCTCAAGCCATGGCGAATATTTTCGTACTCGTAATTAGCTAGCGCGTAGGCACCGTTTCCGGCACCCTGCGCGCTCCCCTCACATGTGAGGGGATTTTTTGTGTAACGGGAACCGGAATATTCGAAACGGCGGCCGCCTAGCGTTAGGAGCGCGTGCGAATAGAGGATGACGCTACGGCGTCGCACCTCATAACCAAGCTCTGAAGGAGGAGGAATGGCCAAACACACCCCGGCCGATGCCGCGCACGCAACGGCACGCGAGAAAAGCAGTGAGAATGCGCGCGAAAAAATGACGGGAGCGCAGGCGATCGTACGCTCGCTCGAAAAACTCGATGTGGATGTCATTTTTGGTCTTCCCGGTGGCGCAATCTTGCCCACCTACGACCCCCTATATGACACCAAAAAAATGCGGCACATCCTAGTGCGGCACGAACAAGGAGGCGGGCACGCAGCCGAAGGATACGCCCTCGCCACTGGAAGAGTCGGAGTGGTAATGGCCACTTCCGGGCCCGGTGCTACAAACCTAGTAACCACGCTCCTGGACGCCATGCTCGATTCGGTACCCCTCGTGGCGATTACCGGGCAGGTAGGAGCCGGCGCAATCGGCACCGATGCCTTCCAGGAAGCCGATATCGTTGGGGCTTCCATGCCGATGGTCAAACACTCCTACTTGATCACGGATGCCAATGATATTCCCCGGGCGCTCGCGGAAGCCTTCTACATTGCTTCCACCGGCCGGCCCGGCCCGGTGCTCGTAGACGTCACCAAGTCTGCACAAACCCAAGAAATTGAATTCGAATGGCCACCCACTTTCGATCTTCCCGGCTACCGCCCGGTTACCACGCCGAATGCGCGGCAGGTTCGCGCCGCTGCCAAACTCATGACGGAAGCTACCAAGCCCGTGCTTTATGTGGGCGGGGGAACGATCCGTGCCGATGTTTCTGACGACGTCGTCGAACTTTCGGAACTACTTAACGCACCTGTGGTTACCACGCTTCCAGCCCGCGGCGCAGTACCCGATTCGCACCCGAATAACCTGGGGATGCCGGGTATGCACGGCACCGTGCCAGCGGTAGCAGCCATGCAAAAAGCGGATCTGCTCATTACCCTGGGCGCCCGTTTTGATGATCGCGTTACCGGCGCGCTGGACGGTTTTGCTCCGGAAGCGAAGATTATTCATGTAGATATAGATCCGGCAGAGATCTCTAAGAACCGTTTCGCGGACGTGCCGATCGTGGGCAGTTTGGAAGAAACCGTGCCCGCCCTCGTGGCCGAATGCAAGAAGGAAATTGCGAAGCACGGGCAGGCAGACCGCGCCGAATGGTGGCAGTATCTCAACAAGATTCGCGAAACCTATCCCACCGGTTACGAAAAGACTGCGGACGGGTTGATCAACCCGCAGTACGTAATCGAACGGCTGGGGCAGGTTGTGGGTAGCGATGACGTTATCTGGGTAACCGGCGTGGGCCAGCACCAAATGTGGGCCGCGCAATTCCTGCAGTTTGAGCATCCCCACCAGTGGCTCTCTTCGTGCGGGGCCGGCACTATGGGATACGGCATTCCGGCGGGAATGGGCGCGAAGGTTGGCCAACCCGAAAAAACTGTGTGGGTGATCGACGGCGATGGTTCCTTCCAAATGACCAATCAAGAGCTGGCCACCTGCCGGCTGGAAGGGATCAATATCAAGGTCGCGCTGATCAACAATTCTTCGCTCGGTATGGTGCGCCAGTGGCAAACCCTCTTCTACGAGGAACGCTATTCGCACACCGACCTACACACCGGAGACGGCACCGTCCACATCCCCGATTTCGTGAAACTCTCCGAGGCCTATGATTGCGCCAGCTGGCGAGTAGAAAAGGCCGAAGACGTAGACGCCGCGATTACCAAGGCCATGGAAATCAACGACCGCCCGGTGGTGATCGATTTCGTGACCTCTCCGGATGCCCAAGTGTGGCCGATGGTCGCAGCCGGGGTTTCCAATGACGAGATTATGTACGCACATGATCTGCGCCCGCAGCTCGATGAAGATACGCAAGCCTGAAAGGAGCGAAAATAATGTCATCTCGCCATACTCTTTCAGTCCTCGTGGAAAATAAGCCTGGTGTGCTCACCCGCGTGAGCGGGCTCTTTTCCCGCCGGGGCTTCAATATTGCATCGCTTGCGGTAGGAGTGACGGAAAACCCCGCCATTTCCCGCATTACACTGGTTGTGGACGGGGATGAAGCCCCCCTCGAACAACTCACCAAACAGCTCAACAAGCTGATCAACGTGATCAAAATTGTGGAACTCGAATCGGAAACCTCGGTAGAGCGCAAACTCATGCTCGTCAAGGTGGCCGCTACCGACGCCAACCGCACCAACGTGTTGCAGGTAGTCGAACTCTTCCGGGTGCATGTGGTGGATATGGTGCCCGACGCCGTTACCATCGAGGCCACCGGATCAGATTCGAAACTCGAAGCTCTACTCATTGCTCTCGAGCCCTACGGGATCAAAGAAATTGTGCAGTCGGGCACGGTAGGCCTACAACGCGGAGCCCGTTCGCTTTCCGAACGCGTGACTCACGAACTGCAACTGGGTAAATAAAAAGGAACTCGGCCC
This sequence comes from Actinobaculum suis, assembly GCF_900102025.1. Lineage (GTDB taxonomy): Bacteria > Actinomycetota > Actinomycetes > Actinomycetales > Actinomycetaceae > Actinobaculum > Actinobaculum suis. The sequence continues at coordinate 285,456 of NZ_FNAU01000001.1, read as the reverse complement.
GTGCCAGCGCTCGCGCCGCGGGCCGAGCAGATAACAATATGCGCTGGTTCATTCGGTGAACAACTATCTTGTGTCGAAGCAAAACCGCGTAATCTTAGAGACGTAGCCGAACGTAGTAAAGGAGACTATTGTGGCAGAAATTTTTCATGACGACGATGCTAACCTCGCGCTCATCCAGGGCAAGAAGGTAGCGATCATTGGGTACGGCTCCCAGGGGCACGCCCATGCGCTCAACCTGCGCGATTCCGGGGTTGAAGTAGTAGTAGGCCTGCGCGATGGTTCCAAGTCCATTGCCCGTGCTACCGAGCAGGGTCTCACCGTAAAGCCGGTAGGCGAGGCGGTAAAGGATGCCGACGTCGTGATGATTCTGACCCCGGACCAGTCACAACGCAAGGTCTGGGCAGAAGAAATCGAGCCGAATATTAAGAGCGATGCTGCAGTCTTCTTCGCGCACGGCTTCAATATCCACTACGGGTATATCAAACCGGATGCCCAGCACGACATCATCATGGTGGCTCCGAAGGGCCCGGGCCACACCGTGCGCCGCGAATACGAAGCGGGCCGGGGCGTACCGGTACTCGTCTGCGTAGAACAAGATGCTTCCGGCCAGGCGTGGGATCTCGGCCTTTCCTACGCGAAGGCGATTGGTGGTACCCGTGCAGGTGCGATCAAGACCAGCTTCCGGGAAGAAACCGAAACCGATCTCTTCGGTGAACAGGCCGTACTGTGCGGCGGTTTGACCGCCCTGATTTCGGCCGGTTTCAAGACCCTCGTGGAAGCTGGCTACCAGCCGGAAATGGCCTACTTTGAGGTTTGCCACGAAATGAAGCTCATCGTGGATCTGATCTACGAAGGCGGGCTGTCGAAGATGCGCTGGTCTATTTCGGACACCGCCGAATACGGCGATTACGTTTCCGGGCCGCGCGTAATCGGCGCGGAAGCCGAAGCGGGCATGAAGGCGATCCTCGAAGATATCCAGAACGGTGCTTTCGCCAAGCGCTTCATTGATGACCAAGATGCGGGCGCACCGGAATTCAAGGAAATGCGTGCCGAGCACGAACAAGCGCCGATTGAAAAGACCGGCCAGCAAATCCGTTCTCTCTTCGCCTGGAACACCCAGGTAGATGAGGACTACCAGGAAGGCCATGTAGGCCGCTAAAACTGGTAGCCGGCAGGTCTGCGCTGCCAAACAGGCGCGCACGCAGCCGGGGCGCTAGCTGGAGGGTTACCAACCGCGCAAGTGGCAATTTGCGGCCGGGAAGGTAACACTAAAACCGAGCGGGGCAATGCGGACACCAACCGCATTGCCCCGCTTCGCACTCCTTTTCAGCTTTTCCCGCTATGATCCCGGTGAGAAATGCCGATTGGCGAAAAGAGGATAAGCTCGTGAGAAAGACTAAGATCACCGCTTTGGCGACTATTGCAGGCCTAAGTTTGAGCCTCACCGGATGCGCGGATACCACGCGTGCCGGCCTGCAAGAAGCAAGCCCGGCCGCTAGTGCCACGGCCGCGGCAACGCCGGCGGCTGGAGAAACACAAACGCCTGCCAGTACCGAACCGGTGCTCATACCGAAAGAAAGAACGGCTTTGGCCGGCGTCGAAATGCCTGCCAATATGGACGAATACGGGGGCATTTCCTTCGGTAAAGATCTGGTGGCGGGCACCAAGAATGAAGGCAAGCCGGTAGTAACCATTTATTCGGATCCGTGGTGCCCGTACTGCGTACTCCTGCTCGACAAGTACGGGGAACGGCTCACGGAAATGACGAAGGCCGAGCAAATCACCCTGGTGGTGCAGCCAAATCTGCGTTTTGCCGAATACCAGTTCTCGCCGGTGGCAGAGCAAGCCGAACTGTGGATGGCCGCCAATCAGCCCGATAAGTATTTCGATTACCACACCCGTTTGTACCACGACGTAAGCATGCCGTTCGCGGTGCACGATGGCGAACCAATTCCGCGCGATAAGCGCGACGAACCGGCGGTATCCCGCGTCTACGAACTGGCCAGCACGGTAGGGGTAAGCGATGCGGATATAGAAAAAATGAAGTCCGACCTAGCTTCCAATCCGTACCGCTCGCTCCTCGAACAGTTGCGGCAACGTTTCCTCGACGACGGTTTCAAATACGTGCCGACCATCCTCGTGGACGGCCTGCACCTCGAAAACTATAAGGACGGAAAGTTCGATACCGTACTCGATGAAATTGCCGCCGGCACCTGGAAGAAATAGTCTCCAGCAGAGACAGTGGATAGCTAAGTGCCTGGTAGCGCGGCTCGGTAGCGCGGCCGCCACCGAACGCGTGCCCCGGCGCGGGAGAAAAAAACCCGCGCCGGGGCACGCGCCGCGTAGAAAATTTCGCGCCACGCAGCAGGTGTTAGAGCGCGCGGAAGATGGCGGCCACGGCTTGGCCGCCGCCAATGCACAAAGTGACGAGCGAATGTTCGATCCCGCGTTCCTGCTGATTTTTTAGAGCGCGCAGGGAAATGATCGCGCCGGATGCTCCTACCGGGTGACCGAGCGAAATCGCCCCGCCCAGCGGGTTAGTCAGTTCGGGGTCCAGGCCGGCGTCGCGAATCACGGCCACTGCCTGGGCCGCGAAAGCCTCATTGAGCTCAATCCAGCCAATTTCGGCCAGCGTGAGCCCAGCGCGCCGCAACACCTTTTCGATCGCATAGCGCGGCGCGTAACCCATAAGTTCAGGGGAGTTCCCCACGGCACTAAAGGCCACGAGTTCACCCAGCGGGTGCAGGCCGCGCGCCCGCGCTTCGGAAGCTCGCATCAGAACGAGCATGGCCGCGCCGTCGTTAATTCCGGAAGAATTCCCGGCCGTCACCGTCCCGTTTTCTTGAAAAACCGGGCGCAGCTTCGCAAGTTTTTCAACAGTAACGCCGGCGCGCGGTTGTTCTTCGGTCCGCAAAGTTTCGGTGCCGTGGCGAGTTTCCTTCGTGAAGGGCACACGTTCCTTATCAAAAGCACCCGCGGCCAGGGCGGCCTGCGTACGCGTCTGGGACTGGCACGCGAATTCATCTTGCGCGGCGCGGCTAATGCCATACTTTTCGGCCACGCGTTCGGCGGTCACGCCCATCGCTTGCCCGCTAAACGGGTCGCTAATCAGCGCTTGCGTACCATTGACTAGCCGCCGATCAGCAAGGGAACGGGCGGTCGCGCCCCCAAAGTCCATATACGGTTGCCGGGTCATATTTTCAGAACCACCGGCGACTACGACGTCCGCCTGGCCGAGCCGGATTTCGGCCGCGGCCGTCCAAATGGCCTGCAGGCCCGAACCGCACACCCGATTGACGGTCTGCGCCGTCGTCGTTACCGGGGCACCGGCACCCAAAGCGATAGCGCGGGAAATGTAAGCATCCGGGCCGGTCTGGCCCACGCATCCGACCACGAACTCGTCCACATCCGTGGCGCTCACGCCCGCGCGCCGTAAAGCCTCCCGCGCGGCAGCTGCGCCCATCTCGCTATTGGGGACATCTGCATAAAAGCCCCCAAAAGTTCCAGTGGGCACACGTGCCCCATCCACAATGACCACGCGGGAATCTTCGGCCATCCTCACTCCTTTGCAAACTAAGCGCTCATTCTAAACCTGCCCTCAGCCGCGCGGGGTGCCCTGACTCATAAACCGCGGAACTGGCGAATGGTCACATGCTGAGAGTCCGCGGGACCGATGGGCGGTTATGGCATAAAGTCAGAAATATGCGTACGTCGATTGATCTTGCGGTTATTCACGGTGATGGAATCGGGCCGGAAATTGTGCCGGAGGGGATAAAGGCTTTGCGGGCGGTGCTCGCGGGGTCGAATATTTCCTTGCAGACCACGCCTTATGAGCTCGGTGCGGATCATTACCGGAAAACCGGCCAAACTTTGGAACCAGAAACTTTAGCGCGGTTGCGGGATCATGATGCGATTTTGCTGGGGGCGATCGGGGATCCAGCGGTGCCCTCCGGAGTTTTGGAACGCGGAATTTTACTCAAACTCCGTTTCGCTTTCGACCATTATGTGAACTTGCGGCCCAACCGGTACTACCCGGGAGTGGAAACCCCGCTCGCTAATCCCGGAAATATTGATTTCTTGGTGGTGCGGGAAGGCACGGAAGGCCTGTACTCAGGTAATGGCGGGATTACGCATAAGGATTCTCCGTTGGAGGTGGCCACCGAAGTTTCGGTGAATACCGGGCAGGGCACAGAACGGCTAGTACGCTACGCTTTCGAGTTGGCGAACCAGCGCCCGCGCAAGCATCTCACCTGGGTGCATAAAGAGAATGTGCTTGTACATGCCGGCAATTTGTGGCGGCGCAAAGTTGAGCTCGTAGCCCCCGAATATCCCGAGGTCACCACGGAATATATGCATGCCGATGCGGCGACGATTTATTTGGTGAGCGATCCGGCACGTTTTGATGTGCTCGCTACTGATAATCTATTTGGCGATATTTTGACCGATGAAGCCGGTGCCGTAACCGGCGGAGTTGGCCTTGCCGCCTCAGGAAACATCAATCCTGAAGGCCAATACCCTTCGATGTTTGAGCCGATCCATGGTTCTGCACCGGATATTGCGGGGAAACAATTGGCTGATCCGACCGCCACCATCGCGTCGGTTTCCCTCTTGCTCCAGCATCTGGGGCTCAGCCAGTACGCGCAGCAAGTCGACGCCGCTATCGAGGCAGATATGGCCGCGCGCGCACAAGCAGTAACCGCCGGCACTCCACTGCGCCGGAGCACCGCCGAGATTGGGGATGCGATAGCGGAGCGGATTCTCGCCGCCGCCTAACAATGCGCGACGGCGCCGCAGCCCGCGAAGCGTTCCGCAGCGCTGCCACATGCGGCCGTGGCTACCTGTGGCTCGGGAACTGCGTAAAATTTTGACTTATTGGGAAAACGAACGAAGAAGTGAACATGAGTATGCCAACTAATCCGGAAGAATTGGAGCTAGCGGGAAGCGCTCCACAGCCGAGCGCTGATGCGGTAGCAGGACGATTTGCCCTGCACCCCAATCCGCAGGCGGCGAGCACGGCAGAAGTAAAAGAAATTCTTTCAAATCCCGGGTTCGGCGTACACTTCACCGATCACATGGCACGGGCTACATGGACTCAGGAAAAGGGATGGCACGATAAGCAGATCGTGCCTTACGGCCCGCTGTCTTTGGATCCGGCTGGTGCCGTACTCCACTACGGTCAAGAAGTTTTCGAAGGTTTGAAGGCCTATAAGCACGCTGATGGTTCGCTGTGGTCTTTCCGCCCGGCTTATAACGGTGCCCGTTTGAATTTCTCTAGCCACCGCTTGGCAATCCCGGCCTTACCGATGGAAGATTTCCTGGGTTCGGTAGTGGATTTGGTGCGGGAAGATGCCCGGTGGGTGCCTGAAGAAGAAGGTGCTTCGCTGTATTTGCGGCCCTATATTTTCGCTTCGGAAGCGTTCTTGGGGGTGCGGGCCGCTACCCGCTATGAGTACTTGTGTATTGCCAGCCCGGCCGGCCCCTACTTCGAGCATGGTTTCCAGCCCATCAACGTGTGGGTGGAACAGAAATATCATCGCGCTGGCCCGGGTGGCATGGGCGAGGTGAAGACCGGTGGTAACTATGCGGCCTCGCTATTGCCGAAGATGCATGCGGCGGAAGAGAACTATGACGAAGTGCTGTTCCTGGACGCGGCCACGAATAAGAATCTGGATGAGTTTGGCGGGATGAACGTGTTTGTTGTGTATGCCGATGGGCGCGTGCGCACGCCGCGGCTCACAGGCAATATTTTGCCTGGTAATACACGTTCTAGCATTATCCAGTTGTTGCAGCGCGACGGCGTTGACGTGGCAGAGGCAACTCTGCCTTTGGCTGATATTTTGGCTGGTATTGAATCCGGGGAGGTCACGGAAATGTTCGCCTGTGGGACGGCCGCGGTAGTTACCGCGGTGGGTTCGCTTACGGGCGAGGATTTCCAGGCGAAGTTACCCAGCCACGAAGTGGCGCAAAGTATCTACGATGAGCTAACCGGGATCCAGGCTGGAACTGCGGAAGATACTTTCGGATGGATGTACCGGATCGCCTAGCAACATAGCTTCTAGCGCCATAGCTTAAATATATGCAGGCCGCTGGGGAAGAACCTCAAAACCTTAGGTTCTTCCCCAGCGGCCTGCGGCGTCGTTAGTTGGGAACACGCGGGCACGGACTGTGATGCGCAGGTGTTAGCTGGAATGCTTGCCAAAACGGCTAGCCGTGCGATTGGCCAACCTTGCGGTTTCCGGGCCTGTGCAGTTGGCCAGCCTTCGCGCTTAGCTGGCTGGCCTGATTGGCTAGCTGGGGTTACTAGCTAGCTGGCCGGTGTGCTTGGCTGGTTGGGGTTACTAGCTAGCTGGCCGGAGTGCTTGACTGGTTACTTCCGGTGTGCGCATTAGCTGGCTGCCTTGTGGCTTACCTGAATTGGCCCGGGAAGGGGCCGAAGTTGCCCGGATTGCCATATCCAAAGGACTGGTTGAGTTTTGCTTGCATTTCTTCGTTGAGCTTGCGGCACCAGGAGGGGATGAGGAAGGCACTAACGATTAGCACGAGCCAGGCGACGATATACACCCAGATAGAAATAAGCGGGAGCACGCCGAAGTTACCGCTGCTACCTAGCTCGATATAGGTCGGTAAATCAAGTATGAGACCCGACTGGGCATATTTCGCAAACGTAAAGAATAGACAAACAAAGTAGAACACGCTCGAAAAGACATGGAAAATGCCAAGGCTTTTCCGGCGCAGGTAGAAGGCGTGACCACCCACTCCGCCCAGGAAGAACCACAACAGGTAGGAAACCGTCAAAGATTTCGGCCTGTAATTAGCCATGGCCTCTACCTGCTGTGCAGCTTGATACTGAGCTTGCCGGACGCGTTCCTCGTAGCTCGGTTCATAGGGTGTGGCATAGGCCTGCGGGCCGGATCCTGCGCCATAAGCGCTAGCATCATAGCCCGGCGTGCCGTAGTCCGGTGTGCCGTAGCCCGGTGTGCCGTGGGCGGACGTGCCGTGGCCGTAACCGGATGCGCTGTAACCGGGCGTGCTGTAATTAGACGCTCCGTAACCGGACGCGGCCGTTCCCGCATCCGCAGGTGCACCTGCACCGGAGGCAGTAGCTCCGGAGGCGGAAGCCGCAGTGTGGTCAGCCGTTTCGCTGGGAGGTGTGGCTCCTGAGTTGGCGGAGCCAGCGGTCGCGTCAGAAACCTGGTTCGTATCGAAAACAGAACCCGAATACGAGGTTTCGCCGCTTTCGGTACTTTTATCGCGACGATCGTCTTGGCCGCTAGGATTGGTAGTCATCTTTTCTCCGATTTGTTGTGTCGAATTGGCAGTGGGCTCAGCATATCCCGGGGCAGAAAACACTGGGACCCTAATCGCGAATTATTATCCCGCCCGATGTAAAAAAGCAGCCTTGGCGAACGTTTTATGCTACGCCGGGGCTCTAATTAGCGGGAATTAGCAGAAATTAGCGGGCCGCGTATTTATGGCCGCGGGCGCGGTCCGAAAACCGCGGTTCCCACGCGTACAATCGTCGAGCCTTCTTTTACGGCAATTTCCATGTCATGGGTCATCCCCATGGATAGTTCGGTGCAGGTGGGAATTTCGCTTTGCAGTTCATCGCGCAGTTCTCGTGTGCGGGCGAAGGAGGCAGCCACTTCGCCCACATCATCAGTGTGTGCCCCAATGGTCATCAGCCCACCCAGACGTAAATTAGGTAGTTCGCTAACGATGCCTGCCAGTTCGGCTACTTTTTCCGGAGCCACTCCGTACTGGGATTCGGAACCGGCCGAGTTCACCTGGATATATACCTCGAAAGGCTCCGTGGCTTCCCCGTTGGAAATTCGGGTTCCTTGCAACCGATCCAGGCGTCGGGCCAAGCGTTCCGAATCAAGAGATTCAATACAGTTCGCAAATTCGAGCGCTTTGCCGGCTTTATTCGACTGCACATGGCCAATTACGTGCGTCCAATGCGGTTGCACATCAGTAATCTGCGTTTCCACGGCTTCTAATTGCTGGATGAGGTTTTGCCCCAAGAAACGGCAACCATGTTCGAGGGCGGCACGGATTTTCTCAATCGGTTGGTATTTGACGGCCAACTGCAAACGAGTTTCGCCCATAGACCGGCCGGCCTGAACTTCGGCTTCGCGTAGCCGGTGCACCACCTGGTCGATCCGGCTCGGAATTTGCGCCAATTCCGTGGGTGCCGTTGGCGTGGCTGCCGTTGGCGTGGGTGCCGTTGACGTGTGCCCGGACCGGGCAGGTGCCGGCCTGCCAGGTGCCGGCGGGGCCGGTGCCGAGGCAGCACCTGTGGTATCTGCTGTTGCGGCTGGTGAACCCGCGGTAGTAGGTTCTGTAGATTCTTTGTTTTCCTTGCGCATTCGCAAGAAACCTCCCCTAAGTTCAAATGTATTGTTTGCGGCCCTGCTGTTGCTTTGGAATTGTCCTAGAGTTCGCCGACGCTGATAACGCGGAGCATAGCAGTGTTTTCTTTGTCAGATTCTGCGAGGTCAATTAGAGCCCAGAAGCCCCAGGCGTTGTCGTCTGCGCCGTCGTCGAAAGTTTGGCGGGCAAGCCACCAGTCACCGTTATCGAAACGTGCGGTTTCGGATTCCGGGACTCCCGCGGCTACCAGGGCAGCGGCGTCGGGAGCTTCATTTATGCTCACGAAACGGGAAGAGCGCGCATCCGCGCCGATGAGTATTTCTTCGTATTCATCGAAGAAGGGATCGGTCGCGTCCATCCACTCATCGCCTCCCCAGAACACTCCGCCTTCCCACAGTGGGGCGCGCCCGGTTTCGTCCAGCGCGTCCAGATCTTCGCGGGCTACTGCTTCCACGATGTGGAAAAGCGCGTTGCGAATCGACTTGCGGAAAGCATGTTTTGAGCGCGAAAGCCGTACGGTGCCATCGGCATCGGCGCCGTAGGCAAGTTCGCGGGCTCCGCCTTCCGGATCGCTTTCGATGCGCGTGAGCTCTGCCGAAGTAAGAGTGCCGTCTCGCAAAGCTTCCCATTCGTCCAAAAGTGAGGAATCAACCGAGCGGACCAGTTGGCCCAGCCAGTTAATCATTGATTCCAATTCTTCGGTACGTGCCTCCAAAGGCACACTTTGCCGCAAAGCTTTGTAGGTGTCTGTTAGATAGCGCAGCAGCACGCCTTCCGAACGTTCCGCATCGTAGCGGGAAACAAATTCGGAGAACGTTTGCGCGTTTTCGATCATTTCCCGCACGATCGACTTCGGCACGAGTTCGTAGTCTGCTACCCAAGGGTTAGTTTGCGCGTAGATATCCAGAGCAGCACGCAGTTCTTCGGCGAGGGGCTGCGGCCAAGTAATTTTATCGGCCTCCGCCATGCGTTCCTCATACGGGACGCCGGCCAGCTTCATGCGGTTGATCGCCTGGCCGCGAGCCACTTTCTCCTGTGCGTACAGAATCTGGCGCGGGCTTTCCTGTACCGCTTCGATTACCGAGATCACGTCTAGCGGATAATCCGCAGAGTCTGGATCGAGCAGGTCGAGAGCAGCAAGCGCGAAGGGGGCCAGCGGCGAATTCAAAGCGAAATCTTCCGGTACTTCCCGGGCGAAGCTTACCGCGGATTCTCCCGGGTGCTCGGCTTGCCACTGCGGGCTGCGATGCACTAGCACGCCAGCTCGATGCAAGGTTTGGTACACGCTAAGGGCTTGGCGCAAAAGCGGATTGGAAGCCTGTTGCGGTTCATGCGTGTGCGAAAGCGTGTAGCAAATCTGCGCCACCGCATCCCCGGAGCGTTGCAACATATTGAGAATGAAAGAGTGATTCACTCGCATTTGCGACTGCAGTTGTTCCGGACTTGCCGACTGCAGATAGTCGAAAGTGTTCTCCGACCACAAAACTGCGCCTTCCGGGGGCCGTTTCTTCTGGATCCGTTTGATCTTTTGCGGATCATCCCCGGCATTAGCTAAGGCCCGCGCGTTCTCGATCTCAAATTCGGGGGCTTGCGCGATCACATCGCCTTGCGTATCAAAACCGGCGCGGCCGGCCCGGCCCGCAATTTGGTGGAATTCTCGCGCGGAAAGACGCCGTTCCCGGCGTCCGTCGTACTTCACCAGACCCGTCATGAGTACGGTACGTATCGGCACATTAATGCCGACGCCGAGCGTATCCGTTCCGGAGATCACCGGCAGTAGCCCAGCTTGGGCGAGCCTTTCTACTAGCCGGCGATAGCGGGGGAGCAGACCGGCATGATGTACGCCAATACCTTGCCGTAGCAGACGAGAAAGGATTTTTCCGAACCCCGCGGAGAACTTGAAATCTCCGATGGCTTCCCGGATCTTTTCTTTCTGGGCCGGTGTCACTAACGATATGGACTGGAAACCGGTGGCCGTCTCAATTGCCTGGCGTTGGGAGAAATGCACGATATAGACCGGCGCTTGGCCTTTGGCGATCAGATCCTGCACTAGTTCATTGGTAGGCGTGTAGCTGTAGTGGAAATCGAGCGGGACCGGACGTTCTGCACCCGTAATAAGCGCCACGCGCCGCCCCGTGCGTTTTTCTAAGTCTTCTTCGATCCGGCTCGTATCGCCCAGCGTGGCCGAAAGCAGGATTTGCCGGGTTTGCGGCAGTTCGAGAAGCGGGACCTGCCATGCCCAACCTCGCTGCGGATCGCCGTAATAGTGGAATTCGTCCTGCACGAGCACGTCAATATCGGCGTCTTTACCTTCGCGTAGTGCAATATTGGCTACGATTTCCGCCGTCGCACAGATAATCGGGGCTTCCCGGTTAATCGTGGAATCGCCCGTCATCATGCCCACATTGTCTGCCCCAAAGGCGTCAATCAGTTCGAAGAATTTCTCTGATACCAGAGCTTTTAGGGGAGCGGTGTAGAAAGCTGTTTGCCCGTGTGCCAGGGCATTGAAGATAGCAATGAGCGCCACCATGGATTTACCGGAGCCGGTGGGCGTAGAAACAATGAGGTGGCTGCCTTCTAAGCAACCCAGCAAAGCTTCTTCCTGGTGTGGATAAAGCGGCCGCCCCGTTCCTTCCGCCCACTGCGTGAAGGCATCGTAGAGCGCATCATCGGGTGGATTTAGCCCGTACTCATCTTCAAGGCGGTCAAGCGCCACATTCAACTGCGGTAATGCCATGCTTCTAGGGTAGCCGCACCTTCCGACACAATTGGTGGTGCGCCAGAAATAGCTCGAAAACTGCGGTGTGCCGGGTATTACAAAAATTCAACTTGCGGCGATGGGTTGGTGGTACTAAGCTTATTTCTCGTCGCAAGGGAGTTGAAAGATTCCATCGGCTACATATATAATAATAGAAGCACCGCTAGCTCAATGGTAGAGCAACTGACTCTTAATCAGTGGGTTGTGGGTTCGAGTCCCTCGCGGTGTACGGCATGAAACGGTCTGGGAATTGCAGCAAATTCCGGGCCGTTTCACTGTTTTCGGACCTGGCGAGGCACGCCGCCACGCTGGCCCGGGGTGCACAGCAAACCTGTATAAGGCGCCGCAAAGATCTGCAAAACCGCGGCCGCGCCCAGCATTTGCGTAAGCTAGATCATCTTTTGCTCTAAGCGTAGAGCCACTGTGTGGGCGTAGCTGCTAGAGCCGTGTGGGCGTAGCTACTCAAGGCAGTTGCCATACCTAGACGTTCTGCGCCCACGGAATCCCTTCGGCGTTTGTTGTGAACGTGCGCTACCGCTTTACTGTCGCTAAATCAGCTTGCTGTTGCTGAACCGGCTTGCCGTCGCTAAGGCACCTTTCGGCCATGTTTTCCGCGCAGTTTCTTGATTACGCTGGTGTCATGTATATTGCGTCGAGATTTTGGGTGGAACCTGAGGAGGCACTGCGCCAGGCCGCGCGGATCGGCGTCGGCAACCTAATAACACACGGAGAACGTGGGCTTGACGCCACTTTGCTTCCCTTCAACCTCGCCACCGCGGCGGACGGCACCCCCGTTTTACACGCGCATTGCGGGAAAGTGAACCCGCAGTGGCAAGACGAAGGGGAGTGCCTCATGGTGGTTACCGGGCCAAACGCGTATATTTCCACGGCGGATATGCCTCCCGCTGCGCTCCACTCGCGGCTCGCGCGCGTACCCACATGGAATTACGTGACTGTCCACTTGCGCGGGCAACTTATTGCGCATCACGACGCCGAATGGAAACTTCGTACCTTGGGAGAGCTCCTCGCCGCCCACGAACCAAACTGGGAACCGGGCCGGGAGCTAATTCCGGGAGTGAACCTCGGGACGGTTCTGGAAGCAAGCCAGGAGCCGGGCAGGGAACAGAGTCAGGGGCCGAGCCGGGAAAAACTCCCGCCTATGTTGCGTGCGCTCGTCGGCCTGGAAATCCGAATTACCAGTGTGGAAGGTAAAGCCAAGCTTTCGCAGAATCTTGGCGCGGCGGAGATTCGCCACACCGCGCAGTCCCTGCGAGCGCGTAGCGCAGAAGGCGGGAAAGATGCGCCGAGTGCACCGAGTACACCGAGTGCGCCGAGTGCCGATAATGAACCGAGTACATCGAGTGCCGGTAGCGCACCGGGCGTGCCGGAAGACGCGGAAACAGTGCCCGGCCACGGTGACTATTATCCGGCCTACAGCGATCCGTGGGCGCGAGCCCAAGCCGGTTACGTGGCGGACTTGATGGAAAGAATCGCGGTACCGTGGGCAGAAAACCGGGAAGGGCGCGTGGAAGATGCCACGCAGAAGCACGCGGAACGCATGGCCGCGTGGCGGGAAAGTACCCCGTACGGGGGCGAAGATGGGCTTACGGCAAGGGACATTGCCGAGGCAATCCAGGCAGATTACGAACGCGAGTGAGGCGCTGAAAGCACCTTAAAGCTGCCAATGTCAGGCTCAATAAAACTTGAGTCATTGCAACTCAATGCGAGGTGATTTTATTCCCGTGTTACCGCGGTTTAGCCGAAAAGTTTACTGACCGAGAAAAATCGCAAATTCGCGGAACAAAAACCGGGATTTTAGCGCTGACTATAGCGAACGGGGAAACCGGAAGGCCGGATTCGAAAGTCTGAAACCTCGGGACTTCGAAACTCCGAGACCTCGGGACTATGAACCGGGAAAACGGGAGTTTCGAAGGGAGCTTCGAAGTCTGTGCGGTGAAGGTTTCTTCCAGTAGTTTGATCACAGGTTTAAGGAAGAGGTAGTTGTTATGGCTAATGATGTTGAGCGCACATTCTCGCGGATGTTGGATCCCTTTGAAGGTTTCTTTGCCGTGCCTACCCGCATTATGCGTCAGGGTACGGGCGATGCAGTTAGTTTCGGGGAACAGTATCGTTCCGTGCTGAAGAAGAATGAGGATGGGTACGAAGTAGTATTCGATGTGCCGGGCTTTGCGGAAGATGAGCTCGATCTGTCCGTCTATCCGGATCGCATCACTTTGCGGGCCGAACAAGAGGTAGAGACCGACGGCGGTAAGACCACGCGCAAGCTCACCCGTGATCTGGGCTTTGACAGCCCGGTAGATACTTCCACGGTCAAGGCAGAGTTGCAGAACGGCGTCCTGACTGTAACTGCGAAGACTTCGGAAGCTTCGCAAGGCCGCAAGATCCAGATCGGCGGCGCGGCTAACTAAGTCTTGAAGCGCGGTAGCGGTCGTGCTAACTAAGGAATTTGCATAAACGAAGGATTTGCATAAACGAAGGCGGCGTGCCGCGTACAAAACCCGCGGGCCTGGTACAAGAACTTTGTGCCAGGCCCGCGGCGTTTTTAAACCATAAGTACCACGGGGACGAGCGCAATTTTGATAATGATCGCGAAGGCAAAGAGGGCCGCATATGCGGCGTCGATCCGTTCGTCAGAGACCTTAGAAACCGCGGCCTCCAAGATCGCTGCCTGCCCGAGGAACCCGGCCATCGCCCCGGCGCTACGCGGCGCGGAAAGATTGAGCCAGTAGCGGCACAGTAACAAAATCGCGATGCAGCCAACTATGGTCACGATGATTGCGGTGAGCGCTGCCTTCCAGGCGAGGGGAGAAGTGAGGACGGTAGCGAAAGAAGGCCCGGCCGTGAGCCCCAAACCGGCCAAGAACAAAAGGAGGCCGAATTGCCGCAAGGTGAGATTAGCGGCGTCGGGCAACTGCCACACGAACGGCCCGGTACGCCGTAACGCCCCTAAAATCATGCCGGCGATAAGCGGACCGGCCGCGGTACCCAAAGAAAACGTGATCCCACCAGGTAAAGGTACCGCAACCAATCCCACCACGATTCCGATGGTGAGGCCGAGCGCCAAAGTAAGCGCATCAACTTCCGAAACCTTACGCTCTGAGTTACCAAAAATCGCTTCCACTTCTGCGTAATACTTTTCCGGGACGACCACGGCTACCCGATCTCCCGGCTGCAGCACCGAATTACCGTCGGCTAACATTTCGAGATCTCCGCGTTGCACTCGCGTGACCGTGGCCCCATAACGTGCCGGCAAAGAAAGTTCGGCAATCTTGCGGGAAAAAATATCCGGATTGGAAACCACAAAGCGCTCAAATTCCACATCGGAACGGTCATCTGCTAAATGGGTAGAGGCGAGCTGGCCGAGCTGCTTGGTCACCGCCGCAATCGGCTCCGGTAAGCCCACTGCGACCACGCGATCGCCACGTAACAAATCCTCGCCGGGCAGCACAACCCGCGTCTTTCCATCCCGCTGCAGATAAGAAAACTGGACTTTCCTTTCCCGCCACTGCGGAATATCACGCAGATTTACAGAGTTTTCCACCATGATCGTTACGGGGGTGAGGTGCGCGTCAGCAAGAGAAGGGGTGTCCTTCTTTCCCGGCCACTTTTTAGCGACGACGCCGGACACAATCACGATCCCAATAACTACGGCCAGAGGATACCCAAAGGCATAACCCACCGAAGGTTCGGCGCTACCGGAAATCGAATTAGCGGCAGCCATGGCCGGCGCGGAAGTCATCGCGCCCGTAAATAGACCGGCAAATAAATCATGCGGAATATCGAAGAGTTTGCCGCATAAGATCGAGACCACCGCGGCAATACCGGTAGCAATTATAGAAGCGCCCATTAGCCCCAGATTGGACCGGAGCTGCGAGAAAAACCCGGCGCCAGCAGCAATTCCGATCGTATACACGAAAAGTGCCAGACCCAAAGCCTGCACGAGTTCCATTCCTTCCCCTACCGAAGGTTCGATCGCGGAAAGCACCAACCCCACAAAGAGGGCTCCGGCCGCGCCGAAACGGATTTTTCCGAACGGAATCGCGCCAATAATAGAGCCGGCGGCAATAACCACAAATAAGGTAAGCAGGGGACTCGACGCCAAAAGATGCATGGAACGCCTCCTAAATTCTCAAGCGTTGGGCCGGCACAGCGGGGTGGGCCCGCAGTTTTGCCGGCATGTGCCGCAAGTTTGTGGCAGCGGATTTGCCGGGCTGCACTCCGGCAGGCGGTGCTGGCTATGACCGGGGATAGCCGTGCGCGGGCCTAACGGATTGCGTTTTCCCTTGGGGTACCTGTAAATTCTACCGGGGGAATAGAGCAAATAATTGGCCCGTAAGGCGCTACCTGTTACGTTTGTGAGATGGCAGGTTTTTCTTCGGCGCTCGCCGAGTAGGGTGGATAATGTGTCAAAACCGGTAGTATTTCTTGCAACTTCGGCAGACTTGCCGAATCTTTCAGCTGACGAACAAGGGCTACCTGATGCCCTGCGGGAAAAGGGGATCGAGCCGCGCATCGCGGTATGGTCCGATCCTAATGTAGACTGGGAGGCCGCCGATTTGGTGGTTGTGCGGTCCGTGCGCGATTACGCGAAGAATCGTGACAGTTTCATTTCCTGGGCACGCACCGTCCCGCGTCTGCTAAATACTCCAGACCTGCTTTCCTGGAATTCCGATAAGCACTATTTGCAGGATTTGGCCGCCGTCGGCCTCCCCACCATCGAGACCACGTGGTTGGAACCGGAAGAAAACCTGACGAAACACCAGGTGCACACGCGTTTCCCCGCCAGTGGGGATTTCGTGGTCAAGCCTGCCATTTCTTCGGCCGGGCGTGGAACAGGGCGGTACACGGCTAATAATGCGCCTTCGCGCGCGGAAGCCATCCTCCATGCGCAACATGAGCTGGCGCGCGGCCGCTCGGTCATGGTGCAAAGATATTTGGAAAATATTGATAAAACGGGTGAGATCTCGCTCGTCTTCCTCAACGGCATGCCGAGCTACCGGGTGGAAAAGGAACCAATGCTCCACCCGCGTTTCCGCAGTGGCGATTCTCCGATGGAAGAAGTGGTGCGTTCGGCTCCGGCCCATGCCCAAGAATGGCGGTGGGGCGATACCGTGCGTCAAGGCTTGCACAAAGTGCTACGGCAAAAGTTTGGCCGCGACCACCTCTTGCTATTCAACCGGGTGGATCTGGTGCCCGCCCCGGAAGATGATCCGAACGAGTTTTACATTATGGAAGTCTCGCTCATCGACGGTTCCCTATACCTTTCCGCCGATGAATCGCATCTGGAACAATTCGCTAGTGCGATTGCGGTGCGAGCCACTTGGTAGGACGCGACGCCGGCGCCGTGTTGGTTCTCACCTCGGGGGAGATGGTGAAACTCTACCGAGGTAGGCTATAGTCTTTATTCGGCGCTAGCGCGCAATGGTGGCCATAGCTCAGTTGGCAGAGCGCCTGGTTGTGGTCCAGGAGGTCGCGGGTTCAAGCCCCGTTGGCCACCCCATTGCCCGGCCTTCACTTTTCCCGCTACGGGAAGACATCTTCCGCAGTATCGAAGAACGTGAAGGCCGGGTTTTCTTATCTCTAAATCTCCAACTGCACTCGGTGCCAGGTCCCTCACCGCACCGGGGATTTGGCAGGGGCAGGGTTTATTGCCCGCAGTTTTGGGCAAGAATTCGGGCTACGGCCGTGCAATACTTTGGACGGCGCTGCACCGTAACAAGAGCAACTTTCAGCTGAGCGCTATGCTGCTGTCTTTCGAACTACGTTGCCGAGCATCATTACCAAGATAGGATGAGACGAAGAAAGTTTCGCCTGGGGAAAGTTTCGCCCGCGGAGATGTAACGGAGATGTAAAAATTCGCGCCTAGCTGAGTTGGGCCTACTTTGGCCCGGCAAAGCCAAGCAGGAACACGAAAAGTGGTCCTCGTTATTGAAATGGGCACAAAGTTTACAGCATGACTACCATGGAGAAACACATACAGGAAGTGGTCAGCGGCAGCGACATGTGTCCGGTACCGGTGGCCCCTGGTGTGACGTGAAGAGAAATTTGTTGTGAGGAGCCGATTTGAATCAATCGCCGCAGCTTGGCGCGTTTGATACACAAACACGCTTGCCGCGCCTGGGCAATGGAGTTGGCCGCGCGCACGGCAAAGTCATCTTGTTCGGAGAACACGCGGTGGTTTACGGGGCCCCAGCAATTTCTTTCCCAGTTGGCGTGCTTCCCGTGATCGCGAACGCATCGTTGGTAGTGGGAGAATCGACACTCGAGTCAGAGTTATACCGCGGCCCGGTGGCACAAGCTCCGGCCCGGCTCGCTCCCGTGCTAGCCGCGATCGACGCCGCACTCGACGCCGCCGCACCTGGCCTGGGGGCCAAGGTTGCCATATATTCCGATATTCCTTACGAGCGCGGCCTAGGATCCTCGGCCGCTATTTCTTCTGCGGTCATCGAAGCAATTTGCCGGGCCGCGGGGCACCATTTAAGCCGCGAAGAACGTTTCGATCTCACCCAAACCGCAGAACGAGTGGCCCATGGCCACCCCTCTGGCATGGATGCCCATGCCGTTACCGCCAATAGCGTCATTAAATTCGAAAAACCGGTGGTTACCCCGGTTGCGGTCGGAGCACCTTTCTATTTCGTAATCGCCGATTCCGGATTGAAAGGCTCTACCCGGCAAGCCGTTAACGAAGTGCGAATGCTCCGGGAAACCTCACCCCATTACGCTATTCCGCGAATTACCGAACTTGGAAATATTGCCGAAAGAGCAGAAAGCTATTTCCGCAACGGGCGAGCCGTAACCATGGGCCTTGCCATGTGGCGCGCCCACAGCTTATTGAAAGACATAGGCGTCAGCTCCCAAAGTCTGGACACTCTGGTAGCTGCCGCTCACCAGGCCGGCGCCCTGGGCGCTAAACTTACCGGCGGCGGGATTGGCGGATGCGTAGTAGCGCTTGCCGGATCGCGCGCCGAAGCAGATAGGGTACGCACAGGATTGCTTAACGCCGGGGCGAAAAACGCCTGGGTAACCACATTGGAGCCAACGAAGTGACAACAACAGCCCGTGCCTACCCCAATATTGCGCTGATCAAATATTGGGGTAAAGCCGATGAAGAGCTTATGCTGCCAGCCGCCGGATCACTGTCGATGACCCTAGACATCTACCCGACGGTTACCTCTGTGCGGCGCAACAATAACGACGCCGACACCATGATTTTCAATGGGCGGCCCGCCACTGACCGCGAACTTGCACGCGCGGTGCGGCTACTAGACGTACTCCGCGAAATTGCCACCGAGCGTGGCCTACCCCAAGCTGGCACCTGGCACGTAGATATCGCGACCCGCAACGCCGCCCCCACCGGGGCGGGAATGGCCTCCTCGGCTTCCGGGTTCGCCGCGCTCGCGGTGGCCGCTGCGGCCGAATTTGGGTTGGAGCTTTCTCCGGCTGAGCTTTCTCGTCTCGCGCGTCGAGGTTCCGGATCTGCGGCGCGGTCCATCGTGGGCGGGGTTGCGCTCTGGCACGCGGGAACGGATGCACAATCCTATGCCGAACCGGTAAGCGCACCCGAAATGCGGATGATATCCGTCGTCGTCTCCCGTAAACACAAGAAAATAACCAGCCGGGAAGCCATGCGGATTACGGCAGCTACCTCCCCCTATTACGCGGGTTGGGTGGAAACGACGCAAGAAATGTTGCCCGCGGCTGTACAGGCCTGCGCGGATGGAGACTTCACGCGGTTGGGGGAATTAGCCGAAATGTCGGCTTTGCGGATGCACGCAGCGATCATGACCTGCGAACCGCCAATTCATTACTTAGAGCCCGTGAGTTGGGAAATTATTGCTCTAGCGGGCGAGTTGCGCGAAAACGGCATACCGGTATACGCCACCGCGGATGCCGGCCCCAATGTGGTGCTCATAACCACGCCCACTTATGCGGAGGAAGTGGCCCAGGCGGCGCAAAATTTGGGGACGGTCTCGATTTCGGGGCCCGGCCCGGCCGCACAAGTACTTCCCGCATCTGCTTCTTTGTTTGGCGGGGAAGGGGAAAAGCATGAGTGAGGCTATAACGGTGCAGGCGCCGGGCAAGCTCTACATTGCCGGAGAGTACGCCGTCGTCGAATCAGGGCAACCGGCCGTGCTTATTGCCGTCGACCGGTTTATGACGGTAAAACTTGCGCCTGCCGAAAACTATGGGCTCGTACGTTCCCACGGTGCTGCCTTCGATACGGTGTACTGGCGGCACGAAAACGGTACCCCCGTATTTGACGATTTTGGGCAAGACTACGCGGCTAACGCGATTCGCATTATTGAAAAGCTACGGGAGGAGCGTGGCCTGCCAGCGCGCCACTACACGATAGATATTACGTCTGGCTTGGTAGAAAAAGACGGGCGAAAATATGGGCTGGGCAGTTCGGCAGCCGTCACCGTGGCGATTGTGGATGCGCTCGGCAAGTTTTATGGCCTCGAGCTTTCCGATCTGGAACGGTTTAAACTCGCCTTGATCGCGGTTTTGGAACGCGCGCCGCGAGCGAGTGGCGGAGACGTGGCGGCCTCAACCTATGGGGGCTGGCTGTTTTACACTTCGCCGGACCGGGCCGGCATCGTGGAGAAAGCGACGCGGGGGACCGTAGAGGAAACTTTGGCGTGCGCGGCCTGGGATTCGTGCCGAATTGAAAAACTGCCGGCCCCGGCCCAGGAAACTTTGCAGGTAGGGTGGACGCGTTCACCGGCTTCTACCGAACATTTGGTTTCCGGCGTGCAAGCGCGGAGCAAAGGCTCATATTTCCCGGGCTTTTTGGAAAAATCCGCGGCACGGGTAGCGGGCATCGTAGCGGCCTTACGTAGTGCTTCGCCCATCGGACCGTTTGTTTCGCAGGCGCGAGAACTTTTGCGCAAATTGGGAGATACTTCCGGGATTTGTATAGAAACACCGCTGCTTACGGCGCTTTGCGATATTGCGGAGAAGCACGGCGCGTACGCCAAATCTTCCGGCGCCGGCGGTGGGGACTGCGGTATTGCTTTGGTGCCGGCCGAAATCGGCGCCAAGATTGCAGATATTCACCAGGAATGGCAGGAAGCCGGAGTATTTCCGCTACCTTTACGGGTCTGGCAAAAGCAGTAGACGGGCGGAATAAATATGGGACGTATGGGCTACGGCGTCGGAAACTCGGAAACTGGCCGCGAGAGCGCGGCGAATCGGGAGCAGCGGCGCGGCCGCAAGGATGAGCACGTGGATCTTGCGGTCGCCCAACAACCGCACGGCAATGATTTTGACGCTATCGATTTTGTGCATGACGCTTTGGCCGCGGTTGATGTGGCTGAGGTGGACCTGCGTGCGAAGATAGGGCCCGTGACGTGGCCGGTGCCGTTTTATATCAACGGCATGACGGGCGGGACGGAAAAAACCGGGCAGATCAACCGAGTGCTAGCGATAGGCGCGGCCGCGGTAGGAATACCAATGGCTACCGGTTCGGTCTCCGTGGCCCTGGACAATCCGGCTACGGCGGCCAGTTTCCGGGTAATTCGAGAAGAAAACCCGCACGGTTTTGTGATGGCGAATATTGGTGCGGGGCGTGGCGCGGAGGATGCACAGCGGGCAGTGGACTTGGTGGAAGCCGACGCCCTGCAAGTGCACATCAACGCGGTGCAAGAAATTGTGATGCCGGAAGGCGACCGCGAGTTCGCGCATTGGCAAAGAAATATTGCGGCGATCGTGCGGGCCGTGGAAGTGCCGGTTATCGTCAAAGAGGTCGGTTTCGGGCTTTCCCGGCGCACGGTGGAGACTTTGCGCGAGTTGGGCGTGGCCATTGCGGACGTGGGTGGTACCGGCGGAACTGATTTTGCAGCGATTGAAAATGCGCGGCGGAAGGGGCGTGAATACGCGTACTTGGCAGGTTACGGCCTCTCTACCCCAGCCTGCCTGCTCGACGCCGGATGCGGGAACAGTGCTCGCGCGGTAGGTGCGGACGGTTTCCCGATTTTGGCCTCCGGTGGGATTCGCACCCCGTTTGATGCAGTAAAAGCCCTAGCTCTCGGGGCGCGAGCCGCGGGGGTGGCCGCCCAATTTTTGCGGTTAGCCCTGGCAGGCGAAGATACCTTGGTGGCCGGATTAAACTCCTGGAAAAAACAGATCCGCGCCCTCTTGGCGTTGCTGGGCGCGAAAAACCCGGTGGCGGCTACCGAAACGGACGTGATTATTCGCGCCGGCTTGCGCGAATGGTGTGAAGCGCGGGGGATTGATATTCACCCCTACGCCCACCGCCGCCCTTCCTAGTACTAATTCCGCGATTTCTGCACGGTGCCGAAACGGGGTGCTTGCAGGTAACCGAAACCGCGGAATTGGTGTTTAACAGGAACCGCGGAATTGGTGCCTGACTAATTCCGCGATTTCTGCACGGTGCCAAAACGGGGCGCTAACGGTTTGCCGAAACCACGGAATTGGTGATTAACAGAAACCGCGGAATCGGTATCTGACTAATTCCGCGATTTCTGCGCGGTGCTAAAACGTCGCGCTAGCAGGTAACCGAAACCGCGGAATTAGTAATTTGGGGTGATGTTACGCAGTCGATTTCTTTGCGCGCCCGATTACACCTAAGCTAGGCGCATGGCAGATGCTTCGAAGAAAACCGCGCCAGCGGGCCGCGCCGAGCCGGATTCCGTAACCCCGATCCCCACTAAATGGATCGGACCGATTCATATCGAAGGCCCGGTGTTATCCGGGGAATTCGAAGTCCCGCTCGCCACCTACGAATCCCCGCTCTGGCCCAGCTGCAATCGCGGTGCCGATGTATCGCGTATGAGCCCAGGCGGAATACACGTGGAAATTGCGGATGAGCGCATGTCACGTTCCGTGCTGTTCATCGCTGCCGACGCCGCGGGCAGCCTTGCCGCTGCCGCACAGATCTCGGCGCGGCAAGCAGAACTCGCGGAAGTCGTGGCCGGGCAGTCGCGTTTTGCCCGTCTGCTTGATATCCATTCGGAAGCGGTTGGAAATCTGCTATACACCAGGTTTGAATTTGCAACCGGCGATGCTTCCGGGCACAACATGGCCACCCAAGCCTCCGAAGCACTTATGGACCGAATCCTTAGTTGGGGATTGCCGCTTAGTTACGGCTCCATTTCTGGGAACTATTGCATCGATAAAAAAGCTGCGGCTATAAATGGTATTCGGGGCCGGGGTAAACGCGTTATCGCCGACATCCTGATCCCGCACGGCGTCGTCGCCAAACGCCTCCACACCACCGCGCAAGCAATCGACCAACTCAACTACCGGAAAAACTGGGTGGGTTCGAACCTGGCGGGCGCGCTCCGCTCCGCCAATGCACACTACGCGAATATGCTCCTCGCTTTTTATCTGGCAACCGGACAGGATGCGGCAAATATTGTGGAAGGTTCCCAAGGTTTTACACATACCGAACAGCGCGAAGAAGGCCTATATTTCTCGGTCACCTTGCCGAACCTAATCGTCGGTACCGTAGGAAACGGGAAAGACCTGCCTTTCATCGGGGAAACTATGGCCCGCATGGGCCTGGACGCACAACGCGAACCGGGAGAAAATTCGCGCGCCTTGGCCGGGTTAATTGCAGCCACGGTGCTGTGCGGAGAACTCTCCCTGTTGGCAGCGCAAACTCGGCCCGGCGAACTCATGGATGCACACCGTAAATTCGAGCGGGGAGGGGCGCAAAAACCGCGCCCGGATGCGGAAAAATAAGCGTGCTACGACCAGGAGTTGAGCCACACCGGAAAGCTAGTAACAGTGAGAGGCAAGCTACCCTGGGGAAGCAAGCCGCATGGCGAAGCAAGCCGCCCTGGCGAAGCAAGCCGCATGGCGAAGCAAGCTGCATGGCGAAGCCAGTAACGCTGCGAAGCAAGTTACACCGGAAAGCTAGCCACACTACGAAACTTCAGTAGCACCCGGAAGTAAACCGGCAGGAAAGTTTCCCGCACAGAAAACCAAATATTTCCGAAAAAACAGTAGGCCGAAACCGGGTGCGACGAGTAACGTGGGATCAGCAAAGTACGAATCGGTTGCGTGCGAATCGCTCGCACCCAAACCGAAAAATAGCGTCAATAAGGGGCGAAATATGGCGAAAGTGCCGGTTGGAATTGATGCGATCGCATTGTCAACCACACATTACGAACTTCCATTACGCGAACTCGCGCAGGCCACGGACGTGCCTGTAGGTAAGTACCACGTGGGTTTGGGCCAGGTCCATATGTCCGTTCCCGCCCTGGATGAAGATGCGGTGACGCTCGGTGCGGAAGCTTTGGCTAAACTGCTCGGCGACCGCACGGCGGACGCGGCGGAAGCAAGTGCGGACACTGCAGAAGCCGGTGTGAGCGCTGAGCCGGGTGAGCCCGCAACGAAGCCGGCTACCGAGGCTACCGATACGCCAGAAGGGACGGCGCCGTCTCTCCCCGGCTTACCGGAAAACGTGCGGTCTTTGTTCTTTGCCACGGAGTCGTCGGTTGATCAGTCAAAGGCGGGCGGGGTGTTTATGCACAGCCTGCTTGGTTTGCCGCGGAACATGCGGACGGTGGAGTTTAAGCAAGCTTGCTATGGCGGGACTGCAGCCCTCCAGGCGGCCCTGGCCTTAGTTGCCCGCAACCCGGAGGAAAAGGTACTGGTGGTGGCGGCCGACGTCGCCCGTTATGCGGCAGATTCTTCTGGGGAACCAACACAGGGTGCCGGCGCGGTGGCCATGCTGATCTCCGCTCATCCGCGGCTGCTCGAAATCGACCCGGCCACCGGTGTTTATACCCTGGATATTAATGATTTTTGGCGGCCTAATGATAGTTCGACGCCGTACGTGCTCGGCCACCTTTCTATGGATGCCTATATGGATGCGTGCCTGGGGGCGTGGGATGATTTGACCGCGCGTACCGGGCTGAAAACGCAGGATTTGGCCCGTTTCGTTCACCATCAGCCGTTCGGGAAGATGTCGCGCAAGGCGCACGCACGCCTCATGGAACACACCGGGGATTCCCGCGGGGATGAAGTAATCGAATCCGGACTTATTTACGGACGTGATATCGGAAACACGTACACGGCTGCGCTTTATATTGGCTTGGCCTCGCTCCTTGCCAATGACACCGAGGATTTGACGGGGCAGCGTATCGGCCTGTTTTCCTATGGGTCCGGCGCGGTCTCGGAGTTCTTTACCGGGACGCCGGTGGCCGGCTACCGCGAAGAGCTGAAGCGGACGGGCGCCGATCGGCTTGCGGTTGAAACGATGCTCGCCACGCGGGAAGAAGTTTCCTTCGCTACGTACCGCGCTCTGCATGGGGCGCTACGCACCGATTCCGCGGATTATGAGACACCGCGGGATACCAACGGGCCTTTCCGCTTTGCGGGCGTACAAGACCATGCTCGGCGCTACGAGCGTACCGGCGCCTAGCGCGCGGACGCGTACAACTGGCGTAACGCGGGGCTGGCGCTGGCGACGTCGTCGTTGACAGCAGCACCGGCCCCGAAACATGCCTCGCAAATAACCGTAAGCAACTCCGTAAGGCGCGGACTGGTTTATTTTATAAAGCGCGGAACGATGCTGGCGACCGGACGGACTGGCCATCCTGGTTCGGAATGGCCCTGGGTCCGGACTAGCTATCCTGGTGCGGAACGGCGCTTGCTATCAAGCCGGCCTTGTTACCCGCTTCGGCCCTGTTACCAAGCCGGCTTCCGCCACCCGGCCACGCCGGAGCTCCTAGTTCACGCCGAAATTGCCAGTTAGCTGCAACGGCGAAGTTACTCTCTATCCCTATCCGCGGCGGCAGAATCAGCCTCGGTACCAGTGGCAACATTGGCAGAATCAGCCTCGGTAGCAGCCACAGTTTCGGCAGGATCGGCCTCCGCACTAGCCGCCGAAGCGGCATTCGCAGAGAGCAATTGCTGCGTGCGGCCGGCTACTTGACTGGCAACTTCCTGCGCCGCTGCGGTGCTTGGCCCATCTCCTTCCGGGAACAACGTAGCGCGATAGTAACGAAGCTCGTCAATCGAATCATAAATATCGCCCAAAGCCCGGTGATTGCCAAACTTTTCCGGCGAAGCAAAGTACACGCGCGGGAACCAACGTTTTGCCAGTTCCTTGATGGAAGATACGTCAATAATCCGGTAATGCAGGTAGTTAACCAGATTTGGCATCTGCTTTTCGAGGAAAGTCTTATCGGTTCCCACCGAATTGCCTCCGAGCGGGGCCTTGCCCTTCTCCACGCGCGGCTCTAGGTAGGCAAGCACCTGCTTTTCCGCTTCCGTGATGGAAACTCCCGCATCCCATTCGTTAATCAATCCCGAATTGGTGTGCATCTCCCGCACGAAATCATTCATGGATTCCAAAGCATCAGCACTGGGCTTAATCACAATATCGATGCCTTCATCTACCGGATTCAAATCGGAATCCGTCACCACCACCGAAATTTCTACAATTTCGTCGCGGCTAAGGTCCAAACCCGTCATCTCGCAATCGATCCAAACGATCGGCGTACTCATCTCGTGGTAACTCACGCCCCCATTGTAGGCGTGTTTACCGAGCTTAGCGGTGGTGCCCCCGACTGGATTCGAACCAGCGACCAACGGATTAGAAGTCCGGTGCTCTATCCACTGAGCTACGGAGGCCTATTTGAAATCGGTACTCAGGCCGGCGTCGCGCGCGAAGCACACGTCCGCGCGAAGTGCAGGCCGCCAACCCAACCCTCAGTAATCTACCCAAGGCGAGCCGCGGAACGAAATCTTCACACTCGTGGTCATCGCGACACCCGAGCCGCGTAGCCGCGCCGCCTTCCGCCAGGTTTTGTTTCGCGTGCGCTGTTGCGCCGTCGCCGCGCCCCCGGCGAACCTCCGCCCAGCCCCGCGCCCTAAGTTCTCCGTTCCTTTCGTCTCGTGGCCAAGTGCAGGCTAGCTGGTGTTAAGCTGGGATGTGTGCCCCGGGCGTCTTAGACTGTGCAGGAATCGCGGAATTGGTGGCTCACGCTTCACGCGTCAATGATCAGGGACAATGGAGGAATGATGTATCGCCGAGATTTTGCGAAGCTCGTGGAACGAACCATGACCGCCTTGGAAGGTGCTCGGTTGCCGCTCTCCATGCCGGGATCCGAAGAAGTGGGGGAAGCCCGGATTCAATTGCTCACCCGCTTGGGGTCACGCGTGCTTCCCAAACTTCGCCAGTCAGATACGCCGGCAGTCATCGTTTTTGGTGGCTCTTCCGGGGCGGGTAAGTCCACGCTTTTCAACTCCCTCCTTGGCGCCGAATATTCGCAAGCTTCGGTGCTGCGCCCCACTACTCGCACGCCCGTGATTGCCGTTCATCCCGAAAACGTGGAGGCCATGCAAGATCATGCCGTCACCAAAACCGGAAACTTGGTGGTTACGGAAGGGGCGGTGCCCGGTGCGGTTTTGGTTGACGCGCCGGATCTCGATTCGGTTGATGCGGATAACCGGGAGCTTTCCCGCCGCTTGCTGGACGCCGCTGACCTGTGGATTTTCGTCACCACCGCCTCTCGTTATGGAGATTTAGTTTCCTGGGATATTCTCACGGAAGCGCATGCGCGAGGTACCACCATCGCCGTCGTGCTCAATCGGGTGCGGGAGGAAGCTTTGCGGGACGTGCGCAGAGACCTGGTGGCACGGCTCAACTCTGCCGGTTTAGGTAATGCGCCTTTGCTCACGGTGCCCGACGCCGGCCCGCACGAAGGTCTTCTCCCAGAAGAAATCGTGACGGAACTGCGCGCATTTTTCGAATCCATTGGGGCAGCCGGGTATAGCGAAGCCCTGGTGGAACGGTCGAATGCGCTCATGTTGCCGCAAACGGCAGACACCTTGGAGCGGATCGCCGCCGCGGTGGAAGCACAGGCGCAGATGATTGAAGCGTTGCAGCAACGCGCTCAGGACGCCACTGCTTCCATTT
This sequence comes from Actinobaculum suis, assembly GCF_900102025.1. GTDB lineage: Bacteria > Actinomycetota > Actinomycetes > Actinomycetales > Actinomycetaceae > Actinobaculum > Actinobaculum suis. The sequence goes on along the minus strand of NZ_FNAU01000001.1, from coordinate 258,412 downwards.
GCGAAGAACTCGCCAGCTTGGCTTCTCACGGTCGTTTCGGACAGGGCGCCCCGACCACAACGTGGCTCACCCATGCCTCTGCCGGCGGCGCGCTCGCCGGAGTGAATCCGAATAATCGGCCCAATCTTTTACAACGACGCCGGAGCGGGGAACGTGACCAGGCAGTTACGGAAGTGTTCGACGGCGTCGTACGTTCCCTCCGCACCACTTTGAGCCGCGCGCTCACCTCCGCAGAAGGCGCTGTGCAGGCCGCTTGGGGGCAAGGAATCGCGGATACCACGCAGATTCTGGCGCAGGCACAAGCACAATCCGATCGGCCCGCGGTGATCGCAAAAGCGATCTACGAATGGATGGGCGACTTGAAGAATCTCATTACCACGCAGAACAGTAAAGGATGGTTTGGCGCGGCTGGTACCGCATCCTTGCTGGGCGCGGCCGCTGGTGGCGTGCATGGTGCCACGGCTTTAGCCCGTTCCCTGCTCGGTCCGGAAGTAGTGCGTAGCGGGCGCGAGAGCCTCACCGCTGCCTTGGACCGGGCGGTGGATAATACGCTCCAGCCATTTATGGACGCGCTGGGTACGGTAGACGTTGGCAATGGGCGCGAACTACGACTCCGCGCCGCCGAATTCCGGACGCGTTTCTAGAGAGTTTTAACGCTAAATGGGTGGGGAGTGCGCTTCTGGCGAGTTTTAACGCTAAGTGGGCGGGGAGTGCGCTTCTGGCGAGTTTTCGCCGCGAAATGGATAGGGAGCGATACCGGCAGCAAGTTTTACCGCGAAGCTTCTAGGGAAGCGATACCGGCAGCAAGTTTTCATCGGGAAGCGTCTGAGGAGCAACACCGCGAAGCATCTAGGGAACAACACTGTAATCGGAAACCGAACCGTTCCCAGAAGCCTGCGCAATGTAGCAAAATACGTAAGTAGAGCAAAATTAAAACGAAGGGGTGCACGGTTCTCGTGGCAGAGCTGGAGAAAACGCCGGAAAACGGCACGAAACGGAATCTTACGGGAGCGGCCGCTGAGCTAGCGGAAGAATTGCAGCGTTTGCGCGCGGCCATGGACTTGGCGGGCGAGCGGGCCGATCCGTTTTTAGTAGACCGGGCACGGCGCGAAATTGAGAGCATTCAAGAACGCGTTAATGCTGGTATGGGGATCACTGTGGCGGCCTTGGCGGGCGGCACCGGGTCGGGTAAATCAACGCTGTTTAATGCGCTAACCGGCCTGCACTTTGCGGATCCGGGGGATATCCGGCCGACGACGATGGATATTTCGGCGTGTACGTGGAGCGCGGATGCTCCCGAGCTCCTGGACATTCTAGGGGTCGATCCGCGGCGGACCATCGCCTACGATTCGATTCTTGCCCCGGACGATCATGGGATTTCGTCCCTGATTTTGCTTGATTTGCCGGATCATGATTCGGTGGCGGCGAGCAATACGGCAAAGGTGGACCGGGTGCTACCCATGGTCGATCTGCTCATTTGGGTGCTCGATCCGCAAAAATATGCCGATAATCTGATCCATGACGCGTATATTTCGGCGATGAAGAACCGGCGGGAACGCATGATTGTGCTCCTCAACCAGGCCGATACGATTCCGCAAGGGCGGGTTGCGGACGTAGTGGAAGACGTGCGGCGTTTACTGGCCGCTGAAGGCATGGAAGAAGTACCCGTCTACGCCACTTCCGGTAAAGAACGTATCGGCTTGGAACCGGTGTGGGAGGAATTGCGCACCGCTTCCCAATCTACGGATTCCGCTTTGGAAACGGCCCGAGCCGAACTTGACGCGGTGCGGGCGCGCCTGGCACAAGGTTACGAGACTCCGGCGGTCAACCCGCGCGGCCAGGAAATTGAAGAACTCACCGACGATCTTTATTCCTCTTCGGGAATTTCAGCGGTGACCGCGGCCCTGGCAGATCCGTCCAGCCGCGCCATTCCCCGGCCGGAACAGCCCTCTTTGGCATCCATGACCGCAGCCCGAGAATCATGGCTGGCATTCGTGCGTTCTGGTTTGCCGGGTCGGTGGGCGAACGCGCTCGATGAAGAAATTCCCGAACCGGAACATATTCGCCGGGCTTTGGGTGTGGCCGTGCGCGCTGTACCCGCGCGCCGCCGCGGAAGTACCGGGGCCTGGGTGTGCGGCATATTGGGTCTCCTGATCCTCGTTTTGGGAATTTTGCTGCCCCTGGTCGGAGCGGTTGCGTTCCCGCTGTGGGCGGGAATTACCGTCGGCGTGCTCGGCGCGGGGGTGAGTATCGCGTGTGCCTGGTTACTGAAACGAAAAGCCGCGCGCGGCGCTGCCCGCACGTACGACGCCGCTATGCGCGAATCCATCTCTCAAGCCGTAGAGAAGGAATTCATCCTGCCCGCAGCAAAAGTTCTGGACGACTACACACAAACCCGCCAGCTGCTAACTGACTGATATGACAGTTGGCAGGTGATATAGCGGTTAGCGGGTGATATGGCGGTTTGCGGACCGGACGCGGTAAGCGGACTAGATGGTAGCGGACTGGTCGATAGCGGACTGGGATGGTAGCGGACTGGATGGTAGCGCACTTGTCGGTAGCGGACTGGTCTGCACCTGGGACACTCAGTGCGTGGGATAGTGGGCTGAGTAATTCGCGCGCGGTGTTGAGACATGTGCGTGTTCGAAAATATACAGATGCCTGCGGTTTCCACAGGCGGCCAGGCGCGAGCTTCATCCACAGCTGAGGTGCGGCGTCGAACCTAAAAGTATTCTCCCCGGCAAGCTAGGTGTAGGGACTGCGGAGAGGCCGCGGTCCGTATAAAACCCAGCCCCGTAAGCGATGCACAGCGAACTAGAAGCAAGCATGCAAAACGCGGCAAACGTGCGTGCGCGCGAAGCAAGTGAGACGTAAGCCTACAAGCTGAGTGCAACAAACATGCGGCCGTTGTTCGGTAAGCGTCAGGCGGGCGCGAAGCGCGGCAAGTGTGACGCGTGCGAGCAAAGCGTGGCGAGTGTGACGCGTGCGAGCAAAGCGTGGCGAGTGTGACGCGTGCGAGCAAAGCACGGGAAACGAAAACGGGGCCGGCGCACGTGGCTGGGTGCAAAGATGCTGAGGAGAAAGAATGGCAAACGAAACATACGTAACCATTAGGGGTTATGCCGGTGCAGATCCGGTAATTTTTAAGAACGACGACGCACCTGACGTAGCACAGGTATCGGTGGGCGTGACGCCAAGCTATTTCCACCGCGGGGAACAGCAATATCGGGAAGGGCCAACTGTTTGGTATGAGGTGCGGGCGCGCGGGGCATTGGGCCATAATCTTGCCGCCTCATGCCGAACTGGAACACCGCTCTTAATTCGTGGCCGTCTCGGCACTCGCGAATGGTCACCGGCCAATGAAAACGGCGAAAAATCTGGTGCCCGGACGCGTTTGGTAATCGTGGCGGATGCGGTCGGCGTCGAACTTGCCCACGGAACGGCCAGTTATGTAAAAGTTCGCCGCGATGGAAGCGAATACAACGGCGGTAACTATAACGGTACGGCAGGCGATGAACCGGGCGCGGCCGGCGGCGAGGCGCTGGCTGGCGGGTCGGGAACTGGGGTGCCCGGCAACCCGGTGATTGTGACGCAAGGGCCAAATCCGGAACCCGATGAATGGGAAATCCAGGAAGCTGATCCAGCCGGGAACCTGCAACAAGTGATGTAGCGGGGAGGCGTGAAACTATGCTTATGCGGGTAGGTGAGTGGTGACGTTACGGCGCACTTCTGCCTTGCGGCGAGCTGTTGCCTTTGACAGTGGGCTAATGCGGTTGCAGCGAGCTGTGACGAGCCGGCCGGGATGAGCCGGCTGTGACGATATGGTGGTTGGAAACTGCAGAGCCGTCGGATTGGAACCAGACCGAGCAAACCATCACCCTGCCGGGAACAGAATGAGTGTTGGACAGGAGCGGCAATTCCGGGCATATCTGTGAATTGCCGCTCCTGGAGAAAAAGCCTGGGCACAGGTGCTGAGAACCCCTGTATGCTGAGTCGGGGCCGATGCGCCTTGCGGCGAGAAATCGGCAGATAATTGACTAGCAACCGAATGGCAGAGGTAGCGTGGCTGAATTTATTTACCAAATGATCCATGCGTCTAAGCGCGTGGGGGATAAGGTGATCCTCGATGACGTCACGATGGCGTTCTTCCCTGGCGCAAAGATTGGCATGGTCGGCCCAAATGGTGCCGGGAAGTCCACTATTTTGAAGATTATGGCGGGGCTCGATGAGCCTTCGAATGGCGAAGCCCGTCTCACTCCTGGATATAGTGTGGGCATTCTCCTGCAGGAACCGCCGCTGGAGGAGGATAAGACCGTCCTTGAAAACGTCCAGATGGGCCGCAAGGACATTATTGACAAATTGCGCCGCTTCAATGAGATCAGCGAAGAGATGGCCAATCCGGATGCGGACTATGATTCCCTGCTGACGGAAATGGGCAAACTACAAACCGAGATCGACGCTGCTAACGCGTGGGATCTAGATTCGCAGCTCGAACAAGCGATGGCCGCTTTGCGGTGCCCGCCCGGAGACACCCCGGTCAATGTGCTTTCCGGTGGAGAACGGCGCCGTGTTGCGCTCTGCCGGTTGCTCTTGGAAGAACCGGATTTGCTGCTCCTGGACGAACCAACGAACCACTTGGATGCCGAATCCGTGGACTGGCTGGAAAAGCATTTGCGTACCTACCCGGGTGCGGTAATTGCCGTAACCCACGACCGGTACTTCCTCGATAACCTTTCGCAGTGGATCGCGGAAGTGGATCGCGGGCGTCTCTATCCGTATGAAGGTAATTACTCGACGTACCTGGAAAAGAAACAGGAACGTTTGGAAGTACAAGGGAAGAAGGACGCCAAGCTGCAAAAGCGGCTCAAGGACGAACTCGAATGGGTTCGTTCTTCAGCTAAGGGACGGCAGGCAAAATCGCGTGCCCGCCTAGAACGCTACGAAGAAATGGCCGCGGAGGCAGAACGCACCCGCAAGCTGGACTTTGAAGAGATTCAGATTCCGCCAGGGCCGCGGTTGGGTACCTTGGTGCTCGAAGCTAAGAATTTGCAGAAGGGCTTTGGAGATCGCACCCTAATTGACGGACTCTCCTTCACCTTGCCGCGTAACGGTATCGTTGGGATTATCGGGCCGAACGGCGTCGGTAAAACTACTTTGTTCAAGACAATCGTAGGGCTCGAGCCACTCGATGGAGGCGAACTGAAGATCGGCGAAACCGTCAAGATTTCCTACGTGGATCAGAGCCGGGCCGGTATCGACCCAGAAAAGACCTTGTGGGAAGTAGTTTCGGGCGGTCTCGACTACATCCAGGTCGGAAACGTGGAAATGCCTTCGCGTGCATACGTATCGGCTTTCGGATTCAAGGGACCAGACCAGCAGAAGAAAGCGGGCGTGCTTTCCGGTGGGGAACGTAACCGGCTGAACCTCGCGCTGACATTGAAACAGGGCGGAAACTTGCTCCTGCTGGACGAACCGACGAATGACCTCGATGTGGAAACCCTGAGCTCCCTGGAAAATGCGCTTTTGCAGTTCCCGGGCTGTGCCGTGGTTATTACCCACGACCGTTGGTTCCTAGACCGCGTGGCAACGCACATTTTGGCATGGGAAGGCACCGAAGAGAACCCTGCTAACTGGTACTGGTACGAAGGTAACTTCGCTGGCTACGAGAAGAACAAGGTAGAACGGCTGGGCGAAGCTGCACTCGCACCTTCGGCGGGCACACATCGCCGGCTCACGCGCTAGACGGACGTGCGCCATCGCTCGAGCTCTCGCAAGGGCAAGGGGCGGGCGTTTGCAGGGCTCTGGTGTTTTGCGAGGGCTCAGGCGTTTGCAAGGGCTCAGGCATTTGCAAGGGCTCAGGCATTTGCAAGGGTAGTGGCGCGTTGACTTGCGTCCCTGGAAAGGGTCCTGGAAGAAAGTGGCCCGGGGAGAAGGCTTCCCAGGAGTAAAGGGACTTGGAAGAAAAGTAGGCGCCAGCTGGTTCGGCAAGTTTGGGAACTGGCTGGTGCTGATAGGTGGGGCCCGCGGCGTCGGGCGAAAGCTACCAAGTAGGGGCGTGCGACGTCGGACGAAAGCGAACAATGGAAGGTGCCCAAAAGTTCTGAAAAGATCCGCCGGGGCGTGAAGTAACACTTACTGCAGCACTGGAAGGTGCCCAGTAGAAACACGCCGCGGAACTGGCCTGTAGAGGCATGCTACGGAACTGGCCTGTAGAGGCATGCTACGGGACTGCCTGTAGAACTAGCCTGCAGAACTAAAAATGAAGCCTCGGCACTGGAGGAATTCTTCCCGGTGCCGAGGCTTCATTTATGCAACTAACTTGGTGCGTGCTCCCGTTTTTTATTCGTGCACTTGTTCGTGTTCGGTGCTAGAGGGGCGTACGCGTACCATGCCTTCTTGCATCATCGTGGCAATATGCTTGCCGTCTTGGAAGAAACGGGCCTGGATGAGGGCGCGACCGTTTTGTGCGGAGAGGCATTCCATATCGGCGAGGATCCAATTGGAGATATCGAAGTTGCGATGCCACCAGATGGAATGGTCCAAGGTGGCGATCGAAGAGATCGGGGACATCCAAGACAGTCCCAGCGCCTGCAATGCCGGCTCGAGCATGAACTGGTCGGCCGAATAGCCGAGGAGTGCTCGTTGCACAGTCCGGGAAGTACCTTCCGGTAGCGGTGAACGAGTGCGCAGCCAGATGCGCTCATGCGGGGATCGTGTGGGCGCCGGCGACGTGTAAATCATGCCGTCAACATGGCGCAGATCCAGCGCGTTTGTGGTACTCATAATGTGGCCGTAGTCGCTATCAATGGCGGCGAAGAAATCTACGGAAGAATCAATCGATTCCGGATCCGGAACGTCAGTCGGCTGCGGTTCGCCAAACGAAGGACCTTTTTGACGAAGCTGGAAAGAAACGCGGGCCGAGAAAATGATTTCGTCATCTTGGGTGGCCATTACATTTCTAGTGGAAAAAGACCGTCCGTCATTCAAATCAAGGACACGGAAATAGATAGGCTTATGCAAGTCACCCGGACGCAAGAAAGCACCCGTAATCGAGTGCGCCAACCGCACATCGGGCCCAATTCCGAGAGTTTGGTTAACGTGATCGGCCGCGGCGATAGTCGCCTGCCCAAACACCTGGCCACCGTATATTCGCCCGGTAACCTGGATTAGGCTATCGCCGCGATAAGTTTTCTCGTCGATACGCTCGAGCGTCAGATTGTTGAGAACGCTTGCTAGTGGCTCCACATCTGTTTTCGGAATGTCGACCCGGTTCACAGGTTGCCTCTCTTTGTGTCGTGTAATGAGACCCGGAAATCTGTTAGGACCGGATCTCGGCTATTCTCCCCATAGTATCCCTCCCAGAATTTCTTTCGTAGGATACTGAATGTATGCTCGGAGCGTGATTGCCACTTAAATGCTTATGTCACACCAGTTCCGCGGTTTCCTATGTTTGCTGCCTGAAAGATAACCAGAGAAAGAAGCAGAAGCCAGAAAAAAGGCGTAATAATTTCAGGGGCGCGCGGAGGTTGTAGGAAGGCAAACCGCGGAATTAGCCATTCACTGGCACCAATTCCGCGATTGTTGTTACTACTACAAATATCGCGGAATTAGGCGGGAAAGTAGGGGAGGCGGGAAGCGGGAGAGCGGCGTCGGCGTGAAAACGACTGAAAACACTGAAAAATCACTTCGCGATATGGCTACCGACCTTATAGGGTTATATCGAACTTTCCGGAGTTGAAAGAAACGCGTCATTTCCAAAGGAGGGCACATGGCAGAGCAGCCAACGCGGGACCTTCTCGAGCGGTTGGCCGAGGCATACCAAGTATCATCGGCTTACTGGAGTTTCGGGGGCGAACATATCACGGTAGATGATGAGACGCTGATCCGCGTGCTCGCCGCTATGGGTATCAATGCGTCAAGCCAAGAAGCCGCACAAGTCGCATTAGAAGACGCGGAATTGCGGCCATGGCGGCAAGTTATACAAGACACCACGGTGGTTCGCGAAGGAGCCGGAACGACGGTTCAAGTACACGTCCCACATGGCGCTGCCGTGACCATGACGCTGGAACTGGAAAATGGTGGCGCTCGCGAAGTCGAACAGACCGAAGATCTAACTTTGCCGCGGCCCGTCGATGGGCGCATGATCGGGCAAGCTTCCTTCGTGATCCCCAGTGATTTACCCCTCGGATACCACACGATTCATGCCGAAGTAACAGCACCTGGAGAAGAAAGCGCCTCCGCCCACACGGGTATGCTTATTGTGGTTCCGCAACGTTTGCGCTCACCGGCCGAATGTGGCGTGAGTGGCTGGGGAATCATGGCGCAGCTCTATTCGGTGCGTTCCCGCGAATCTTGGGGTATCGGCGACCTCGCCGACCTAGCAGAATTAGGATCACTGTTCGCCGCTTTCGGCGCACAGTTCGTACAGGTCAATCCCTTGCACGCGGCCGAACCAGAACCCCCTCTCGAACCTTCGCCCTACCTACCCGTATCGCGGCGATTCTTCAATCCGATCTATATTCGTCCGGAAGATATTCGGGAAGTGGCGTATATGGACGCAGGACGGCGCTCCCTCGTCGCCTGGGCAGGCGAACCGGTCAAGGAAAAATCACAAAAGAATACCCATATCGACCGGGATGCCTCTTGGGAAGCGAAGAAACGAGCCCTGCGGGTTATCTACGAAGAACCGCGGAGCCCCGCGCGCGAACGCGCCTTCGCCCGCTATCGCGAACGGGAAGGCCAAGGACTGGAAAACTTCGCTTTGTGGTGTGCTCTCTACGAAAAGTACGGGGAAGACTTCCCACCCGGCCTGGAAAGCCCGCACACCCCAGGGGCCCGTTTGCAACACGAAACCCTCGCGGACGACGTCGACTTCTTCGCCTGGTGCCAGTGGATTTTGGACGAACAATTGCGAGCCGCACAGGAACGTTCTCGGCGTGACGGTATGGGAATAGGAATCGTGCACGACCTAGCGGTTGGAGTGAAGGCAAAGGGTGCGGACGTGTGGACGACGCCGCAGGCCTTCGCTCGCGGCGTAACGGTCGGTGCACCGCCAGACATGTATAACCAGCTGGGCCAAAACTGGAGTCAGCCACCGTTCAACCCGGCAGAACTTCCGAAGCTGCACTACGCACCATTGCGCAACATGGCACGCACAGTACTCCGCCACGCTGGCGGTTTACGAGTCGACCACGTGATGGGATTCTTCCGACTGTGGTGGATTCCCGAAGGTGCGAAACCGCTTGATGGAACGTATGTGTATTACGACCATGAGGCGATGATCGGTGTGCTCATGCTGGAGGCCTACCGGGCCGGGGCTTTCCTAATTGGGGAAGACCTGGGCAATGTGGAACCGCGAGTGCGTAGCTTCCTAGCCGAACGAGGAATTTTTGGGACCTCAGTGGTCCTCTTCGAAAAGAACGGGGACGAATTCCGCCGGCCGGCCGAATACCGCTCGAATACTTTGGTTACCGTTGACACCCACGACTTGCCGCCGCTGGCCGGCTACCTGGCAGGAGAACACGTGGAACTGCGCGACCAGCTAGGAATCCTTACGGAGCCGGTTGAAAAGACGCGCAACGATTGGATGCACGAAGTCGCCAAGCTCATTGAAGTTTTGCGTGCGGAAGGCCTGGTGGCTACCGATACGGATCCCACCGAGCGGCAAGTTATCGAAGCTTTGCACGCGTTTATGGCACGAACGGCTGGCGAATTACAGTCGATCGCCTTGGTAGATGCCGTGGGAGAGCGGCGAATTCAAAACCAGCCGGGAACACATCAGGAATATCCGAACTGGAAGATCCCACTGGCCGACGGAACCGAAAACGTGGTACTCGTAGAAGACCTCGCGCTCAATCCGCGGCTACGCTCCCTCGTGGATGTGTATACGCAGGAATACGCGAAATACCACGGCTAAATACGCGGTCGGAGGGTACTAGACGCGCGGGACGTGCCGGGTGTGCTAGAAGTACCAGGCGCGCTAGGAGTGCCTGGCGCGCAAAGAGAATCTGGTGTGCGATAAGTATCTAGAAAATAAAATAAACGAAGGTGTGCCCCGGATTCTCAGAATCCGGGGCACACTAATTCCGCGAAAACAACGCCGCTATAGGTAACGAGAACCGCGGAATTAGTACGAATCTATATGCAACAAGAACCGCGGAATTGGTGAGAAATGAGAAAACGGAAGGGGCACCAATTCCGCGGTTTCTGTTGCACATATTGGAACAATTATCGCGGAATTAGTGCCCCTCGTCGCGCAAGTAGCGGCACTAGGTCCTAGCCTTGGTGGCGAGCGGCGTCGATCTGCTGGTTACGCACCGCGCGTTGCGTTTGCGAAACCACTTCGGAAACAAGCCGCTTGGCTGCGGGGGCAGCGGTCGTGTTTGCCAGCCACTCCTCTCCAGCTGCCAGCAGGTCTACGCCCAGATCCGTGCGTCCCGAAAGGGACAGCGGGTAGGCATATTCAAGCATATTGCTCGCAATTTCCACGGAATTGGCTTCCCACATGCGGGCAGCCTCGGCAAAATACTTCTCCACGTAGGGAACTAAAAGTTCCGGTTTAGTGGAACTGAAGCCCAAAGCAAGATTACGCTGGCGCGTATTGGAAGTTGGGTGCAGAATCTCGTCCCAAACCCGGGCCGTCTCCGCCGCATCGGCCAAAGCACCTTCCGCTCGGGCGAGCCCAATCTGGCCATAAGAAGACTGGTCGCCAGCAAATTCGGCTTCGAGATCAGCGCGCGTGGCCCGGCCCACAGCGGCCAACGCCGCCAGAATCTGCCAGCGGACAGCTTGGTCGACGTCGTACCCGGCAGGGACCTGCGTGCCACCCAACCAGGCCTCCAAAGCATCCAGCTGGGGCGCGGACTGCGCGAGCGGGATAAAGCTATCGAGAATTTGTTTCTGCTCATCCGAACCAGCAGCAACAGCAAGACCCGCTTCCAGCAAACCTTGTGCCACCTCTGTGCGCAGCTCCGTACGTGTAGCCGGATCCGAATACAGATTCACCGCGGTAGCCAGCGTGGAGATCACATAGCGAAGCACCGTACCATTTGATTCATCCGCCAGAGTTTGCAACGCAATCGCGGAATAAGTGTGAACATCCAGTTCGCCATCGCGGACCATATCCCAGGCGGAGAAAACGAACAGGGCACGTTCCAAACCGGTAGAGAAAGCATCCAAATTCTCCGTCGCCATGCGGAAGGAGCGTTCGTCGAAACGCAATTTGGCATAAGTCCAATCGCCGTCGTTCAACAAAATGAAATCGGGATCGGTACCCACAAATTCCGGCACCTCAGTCCGTTCGCCCTCCACGTCTACTTCGGCGCTCACAATCGGCTTGAAAGTAGAATCGTCAAGCTGGTAACCGGTAACCGTAAGGCGGTGGGGGCGCAAAGAAGAATTCTCATCATTACTCTGCACGATCGCGAAGCTAGAAACCTCAGAATCTTCATAGGTGACGTCTGCGGTAAGCGTGTTCACCCCAGCTTCTTGCAGCCACAGCTTCGTCCACTCGGAAAGATCACGCCCGGAAGCCACTTCAAGTTCGCTCAGCAGATCCTGCAAAGTAGCATTGCCCCACTTGTGCTTGGCAATATAGGCACGCACCCCGGCCAAAAACTCTTCCAACCCAACATAATTCACCAGCTGTTTGAGCACCGAAGCACCCTTGCCGTACGTAATCCCATCGAAATTGACGAGCACGTCTTCGATATCGCGAATATTAGCTGCAATAGGGTGGGTGGAAGGGAGCTGGTCTTGCTGGATTGCCCACGTCTTTTCGGAAGCGAGGAAAGTAGTCCACGCATCCTTCCAACGTGTGTTCTCGGCGGCCGCCAAATGGCTCATAAACTCAGCGAAGGACTCATTAAGCCACAGGTCGTCCCACCACTTCATGGTCACCAAATCGCCAAACCACATGTGTGCCAGTTCGTGCAAGATCGTGATAGCACGCCGGTCCACAATCGCCGCCGTCGGCTTCGTGCGCCACACATAAGTCTCGACGATCGTCACCAAGCCCGCGTTTTCCATGGCGCCCGCATTGTACTCCGGCGCGAAAACCTGGTCATACTTAGTGAACGGATACGGATGACCATAGTTACTTTCGAAATACTCGAAGCCCTGCTTGGTGATGGTGAAAATCTCTTCCGCATCGAGATACGGCGCCAAAGACTTGCGAGCATACACGCCCATCGGAATTTCGCGTCCATCCGAAGAAACATAAGGCTTGCCCTCCACGCCCTCATAAGGACCGGCAACCAGGGCCGTCAAATACGTAGAAATCGGGTCGGTAGCGGGGAACTCCCAGCGCGCGATCCCGGGCCGATCCGCGCGCGGCTGCGCCACCGGGGTCTTCGCATTCGAAAGTACGCGCCACGCGGCCGGCGCATCAACTGTAAACTCAAAACGCGCCTTCAAATCAGGCTGTTCAAAATTCGCATACACGCGCCGCGCGTCCGCTACCTCAAACTGCGAGTAGAGATAAACCTCGCCGTCCGCCGGATCTACATACCGGTGCAAACCTTCGCCGGTCCGCGAATACAACTGCGTGGATTCGATCCGCACCGTGTTATGCTCCGCCAAATTCTCCAGCGGAAAACGCGAATCTTGGTAAAGAGCAGGATCCAGATCCACACCGTTGAGCGTAGCCTTTTCCACCGAAGCAGCAATCAGATCCAGGAAAGTCGCGGCGCCGGGGGTAGCGTCAAAATCGATTTCCGTGACGGCCTTGAAAGTTTCCGGTGAATCACCCGAAAGATCAAGATAGATCCGATACGTTTTGGTGCTGACAAGCTGCGCGCGTTGCGCCGCTTCCGCACGAGTCAGGTTTGTACCCGGCATATAAATAACGCTCCTTCCGATCTCGGGCGCCTGGCCCGAGTTTTCCTATACTCTTTTCCGTTTTCCGCCGCGAAATCTCCCGCGGGCGATTTCGCGGAATTAGTCGCTTCGTGCAAACCAGCTGCCACCAATTCCGCGGTTTGTGCGGGCACTATTACGGATATTGATCAGCACCAATTCCGCGATTCACGCGAAGGCGAGCAATCCCTACCCGGATAGCCGCAGGGCCTCCACGAGACTAACCCACGCATCTTTCCTGCAGATGACCGTAAAGATACCTATACCAAGAGATTCCTACACAGCCAGCCGCGGGAGACACCTTTACAAATAATGAGTGTACGCGGCTTGGGTCTCATACAGGTCGCGGTGTGGAAGACTTAGATCATGAGCACAAGAGTCGAGTTTTGGTTTGACACGGCATGTCCGTGGACCTGGATTACTTCACGATGGTTGCAGGAAGTGGCGCAGTTGCGCGGCTTTGAGGTGCGATGGCGGCCGTTTTCCTTAGACATTCTTAACGAAGGCAACAAGGAATGGCAAGAATCGCATCTGGGCACGGGAACCTTACGGGAAATTGCCCAGCTCACCATGAAACTTGCGGAATGCGAGGGCAATGCGCGGCTCGATGAGTTCTACACGAACTTCGGGAGAGCCGTATACAACGACGGCCGAGTATTCGGCTGGGAAGTAGCCGCAGAAGTACTCGATGCCATGGGGATTCCCACGAATTATGGCAATGACGCCCAGCGCTGGGATAACGCCTTGCGGGAATCCACGCAAGAAGCACTTGCCAGGGTGGGGCATGAAGTTGGCGTGCCCGTTATTGCCTTCGACGAGGTAGCTTTCTTTGGCCCGGTTATTTCTCCGGCTCCGCATGGGCAGGAGGCACTCGATCTATGGGACGGATGTGTTGCCCTGGCAAAGACGCCTGGATTCTTCGAGTTGAAGCGCTCGCGTGGCGAGGCAGGGCCTATTTTTGACTAGGTTGAAATCGCGGAATTGGTAGCCGGTAGGTTGGGTACTAATTCCGCGATTCCGGTTCGAAATAACCCCACTAAGCAGACGAGTGAAATTACATAAAAGTAGCGTGGTCCTTGTGTGTTTCCTAAAACATACAAGGACCACGCTATTTTAGTTACCTGCAGTTAACGTTGGCCGTTTTTATCCTGGAGGCAGCGCAGGTGAGGCTGGGTCGTGACCGGCAGCGCTACCAGAAAACTACAGCGCTACCAGATACGGACGCGTTCTGCCGGATCCAGATACAAGGCATCGCTTTCTTGAACGTTGAAGGCCTGCACAAAGGCGTCCACGTTCTTGACCACGCCGTTGCAACGGAATTCTCCGGGCGAGTGCGGGTCGGTGGCGATCTGCCGTTCTAAGAATTCGGTACGCACCTTTTCTTGCCAGATTCGCGCATAAGAGAGGAACACTCGCTGGGCGGCTGTGAAACCATCGATCACCGGGGCCGTATCTAAAGTTAAGCCTTTCCGCTCCAAATGAATCAGGTAAGCCTTAAAAGCAATAGACAAACCGCCCAAATCTCCGATGTTTTCACCCAAGGTGAGCTCGCCATTCACGTAGAATTTCGAATTTGCCTCGAACTGTTCGGGCTTATACGCGTTGTACTGAGCTACGAGAGCGTGCGTACGCTTTTCGAACTCGGTGCGATCCTTATCGGTCCACCAATTCTCCAACGCTCCAGTTTCGTCATATTTCGATCCTTGATCGTCAAACCCGTGCCCGATTTCATGACCTATCACAGCGCCGATGCCGCCGTAGTTTAAGGCGTCGTCGCGATCGGGATCGAAGAAGGGGAACTGCAAGATTGCGGCAGGGAAAACGATTTCGTTCCACTGCGGATTGTAATAAGCGTTGACTTCCTGCGGGTTCATAAACCATTCAGATTTATCTACAGGTTTGCCAAGCTTTTCGATCGAGCGTTGGAATTCGTATTCGTGCAGGGCCGCTACATTAGCTACCAAGTCGTCGCCCACACTAACCGCGGAATAGTCCTTCCACTGCTGCGGGTACCCGATCTTCGGGGTGAAGGTATCGATCTTAGCCAACGCACGTTGCTTGGTCTCCTCGCTCATCCAGTCCAAATCGCGGATTGAGCGGCGGTATGCTTCCAAAAGGTCCTCCACGAGGCCCTGCATCTTCGCTTTCGCTTCCGGCGGGAAATACTTCGCCACATAAAGTTTGCCCGCACCTTCACCGATCATGGCGTTAACTAGGCCGACGCCGCGCTTCCACCGGTCGCGTTGCTCGGAAGCACCGGAGAGCACCGTGCCGTAGAAGCTGAAATACATATTGTCTATTTCTTCACTCAAGAAAGTGGCGTACGCCCGCAAAATCTGCCACGACGTATAGATCTTGAGATCCTTTAGCGGAGCGCTTTCCCAAGCAGCTGCAGCGCCGGCTAAAGCATCCGGCGTCAACACTGTAATAGTTCCGAGATTCTTGACATCATAGCCCGCCGCGGTAAGCGCACCCGCCCAGTCAAAACCGGGGGCGCGAGCAGTGAACTGATCGAAAGTCATCGGATTGTTCAGCAGGTCAACATTGCGTGAATCAACAATGTTCAGGTGGTGAGCTGCAATTTTCCGTTCGAAGCGAATAACGGCATTCGCATAGCGGGAAGCCTGTGCGGATTCGATGCCAAGGCCGAGCGCAAAAAGCTCCGGCATGAAATCCAGATAGTCCTCGAATACCGGGGCGAACTGAGCCTCCCGGTAGTAAGCCTCATCGGGAAGACCAAGGCCGGACTGCCACATATGCACAACATTCAGATCGGGATCAGCGAAGCTCGAATCCACACCAATTCCGAAGAATGTGCCAACACCACCACGCATAAGCTTGCCGATACAAGTTGCAAGTGCGCGCTTATCCGGGGCAGCAGCAACCATGTTGAGGTAACTGAGAATCGGCCGATTTCCCTTCTCATTCGCGGAATTAGTATCCATCCAAGAAGAGTAGAGATTCTTCACCTTCGAAGCTTCGGCTTCAGGATCACTCGCATCAATTTCCTCGATGATTTCGCGCACGTGTTCTTCTGCCTCATCACGCAATTTCATAAAGGAACCGATACGGACCTCATCGGCGGGAATTTCCTCTGTATCTAGCCATTTGCCATTAACCGCGCGGAACAGGTCGTCCTGGAAACGCACCTGCGAATCGCGACCACTGAGTACTTGCTCCATTTGTTTCTGGGTCATAGGAGAACCATAGTTGAGGCTACGCCCAGATGCGATTTTCTTATTTTGCGGCGAAGATCGCAAAACCGTCAGGCCGGTAGGGGTGCGCGAAGAACCAACTTGGTTGCTGGGTGGGCTGTGGGGTGGGCTGTGGGGTGGCTGTGGGGTGGGCTGTGGCCGAACGATCGGAGCGAGCGAAAAGTAAACTCTGGCTGCGGGAAAGCTGCGAGGTGAACTGCTGGGTCAGCTGCTGGGTGAGGTGCGAGGAGCGCTGCGAGGTGAGCTGCGGCTGAAGGACAGAGAACGGGTGCGGGGCCGTCTTACTAAAAATGCCGCGGTTTCCGGCTTTCAAGTGGGAGAATCTCCTCGTCCGGCGGGGCAGTTTCCCTCAGTCATGGGCGCCGCGACCGGGCTGGGATGCCGACGTCGTACCGAATCTAAATCAAAACCACGTGCAGCAAGAGCTAAACCTACCCGACGCGTCAATTCACAGTGGTCCCACGGTAAATGCGGCAGATTCAGTTCCGCTTTGCCGCGCGGGTCGCTGCAACGGATGCCGTCTTGCCGTTCGATCTGGTTGATGCGCCATTCCTCGATATCTTTGCGCCAATGGTGAAACGGGGTTGGTGCAAAAGCTGTTTCGGTTTCGGGATAACGCGGACGTAAATCATCCGCGGTAAAGATTTCCTCGCGCCAATGCACTGCAGTTCGTTCCGCTCGCCGCACGAAATCACTCTGGCGTTGTTCCGGGAGGCGGTGGTGTGCGCCGTCGTACTCGAGAGCGAGGCGGTGGCGATCGTACTGCAAATCCGGGGTTCGTTTACTTTCAGGTAGATCTCGGATTGGCGCATTGACGCGAGGCTCAGGAAAACCCGCTGCCATTAAAGTAAGACGGCATCGAGTCTCCTGTGCCGAATCCGCGCCCCGCCGGCTCAAAGACACAGCGAGACGGGCAACTCTAATTCCGCGTTTTCGGCGATGTGCGCGAACTGCTTTCATCAGCCTTACGCCGGAGGAGAAAGGGCGACGCCGTTTTTCATAGCGCGGCCGCGGTTGGCGGACCAAATAATCCGCAATTTCGGTGGCTTCATGTACGGTAAGGCTTTTACAAATGTCGATGAAAGCGCGTTCACGTGCCATGATACGGATCGGAGTACGGGTGCGCGGGTGCTTGATAACGACGACGTCGCGCTTGGGCACCTTGCCGTAACTCCAGCGCACACCGTTGGTGATTTTGCGACGTTTTTTGGTGGTGACGCGGAGACAAATATGGACTCCCTCTTCCCAGGGTTTGATCCGGCGGGGAAGCGGAAAACCCCAAAAGCGGGCGGCACTTGCGTGACATACCACGGCTTGCGGAAAACGCCGGGCGAAAGCGGCGAGGAGGTCGAGCTCGGTGACCGTGGTGGCGGCGAGAGCATAGAACCCGCGACTGACACGTTTGATGAGTGGGCTGCGTAGCATTCTCGGGGAAACACCGTGTTTGAAAGCCTCCGCGATACTAAAAACGCCAAGGCGGGTAAGTGCGGCAGAACGAACCTGCGCCGAACGCCGACTTTGCGAAGGAAGAATGGTTTCCATACCGCCAGGATGCGGAAAAACCGTCTGGCTAGCCGGCCAAGCATGCGGGCCGGTGGATACTAGTGCCGCCAACCGGGCTGTGGAAACCTCGCTCCGCTTTCATGTTTTGGCACCAATTCCGCGAAAACTGCTAATGCAGACTTCGGCCACCAATTCCGCGATAGTTGCGCTTATCTACCAGCTGCCCCCAAACCAAACGGAAGTAGGGGTTGGATGGCTTGTGGGAACGTGCGGTTGAAACCGCGATGTAAAACGCGGAAAAGGTACAGTTCAGTGTCTAGTTCCGAGGAAAGTTATAACGCCCGATTACTAATTCCGCGGAAAGCGTTAGCCCTGCATCTAATATCGCGGAATTGGTGAGCAAGGAGGGCGAGTATGCTCATGCTCTTTGCATAAGCAAGGCGAAAGGCCACAAAATCACCGTTTCACGAAATAGAATTGGGCCATGCGAGTACACATTGGAACCGACCATGCGGGTTTTGAACTTAAAGAATATATTGTGGCTAAACTGGGGAAAGCCGGGTACGACGTCGTCGATCATGGCGCGAAAGTCTATGACGCACTCGACGACTATCCGGAACCATGCATTGCCGCGGCAGAGGCCGTTGCGGCTGATCCGGGATCACTGGGCATTGTGCTCGGAGGCTCGGGCAACGGCGAGCAGATTTCGGCTAATAAAGTGAAGGGGATTCGCGCTATTCTCGCGTGGAACGAGGATACAGCGAAGCTAGGCCGGGAGCATAATAACGCTAATGTTATTTCAATTGGCGCTCGCCAGCATACGCAGGAGGAAGCCCTGCAACTAGTCACCTGGTTCCTGGAGACCCCGTTCTCGGGCGATGAGCGGCACGTGCGTCGCATCAATAAGATCGCTAAATATGAGGAAACGCGCGGTTAGAACCACCGATAGGTTAGAACCGCGGATAGGTTGTAAACACGGACGAGTCGTAACAACGGGCAGGCTAGAACCACATGCAGGCTAGGACTGTGCGCAGGCTAGAACCACATGCAGGCTAGGGGTACCATGCTGATGCTCGTATTGCGCGTTCTGCGCGCGGGCTCACGCTGATTTCCTGGTCACATGCGAGGTGCGCGGATTTAGGCAATCCTTAATGACAGCTGTCCGGATACCTGTCCATCCGGGCAGCTCTCCAACCGGAGACTTACCTATCTGGATACTTGCCTATTGGGACACCTATGTGCTCGTCCGAACAGACTGCGCGGCACTCGCAGGCGAGGCAGTTCGCGGTCGGAACGGTGCTATGGAACCACAAGGTTGAGAAGGTGGCACGGGTGTTGCATTCGTGCAAAACGCAATGAAGCGGAAATATGCACTAAATAAACATGTATTGAAGGGGCGCGACGAAACAGGAAACCCGGCGAAACACCCGGATAGGATCGGCGGGCAAAATCCTTGCGCCGGCTAATCACCGGGCCTGGGTGACCTGAGTGCGCTGGCGTGCGTGCAAGCCTTTTGGCTGGTAAGCGTGCGGCGGTGCAGACGTGCGACGGCTAAGTGCCGGGGCATACGGCGTCGTCCGTTGATGCCGGTACCCTGCGTGTTTATGTGTGTTTATGCGTGTTTTGGGTGCTTTCGGTGTTTTGGGCGTTTTTGGTCTTTTCGTGCCCCGCCGAGCCCCGGTTACGTTTTCGGAATCTGCGGCTGCTAGATGTAAATCGCCGGGTCGATGAACCATTCCTCGGCTGATGATGAGGTGTCGGTGCGGTTTTTCGCGGGTACGCCAACCGCGGTGGCGGCTTCCGGTACGTCTTTGACGACGACGGCGTTCGCACCGACTTGTGCATTATCGCCGATTGTGACTGGGCCGAGGACTTTGGCGCCCGCGCCAATAGTGACGTTATTGCCAATGGTCGGATGGCGTTTCACGGGTTCGGATGAGGTGCCGCCTAGGGTGACGCCGTGGTAGATCATGCAGTCATCGCCCACTTCGGCGGTTTCCCCAATGACAACTCCCATCCCATGGTCGATAAAGAACCGGTGACCAATTTTTGCTCCGGGGTGGATTTCGACACCGGTGAGCGCCCGCGTTAACTGGGATAAAAGACGTGCTGGGAGTCGGAGTTTTTTCGACCGGTTCCACATAGCGTGAGAGATTCGGTGGGCCCAAACTGCGTGTACACCCGAATATGCAAGTGCAACCTCGAGATTTGAACGGGCTGCGGGGTCATGATTGCGCGCCGCGCGTAGGTCCTCGCGCATTTCCACGAGGAACTGGGGTTTTCTAAGCGATTTTTTCACAGCAGGTCAATCTCCAAATCTGCAGTTCTACTGCAATGTCATACTAACGGGCGCTTTTGCCGCCGGCAGCTACGAAGACGGCAATGCGCAAACCGCGGAATTAGTACCCCACTCCAAATCTTCGAGACTAATTCCGCGAATTTGGTCGGTTCTAATCAGTGCGCAAAAATGCTGTCAACAAGAATCGCGGAATTGGTGGGTGGGGCGGGCCGAGTTGGCAGAGCCGAAGTTTGGCCCGCCCCAAGTCGTGCCTTATGTTCAGCGTGTACATTGCACACAGTCGGGCTGAGTCAAAGTACACGCACGGGCACTCTGATTATTACTTATTCTTTATAGCCGTCAAACAGGGCCGTAGAAACATACCGTTCACCAAAATCGGGAACGATTGCAATGATGTTTTTGCCCGCGGTTTCGGGCCTCTTCGCGATCTCGACGGCGGCATAGAGAGCAGCTCCGGCGGAAATACCAACGAGCAAACCTTCCTTGTGTGCCGCGTCACGCGCGAACTGGATTGCCGCATCACCCGGAACTGGGAATACCTCGTTGTAGATTTCGGTATCCAATACGTCTGGTACGAAGTTTGCACCAATTCCTTGGATCTTGTGAGAACCTGCCCGGCCTTCAGATAGAAGAGGAGACTCTGCTGGTTCGACTGCTACAAGTTTCACGTCTGGATTTTGTTGACGCAAATACCGGCCGATACCGGTGATTGTCCCGCCGGTACCGATTCCGGAAACTACATAATCGACCTTGCCGTCGGTGTCTTCCCAAATTTCCGGCCCGGTCGTCCTCTCATGGATAGCGGGGTTAGCCTCGTTGGAGAACTGGGATGCCAGGATCGCATTATCGGTACTTTCGGCAATGCTCCGAGCCCGGTCCACTGCGCCCTTCATACCATCCTTTGGGTCAGTAAGAACTAGGTCAGCTCCGAAAGCACGGAGCAGAGCCCGCCGTTCCACAGACATGGAGGAAGGCATCGTGAGAATAACGCGATAACCGCGCGCGGCTCCCACCCAGGCCAAACCAATTCCGGTGTTTCCGCTCGTCCCTTCTACAATCGTTCCGCCCGGCCGGAGTGCGCCGGCCTCTTCGGCCGCATCCACAATTGCCACGGCAATCCTGTCCTTAACTGAATTTGCCGGATTGTAAAACTCGAGTTTTGCTAGCACTTGGCCGGGATTGCCGGCATTGAGTTTATTGATGCGAACGAGGGGAGTATGCCCGACTATCTGGGTTGCGTCATCATAAATACGTGCCATTGTTATAAAAACCTTCCGTTGTCACTGTTTCATTTACAGACCAATTCCGCGATTTGCGTGTACGCGGGTACACGGATATGCCAAATCTGGTCTTTTCAAATGGATTTGCGCTGTTGCCGCGCTAGCGGCGTCGTCGTAGGAAACGCCAAAATAGAAAAATTGCTTGGAGTATGTTTGAAAAAGAGAATTTAAACCAAGCAAAAAAGAGCGCCGAGAGCACGCCACAGGGGCGCCAGTAATGCTCGGCGCTCTAAAGACACATACAGGTGACAACGGAAGCGGAAAGACTCAGCGCGGTACGCATATGCCCTCTCCTTTCGCTCCCGTTGACGAACAATACGTCCAATATAGCGGATGTGGCCGCGAAGTGCACAGGTTGTCTAAATATGCCCATGGAGAACGAAATCAGGAAAAGTTGCGTCCGCGCGCGATATGGAAGCTCAGCGCGCGATGTGAAGCGATAAACGCATGCGTCGCTCCGAGTACCGGAAATATAAGCCAAAAATTTGCCAAACGCGCGGTGCTGTGGGTTAGTCAAACGCGCGGTCAGGCAAGACTAGCCGGGAGTAGGTAAATATGAAGATAGGGGAGAAATCTTCGCAAGGGCTAGGGAGCGCTCTCCCGAGAAAAGGGTAGGGAACGCTCTCCCGGGAGAGTTTTCAGAGCGGAGCGTGCGTTTCGGATCGAAACGTCCGTTAGGGGATCGTCCCGGCGGGAACTTCCACGATTGTTTCCCCGGTTTGTCGGACGTCGGCAGCGCCACTGGTGAGAGATGCGACCAAACCGCGGAATTGGTCTTCCTGGTCTGTAGCGACGGTTACTTGGACGCCCGATACGAGATATTCCGGGGAAGTACGGAACCCTGCAGATTCAAGGGCCGCAATGTGCCGGCCCGCATCGGCATGCCGCAATTTCACTTGGTATTCGGGCACGACCTGGCGCTCAAAGATTTCGGCGCCGCGCAGAGTTTCGATAACCGAGTCAGAATAGGCAGAAACAAGGCCGCCGGTACCCAACAGTGTGCCCCCAAAATACCTGGTCACAATGGCGACCACGTCCAAAAGCTGCCGGCCGGTAAGTACGTCAAGCATGGGCCGGCCTGCCGTCCCCGAAGGTTCGCCGTCGTCGGAGGAATGCAAAATCGGGCTCGCGTGCGGAACTGAAATTGCGTAGGCGGTGCACCAGTGCCGGGCATCGGGGAAGCGATCTTTTTCGACGGCGATTGCGTCGCGGGCCTCTGCTTCGGAAGAAACACGGCGTACCACGGTAATAAAACGTGAACGCTTGCGTTCCAGCTCATGTTCTAAATGGGCCTGCGGGGCGAGGACATAAATGGGCATACCCTCATCGTAAACACCAATTCCGCGGTTTGTGTTGCTGGGGCTACTTTGTCACCCTGCCACCTTGTTACCTTGGAATGCGTTTATCGCGGTATTAGGCGTGGACGGGAACCGCGGAATTGGTAACCAGTGGAACTAAATCCGCGTTTTAGGCCACTTAGTTCCTCGTTACTGCAAGGTGCTCAAAGCGTGATTGAGGTGTGACCGAGTAGCAAGTACGGAAAACTGGCGTAAAGGTATGTGTCTCGCGTATCATGTACCGATGTGCGTGGCGCGCATGCGCTCTCGCGTTGTAACTATTTGAAAAGTGGCTGCACAAGAGCGGCCTCGATGAAGGAAGGAGCGGTAGACATATGGCAGTACCTAAGCGCAGGATGTCCCGCAGCAACACCCGCTCTCGTCGCTCGCAGTGGAAGGCGGCGCCGATCCGGCTCCAGACCGTCCGCGTGCGTGGCCGCGAAGTGCGTATTCCGCGCAGACTCGCAAAGGCTTACCAGAGCGGACTGCTCTCGGACTAAGAGTGTTACTCACACCGCAATCACATATTGCGGTGACGCTCAATGCCCCGGTTATCCGGGGCATTTTGCATTTAAGTCGTGTCGCGTGGAAACAACTTCTTGCCGGTTCTTCCTCCGCATGCACCAATTCCGCGGTTTCAGCGATATCACCCAGCACAATTTAGGCCCTTTCGGTGAGTTTCGTGTACGACGTCGTACAACCCGTTTCGTGTAGATCGCAACTGTGCGATGCGCTCTCGAGAAACTCGGTGTACAAGGTAACAGCAGTACGCACAAGCGAGCCAATCGCAGTTGGTAGTGCAAGGAAAAGTTAGGATCCCTCGGCATGCGGGAGATGTTGAGGGATCCTACAGAGTCGGGACGGCGGGATTTGAACCCACGACCCCCTGTACCCAAAACAGGTGCGCTACCAAGCTGCGCCACGTCCCGTCTGGCAAAAACACCAAACAACTGCTCCATTGTATGCGAAGATCGGCCGGCGCGGCGCGTTATTTTTCTCATGTAGAGCCGCAGGGTGGGTACCAATTCCGAGGTTTGTGTGAATTGCGGTTGCAAAAAGCTCCTTCACCCAACCGGTTGGCAAAACTTGGGAATACGTGAGGCTATGGGTACGCCCGGGGAGCAGGGAGCCTGGGGAGTAGAGATACGTGAGGCTGCGGATACGCCGGAGAAAGCGGGGATCGCTGAGGCGACTGAAATATCAGTCGAGGCCGGCTAGGAAGCAGAGAAAATGGCCGGTAGGGAAGCAACCTGCCATGGGCCAGAGGCTCCGCGCAAGGCAGGCTCCGCGCAAGGCAAGCTTTGCGCCGGGCAACCGTTGCTCGCACCTCAGTCAGTGTGATGTAAGATACGGCGCGCGCGAGGTGTTTTCCTGGTACAGTATCCAAGTCGCATTCAATATGTTCGAACTGCGATTACGCGAGTGTAGTTCAATGGTAGAACCTCAGCCTTCCAAGCTGATGATGCGGGTTCGATTCCCGTCACTCGCTCCATTTATTCCCCAGCGGAGCGGCCAAAAGTTTCCAGCAAGCTGGCCAAAGAAAACCCATAACGAACGATGGTGGTATAACGCCGCGCGTGAATCATGCATCTTCAACCCGCCAATCGCGGCAGTGGCGGGAGCTGTAACAGGTATAGAGCAACCGGTATAAGTCAACGTCTATAGGTCCGATGCGGCGGATGCTGGCGTACCAGGGTCGTGCTGTATCTCCGTGCGGAGAGCAAGAATTTGCTGTTGGGGCCTGCATCCTTTTAGTGCCGGGAGCCGGGTTAGTGCCCGAAGCCTGGTTAGTGCCGGAAGCCGGGGTTACTGCAGCAAGTTCGGGTTAGCACCGCAAGCTTGGCTAGTACAACAAGCCCAGGAGACGTGGCCAAATTCTCTTCGAACGCTGTACATGTTCTGTATAGACCCGTCCGGCACAAAACAGGGCTAGCGAGTATCTCGGGTTTTCAGTTCGGGCGTTTTGGGTTTCTCCTCAGAGACTAGTTAGATGCCACTCCAAAAGGTAATCGGGAAAAGACGCTCGCGGTGCAGGGCATCCCTATGTAAAACCGGCCGGCATCAGGCCTACCGGAGCCCGCAGATGCACACCATACTGGAGCGATCTCCGAGTGGCGGCTTTGCGACTAGCCCGTTGCTGTTCCCAACATTCCGCCAGCTGCTATCAGTGAATCGCCGGCTGCTATGAGCAAACCGCCAGCCGCTCTCAATAAACGAACGGCTGCTATAAGCAAACCGGTGACTGCATAAGCAACCGCGCTCCTGTCAGCGCTCCAGCAGCCGCTAAAACAATTCGGCAGCGGTTACCAAAACGATTGCCAAGTAACCCCGCGCTCCTTAGACCCGTAGGAGCGCTGTTATCCTGCGTACACGTTCACAAAGCTACTCCAGCTAAAAACCTCAGCTCACCCGCAAGCGCGTAGTGTTCAGCGCCGGCACTGCCAGAATAATCAGGTTTATCTTCACTTTGGAACGGGGCGACGCTGCACCTCGCGGTTGTGAGCTCTTAGGTTTTCGAGCGCATGGGATTCAAAAAACTGGTGGTCACGATGCTGTGCTGCTTGGGGTGCGGTGTGGCTGGGTTTACGGCAGCGCTTGATCGCGGTGCGTCTCGGGTTCTGGCGTTGCCTAGGTTGTGGTCGTGTGTGATTCCGGCTCTGTATGGCTCATGATGCTGCCGTTCACTGCGGTACTTGATTGCGATCCGGTCTGGGTTCTGGCGCTGCTTGGTTGGGGTGCTGCTTGCTTTGGTTATAGCCAGATTGGGCCCGGTACAGGCGCGCGCGTAGACGCGCCCTAGCTGTAGACGAAATGCGCTCTATCGAAGGAGGGTACAGGCGCGCGCGTAGACGCGCCAGAAGCGCACGAATGGCCCAAAAGCGCGGAAGAGCTTCAAAAACTACAATCAGGCATCTCGCGAAAAACTTGACGTGCTGCATTTTGAGGTTGAAGCTGAAGAAGTGCCTGTTCAGGCAGGTTGTTTTTGCCGAAGCATAATCAGCTTGGCGAACTATCCACAGAAAAATAGATTTTTAAAGCAAGCTGGGTGAACCCAGCTTCGCTCAAAAGTGGTCCACCGCACGCCAGGGTTAGCTCTTTCTAATGTTTGCCGAATTGTAAAAGGGGTTATCTTGCTCGCCTTACGGCCACCCTTAGCGGCACTGCTGAGAGCTTGCCGCACGCGCAAATTTTGGAAGGCGTAGAATTTGCCCCTTCCAGCTGTCATTAGAGTGGTATTTACAATCCGCAGGTCAATGAGCCTGTAGGGGCCGCGCGAGAGCTCTCATAAACGGCGATCCGCAAACCGTAACGGTGGGGCGTGCTAGCCGTGCGGCGTCGGCCTGGAGCAGATGGGCGAGCGGCGAAAAGTTCGAAATCGCGGAAATGGTTCGCAGAAGAAGCGAAAGACTGAAATGTGGCGGCGGTAACTGTACAAGCCTGTGGATAAATCCAAAACAGACGTGAAGTTGTAGATAGCGCCGGTTACTCTGTGGCTATGAGGCATGACCTTAGTCCTGACGCGATGCGATACGCAATTATGGTTTCCCGCACCGGCTCGTTCACATTGGCGGCCCAAGTGTTCGGGATGGCACAACCGACCCTGTCCCTCGCGGTCCGTAAGTTGGAAAAACAACTCGGCGCCGAAATGTTTACCCGAACGTCCTACGGCACCACGATGACGCCCTTTGGTGAGCGGGTGATTCCGCTGATGCAAAGAGCGCTTGACGCGCTTTCGGATGCGGCTACGGAGGGCAAGCGATGGCTGAATGAGCAAAAGCGGTTCCTACGCATCGGCGTTTCTGACCTCATTGGCGGCGACGTTATCGGGCGACTCTATGCGGCCATCCGCGAACTGCCAGAACGGCACGATCTGGCGATTATAGAGGGACCCATGGAGAGCCTGCGTAGCAGACTGCGCAAGTCAAATTTCGACCTAATAATCGGACCGGGGGCCGGAAGGTGCGGCGGGCTCGTGAGCCGGCGTGTGATTTCCGAGCCAATCGCAGTGGTTAAAATGCGGCCCGGCAGAAGAGAAATGATTGAGTTTAATGAAATCGCACAACGAAATTTTATTATGCCCAACCCTGATAATGGCCTCGGGGATTTTATTCAAACGTTCTTCCAAGAACGACTTTTTAAACTCAATACGTATTTTGATGAGGCTGACAGCCTACGCAGGATGGAGGAGTGGGCGCGCGAAGGGAAAGGCATCGCGCTCATCCCGCAATCCATGGTTAACCCGGAAGAATACAAGTGTCCGCTCTTGAAAGATAATGGCCGTCTGGTCGAAATCACCCACGAGGTGGCTTGGCGTCCCGATACCCGCCTAGCTCCGGTGCTTGAATATGTCGTTTCCCGGCTAATCGAGAGGCGACTCTAGGAGCCAGTTCTTCGGCACTTTTTGGGGTCTTTGGTCTCCTTTTGGGCGTCGTTCGGAGGTACCTGCTTGAAGTGGTTGCTTAAAGTTCCTGCTTGAAGTGCCTGCTTGAAGTGAATGCTTTGAGGCGTCTGGCTCGTGGTGTTTGCTTTGAGGCATTTGCTAAGGGGAGCCTAATTAAGGGTGTAGGTTCAGGAGGGTTCTTCGTTGGGCGTTTACGCGCGGCGAGTTTGCCCGGGTTTTAGAAAGATTTGCTCGGGGAACGTCTCCTGGGTGTAGCGGATACGTTGCGGTTTTTGGCTGGATGGTAAAGAACGACGACGGGTATCGGGCCGCGCGCTCCCCGCGCCGTAGTTTTCACGAAGAATGTTCTACCAAGGGCAGTTCGACTAATTTGTCTGCGAAACGGTATGTTGGTGTTACCGGCCCGGATCGACAAGGCACCGCGTACGGCGTCGGCCTATGTAGGCTGTTAATGCGAAAGCGGATGGCGCGTGCCAGAATACGGGTGTGGATGATGCTTTCAAGGTTGCGAATGATATTTTCGAGTTGCAAACGCGACACCTGGATTTGACGGGGTGGCGGCGCGGAGACGCGGAAAAATGGGCCGCTATTAATGAAGATAGCAAGGCTCGGGAATTCATCTCTGGTTCCTTTGATTCCAACCACGCTTTGGATGAGATCTCCATGTTCCAGGGTGATCTCATTAATCACGGTTTTGGGTTGTGGGCGGTGCGTGTGCGGTACGGTCTGCGTGACCATGGAGAAGTGGTTTTGCGGCCGGGGGATTTGATTGGTTTTGCGGGGGTGACGGCGGCACCGTTGCCGGAAGGGGAGACGTTGTTGTACGCCGGCAAACCAATTCAGTGGCAGCTTTCGTGGTGTCTTGATCGTGAAGTGTGGGGCATGGGTTTGGCCACGGAAGCGGCGTTGAAAGTGCGCGATTACATGTTTGGGGTGATCAGGCTTCCGGTAATTGCGGCCTGTGCTCCGGCTGTGCATGGGGCCAGCCTGCGCGTCATGGAAAAAATCGGCCTCAAAGACGCGGGAACGTACGAGGAAAAGATGATGCCCGAAGAGATGCGGGAAACCGTGGTGCGGGCCATGAGTTACGAAGAGTGGCTTGCACATATCCAACACGCGCTCGCCTGAGGGCGAGTAGGTTTTCTTTGAGCGCGCACAAATCGCGGAATTAGTACGAGAGCGCGCACCCACTTGCGACTAATTCCGCGATTTACGTATCCACGAATGGCTTAAGTAGACACTCTCGAATCGCGGAATTGGTTTGAAGCTTGGTTTGTGAAACGAAAACGCGGAATTGGTGCGGAGGAGAGAAATGGAAGGCTTTTGGCTCATCGCGCGCAAAGAGCTCGTGTGTAAGAATCCTCACGGCCAGTTTTCCCTCCGTGCCGACTAATTCCGAGGTTTGCGTAACGCGCTCCACTTAAAGCGCGGCCCTATGGGCGCGCACGGAACCGCGGAATTAGCTTAGAATTAGCGGGTATGCCTGAACGCGAATGCGCTTCAGGCCTGTCAGTGGCCACGTGCCTTCAAGCGGGGCGATTTTCGCCCCTTACATACGTAGTACATGGAGAAAGTAGTGAAGAGCTCCTACGAACTTCTCGAAGAGACCCGAGCAAAGGTGTCTATCGAGGTTCCCTTCGAAGAATTTAAGCCCGAAATTGATAAGGCTGCCAAGAAAATTGGTAAACAGGTCCAGATTCCCGGCTTTAGGCGCGGGCATGTTCCCACGCGCGTGTTGGAAGCCCAAATCGGGCGGGAAGCGATCGTGGAGCAAGCCGCGAACGACGCTATGGACAACTATTACACGCAGGCACTGACCGAAAACGAGTTGGTGCCTCTCGGGAGCCCGGCGGTCGACGTCGTCGAACTTCCGCTCGATCCGGGTTCCGAGACCCCCTTCTCCTTCGACGTTACCGTGGATATTCGCCCCGAGATTATCCTTCCAAACCCGGCGGATATTACGCTCGAAGTCGATCCGGCTTCGGTGAATGAGGACGACGTCGAAAAGGAACTCACGGACCTGCGGGAACGTTTCGCTTCCTTGAAGACGGCGGATCGGGCCGCGGCCGACGGGGACTATGTGACAATCGATTTGACGGCAACGATTGCAGGCGAGGAAGTGGATTCCGCTTCCGGCGTTTCTTATCGCGTGGGTGCCGGCAACATGATTGACGGTTTGGATGAGGCTCTTACCGGCCATAGCGCTGGCGAGGAAGTCACCTTCACTTCGACGCTGGTTGGCGGCGAACACGAAGGTGAAGAAGCTGAGGTTTCTGTCAAGATTGAAAAGGTACAGGAACCTGATCTGCCGGAAGCTGACGATGACTTCGCCCAGATGGCGTCGGAATTTGACACGATCGAGGAACTGCGCGCCAGCTTGCAAGAAAAGGCAGAAAAGGCGGCGAAGGAAGCCCAGATTGCGCAAGCGCGGGGCAAGTTGCTCGAGCACTTGCGGGAAGTCGTGGACGTGCCGCTTTCGGATTCGCTGATTGATGCCCAGGTTGAACAGCATCTGCAGGCCGAAGGTAAGGAAGGCGACGACGAACACGGCGAAGAGATCCGTGACGACCTTGCTTCCAGTCTGCGCGATCAGCTCATGCTTGACGTCCTGGCCGATAAGTTCGGCGTGCAGGTGCAGCAAGATGAGCTGCTCAACTTCTTGGTGCAGCAGTCTCAGTTGTACGGCATGGATGCGAACCAGTTCCTTTCCGCGGTTATGCAAACCGGCCAGGTGGGGGCCTTCTCCGGGGAACTTACTCGCGGTAAGGCGCTCATTTCTGCCCTGCGCCTAGCCACGGTAGTAGACACCGACGGGCAAGACGTAGACGTTATCGCGGTAGTTGGGGAAAAGCCGGAAGAAGAAAACGCGGAACCTGACTTCTCGCAGGAACGCAAGCGTCCGGCCCCGAAGAAGTCTGCGGCCAAGAAGGCGGCGGCTAGCACCGCGAAGTCGGAAGAAACCGACGCCGCAGCGGAAACCGAAACCGCGGAAGCGGAAACTGTAGATGCGGGTGACGACGACGCTTTTGATCCGGCTGATGCGAAGATTGACGACGTAATGGAATACGTCGAGGGCCAGGACGCGGCGGAAGTGCAGCGTGTGCTGGAGGCTGAAAAGGCTGGCAAGGCACGCAAGTCGCTCATCGCCAAGCTGGAGAAGCTGATCTAATCAGGATCTAACGGCGGCCCGAAGCCCTCCCGGATTGGATACAAGACGGGGAAGCTAAAAGCCAAAATGTAATACCGAAAAGCGCGTGGGGGTGTGCTCAGAGCACACCCCCACGCGCTTTTCTTTCCCCAGGGGGACCAATTCCGCGATTTCGGTGTGTCGGGCGCGGGCTTCGGTGTGTCGGGCGCGGGCTTCGGTGTGTCGGGCGCGGGCTTCGGTGTGTCGGGCGCGGGCTTCGGTGTGTCGGGCGCGGGCTTCGGCGCGTCGGTTGGGGTTCTCTGTGTAACTGGTGTGGGACGGTGCGCTTCTTCTTTTCTTCTCGTGTGGCGTTAGTTGCACCGGGGTGACGAGACGCTCTCGCGGAAACCGCGGAATTGGTGCACCGAGTGAGCGGGTGCCGGAATTTCTTTCTTGGTTACCAAAAATTTACGAGGATTCCGTACTTTTAACGCGTCAACCACGCGATTGGAAAGGCAAACATGCAATCCTCGAAACTGCGCAAAACGGTGGCGGCAATGGTTAGCTTTGCTTTCCTGCCGGCCGCCTTGTGGGCCGTGCCGACGCCGGCCCAGGCGGAGCCCGTTCTGCAGCCAGGGGTGGACTCGCCCGCCTTGGCTTCTACGAACGAAAACCCGACAGTTGTTGACGGGCGTACCGTCCCGTTAGATCCACGGCCCGGCTTCCGGGTTCTTCCGTATCTGCAACGTCCCTCGGATACAGGGATAACAATCAATTGGTTTACCGAACTTGGAACGGAAGCGAAAATCACCGTCACCGGTCCGGGACTGCCTGCAGAAGGAAAAACCGAAACAGTAGCCGGTGTGCATAACCCGGTCAACGATTATCAAGATTATGAACTGACGCAGGGCGATCTTACCCGGAACAAAGAACTAAGAGTTCCGCAAGGAGCCTGGATCCGGGCAGATAAGCCGTACAAATACAGCGTCGACCTGACCGGCTTGCAAACTAATTCCGCGTATCAGTACACCGTAGAGGTGGATGGGTATGCGCATTCTGCATCTTTCCGTACGCTTCCTACTCCAGGTAGCGAACTCGTAGAGCCCATACACATTATTGCTTTCTCGGATACTGAAACTGACCCGATTGGCCGGGTGACCTACCGCGAATGGGAACAGACCTTGAATCTTGCGGAGGGCTCGGAGGAGCGACCCGGTGCCGGTTCTGCTTGGGATCAGAAATTCGGTGGTAGTACGCGTAACGGAAAATATGCCGTGAATTACGCGGTGACGGAGGATCAGGCGCAACGACTAAATAATGCAGCTATTGCGCAAGCCGCGCCGGATCTGCTTCTGCTCCCCGGTGATATCGCGGAAAGAGCTTCCTCGCAAAGCCATTGGGATGAATGGTTCCGCTATTTCGCGGGGGATCAGGGCCATATTCTTGACTCTATTCCGGTGATTACTTCTCTCGGTAACCACGAAGTTTATGGTTACGGAACCCCGGAGGATCGGACCGCGGTGATTCGGGCGCGCGCCGCTTATAACCAGGTTTTTGATACCCACGGTTCTGATAATGCGAATGCTCGCGATGCCTACCATCGCACGGATTACGGCCCGATTACCGTTATTTCTTTAGATTCGACGAACGGTCAGCCGGACCAATCGCCTAATTCGGATTCCGCGCCAGCCCCAATGACGGGTAATGACGCAAATATTACAAAGGAACAACTCGGTACCGACACGCAGAACCAGTTTACGATGGAGGAAATTAGGCGCGATTTCCCGAAAACGGTAGAGCTGGGCTGGTGGGGAGAGGGGCAAGACCCTAATTCTGTAGATCAGCCCGATTTTATGCCGGGTTCCGAGCAGTACAAGTGGCTGGAAAAGCAGTTGCAGGACGCGCGTGCGAAGGGACAAACGATCGTCGTGCAGTACCACCACGTGGCCTATTCGAATGGCGTGCATGGCACCACGATGGGCCATGAACATGCGGACCAACAGCCGGGAACGCCGATGCGCCACCTGCAGCCGCTTTTTGAAGAGTATGGTGTGGCCGCGGTGTTTTCTGGGCATGATGAAATGTTCCAGGCTTCCTATGTTGATGAGAATAACGACGGCGTGGGCGTCTACCACTGGGATGTGGGCGTGGCTTCGGATGGGCTACGCGGCGAGAAGATGGTCCAGCAGGAGGATGGCACTTACGCACCTTTGCGTTTCAACACGCATTCGGTGTGGATGGCCCAGGCGGATGAACCCGAAAAGTGGGAGACCAACGAGGCTGGAGTCAAGCATTTGGTTTCGGGCGGAAAACATTACGGACATCTAGATATTACGATCGCTCCATATACGGGGCCGGCCCTCGATTCTGGCAAACAACCAGCAGCGAGCATGGTGATGACACCGATTTCGCTGTTCCCGATTTTGGACGATAACTATGACCTCGAGCGCGTCGAGCGCCGCGTACTAGAATCCGGGATCCAAACGGTTTACCTGGATGACAATGGCCTCCCGCTTGCCGGCAAACCCGTTTCTACTAATTCCGAGGTTTCTGCCGAGGGCGGGGACGAGGTAAAGGACGACGCCGGCCAGACTGGTGCCGACGACGTCGGCCAGACCGGTGCTGAAGGTGCCGAGACCGGAACAGAGACGGGTGCTGAAGGTACCGAGACCGGTGCCGAGACTGGCGCTGAAGACGTCGGCCAGACCGGTGCTGAAGGTGCCGACAAACCTGCCGTTGAAAAGCCCGCTGGTGTGTGGGCGGTTGAAAATGACGCGCGTGGTGTGTTGTATGTGAATGCGTGGGGTCAGGGTAAGGCGGATCGTACGGTTAACTATGGTAACCCGAACGATGAAATCATCTTTGGTGACTGGGATGGTGACGGTATCGATACGCCGATGGTGCGCCGGGGCAACCTCTTCCTGGGCACGAATGGGTTTAGTGGTGTTGCCCAGTTCGAGTTTGCCTACGGTAATGCTGGTGATGAAGTCCTGGTAGGGGACTGGAACGGTGATGGTAAGGACACTGTTGCCGTAGTTCGCGGTAACCAAGTGTTCGTGCGTAATTCGCTGACCAGCGGTGTTGCTGACGCGGTTTACGGTTATGGCAACCCTTCCGATACCCTTATTGCGGGGGATTGGAACGGTGATGGTAAGGATACCTTGGCCGCTGTGCGTGGAAACGTTTTCTACGTGCAAAGCAAGCTGGAAGATACCAAGGCACCGCTTGAGTTTGCTTATGGTACTGCTGGTGACCGCGTGATTGCTGGTGACTGGAACGGTGATGGCAAGGACGGGGTTGGCGTTGTACGCGGCAACCAGTTCTTCTTGAAGAACGAATTGGTTTCTGGCGTGGCTGATGAGGTCTTTGCTTATGGTAATGCGAAGGATGTTTCGGTGGTTGGCGATTGGGACGGGGACGGAATTGACACCCCGGCCGTAGACCGCCGCTAACACGAAGCTAACACCGCTAGCGCCGTAGCTAACACCGTAGCTAGCGCCGTTGCTAACATAACGCCGGTTTTGAGCCGCTAACGCCGCTAGCGCGGAAACAATACGCTGGCGCCTAACAAGTAATGCGTAACGCGCTAGTGCCAAAGCAAACTGCTAGCGCGGAATCAAAACGCTAGCAGTGCGTAAGTAAACCGCTAGCGCCTAAGTAAATACGGAACCCGGGAGGTGCGAGGCCAGCCAGGCCCCGCACCTCCCGCTTTTTCTCCCGCGCACTAATTCCGCGATAAATGCGGGTTGGCACAAGAACACAAACCGCGGAATTGGTACCTAGAGGGTGGAGAATATGGGGCCGGGCAGGTCCGCTATGTGCCGCCTGCAGACAAGCACATCCTTACCCGCATAAATGAGCGATGGGGCGCAAGCAGCAAAAGTGGGTCTTGCCCGAGCAAGGCCTTCGGAATTGGTACTATGCGGGAGATGCGAGTAACCATGCGCCATAAGCGAAAAAGGGGCAACTTGGGATGATTCCGGTTTCATTCGACCGTTAAAGTCTTCAGTGGTGTTCAGGGCTCCAGTGGTCGCAAGGTGCCCGAAGGAAGGAATCTAAGTGCAAAACTCTGCAAGAATGGCAGCGGAGCAACCGAATATGCTCGGTGACTCGGTGTACCAGCGGCTCCTAAAGTCGCGAATCATTTGGTTGGGTTCTGAGGTTAAGCAGGAGAACGCAAACGAGATTTGCGCGCAGCTTATGCTTCTGGCGGCGGAAGATCCCGATAGCGATATCTACCTGTATATTAATTCTCCTGGCGGTTCCGTTACTGCTGGCATGGCCATTTATGACACGATGCAGTACGTGCAACCCGACGTCGTGACTGTGGGCATGGGCATGGCCGCCTCGATGGGCCAGTTCTTGCTTTCCGCTGGCACGAAGGGGAAGCGGTACATTACCCCGCATACGCGCGTGCTGATGCACCAGCCATCGGGCGGTGCGGGCGGCGTCGCGGCCGATATCCGGATTAACGCAGACCTCATCTTGGCAATGAAGCGTGAACTTTCGGAATTGAATGCTGAGCACACTGGAAAGAGTGTGGAGCAGATTCTCCAGGATTCCGAGCGCGACCGCTGGTTCACCGCCCAAGAGGCCTTGGAATACGGCTTTGTGGATCACATTATTCAACCGTCTCAGGCCATGCTCAAGGGTGAAAAATCAGACTCTGATAACAATGCGGAAGGCGATAGGTAAATGAATATCAATTTTAGTTCGGCGGGTGATTCACTGCGCGCGTTTGCCGGTTCCTCCCGCACCCTACCCGTGGGAAGGGCCTCTGACATGCCCGAATCTCGCTATATTCTCCCGGATTTCGAAGAACGCACCCCGTACGGGTATAAGCGTTCGAATCCGTATACGAAGCTTTTTGAGGATCGTATTATCTTCCTTGGTGTGCAGGTGGATGATGCGTCTGCCGACGACGTAATGGCACAGCTTCTGGTACTTGAATCGATGGACCCTAATTCGCCGGTGACTATGTACATCAACTCGCCGGGTGGCTCCTTCACGGCCCTTACTGCGATCTACGACACGATGCAGTACATCAAGCCGCAGATTCAAACGGTATGCCTGGGGCAGGCAGCTTCGGCCGCAGCGGTGCTGCTTGCGGGCGGTTCTCCGGGACGGCGCTTGGCTCTGCCCAATGCACGCGTCTTGATCCACCAACCGGCGATGGAAGGCACGCAGGGCCAGGCCACCGACATTGGGATTATTGC
This sequence comes from Actinobaculum suis, assembly GCF_900102025.1. Classification (GTDB taxonomy): domain Bacteria; phylum Actinomycetota; class Actinomycetes; order Actinomycetales; family Actinomycetaceae; genus Actinobaculum; species Actinobaculum suis. Next base: position 223,178 of record NZ_FNAU01000001.1, on the reverse strand, counting down.
AGACGAGCTTGATCGGATGACGGACTGGCTGGTCAACACCTTGGCCTTCCATTCTGGGCAAGACCCGGAAACCATTCGTTCCGATATTCAGCGGGACAAGATTCTTACCGCGCAGCAGGCGAAGGAATACGGACTCGTCGATCAGGTGCTCGAATCGCGCAAGGAAGAGACTCCGGCGCAGATCGTCAAGTAGCACCGGCAAGTAGTATCGCCAAGTAGTATCGATCAACTTTTGTAAGAAGGTCCCGGGAAGTGTAGTGCCTCCCGGGACCTTTGCGTACCTATCTCCGCATACCAATTCCGCGGTTTCGGCGAAGCCGTCAACCAATTCCGCGGTTTGTGTTGGTGGGTCATTGATTTCGCGGTCCCAGAAATATGGTGTGCCGATTCCATTGGTCCAGAAGCATGGCCACCAATTCCGCGTTTTGTGGGGTATTTCGAGAATTTTCGAGCGCGGCGTCGTTATTCATGGTTTGGCCTGCGCAAATGTTATCGGCCTCGGCTGCGTGTGCTCGGCGCGCCACGAACAGGTCTAACGCTTCTTCCGCAGGAATTGTATTGTGGTGGTGTCGTTAGGAAAATGTAGGCGACCAAGGAGAATGTTGTTTTATGGCGCGCACGGTAGACGCTGCGGAAACCCTGAAGTGTTCGTTCTGCATGAAAAGTCAGCGGCAAGTTAAGAAGCTGATTACCGGTTCCGGAGTCTACATTTGCAATGAATGCATTGAGCTGTGCAATGAGATTATTCAGGAGGAGCTGGGAGACGGGGAAGGGAAACTCGCGCCGTCGAAGCTGCCAACTCCGGTCGAGATTTTCGATTTCCTCAACGAATACGTGATTGGCCAAGAAGAAGCCAAACGTACCCTTTCGGTGGCGGTTTACAACCACTACAAGCGGCTTCGCGAGCTAAATAAACCAAAGAAACAGGCGCAGAAGAACGACGTCGAAATTGGTAAATCGAACATTTTACTCCTTGGACCTACAGGAACCGGGAAAACATATCTGGCGCAGTCACTGGCCCGTATGTTGGACGTCCCGTTCGCCATTGCGGACGCGACGGCGCTGACTGAGGCCGGGTACGTTGGGGAAGACGTCGAAAACGTCTTGTTGCGGCTTATCCAAGCCGCCGGTGATGACGTCAAACGCGCCGAAAGTGGCATTATTTATATCGACGAAATCGATAAGATTTCGCGCAAATCGGAAAATCCTTCGATTACGCGTGATGTTTCGGGCGAAGGCGTGCAGCAGGCTTTGCTCAAGATTATCGAGGGAACGGTAGCTTCGGTTCCGCCGCAAGGTGGGCGAAAGCATCCGCAAGGCGATTATATTCAAATCGATACGTCTAATATTCTATTTATTTGCGCGGGCGCTTTTGATGGAATTTCGCAGATTATCGCGCAACGGGCCGGCAGTGGCGGGATCGGTTTTGGGGCACGCTTGCACGACGTAGAGGCCGCACCGGACCAGCTCGCTGACGTCACGCCAGATGATCTCCATCGTTTCGGGCTGATCCCCGAGCTAGTGGGGCGGTTGCCGGTGATCGCCACCGTAAACGCGCTTACCGAAGCTGATCTTATTAAGATCCTCACCGAACCTAAGAATGCGCTAACCAAACAATATCGGAAGATGTTTGAGTTAGATGGGGTGGGGCTGGAGTTCGACGACGACGCACTCCAAGCAATGGCGCACGAGGCCATGGAACGCGGCACCGGCGCACGCGGACTCCGCTCGATTATGGAACGGGTGCTGGCCAGTGCCATGTTCGAAGTGCCTTCGCGCGAAGACGTTTCAGACGTGGTGGTGACGCGAGCTGCCGTGCTCGGGGAAGACGATACGGAATATATCTTGAAGGGAATGGCTTCAGACAAGACCGCCTGAGTGGCGTTGCCGGGCCGTCTAAGTGAGTGGCGTTGCCGGGTCGTCTAAGGAAGCTGCCTCTGCAATCGGGGTTGGCCCCCGAACGGTTTAGGTCGGGGTTGGCCCCCGAGTAGTTCAAAACGCATTGACTAGCTGCTAACCATCCGTGCCACTAATTCCGCGATTTTGGTGGAGGTTGCGCCAGCGCTTCTACACGAACCTGAGCGAAGGCTGGCTTACTTACACGTGCCGGCTACGCACGGGTTTTTGCTGATGCATGGGGCTGGCTTACACGCGCGCTTTCGTTTACGTGCGGCTCGGTGGGCGCGGGTGCTGGTCGATTCATCGTTAGCGTCCTTAACCCAGCGTTCGTGCGGCTCGGTGGGCGCGGGTGCTGGCCTTGGCTCGGGTCCTACTTATGTGTGTGGCTTTGTTTTACGCGCAGGCCCGCGTTATGGTCGGTACTCGTGCACTGCCACATGAAATAATTGCCTCTGGAAAACGATAACTAGGAGAGAAACGATGGTCGCGGAAGAAAGTTATGGAGTCCCGCCGAAGCTAGCGGAGTTTCGCCGGCAGCTCGACCAAATCGATAGAGAACTGGTAATTCTGCTCGCCCGCAGATTTCGCGTGACGGACGCCGTCGGGCATTACAAAGCGGAAAACGAGATGCCACCCGCCGATCCAGAACGGGAAAAGCGGCAACGGCACCGCATGCGTGAGCTGGCCGAACGCGAGGGATTGGACCCGGACTTTGTGGTGCGTATCCACTCGACCATCGTGGATGAAGCAACCGAAAACCACCGCCGCATCCAGCGCGACCAGCAATAAAAATTATCTAAAACTGGCGGCACCGCGCGAGTTACATTCGCGTGCTGGAAGCAGAGATCTGAACATGAGGCAATAAGAAAAAGGAAAATCGACGACGCCGAACGTCAAGCGGCTGGTGAGCCCCGCACATAGGAAATCAGGGGATGGGGCGTGGTCGGATTCGCATCGCCTGCTCTCGGCGGATTCACATCGCCCGCTCTCGGATGGGCTCGCAGCCGCGCAACTGGCACAGAAGGCCCAACCTTCACTCGGGGCGCGGTACGCCAGACCCGCAACCGCGGCGGGGAAGTTTGCTTCTGAGCTACCAGGCACAGAAAGCCCAACCCTCACTCGGGGCGCGGTAGTGCGCTGAACTGACATGCATATACCAGAGCGGCCCGCGCGTAAAGATGACGCGCGGGCCGCCTAGTCTGCATCTTTCCTCTTTACTTTTGTGGCTCGGTGCCGTAGATCTGCTCGTCGATAACATTCGCGAAATCGCGGAGCACGAGCGCACGCTTCACCTTCAAAGAAGCCGTGAGATACCCATTTTGTACCGTGAAGTCGGTAGGCAGGATAACGAACTTGCGGATAGATTCTGCCCGGGAAACATGCTGGTTGGCGCGCCTGACCGCGCGGTCAATCGCGTCAATAATCTCGGGGTCTTGAGCTGCTTCAACAACTGACTTCGATTCCAGTCCTTTGTTCTTCAGCCACACCGGCAGCATCTCCGCGTCGAGCGTGATTAAAGCGCCAATAAATGGTTTCTCATCGCCCACAACCACCACTTGAGAAATTAGCGGATAGCCGCGCAGGCGGTCCTCCAGAGCGGCCGGAGCCACATTCTTCCCACCGGCAGTAACAATCAGCTCTTTCTTGCGGCCGGTGATCCACACGTATCCGTCCGAGTCGATATGTCCCACATCGCCGGTGCGGAACCAGCCGTCCGCGGTGAGAGATTCCGCGGTAGATTCGTCGTCGTTATTGTAACCAACAAAAACGTGATCACCCTTGGCAAGGATTTCGTTGTCTTCCGCGATAGCGACGTGGCACCCCGGATAGGCCGGACCCACGGAACCGATCTTTTGGTGGCCAATGCGGTTAACCGCGGTGGGGGCGGAAGTTTCGGTGGCACCGTAACCTTCGAGCACGAGGATGCCAATTCCGCGGAAAAAGTGGCCGAGCCGCTCACCGAGCGGGGCACCCCCAGAAATCGCGTAAGAAATATGGCCGCCGAGTTTAGCGCGAATTTTGCGGTAGACGAGCCGTTCGCCCAAGGCGTGGGCAGCACGCAAAGCTGCTGAGGGGCCGGCGTCTGTGTCCTGCGCGCGCGAATAAGCAATGGCTACCTTGGCGTAATAACGGAAGATCTTTTGCTGTGGGCCGGAAGCCTGTGCGTCTGCCGCGTTATAAATCTTTTCGAAAACGCGTGGCACGGCCAATACATATTCCGGTTTGAAAGACTGTAGGTCCGCGACGAGGTTTTTCGTATCGGGCGAATAGGCAATTTCGCCACCCTGGTAGAGCGCTACCAGATTGATGAAACGTGCGAAAGAATGCGCCATGGGTAGGAATAGAATGGTTCGCTTTCCGATCAGGATCGGGGCGAGGCATTCGTCGAGGGGCCCGTTCATTGCCACGTGAAGAAGGTTGCGATGCGTAAGCTTTACCCCTCTCGGCTTTCCGGTGGTGCCGGAAGTGTAAATAATCGTGGCTAGATCGTCTGCGCGAATCGCGTCGGTGCGCCGGTCGATTTCGGCGTCGAGATCTACGGAACCGGTGGCTGAAATCTTAGTGAGATCGTCGTTTTCAATAACGTAAATGTTTTTGAAGTGCGCGAACTCGTCGAGCATAGGTGCGAGGGTGGCGCGCATTTGTTCATTTTCGACGACGCCGAAGGTGCAGGCCGCATCTTCAATGATCCAGCGCGCTTGGTCTGTAGAATCGGTTTCATAGATTGGGATGGCTTGGGCGCCGATGGACCACAGGGCGAAATCAACGAGCGTGAACTCGTAACGCGTGTGGGACATGAGCGCCACGTGATCGCCCGGTTGTACGCCCATGGCAATGAACCCTCGGGCTAGGGCGCGATAAGCGGATTCAAACGTGCGCCAAGTAATCGATGCCCAGCCCGCATAAGACCTGACCGCGATTGCCTTCCGATCCGGCTGTTCGCGCGCAATATTACGGAAAAGCCAAGGAATGCTCATCTCCTCGGTAATGTGGATCTTTCCCGGCGTGAAGCTTTCAGGGCGGTCCGCCATATTCCCTCCAGATTTTACTCTAACTCAAATTAACCTACGGTTCCGTAACTAAGGTAACCGCTTGCGCGACCCGAGGTAGTGAAGATTTGATAAAAAATGCGTATATTCACATTTGGTCTTGCGTCTTCCGGCTCGATCCTGCACCACCAAACCTAAACCCAGAGACACCAATTCCGCGGTTTGTGCCGGGGCTGGCGCAGTTTGGTGCGGCTGGGTATGAACCTAAACCGCGGAATTAGTATCCCAGAGCGATGCTCAGGCACCAATTCCGCGGTTTGTGCGCAAGCGAACTTGGTTTGGTGCCGTTGAGTGTAGACGCAAACCGCGGAATTAGTAATCCAGAACGGCGCTCGGGGACCAATTCCGCGGTTTGTGCTCGGGCCTTATTTCCCGCCGTAAATCTCGTTTTCGATCACGTCCGCAAAGTCGCGTAATACCAGCTCTCGCTTGACCTTTAACGCAGGGGAGAGGTATCCGTTTTGGGGCGTGAAATCTGTGCTAAGAATCGTGAATTTCCGGATTGATTCGGCGCGCGAAACCGCGGAATTAGCACGTTGTATGGCGCGGTCTACAGCGGCCCGCACTTGCGGGTTTTCGGCCGCCTGTGCGAGCGACATCGGTGGCAAATTCTTGTTCTCTAGCCAGATCGGGAGCATATCGCGATCTAAGGTTATTAAAGCGCCAATAAAAGGCTTATTATCGCCCACTACTACTGCTTCCGAAATTAGTGGATGCGAACGCAGGCGATCTTCTAGCACCGCAGGGGAAACATTCTTCCCACCCGCGGTCACAATCAGTTGCTTAATTCGCCCGGTAACGTAGATGAAACCATCTTCGTCAATGCGTCCCAAATCACCGGTCTTATACCAGCCATCTTCCGTGAAGGCTGCGGCCGTGGCCTCCGGGTCATTCCAATATCCATCGAAGATGTGGTCACCTTTGGCCAGGATTTCGCCGTCGTCGGAAATCACCGCGCGTGTACCCGGATACGCCGGACCCACGGAACCAACTCGCATCCGCCCCGGCTGATTTACCGATATTGGCGCACATGTTTCTGTAGCTCCGTAACCTTCATAGATGGTAATGCCAACGCCGCGGAAGAAATGTGTTATCCGTTCGGAAAGTGGCGCTCCGCCAGACACCGTATGAGTGAGCTTGCCGCCCATCGCTGCCCGAATCTTCGAATAAACGAGCTTGTCGCCAACGGCGTGTGCCGCACGCAGGCCAGCGCGCGGTCCTTCCGGGGTCTCCAAAGCGCGTGAATACTCGATCGCTACCTTGGCGTAGTAGCGGAAAATCTTCTGCTTTGTGCCCGAATAGCGCGTGTCCAAAGAATTATAGACCTTTTCAAAAACCCGCGGCACGGCGAGTAAAAATCCTGGTTTGAAACTCTGGAAAGAGGAAACTAGATTCTTCGTATCCGGCTCATATGCAATGGGAACCGAATGATAAAGCGTCCCCACATTGATGAATCGCGCGAAAACATGCGCTAAGGGCAAGAATAGTAGCGTGCGCTTATTGGGGAAGAACATTTCCCGCATATTGTTATTCAGGGGTCCGTTAATTGCCTGGTGAAGCAGGTTCCGATGAGTGATGCGAGCGCCCTTTGGCCGCCCGGTCGTACCCGAAGTGTAAATAATCGTTGCTAAATCCGAAGCCCGCAAAGCGTCGATTCGTGCGTCCAACTCAAGATCCAAATCCCAAGAACCGAGCCGGATAATTCGAGTAAGATCGTCGGCCTCAATCACGTAGATTTCCCGTAGCGGGCCGGTAGTCGTCAACGGCGCTAGCATTCCGCGCATCTGTTCGTTTTCGACGACGGCGACCGCACAGCCCGAGTTTTCAATGATCCACGTTGCCTGCTCGGCAGAATCGGTCTCATAAATCGGGACGGAGACCGCGCCGATGGACCACAAAGCAGCGTCGAGCAAGGTGAATTCGTATCGGGTATGGCTCATAATGGCCACCTTGTCTCCCGGCTCGATCCCATCCGCAATAAATCCGCGCGCCAAAGCCCGGTACTCCTGTTCAAAAGCCCGCCAAGTAATCATGGCCCAGGTTCCGTACTCGGTTTTTCGGCCGATAATTTCTTGATCGGGCATATTTCGGGCATTATTACGCAGCGCCCGCGGGATAGACATCTCCTCGGTTACTTCCACCGCACCCGGGGTAAAACTCACGGGATTTCCGTGCCGTGTTGCCTTCTCGTAGCGGATAGGAGCGGAATGCCGAGTTGTGCCCGACGCCGTTGCGGCCGAGTTCTGCTGAGCGCTCTCGGTTGTGTGGGCACCGGCTGTTTTGTTGGTGGTCGCTTCAATGCCGGCAGGTTCTGCATTAGTCGGCTTCGTGCTGGCCGGCTCGGTGAGGGGCGGCGCGTTGTGAAGCGGCTTAGAATTAGACGTTTCATGATCATTTGGCACATTTCGGGTCGGCTCGTTTTGCGCCGACGCACGGGTGGCCCGATTGGTGTTGGTGATAGACACTGAATCAGCATTTTCGGCAGCATCTACATTGACGCTGCTCTGCGATGTGTGCTCGGTTCGATCGTACAAGCTCACATGTCCCTCCGTTCAAGACACCGTAACTCTAGCGGAGGTCAACGGTGTGCACATAAAACTCAGATAATTCTTCTGCGAGTGGAGACGGAAAACAGCGGAGCGGAGAAAACACGCGGAGCCGGAAAAATACAGTGGAGCCGGAAAATAGCGGCGCCGGAAAATACAGCAGAGCGGAGAAAACACGCGGAGCCGGAAAACCGCGGAGCGGAGAAAACACAGACACCTGGGCGGGCGTTACTAGCGCATCCATTGGTGGACAGTGCATCTAGTAGTGAAGTAGCGCATCCAATAATGGAGCCGGTCAAGGAATCTAGTGCATTGGGCGGAGGAAGTAATCGAGGAATTAGGGGGAAATAATCGCGGAATTAGTAGTGACGCGTGCAGCTGGTGCAAACCACCCAAAGGGGAACGAAAGGGTCCGGTGCGGGAATTCGAGAATTTGAATTCCCGCACCGGACCCGGTTATTAGCTAGGTCTAGGCGGATGTCCGAAAGCCTAGGAGCTTCCGGGGAGTTTCCCCAGCGGAGTCTCCATAGGAGCCCCTAGTAGGAGCATCCTGCGTGGAAACCCCAGTAACAAAGCCCTAGCGCGACATTCTGTTCGGAAGCTCTAACAGAAATCCTGGGCGCAGCTTCCTGCTTGGTTTTCCTTACAGGAACGCAAAGGCTTGGAAGTCCTAAGCAGAATTCCAAGGGGAAACCAATAGCCACAACCTCGCCATAGCACTAGGCTATTTTTTCTTCTTTTCCTTGGGCTGTGGCGGATCGAGTCGCGATGCTTCGGCGTCCGCTGCCAGTTGCGATGTTTCTAGCTGACCCGCCTGGAACATGAGGTCCCCGCGCACATGCGCGGCCCCAACCAGATCCGGGCGCACCTGTTCGAGCGCGTCCTCCAAGCCTGGCACTGCGTTACTGTAGATCAGCACCGCATGTTCAAAGGTGGTACGTTGCGAAACCTTCGCGGCCGTCTTCAGGCCGCGCAAGGCCGCCAGGGCCTCGCCGGCAATTGCCAGAAGATCGGCGTCGCCCCCAGCGGCCGCCGTGCGGATTGGTTCGGAAACTGGCCAATCAGCGCGGTGCACGGAACCGGTGCGATACCAGCTCCACACTTCCTCGGTGGCGTAGGGGATGAACGGCGCAAGTAAACGCACGAAAGTATCGACGCCGATGCCGAGGGTGACGCGTGCCGATTCTGCTCCCGTGCTTTCGCCGTAAGCTCGATCCTTTACCAGCTCCAGGTAGTCGTCGCAGAATTCCCAGAACGCGGATTCGGTGACTTCGAGCGCTCGCGCGTGATCATATTCGTCGAAAGCCGTCGTCGCCGTATCCACCACATTTGCCAACTTGGCCAGGAAAGCGCGGTCGAGCGGTGTCGTAACTTTAGACAAATCGAGGTCAATCTGCGGCCCGCGACCGGTGCTATCCGGCCGCCCAAAAACGCCGAAAGCAAACTTCGAGGCGTTTAGCACCTTCAGCGCCAGGCGGCGGCCCACCTTCATTTGCTGTTCGTCATAAGCGGCGTCGGTTCCCAAACGCGCAGCGGCGGCCCAGTAACGCACCGCGTCGGCCCCGTACTTTTCGAGCAAAGCCATCGGGGTAACCACGTTACCCTTCGACTTCGACATCTTCTTGTGATCGGGGTCCAGGATCCACCCAGAAATCGCGGCGTGCTCCCACGGGTTTTCCCCAAATTCAAGATGCGCGCGCACCATCGAGGAGAACAGCCAGGTGCGGATAATGTCCTGCCCCTGCGGGCGAACATCCATCGGATACACCTTATTGAACAGTTCTTCGTCGGTAAGCCACCCGGAGGCGATCTGCGCGGTAAGTGAGGAAGTGGCCCACGTGTCCATAATGTCCACTTCGGCCGCAAAGCCGCCCGGCTTCCCGCGCTGTTCCGCGGTATAACCGGCTGGCACGTCCACCGTGGGATCAATCGGCAAAACGGCCTCATCCGGCACCAAAACCTCGTCATAAAGGGTTTCGCCATTTTCGGAGATCCGGTACCAAACCGGGATCGGTACGCCGAAGAAACGCTGGCGGGAAATTAGCCAGTCAGTGTTCAGGCCCTCCACCCAGTTTTGGTAGCGCACGGACATAAACTCCGGGTGGAACTGCAGCTTTTTGCCTGCGGCAAGCATATTTTCACGCAGTTCCTTGCCATTGCTTTCCACGTAGGAGCGGCCGCCGTTGCGGATGTACCACTGGCGCGAAGTGACGATTTCGAGCGGCTTATCGCCCTTTTCGAAGAAGTTCGTCATACGCTTGGTGGGCTTTGGTTCACCTTGCATTTCGCCGCTGGCCTGCGCGGCTTCCACTACGATCTGACGAGCGGAGAAAGGGGTCTTTCCGGCCATATTTGCGTAAACCTCGCGACCATGCGCATCGGTAATCCACTCGGGGGTATCGCGAATAATACGGCCGTCCTTGCCGAGGATGGCACGGGTAGGTAGGTCTAGCTCACGCCACCAGGTTACGTCGGTGACGTCACCGAAAGTACAGCACATCGCAATGCCGGCGCCCTTATCCATTTCCGCATCGCGGTGGGCAAGGACGGGCACTTCCATGCCGAAGATCGGGGTCTTCACGGTGGTGCCAAACAGGTGTTGATAACGTTCATCATCCGGGTGGGCGATGAGCGCCACGCAAGCCGGAAGCAGTTCCGGACGCGTCGTTTCAATTGCTACATCTTCACTTTCCCCGTGGAAGAGGAGCGTGTGGTAGGCGCCGTCGTACTCCCGGGCCTCCAACTCTGCCTGCGCGACCGCAGTTTGGAAAGTAACATCCCATAAGCCAGGCGCTGCCGCCTGGTAGGCCTCGCCGCGCGCAAGGTTACGCAAGAACGCGGTTTGGGCTACCTTTTGGGCCTTATTACCGATTGTCTGATAATGCTGTTCCCAATCGATGGAGAGGCCGAGGTAACGCCACAGTGCCTCGAATTGCTTTTCGTCGTCAGCGGTAAGTTTCCAACACAGTTCGATGAAGTTACGCCGCGAAACCGGTACCTGATCGCGGTACTTAATTGATTTGCCGTCGCCGCCTTCGTGCGGGGGCGTGAAATCAGGATCATAAGGAAGGGTCGGATCACACCGGACGCCGTAGTAGTTCTGCACCCGCCGCTCGGTAGGCAATCCGTTATCGTCCCAGCCCATCGGGTAGAACACGGCCTTGCCACGCATCCGCTGGTAGCGGGCCATCGTATCGGTATGCGTGTAAGAAAACACGTGCCCGATGTGGAGGCTGCCGGAAACGGTGGGCGGCGGGGTGTCAATCGAGTAGACGTCGGCGCGCTCGGCGCTCCGGTCGAACTTATAAGTTTCGTTCTCATCCCAGGCCTTACCCCATTTCTGTTCGAGGCCTTCGAGATTCGCGCGGTCCGGTACCTCCGTGTGATCGAGGAGTACGGACGGTTGGGTGAATTTAGTCATGGGCTCATTCTGTCACGCTGGCGCGGCGGCACGCCGTGGGTGTGGTAAGTATGACGGCCTGGCGGGTTTTTACCAATTCCGCGGTTTGTGTTGGCTCCAATTCCGCGGTTTGTGTTGGCTCCAATTCCGCGGTTTGTGCGTTCCTACTAATTCTGGGGTTTCTGTGTTGCCGCTGGTTGCACAGTTTGTGCGTTCCTACTAATTCCGAGGTTTCTGTGTTCCTGCTAATTCCGCGGTTTCGGCAAGTTTTTAGCAGCAGGGCCGCGTTCTTAGCAGCGGGGCCCCGCGTCGCCAAAATCCGGCTGCGGGCCAAACTCTGAGCTAAGCCGCCACTCCCAGTAAGGTTGACGGGAAGAGTTTTCGCAGAAATCACGGAAAGAGTAGCCATGATTGGTTTTATCGGAATTGGCAATCTTGGTGGGGCTTTGGCCCGTGGCCTTATCGCGGCGGGCACGGATCCACAGCGCCTAGTCGTCGCCGCCGGCAAGCCCGCGCACGCGCGTACGTTCGCAGCGGAAACCGGGGTGAACGTTGCCGCTTCTAACGCGGAATTAGTGGCGCAAGCCGGGCGCGGCGCAATCATCGTTCTTGCCGTAAAGCCGCAGATTATTGGCGCGGTTTTAGAAGAAATCCGGGCGGAAGCAAGCCGGCAACAAAGCGTAATTGTTTCGGTCGCAGCTGGGCGGGATCTGGGATTCTTGGCCTCGCATCTGGAAGCCGAACAAGCGATAGTGCGGACCATGCCAAATGTGTGCGCGGCAGTCGGCGAGTCGATGACGGGAATTGCGCGCAACGAATTTGTGAGCGATACACAGCTCGCCCAGGTACGCGAGATTTTTGCGGCGGTGGGTCAAGTTGAAGATATTGACGAAGACCATTTTGGGGTCTTTTCCGCGCTCGCGGGTTGTTCACCCGCCTACGTTTTTACCTTTATTGACGCCCTTGCCAGGGCGGGGGTAAAAAATGGCCTGTCCAAGCAACTTTCGAGCCGGATAGCTGCGCAGGCGATGCTGGGGGCGGCGCGAATGGCACTGGAGTCCGATCTGTCTGCGGCCGACCTTGCTGATCTGGTGCAATCGCCCGGCGGGACCACCGTGGCCGGGGTAGTGGAGCTCGAACAACGTGGTTTTGGGGCGGCTATCGTGGCCGGCGCCCAAGCTTCCATAGATAAAGACCGAAGCATGTAACGGCGTACAATTTATTCTTTGTTGCGGGTACGGCGCTGAGAATTGTGGGTACGACGCCGCCGCACAAATCGCGGAATTGGTAGCAACCTCAGCTCGTTTGGCACCAATTCCGCGGTTTGAGCGAACAGTATTGCCATTATCTACGCATCCGGGCCGTGCTTGTACCGCAAGAATCGCGGAATTGGTGGCGACCTAAATCGCGGAATTGGTGGCGACCTAAATCGCGGAATTAGTTCGCGCGCACAAACCGCGGAATTAGTTCGCGCTGGGTTTTCCGCACCTGAAGAATTCGTACCCGTACACAAATCGCGGATTTAGTCGTGCCGGGGGAGCGTGGCGGACGTCAATGTGCATTACCGCAAACGCGCGGTACAATAAGCGGCGTTGGCTTTGACCCGGCTGTCGATCCGTTCCCACGCGGTTGCTTGCGGAGCGAATTGCAGGTATCACCGGCGAGCTTTCTGGAAGAACGGAATTGTACGGTCCTCCTTCGCTGTTCTTGTGTGCACGAATCGCGAACCGGGCGCCGTCGTTCTTATTAGACCCGGAACGGAAGGGCCCGTTATCGCCCCAAATAAGCGGCGTACGCATAGTTGGTAGCGGCTGGCGTTACGCAAAAGAGGTGGTACCGCGGGTGCCGGGAAACCGGGCTCGTCCTCAACAGTATTGATGAGCGAGTTGAGGAGAAGCACGTGAAGTACCCGCTTCACCGCGAAGGCGGCGTTAAAGCCAGCCCGAATTTCCCCGAACTGGAGGAGCAGACTCTCGCGTTCTGGAAAGAAGATAAAACTTTCCGAGCGTCAGTAGACCAGCGTCCTTCTGGGGACCACGGTTCGAATGAATTCGTATTTTATGATGGCCCGCCTTTCGCAAACGGGTTGCCGCACTACGGGCATCTACTCACCGGTTACATTAAAGACGTGGTGGCCCGCTTCAAAACGATGGAAGGCCGGCATGTAGAACGCCGTTTCGGCTGGGACACCCACGGGCTTCCTGCCGAGTTAGAAGCTATGCGCCAGCTCGGCATCGAAACCACCGATGAAATCCACGATATGGGCATCGCGAAGTTCAACGCCGAGTGCCGCACGTCCGTTTTGCGTTACACCCAGGAATGGGAAGACTACGTTACGCGGCAAGCCCGTTGGGTCGATTTTGAAAACGACTACAAGACGCTTGATACCCCGTATATGGAATCCGTAATGTGGGCGTTTAAGACCTTGTATGACAAGGGCCTGGCCTACGACGGATACCGGGTTTTGCCCTACTGCTGGCACGATGAAACACCGCTTTCAAACCATGAACTACGCATGGATGACGACGTCTACCAAGACCGTGAAGATCTCACCGTCACCGTGGGGTTGCGTCTCGAAACCGGTGAGCTCGCGCTGATCTGGACCACGACGCCGTGGACGCTTCCGTCCAACTTGGCGATCGCCGTGGGGCCGAATATCGAATACGTGGTGGTACGCCCCCGCGAAGGAGATTGGGCCGGCGAAAAGTTCGTGCTCGCCGCTGCCCGGCTCGAAGCATATAGCGCCGAGCTCGGCGAAGATCCAGAAATTGTGGAACGCCTTACCGGAGCCGATTTGGTGGGTCGTTCCTATGCGCCGATCTTCGACTACTTCCTGGACCGGCCCGCAGATGAGGCGCCCGGCCCGCAGGCCTACCACGTTATTGCTGGCGATTTCGTCACTACCGAAGATGGTACCGGGCTGGTCCATATTGCCCCGGCCTTTGGTGAAGACGATATGAACGTGTGTAACGAGGTGGGTATTCGCGCCGTCGTGCCCGTTGATGAAGGTGGCCGGTTCACCGCGGAAGTTTCCGACTACCAAGGTAAACAGGTATTTGATGCCAATAAGCTGGTGATTCACGATCTGGCCAATCCAGAAAGTGGGCCGCTGGGACGGCGCGAGCCGCACGACCGCTCCGTCCTCATCCAGGTGAAGAAATACGTGCACTCTTACCCGCACTGCTGGCGTTGCCGCAAACCCCTGATTTACAAGGCGGTTTCGTCCTGGTTTGTTAAGGTCACGGCTTTCCGGGATCGGATGGTGGAGCTCAACCAGCAGATCGATTGGACCCCGAGCCACATTAAGGACGGGATTTTCGGTAACTGGTTGTCTGGCGCGCGCGACTGGTCGATTTCGCGGAATCGGTATTGGGGTAGCCCGATCCCGGTGTGGCGTAGCGATGATCCGAATTATCCGCGCACCGACGTATACGGTTCCTTCGCGGAATTGGAACGCGATTTTGGCAGGTTGCCGCGCAATGAGAAGGGGGAAGTGGATCTGCATCGCCCGTATGTGGATGAACTAACCCGCCCAAATCCGGATGACCCGACCGGTAAGTCGACCATGCGGCGTATCCCTGACGTGCTGGATTGCTGGTTTGAATCCGGCTCCATGCCCTACGCCCAGGTGCACTATCCCTTCGAGAATAAAGAGTGGTTTGAAGATCACTATCCGGGGGATTTCATTACCGAATATATTGGGCAGACTCGCGGCTGGTTCTACACCATGCACGTGCTGGCCACCGCGCTCTTTGACCGCCCAGCCTTCCGGACCTGTATTTCGCACGGGATCGTGCTCGGTTCGGACGGGCAGAAGATGTCGAAGTCTTTGCGCAATTATCCGGACGTGTACGAAATGTTTGACGAGGTAGGCGCGGATGCAATGCGCTGGTTCCTCATGAGTTCAGCAGTGGTGCGCGGCGGCAATCTTGTGGTCACCGAGAAAGGCCTGCGCGATACCGTGCGCACCGTCCTGCTCCCCGTGTGGAACTCCTGGTATTTCTTCTCCCTATACGCAAATGCGTGTGACGGCGGGGAAGGGTACCGGGCTCGCACGGTTGGTGCCGATGATCTGGACCGACTCGACGTCATGGACCGCTACCTGTTGGCCTCGGTAAAGAATCTGGCTGATACCGTACGTAGTAATCTTGATGATTATGCGATTACGGATGCTTGCGAGGCAGTGGAAGCCTTCCTGGATTTGCTAACCAATTGGTATGTGCGGACCACGCGCGACCGGTTCTGGAATGAAGACGAAGCCGCTTTCGATACGCTGTACACCGCGCTAGAGGTACTCATGCGCGTTATGGCGCCGCTTGCCCCGCTGGTTACGGAGGAAATCTGGAAGGGCCTGACGGGCGGACGTTCGGTCCATCTGGAAGATTGGCCCGAACTGCCGGAGGCGTGGGCGGACGAATCTTTGCGCACAGCCATGGATGAGGTGCGGGAAGTTGTTTCTGCCGCCCATTCTTTGCGCAAGACCCATTCCCTGCGGGTACGTCAACCTTTGCGCCGAATGACGATTGTGACGGCTAAGCCCCTGGCACCCTTCACGGATCTCATCGCAGCGGAGGTGAACGTCAAGGAGGTCGAACTCAAGGACGCCGAGCATTCAGGGATGCAGATTGTGCAGGAACTCGCGGTTCTACCGCGCGAACTGGATCAAGATACGCGCAAACTTACCAGTCAGCTGTTTAAGGCAGCGCGGGAAGGCGCCTGGGATCTAGGCGACGACGGCGTAGCCGTCTTGCATCTAGATGGCCAGGATGTGCAACTTGCGCCCGGCCAGTTCACGGTGACCGTCCGGGTAGAAGCGGAAGAAGGAACGGTGGCAGCCGCATTGCCTTCGGGATCCTTCGTGTCGCTCGATACCGAATTGGACGCCGAGCTCTTGGCAGAAGGCTATGCCCGTGATGTAGTGCGGGCGGTGCAAGATGCCCGCAAGGCAGCTGATTTCGAGGTTTCTGATCGGATTCGTTTGCGCCTGGAAGTGCCCGAAGAGCATGTGGCAGATGTGGAAACACATTTGGACATGATCAAGCACGAAACGCTCTCGGTAGAAGCGAGCGTGGCAGGCGGGGACGCAGAGAAAGGCATCGTGGCCCACGTGGCCCGAATCTAAACAAAACGATCTAGCCGGCCTTGAATATGACACTGGTCCGTGGCTACCTTTCGGGGTAGCCACGGACCAGTGTTATTTCCTGCCGGGATTAAAACCCAGCTAGCCAAATCCCTTTTATTCTTTGACGGTTTTAGTCTTTTACCATTTCCCCCTTACGTTTTCCCTTGCGATATATAGGTTTTGCCCTTACATTGCCCTTACGGCAAATAGTACGTAGGGTTCGGGATCTTATAAGCACTATCGGCATAGCCGCCGCGCAAATCAGAGTACTGATCGCCGAAGTTCGCCACGATCCGGTAGCCCAGATCGTTTTCCAAATGCCGCCGCGTGGAGCTCTTAAACTCAACCGTCGTGCACTTTTCCTTTTCGCAACTCACGTAGCTGGGGAGCTTTTCCCGCTTCGAGGAGGCTTTCAGGAAAAGCTGGGTAGGAGCCGGATAACCGGCCTCGCTAAGATTGCGCAACGTAACATCCCGGTAATCTTCACTGCGCCCGGTAAGCCCAATGAAATCGCACCCGCCCGCGCGTGCTTCTTGCACAACGTCAACCATTCCGGGCACGGCCGGCATGGAATGATAGTCAGTTTTCAGGTATTGCTCCTGGAAAGCCGGGGAGAAATTGAATTCCATGGTTTCTTCCATGTCATACATCCACAGGGCCGTATCGTCCATATCGAGCACAATTGCCGGCTTTTCCCCACGCGCGGCAGCCGCCGCACACTTGCCCCGCACGTCCTGTGCGGCCGCAGCATGCTTTGCCTTCGTTTCCCGAATGTAAGGAGAATCTTCCCGGTTAGCCACCATCTTTCCGGTGTCATCGCGGTGCGCAGCATAGTATTGCCGAATCGTCGCCTTGACCACGTCCACGTTCGGAATGCTGTCGCCGCGTACCCCCGCCGCTTTCCCGGTGGAACCGTCGGCAGCTACCGTGTAGGTCACGGTTGCCGGGTCCATGCCGGCGGCGTCGTCGTGCGCCTTGCTTTCGGCATCGAGGTTGGGGCTAGGCAAGTAGTAGGAAGGGTTGGGTAATTTGATCCAACTGTCTGCCCGGCCGCCTTGCAAATCCGACCATTGATCGCCAATATTGGCCACGATCCTATATCCACGCTCATCGCGCAAATATTCGCGGGTGCCCGCCTTGTATTGGACCGTCGTACACTTTCCGGCCTTGGTATCGCACCGGCCTTGCGCCACCAAATAATCTGGCAGGGGCGCTCCCACAACAAACTTGGTGAAGAACAAATCAGGCGTGAACAGAGGGTTACCCGCTGCATCAACGTAGCCAGCGACCCGTAAATTCTCTAACGTATGCGCTTTTTCGTTATCCTTACGCCCCGTCAGCCCAATAATCTCACACCCGGAAGCGCGCACTTCCTGCACCAACTGCACCATGCCGGGAGTAGCCGGAAGCATATGTTCCGCAAAATATGCATCCTGTTTAGCCTGGCTGAAGAAGAAGTGCATGTAAGAATCTTCCATGTCGTACGTCCACAGCGTCGTATCGTCGGTATCGAGTACGACGGCGGGACGCTCGCCCGCATTAACCGCAGCCTTGCACGCGGCCGCAATTTCCGGTGTCTTTTGCGCGGTCAGTGCCGTCATTTCGGAAATATACGGGGAGGAAGTTTTATTGGCGACGCCGTCCGCACCGGCCCCATAGTAGGCGCGGACGGTTTTCTTCATAATGTCCCAGTTGAGGATTTCGTCCCCGGCGAGGGTCTTCCCGGACGAGCCATCCGCTTGCAGAGTGTACGTACGGGGTACGGACATCCACGATTCATCTGCGGCAGGCCGATCGACCGGCGTGGCAGGAGCCGGATTAGCGCCGGGCTGTTGCGGGGAATCACCTTCCTTCCCAGTTTGGCCACCTACTGGCTTACCAGCAGGGTTGTCAGTTTGCGCGCCCGCTTGCACATCGGTTTGGCCACCAGTTTCCCCGCCGCCGGCCACCGGCCCGTTGTTGGGCGCCTTAGCGTCTGTTCCCGGAGCGGCTGCCGGCTGACTTTTGGCCGGTCCAGCGGGCTTGCTGGCCGGCGCCTTACCAGCTGCTTTATGCGCTTTGGAAGCGTCATAGTGGTAGCCGGCCGGGCAATCGCGTTGTGGTGCGTTGGCACTGGCATTCGCATCTGGCCCGGTGAAGGGGAGTAATGCCAGCAGGCAGGCTGCGCTCGCGGCCACTGCCGTTCGGCGTCGCCCCCGCACTGCGAGACCAACAGCAATGAGAACTACCGCAAGCAGAATCATGCCCAAGAGCAAAGGACCGCTCTGCACTAAATCTTTCACACAATAGCTTGGTACCAAGATATCTCCCTACTCGTCGTCGAGTGGAACCGCGGTTAGGCGGTTGTGGATAGAGGGATAGCGAGGCAGGAGCGTGGAAACATGTGGCCGTGCCCCGCCAAACCGCCAGCGTGAAAGATACGAATGGGTTTCCGCGCCTTCCCGCAGGTACGGCAAGGAAAACATTACTCGCCGAAAGCTAGAAAGGCAGGCAAAATTTCGCGACTTTTAAACGCAGTTTGAAATCGAACATTTCGCGCCACGAGAGTTTCGAAACATGTCGCGTTGCCGGCCATTCAAAAGTTCGCGCGCACAAATCGCGGAATTGGTAGGAAGCGCAAACCGCGGAATTAGTGGGAACGCAAGTTGCGGAATTGGTGGGAGGCGCAAACCGCGGAATTAGTGGGAACGCAAGTTGCGGAATTGGTGGGAGGCGCAAACCGCGGAATTAGTGGGAACGCAAGTTGCGGAATTGGTAGGAAGCGCAAACCGCGGAATTGGTAGGAAGCGCAAACCCCGGATTTAGTACGAACACAAACCGCGGAATTGGTAAAAGCCAAGGTGGGAACGTTTGCAAGGATTGGTTTTGACAATTGATATGCTCTGAAATACCATAAAAGCAAGGATTACGGGGAACGGCGAGTTTAGCTCACAGTTCGCACGAACCATGTATAGAGATATACCTCTACGTGCTCACCGTTCGGTTGAGCCCCCGGGGTGCGCGTAGAATGTACGTGTGCTTTCTCGAGTGCCAAGAACCGTTTTAGGGCCGCCCGGCGAACGGTGTTCGCAAATCGCCCATTCGCCTTTTCCGTGTATTCCGAGAGGGAAAGCCGCGCCGTTGCGCGCGGCACAACCTGCGCAATGAGGCGCGGAGAGGAAAAGAGTCAAATGGCTGAAAACCTGCACGCTGATTCCCGAGCCCAGAGTCCCCAAAGTTTTGCCGCCGTCGATATTATTCGGCAGAAACGGGATGGCGGCGAACTTAGCCCCTCCCAGATCGCATGGGTGATCGACGCATATACGCACGGGGCCATGGGCGATGAGCAAATGGCAGCGCTCGCCATGGCAATTTTCTTCCAGGGTATGAACCCGGAAGAGATCCAGAACTGGACGCAAGCCATGGTTGATTCCGGGGAAATAATGGACTTTTTCAATATTTCCCGCGCCACGGTCGATAAGCATTCCACGGGTGGGGTGGGCGATAAGATTAGCCTTCCGCTAGCTCCGCTGGTCGCTAGCTTTGGGGTAGCAGTGCCCATGCTTTCCGGGCGCGGGCTCGGGCACACCGGCGGCACTCTAGATAAGCTCGAATCAATTCCGGGCTGGCAGGCCGATGTCTCTCCAAATCGAGTAATTGAGATCCTGGAATCGGTGGGATGCATGATAGCCGCCGCAAGTGCGGAGTTAGCACCTGCGGATAAGAAGATTTATGCGCTGCGGGATATTACGGCAACAGTCGATAGTATCCCGCTTATTGCTTCTTCGATCATGTCGAAGAAGCTCGCGGAAGGTACTGCCGCCCTGGTCTTGGATGTGAAGGTCGGTAGCGGTGCTTTCATGAAGGACCTGGATAATGCCCGCAAACTTGCGGAAACCATGGTGCAAATGGGCAATCGCGCTGGCAGGCAGACCCGGGCTTTCCTCACGGACATGTCCACTCCACTCGGGCACAAGGTTGGAAATGCTTTAGAAGTTGCGGAGGCAGTGGAAGTCTTGGCGGGCGGCGGCCCGGCCGACGTCGTCGAACTTACGGTTACCCTCGCGAAAGAAATGTTAGAACTTGCGGGTGTGCGCGACGCCGATCCACAAGCCGCGCTCCGCGATGGCCGCGCCATGGACACTTGGAAACAAATGATCCGCGCCCAGGGCGGCGACCCTGATGCGCCGCTTCCACAAGCTCGCGAAACTCTGACGGTGAAAGCGCCGCGCGCGGGAATCATTTCGCGCCTCGACGCCCTCGATATTGGACTCGCCAGCTGGCAACTAGGTGCCGGCCGAGCGCGTAAGGAAGACGCCGTCCAAATGGGAGCCGGGGTCGAGATTCATGTGAATATCGGGGAGGAGGTTACTGCAGGGCAAAAACTCTTTACTTTGCACACGGATACGCCCGAAAAATTCGCTATCGCACAAACGCACGTGGAGCAGGCATGCAGCGTAGTAGATCCCGGCACACCGGTGCCCGAGCGCAAGATCGTGCTCGGCAAGATCATCTAACCGCGGCTGCCCGCAGAAAACACGCTCGCAAAAGGTTATGAAGCGTGAGGCGAATGCCGATCAAAAAGACTTGCCGCAAGTAGTCAATACTGCAAGCGGCGCAATGAGTGCATTGTACGCATTGCAACCGTTGGTAACCGTAAAAATTGACGCACATAGCCAATCGCCAGGCCGCACGGCAAAGACAGGCCGCAGGCAGACACCCAGCCGAAAGGTATGCAGCCAGCCGAAAGGCATGTACCCAGCTCGCAAGGTGGGTTAGAGAAAGGAATATGATGGCCAGGAAAGAAACTCCGCATATTAATCCGAATGGGGCGCCGATTGCGCAGACGGTGTTGCTCCCGGGTGATCCGTTACGGGCGAAGTTTGTGGCGGATAATTACTTGGATGATGTGGTGCAGTTTAATTCTGTGCGTAACATGCTCGGTTTTACGGGTACGTATCAGGGGCATGAGGTCTCGGTGATGGGGTCGGGGATGGGGATTCCCTCGATTTCTTTGTACGCCTGGGAGTTGATTCATGATTTTGGGGCGAAGCGGCTGATTCGGATTGGTTCGTGCGGGGCGATGCAGCCCTATATGCGGATGTTTGATGTGGTGGTGGCAATGAGTGCTTCTACTAATTCCGCGTTTTTGGACCAGTACCAGTTGCCGGGGACTTACGCGCCCACGGCTTCGTGGAAGCTGCTTTCGGCGTTGATGAAAGAGGCGGAGAAGCGTCCGGAAGTGACGGTGCATGTGGGTAATGTGCTTTCTTCTGATGTTTTCTACAACTTTGATCCGCAGGTGAGTGAGAAGTGGGCGCACATGGGTGTGCTTTCCACGGAGATGGAAACCGCGGGTCTGTATGCCACGGCGGCGGAAGCCGGTGTGGATGCCTTGGCGTTGTTTACGGTTTCTGATTCCTTGGTTTCGGGGGAGGAGACGACGGCGGAGCAGCGGCAGACTGCTTTTACGCAGATGATGGAGCTGGCCTTACCTCTGGCCGGATTGGACGCATAGCCAGCCGGCGGGAGCGCTGGGAGTAGTTCTCCTGCCCGAGGGGCTTGACAGCGAGAAATAATTGACCCGGCGGGAGCGCTGGGAGCAGTTAGGAACAGCAAGGAAGTGTGCGAGGCCCGCACCGCGGGGTGGATGCCGGCCGCACAAATCGCGGAATTAGGCGCAAACACAGGCCGCACAAATCGCGGAATTAGGCGCAAACACAGGCCGCACAAATCGCGGAATTGGTGTGCAGGGCGGGGCCGCGTGCAGAAGACGCAGGAAAGACTGAGGTACGGAAAGTGTTGAAACGGTACGATGTAGCGAAAATGATTGACCACACACTGCTCAAACCAGAAGCGACGGCGCAAGATGTGGACGCGCTTATCGCGGAAGCAGTGAAATTGGGGACGTATTCGATCTGTGTATCCCCCTCGATGCTTCCTTTGGAATTGCCAGAAGGGTTGCATCTAGCAGTGGTCTGCGGATTCCCTTCGGGCGCGCACCAGCCGGAAGTGAAGGCCGCGGAAGCGGCTTTAGCAGCTGCACAGGGGGCCGAAGAAATCGACATGGTAATTAATTTGGCGTACGCGAAAGCTGGCGAATATTCGAAAACGCAGGCGGAAATTGCCGCGGTGCGGCAAGCAGCACCGCACACCGTCCTAAAAGTAATCATCGAATCCGCAGCTCTCACTGATTCCGAGATTATTGCCGTCTGCCAAGCTGCCGAAGCTGCCGGAGCAGATTTCGTGAAGACCTCCACCGGATTCCATTCCGCCGGCGGGGCCTCGGTACACGCCGTCGAACTAATGAAGCAGACGGTCGGCGACAGATTGGAAGTGAAAGCTTCCGGCGGGATTCGTGATGCGAAAACAGCGGCGGCAATGATCGCGGCGGGCGCCACGCGCCTGGGACTGTCAGGATCAGCCAAGGTCTTGGAAGGATTCGCAGAATAATGAGCGAGGAAACAAGCGCAGGCGCCGCAACCGAAGCAATGCGCGAAGATGCCGCAACCGAAACAACTCCCGTAACGCCAGATAGCGCCGATGTAACGCCAGATAGCGCCGATGTAATGCCAGATGGGGCGGATATAACGCCAGATTTGGCGGAGGTTATTGCGCGGGCGCGGGAGTGGGCGCTTCATGATCCGGATCCGGTGACGCGGGCGGAGTTAGAAGCGGTTTTGGCGCGGGCCGAAACTGATGCGGCCGCGGCGCAGGAGTTGCGGGAGGCTTTTGCGGGGCCTTTGCATTTTGGTACGGCTGGTTTGCGGGGCCGTATGGGCTTTGGCGAGTCGCGGATGAATCGTGCCGTGGTTATTAGGGCAACGGCGGGTTTGATGGCATGGCTGAAAGAGCGGGTGCGGGAGCCCATTGTAGTGGTGGGTTGTGATGCGCGGCATGGCTCAGCTGATTTTGCACGGGCAGCGGTGCAGGTAATTTCGGCGGCTGGTGGGCGAGCTTTGGCTTTGCCGGAGCGGTTGCCGACGCCGGTTACGGCTTACGCGGTCAAAAAGCTGGGAGCCGATGCGGGCGTGATGGTGACTGCTTCGCATAATCCGGCTCAGGATAACGGTTACAAGGTCTATTTGGGCGGGCGAGTAGCTGGCGGTCCGGGTGCGGGTGTGCAGATTGTGCCTCCGGTTGATACCGAGATTGCGGATTTGATTGCGGCGGCTCCGCCGGCCGATGAGGTTGCGCAGGATCGGGAACGGGTGAGCGCCGTTGATGTGGTGGCCGACTATGTTGCCGAAACCGCGGAATTAGTACGTGCCATGGTTAGCGCGGGCACGGCTAGCCCCGGGACGGCCGGCGCGAGCTGTGCTGATTCGGGGAGTGCTGATGTGAGTGCGGCCGGCTCCGGCGCGGATGGCCCGCACGTTGCCGGCGCGCAAACAACGAACGCGGCTGAAAATAGCACCGGTGCGGATGTACCGGGTGCGGATTTGCGGATCGTGTTGACACCGATGCACGGGGTTGGAGCCCGGGTAGCACTGGAGGTTTTGCGAGCGTCCGGATTTGCGCATGTGCATGTAGTGCCGGAGCAGGTTGAGCCGGATCCGGATTTCCCGACGGTGGCTTTCCCGAATCCGGAGGAGCAAGGGGCACTGGATTTGGCTATTGCCCTGGCCCGAGAAGAGTCTGCAGATATTGTGCTGGCTTTGGACCCGGATGCGGATCGGTGTTCTGCCGCAGTGCCCTGGGGCAGTGCGGGCCAGTGGCGGCAGTTGTCTGGTGATGAGATTGGCGCCCTGTTGGGTAACTGGATTGCCAGCAAAACCACTCCGGCCGCCCCCGCACAAACCGCGGAATTGGTGGAACAGGTGGCTGGTCCGGGTAAACAGATGGCTGGGCCGGGTACAGCCCTGCGGGCACAAACCGCGGAATTGGTGAGCTCGCGGCGAGTGTTGGCGAACTCGATTGTCTCGAGCCGGTTATTGGCTGAGATCGCGCGTAAGCACGGTTTGGATTATGCGGTGACGCTTACTGGTTTCAAATGGATTGCCCGAGTGCCCGATTTGCTTTTTGGCTACGAGGAGGCGATTGGTTTTTGCGTAAATCCGGGGGCAGTTGCCGATAAAGATGGTGTGAGTGCGTGTGCGCTGCTTGCCCGCATTGCGGCGGATTTGAAAGCCCAGGGTAGTAGCGTGCAGGCCTATTTGGATGAGATTGCGCGTGAGTATGGGTTGTATGCCACCGCGCCTTTGACCTTCCGGGTTGCTGATTTGTCCTTGATTAGCAAGGGTATGCAGCAGCTTCGTGCTAATCCGCCGCGGCAGTTGGTTGGCTCACCGGTCACTGTTTTTGCGGATCTAGCGGAAGGGTATGGAGAGGTTCCACCTACCGATGGGATCCTCATGCTTACCGAGGCGAATGACAGAGTAGTTGTTCGCCCCTCTGGCACAGAGCCGAAGCTCAAGTGCTATTTAGAAGTGGTATTTGCCCCATCACAGGAAATACCGCGCGAGGAAGCCGCAAAACGCTTGGACGTTCTTAAAAGAGACGTTGCCAATGCCTGCGGATTTTCGCTATGAAAGGAATAATCGCTGTACCTTTGTATGTGTCGCAGTAGCGGCAACGGGACAAACGGACACGATATTACGTACGAAGGAGTACCCGAATGAAAAAGAGCAAAATAGCGGCACTGCTTTCCGTGGCAGCAATGGTGCTAACCGCTTGTGGTGGGGGCGGCGCCAAAGGCAGTGGTGACGCCAGCGCAAGTGGTGAAACGGCAAAGAGCGATTACACCGCGTGTCTAGTTTCCGATGAAGGCGGATGGGACGATAAGTCCTTCAACCAATCTGCCTACGAAGGCCTCAAACAGGCAGAAAAAGATTTCGGAATCTCCATAAAGACTTCGGAATCAAAGGATTCCTCTGACTATGCGCCAAACGTGGAACAGATGACGAACGGTGGCTGCAACCTAATAATTGGGGTGGGCTACTCCCTGAACGACGCGATTACTAACGCTGCCAATCAGAACCCAGATATCCACTACGGCATCGTTGACGATATGCTCACGAAAACCGGGGATAACGCGCGTTCCCTCGTTTTCAACACCCAGGAAGCTGCCTACTTGGCCGGGTATGCGGCGGCCGCATACACAAAGACCGGAACCTTGGGTACTTTCGGTGGCGCAAAACTTCCTACCGTCACCATCTTTATGGATGGGTTCGTGGATGGCGTAGCCAAGTACAACCAGGATAAGGGCACGAACGTTAAGGTGATTGGCTGGGATAAGGAGAAGCAGGAAGGTCTGTTTACCAACGATTTCTCCGATCAAGCCAAGGGTACCCAGTTCGCCCAACAGCTCATGAACCAGGGCGCGGACATCATCATGCCGGTAGCTGGCCCGGTGGGCCTGGGTGCGGCAGCTGCGGCACGGTCAGCCGGTAACACGCTCATCGTGGGTGTGGATTCGGATTGGCACACTTCCACCGAGTACGGCGATATCGTCCTTACTTCCGTCATGAAGGAAATCGGTAGTTCGGTCCACAAGACCGTGGAAGACGGCATGGGCGGCAAGCTTGATAAGGCGCCATACGTGGGCACTTTGGCCAATAAGGGCGTGGGTATAGCTGATTTCTACGGCCGCGAACTTCCAGCTGGTCTGCAAGATGAGCTTACCCAGCTCACGAAGGATATTTCGGACGGAAAGATCAAGGTCACCTCGCCTTCCGCTTACGAAGTAAAGTAACGACGCCGTAGCCGGGGCTACACGCGGCCTCGACTAGGGGAGTGGGCCGGGCCGGTGGGTATGCCGGTACTGGGATGCGCTTCGGCCCGGCCCTACGGCGTCGTCGGGAAACCGCAGCGCG
Organism: Actinobaculum suis; assembly: GCF_900102025.1. Classification (GTDB taxonomy): domain Bacteria; phylum Actinomycetota; class Actinomycetes; order Actinomycetales; family Actinomycetaceae; genus Actinobaculum; species Actinobaculum suis. The sequence continues at coordinate 197,367 of NZ_FNAU01000001.1, read as the reverse complement.
CGTTTGAAACCGCGTCCAAGTCGGTTCGTGCCAAAAACGCGCCCGGACCCGCATCGGGCCCCACCTGGAACCCTTAACAGGTTCTCACCGGGGCCCCTCACCGGGAAGCTGCATTAGGGTCCCACTGGGAACCCTCGTCGGGAAGCTGCATTAGGGTCCCACTGGGAACCCTCGTCGGGAAGCTGCATTAGGGTCCCACTGGGAACCCTCGTCGGGAAGCCGCATTAGGGTCCCACTGGGAACCCTCATCGGGAAGCTGCATCAGGGTCCCACTGGAACCCTCACCGGGGCTTCTCACCGGGAGTCCTCCCGGTCTACGGCTCCGGCATTGCGTGACATGAAACAGAAGAAAGGTGAGCATTCGTGAAGCTAGAACTACGGGGCATTACGAAAAAATTCGGCTCGCTTATTGCCAATGACCATATTGATTTGACGGTGGAGCCAGGCCAGATCCATGCCCTCCTAGGTGAAAATGGCGCCGGGAAATCCACGCTAATGAATGTCCTTTATGGCTTATATAAGCCGGATGCAGGGCAGATTCTGCTCGATGGGGAAGAACAGAATTTCAGTTCCGCGGGCGACGCGGTAGCGGCCGGGATTGGCATGGTGCACCAGCATTTCATGCTGGTCCCGGTTTTTACTGTCGCGGAATCTGTGGCCCTCGGCTATGAGCCGATGGGAAAAGCCGGTTTGATTAGCTTCAAGCAGGCCGCGCGGCAGGTGCGCGAGCTGTCCGCAAAATTTGGCTACGATATCGACCCCAATGCCAAGATCGAAGATCTGCCGGTGGGGGTGCAACAGCGCGTGGAAATTCTCAAAGCACTGTCCCGGAAAGCGGAAATTTTGGTGCTTGACGAACCCACTGCGGTGTTAACGCCGAAAGAAACCGACGAGTTGATGGAGATTATGCGTCAGCTCGCAGCCGGTGGAACGTCGATTATTTTCATTACTCACAAGCTGCGAGAAGTGCAGGAAGTGGCCGATAAGATCACGGTTATCCGCCGTGGGAAAGTGGTGGGGGAAGCCTCGCCAACTTCCACGCAGGCAGAACTTGCCACCATGATGGTAGGCCGCCCGGTAATTCTCAACATTGACAAGAAGCCGGCCGAACCGAAAGAAGGCGGCCTGGAGGTTTCCGATGTGTCGCTCCTTGCGGATGACGGTTCGGTAGCGCTCGATCACGTGAGCTTCAACGTGCGGCCCGGGGAAATCCTCGGTATTGCCGGCGTGCAAGGCAATGGCCAAACAGAATTAGCAGAAGTTCTGCTCGGTTCTCGCAAACCGGACGAAGGCACCGTGAGCGTGGACGGGCGCAATGTGGGCGGGGAATCGGTGCGCCGGCGCCTGGATTCCGGGCTCGGCTATATTCCCGAAGATCGCCTCGCGGATGGCATGATCGGCAGTTTCTCGGTGGCAGAGAACATGGTGCTCAGTAAGTACCGGGTAGCTCCCTATTCACGGGGGCCGGTGCTAAGGCGCGACGTCGTTATCGAACACGCCAAGCAACTTGCCGAACAGTATGATGTGCGGCTGTCTTCGGTCAACGACCCCATCTCCACGCTTTCGGGCGGGAACCAACAAAAAGTTGTGGTAGCCCGCGAACTATCACAGGATTTGGAACTTTTAGTTGCCAATCAGCCCACGCGCGGGGTAGACGTAGGCTCCGTGGAATTTATTCACAGGCGTATCGTTTCGGCGCGGGATGCGGGCGTGCCCGTGGTCCTTATTTCCTCGGAATTAGACGAAATCTATTCGCTGGCAGACCGGATCGCCGTGTTTTACCGGGGGCGGGTTATCGGCATCGTGCCCCCGGATACTCCGCGCCAGGAGCTGGGTCTAATGATGGCTGGTTTTTCTAAGGAACAGGAAGGGGAAAGCGAATGAGGGACACACCATCCGCGAAAGTACCAACCCCGGCCACGGAAGTAGCGTCAGGAGCGGCCGCCGGGACGACGCCGGCAGCCGCGCCCGGAAGCGCCGGGGCGACGCCGGCAACGGCGCCTAAAGTTGCCGGTACAGCGCCGGCAGCGGCGCCTAAAGTTGCCGGTACAGCGCCGGCAGCGGCGCCTAGAGCCACCGGCGGAGTGTCGCGCTTGCGGGCAATATTCCACGTTATTAGCCGCTCCGGAGTACTGGTATTCATCCTGGCTTTCGTAATCGCCCTCCTTATCGGTGCGGTACTGATTGCGATTTCAGGTTCTAACCCGCTGGAAGCATACGGGGCGATGTTCCGCGGCGCGATTTTCAATCCGCAAGCGGTTTCGGTGGCCCGTATGTTCCAGCCTTTGGCAACCACAATTAGTTCCGCGGTTCCGCTTATTTTGGCGGGCCTGGGTTTGGCACTGGGCTTCCGGGCCGGGCTTTTCAATATCGGTGGTCAAGGTCAGCTGATCTTCGGGGCGATTGCTGCTGCCTGGGTCGGTTTCGCCGTAGATCTGCCAAGTGGCATGCACGTTTTGGTGGCCTTGATTGCGGGCATACTTGGCGGGGCAGCATACGGGTTTATTCCCGGTATCTTGAAAGCTAAAACCGGGGCATCCGAAGTGATTATGACGATCATGCTCAATTCGGTTGCTGCTCTCTTCTTGGCCTTTATTCTCACGAAGCCGTATTGGCAGGTTGGTAATAACCAGCCCCGCAGCCCGCTTCTGGCCGATTCGGCACGGTTCCCAATTATTATTGGGCCGCCGTTCAATGTTGATATAGCGATGCTCGTGGCCGTGCTAGCCGCTGTTTTTGTGTGGTGGTATTTGGAACGGTCTACTTGGGGATTCGAACTGCGTGCGATAGGTGGTAACCCGACGGCCGCCGCCTCAGCGGGGATTTCCATTAGTAAGGTCACGGCCTTAACACTGACTCTTTCTGGTGCCCTGTGCGGGACGGCCGGTGCGATCCAAGTCCAATCAAATATTGGATACCTGGATGGCGGGGTTCCCGGGTCTATTGGTATTGATGCTATTACCGTGGCACTTTTGGGCCGTTCCCGGCCGCTCGGTACTTTCTTCGCCGGGCTATTGTTTGGTGCTTTCAAAGCTGGCGGGCGGCTTATGCAGATTGAAACGGGGGTGCCGATTGACTTCGTGTTGGTGATCCAGTCGGTTATCGTTTTGCTCCTCGCAGCTCCGGCACTGATCCGCTGGATCTTCCGCCTTCCCGAACCGGACCACCTGACCTTGCGGCAGCTGGTCGCCGGGCAGGGAGAAAAGAAGGCGCTAGCAACCGTGCAGCCCGCGGGTACAAGCAAGCCTGCGGGTACAAGCAATCCTGCGGGTACAAGCAAGCCCGCGGGTACAAGCAAGCCCGCGGGTACAAGCAAGCCCGCGGCCACCGCTAAGCACATTGATATGGCCGCGGGCAAAGCCGAGCCCGGCGAAGCTGAAACCGCGAAGCACGCCGACTCCCAGTCAGCTTCGGGCACGTCACAGAAGGGGGCATAGGAAATGAGTACAAGTACCATGACGCAAGCGCCTGAGATTAGCCCGGTCGGCCACGAAGTAGTGAAACGCCGGGGCTGGAAGCTTCCAATTACTTACGGCATTGCGACTCTGCTTTTGCTGTACTTTACACTCCGCGCAGAAGGCGTAGCCACGTACCGTTTGGCGGCCTCAGATAATGACCGTATCCAGATTCCGGATTTTTCTTTGAATTCGGCCACGGTCTGCCTGGTGCTTACGCTTCTGAGTGCGGCAATGTGTGCCTACTCTATTTATCGCACGCTTAAGCATCGCCCCTCTGGAGCTTTGCCCGCGGTGGTGGTGGGGCTGAGCGTAGTGCTCGGCTTCCTCACCTGGTACGGAGGTGGATCGGTAGGCACGATTACGATTACGGCCCTGCTTGCCTCTGCCCTCGCTTTGTCTACGCCGCTAATTTTCGGCTCGCTTTCGGGCGTCGTTGCGGAACGCGTAGGCGTGGTCAATATTGCGATTGAAGGCCAGTTGCTAATCGGAGCCTTCTGCGGCGTCGTCGTAGCAACTTTGACCAATAGCCCGTGGATCGGTTTACTGGCCGCGGGCCTAGGCGGGATGCTGGTGGGCGTACTGCTCGCCTTCTTCGCCATTCAGTACAATATTGATCAGATTATTATCGGCGTGGTGCTCAATGCCTTGGTGTTGGGGTTGACCACGTTCTTCTTCTCCACCACGCTTTCGGAACGGCCCCAGGAACTAAATTCAGCTGCCGTTAATATGCAGAATCTGAAGATTCCTATAGTGAGCGATATTCCGATCATCGGACCGGTGCTCTTCAACCAGACCCCACTCGTTTACATCATGTATGCGGTGGTTATTCTGTTGACGATCTACCTGTTCCGTTCGCGTTGGGGTCTGCGTTTGCGGGCGGTGGGAGAGCACCCGCACGCGGCAGACACGGTTGGTATTGACGTACGGAAAACGCGGTGGAAGGGCGTGCTACTTTCCGGCGCAATTGCCGGTTTCGGGGGTGCGTACTTCACGATCGGGGCTTCGGTTGGGCATTCCTTTACGCAGAATATGTCTGCCGGAAACGGATATATTGCCTTGGCCGCCATGATTTTGGGTAAATGGCATCCGGTGGGTGCGGCCGCAGCTGCGCTCATGTTTGGTCTTGCCAATGCGATTTCGATTCTCTTGCCGACGCTCGAGCTGCAGGCGCCTTCGTCTCTGATTTCCATGATTCCTTACCTGGTGACGATCTTCGCTGTGGCAGGGTTCGTGGGCAGGTCGCGGCCGCCAGCTTCGGAGAACGTGCCGTACTTCAAGTAACGGTTGTGGTAGTTGGTACGTGCAGCACAGGCGCGCAAGTTGCTGGTTGCTGGGCGTACCGGGAAAACGGCCCGGGGTAGCAGTGGTTGCATTGTTGCCCCGGGCGGTTTGGTAAATAGACGATGCCGACGCCGCAGGCACAGGCGCCCGGGCCGGCATAACGGAGAATGCCGTTTCGGCAAAACTAAGGTTGATGGAGGTAAACAATGGTACCGGCAGTAAATTCGCCCGAGGTGGGTGCGGAAGTTTGGGAAAAGCTCCATGCGGAAGCAGTGGAGGCAATGCGAACTGCTTATTGTCCATATTCAGGTTTTCCGGTGGGCGCGGCCGCCTTGGCTACTGACGGGCGGATTTATACCGGCGCGAACGTGGAGAATGCTTCCTATCCGTGCGGGCTATGTGCAGAATGCGGGCTGGTTTCCAGCCTCGTGCGGGCCGGCGGCGGCAGGCTAGTAGCTTTTACCTGCGTAGACGGAAGGGAGCGGGCAACGGTGCCCTGCGGGCGGTGCCGGCAATTGCTACACGAACATGGCGGGCCGGAAATGCTCCTAAAACTGCCCGGTGGTATCGCGCCCCTGAAAGAAATCCTCCCGCAAGCCTTCGGTCCTAGTGACCTCCTGGATTTCCCCAACCGGCACTAGTAGGCCCCGCCGCAATAATCTTCCCGGTGGACTAATTCCGCGAAATTGGACAGTGGAACTAATTCCGCGAAATTGGACAATCGGTGGGCGCAACATAAAACGCGGAATTTGTAAATAGTGGGTGCTACTAATTCCGCGGAATCGGTCAGTCGGTAGGGGAACGCAAATCGCGGAATTGGTGAGTGCGAGAGTTGTTTACCAAGTCGCGGCAGGATTTTTGGGCAGCGCAAAACAAACGCCCGAAAAACTCTCGCCATTAATCAAGTGTTCAAACACACGCGTCTGTGCGTCCATTAATTGTGTGAAAAATATTTTACGAATCTGCAGGTCAAGGCCTAGTTTTGGCGCTAGAGAACGGTGTTAGTATGAAAGCCGTTTACAGCGATCACCTGTTTTCCTGTGGTTTCCTGCGGTTTACAGGGTAGGGCACAGCATAGGGCGCGGCCGGTTGGGTGCTAAATAAAAAATCCTTGGCTTGCGGCCCTGCGAGGAAAACGCGAAAACTGTGCGGTGCCGGAGTCACGCCCGGCGGCGCAGTCAGTTCGGTAGATCCGAGCGGTTCGGTAGATCCGAGTCCACGAAATCCGCCAGAACCGCGGGAACGGGAACCCGAACCGCGGGAACGGGAACCCGAACCGCGGGAAGCGGTCCGCATACGGACGGTGGTTGCTGAAGCGCAAAACTGTCTTGGCCGACCGGTTGAGGCAGAATCTCGCCTCACCCGGGAGAATCTGATGAACCATGGTCAAATATCGCGCGGGCACCGCAATGCATCTTGCCGAAGTGCACGATGCCGAGCACGCCATGCCTTCGCGGTAAGCCCGCACCAGCCGGCCGTTTTCTTTGGCCGGGTCGCAAGCTGGCACGCGGGCGAATCCTCTACTCAGGCTGCTAGCCGGCACGCGAGCAGGAAAGCTCGCCGGCGTAAAGGCCTCGCACTCACCGCCTGCCTTTCCATATTGCTAAGCATGGCCAACTTTTTCGTTACCCCGGCCATGCCCCAGGCACACGCCGAATTCGCGGAAAGTGGCCAAAGCCCGTACCGCGGCATGATTGACTGGGTCGATTGGGACTCCGCGGTAGACGGAATTAAAAACGAGGGCGGCACTACAATTCCCGCTTCGGCGTTCCCGCTTAAGCAAGAAAGCCGCACCCAAATTGGCGACGGCGTCCTTGTCACCACCTGCGTTGTGAATGGCGGTTATGCGGATCGAGCTACGTGGCGGTCGAACAGCATCGAAGCGTATCGTCCCGGTTGGAATTACAACGGTGTCCCAAGGCCTAATGATCGCGGCTACCAAGGCGATGCTTTCGACCATTTCTACGGCAAAGAGCGAGTAACCGATAACGGCATTGTTGACAACCGCGGTTTAGCGGCTGGTATCGGCGGGAATGCCGGCTATCGGCGCTTCGATATTTCTTGCTCCACGCGGATGGAACGTCCCGGAATGGCACCGGTGGAAGTGCCGATCAAAGGAATGGTTTTCGCCAATGCGGAAACCATCGACAATGTTGAAGCCATAGGCATCGTTCCGGCGGTACAACCGGGTAAAGATCTCTCGTGGCGCCTGCTTGAGAGCAGCAATATGTGTTCGGCGTCGAATCGCCAGTACGTACATCGCGGCAATCTTTACAGCGATGTTTTCGATATGTACAGCGGGGCACTCAGTTCGCCGGTGGACAATAACGGCGGTCTCCACCCGAATGCAAAACGAAATCGGCGCTTCTACTACAGCGAACAAAATATTATTACGAAGAAACCCGCAACCCCGCCAATTCCGAATGTAACGCCAGAATTCTCTAACAGCCTTCGCACAGACGACGCCGTTATGCTCAGCTCTCCGAATGAAAACTGCTGGGTCCAGCGGAATCGTTCCAACTACAATGCCGGCAACTCCATTAATCCGCGCAACACTTTCGACTATCGCGATGAAACCGGGCACAACCGGCCCGAATCAGACTTTTATGGTCCCTTTACTACGCTGTATGCCGATAACGCATATGGCGCGGAGGTCATGTTCCAGAACAACGGGGGAAATGACATCGCTATCGGCGTCGTACTTGGGCTAGATATGGGGGACGCGCCGCAAAGCTACTCGAATGCGGCGGCGCTCAACCAACCCGATATTACGGGCGGGGAGATTCCGTGGGGCGAAGTCCACGATGCGCTTGAGCTTGAGAAAGCGCGCCTCGCTCCGGTTGCAGAACCGCGTTTTGGGGATAACGTCGATATCGATACCGCCGATTATGCACACGCGCGCGGCTCTTGGTACACCACGCGCGGAGATGACGATATTTCTTCTACCGGTGCTGTTGACGATGAGGATGGGATTACTGAACCCTTGCTCGTCTACGCGCGCCCCGATACGGCCTACCGGAAAGCGGTTACTTGTACCGGCGAGGACGCAAATGTAGCTGCCTGGCTGGATTGGAACGGCAACGGAACTTTCGAAGAGAAAGAAAAAACGACCACAACCTGTAATGGTGGCGAAGCGGACCTGGATTGGTACGTTACTGGAGATATGGTCGATACTTCACGGCCGCCCGGGATGTATCCCAGTGCTTTACGCATGATTATTTCGACCGACGCCCAGCCTTTGCGCTACAACGGGATGACCCGCGACGGCGAGGTGGAAGACCATGCCGTTACCCTGGTAGTTCCGGGCGTGACCGTACAGAAGGCCATTGTTGATCAAAACGGAAAACCCGTGCAGGCACCGCCGGGCACGCTCGCGGATTGGCAGTTCACTCCAACCCAGAACGGTCCGAGCCTTCCTGCCGGCGATCCAGAAGCGGGCAATATTGCCTCCGCGCCGCAGGCTACGAACGCGGATGGCACTATTACTTGGCCTTTGCAGTTCAAGCCAGGAAATCCGAAGAACCCGATAGAACTCGGTAGTACGATCACGGGTTTTGTACCTGCCGATCCGATTACTTTTACGGAAACACAAAAACCGGGTTTCCGGTTCTACGACGATGGGTCTGGGGCATCATGTACGGCGCCCACTCAGCCCGCTAATGAGCGGTGGCAACCCGGGCATCACCGAGATACTTATGCTTGGTCAGATCCGCAGGTTTCTACGCAGCCGGCGCCGAACGGGTTCACACTTAGCGGGGCCGATCCGGGAACCGTGCTCAACTGTACGGTAACCAACCAGCCGCTGGGGCAGATCAGCGTCAAACCAAGTATTGATAGTTCTGGTTTGCCGCCGGAACAAGCGGGCGGGTTCACGCCGGATCCGGGCCTGCAATTTAATGGCGAATACAGTTGTGTGCCACCCGAATTCGATCCGGCTGGTCAGCAGCCAATCACGGGTACTTGGGGTCCGGTTGCCGCGGGAGAAACGTGGACTTCCGATCCGAGGAAGGACCGCATTCCGGTGGGTTCTACCTGCACGGTTACCCAAACTGGGGTGCAGAGTACGACGCCGGACAACTCGGCCGCGCATCCAATGGCCGGATCATCAAAGTACCGCTGGGATGAAACGCAACAGCCTGGCCCGGTAGTGGCGGCAAATGCGCAGGTATCTGGGGACGCCGTGCCAGTTGCTGAGGTAAAGAACCCGGTGTCTGCGCTGGCCGCTGCGGATCTGATTTTCCGGAAGACGGATGCGCAGCAGCGGCCGCTGGGCGGGGCCGAGTTTTCGTTGCAGGGCGGGCCGGGGCCGGCAGGTGCAACGGATGAGGTGGATTTGATTATCACCGATGCAACGAGCGCGGAAGAGGCTGCGGACGGCCCGGATGTGGATGCCACGGAGGGCGGCTTCCGGGTGAGCGGGTTGCCATTGGGCACTTACACGCTGACGGAAACGCAGGCTCCGGGTGGTTTTGCAAAGCTCAAGGATCCGATCACGTTTGAGATTACGGACGCTGATGTGGATGCGGGCAAGAACTTGGGTGATGTGGTCAATGAGCGGGTTTCGGCGAGCGGCTTACCGGGCTTGCCGATTACCGGCGGGACGGCTGCATCGCTCTTCATCCTGGGCGGCGTGGCAATTGTGGCGCTGGCTGGGATAGCCGGACTGGTGGCGTTGCGACGCCGGCAGGCGGGAGCTCAGTAAGTACGAGGATTGGGCACTAATCGGAAGGAAATATTGAGGCAGAGGATTCCACGCGAGCAGGGCTACGGCCTTCGCCGTGAGACTACTGCATCTAATAAGGCAGAGATTCCACGCGGGCGGGGCTACGGCGTCGTCGGAGGAACACTCTGAGGAATCGTAATAACCGGAAACGAAAACTATTCGTAAGGAATGAATATGTCGAGGAAAACGAAAAGCTTCCGCGCGCGGATGGCGGCGCTCGCTGCGGGCGTGCTCACCGTCTCTTTCGCGGGCGGGATTGCCGGAATGGCGGCGCTCGCTCCGGCCGCTCACGCAGAATCGGGCAATATCAACCCGGACGCCAAGGGTTCGATCACGATCCACAAGTTCGCTAACCCGGATCTGGGTAAGGCGGGCGATGGTACGGAGCTAAAGGACGGCGAAAAGCCCACGACGGAGCCGATTAGCGACGTCACCTTTACTTATGCGAAAGTAAAAAACATCGACCTTTCGACCAATGTCGGCTGGACTTCGGCCCAGTCGTTGACGGTCGACGCTAACGGAAAGATCACGGGCAAAGGACCAGCTAGCCCGAAGACTCCGGAGTCTCTGGTAGAGATGGAATTCACGACCGAGGAAGCAGTTGATTTCCCGGCGACGGACAAAGAAGGAAAGGCTACTAAGGCCGAGTTGCCAATCGGTGTTTACCTGGTAACGGAAAAGTCGGCTCCGAAGAATGTGACCGCGAAGAGTGCTCCGTTCTTGGTGACGATCCCGTCCCCGAATAAGGCGGCTCAAAACGGCTGGCTTTATGACGTCCATGTGTATCCGAAGAATACCGTGCTCAATCCCGATGACCTGCCAGTCAAGAAGGTTCTCGACCAAGACAAGGTGCATTTCCCGGGGGATGAGGTTGCATGGCAGATCACCCAGAAGGTGCCGGCTCTCGGTACTACTGAGAAACTATCCACCTTCAAGGTAATCGACGACCTTCCGGAAGGCGTTAATGCCGTTACTGAAGATAAGGTCACGGTAGAGGTATTGGGAACCGATAACCAAAAGGTAGACGTTACGCCGCAGATTTCAATTGAGGCCTCGACCAACACGGTTACGGTTGACTTTGCGAATGTTTTGGACCAACTGAAGTCCGGATATACCGTGAATGTGACTATTCGTGCTACTGTTGCCGATTCCTTGAACGGGCCACTGACCAACCAGTCGCAGACCGTGATCAACAATGAGACGTATAAGTCGTCCAACCCAGGTAAGCCTGGTACTGAAGAACCGACTACGGTTGACTTTTCGACTCTGACCATCAAGAAGGTCAATGGTCAAAACCTGACCCTCGATGGTGCCACCTTCTCTATCCAGCCGGCTGTGAAGGACGGATCGGGACCGGATGAGAAATTTGATCCCGTAGAGATAACTACCGCTGAAGGTGGGGTAGCAACCCAAAATCTTGCGGTAGGCAAGTACTGGGTGAAAGAAATCAAGGCTCCGGTTGGCTACGAAATTGATAAAAAGTGGGCTGATGGGCAGCTTGTCAATGTCGTGGCGGATGCGAATACCAACGTACAGACGATCACCAACCTCACCGCTGGTGATGCTGGTAGCAAGCTTCCCGGCTTGCCGCTGACCGGTGCACAGGGCGCGCTGATCCTCGCCGTCGTGGGTGTGGTGCTTATCGGCCTGGGTGTTTGGGCCGGCGTGGCTTCGGTACGCCGCCGCAAGGCCGAACAAGAGTAAACCCTAGTTAGCTAGGTCGCCATTTATTCCCCCGCATCTTTCTCCGCTTGGGTTTTTCCTGCGGGGTAGGTGCGGGGGAATATTTGCCGGCTTCCATTTTCCATTTGGTTCTCGCTTTCCGCATTTCACTTGCCACATCTCGCTTTCCGCATTTCACTTGATTCCACCTGTCACATTTCGCGTTCCATGACCACTTCGCTTCAAAACCCGCGAAAGAAGACCAAAAACCCGAGAAAGAAGGTGCGTCCAGGATGTCAGATAATCCGCCCGCAAAAATTCCTGAAACAGCGCCCGAACCCACACCGCGGCCGGGTGCCGGCGGTACGAAAAGCTTTACTCACCCAGGTCCCGAGGCCAATACGCCAGTAGCATCGGGGGTGCCTGCACAGTCGGCGCTACCTGCACAGGAAAAAGCTTCGAAAGTGGCTGCCGTAGCGCCGGCTCATAAATCTCGCACTCGTCTTGGTGCTTATCTTCTGCCTGCAGTTGCCGCGATCCTAGCGCTCGTCGGTGTTACTGTTTTCCTTTATCCACAGGCTGCACAGTGGGTGAATCAGTATCGCCAGGCCAAGCTGGTTGATGCCTATAACGCCTTGGCGATCGCGGCTGACCCACCCGCAAATGAGCAGATTGCGCGCGCCGAAGAATATAACCAAGCTTTGCGGGGCGGGGGAATGGTCGATATTGCCGGTCACGTACCGACCCTGAACGAGACGCAGGCCAGTATTAAAACTCCGGAAGAATATGGCGTACTTCCCTATGAGGAACAACTAAAAGTACAAAGCGACGGTTTGATGGGGCGGATCAAGGTACCCGCGGCCGACGTCGACCTACCTATTTACCACGGAACTTCGGATGCGACCCTGCTCCGCGGTGCCGGCCACCTGCAAGGTACCGCGTTGCCGGTGGGCGGGGAAGGTACCCGCACGGTGATCACGGCACATCGCGGACTGGCAGAACAGGCTATGTTCACGCACTTGGACCGCGTGGAAAAAGGTGACGAGTTTTCGATCGAAGTTTTTGATGAAGTGCTGGTCTACCGCGTGGTGGATATTCAAGTTGTGGAACCAGAAGATGTAGAGAGCATTAGGGCTGATCCAAATCGCGATCTGGCGACGCTCATCACGTGCACTCCGTTAGGTATTAATACGCAAAGAATTGTGGTTACCGGGGAACGGGTGCTTCCCACCCCGAGCGACGCCGTGGCCGGTGCTCCGAGCGATCTACCGCACTTTCCATGGTGGATCGTATGGTGGTTGCTTGCGTTTGTATGCTGTTGCGTTTTCTATTTCTATGCGGCGCCGCGTCGCAAAAAGAACGCAAAACGGAAACCGGCAGCGCACCTAAGCCCGGCCAGCGGGACGGGTCGGGCCGGTGGGACAGGTCGGGCCGGTGCGATGGGTCAGGCTGGCGGCGCATAGTATGGCCGGCGGCGCATAGGTGCTAGCGGAGAGTAGCAGGCAAGCGGCACAGCGGAAACCGGCGGCACATAGCTGAAACCTCTAGCGCGAAATTGCCTGCCCTGCCCAGCACAGTGATGAGCTAACACTTCGGGCACAGTGATGAGCTAACACTTCGCCAGCACAGTGATGAGCTAACACTTCGAGGTGAAGTGATTTCGGGGTAGCCTTGGGCGGTGTCTGCACAGGAGGATTGGATGAAGAAGAACGATGGTTCGTCTTTTGGCGTGAGTGGCGCGAACCCAGGAAGCGCTGCGAACCCGGTGAACAGTGCGAACCCGGGAAGCGGTGTGAACCCGGGGAACAGTGTGAACTCGGGGAATAGTGTGAACCCGGGAAGCAGCGTGAACCGGGAAAGTAGCGCGAACCCGGAAAAAGCCGCGATAGAAAATGCCGAAATTCGTAAGATCATAGAATTCAATGCCCTTGATGACGCGGAGCAAGAACGTGCAGCTGCCGGAGAGGCGGAAAACGCAGAGGAAGCGGAGCTGAGTGAAGCTTTGCAGATCCTCTTGGGATCGGAATTAATCGCCGGGCCGGATCCGAGCGTCGTCGAAGACGTGAAGGCACAACCCGAACCTGAAACGGGACCGCTCGCGGACCTTGCGGCAACCGCAGCTTTGGATGCCGAGGTGGACGCAATCTATCAGCAGATTCTTACGCGCGCGCCGGAACATAAGGTGCAACCGAGTTTGCAACGCGTGCGGGACTGCTTGGATATGATGGGTAATCCTCAAAACTCGTACCGGAGCGTGCACGTCACCGGTACGAACGGGAAAACCTCCACGGCACGGATGATTGAAGCACTACTACGCGAAATGGGTCTGCATACTGGGCGTTTTACTTCCCCACATTTGGAGAACGTACGGGAGCGGATTTCAATTAATGGCGCCGCAATTTCGCGGGAAGATTTCATTCAGGCGTGGGAAGATGTGGCGCCTTTCGTGGAGCTCGTGGATAAACAGAGTGTGGAGGCAGGCGGGCCGCGGATGAGCTTCTTCGAGGTGTTCGTGGTAATGGCATACCAGGCATTTGCGTATGCGCCCGTGGACGTGGCCGTAGTAGAGGTCGGCATGGGCGGGGAATGGGACGCCACGAATGTTATCGATTCTTCGGTAGCAGTATTGACGCCGATTGCTTTGGACCACCAACGGTGGTTGGGAGCTTCGGTGGAAGAAATTGCACATGAGAAGGTTGGGATTATTAAACCGGGAGCGGCGGTTATTAGTGCGACGCAAACCCCTTCGGTGCTCGATATTATTGCGGATAAAACTCGTGCGCAGCACGGTCGTTTGGAAGTTTATGGCCGCGATCTGGAAGTACTGAACCGGGAAACCGCAGTTGGCGGGCAACTGATTTCTATTCGTACCCCGGCCGCTACTTACGAAGATATTCCGCTGGCTTTGCGCGGAGATTTCCAGGCGGAAAATGCGGCTTTAGCTTTGGGAGCGGTGGAAGCTTTCCGCGATGGTGGCGCGCTTTCTGGGGACGTAGTGGAACACGCTTTTATGGCAGTTTCTTCACCCGGCCGCTTGGAAGTGGTGCGCTCTTCTCCCACGGTTGTGGTAGATGCTGCGCACAACCCGGCCGGGGCAGAAGCTACCGCCCGGGCGCTCGCGGAATACTATCCGGGCCGGCGCGTTGGCGTGATCGCCATGATGGCAGACAAAGACGTAGAAGGCACGCTCGGTTTCTTTGAACCAATTTTCGAATCGGTAGTAGTTACCGATATGCCGACCACGCGGGCTATGGACGCAGACGATCTGGCAGAAATTGCGCGCGATGTTTTCGGAGAAGACCGCGTGAGCGTAGAACGCAATCTGATGAACGCCATCGATACGGCGGCCGGCCTCGCTGAAGAAGACAACCCGGAGCCGATGATCACGCCGGTGGTTGTAGTAACCGGTTCGATTGAACTGGTTGGCGAAGCCCGGCGGCTCATGGGTAAAAAAGCCCCTGACGGCGCCGAATAACTAATTCCGCGCTTTGTGTGCGGCTGGCATAACGGGCGGAAGAGTACACATTGGTGCAGATACCCACGTAGCGGACTTGTGTGCACAGCCGGCAAATTCATGGGAGGATCGCCTCATGACCGAACGGGTATTTATAATCGTGAAACCGGATGCCCTGGAGCGCGGGCTTTTGGGTGAAATTTTGGGCCGGATTGAAAAGAAGGGCTTTGCTTTCGAAAAGCTCGAGCTGACGAACCTGGATAAGGAACGGCTGGGACAGCATTATTCCCACATTACGGATAAGCCTTTCTACCCGGATGTAGAAAGCTACATGACGTCTGGGCCAGTCGTGATTGGCGTTGTGACCGGGCATGGAGTGGTAGCGGCGGTACGGCAAATTGTGGGTGCCACCGATCCGCTCGAAGCACAGCCGGGCACCATCCGCGGCGATTTCGGCCGGTCCTGGGAAGACGGAAATATGCGTAACCTTATTCACGCGTCGGATTCCCCGGAAAATGCGGAAAGGGAAATTTCCATCTGGTTCGCATAAACGCGGAAAAGACAAATCAATAATCAGGCTGGGTGCGGGCGCCATGCTCGTACCCAGTTTTTGTTGCCAGCAGGCCGCAGCCGGCAGCATGGCACAAACCGCGGAATTGGTTTCGGGAAGCGGCGCGGCCGCTCCGCACGAAACCCGTAACTACTAATTCCGCGAAAACTGCCCCACACAAACCGCGGAATTAGCCCCGAGGTCCGAGAACCGGGCCCAACACAAACCGCGGAATTGGTGCTGGCGGCCGGTACCGCGGCTCGCCATTGGGTGGCGTCCGGGCTTGCGCGGGCGGCATCGATTATCCTTGATGCCGTGCATTTGAAGTCGTTGGTCATGCGTGGATTTAAATCCTTTGCTACTTCGACGACGATGCGTTTCGAACCCGGAATCAACGCAATAGTTGGGCCCAATGGTTCCGGAAAGTCTAACGTCGTCGATGCTCTCGCTTGGGTTATGGGCGAACAGGGAGCCAAATCCCTGCGCGGCGGGCAAATGTCGGATGTTATTTTTGCCGGCACCGCAAAGCGTCCTGCCCTCGGCCGCGCCGAAGTGTCACTTACTATCGATAACTCAGACGGTGCTTTGCCGATTGACTACGTGGAAGTGACAATCACGCGGCGGCTTTTCCGTAATGGTGGTTCCGAATACGAAATCAACGGTTCCCCAGCCCGCCTCCTCGACATCCAAGAACTGCTTTCCGATACCGGTATGGGCCGGGAAATGCACGTCATTATCGGCCAAGGCCGGCTCGACCAAGTGCTCACCGCCACCCCGGAAGAACGCCGCGGCATTATTGAAGAAGCAGCCGGGGTACTCAAACACCGGCGGCGCAAAGAACGCGCCTTACGCAAACTCGAAGGCATGAAAGAGTCTTTCACCCGGGTAGAAGATCTCAGTGCGGAACTGCGCCGCCAGCTCGGACCTTTGGCCAAACAAGCCGAAGCTGCGCGCCGCGCCCAAGTTATTCAAGCCACGGAAAGGGATGCCCGTGCGCGCCTATTAGCTGACGACGCCGCCCAACAGGCCGCGCGCATGCAAGCCGATACGGTGAGCGAGGCCGAAATACGCGAATTACGCGCAGAAAACAAGCAAGAAACCGCGCGGGTGCGCGAAGAAGTCGCCGCCGCCGAAGCCGCGGTCGCAAAAGCCGCTCCAACTGTTGCTCAGTTCACGCGCCAGTGGCAGCAGGTGAGCTCCCTGGAAGAAAGATCGCGTTCCTTAGTGCAACTAGCGCAAGAACGGCAACGTTCCCTACGCGCGGCTACGGGTAGCGCAGAGCGCGGCGAAAACCCGGAAGATATACGGGCGCGTGCCCGCAAAGCTCGTGCGGAAGAAGAAGAGCTGAGCGCCCAAGCAACCGCCGCCCAAGACGTTCTCAATGCGGCGATTAGCCAGCGTGAAGAAGCCGAAAGTAAAGAACGGGAAGCCGATAGCGCCTACGCGGCTGTCAACCGGCAGATTGCCGACCAACGAGAAAACGCGGCCCGCCTGGCCGGCCAGCTCAATACGGCCCGCACTCGCCTGGAAGTACTTACCAGCGAAAAAACGCGCGTAACTGCGGAACAGGAAGCCGCCGCGCAGCGTGCCCGCGCGGCCCAAAAAGCGGTCGCGGAAGCAGAAGCGGCCCTCGCCGGAACTAATTCCGCGGAAACTGACAATTCCCTCCAGCAAGCGCACGAGGCCGCCGCGCAGCGCCTCGCCAGTGCCAAAGCAGCAGAAGACAGCGCCCGTACCACTTTGAATCAGGCCCGCGAACGGTTAGCTTCCGCGCGCGCCACAGCTGAAACCCTCGCGCAGTCTTTGGCACCCGCAGATGCCACGGCTTGGGCCTTGCCCCATGCTCGTGGGCTCGCCCGTGAATCTGTGACCGCGCTTCCCGGGTGGGAGGCAGCAGCCGAAGCAGCGTTGGGTGGCGCGGCTAGCGGCGTCGTCGTAAATACTCTCGCCGACGCCGTAGACCTGCTGCGGAAAGCTCACGCCGAAAAAGCAGGCCACCTAGACATCACTATTGCGGCCGTGCCGGGAGCACCCGAAAACAGTTCCGCAGATGTTCCCGAAAACGCCTCCGCAAAAGATCCCGCTGACGCCGCCGCATCCACGGCAGCCGCCGCTGGCACCCCCGCATCCGCCGCCGCATCCACGGCAGCCGCCGCTGGCGCCCACACATCCGTTCCTGAAAACGTTCTGGATCAAGCCCTCGAAGCGGCATTTACGGCAACTGCCAGCACAATTGACACCGAAGCCGCGATTCGGGCGCGTGACGCTTTGCAGTTTTCGGGTCCGGCCGCTGCGGCTTTGCGCGCACAATTAGCCGGCACGGCGCTCGCGGCGGATTTGGTGACGGCTCGAAAACTTGTGGAAGCTGGCGCTCCGCGCGTGGTCACGGCGGCTGGCGAGATCTTGGAGGCGGCGCATGTGCGGGGCGGACAGGGGAGCGGGGCGGCGGTTTTGGCTCGGCAGGCCCGCTACGAAGAGGCCCGGCAGGAAGTAACCGAAACCGAGACTGTGGTGGAAACCGCTACGCAAGAGCTTGCGCGGGCACGGGAAGAAACCGCTTCCCGGCAGGCAATACATACCGAAACGGGTGAGCAACTGGCTTCGCGTGATTCTTTCGTCGCCGCCAAAACCGCGGAATTGGGAGCCTTGCGGCAAACCCTGGCGGCCGCGCAGGCAGAAGAAAACCGCGCCGTGGCGCGTTTGGAAGCTTTGGCGCAAGACATTGCCAAACAAAGCGACCGGGTATCCGAGCTAGAAAACCGCGTGGCCACTCAACAAAATGCCGACGCCGTTGAGCTTCCACCCGGTATCGAACTTACGGTTTTCGGCGCGGGCGCGGTTGCGTCTGCTAGCGCGGAGGCATCCGGAACCCCTAGCTCACAGGCGCCCGGAACTTCGCATTCTTCGCCCTCGCAAGTTCCGCAAACTCCGGAAGCGTTGCTAGCACAACTGGAAACCGTAAAACAAGCAGCGGCGCAGGCGGCACGGCTGGCACGGCAACAGGAAACGGAAGCGCGTCTTGCGGTACGTACGAAGGAAGAACGTTACCGGGCGATTATGGGCCGGGCCGATGCCTTGGACCGGAGTGCCCAGGCGGCGGAGGAACGCATCGAGCGAGAAGCGCGCGCGGCGCAACGGCGGGCGGCCGCGGAAAAATCGGCAGCGCAGGTCGAACTGTGGGCGCGGCAAGCACTTTCTCATGCTGCGGCCTTGGTGGCCAATATCGACCAGCAACGCCAGCGGGCGGAAAAGGAACGGGAGGAACTGGACGCCGCGCTCACGGCCTTGCGTTCCCGGCTCGATTCTCTCAATTCTCGCGGGCGGGAGCTTGATGATGCGAGCCATCAACGGGAACTAGCCGCATCTCAACAGCGTTTGCGCTACGAGCAGCTGGGGGAAAAGTCAGCGTCGGAGCTGGGTATGCCACTGGAAACTTTGGTGGCGGAATACGGCCCGCATATGCCGGTTCCCACCGCCGAGGGTGAGGTTCCTTATGTGCGTGAAGAGCAAGAGAAGCGGCTGGCGAAGGCACAACGGCAACTGGCGCGCTTGGGTAAAATTAATCCCCTAGCTTTGGAGGAACATGCTGCTTTGGCGGAACGCCAACAATACTTGGCAGACCAATTAGCGGACTTACGAAAAACCCGGGCGGATTTGCTGGAAATCGTCAAGGATGTGGATACACGCGTAGAGACGATTATGACTTCCGCGATTGCCGATGTTTCTGCCCGCTTCGTGGAAGTATTCGAAAAACTGTTCCCGGGTGGTGAAGGGCGGCTTGTCCAAACCGCGCCGGAGGACGTGCTGACCACGGGAATCGAAATTGAGGCGCGCCCGCCCGGTAAACGTGTGCGGCGGCTATCTTTGCTTTCCGGTGGGGAAAGGTCGCTGACGGCGATTGCCTTCCTAGTGGCGATTTTTATGGCCCGGCCATCCCCGTTCTATGTGATGGATGAGGTGGAAGCGGCGCTCGACGATGTTAATCTTTCCCGCCTCCTGCAGATTTTCTCCATGTTGAAAGAAAACTCGCAGCTGCTGGTTATTACCCACCAAAAACGTACGATGGAAATCGCCGATACGATTTACGGCATTTCGATGCGCGAGGATGGGGTGTCTACCGTTGTCTCGCAACGCCTCGCGGAAGTGCTACCGGAATCCACGTCTGAAGAGAATGCCACCGCCGAAAACCAGCCGTAAACAATTCTCAAACTTCAGATTTCCAATTCGTAACTTTATTCAGCGGTACCTGGCTTGTTCGTTATTAGCGAGCCGCGAAGGGGTGTGCAACCCGGGGGCGAAGGAGCATTATCAGTGCCAGAACGCCAGAAGTTACGCAAACGTAACCCAAGGTTATGAAACTGCAATGGTGACACTCGAAGCAATAACGTAATTTCGGGCCAAACACTTGAGATAATCAGATCGTGTTGGTTCTCTTCATTGTTTTTGCTGTGATCGTCGGCGTAGTCGTCGTCGCTATTGGAATAACTTTGAGCCCCCGACGGTGGAATCCTACCGATTGGGTGTCTGAATCGTGGCAAGCAATGCGTGCGGATGAGCTCAACCTTGATCAATACAAGGTGGAAGCTCAAGATGAGCGCGTCGCCTCTATGTTTGAAGAGTTCCCGCGGGAATCGGAGGCCTATATTTCGGCGGAAGCTGTGGAGGACCAGCTCGATCGCTTCCGCCGGGCAGAGAAGAATGTTTCGCGTAAGGCACGGCAACGGTTGCGCGGTGGGACGGAGCGATTGCGGGATAATATGCAACGTCCGCAAAATGACCAGGTAACGGCGGATTCTCCGGGCTTACAGAACCACACGAAACCCGTGCAGAACCACACATTGCGCC
The DNA here is from genome assembly GCF_900102025.1 of Actinobaculum suis. Taxonomy (GTDB): domain Bacteria; phylum Actinomycetota; class Actinomycetes; order Actinomycetales; family Actinomycetaceae; genus Actinobaculum; species Actinobaculum suis. The sequence goes on along the minus strand of NZ_FNAU01000001.1, from coordinate 177,394 downwards.
CGCAGGATCACACGTCGCCCACGCAGAACCGCACGGCGCTCGCGCAGAACCGCACGGTGCTCGCGCAGAACCGCACGACGCCGCACAACCTACCTGCCGCAAAGCAAACGGTTTCGCCCGCTTCGGCGGCCATACCAACACCAACCGTTTCGCGTAGCGGCGCCCCGAATTATGATTTCGCTACTAATATGCCGGCGGTTGCGGTTCCGCGCCGGCCGGCTGCCCGCCCTTACGCGGAACGCTGGGCCGATGGGTGGCAGGCGATGGAAGCGCGGCGCACGCGTACAGACAGTGAGGCTCGCACCGCGCCGGTAGGAACGACGACGCCGGAGCCAGCCACTTTCAACACCGCTTCCAATACCATCTCTACGGAGGCGGAGCCTGCAGCAGATAGGCCGGAGGAAAGGCCCGAAACTGTTGCTGCTGCGGTCCCAGAGGCGCAAGCAGCTCCCGAGATTCGAGAAACGGAAGAAACCGGCATCGGCAGCGAAGGTTTCGAAGTGAAGTGGCCGAGCCTGCGCGAAACCGCCGCAGCAACTGAAACTCCGGCCCCGGCCGCAGTTTCCGCGGTGGCGGAAACTGCTACGTTTGTCGAAACTCCCGCCGCAGCGGAAACTGCTGCGCCGGCAAAAACACCGGCCCCGGTAGAAACCTCCGCTCCGGCCGAAGCTGCTGCGCCCGCGGAAACTTCCAACCCGGCGGAAGCTTCGGTGTTGGCAGAAACCGCGGAATTGGTAGAAGAGCCGCGGCCGGTGAGTTCGCTTGAAGATGCGCAACGCGAAGCCGCTATGAACCGGGAAGACCTTTTGGCCTGGCTCGACAAGGCCGAAGCAAGTGCGTGGGAACCGTCCTCCGGTAAGATCGAATTCCCTGACCGGCGTACGGCCTAACACGCCGCACCAAATAACCAGCTTGCACTAAAAAACCAGTTTGCCCCGGCGGGTGCCCGGTTGCTCATATTCACGAGTTGCGTGGGCAATAATGCTGGAAAAGCAGTGTGAGCTCTGCGAAACTGGCTAGGTGGATACTCCAGTCATTATTGCAATTGTCATCGCCGTCGTCTTGGCACTCCTCCTGGTGCCCCTGCTCGTTTCTGCGATCCGGAAGAACGCGCGGCGGGAAGAACTCGAACGGCAAGCCACCCAGGCGGAAGCACTCACCACCGCGGAAACGGAAACAGCATCCCCTGAAACTGCAGAAGAAACGCCTACCACCGTTACCGCCGTCGCTATCGAACAGCCCGAATCGGTACCTTCGCGCATGCAGCGCTTGCGCGCCCGGCTGGCCGGCGCCGGCGGCTTTGGGCAAGCTATCCTCTCGATTATTTCGCGGGGCGATCTAAGCGCCGCCGATTGGGAAGAGCTGGAAGATACGCTCCTCATGGCGGACGTCGGGCTCGAATCCACCGAAAAAATCATGGACAACCTGCGCCAACGCGTGAAAGTGGCCGGCACTCGCGACCCAGAAGAAGTGCGCCAAATCCTGCGCGAAGAACTACTCAGTTTCGTTGGTCCCGATATGGATCGGTCACTCAACCTGGCCCGGCATGAAGACGCGGAGGGAGCCGTCCACCCGGCTTCGCTCCTCATGGTGGGTGTGAACGGTACCGGAAAGACGACGACGGTTGGCAAGCTCGCCCGTCTGCTGCGCGCCGAAGGAAAAACTGTACTCCTGGGCGCGGCGGATACTTTCCGTGCCGCCGCGGCTGACCAGTTGCAAACCTGGGGAGAACGCGTGGGCGTGGAAACCGTACGCTCCGATAAGGAAGGTGCCGATCCGGCGTCGGTAGCGTTCGACGCCGTACACCGCGCCGATGCGGAAGGGCTTGACGTAGTGCTCGTTGATACCGCGGGACGGCTGCAAAACAAGGCCGGGCTCATGGACGAGCTGGGCAAAATCAAGCGCGTTATGGAACGCACAGCACCCGTCAGCGAAGTATTACTCGTGCTGGATGCCACGACGGGCCAAAACGGAATGCAACAGGCACGAGTTTTCGCGGAAGTCACCGGAATTACGGGAATTGTGCTGACCAAGATGGACGGTACCGCGAAGGGCGGCATCGTTATTTCTGTGCAACGCGAACTGGGCGTGCCGGTGAAACTGGTGGGGCTGGGCGAAGGGGCGGACGATCTGGCGCCCTTCAATCCGCAAGATTTCGTCGATTCCCTGCTCGGTATAGAAGAAAAATAGCGCACGAGGCGGCACGGAGCACCGGAAAGCACATAGGAACTAGGTGTAGGTTCCGGCCCGCGCCGCCCTAAAGCTATGTGACGAATATGAAGATCAAAAACGTAACTTTGCTGTACCGCCCGGCGGCCGTACGCCGGTATGCAAGCAAACTTCGCAAGTTCGTGCGCGAACTGGAAAAGCTGGGGGTCACCGTCCACCAAACGATGACCGGAAACTCGCAGGTCACGCAGATGGTGGTACGGGAACGCTTGCGTACCCGCGATACCGATGCGCTCATAATCTTCGGTGGAGACGGTTTTTTGCACGCTGTTTTGCAAGAGACCGCGGGAACCGATATGCCGTTAGGTATTATTCCGGCGGGAAGTGGGAACGATTTCGCGCGGCATTTGCGGATTAGCAAAGATCCGCGCCGCGCCGCCGCGGTGATTGCCGCCGGAAACGCTCAGCCGCTGGATCTTGGTTACGTGGAGCCGCTACCCGCGGGAACTCGCACCGGCCAGTGGTTCGCCACGATTGCTTGTATTGGTTTCGATTCGCGCATTGTTGCCCGCACAAATTCGTTTAGCTGGCCGCGTGGCACCCTCCGGTACGTGATTTCCCTCCTTGTCGAACTGCCTAACTACGGGGCCGTCCCGGCGCAAATATATGCGGACGGGGAACTGGTACATGACGAGCGGATGACTTTATGCGCGGTCAGCAACACCCGTTTTTATGGCGGCGGATTCCCGATCGGCGTCGGTGCGCAGCCCGACGACGGCGTACTCAACACGACAGTAGTGGGCGGGATTGGAAAAATCCGGTTGGGCGCAAATATTCCGCGTCTGTTCACCGGCGGTTTTACGAAAGTCCCCGAAGTGAAAGTAATCCGCGGGCAAGAAATCATCGTGGCCGGGGCACGTGGGCTTACCTGCCATGCCGATGGGGAAGCCGTCTGCCCAGCGCCATTCCGCGTGCGAATTGTGCCCGGCGCGTTGCGCTTCCTGGTGCCCTAAACGCACGCGTGCCCGCCGCAAGACCGCGGCGGGGAACATACTGGGAAACGCACTGGGAACCGCGCCCCAAAACCGCGCTGCGAAGACCGATCCCGAAGGCCCACCCCGAAACCGCGCCGGGAAATCCTGCGGCAAAAACGCGTCGCGAAAACCACGCCGGAAAACCTACAAAAAGCTGGGAAAGAAAGAGGGTTTTCCCACCGGGAGGGCGCGGACGGGCGGGACCGCGTAGACTTATCCCCAGATTCGTATCCTTGCCGGGTGCCGGGAGCGGTGCTGGTAGGCCGCGTGCCGCGGGGCCGCGCGCTGGCGGGGATGTGACCGTAAATGGACGTAACTGATTGACCGAGGCTGGACTTGTTTAATTCTCTTTCCGATCGCATTACCGGAGCATTCAAGAATATTCGCAAAAAAGGGGTTCTCACCCAGGCGGATGTGGATAAGACCATCACGGATATCCGCCGCGCCCTCCTGGATGCAGATGTGGCCCTGCCGGTGGTCCGTGAGTTCACGGCTAATGTCCGGGAAAAGGCTACGGGAGCGGTACGTTCCCAGGCGCTCAACCCTTCCCAGCAGATCGTCAAGATCATCTATGCCGAACTCGTAGAAATGCTGGGTGGGCAGGCCAGGGATCTCAATTACGCCCAAGGCCGGCCCACGGTGATTATGCTCGCCGGGCTACAAGGTGCCGGTAAAACCACGCTCGCCGGCAAGCTCGGGAAATGGTTGCAGACGCAGGGCCGTAAAACGCTCCTCGTGGCTTCCGATTTGCAGCGGCCCAATGCCGTCCAACAGCTCCAGGTAGTAGGGGAGCGTGCGGGTGTGGACGTGTGGGCGCCCGAACCGGGGAACGGGGTTGGAGATCCGGTAGAAGTTGCCCGGAGCGGCGTTGCCCATGCCGATAGTGAGGGATACGCGGCGGTTATTGTTGATACGGCCGGCCGGCTCGGTATCGACGAAGTCCTCATGAAGCAGGCGGCAGATATTCGCGACGCGGTGAACCCGGACGAAGTTTTCTTCGTCATTGACGCCATGGTAGGCCAAGATGCCGTAGCTACCGCCAATGCTTTCCAGGAAGGCGTGGGCTTTACCGGCGTCGTAGTTACCAAGCTCGACGGCGATACGCGAGGCGGTGCGGCACTTTCGGTCCGCGGCGTTACCGGGCAGCCGATTCTCTTTGCTTCCACCGGTGAAAAACTCACCGATTTTGAACAGTTCCATGCCGACCGCATGGCCTCCCGCATCCTCGATATGGGTGATGTGCTCACCCTTATTGAGCAGGCTGAACGCACCTGGAGTGAAGAACAACAGGCCGAACTCGCTACGAAGATGAGCGCCGGGGAATTCGATCTGAACGATTTCCTGGTGCAAATGAACCAAATCAAGCGCATGGGTTCCATGAAGAAGTTGCTCGGCATGCTTCCGGGCATGGGCCAATTCCGGAAGCAGCTGGACGAATGGGATGAATCTTCCATGGTGCGTATCGAGGCGATCATCCAATCCATGACGCCCGCAGAACGCGCCAACCCGAAGATCCTCAACGGTTCGCGCCGGCAGCGTATCGCCGCCGGTTCAGGCACCACCGTGCAAGAAATTAATTCGTTGATCGAACGGTTCACTCAAGCCCGCAAAGTTATGCAGCAAATGTCGAGCGGTATGCCCGGCATGCCAGGAATGCCCGGTGCGGGCGGCGGTTCGCGGCGGCAAAAGCGGGCTCAAAAGCGCCGTTCTGGAAACAAGAAGGGCCGTTCGGGTAATCCCGCAAAACGGGCCCGGCAGGAAGCCGAAGCCGCAGCAGCTGCACAGCGGCGCGAACAAGCCCGGGCGGCTAACCCTTCCGGGTCTGCATTTGGCGGTGCGGGTGCGGGCAGTGCCTTCGGCGCAGGTGCACAAGACGCGAATCTTGCGGCCGGTTTGGGCGGGCTCGGCCTGCCCGGTAACGCGGGGCAAACCGGCGGGGAACAACCAGATATCGACCTGGACGAGCTGAAGCGTTTCCTGCGGTAGACGAGGCGAAGCGTTTCTTGCGGTAGACGAAGGGAAGCGTTTCCTGCGGTAGTTAGTGGTGTTGGCTACCGGCGTCGTGGTTGCACTTACTTTTCCGGTGAGGGCGCGGCAGGCTGGCCGAGGCTTAGCGCGAGGCTTGACGCGAGGGGGTTAGCCCCGGTTCCGGTTCGGGGCCCCATTTGGCAGCTAGTTCGTGTTTGGGCCTTGTTCGCCCGCAACCCCAGGTTCTGGAACAGGTTCCGATACCGGTTTGGGGCCCCGTTCGGCCCCAGGTTCTGGAACAGGTTCCGGTTCGGTGAGAGCTTCGATAACGACGTCGGGAATCGCATCTACCACCCCGCCCAAAGGTACATAACCTTCGGGAATGTCTTCGTAGGAACGCGGATCTTCCAAGGGTTCTACATGAATAAGTACCCGCAGGCCCGGCACCGCTGCGCGCAATTCTTCGGCAAGGTCTTCCGCTGCCTCATGCCCTTCCCACACCGTCCACGAACCGGGGACTAGCATGTCCAAGTTTGCGTATGAATCGCGCCCAGAAACCCGCGTTTGCAGCCCGTGGAAACGGATATTTTTTCGCGCGTGGCTACGCAAGATCTGCACTATTTTCTCGATTTCGGCAGCAGGGAGCGCAGCATCCATCAGCCCGGCCAAAGATTCACGCACGAGTTTTGTTCCCGTAAACAGAATATTGACGGCTACCAGGATCGCAATAATCGGGTCGAGTTGCTCCCAACCGGTTACCGCCACCAAACCGATCCCAACCACGACGCCGACGGAGGTAGCCACATCGGTGAGCAAATGTTTCCCATCCGCTTCCAAACTAATTGAGCGGTGTTTTGTACCTGCCCGCAATAAAATAGTGCCCACCGCGCCGTTGAGTACCGAGGCGATTGCTACTACGAGAATGCCCCAACCCAGATCTGAAAGCGGTTGCGGATGGAGCAGATGATCCACCGCCGAAACGATAATCACCGCTGCGGCCACGAAAATCATGGCGCCCTCCACCGCGGAAGAAAAGTATTCTGCTTTCGTGCGCCCATACTGATAGCTGATATCAGCCGGCTTCCCGGCGGCAATCAGCGCGAGCAGAGCGATTACCGCGGCCACCAAATTGACCAGCGATTCTGCGGCATCAGAAAGGAGGCCTACGGAGTCCGTCAAAAAATATGCCCCCGTTTTCAAAGCAATAGTGATGACTGCGGCTGCTACCGACAGCCACGCGTAGGCAATTAGATTGACTTTCTTTGGCTGTGTGTTTTGTGAGTGTTTCACCTGTTCCGCCTGTTCCGCCTGTTCCGCCTGTCCTACCAGTTTGGCGTTTGCGTCTGCTGCGCGTCTCGCACCTGCTTGCACCTGTTGCTTGTCCTGCACTTTGCTATTGTCCCGGAAACTCGGCCGTTTCGCCATCTCGGGCAAGGAGCGCGGCGGAAGACCAGGGTGCGGAACTCCGCTGGCTAGCAACTAGCAGCGGTGATGCGCTCCACCAGAATAGGAACTGTTATAACCCCGGATTTTCTGGCAGAATAAACGGTTGTACTTGGAAGGTCTCAAGCCCTCTCAATTGGGATGCTTCTTTGTTCATGGGCGCGAATGGTGTGCGTAGTTACCCCCAACGTCCCTTCGGGTCCGCTTAAGTCAGAAAGGCATGACCGCACAAGTGGCAGTCAAAATTCGTTTGAAGCGCATGGGTAAGATCCGTGCGGCGCAGTACCGGGTTGTCGTCGTCGATGCACGTAAGAAGCGCGACGGCCGCGTGATTGAAGAGATCGGCTACTACGATCCGAACACCAATCCGTCCACGATTCTTATTGATTCCGAACGGGTCCAGTATTGGCTCGGCGTGGGCGCACAGCCTTCGGATCCGGTCCGCGCGCAGCTCAAGGTGACCGGCGATTGGCAGAAGTTCAAGGGCTATCGTGATGGCCAGGAAGGCCGGCTGCGGTTCCCGGAAACCGTTAACAAGGAAGAAGCTCGCAAGGCGGCAGTGGCGGAAGTGCAGGATGAAGCTGAAAAGCATCGCGCTGCCGTAGCCGAAGCCAAGGCCAAGGAAGAAGCTGAGAAGAAGGCTGCGGAAGAAGCAGCGGCAGCAGAAGCCGCGGCGGAAGAAGCAGGCTCTGCAGAAGCTGCAGCTCCGGCCACTGAGGAGAACTAATGCTAGTTGAAGCGCTCGAACACCTGGTTAAGGGAATCGTAGATGCGCCGGATGAAGTGGAAGTTGTTTCCAAGGAAACCCGCCGCGGTGAACTTCTCGAAGTTCGCGTGAATCCGGATGATCTGGGCCGTGTTATTGGACGCGGTGGGCGCACAGCTAAAGCCCTACGCACGGTAATGAATGCACTTGCCGGGCGCGGTGGCGTGCGAGTTGATGTGATCGAAACCGATATCGCCTAGTTCAGCAAGTTCAGCAAACTGAGCTAGTTGAGATAGCGGCTAACTGGTGAGGCCGGTCCACCCCGCAGGGTGGGCCGGCCTTTCCTGTACATGCCACCGCGGGTGCGTTGATCTACCCGGGGCCGCGTTGAGCTGGCCGTGGACGGCGGTGCTCTGGCCGGAAGGGCGATGGGCTAGTCAGGGTGGTGTTTAACTAGCTAGGGATGGTGTTGATCTGAACGGGACGGGGTAACCTACCCGGTACGGGTATGAAGATTGCGGTGGTTCGGCGTCGTCGGGAACAAGGCTCCGGCATGCGATAATGAGGCGCTGGTAGGCGGCATCGGGGCGCTCTGCAAAAAGTGGGTACGGCTCCCCGCCGCCCCACGGGCGCCGTATAAACCGCCATAATAGAAACGGCACAAGTGCGCACAAACGGCACGAATGGGAGACGTAATGCAGCTGACGGTAGGCGTGATTGGCGCCGCGAAGGGCCTGAAGGGCGAGGTGCGGCTCGAGGTCCGTACCGATGCGCCGGAAAAACGTTTGCGAATCGGTAATAAGCTCGAAACAGATCCGGCGGAATTTGGGCCGCTCACGGTGGCCCGCACCCGCGAGTACAAAGGTTCGCTTTTCGTTATGTTCGAAGAGGTGAAAAACCGCAATACCGCGGAAGAATTGCGGGGCACGCGGCTCGTGATCGAATCGGATGAAGACGAACCGGAAGATGACGCCTGGTATCCCCACGAACTCGTCGGGCTGGAAGCACTGGATCCGGAAGGCTATGAATTGGGGATTGTGGCCGGGCTCGAACACGGTGTGGCCCAAGACCTGTTACTCGTACGCGAACAAGATGGGCGGATCACGCGCGTTCCCTTCGTTAGCGAAATCGTTACCGAAGTAGATATAGACGATAACTGTGTGGTGATGGATCCACCGCCGGGCCTGTTCTCGGAAGAAGAGCTAGTTATCGTGGATGGCGACGCCGAAACTCCGGCCCCATCCGCTCCGGCACCGGCAGAGGAGCCCGAAAAATAGTTATGCATATTGACGTCCTTACGGTATTTCCAGAATTCTTCTCCGTCCTCGATCTTTCACTCTTGGGTAAAGCCCAGGAGAAAGGGCTTCTCGAAATCGCGACCCATAATCTGCGCGACTGGACGCACGATGTCCATCGCACGGTAGATGACACCCCGGCCGGCGGCGGGGCAGGCATGGTAATGAAACCAGATGTGTGGGGCGCGGCCATCGACGACTTGCTCGCACGGCGTTCCCAAACTAGCCCGGTAGGGGAGGCCCCGGAAAACGCCACCGCGGCAGCTATAAAAAACGCTACCGCCTCACTCTCGGAAAGCGCCCTAGCGCCGGCCCCGGAAAACGCCACCGCACCGGTTCCACAAAACACCGTGTTGGCAATTCCGACGCCGGCCGGGGTTCCGCTTACGCAGGAAGCATGCGGCGAACTTGCCCACGCGGCACATATTATTTTTGCGTGCGGCCGCTATGAGGGCATTGACGCCCGGGTAGCCGCGCATTACGCGCAACGCGGCTTGCACGTATTTGAGTATTCTTTGGGCGATTATGTGCTCAACGGTGGGGAAGTTGCGGCTCTGGCACTGATCGAAGCGGTGGCCCGGCTGATTCCCGGGATGGTTGGCAATCCGGAATCTTTGGTAGAGGAATCGCATGGGCGGGCCGGTTTGCTCGAATATGACAATTACACTCGGCCGGTTGCCTGGCGCGGTTTGGAAGTGCCAGCAGTGTTGCTTGCGGGCGATCATGGGAAAGTGGCGCGCCTGCGGCGCGACCAAGCTATTGCCAAAACGGCTACGCGCCGCCCGGATATGATCGCTCGTCTGCAAGCAAGCGATCTTGATAAAAAAGACCGTGCGGCCCTTTCCCAGCACGGCTGGTATCTGAGCAAAAACAGTGCCCACCCGTGCCGTCTGCAAATCGAAGAACCACATCGGGATGATTTTTCGCGGCTCGCGGCGCTCGCGGCTCGCAATTTCCCGGATGCTTGCCCACCCGAAATGACGGAGGCGGCAATCGCGGAGTTCATTGCTGAGAATCTGAGCCCGCAGCGTTTTGCAGAGTATTTGGATCCGGATTCGCCGTGGCTTACTCTCGCCGCCTACGCGAATGGGGAACCCGTGGCTTATACGCTCAGTCTGATACCGGAAGGAAATGGCGTGGCCGGGCTGGAAGATGGCGCACCAGATGCTCAGATTGGGGATTTGCGGGAAGGCCCTCTCGTAGAACTCTCGAAGTTCTATGTGGATCGGGACTGGCGCTCTTCGGGGCTGGCCGGCGCGCTCTGGCAGGCAACTTTGCAGGAGTATCGCACGCGGCTCGCAGCTTATAAAGCTCCGTATGTGTGGCTGGGCACGAATGGCAAGAACCGGCGTGCACACAAGGCCTACCGCAAACTTGGGTTCCGTAAACTTGCCCACCGCAGATTTACAGTAGGCGGGATTCTGAACGAAGACCTTGTATTCGGCCGTCCGATTCTCACGGACTGGCCGGAATCCGAGGAATAGAACCGGAGCTGCAGTAATACCAAAGGAGCCAGAAAGACTAGGCGGTTAGAAAGGCTAGGGGCCACGGCCGGCCCAACACGCAAACTAGCCATTTCGGATGCGGTACGAAATCGCGGAATTAGCCCCTTTGGATGCGGTACGAAATCGCGGAATTAGTCACCGCGGGGGATGAGCGGAGCGAAACTGGTGTACATTTGCTGCGGTGATACGGGTGCGTGCGCGACGAATCTCTCGTTTTATGTGACTGGCGACAAGTGGATTATGCGCGCGCTTGTGGCATAATGATTTGGTTGTTTCTCGCACGTAAGTGCGTTTGCCCGCCGCAGGGGGTAGAGCACGCGAGTCTAAAACGTTGTACATATCGCTGCTGACCTGCGCGCAGTGGCGGAAGGTGAAAACTGATGCAGACCCTTGATGCTGTTGATGCCGGGCAGCTCCGCGATGACATCCCGGAGTTCCGTGCCGGTGATACCGTTCGCGTGAACGTAAAGGTTGTTGAAGGAAACCGCACCCGTACCCAGGCCTTCGAGGGCGTTGTTATCGCCCGGCAGGGTGACGGTATTCGGGCTACTTTCGACGTTCGGAAGATTTCCTTCGGTATTGGCGTGGAACGTAAGTTCCCCGTGCATTCTCCGTCGATCGAATCGATCGAAGTGCTCTCTCGTGGTGTTGTGCGCCGCGCGAAGCTTTACTATCTGCGTGATCGCCACGGTAAGGCGGCTCGTATTCGCGAACGTATCGCGGATCGCTAGTACGCCGCGGCCATGCAAGCCGCAGTATTGTCTATTGGGGCTCGTCGCGGTTGCGACGGGTCCCAATGTTCTACTTTCAGCGATAAGCGCGTTTGTCATACGTTCAGCGATAAACGCGCCGTGCCGCAGTGAGTTATCGTAGGGAAATGTGGAAAAATGCCAGAAGGAACTGGGAGTGCGATGAGCTCACAAGCAGATGAGGAAATGAGCGAAGACCAAGTTGTGCGCCGTCGCGTAGAAACTGCGGAAGACTCAGACACCCTTGACCCTTCGGCTGATGCGGAGCTTGCTTCTTCGGTTGGTGCAGAACCTGCCTCTTCAGATGGTGAAGTAACGGAAGAGCCACCAAGCATTCCGCCTTCGTTCCCACCGTGCTCCGCACGCCCGTCCTACGTGGAAGGGGGCGAAACCGAACCAAAGGTAGTAACCAGTAGTGCCCCGGGTACCAGTAGTGTTGCCAGTAGCGGGGCAGGTACCGGTAGCGCTAGTTTCGTTACTGCTAACGACGCCGAAAGTAAGGATGCGGAAGAAACTCAATCCTGGCAGCGCACGCTACTTGAAATCGTCGCGGTAGTAGCCTCCGTCCTTTTGGTGTCCGTAGTGATTAAAACCTTCTTTGTCCAGGCTTTCTCCGTCCCCTCTGGCTCGATGGAAACAACGCTGCAACCGGGAGATAAATTCTTCGTTAACCGCATGGTGAAATCGGAAGATGAAATCCGGCGCGGCGACGTCGTCGTCTTCGTAGACCCGGGTGGTTGGCTCACGATACCGGCCGAACAGAAGAACCCGGTGGCGGAAGTAGGCCAAAAAATCTTGCAAGGGGTCGGCATTCTTCCCGCAGATACCGGCCACTATTTGGTCAAACGCGTGATAGGTAAGGGCGGGGACCACGTGGAATGCTGTACCGCGGAAGGACGAATTTCCGTGAACGGCGTGCCTATTGACGAGCCTTATTTAGCTCCCGGAATTTCGCCTTCGCTGGAAGCATTCGATGTGACCGTTCCGCGCGGCAACCTGTGGCTCATGGGAGATAACCGTTCGAATTCGAAGGATTCGCGTTGGCACCAGCGGGAAACCGGGAATGGTTTCGTGCCGGTAGATAACGTGGCGGGCCGTGCCTTTATAATCTTCTACCCCTTTGATCGGGTCGGGAAGATAACAGATAACACCGCGGCGTTCGCAAACGTGCCGGATCCGGGAGGGGTTGCGGTTGGCGGTCAGTAACGGCCCCACTGGTCGCCGCGGCGCTAACAGCCAGCGCGGCCACGCCACTCGCCGTAGCTCCAACAACGGGCGCGGCGCTACCACTCCTCGTAAATCGGCTAGCCGGCAGGGCACCCAAAAGCACCGTAAATCGGCTAACCGGCACGATCCCACTAGAACTTTGGAAAAGGAGATGCTTGCCGAGCTTGCCGCCACCGGCACGCACACAGCGGCAACGGTAAACTCGGCGCGCGCGCAAGGGCAGGCAAACACAAACCCGGCTGGTAGCAAAGCGCGCGGTCCTATTTTGGCCGGCGTTGATGAGGTAGGCCGCGGTGCGATTGCTGGGCCGGTGTGCGTAGGAATTGCCCTCGTGGACGAAACTGTGCCCGATACTTTTCCGCCCGGCCTGCGCGATTCAAAAATGTTGAGCGAAAAGGCACGTGAAGGCCTCTATAGTGCGGTGCGGGCCTGGCCGCTTGCGGTGGAAGTCGGGTATGCGAGTGCGGCAACGGTAGATAGCTTTGGAATTATTGGGGCTTTACGGGCGGCCGCGGCGGATGCGTTAGCCAAACTCGCCGCACGTGGCTACACGCTCGATGCGGTTTTGCTAGACGGCACGCATAATTGGTGGACAACAGAGCCAGACGCACTGCTCGAAATAGGTCCCGTGCTTCCTGCCATTCCGGTACGCACGGTTCGGAAGGCAGACGCGGACTGCGCGGTAGTGGCCGCGGCGAGCATTGTGGCAAAAGTTGAGCGTGATCACGTAATGGTCGCGCTTGCGGAGCAATATCCCGGCTACGATTGGGCGAGTAATAAGGGGTATGGGAGCGCCGGTCACGGCGCTGCGCTAAGCTCGCTCGGGGTGAGCCCCCAGCACCGTGTGTCCTGGCATTTGCCTGGGGTGAGGAGGAACCAGCATGAGCGAAATTGACGGTTATGAAGCAGAGTGCGAACTTGCATTATTCCGCGAGTATCGCGATGTAATTAAGATTTTCCGGTACGTGGTAGAAACCGAACGCCGGTTTTACCTGGCCAATGATGTAGACGTGAAAGTGCGAGCTTCACGTGCCGGCGACGTCTTCTTCGAAGTCACTTTGACGGACGCGTGGGTATGGGACCTGTACCGTTCCTCCCGGTTTATTCGCGGAGTGCGAGTAGTTACTTTTAAAGACGTAAATATCGAAGAACTCAACCAAACCGATATCACCCGAGAGCTCGATTTGGGCCCCGATTTCGGCAGCCCAAGCATCGGCCAGTAACCACGCTGAGTTGTGCGGTCAGTAACCGCACTGCGTTCCGCGGGCGCCGCGCCAATATTTGGCGCAGGCGCCTATTTTCTGCACCTACTCTGGGCCGAGTTTCCTGGGTTACAGGTCTGAGCACGCGGGTTTACTGTGCTACACGTGTTTATGTTCTAATCGCGCGGGTTTACAGGTCTGAGCACGCGGGTTCACTGGTCTGAGCCCCCTGATTTTTTTGTGCTAACCGCGCAGGTTTCCACAGTGTGCTTGGCGTACCTGATATTCACAGGCGAACGACGCCGTTGCCGCGCCGCGCTCGGGTTTGGCCACAATGGCGCCATGACCACGAAGAGTACATTTATTAGGCCCGGGCCCGATTTGGAATTACCGGAACTCCCAGCCCGGCCCAGCCGTCAAGAAATAGGAGCCTGGGGTGAAAATATTGCTCGCCGATATCTGGAAACAAGTGCCGGGCTAGAAATACTTGCCCAAAATTGGTGTTCCCCGCATCGCACCGGCGAACTCGACCTGGTATGCAGGGACGCACAGGCCGGAGAACTAATCGGGGTGGAAGTCAAAACGCGGCGCGGAGCCAACCAGGTTCCTGCTCTATTGTCATTGACCACACAAAAACGGCAACGTTTGCGCGCTTTGTTATATGAATGGTTGGCCGCACATCCGCAACCACATGCGAATCTGCGTCTAGATTTTATTGGCGTGGAAGCGGGCCATAAAACTTGCCAGGCTCTGTATCACCTGAGGAATATCTAATGCGGGTGAAAGTAGCGCACGCAGTAGCCATCAACGGGGTGGCGGGAGCAATCGTCCGGGTTGAAGCGGCAAGCCTGGCAGGAATACCAAGTTTCACTGTTGTCGGCTTAGGCGATACCGCAGTTTCTGAATCCCGGGAGCGGATTAAAGCCGCTTTTGCGGCCACCGGTTTGGGTTTTCCCCGCACCCGGATCACCGTTAATCTTTCCCCAGCGGACCTGCCGAAAGTTGGTACCGGTTTCGACGTGGCAATCGCCGGAGCGATTATGGCCGCTGCCAGCGGCCGCGAACTACCCGCCAACGCGGTTTTTATTGGCGAACTCGGTTTAGACGGTTCGGTACGGCAGGTACACGGGGTATTACCGGCAGCGCTAGAAGCTGCCCGGCAAGGTTTCCATACCGCGTTTGTGCCTCACGGGTGCGGCCAGGAAGCTGCCCTGGCCGGTCTGGCGGTACAAGAACTGTGGCATTTCAGCCAGATCGCGCGCCTGTTAGAAGTAGACGCTCTGCCGGTACCGCCCGCACCGGTAATGGAAACAAAAACAACAGCGGCGGAATCGGTACCCGATATGCAAGACGTATTGGGGCAAGAAGAAGCGCGCCGGGCGGTCGAAATAGCGGCGGCGGGCGGCCATCATGCTTTGCTCACCGGGGCGCCAGGTATTGGTAAATCCATGTTGGCACAACGCTTACCCGGGATTTTGCCGCCCCTATCGCGGGCCGCGGCGGTAGAGGTAGGGGCAATCGCGAGCGTGCTCGGCGAATTTTCGGGCACCCTTTCCCACACCCCGCCCTTCGCTGCTCCGCATCACACTGCTACCGCGGCGGCTTTAGTAGGTGGCGGTAATCGGCCGCGGCCGGGAGCAGCCTCCCGCGCCCATCACGGTCTGCTGTTTTTGGATGAACTTCCAGAGTTTCGGGGTAACGCTCTGCAAGCTCTACGCCAGCCCATGGAAACCGGGGAAGTCCAGGTTTTTCGGGCTCGTGGCGCTTTGCGTTTCCCAGCCCTGTTCCAACTGATTGGGGCGGCTAACCCGTGCCGCTGTGGCAAATATATTGATAGCCCGGCGCAATGTTCTTGCCCGGTCCGGGAGCGGATCCGGTATTGGAACCGAGTAGGTGGGCCGATTCTGGACCGCTTCGATATCAATATTGTGATGCGCAGGCCGAGCCGGGCGGCGCTGGCCATGGCCAGCGCGGAAGCCAGTGCGCCAATCGCACAAAGAGTAGCCCAAGCTCGGGCGCGGCAAGAACGCCGTTACCGAAACTGTGCGTGGGCTACGAATGCGCGGGCGCCCGGTTCGTGGATACGCCAACACACGCATCTGCCCGATACGGTACAAAACCAGTTCGAACAATTACTTACCCGCGGCGAAATGAGTATGCGCGCTCTGGACAAAATAATGCGAGTGGCCTGGTCCATTGCAGACCTGGCCGGCCGCAAGCATCCGGAACTGGATGATTTTGCCGAAAGCTACGCCATGCGCCGCCACGGCATAACGGCCAGCTAAACCCACCGCTACGGCATAACCCCCAGCTAAGCCCACGGCTACCGCCAGCCGGTACACCGATACACGAGTTGCCGGGCTTATCCGCACAGCTCTCTTGGCGCACTGGTGTTTTTCCGAACAGATTTTGAAGGCCAGCCAGCTGATTTCGTTATGTCTCGAATGCCGACAGTCTTATTACGGCCGGCTGCTACGAGTCATTAAGACCGGCCGCCACGAGTCTTACAACAATATGAAACCTCGAGCTCCGAAAGGATAAAAGCGCATGCACGATACGTACTCGCGCCCAGATGACCCCGAAAACCAGCCTGCCGCCACACCGGGTGCTACCTACAACCAGCACGTCGCCACACCGGGTGCTGCAACGGCGTCTCCTCGCCACCCGCAACAAATAAATGCTGCCAGCGAAGCTACCGACGAAGCGACCGCCAAAGCTGCCGGCGAAGCTACCGACGAAGCTGCCGAGCAACGCGCCGCCATGGCCTGGACGCGCCTGGCCGAAGGTGAAGATTATGCCGCGATGGCCTTGGTACAGGAAATGGGATTCGCCCTCGCCTTAGATTTTGTGCGCAATCCGCATTCCACTCGCGCTCTTCCGGAGCCAATCAGAAAAGGCTTACAACGCTGGACGCCGCGGCTAGACGACGCGGCTTTCGCACAGGACTTGAACAATGCCCGGGCGAACGGTTTGGGTTTCGTGCGTTGGAACGGTCCGGGTTATCCGCGCCAGCTTTTAGACGCTGCTTTTACATCCTTGCAGGCCGTACCACCGCTCGGTCTGTGGTACAGCGGCGATATTTCTTTACTGCACCAGCCCAGTTTGGCACTTGTCGGTTCGCGCGCAGCGAGTGCTTATGGCACACGGCTGGCCACCGAGTTTGGGTTCGAAGCAGCCCGGCACGGCATTCCGGTAGTTTCCGGTGGAGCTCTCGGGATCGACGCCGCGGCTCATCGTGGTGTTTTGCAAGGCGGCGGGAAAGCCATCGTAGTGTTTGCCAGTGGAGCGGATCGGATATATCCACGTGCCAATGCGGAGCTTTTCGCGGAGATTCGCCGCACCGGCGGCCTGATAATCTCTGAATCCCCGCCTGGCGCGGCCCCACACCGGCACCGTTTCCTTTCCCGAAACCGTATTATTGCCGGGGTTTCGGCAGGCGTCGTCGTCGTGGAAGCGCCCTATAGATCTGGCGCGATTTCCACCGCCCGCCACGCTCTTACGCAAGGCCGCCCCGTCGGCGCGGTTCCAAACGCGGTGGACGTGCCGCACGCTTTAGGGTGTTTGCGGCTATTACGCGAAGGGGCGATTTGTATTCGCGGCGCGGCAGATGCCCTCGAATTGTTGGGCAACGACGCCGTTTCTCCCGGCTCGCATTCCCAATTGGCTTTGGATATTAGTCCGGGCTTGGCAAAATCAGACCCTTTGGCCGGTGATCCGCTAGCCGTGCGTATTCGCGATGCCTTGCCAGCAGTGCGGGCGGCAAGTACGGAACGAATCGCGGCCACAGCCGGGCTGGGAATTGCCGAAACTATGCGGGGATTGGGCCGTCTAGAACTGGCGGGCGTTGCCGAACGGAAAGCTGCTGGCTGGCGGCTCACTCAAACCGCGCGCGAAGCCAGTGCGCGGAACGCAAACTAATAGCCTAAGCAGAACCGGTGCGGGCTATGGTTGAAGCATGGCTGGTACGGTGGCGCAGATTCTCGAAGAATATAAACGTGACCTTTCCCTGCGGCGGGGTTTTTCGCCGCACACGGTGAAGGCATATACCCGCGAAGCCCGCGAATTTTTGCAATATTTGGCCGAACTTGCCGGGCAAGATCCAAGTGAAACCCTCGACTTGGAAAACCTAACCTTGGGGGATGTGCGGTCGTGGCTGGCCAGCACCCGCGAGGGGCACGCGCTGGCTTCCTTAGCTCGCCAGTCTGCTTCGGTGCGAAGTTTTTCGTCCTGGCTGTACCGGGCCGGATATACCGAAGTGAACGCGGGGGCGCGGCTCAAATCTCCGCGAGTTGCTAATGAAATCCCGCGAGTTTTGACTGAAGAACAAGCCGCGCAACTATTAGATACCGCCAAGGAAAAAGCGGATACGGGGGAGCCGTTACTCGTCCGAGACTGGGCGATGGCCGAAGTTTTATATGCCACCGGTATCCGCGTAGCTGAACTGTGTGCTTTGGATGTGAACCAAATTGGGGCGCGGGGAACAATTCGCGTGATCGGAAAGGGCGACAAAGAGCGGATAGTGCCCTGCGGAGTGCCGGCAATGCGCGCCTTGGATAAATACATTCAAGTACGCCCGGAGCTCGTAAACAAACCAACTACGGCTCTTTTCTTGGGCGCTCGCGGCGGGCGGATTAATCAGCGGGCTGTGCGCGAGGTGGTGCATCGCTTGGCTGCCCAAGCCGGCGTACCCGATATTAGCCCGCACGGCTTACGCCATTCCGCGGCCACTCATCTCTTGGAAGGCGGCTCAGATCTGCGCACGGTGCAAGAAATCCTCGGGCATAGCTCCCTGCAAACCACCCAGCGCTACACCCATATTTCGGCGGAACGTTTGCGGGCCGCATTCGAACAAGCCCATCCGCGCGCCTAGCTTGCGGCGCATTCCGCATTGTTGCACGCATCCGTTGGTAGCGACTGTGTCGCCGCAGCTATGTGCCCCAATGTATCTACGGCGTTGCTCGTACCGACAGCGCTGGTAGTACCGTCTGCGCAGTTAGCAGTTAGTAGAGGCGGATTTCGCGGCGCCGCAATAAAGACAGCGGGTCCAGGTAAACCGAACCACGCCGGGCACCCCAATGGACAGCCACAAAACCTTCCGGCACCTTGTCACTATGCCCGGCCTGCGCCCACCCGATTACTTCCCCAGCCGTTACTTTCTGGCCGCGTTTCACGCGCGGTTCTACTGGTTCATAAGAAGTGCGAATCCCATTGGGATGTTCAATCGAAATAACCTTGCGATCAACTAGCATCCCGGCATAAATAACCGTGCCGCTACCGGCTGCTAATACCGGCTGGTCAAGCACAAAAGCCATATCCACCCCGCGATGGCCGGGCAACCAATTCGGATCGGGAGCGTTGAATCCGCGTGTGATAATCGGTTCTTCACCGCTGGGAGAAACAAACCGGTGGCCCGAAGATTCGTTTTCCATGCCGGGCAGGAACGGCCCGAAGAATCTTGGGGAAATGTATCCCGGTGGCGCCGGAAAATGGCCAAGTGGCGCTCCCCGCAAAGCCCGGGGCAGTGCAGCCGGTAGGGCGCGTGGCGGTGCATCCGGTAGGGACTGCACCGGCGCGGCCATAAATGGTTCCAGGGGAGCAGCTGAAAGCGCAGCCGCGGGCGGCGCTGGCAGAGCGATTAATACGGCGCAAATCAGAAAACTATAAAAGCGGTACCACATAGAAACAGCATGGCCGCAAGTGGCAGGTGGGCGGCGTCGTCGGCACGAAACTGGTGGATTACCGCAACGCGTACACAACTGTGGAAACGTGCCCGGCACGGAAATGAAAAGAAACCGCGCCGGAGAAGGCAAAGCCGAACAAAACCCGAGAAGGCAAAGCCCAACAAAACTCAACAAAACCCGATAAAACCCTATAAAACCCGATAAAACCCGGCAAGACGCCGGGAAACATGGGTAGCCACAGCGTCCGCGAAAACACGGCAAGGGAAAACTTGCTACGCAAAACACGGCAAGGGAAAACCCGCCACACATCACTCGGCAAGCTAGAAGTGGCGCATAGCGCACGCCAAACCGTGTAGAACACTCGAGAAAGTGCCGTCTTCTCCGGTAAGATAGGCAACCGGCGTGGGTCTACCCGCGCCGAAAATACGCGTGCTTCCCGATAGCGCATGCGGATCGGTCCTGGGGCAGATAAACAAGTAATTGAGATGCTTTGGGAACCGCATGCTGGAAGTGCCAGGGTGCGCCGGCAATCCCGCCGCGCACAAGAACCGATTAATCGCGCGCGCAGGCGCGCCTGAGGAGGACCGCCACATGGCCGTCGTAACTATGAGCCAGCTGCTTGAAGCTGGCGTGCATTTCGGACACCAGACTCGTCGCTGGAACCCGAAGATGAAGCGCTACATTCTGACGGATCGTAACTCTATCTACATTATCGATCTGCGGAAGACGCTTGCCGATATTGACCGCACCTACGATTTCGTGAAGGAAACCGTAGCGCATGGCGGCAACATTCTTTTCGTGGGCACCAAGAAGCAGGCGCAGGAAGCGATTCGTGAGCAGGCAGAACGTACCGGAATGCCGTATGTGAACGAACGCTGGCTGGGCGGTATGCTCACCAATTTCCAGACGGTTTCGAAGCGTATTCAGCGCTTGAAGGAACTGGAGCAGATGGACTTCGAAGACACCGCGGGCAGCGGCTTGACAAAGAAGGAACTGCTCATGCTTTCGCGGGAGAAGGACAAGCTGGAGAAGACCCTGGGTGGTCTGCGCGATATGACCAAGCTGCCTTCTGCGGTGTGGATTGTTGACACCAATAAGGAACACCTGGCGGTTGCGGAAGCACAGAAGCTTAATATTCCGGTGGTTGCCATTCTGGATACGAACTGCGATCCGGATGACGTGGCTTACCCGATTCCCGGTAACGACGACGCTATCGGTGCAGTACAGCTCCTGACGCGCGTGATCGGCGATGCGGTGGCGGAAGGCCTATTGGCCCGCAACCGTGGCAAGGCCGAAGATGCAATGCCGGAATGGGAACGCGAAGTTTTGGCCGCGGGTGCAACTGAAGATGCAGAAAAGGAGCAGGCTGAGGCTGCAGAAGCTGAGGCTGCGGAAGCTCCGGCTGAGGAAGCTCCGGCTGCGGAAGCTACCGAAACCCCGGCGCCCGCTGCGGAAGCTAAGCCTGCCGCTACGGAAACTGAAGCTGCGGCCCCGGCCGAAGCTGCCAACTAAGAAAACGAACTTAAGGGCTGAGGAGAAAAATGGCTAACTACACAGCCGCCGATGTCAAGGCGCTCCGTGACAAGACGGGCGTAGGCATGATGGATGTTAAGAAGGCGCTCGACGAAGCACAGGGCGATGCCGCGAAAGCGGAAGAGATCCTGCGTATTCACGGTGCGAAGGCCGCGGCTAAGCGCGAAGGCCGGACTGCGGCCAACGGCCTGGTTACGTCCAAGGTTATTGATACCGAAGCAGGCCAGCGGGGCGTGCTCATCGAAGTGAACTCGGAAACTGACTTCGTGGCCAAGACCGATCGCTTCATTAAGATGGCAGAAGAAATCCTCGAAGTTGCGATTGATAGCAAGGCAACGACGGTGGAAGAACTGCTGGCCGCCAAGCTGGCCGAAGGTACCGTGGCAGATCGCGTGACCGAAGAAATTGCGGTTATTGGCGAAAAGCTCGAAGTTTCCAACCTGGAAGTGCTGGAAGGCGAAGTTGTGGATGCTTACATGCACCGCACTGACCCGGATCTACCGCCGCAGGTAGGCGTTCTAGTTGCTACCGATGAAGCTGGCCGTGACATCGCGCATGACGTGGCCGTACACATCGCGGCGCTGAATCCGAAGTACCTCAACATTGAGGACGTACCGGCAGACGTTGTGGAAACCGAAAAGCGTATCGCCACCGAAACCACGATCGCTGAAGGCAAGCCCGAAAAGGCCGTGCCGAAGATCGTAGAAGGCCGCATGCACGGCTTCTACAAGCAGGTTGTACTGCTCGAACAGGGCTGGGCGCGCGAACCGAAGAAGTCCGTCAAGCAGGTTATCGCTGAACACGGCGGTAAGGTGACCGGCTTCAAGCGCGTGCGCGTTGGCGATTCCGCTACCGAAGAGGCCTAAACTCTTCGCTACCGGTGTGCCCCAGGTACACCGCTAGTTCGCTAGCGGATCGTTACTGATTCGGCAGCGGTTCGCTGCTGGTTAGCTGTTCGCTGCTGGTTAGCTGTTCGCTGCTGGTTAGCTGTTCGCTGCTGGTTAGCGGTTCGCTGCTGGTTAGCTGTAGGTCGGCCAGCGGTTCGCTACTGGTTTGCCAGTGTGCATAACTAAAAAATAAATACTGCGTGTACTAGTTCTAATTAGTGCACATAAATGTGGGGCGTCACCGCCGTGGCGCCCCACATTTATGCTCATTTCTACCAAATCTGTACCAATTCCGCGGTTCGTGTGAACGCCCTCGAATCGGCTGGTGGCAGCATGAAATCTGCTTCGGCCCTGCCGCCCACATTTTCGGTAACGCCGTAAGAACCCCATCCCGGCCCGTCAGCCAGCACCATTTCCGCAGGTCATAGGCGTAAAGTCCCAGGTGTTGTTAACATTAAATTCCGGCGCGGCGGCGTGCGGGTGCGGAAACGCCATATATGCTGTACGCATTAAACACTCAAAGAGGAGGAACAGTGGCCTCTACACATGCAACTGTCCCGGCCGCGGCAGAACTAGCCGTGGAAAACGCCCAAGCCGCATATCTTAAAACGCAAAGGCCTCCAGCCAAAGCATTCTACTTGGCAATCGCCGGCGGTTTTCTGGTGGGCGTCGGATACATTTTCTACGTTACTAGCCAACAGGGGATGGCCGATTTTCCAGTCGGTCCCGCAAAAATTTTGGGCGGTATGGCATTTACCGTCGGCCTCGTCGTAATAATTCTGACCGGCGCCGACCTTTTCACCTCCACCACCATGACGGTGATGCCGCTCTACTCGCGCAAAATAACACCGCGCCGCTGGCTCGCCCACTGGGGAACTTCACTTTCCGGCAACCTGCTTGGAGCTTTGCTACTTGCCGTGATCGTCTTCGCTTCCGGGCAATACCTGGCAAATGGGGGAGAATGGGGCAGAGTCGCCCTTGAAACCGCATACGGAAAAATCCACTATTCCTTCCCGCGGGCGTTCCTACTGGCCATGCTCGCCAATATCATGGTGTGCCTGGCCGTCTACATTGCCCAGTCCGGGCGTACGACGACGGATAAAATTCTGGCCTGCTTGGGCCCCATCCCGCTATTCGCGTCTTCCGGTTTTGAACATTCGATTGCGAATATGTTCTTGCTTCCGCTCGGATGGATGATCAAGGAATTCGGGGGAGCTAAGTTCTGGGAATCCGCGGCCGTACAAAAAGCCGGCATAACAGCGGAACAGTTCGCAGATTTCGATATTTCTGCGATCGTGATCAATAACTGGATCCCGGTGCTCCTCGGCAATATTGTGGGCGGCGCGCTCGTAGTAGCCACCTATTTCTATTTCGGTTTCGTCCGCACGGCCGAAAAAGCGGCCGCAACAACCGGCGAATAATAGGCAGCAGCTACCGGCAAAGCTAAACGAGCGGTAGCCACATCAAAACTCGCAGTAGCGGCCCGGGTGTGGTGGTCCCGATCGGGACCACCACACCCGGGCCGCTGGGCCATATCTACTTTGCGTGCTTTTCGCTTCGCGCGGTGAGGGGCGCCTATCGTGCTTTTGAGCTCCCGCGTTTTCGCGCCTATTGCGCTATTCGTGCTTATTGTGCTATTCGCGCTGCCGCCCGCGTTAGTTGTACTGGGCGTGCCATCCGCACCTTAGTTCTTGAACTGATGGACGGGCGCGGGGATATTTCCACCCCGGCCAATAAATGCGGCCGAAGAGTAGGGCGAAACTTCCATTACCGGCGCCGAGCCCAAAAGCCCGCCAAATTCGACGGTATCTCCAACTTTTGCGCGCGGAGCTGGGATAACTCGCACCGCAGTGGTCTTCGAATTCATTACGCCGATTGCCGCTTCGTCCGCAATCATGCCCGCAATCGTCGCCGGCGGAGTATCACCCGGAACTGCAATCATATCTAGGCCTACCGAGCAGATGGCCGTCATAGCCTCCAACTTCGCCAAAGAAATCGCGCCGGTAGCGGCAGCCTCAATCATCCCTTCATCTTCAGAAACGGGGATAAAGGATCCGGAAAGTCCGCCCACGCGCGAACAGGCCATGAGCCCACCCTTCTTGACCGCATCATTGAGCAGGGCCAAAGCGGCGGTGGTGCCATGCGCGCCAACCCGTTCCAGCCCGGTTGCTTCCAAAGCGCGGGCTACCGAATCGCCTACGTCCGCCGTCGGCGCTAGAGAAAGATCCACAATCCCGAAGGGAACACCTAAGCGTTCGGCGGCTAGGCGGCCCACCAGCTCACCCATGCGCGTGACCTTAAAAGCCGCTTTCTTAATGGTTTCAGCGAGTTCGGAGAAGCCGGCATCCCCTGCGCTGTGAATGGCGCGAGTAATCACCCCCGGCCCAGAAACGCCCACCGAAACCACGGAGTCGGGCATTTCGGGGCCGTGGAAAGCACCCGCCATGAAGGGATTATCGCCTACCGAATTGGCGAAAACTACGAGTTTGGCAGCGCCTAACCCATCCGGGGTGGCATGTGCGGCGGAAACCACTACTTCACCCATTTGGGCTACGGCATCCATATTGATTCCGGCCTTGGAAGAACCAATATTGACGGAAGAACACACTAGGTCTGTGCTGGCCAAAGCTTCCGGGATAGAGGCAAGAAGCGCGCTATCAGCAGGGGTACAGCCCTTTTCTACCAGCGCGGAAAAACCACCAATGAAATCCACCCCGACTTCTCGAGCCGCAGCATCAAGCATGTGCGCCCACGCGGTGAGGTTCTTTTCCCGCGAAGCGGCCGCAACCAAAGCGATTGGAGTTACCGATATCCGCTTATTGATAATCGGAATCCCCAGCTCTTTTTCGATTTTTTCGCACACGGGCACAAGCTGCCGGGCCTTGGTAATAATTTTTTCCCGGGCCCGTGCGCGGGCCTTTTCGCCGTCGCTATCCGCGCAGTCAAGCAGGGAAATGCCCATGGTCACGGTACGAATATCGAGCCGGTCCTCATGGATCATGGCCAGTGTTTCCAGAATATCTTTTTCAGTATTCATAGAACTTGGCCTCACAACCTATGCATAGCGTCGAAGATTGCTTCTGATTGCACGCGGATTTCCAGGCCTTCCGTTTCTCCCAAGGCGTGCATATCAGCCTGCAAACTGGTGATATCCAAATCTTCGGGCAAAGAAATCTCCAAAATCATCGTGAAATACTCAGACATAATCGTCTGCGAAATGTTCTTGACGTTTACTTTTCGTTCGGCAAGTTTAGTGGTAACGGCCGCCACGATTCCCGTGCGATCGCGGCCTGTAACAGTCATGATGGCTCGCATGAGGACCAGTCTCTCACACTCGGCGCGCAGGTGAGGGCCCACGCCCACTTGGCGAGGCGGTTGGGTTGGGGAGGCGCCGCCCGCACGTGGCGTAGTGCCGGTCCCCACTTGGCGAGGCGGTTGGGTTGCGGAGGCGCCGCTCGCACGTGGCGTAGTGCCGGTGCCCACTTGGCGAGGCGGTCAGGTTGGGGAGGCGCCGCCCGCACGTGGCGTAGTGCCGGTGCCCACTTGGCGAGCGGCGAGATTTATGCGGCGCTGCCGGCCGGCGCGGGTTTAGTTTCACTTTGGGAATCTGCGGGCCAAACGCTTTGCGCTGGTAATGTTATTTCTGGTTGATTCCGAAGCAGGAATCCGGGTGGAGGAAACACGAAGCGAGGAGAAGCATGACTATATTGGGGCGGCCAGCAGCGGAAGACGGCGTGCGGCGCGTTTTGCTTAAGCTTTCGGGCGAAACCTTTGGTGGCGGCGGGGTCGGAGTGGATACCGATGTGCTCACGCGGGTGGCTTCGGAAATCACCGCGGCCGTGAACCAGGGCGTAGAAGTAGCGATCGTGGTGGGCGGCGGTAACTTCTTCCGCGGTGCTGAATTACAACACAGCGGTATGGACCGGGCCCGCGCCGACTATATGGGCATGCTCGGCACGGTTATGAACGCGATCGCTTTGCAAGATTTTATCGAACGGGCGGGCACTCCTTGCCGCGTTCAAACCGCAATCCAAATGACCCAGGTGGCCGAGCCTTATATTCCATTGCGAGCCATCCGGCACCTGCAAAAGGGCCGGGTGGTTATTTTTGGAGCTGGCGCCGGAATGCCGTATTTCTCCACCGATACCGTTTCCGCCCAGCGGGCTTTGGAACTGCGGTGCGATGAACTCCTCATGGGCAAAAATGGGGTAGATGGTGTTTATAGCGCAGATCCGAATGTGGATTCGGAAGCCGTAAAGCTCGACCATTTGACCTACGCAGACGTAATCAAACATGATTTGCGGGTGGCTGATGCGGCTGCCTTCTCCCTGTGTCGGGATAACAATCTGCCGATACGCGTTTTCGGCATGACCATTGCGGGCAACGTCACTGCCGCCTTGCGCGGGGAGAATATCGGGAGTCTCGTCACTAGCGGGGACGTCATAAGCTAGAGTTCACCATGGATACATCAGGATGCCGGCACGCCGCCCCTGAGTATAAAAACGAATTAGCAGGAATACAGAGGTAGAAAATGATTGAGGAAACTCTCCGCGAAGCGGAGGATGGCATGCAAAAAGCGGTCGAATTTACGCGTGACGAATTCGGCCACATCCGTTCTGGCCGCGCTTCGGCCGGTTTGTTCAACCCCATCCTGGTCGACTATTACGGCACGCCAACGCCCTTGCAACAGTTGGCAACGATCGTTATCCCCGAACCGCGCACGGTAATGATCACGCCATTTGACCCGGGTGCCAAGGCCAATATTGATAAGGCCCTGCGCGAATCCGATCTGGGCGTCAATCCTTCCGACGACGGCAATGTGCTCCGCATTAACCTGCCCGCGCTCACCCAAGAACGCCGGCAAGAATACGTAAAGCTGGCCCGTACCCGCGCCGAAGAAGGCCGGGTTACCGTCCGCGGCGTGCGACGCAAGGCCATGGATGCGCTCGCGAAGATGCAAAAAGATGGCGACGTGGGCGAAGATGAAGTACGCCGGCAAGAAGAACAGGTAGAAAACCTGACCAAGAAGTACGTAGGCGAAATCGACACCCTGCTGGAAGCCAAGGAAAAGGACCTCATGGAGGTTTAGGCGTAGCCAAACACACCTCGTGAGGAAACGTT
The DNA here is from genome assembly GCF_900102025.1 of Actinobaculum suis. Classification (GTDB taxonomy): domain Bacteria; phylum Actinomycetota; class Actinomycetes; order Actinomycetales; family Actinomycetaceae; genus Actinobaculum; species Actinobaculum suis. The sequence goes on along the minus strand of NZ_FNAU01000001.1, from coordinate 150,874 downwards.
GATGTCCACAGATCCTTCGTCAGTTCCTAGCACGCCGGGTGGTCCGGTATCACCGGTGTCTGCGGGTTCACCGGGTATACCGGTGTCACCGGTCTCCGCGAGCTCGCCGGGCGCGCCGGAGGCCCTAGCCCCCAGCCGTTCCGGGCGGGGAGCGAGCTTGCGCGCGCATTTGCAGCCGCATCCGCCTACTCCGCCCGCCCCTTCGGGATCGCGGGCCGGCCGGAACCTAAAACTTGCCATACCCACCGCCGTCATTTTGTTGGCGTTAGTGGCCTTATCGGTGGCTTTCCGAATAGAGATCTTTGTGATCCTGGTAGCTATTGCCCTATGCATAGCTATCTGGGAGGTCGCGGGTGCCTTTCTGAACCGCGGGATCCGCATCGCCGTAATTCCGCTCATGGCGGGGGTGGTGGCGATGGTGGCGGCCACCTGGTGGGGTGGTTTACTGGCCGGATTCGGTGCGTATATTGCCACCGCCTTCGTACATGGTCTGTGGATTGGGTGCCGCGAACTCATAGCCACACGCCGCTCCCGGGATGCCGCCCCGAGCTCAGGTGATACCGCGGCCAGTTCGCCGCTTCCCGCATCCGATGCGAAGACCCCCGCGCGCTCCGGGCGCGACGCCGGTGCCGGCGCCTTTGCAGCTGCCTGGATTGGCCTGCTGGGTACGTTTGCAGTGGCACTGGCGGGAACAGAGGCTGCCGCCGCACATATCGCGGTCCTAATTTTGATGCCGGTGGCCAATGACACGGGCGGCTGGGCGGCCGGGGTACTGTTCGGCAAACACCCGCTAGCTCCCAAGATTTCTCCGAAGAAATCTTGGGAAGGCTTTGCCGGCTCGATCATTTTGGCATTAGTGTTCGCCTTCCCATTGATGGGATTGTGGCTTGGCCATCCCTGGTGGGTGTGCGTGCTTATCGCAGTGGTGGCGGTAGTGTGTTGCACCGGTGGTGATCTAGCCGAGTCCATGCTCAAACGAGAACTCGGAGTCAAAGACATGGGGAGCATTTTCCCCGGGCACGGCGGTATGCTAGACCGCTTGGATTCCATTCTTATGTGGGCCCCGTTTTGCTATCTAATTGTGGCCTGGGCGGGCGGCATACTATAGGCGTGGTCGTCACCGCTGCGTAAGCTGTAGCGGCGTCCTAAAGTGGGGTTGGCGCAGGAAGCGAGGAGAGAAGCGAATGGCCAAGAAAACATTTAAACGGGTCAGTCCGTTTGCGCACGGATACAACGTGGAAGAAGTGGATTCCTTCCTCGATAAAGCCCGCCAAGCTTATTCTTCAGAAGACGGTTCCCTGGACGAAAACGACGTCCGCTCGGTCGGATTTTCGCGCGCGCGGCGCGGCTATGATACCGCCGCGGTAGATGCGGCTCTCGACCGGCTGGAAGCCGCGTTTATTCACTTGCGCCGGGCCCACGTTATCTCCAACCAGGGCGAACAAGCATGGCTAAAACGTTCATACGAAGCCGCTAAATCGCTCTATCCGCGCTTGCTGCGGCCACGCGGGGAACGTTTTGCCGACGCCGATGGTTGGGGCTACCGCAAACAGGAAGTGGACGCCCTCATGGGCCGTTTGGCCCGATATTTCGACGGGGAAGCAGAACTGACTTCGCATGAATTACGCAACGCGCTCTTCCCCGAAGCAAAAAACAGCGCCGCCTACGATGAAGCAGTGGTAGACGTCTTCATTGAACGGGCCGTATCTGTCCTCACCAGCGTCGAATAAACCTAAGTTCGAATAACCCCAATCCTTGCTACCTGGCTTGTTGCCCCGGCTTGCCACTGTCTTTTTCCCCGGCTTGCCACGGTTTGTTGCCCCGGCTTGCTTGCCGGGCCTCCTACTGGCCGGGTTTGCTACCGGGCCTCCTACCGGCCGAGCTGGCTTGCCGGGCTTGCCGCCGACCGTTCCGCTAATCTCAAAGTGCGGTCAGATATTCGTTTTCGCGCTGCGCGGTGCCATACTCTCGATGTGGCCAAGTATCGATATAAGCATCGGCCTCGCCCAGAATGGAGGAAATACTCGTGATACCTCTAAGATGGCGAGGAAAGTCTGCGGTCTCTTTACGGCGGCTTTATGGCACTGATAAAGCTGCCGCCCTGGAATTTCTGGATCGTGACCCGGTAAATGCCGTCCTCGCGCGAGTCAACGTCGAACGCATGGGGCTAGGGCCGGCTTCCGCCCTCGCTAAATATAACGATGCCCAAGAAATTACAGCTCTAGCCTGGGATGGCGGGAATGTTATCCCGCTCGGATTCACTCCCTCCGGGCTAGATGAGCTCGCCGATTCCTTACTTTCCCGGCGCCGTATTGCCAGCTCTTTTGTCGGCCCGGCCACGCAAGTAATGGGCCTGTGGGAACGGACCCGCCACGATTGGGGACCGGCACGTGATATCAGATCCTGCCAGCTTTCCATGGTGATGGATCGCCCTTCCGCAGTCGCGCCAGACTCGCTGGTGCGCCCGGCCCGGTTCGCTGAAGCCGGGCTTGTTCTACCGGCTTCGGTGGCCATGTTTACCGAAGAAGTGGGATACGACCCGATGATTTACGGCAATTCCTATGCCCACCGGGTTTCTACGCTTATTTCTGCCGGGCATACTTTTGTGCGGGTTGAAAACGATGCACTTACCGGCCAGCCCCGCGTGATATTCAAAGCTGATATTGGGGCCCTGGCGGGCGGCGTCGCCCAAATACAAGGCGTGTGGACGGCACCGGACCGGCGCGGCCAAGGAATAGCTACTCACGCGATGGCCGCCGTGGTGAGCCACATTCTGGAAAATATTGCCCCCACGGTATCTCTCTACGTCAATAATTATAATTTGCGGGCCGTGCAGGTTTATAAAAAAGTGGGCTTTACGCGGCGTGAGGATTGGGCAACGATTCTCCTCTAGCTGGCACCGGGCATAGCCGCGGGGCGTTACACTGGGCAAGTGCTAAGAATGTCAACGCTGTTTGTGCGTACCCTGCGTGAGGATCCCGCCGATGCGGAGGTACCCAGCCATAAATTACTTGTTCGCGGGAGTTACATTCGCCGCGTGGCGCCCGGTATTTACACCTGGTTGCCACTGGGCTTGAAGGTTTTGCGGAAAGTAGAAACGGTTATCCGCGAGGAAATGGATGCCGCCGGTGCGCAAGAAGTGCTGTTCCCGGCACTGCTACCGCGTGAACCCTATGAAGCCACCGGCCGTTGGGAAGAATACGGACCGCAGCTGTTCCGTTTGCAAGACCGGCGGGAAAACGATTTTCTGTTGGCACCTACCCACGAAGAAATGTTCACCTTGCTGGTCAAGGACCTGTACAGCTCGTACAAGGATCTGCCGCTCACGCTCTACCAAATCCAAACCAAGTATCGGGATGAAGCGCGGCCGCGGGCGGGCCTGATCCGCACCCGCGAGTTCCTGATGAAGGACGCCTACTCCTTCGATATGGAAGATGCCGGCTTAGAGGATTCTTATGCGGCGATGCGTGCGGCCTACCAAAAGATTTTCCAGCGGCTCGGCTTGCCGTACCAGATTGTGACGGCTGTGGCCGGGGCGATGGGTGGTTCGAAGTCGGAAGAATTCTTGTACCCGACGCCGGTGGGCGAAGATACGTTCGTGCGTTCTGCGGGCGGCTATGTGGCGAATGTGGAAGCGGTAAAAACCGTGCAGCCACCCGCGCAGGACTTCGCTAATGAACCCGAAGCTGAGCTGGTTTCCACGCCGGATGCGAAGACGATTGAGGACCTGGTAGAAGTTGCGAACCGGGTGCATCCGCGGGAAGATCGACCCTGGCAAGCCGCAGACACCTTGAAGACAGTTCTCCTCAAGCTCACCCATCCAAGCGGAGAAACTGAACTGGTAATGGTGGCGGTGCCAGGAGATAGGGAAGTAGATTTCAAGCGTGTGGAGGCCTCCTTGGCACCCGCCGAAATCGAAATGGCAGATGCGGAAGCAATCGCCGCCTATCCCGAATTGGTTCCCGGCTATATGGGTCCGGGCGTTTTCGGCCCGCAATCCGCCCGCCGCACCGGTTCTACCGCAGCCACAACTAATTCCGCGGTTTCTGCGAACGGTGAGGCTGCCGGCAAGGCTGCAGGTAAAACCGCAGGTGACGGCGCTACCGCGGAAGCTGAAGCGGGAGAGGCCGTGCCGCCCTTGCGCTTGCTGCTGGATCCCCATATCGCGCGCGGCAGTAGTTGGATCGCGGGCGGTAACGAAAACGAAAAGCACTTCTTCCACTATGTTTACGGCCGCGATTTTGAAGCCGATGGTTTCATTGAGGCAGCGGAAGTGCGGGAGGGCGATCCGGCCCCGGATGGTTCGGGGCCGATGGAACTGGCACGCGGAATCGAAATTGGTCATATCTTCCAGCTGGGCCGTAAATACTCTGAAGCTTTGGGTCTTACGGTTTTGGACGAAAATGGCAAGAGCCGCGTGGTTACCATGGGTAGTTACGGGATTGGCGTTTCTCGCGTCATGGCCTCGCTGGCGGAAGAACATCATGATGAGCGGGGTATTGTGTGGCCGGTGGCGGTTGCGCCAGCGCAGGTACACGTGCTGGCTACCGGTAAAGACGCCGCGGTGTTTGAAACGGCAGAAAAGATTGCAGCCGAGCTCGAACAAGCCGGGGTGGAAGTCTTGTTTGATGACCGCCGCAGGGTTTCGGCCGGCGTAAAGTTCAAGGACTATGAGCTTTTGGGAATGCCCTACGGGATCGTGGTAGGCCGCGCTTTGGCCGATGGCAATGTGGAATTGCGCAACCGGCGCACCGATGAACGGGAACTGGTCCCGGTAGACCAGGCCGTGGCCACCATGCGTAAGCTCCTGGCCGCCCACAACGAATAGCCACCGGTAACGCAATCGCGAATAATGCCGCAGTAGCCCGCGCCGTAAAGCGCGGGCTACATAGCGTTACGGACCAGCGGGCTCGGTTCGGGAGCTCGGTTCGGGGGTTCTGTCTAGCGGGCTCCATCTGGCGAGCTCTATATGGCGGGTTTTGTCCAGTGGGCATTGTCTAGCGAGCTCTATCTGCGAGTTCAGTCCCGCAAAATGTTAGCTATGTGTTCTAGGCCGGTCCGGGGTTTTGTAGGCCGGGCAGGGCCGGAGCCGTGGCACGTTCGGCGTCGTCCAGGTAGAGCGAACAGGCGAAGGTGAGCGCCGCGCGCGGTTCCCCCGGTCCGGAAACAAGCACCCCCGCATAAGTGTTGAGGCCTTGTGCAAGCAGGGCCGGGCTGGATTGATCTTCCGGATACGGGGAGGCAATATCGCGCATATCTTCCATCCCGGTTTGGAGCATGCCCTCCTCGAAAGCAGTGAGCTTATCAATACGAGCTAGTTGGGCATCGCGCTGGCCGGGTTCCAAACGGGAAGTGGCTGTTTCAATCCACTGGCGGGCGGCTGCGGCCTCGCGCAGGAAATGCGGATCGGCGCCCGCAAAACTGCGGCCCACCGAAACCGCATCCATTTGCACGGTAGCGCCGGCCGCGAACTCGCAACTAGGTATTTCCAAGCCGGCTGCCTGGGCAATTTGCATCGCATCGAAATGGCTACGCAAAGCAATCGAAAGATAAAGCGGGCGGGAATTTGGCGCTGCGCCCGTAACCGCAGCGGTTTCACTACTGTCCGTACCCGCAGCGGTTTCACTACTATCCGTATCCGGCACCACGGTTTCTGCGGCGGCAATCGCCGCTTCCCGTAATTCTTGCACCTGGTTCAGCAAATTAGAGGTCTGCGGATCTGCGGGTGCAGCGGTATCCAACGGCGGATTCGTATACGGAGAAGGCGCCCCACTAGGCCAGGGCTGCCACACCCCGCCCAGCTGCGTCAGGAACTCGTTCGCATGCGCCTGCACCTGCTCATAAACGGCGGAAGTGCCAGCGTCACTGCCCGCGCCAGCGCCGGTTGCGGTGCCACCTGCATTATCGCCACTGCCACCAGCATTACCGCCCCCATCACCTGCGCGCCCGTTTGCTCCGCCGCCCGCGTTCCCATGCGCCAAGGCCGCCGCGGTTTCCGCCACCCGGGCCGCCTGGATCGCAACTTTTTGCCGGGCCTGTTCCGCTGGTGAGGCCGGCGGAATCTGCGGTTTAGTTTCACCAAAACGCACGCCCAGGCCGGCAAAGATGCCAATAATAACGATGAGGGCGAGCACCGACCAAGCAATAGCGCGTAACACCGGGGAGCTGCGGTGAGGCGGCGGGGTAGACGGCGTCGTCGCTACCCCGGAAGCGCTAGCACCGGGAACGCTAGCGCCGAGAACGCCAGCACCGGAAGCGCTACCACCGGAGGCACCGGCCTCGTAAGCGGCAGGATCATAAGCACCAGCAGGAGAATTCTGGCGGCGTTTTTTCACAATGGACCTCCGAACGCGAGAGCGCAACAATCGTTTTATTCTCTCACGGGCTAGGAATCTCTCACGAACTTGGCACGCGGCGGCGAAAGCCACACAAAGCAAGGTAGGCTATAGGGCATGAATCGACGTCATCGCAATCAATCACCAGCAGGCCGCGGCGCGCAGCGAGAAAACACGCCGCGCTCGCGAAGCACTGCCGAACGCCGGCAAGTGCGGGAAGAAATTGCGCAGGCGCTGGTAAGTGTGGTGGAAAACGCGGGTCTCTACCTCGAAAATGTGCAGGTAAGCCGCGGGTCGCGCCCCATTGTTTCGGTAACCGTAGACCTGCCGGAAGGTCCGGGCGGTGTAGATTCGCAACAACTCGTGGATATTTCCCGCGAAATCTCTGCCGTGCTCGATGAGATTGATGTAATTGCTGGCGCTTACCAGCTGGAGGTAACGACGCCGGGTACGGATCGGCCGCTGGTGGAAGCCCGCCATTTCTCACGCGCTATCGGGCGGCTCGTGAAAGTGACGCCACGCGAGGAAACGCCCTTCACGGAGCGGCTCGTGGCGGTGGAGGGTGATACCTTGGTATTCCGCGGGGAATCTGGCGAACGGCGGTTATCGATCGGAGAGGTTGCGAAAGCGCGCGTCCACATTGAGTTTGACCGCCCTAAGAAGGATTAGGAGAAATCGTGGATTTCAAAATCCAGATGAATGAGCTCCGAGCTTTGGAAACCGAGCTGGGAGTGAGCGTGGACGTACTGATGACTACGATCCAAGATGCGCTTTTGCACGCTTATATGCGGATGCCCGGGGCAGTGCGGGGTGCGCGCGTGGAGCTCGACCAGAAAACCGGGGGCGTAACCGTATGGGCTCCGGAAGTCGACGAAGAAGATAACGTAATTGGCGAATTTGACGATACCCCCAATGATTTCGGGCGGATCGCGACCACTACCGCAAAGTCAGTAATCGCCCAACGTTTGCGGGAAGCAGAAGCCGACCGGGTGCTCGGTTCCTTCAAACATAAGAAGGGTGAGATCGTTTCGGGCGTGGTGCAGCGCCGAGCCGGGCGGGACGCCGATTCGCGCGACCTCATCGTGGATGTGGGGGAGCATGAAGCAATCTTGCGGGCCGAAGAACAGGTGCCCACGGAACATTTGCACCGCGGTGACCATATTCGCGCCCTGGTTTTGGATGTGGCGGTAACTCCGCGCGGTGCTTCCGTGCGGCTTTCACGTACCCACCCGGATTTCGTGCGGCGCTTGTTCGAATTGGAAGTTCCGGAAATTGGGGATGGCACGGTAGAATTGGTGGCCCTTTCGCGCGAACCGGGGCACCGCTCCAAGGTAGCGGTGTGGTCTGCCGATCCATCCGTGAACCCGAAGGGCGCTTGCATTGGGCATAACGGGCAGCGCGTGCGGGCCGTGACCCAAGAATTAGGCGGAGAAAAGATCGATATTGTTGATTACGACGACGATCCGGCGGTATTCATTGCCGAATCACTTTCCCCCGCGCAAGTAGTGCGAGTCGATATTCTCAGCAAAGATCATCGCCAGTCGCGCGCGGTGGTGCCGGATGGGCAAGCATCCCTGGCAATTGGCAAGGAAGCGCAGAATGTGCGCCTGGCCGCCAAGCTCACCGGCTGGTCCATTGATATCCGCAAGGAATCCGATATGGCGGCGGGTAACTATCCAGAAGCCCAGGCCGCGCGGGCCGCAGGAATTATCGCGGAACCACACGAGGCAGCTGCGGAAATAGCGGAGCCTGCGGAAGGCGCGGAGCCTGCGGAAGTTGCGGTAGCCGCGGAAGAAACGGTGGTAACTGAACCTGTGGAACCTGCCGAAGCTACGGAGGCGGTGGAAGCTGTGGAAGTGGCGGCGGCAGCGGGAACGTTAGATACGCCGGCCACAACCGAAGCTCCAGCTACAACCGATGCGCCAGCTACAACCGAGACGGCGGAAAAGCCGGAGTAGATCCGGCACGGTCGCGCAGTCGGAATAGCCGTACGTCCGGCACTGTGAGAGCAATCTCGCGGTAGTCGAATACTGATGTGGGCAAATTCGTACTAACCTTTTGCCTGAATTCCAGGTAAAGTAGTCAGGGCGTTCTTTGGGGTGGTTACTTATGAATCCACGCACTTGTGTGGGTTGCCGCGCAAAAGACGAGGCTAAGAATATGGTGCGGCTAGTGCTTCGCGATCACCATGTGCTCGCCGATACGCGACGTCACATGCCGGGCCGCGGCGCATGGATTCACGGTTCTGCAACTTGTATTAGCCGTGCTTTGCGCAGTGGCGCCTTGCCTCGAGCTTTCCGGAGCCGAGTGGATGCCACCCCATTTACCGCCACGATCATTACGAATGATCAATAGCAATGTAAGTTCGCCCGGTAGGGCGATGACCCGAGATACAGAAAGCGGGTTGGAAGCCGATGGGCACCCGATGAGTACCCAGCGATGAGCTGCCAGAACTAGAGAGGTCCGCGCGCGCCTTGCCCGGACCCCAAAGAAGGAGAACTGTGGCAAAAGTCCGCGTCCATGAACTCGCCAAGGAACTTGGCACTACGAGCCGACGCTTGCTCGATGTGCTCAAGGAAAATGGAGAATTCGTCAAATCTGCCTCATCTACGATCGAGGCACCAGTTGTGCGTAAGGCGCGCAACTATTTTGAAGCACATCCGGAAGAACTCGATCCGGCCTCCGCAAAGGGAGGGAAGAAGGGCGGCCAAGCACGCCGCGCCGCAAAGCCGCGTAAGCCGCGGCAAGGAACCCGTGCGGCGGTAGATCGCCCGGCCGGTTCCGACGCAATTGTGGTCGAATCGCCGCGTCCCGATAAAGACGCAGCACCGGCAGAAAAAGCTAGCCAGCCGGTAGCGAAGGATACGGCTAAGCCGGCCACTAAGTCAGCGCCGAAGCCGGGTCCCAAGCCCGGGCCGCAGCCGGCGCGCGGCGCCAAACCGGCCAGCCCGGCCAAACCGGGCGGTGTGCAGGCAGAAGCTAAGCAGGAACGTGCCGCTGCCCCCACGCCAGCTGCAATGGCTACGGGTGGAAAGCCAGGCCGGGGTGCGAAGCCCGGTGGCCGTGACGAAAAGCCTGCGGCGAAGCCTGCTGCACCACGCCCGCAAGCGGCGGGTAAGCCTACCCCTAAGCCGGGGCAGGGCCGTGATGGGCAGCGCAAGCCGGCCGGGCGCCGGCCGGGAATCCCCACGCCGATGGGAGCCGCCCAATCAGCACGTGCCGCGCGCGCCGAAGCAGCGCCGCGGCCCGGTAATAATCCGTATGCCACCAAGCAGGGTATGCCCCGGCCCGGTGGTGGGCGCGGGCGCGGCAAGGCCCGGCCCGGTAATAATCCGTATGCCACCAAGCAGGGTATGCCCCGGCCCGGTGGTGGGCGCGGGCGCGGCAAGGCCCAAGGCGATCAGGGCGCGGGCGCGGGAACTGCGCCACGTCCGGCACATTCGGGCGGTCCACGGCGCGGCGGCCCACGGCCTTCGCCAGCTATGATGCCCAGCCAGATGGCAGGCCAACATCCGGGCGATTCGCGCGGACGGGGCGGGCGCGGGCGCGGCGGTCAGCCGGGCCATCGCCGGCCTGACGGGGGCGGTTTCACCCGTTCGGGTGGGCGTACCCGCGGTGGTTCCACGGCTGGTGCTTTCGGGCGGCGCGGCGGCGGTGGCCGGCGTGGCCGGAGCCAGCGGCGCACCCGGCGCGAAGAATTCGAAGCAAAGTCTTCGCCCACGGTACGCGGCGTAAATATTCCGCATGGCAATGGGCAAACCCTGCGCGTGCGGCAAGGCGCCTCCGTGGCCGATTTCGCGGAACAAATTGGTGCTTCCAGCGCAGACGTCATTACCGTCTTGATGCGCATGGGCGAAATGGCCACCATGAACCAGTCGCTGGACGAAGATACCTTCAAGCTTCTCGGCGATGAACTTGGCTACCAGGTGGAAGTACTTTCGAAGGAAGATGAAGATCGCCAGATCCTCGAATCCTTCGATATCGATCTGGAAGCCGAAGAAATCCTCGATGACGATGAAGATCTGGTGCCGCGTCCGCCGGTCGTTACCGTTATGGGTCACGTTGACCACGGAAAGACGAAGACCTTGGACGCCATTCGGCATTCTTCGGTGGAAGGTACCGAATCGGGCGGGATTACCCAGGCGATTGGTGCCTACCAGACCCACGTCAAGTACGAGGGCGAAGATCGGGCCATTACCTTCATCGATACGCCCGGGCACGAAGCCTTTACCGCGATGCGTGCGCGCGGTGCCAACGTCACCGATATTGCGATCCTGGTGGTTGCTGCCGACGACGGCGTTATGCCGCAAACGGTGGAAGCAATCAACCACGCCCTATCGGCGAAGGTTCCGATTGTCGTGGCCGTCAACAAGATCGACGTGGCCGGTGCCAACCCGCAAAAGGTCCGTTCCCAGCTCACGGAATATGGCTTGGTGGCAGAAGACTACGGCGGGGATACACTCTTCGTAGATATTTCGGCGAAGAAGCGCGAAGGCATTGACGATCTGCTAGAAGCTGTGCTGTATGTGGCCGATGCCGAATTGGACCTGCGGGCCAATCCGAACCGGCCGGCACGTGGGGTGGCAATCGAAGCGAAGCTGGACCAGGGCCGCGGTGCCGTAATCACGGCGCTAGTGCAAGTTGGTACCTTGCGGATTGGCGACCCCCTCGCCGTCGGCACCGCGCATGGCCGTGTGCGTGCCATGTTCGACGAAAACGGGAAGGCCGTGGAAGAAGCCGGTCCGTCCCGGCCCGTCCAGGTACTCGGTCTTTCTTCGGTTCCGGCCGCTGGGGATACCTTCCTCGTGGCAGATGATGAGCGCACGGCCCGGCAGATCGCCGAACAGCGCGAAGCTGCCCACCGCGCGGCCACCTTGGCTCGCCGGCGCAAGCGCGTCTCCCTGGAGAACCTGGGAGATGTGCTCAAGGAAGGCAAGGTCGATACCCTCAACATCATTATCAAGGGCGATTCTTCCGGTGCGGTCGAAGCGCTCGAATCCTCGCTCTTGGATATCGAGGTTGATGATGAAGTCCAGCTGGATATTATCCACCGGGGCGTGGGGGCAATCACCCAGAATGACGTCAACCTTGCCACCGTGGACAATGCGGTCATTATTGGCTTCAACGTCCGCCCGGCAGAACGGGTTGCTGAATACGCGGATGAAGAAGGCGTGGAACTGAAGTTCTACACCGTTATCTACGATGCGATCAACGACGTCGAAGCCGCGATGAAGGGCATGCTCAAGCCGATCTACGAAGAAGTCCAACTGGGGACCGCGGAGATCTTGCAGCTGTTCAAGTCTGGCAAGGCCGGTATGATCGCTGGTTCTACCGTGCGCAAGGGCCGCATCAAGCGCGGCGCGGACGCACGGCTGGTACGCGACGGCGTCGTAGTGGCAAAGGACTTGAAGATCGTCTCCCTGCGCCGCGAAACGGATGACGTTGCGGAAGTGCGCGAAGGCTACGAATGCGGTATTACGCTCGGCTATCGCGATATCAAGGTAGGCGATTTGATCGAAACCTTCGAAATGCAAGAAAAGCCGCGTGTCTAAGCCAAATGTTTAGGCCAAGTGCCTAAACATGGCGCCGTGCCGCATCGAGCAAGGTGAACGGTACGTTGCAACCAATAAGTGCGAGGCCGGGTGGGGAACACGGATTGCCCTGCCCGGCCTCGCGAGGTTTAGGGCCGCTCTGCGTGAGGGCACCGCTCATGACGTAACTGCGCTCGTGGCGTATATAGGCAGGTCCCGCAAAACTGCTCCGCCCCTTATGCGGCGGGCTAAGTATGGAACAAAAAATGGCCTGCCAGCCTTGCTTGTGTAAGCTGTGCTAACAGTGCACCAGCCTTTTGCCTCTACCCGGGGCGGGCTGGAACTGACTGTACGGTTGCTTGAAAAGGCATTGCCCACAGGTTTGCTTGGCGCCGGCCGAGTAGTTGTTTTGGCACTAACAGAGTGCGCGAACTACTGTTGGCTGGTACTGACGAAGTATGTGGTAGCAACCGCGTGCTGACAATGAAAGTGGCGATCCCCGGGAAGGTCGCGGTTACTTAGCGCCAAGTTGGTCAAATGTACGCAGTGGGCAAGCAAATGATGAGGAGATAGTTATGGCTAATCCCCGTGCCGAACGTGTGGCAAAACGGGTACAGCAGATCGTGGCAGAAATGCTCGGAAATCGGCTGAAAGATCCCCGCCTGGAACTAGTAACAATCACCGAAGCGCGGGTGACGGGTGACCTGCAACAAGCCACCGTATATTTCACCGCGCATAACGAAGAGCGGATGAAAGACGCCGAACGTGCCCTAAACGCGGCGCGCGGCATTATCCGCAGCGAAGTTGGCAAACAATTGGGCTTGCGGCTCACGCCAACCATCGAGTTTGAACTCGATCGGCTTCCCGAAACTGCGCGCAGTTTCGAAGACGTGCTTGCCGCAGCACGGCACCGCGATGCCCAGCTAGCGCGCCAGCGTGGCACCGAATATGCGGGAGACGCAGATCCGTATCGCAAACCCCGCGAGGCCGAGGCAACTGCGGCGGCTGAGAGACAATTCGAAACGAATACGGAAGCGACGGCCCACCGGGAGGCCGCAGCCGGAGCGCAGGCCGAGCCAGAAGCACAGGCCGGAGCAACTGCCAGCGCAGAAAGTGATAATGCAGGTGAGCGCTAGCTCCCGCGCAACCTCCAATGCAAATAGCCGAGCCCGGGCCATCACGGTGGCCGGGCTCGCCTTATTCGCCATGTTTTTCGGCGCCGGCAATCTTATTTTCCCGGTCATGCTCGGCACCGAAGCAGGCACTAATGTGTTTCCGGCCCTCGCCGGTTTCTTGGGTACCGGAGTGCTGTTACCGGTGCTCGCAATCATCGCGGCTTCGTCTTCTAAAGATGGCACCCCGCGGGAAGTAGCGGAAAGAATCGGGAAGATCCCCGGTACGGTTTTACTTTTCGCCATGTTCCTCACCACCGGCATGTTTTATGCGGTACCTCGCGTTTCCGCGGTGTCCTATGAGATGGCTATCGCCCCGCTGGTCCCTGGCGCAGATTCCGGGGGCGGCATCGGCCTGGCCATTTATTCCTTCGTTTTCTTCACTGTCGTGTACCTGCTGGTGAGCCGGCCGAGCCGCGTCGTGGAAAGAGTGGGCGGCTATCTCACCCCCGCGCTCCTAATCTTGATGGCAATTCTGGTTATTACCGTAGTCATCAAGCTTCCGCCCGCTGGTAACCCGCCCGCGCCGAAATATGTAGATAGTCCGGTTTCTACCGGCCTCCTACAAGGCTATTTCACGATGGATGCGATAGCCGGATTCGTATTTGGGTTGATTATCGTTACGAATTTGCGGAATACGGGTTTTGCTACCCAGCGGAGCTCTTTCCGGGCCACTTCTGCGGCCAGTCTGGTAGCCGGCGTTTTCCTCGCCGTCGTCTATATTGGTTTGGCAATGATAGGCACCCGGGTTGCAGGCGATGGCTACGCAAACGGAGCAGAAGCACTTTCCGGTGTGGCGCAACAGTTCTACGGCACGGGTGGGCAGGTGCTATTCGGGGCCATTGCGATCCTGGCGTGCCTTACCACGGCTACCGGTCTGCTTACCTCGTCTACAGCTTTCTTCCGTTCGTATTTCCCCAGTATTAGCTATAACACCATGTTGGTGGGCCAGTTGCTGATTGCTTTCGGATTTTCCAATATGGGGCTAGAGGCGATCCTCAACCTGATCGAACCGGTAAACCAACTCGTCTACCCGGTAGTTATTACGCTCGTGGTAACAACCCTGGTAGACATTTTGATTCCCGGGCGGCTGTATTGGACGTACCGGATATCGGCCTGGGTGGCGGCTTTCGTTTCGCTTTTCGAAGCGCTGTGGGCCACGAAGCTGGAAATATTTGCCGGCTTGCGGCCACTACTTGACGCTATGCCGCTGGGCACAAATCATTTGCCTTTCGCGGTACCTGCCGTAATCGCTTTCGTGTGCGGGTTCGCCATAGACATTGCCCAGGGGCGTCTCCGCCACGCCCTTGCCCAGCCGAATCTATCCGGAAATACAGGAGGCACTGCCAAATGACGCACCCGCAAAACGGCGATAACGGTAAAAAATCGAAAAAAACGCGCGGCCCGCGGCGTGAGCGTTTGCGCCGCGAGCTTCCGTGGGGCGAATTACCGCGCGGTTGCGATGCGGGGAACGGAGTCCTGGTGGTCAACAAACCTGCCGGGGTTACTTCGCACGACGTCGTTGCCGCTATCCGCCGTTTAGCGGGTACTCGGAAAGTGGGGCACGCCGGTACGCTCGATCCGCTGGCTACCGGCGTGTTGGTAATCGGCGTGGGAAACGCTACCCGGCTGTTGCCCTACATTGCGGGAACCGAAAAGGAATACCGAGCTGGTTTCAGATTCGGAATCGGTACCGATACGGAAGATTCCACCGGGCAAGTGCTGCGCGCGCCCGGCTATACTCCTGCGTCTGGGAGCAGTGCCGAGGCCGAAATCCGGCGGGCATTAGAAACCCAAATAGGGCAAATCTGGCAAGTGCCAAGCGCTTTTTCGGCAAAGAAAATTAACGGCCAACGCGCCTATGCTGCCGCCCGCGCTGGCCAAGAAGTCGAGCTGGCCCCAGCGCAGATCGAAATTTCGGCGCTAACTGTTTGCGGGCAGGCGCGCCCCGGTACCGCCGCGGTAGAAGTCCCTGCCCCTGCAGAAAGTGCAGTGCCACAAACCAGGGAAGTGCCGGTAGTGGATATCGACGTAGACGTAGTGTGTTCAGCGGGAACTTATGTGCGGGCCCTGGCACGCGATGCGGGCCGCGCGGCCGGCACAGAAGCCCATATGACCTCTTTGGAACGGCGGCGCGTAGGCGGGTTTACCCTCGCTGAAGCACGCACCATCGAACAACTTGCGGCGGAAGTAACCGCATCTGCCGTGAGTACCAGTGCTGATACAACATCCAGCCGCACCGAGGAAACGGAAACGCACGCCACCGGGGAAACGGAAACGCACGCCACCGGGGAAGCGGAAACGAACAACACCGGAAAAACAGAAACGAAGAACGCCGGGAAACAAGACACCGATAGCCTCGCAAACCCGCGCGGAACGCTACGACTAATGCCTCCGGCACAAGCAGCTAGTCGGGCATTGCCCGTGGTCACAGTGACTGCCGCCCAGGTTTCTGCTTTGCGGCATGGCCAAGGCATTCAAATACGAGAATGCGCCACGCCGGTAGCACTCGTGGACGAAACAAACAATCTGGTGGCGATCGGTGTGCGCCGTGGCGATTTAATCGGCCCCAAGGTAGTTTTCCCAGCCTGAGGACTAAAGTCCTGAAATGGTTCGCTGATTTTGCAGATGTTTCCCAGAAATGAGGTACTATGGTCCCATGGACGAGAAGCTGGATACAACAGGTCTTCCCAGGGACCTAAGCGACGCCGTCGCTTACCGGTGGGCAGCGTTGCTCGCAAAAATAACCTGGGCAGTGCTCATCATTGGCATCGCCATTGGTGTTGTTTTCTGGGTCACCGCAAGTGGTGATTTCGGGCAAGATCTTGGCGCGCTGAGCTGGTGCCTTACCGGCGCTATTTGCGTTGCCCTGATGTCTGTACGGCAGGGAATACTAGGGGAGCGTAAGTAATGAGCATATTGATGCAAGGTATTACTTATAACACCATGATGGCGCTTGTTACCGGCGCAATTATGGTCATGGTGCCACTGTTTATGCGGGCCGCGGGGCGCCCCAATCGGCGTACCGTAGCCGGCTTTGGCTGGACTTTCGCCGCGCTGGGTGCATTCCTCGGTATTACCGGTTTGCACATGATGCTAACTTGGCCGCTAGCCCAAATTGATGGTGCCTTCTGCTGCGCCGTCGATAACATCACCTTCGGTGAACCGGCCGCTTTCTTCGGCTTTCTCACCTTCTTCGCCGGGCTCGCGATTATCCGCGGTGAACGTGCCGAGGATCGTGGGGAGCGGAAGTTCGACGTCGTCGCCACCCTGCGCCCTATTCTTTACGTGGCCGCAATCGGTGGTATCGGCCTAATCTTCTTCGGGATTGCGGGCATGCACTTCGGAATGTGGCGCCCGCCGGACACCGAACCGATCGCGCGCCTCATGGCGGGTTCCCTGCTTGAACCGCTCCTGATGATGTTCTTGTATTGCGGTACGGGGCTGGCAGCGATGCTTTCGCCCTTCGCACCGGAAAACAAACACATTGGAAGGTTCTTTACGCTGGCTACCTGGGGTTGCGGTGTGCTCTGGTGTTTCCTAGCATTCACCGTGTTCTACAGCCACGTGGGGTTCTTCCCGCCGGCCGCCTAGACTTCTGGAAGAAACGCGCAGAAATCACGCGCCCGCTGAACTCGCCGCGTAAAATAGTGCTTTGGCAAGCCGGGGTAAACCTGGCGAGCCAAAGAGACGCAATGGCAGTGCCGCCACTGGGAATCGCTAACACCACTGAGAAGCAGTGAGTTAGCACCTATAACCGGTGAGTATCAGCAATACCACTAGCGTCAGCATCGCTGAACGTGTGGATAACGGGTTGCGAGCAAGACCTGAGGCAAGCTCGAGTAACCATAAATCGCCGGTCGGCTAAAGAAATATATCTGCCGGCAGGCACCGCCAACAGATCACAACTCAATACTCGCTAAACGGGCGCGAGGCGATACCGGGCGCGGGCCACTACGAGAAATCAGCAGGGGCCCGCGCCTGTTTGTATTTGCTGCTTCTTTAGGCTCTCTGGTTCGTTCGGGCTGCTCTGCTGGGGACGCCGAACCCGCTAAGTAGCAGCGATTCCCGCTAAGTAGTGGCGATTTCTAGTTTTGCTGGGCGGCGGCAACTTCCTGCCAAGTGGAGAGCGCGGCGTCGTTAAAAAGACAGAAGGTGATACTGGCCGGCCCGGGGTAAGCGCGCGCAGTTTCGAGACCTATGCGCGCCACTTCTTCCATCTTCCAGCCGTACACGCCCGCGGAAATTGCCGGGAATGCTACCGAGGTGGCACCGAGCCGGTCCGCTTCTTGCAAACTATTGCGAAAAGCCGCTGCTAAAAGTTCCGGGTCGGTTTGCCCGCGATGCCGATTCGGCCCCACCGTGTGGATAACCCAGCGTGCTGGTAAATCGAAACCCGGGGTGGAAACCGCCTGGCCAACCGGAAGCCCCGCGGGGAGCTGTTCGCGGCGAAGCTGTTTGCAGGCTGCCAAAAGTTGCGGCCCGGCGGCGCGGTGAATTGCCCCGTCCACTCCGCCGCCGCCTAATAAACTCGAATTGGCGGCATTGACGATCGCATCTACCGCGAGCTCGGTAATATCGCCACTAACCAAAGAAATACGCGTACTCATATCCCCACTCTTCACCAATTCCGCGTTTTCTGCACGCACCAACCCGGCGCCACAAAACCGAAAAACCTCGCCCCGCGGCAGACCGCAAAAACTCGAGCATCTAAGAACCCAGCATGGGAAGAACCGGGCACGCCCAGAATCTAGCATTCGCCAAGAACCCAGCCGCTAACCCGCCAAGAACTTAACCCGTTCAGAACGCGGCCGCCACTTCCGCCCGCGTAGGCGCATAAGCCCCATTTGCAGAAACCGTTATCGCCGCGCAAGTTTGTGCGATCTGCAAAGCGATCCCGAAGTCTGCAAAACTGGCTTGCCGCAAGCGCTCGCGGGCCGCACCGGCAGCGATAAAACGGTCTCTATACAGCCCGGTTAAAAGCCCGGCCATAAAGGAATCACCCGCACCCACGGTATCGCCTACCGGTACTTTACGAGAGGCCAGCGCATGGAAAGGCGTTTCCCCGCGCACGCTCACTAGCGCCGGCTCAGCCCCGCGGGTCACCACTAGCAAAGGAATGCTGATTTGCGCCCACTGCGCCAAAATCTCCGATAACGCTAGCCCCGGATATAGCCAATGCAAGTCTTCATCGGAAACTTTCACAATATCGGCCAGTTCCACGAGCGCCATTATTTTCTTCCGCGCCGCATCTGGATCTCCCATCAAATCTGGCCGGCAGTTCGGGTCATACGAAATCGTGGCGCGCCTGGCCTGTGCGGCGGCCAAGGCCGCGATCTTTTCCCCACTCGGGGAAACTACCGCCGAATAAGACCCGATATGCACATGCCCAATATCGCCTAAGTTTTCCAGCGCGGGGATATCCGATTCGACCTCGAAGGTATAGCTTGCTTTCCCATCTGCATCGAGGCGGGCGTGCGCTACCGACGTCGCCGTTGCTTGCGCCGAACCCGGCACGATTCGCACTCCCAGTTTGCGCGCATGGGCAGCGATTTGCTGGCCGCGCGCGTCTTTTCCAAACCAGGTGGCAAAATCGGTGGGAACCCCCAGCCGCGCCAGTCCGCCTGCCACATTGAACAAACTCCCGCCCACGACTTCGCGCGGGGCCTGCCCGGCCGCCGCAATTGAATCAATGAGCGCCTCACCCGCAACTAAAATCTGCTCGTTCATTTCTCTTCCTGCCTTAGTATCGGTTGCTTTTACGGTTAGTTTTTCGACGCCGCCGCTAGCCGCGCCCCACACTAGTCCAGCCCGCGGGTAGCCATACCCGTAGGTGGCCATGCTCGTAGGTGGCCCCGCCCGTAGGTGACCCCGCCCGCCACTTCGCCAAAACTGTCCGAGCCGGTCTGGCCACCTCGTTAGGCAGGCGGCCAGGTATGCGGGCGGTAGTGCGTCGGCACCACCCGCAGCTAGCTCTGCCAGGGCTGGCCGGGCCCGCAGGGTTTACATAATTATGCCGTCTAGCCGGTCGGGACGTTGGCGCCGCCCGGTCCCCGCTTTTTGCCAGGGGAGAGGGCCGGCCAATGGTCGATAGTTCAGCCCCGCGGCAGCAAGGAAGGCGAGATGTGCGTCCATGCGGGCGCGGAAATCTGAGTTCGCCGCGCTCGCGGCGGCTGCTTTGGTTTCGGTAACGGTCTGCGCGCTCGCGGCCGCTGCATTGCCCGCGGTAGCTACCGGTGCGCTAGTTGTTGCCGGTACCGGAGCTGCGGCGGGCGCGGGCACCGGGGTGGCGTGCCAAGCTAGTTCCGCGAAAGCAAGGGCGCGCGGCCATGCGCAATACTGCAGTTGGCGGTAGTTTTCCACGTATTCCGTCCACACCATGAATTGGGTGCCAAGCACATTGCGTGCGGCCGGCGCGGGCAGCCCCGCACTCGGGTCATAGGCGCATACATCCGCAACTGTGGATAGCGCGCCCTGGGCATAGGGTTCGGCGCTATCTAGGCTTTGGTAGTTGTTAAAGTAGAGCAGCTCGGCCGGGCTCATAATTGTGCGGATGTCTGCCGCCGCGATCTTTTGGCCCCGGTTATGGCCGCGCCAAGCCTGGCAGATCAGGTTCGGGGCTTGCTGCGTGGCCGGAACGTTTTCGAAAGCTTCATCCCAGGCTACGGCTTGTACCCCGCGTTCATCCAACCAGCTGGCGAGATAGTTTGTGAACCAAGCTTGTAGGGCGTGCGGGCCGGCAATACCATGCTCGGCACAGAACTGCGCGGTGGGTTTATCAAGTTTCCACGGCCCGGGCGGTACCTCGTCACCCCCTATATGAACAATATGTGCCCCGGTTACTTCCAATACTTCTTCCCAAATGTCGGTAACGAAACGTAAGTTTTCTTCCGTGAACCGCAGGGTCCCTTCGAAAACACCCCAGGTGCGGGCCACCGGCCGAGTGGCAGGTGCGGTCGGTACGTCTTGCGCAGAGGTAGCGCCGAGTTTGGGATAAGCGGCGATTGCGGCAGATAGGTGCCCGGGGAATTCAATTTCGGGAACCACGGTGATGCCTAGCTTTTCCGCCAATTGGCAAATGTAACGGATTTGGGCTTGGGTATAGAAACCACCGTGTGGGGTCCGATCCGTACCGTGCAAGGGGCTAATCGTTTCGCTCCGCCAGCTGCCCACGGAAGTGAGCCGCGGATAGCGGCGCGATTCGAAGCGCCAACCCTGATCATCGGTCAAATGCCAATGAAAAACATTGATCTTGTAATAGGAAAGCCAGCCCAGAAAATCCGCGAGGTCTGCCACGGGAAAGAAGTGGCGGGCCGTATCCAGGCCGCAACCGCGCCAGGCATAGCGGGGTTGATCCGTAATTTCTGCGCAGGGCACCACGAGCTCTTCCGCCACGCCGCATCTGGCCAGCGGCGGTGCCGGTACTGTTTCCGTGGCCGGTGCCGTGGCCGCTGTCGGTGCGGGCGCCGTTGCCGGCGTCGTTGCCGCTGCAGGCGGCGTTGCCGGTTGCCTAGCTTCCGTACCCACTGGCGCGGTGGCCAGCTTTACCGCCCGCGGTGCGGGCGCGGGAACTTGGGCTAGTTGTAACAAAGATTGCGCTGCCCAGATCGCCCCGCGCCGCCCGCCGGCGCATATCAATACACCGCTGGGTTGCACCACGAGGCGGTAGTCTTCGGCGCCCAGTTGCGAATCGTGCACGGTGCGCAGGTGCGGGCCCGGCAGATTTTCGGTACCGATCTTTTCCGGGAAGGGCAAACCGGTGGAGCGGCGCAAAATCCACGCCGTAGCGGCCGCGAAGTCCCCGCTCACGATAGTCGTAGCATCGAGGCGTAACACGCCAGGTAGAGCCCGGAAACTGCGGGGGCGGGGAAGGAGCGGGCAAACGTTCATCATTATTCCTTGACCGCGCCTTGTTCCACGCCGCGGAAGAACTGCTTTTGGAACACCGCGAAGAGGATAATAATCGGGACCAGTGCGATCACGGTGCCTGCCGCCACCACGCGCGGATTCGAACCGAAGGAGGAGTTCAGGTATTGGATTCCTACCGTGAGCGTGTACTTTTCGGGGTCAGAAAGCACTACCAAGGGCCACAGGAAATCATCCCAAGCGCCGATAAATGACATGAGGGCAACCACGGCGGCCATACCACGCACGTTCGGCCACACCACGAGCCGCAGCCTTTGGAAAGTAGTGGCGCCGTCCAAAGTGGCAGCATCCAAAATCGCGGTGGGAATGGAACGGGCAGCGGCCGTCATGAGCAAAACATTCATGGCGCTAATCGCCCCGGGGAGGAAGACGCCT
The DNA here is from genome assembly GCF_900102025.1 of Actinobaculum suis. Classification (GTDB taxonomy): domain Bacteria; phylum Actinomycetota; class Actinomycetes; order Actinomycetales; family Actinomycetaceae; genus Actinobaculum; species Actinobaculum suis. Next base: position 129,535 of record NZ_FNAU01000001.1, on the reverse strand, counting down.
ACCAGCGTATTGGCCGCGCCAAGCGCTTTCACGGTCAGGTACTGGGAGGTAAGAGTTACTTCGCCGGGAAGTAACAACGTGGACAAGATAATCGCAAAGGCGATCGCTTTCCCGCGGAATTTCATGATCGCGAAAGCGTAGCCCGCCAAAGTAGCAAAAATGACATTGGAAACCACGATAGCTACGGCTACCAAAAGCGAATGCCACGCATATTGGAGCACCGGCACATTCCGGGTCACTTCCGCAAAGTTTTCCAGCGTTGGGTCATCTGGGATGAGCTGCGGCGGGAAACCAAAAGCGTCTTCGTTCTTGCCTTTGAAAGCCATCGAAAGCTGGATCAGGAATGGTCCCACCGAAATGACGAAGATCAAAAGCAAAAGCACGTAGCGGCCAATAGTTAGCAAGGGCCGGTTGGTCCGGCGCATGTGCATCCCAGCACGACGCCGGGTGGGAACCGTACCGGACGGCGCGGTCACTACCTGGGTGGTGGGAGCGGCCGGCGGGGTGGCGGGCATGGCGGGCGGGGCCGGTTGCGCGGACGGGCCGGGAGCGGCCTGCGGGCGCGCTACCGCAGAATTATCTTGGCGTGGATTATTCATTGGTTACCTCCTGGCGATGCCCGGTGTGCTGGGCCCGTTCTGCTCGCCGTTGCCGCGCGATGAGTTTTTGTTGTTTGGCAAGTTTGCGGGTGGCCCGGATTTCTGTTCCCTGGTTGATGTAGGCAACCAAGACGAGGGGGAGGAAGGTAAGGAAGAACAGGGCTACGGAGATCGCGGAAGCATATCCGAGGTTGCCGTTCAGTCCCTTACCGGCCTGTTGGATCATCATGACTATGGATTGTGACTGTCCGCCGGGCCCGCCAGTTCCGTTGGTGAGTACGTAGATTTCGGAGAAGACGCGGATTGCGGCCACGGTGACTAGCGCGGAAATGAGGAGCATAATGCCTCGCACCCCCGGAACCGTGACGTTCCAGAAGCGGCGCCACCAGCCAGCCCCATCAATTTCGGCGGCTTCGTACAGGTCTTTGGGTACATTGGCCAGGCCTACCATGTAGATCACCATGTAGTAGCCCAATCCTTTCCACACGGTAAGGGAGATGGCTACGAAAACAATCAGCCACCGTTCGGTGAGGAAGTTAATTGGCTGATCGGTCAAATGCAGCCATTGCAAGGTTTCGTTGATGATCCCTTGGGAATCGAAAAGCCACGTCCAAATAACCCCGATAACCACCACGGAAGCGATTACCGGCAGGTAGTAAGAAGTGCGGAAGAAGGAAATTCCCGGTACTTTCTTTTGCACCAGAACGGCCAAAAGAAGCGGCAGGAAAGTAAGCAATGGTACGCACACGATTACGTACACGAGCGAGGTCATAATCGCGAATTTGAAGCGTTCATCAGAAAATAGTTGCGCGTAGTTTTCGAGAGCTACGAAATTTGGGGTGCGCAGGGGCCGGGCGTCCGTGAAGGAGAGGTAGATCGTGTTCAGGAACGGCCAGATAGAGAAAACAAGCACCCAGAGGATCGCCGGGGCAATCAACACGTAGGGCGTATACCAACGGTGCCATTTCATGATTTATCACCGAGCCAGTTGACTATCACCGTAAATCAGTCCTTTCAGCAGGGGCGGCAGGGAGCGAAAACTCCGCTGCCGCCCCTTGCTTGCATATGGTTACTTGTTGCTGTGTTGCTACGCGCGTGCGCGCGGTCTTAGCTGGCGGTAAGGGCCGGTTACGGTGCCCGATAGTGCGGTGGTTTGCGTGCCGCACCAGCCAGCCCTTTACCTGCGAGCCAGGGGTAAGAGCTGTGAGTAGCGGTTAGCGGCCGCTATTTCACAGCATTTTGGTTGGCATAATCGGAAATCTTTTGCAGGGCGTCTTCGATCGGCACGTCACCACGTACCGCGAGCGCTACCTGTTGTTTCGTGTATTTGCCCATGTCTTCGGTGAAGTCGACGCCCGTGGTGGGGGCGGCGGTCTTCATGGCTTCGGCGGCCGTGGTGGTCGCGGTTTTTTGCAGGTCATTCTTGATGACGGAAGTGAAGGTGTCCGGGTTGGAGTTGCCTTCTTGGGTGCCGGGGAAGAAACCTTGGGCGATTTTTACGAATTCCACTTGGTTGTGGTTATTGGTGACGTATTGGGCGAAGGCGCGGGCCAGTTCTGGATTCTTCGAATGTGCGGAGACGGAGATGCCTTGCACGAAGAGTGGCGGGTTGCCGATACGCGGGGTGGCTACAGAGACTCCGAGTAGGGAGGGGGCTTCCTTTTCCAGTTCGGAGGCGAAGCCAGCCGAGGCGGTGGTCCAGGCGGTGCGGCCTTGCTTGTAGAGCATGGCGTTGCCGGTCCAGTCTGCGTTGAGCGCTTCGGGGGTCATCGAGCCGTTGGCGTAGGCGTCCTTCCAGCGCTGTACGAGTTTCACCCCTTCGGGGGTGTTGAAGTCGTAGGTGCCGTCGTCTTTCTGGAATTTTACGCCGGCATTGGCGAAGGCGTCGGCGTCGGGCAGGTTGGAGATCATCTTGACTTCGCCGTTGGTGGCTTTTGCTACCTTATCGGCGGTTTCGAAGAGTTCGTCCATGGTCTTGGGGAGCTGGTCTTTGGAGACTCCTGCTTTTTCGAGGAGTTCGGTGTTGAACCAGTTCATGTCGGTGCCGAGGTACCACGGGTAGCCGTAGGTGCCTTCTACGCCGGGGAACTGGTAGGCCGAAATGCCGCCCGGAACGTATTCTTTCAAAACGTCTTTGTTGACGGTTTCGAGGTTTTCTACCATGCCGGCTTTCGCTAGTTGGGCGGCATATCCGGGTGGCAGGTTGACGACGTCGGGTAGTTCGTCTGCGTTTGCTTGTTGCAGGACTTTATCTTCGTAGCCTTCACCGGGCTGATCCATCCATTTAATGGTGGTGCCGGGATGTTCGTTTTGGAAATCTGCGATTAGCTTTTCAAAATAGGGCGTGAAGCGGTCATTCTTCAGCGACCAGGTTTGGAAAGAAATTTCGCCGGATAGTTTGGTGCTTTCGCTACTGGTTTTATCGGGTGCGGCCGATTTTGTGTCTTGTGACGCCGTACCTCCACCGGTGCAGGCGGTGAGGGCGAGGGCGCCCGCCCCGATAACCGCAAATAGTTTTGCGTATTTCATGGCACTTCCTCCTTGAAGTCCGTTTGGAAATCTTCCGTTATTCCTCTCCGGCTAGGCGGTGGTCTCCGCTTGCTGGGGATGGAAACTTGCTTTGGCTACTGGCGGCGTGGCCGGGCTGGGGGTGGGTGCGGTGCCGAGGACGATGCGTCGCACGTCCCCAGCCCGGGCATGGGCTACCCAGGTAGCAAAGAATTCGTGGCGCGGATCCAGCAGGTCGCGCCTTTGTGGGCAAATATTTATCCGCAAAGTGTTTCGGGGCGGGCCCGCGGCAGAGCTGGGAGCGGCCGCGTTCTGGGCGGAACTGGTATCGCTTGCGGGGGAGCTGGTTGTTCCAGCGTGGAGGCTGGTTGCGCCGCTCGAGGCACTGGGGTGGGGGCTGGTTGCGCCGGCGCGGCTCGCCGTACCGGCACGGGTGCCCCACTGGGTGATCGCTTTTTGGAAAGCCTGGCCTTGTGGTTTTAGTTCTCCGGCGCTGTTGAAAAGCCCGAGGCCGTATTCCACTTCTGGGAAATCTGCGAGGTGGCGATCCACATCGTGGGAGCACCACCAGGTGATTGCTTGCAGGTGCGGGGTAGGCCCGCCGCCATGGGCGCCCAAAAGGGAGTCGATAGTTTTGGTTAGGAAAGTGGCGGCTGCGGCGTCGTCGTGCAGGTAATTTAGTGGCGCTCCTAGTTCTTGTAGCCACAAACCGCGCCCCTCCGGTGCGCAATCAAAGATCTCTGCCCAAGCATTAGCAACTTCGCACAGGTAGCGAGCGAACCAGGCGAGTTCGGGGGCGTCGGCCCCGTATGCTGGGCCTACGCCGCCAAAAATCCAGGAATGGACGGTGGTCAAATCTCCTATCGCGGTGGCCTGTTCGGGGGTGAAGGGCTGGTCGGGCGCAAACCACAAATCGTCATCAAAAGAATGCGTGTGGATCCCGTGCGGCCAGGCGGCCTTTGCCGTCCGGTAGAGCGTTTCCAGCCAGGTACGGGCCTGGTGGGAAGTTAGCGCTTGCGGGGAAGGGTGGCGAGAGGCAGCGAACTGGATAATCTCGTTACCTAGGCTGAGCCCGCGCGCGTGCGGAATATCGGCGAGCGCGCCTGCCAAAGTGGTAATCAGGTTTTGCTGGGCCGCAACGACTTGCGGGTCGGTGAAAATATTGCGTTCGTGCCAGCTGAGCACCCACGAAGGTAGGAAATCGTAGGAGGAAAGGTGGCCTTGCAAAACGTCCACGAAAATATCCAGCCCCAGATCGTCGGCGACTTCCGCCACGCTGACCACATCACGAATGGCTTGCGGACGGATATAGGTCCGGTTGGGTTGCAGGAGCGTCCAGAGCGGGAAAATCCGCACGTGATCCGCCCCGATTTCTTTGAGCGCCGTGAAATCTGCTTGCACTTGCGCGCGGTCGAAATCTAGCCAGGAATAGAACCAGCCTTGCCGCGGCGTGTAATTGACTCCGAATCTCATAGTGCACGCTCGAATCGAATCGTCGCGATCTGGAAGGGGGCGAGTTCTAGCTGCCAGGCCTTACCATCCCACCGTATTTCCGGCCCTGCATAGCCGGATTCTTCCGGGCTGCGGTACCGTAAATCGGTACACCAGGCGCGGGAAAACTCGGGAGCTTGAATGGTTACGTGGCTAGTAGCACCGCGGCCCTCATAAATGCGTACGACGGCGTTGCCCGAACGGTCGGGAGCCATGGCCACCGATTCGACTACGGCCCCTTCCACGCGGAAGAGCGGAGCTACCGGGCTTGCCGCCGGGACTGCCGGGCCGGCTGGGCCTACCTGGGCTGTTGGGGCTGCTGGAGCTGCCACGACTGCCGGGCCTGCTGGAGCTATCGGGCCTGCCGGGGTGCCGGAAACATAGCGGGTGCCCAAGCAAATATCTTGACCATCAGCAATTGCCGCCTCCACGCTGGCTCCCGGGTGGAGCCGGAAATTCCAGGAGAACTGGCCTTGGTCTTGTTCCGGATCGGGATACCGGGCGCATTTCAGCAGGGTTGCCCGCACGCGCGAATACGTGCTGCGCCGGCCTTCCTGATGGCGCGTAATATCCCAACCATAGGTCGCATCATTAGCGATCGCGAGGCTAGCCCCGGCATTTGCTAGCCGCAACCAGCGGTGGCAGGAAACTTCGAAACGGCTCGCATCCCAAGACGTATTCGTGTGAGTGGGCCGTTCGATATAACCCATCTGCGTCTCGTATTGGGCCCGATCGGTGTGAATCCGAACCGGGAATGCCAGTTTGAGAAGCTTTTCGTGTTCGTGCCAATCAGCATCCACGCGTACGCGCGCGAACTCTTCTCCGGGCCGCAACTGCCACGTAATGCGCAACTCAGAATCGCCATACCGGGCCGTAGAAACTGCCTGCACCGCCGTGCCAACCAATTCCGCGGTTTGGGCGGCTATTCCGGTGCTTACTAATTCCGCGGTTTGTGCAGCCACCCCGGAGCCAGCTAATTCCGCGGAATTAGTAGCCTGCAAAAATTCGGTGCCGCCAAACTGCAGGTCTAGGCGTTCTTCCGAACCGCGATAGAAAGGATCAATATCCCAGGCATCCCACATATTGGGGAAGTCTTGATGCACCTGGAAAGTGCCGGCCGCTTCTTGCCGCGGAATATATTCGCGCCCGGAACGGTCTTGCAAAGATACACAAGCCCCGTCCGCAAAACGCAAAGTTAGCAGCCCGTTGCTCAAATAATCCGGCCCGGCCTCCAAATTGTTTGCAGTTGGCCCAACTTCCGAGTTTTCGCGCGCGCCCACGTAGCCCACCGCGAAAGGCGGCACGCCATCTTGCGTAAAGGAAGTGGCATTGGCCCGCAAAACCGTACCGGTCGGGGCACCGGGCTCTGCTGTGGTTCCGGGTGCAGTCGCGGCACCAGTTTCAACCGGGGCGCCAGCTTCAGCCAGGCCACTAGTTTCAGCCCGGCCGCTAGTTTCATTTGCTGCCTGGCTCGTCAAAGCCTGCAAAGCCTGCTTTGTTAAGGCTTCGCAACGCTCGCGCAGATGGGCGTAAATACCGGCCACTTCGCGGTAGACCCAGGAGATGGCAGAACCGGGAAGAATATCGTGGAATTGGCACAGCAAAGCTTGCCGCCACAAAGCCCGCAGCTCTGCGTAGGGGTATTCCATCAGGCCGCGCACGGCCGCCGTCGTACACCACAACTCGGTTTCCCTAAGCAAAGCTTCCGTTTCCCGGTTGCCGCGTTTGGTAGCCACATGCGAAGTGAACGTGCCCCGATGCAATTCCAGGTAGAGTTCCCCGGCCCACACCGGCGGCTTTTCGTAGGCTTCGATAGCCCGGTCGAAGAAATCATGCGGGGAAGCCGAAAGCAACCGCGGAGCACCGGCCAGATCACGCTGCCGGGCTAGGCGGCCCAGCATTTCGCGGGTTGGCCCACCGCCCCCATCCCCGTAACCGTAGGGCAGCAAGGAAACCGAAGTATGGCCCTTATCGCGAGAATTAATCACGGCGTGACGGATTTGCGCCCCCGTAACATCGGAACCATAAGTATCTGCGGGTGGGAAGTGCGTGAAAATCCGCGAACCGTCAATACCTTCCCACAAGAAAGTGTGGTGCGGGAAAGCATTCACCTGATTCCAAGAAATCTTTTGCGTCAAGAACCGCTTGATTCCAGCTTCCCGCGCAATTTGTGGCAAAGCCGCCGAATAGCCGAAGGAATCGGGCAGCCACACCTCGCTACATTCCACCCCGAAAGCTTCTTCGAAGAAAGCTTGCCCTTCCACAAACTGGCGGCACATAGCCTCCCCACCGGGAAGCACCGCATCCGATTCCACCCACATGCCACCGACCGGCACAATCCGGCCCTTTGCCACCCAGTTACGTACCCGGGCGAACAATTCCGGATCTTCCTCGGCTAGCCACGCGGCATGCTGGGCGGCCGGGAAAGCGAAGTACATGTCTTCGCCCTGCTCTAAAAGATTGACCACATTGGCCAAAGTACGGTTCACTTTGCGGGGCGTTTCCCGCAAAGGCCACAGCCACGCCGAATCGATGTGCGCATGCCCGACGGCGTAAATCTGCGGTGCTTCCACATGGGCAGGAGTGGTCAGCACCGGCTGCAATAGTTCCCGGGCCCGGGCAGCGGTAGCCGGAATATCAGCCAGGTCCAACTGGTCCAAAGCCGCAGAAAGCGTGCGCAAAATCAACCAGTCATGCCCGTCCAGCTCCGGTTTTGCCGCCACCATCTCGTGCAGCACGCTCATATCGAGCGCGAGCTGATAAACCTGGCCGTGCCGCAAAACCACGCTGGCCTGCACCAGTTGGTAAAGCGGGCGGGCAGAAGAAGTACGAATATCGCCCTCGTAAGTAACTTGGAAAGGCGGCACATCAAGCAAGATCGGGTTCGCTGCCGCTTCGATCGTGAAATCAATATCGCCGCTAGCGCTGAGAACCTTGCGAGCAGGAATCCACAAATTCTTCGGATTGATCGCCTTCACGGTAGGGCCGATATGTGCCTGGTCTGTGCCCGCCGGGGCTCCCTCCGGGACAACCGTGCGGTGTACCAGGCCCTCCGCCTGAAAACCAGGGGAGTGGTCCTGCCACCCCAGGTTCACCAGGATCTCAACCTGGTCAGCAGCACAAGTACTATCCGGCCCGCACGTACTATCCGGCCCGCAAACACCGTCAGCGCTCGCGGTATCAGCAGTGCTTGTGCGGGCACCAAGCCCAAGCAGTTCCTTGATTTCGGGAGCAAGCGGCGCGGTCTGCGCTCGCATCCGCATCCACACGGTTTCCCACGCCCGACCCCAATACTCACCAATGGCAAGCGGACGGAACTGCGAGAAAGGCGGGACCTGCGCTGGAGTTACCGGTTTCGCTTCCGGATCTGGCACCTGCCAGCAGGTTACGTCTAAGTCGGTAAGTTCTGTATAACAGGCCGGGAGAATCTTCTCCGCGAGCGCGCGCCGCACGCGGCCTTCCAAAATACTGCGATTATCGTGCATTTGTGATGCCCCGTATCTGCTGGTCATTACTGAGAAAGGCGGATAGAACGCCGGGATGCAAAAGGGGTAAACAGTTTCCCGAAAGGCTTTTGTGCCTTCCTGGGATACGCGGCCCTCCTTTGACCGTAAGGGAATTCCGTTTCCCGCTTTTCTGTAGTTTTGCCGCTGTTACTCTTTCGCGTAGAAGCTACTGGGTAAGGCGGAAATAACAGCTGTTACGGCCGGATTGTCGCAACGCTAAATGTGGGTGGAAGATTGATGACTCCTTTGGCATCTACCATATGAGCGTAGCGACTAAAGCGGTTTAGTGCAAGTGTTTTCGGGATGGTAATTCGAAGTATTTTCCGGAGAATTTCGCTTGGCCGGACGCCGCTGTACCGCTTAGTTTTTGTGGGTACAATCAGTGGTAATTAGCGAGTCCTAAGCGGGCCCATTAGAAACTACGAACCTGCGGGTAGAAGCAGGTATTTGTACGCTTGAGCGGGAATGTTTGCACATGGTAGCGGGCACGGCGAGAGTAGAGAGTAGAGGGAACATAGCGCGATGGCCAGGCCGACCATTAGAGATATTGCCGAAGCGGTTGGCGTTTCGCCAACCGCAGTATCTTTTGCGCTCAATTCCAAGCCGGGAATTTCCGAAGCTACGCGCGCGCGGATTTTAAAAACCGCGAAAACTATGGGCTGGGTTCCTAACCAGCATGCGCGGGCCCTTTCCAAATCCCGCGCCGACGCCGTTGGTCTTTACATTGCCCGCCCGCAAAGATCCATTAACACCGAGACCTTCTTCTTCAAATTCATTCTCGGGGTGGAAAGCGGGCTTACCGAGTATGAGCTGGACCTGGTTTTGCGTTCCGGGCACAACGTAGCCGAAGAAGTAGAAACTTACCACCGCTGGTACGGGCAGGGGAGAGTAGACGGGGTGATCGTCGTCGATCCGCGTATTGACGATCCGCGCGTAGAAGTACTCAAAGAACTGCGCATCCCCGCCGTATTCGTGGGCCACGAGTTTGCTGGTTTCAGCGCGATCACCATTGATGAGGGGGACGTGATGCACGCGATCCTCAGCCACCTGTTGGCACGCGGCGCCCACCGCGTTGCTTACGTGAGCGGCATGGCGGATCTTTTCCACACCGCGGAACGTGCGGAGGCTTTACGTTACGAAGCTGGCCGTGCCGGAATTGAAGCGGTAGTTTCCGGGGGAACCGATGCTACCGAACAAGCCGGTTTTGCTACCACGATCCGCTTGCTTTCCGCCGCGCGCCGCCCCGACGCCATCATTTTCGATAACGAAGTATTGGCGCTCGGCGGGCTAGAAGCACTCCGCCGCCACGACCTCAAAATCGGGCAAGACGTACTCGTGGTCTCCTATGAAGACTCACTGATTAGCCGCGTAGTCACTCCGCCACTTACCGCAGTTTCGCGCGACCCCGGCCTGCTCGGTACCAAAGCCGCACAAATTCTTGCCCGGGGCATCGACACCGGCACTACCCATACCCAGGCACAAGCCGGCGGCACCTTGGTAATCCGCGATTCCACCGCCGGTTACGTTTCGCCGGCCTCCGCTCGATCTGCCTAAACTTTCCTCCAGCTGTTGCACGCGGCGAAGCCAAGCGAGCACGCCGCTTGCCGCACACACCGCATGCCGCAAAACCGCATGCCGCAAAACCGCGTGCCGCAAAACCGCGTGCCGCAAAACCGCGTGCCGCACGCCGCTTGCCGCACGCCGCTTGCCGCACGCCGCTTGCCGCAAGCGGGGAAGCTGGGTAAAGCGCAGGCGCGCCGCAAAAGCTGACCGCCGGCGCAAGCTCAACTGAGCTCACAACCGGCGGCCAACGGGAAATCGGATACAAATACTTTCTAGCCCACTAGCGGTTTAGCTACTCCCGCGTTTCGCGCGCCCGCCGCCACCAAATGGCAGCCCCGCCGCAAGCCAGAAGCATCAAACCGGCAAAAATGCCTACACCAACCTGCGTTCCAGTAAACGAAAGCCGGCCCCGTTTGCCCTGCTCAGTACGGTCCGCGCGGCTGCTACCGGCAGGCTTTTGGCCTGCCTTATCAGCAGACGCCGAACTTGGTTGCGCGGTCGGCGCGGTACTTGGCTCGGTGCTCTGTGCCATGCTCGGCTCGGTGCTCGGTCCGGTGCTTGGTTTCGTGGTCGGCGAGGTACTTGGCGCGGTGCTCGGTTTCGTGGTCGGCGAGGTACTTGGCGCGGTGCTCGGTTCGGTGCTTGGTGGAGTGACCGGCGCAGGAGGTACCGCGGGAGCAGGGCCGGACGCTTCGATTCGTACCGTAACCGAAGCCTTATTACCGGCCGCGTCCGTTGCGGTGAACCGCAAGATCCGCACGCCCTCCCAATTCGGAGCGCCGCTAACGGTGCGGGTCTGCGGATCATAGGACAAACCATAAGCCGCCAAATTAGAATCTCCGGTTGCCCCATCCGCAGTCGTATCAGTGCCAGTAGCATCGGCGCTTGGCGCTGCTGTGACTACCTGGTTGTCCCCTGCATCTGTAGCACCTTCTGTTCCTGCGAGTTTTTCCGTATCAGCCAGCTTTTCAGCCTGCGGTACGGCCCGCTTCGCCCGCGCGGACCGAGTATTTTGCGCAGGTGTAGCAGTGGCAGTATCCGTAGCTGGAGCCGTAGCCTCCGGCGCTGCGTTCGCGTTAGCCTCACCATCTTGCAGATCTGGTTCAATACTCACCGCCACCTCTGGGGCGGAGAAGTTATCCACAGCCCGCACTGTTATCGGTGTGAGACTTCCACCCGCGCCAATCTTCTGCTCCGTCCACGGGCTCACCCAAATCTCGGGCGCGGCGGCGTCGTCGATCTGCCCACCCGGAGATACCGTTACCGGTGCCGAAACATTACCCGCATAATCAGTAAGCAAAATGCTTACCGGCGAGGCAAGCTCACGTTCGCGCGTTAGCCGCGCGTTCTCGTCCGCGGAAGAACCACGCGTGGCACGCAAAGTTTCCCCATGGTCATTCGGCGCGGCCAAATCCAAGGTTTGCCAATCCTGAGCAGAAGGATTACGCAAATGGAAAGAATCGGCCTGTACAACCAGATCCTGTTGAGCCAGCGGCTTGGCGTAAGCGTCATGGTAGCGGCCGCGCAAGCTCGTTGCCGCGCTACTACCATCAGCTTGTACCGCACTCACCGTAGCCCGGAACGGCAGACCTTCCGGCGGAGCCGGCAAAGTCACCGTAGTTTGCGTCCCCGGCACCTGCACGGAAGCCTTGCCCGCATACAGTTCGGGAGCATAAATATTTTCCAAAGTTACGGTGTAGTTTTCGGGTGCGCCCGCACTTGGCGCCTCCCACGAAAGCGTGACCTCACCGGGCTTTGTAGCCTGCTGGAAAGCCTTTTGTGGATCCAAACCCGAATCATAAGTTAGCTTTTGGGGCATGTGCTTGCCCGGAACCGCCAGGTCACAAGGCTCCGAACGGCTCCCATCCTTGCCAATCGCGGTGAGCCGCAGGGTCCAATTACCGCTCAAGCCTAGATTCTTCACGTAATACGTATCGCCGTAAGTTTTCCCGAGGCGGTGTACGGTGCCGGAAGCATCCACGCCTTCAAGCAGATAGTAGTCAACATTCGCGAAGTTCCCCGGCTGCCAAGAAGCAACCATTTGCCCATCGCTATGCAGTTCATCTATCCGCAAACCAGCAGGCGCATCCGGCTTTGCTTGGCCGTTACTGAGCGCCAAGGCCCCCAGATTCACCTGCAAGCCGTCCTGTTCACCGGTAGCTACCAAACTGATCATAGAAATGCGTTTGCCAGCATACTTAGAAAGGTCAAGGGTAGCGTTTTGCCAGCCGTCACCGGCTGGCGCGGCGGGCAAAGGCAAAATCGCTGCGTTATTTGCTGCGTCACCTGCTGCACCTGCTGCGTCATCTGCTGCGGCACCTGCGGCACTTGCTTCCGCATTAGCTGCGGTAGCGCCCGCAAAGTCTAGACGTACCGCCAGTTGCGGGTGCGGTGCCGGCGCGGTTTCGGAGCTGTTTTCGCTCGCGGTGGCCTCCGGTTTTGGAGTGCTGTTTTGCCAAGTAAGGGCCAGGTTCGACGCCGCAGTTACTTCCAGATCGGTTTTGAACAGCCGGAGCGTGCTAGTCCCGTGCAGGTTTCCATACCAGGCCAGGGAATTACCGCCGGCCCAAGCTCCGCGCGGCGTGAAAGGCGGAGTGGTAGGCGTACCATTCAGCTGGAAACGCGGTTCGGTACCGTAATCGAAATCCGCTTGCATCTTCGTATCGGCGCCGTCATTGGTTATCCACCACTGCCAGGAAGGTAGAATTGCCTGCGCGCCCATATCCGACCACGCGGAATCATTAGAAACCTGGCCGTCCGTGTAGGAACGCAGGCCTTTCCCGGTCGAAAAATCGGTGGCGAAATTCTGCCCGCTAATCACAGAACGCGCCGGCGTAAAATCGGCTACGCCCGGCCAACCGGACTTCGTTACGCCCACTTCCGGGCGGGTTTCTACCGCCCCTGCCTGGGTCACATCCTGGCGCGGCCCAGAGAAGTACATACGTTCACGCTGCGCCACCATCCACTGATATTCGTCTTGCTGCATGAAGGGGAACTCGGGAGAGGTACGGCCGGTGGCGGTTTTAATGTCGTCATCCAAACCCCGCTGATACATATCGGAAGGGGTGAACAGTGCCAAAGAAGTAACCGGTGAATGATTCTCGGCCGAAGTGAAAGAGCGGTCCACATTACCGGGGCTGGCAAAACCAGTTTGATTCGCTTCAATGCCCGCAAACACTTCCGCGTAAGGGTCATAACCGTGGCTCTCCGCAAAGCTACGCATACTATGTGGGTCGCCGCCATAGTTCACGAACACAGAATTGTGGATCTGCCCGTGCTCTTTGTCTTTCAGCCAGGAAGCCTTGGCCTCATCAAAGCTCGAATTCACGTCATACCACTGTGTCCACAATCCTTGGGCCGTTAAATAGGCCATGAGCGGCTTGAACTCGCTCGGGTCGCTCCCGCGTTCTTCCTGGTTCAGGAAGTAGCCGTCAAAGCCATAGTATTTAGCCATTTCCACGAGTTTGCGGCCAATAATGTAACCTTCCGAATCCTTATCAAACATTTCGGAGAAAGTAAGGCCGGGCCGGAAGAAGGGATCGAAATAGATGACGGCAATAGACTTCACTCCATTACGGTGAGCGGCGTTAGTGTATTGCGGCGTCGGAATGGAAAGCACCCCGAACTCAAACCCGCGGTTTCGCCAATCAGAGGTGGGCGGGTCATACAGCGACTGCGGGACCCCCTTCGAAGCCGCCCCGTGCCAAGGTGCCCAATAATCGGCATACTGCCAGAAATTCAGCGTGTGGTCCCCAAAAGTATTGTTGTAGGTGGTGGAACCGAAGAAAGAGTTCCCATAATCTCCTTGCATGAGCATAACCTGGGCTTTGCCATCAAGTTCGGGACGTACCTGAGTTGCTGGATTATGGTCGATGCGAGACTGCAAGGGCACGGTAGCGCGCAACTGCGCGGAGAATGGATCTGTTTCCGGGCTCCAATCGCGAATATCTTGTACCCGATATCCGGCGACGACGGGTTGGGCACTTCCCGGGCTAGCCTCCCCGCGTGGTGGGTAAGAATCTGCGCCAAAGGCGTTTGGTATAGCAAAGGCGCCGAGGGCAAAAGCCAGGCCTGCGGCCACGGCTTTATACCCCCGATGTTTTGGTGTCTTTCTCATCGAATGTTCCTTAAATAAATAACGAGAAATTAGGGAATTGGGAATCGGTGAGCGGAAAATGATTCACGTGGCCAGACCGCCGCAACTATCCGGCAACTTTGCAGGTAGTGGCATGACAATATGGCCGGTGGTAGATCGGCCCGCGAGCTAGCTTGGTACCGCTCCGAGGCGAGTAGCAGCAAGCAACCGCGCCGCCAAGCTAAGGGCTATAAAGTCTGGCTTACGCCAGTATTTAGGCCTGCACGGAGAGTCCGATTTAGGCCTGCGCGGTGAGCTTTAGGGCACCCGCGAAGCACGGGGAGAGCGGCAACCCATCCATGAGCATGGCCTGGGCGGCATGGTATACATCGGGTTTACCCGGCCAAGTGATACGCGAAGGCTGGTTTTGTGCATCCAATTCATGGATCCATAAACCTGGCTCGTGCACCAAATAGGTACGGGCATACGCAATAAACTGCCGGTGCCAATCCCGGAAATAGGCAGCTTCCGGAACCGGGGCGGGATCCAGAATCGGTGCGGCGTCGGAAATCGGGGAAACCTCGGAAACCGGGGCAACCTCGGAAATCGGGGCGGCGTCGCTGGTTGCGTCCGCTACTACGTGGCTTACCGCGCTCGCGGTTGTAATCATTTCCGGGTGGGTTTCACTGTAGGTAGCAAAAGCGGCGGCGGCACTAATTGCTTCGCAGACTGTCCAATGCATGCGTTCATGCACGATCGGTTTCCGATCCGGCGCGATCGTGTACACGAAACCGGGAGCACCGTCTATGTTCCATCCGTCGCGAATCGCGGTGGCAAATAATTGGTGTGCCAGCTGGGGAAGCTGCGCAAAAACCCGCGCCGGTAACTTGCCGAAGGGGGAGCCAGTATCGGCGTCACTGCGGGCCGTCCCGCTAGGTGTTGGCGCTTCGCTAGATATTGCTACTTTGTTCGACGTCGCTACCGCACCCGCAGTATCCGCGAGCGCCGCAGCCTGCTGGGCATGAGTTTCTACCGCGGCCCAGAACTGCAAAATCAACCGCGACCATTCCACGCCGTGCCCGGGCGTATAACCGTAGGGCCGGAAGGGATCGGCGGGATTATCGCGGTTGAAATCGGGGAGGGGCTGCCAGGTGGCGCTGAAATGCTCTGGAATATGCCAGCCGGTACAGGCGGCCTGCCCGAGCACGAAATTAATGATTTGTGAGGCTTTGGCTAGCCAGCGCGGGTTGCCAGTGGCGTCCCAGGCCGCCAAACTTGCCTCCAAAGTGTGCATATTCGCGTTCACGCCGCGATAGTTTTCCGATTCCGTGAACGCCCGGTCCCAAGATTCGCAGACCAGGCCGTACTGTTCTTCCCAGAAGAAATTCTCGTGTGCCGTGAAGGCTAAAGCGAAAAGTTCTTCCGCACCGGTAATTCCCGCCTGAATGCCGGAACTGGCGGCTAACAACACGAAAGCGTGGGCGTAGGCTTCTTTGCGGTCAGCGCCCGGGCCGGAAGGCAGACCGGTAGCGGCCGTGAGGCGGGAGAAAAACCCGCCGTGGGCGGTATCGAAGAAGTGCTCGCGCAAACACTTAATCCCAAAAGTTGCCAGCTGCCGGGCAGAATGCGGGCCCGGTTCCGCTTCTGCCTGTTCCCGCAAAGCTGCCAGGCAGAAAACATGCGTCATGCGGCAGTTGATCCATAATTCGAGGTCGTGGTCAGGATCTAGCTGACCGTCATAATCTAAATACCCAAACCCGAAGCGGGTGCGCGATTGGGCGGCGCGCGCTACCAAAGCACGAAACTCACTTTTTTCCCAAGCGCTAATTTCTGGGGCGGTTGGCACCATATGCGTCTCCCTTGACGATGCTCTACTAAACCGTTGTAGTACACGTTAGCACCGCTAAGTGCGTCTCGAAAAGGGGCGAATGTGCACCCGCGCCACCCCTGAGACGAAAGTCCTAGATGTTTGCTTGGGTGTGCGTACTGCTTTCTGTGCCCCGTAAAAGGTATGGTGAGGGGGTGCAAATTTGGCGTAGGCCGGAAGACATCCCGGCAGACTTGAGTGCAACAGCTGTAACGTTCGGTATCTTCGACGGCGTACATCGCGGCCATCGGGCGATTTTACGGCGGACCGTAGAAATGGCCCGCACCCATGGGTGGATGCCGGTGGTCCTCACTTTTGATCCGCATCCAGCAACAATTCACAACCCGAAGAGCAAGGTCCCGCTCATTATCAACTTAGAAGACCGGCTCAATCGCATTGCCGCCTCCGGGATCGGTGCTACCTATGTGCAGGATTATTCACTCGCCTATGCGCAAGCCTCCCCGCAGGAGTTTTTTACCCGCCAGCTGATGGGCCAATTGCGGGCCCGCGGAGTTGTTGTTGGTGAAGATGCTCGGTTCGGGCGCGGTAACGCCGGCGATACGCGTGCCCTTCTCAGCCTGGGGCAACGCTTCGGTGTGGATATCGACGTCGTGAGCGACCTGTGCGGGCCGGATGGGCAGCGTTGGTCTTCTACAAAAGTTCGGGAACTCCTCGAAGCTGGAAATGTTAGCGATGCCGCCGAAATCTTAGGGCGCCCACACCGTATCCGTGGCGTGGTGGAACATGGCGCTAAGCGGGGACGGGAACTTGGATTCCCCACCGCGAACCTTTCCGGAAGCGAGTTGGGGGAAGTTCCTGCCGACGGCGTCTATGCCGGTTGGCTGGTACGAGCGGTGCCAGGCACGCGCGCCACCGAGTATCTTCCGGCCGCGATTTCCGTGGGCAGTAATCCGCAATTCGGGGCGAAGAGCCGCACGGTAGAAGCACATGTGCTCGGACGTTCGGATCTAAATCTGTACGGCGAAGAAATTTCCGTGGAATTTATTGCTTATATCCGGCCCATGATGAAATTTGATGAGGTGAGCGGTCTGCAAGCCCGCATGGATCAGGACTTGCTAGAAGTGGCGGACAAATTAGGAGTTCCGCCTGCCGTCCGCCTCGCGCCCGGGCAAGTAACCGCGCAGTAAGCAACTCCGCTAACCGCGCAGTAAGCAACCCCCGCAACCGCGCAGTAAATGGTGGTAAATAACCGCGCAATGAGCGGCTGCGTTGCTTCAGGAATCACCTTCGCCTCACCTGAATCGTCCGCACCCTGCCGGCCTTGCTTGCGAGCAGTGTCGACCTTGCTTGCGAGCAGTACCACAAGCGGGAGGGTATGCACGGGTGCTAAGATATTTGATTGCCGTCGATCGGCCGCGGTAGCGTCATGCTCGGGAGAACAGGCCCCGCTGCTCCGCGCAACGGATACTAAAGGAGAATCGCATGTCCCTCTCTACTGAGGAAAAGCAGAAGATCATTGCCGAATACGCGACCCACGAGGGAGACACCGGTTCGCCGGAGGTCCAGGTGGCTCTGCTCTCGGCTCGTATTAAGAACCTGACGGAGCATTTCCGCACTCACGTTCACGATCACCATTCGCGGCGCGGTTTGATGCTCTTGATCGGGCAACGCCGTCGTTTGCTGACGTACCTGGCCGATGAGGATATTGAACGTTACCGTTCTCTCATTTCGCGCCTAGGACTGCGTCGCTAGGAGAAAATCGTGGGCGGCTCGGAGTAGTTCCGGGCCGCTTTCAGTATGCCATGAGGGTTTTCCAGTTTCGTCCAGAAATCTGGCCTCGTGTGCAAACACTAATAGAAGATATAGATAGCAGGAGATCCCGTGTGGTCTTCGGTGATAGCTTCCGGAGAATGCAAAGAATATATAAGCCGGCCGCAAGCGCATTGCTGCGAGCCGCTCACTCCGTGAGTTTTTACTGACGACCGCGGCGGGAAAAGATAAGAAACAAGAACAAGGAGGTCCCGTGGAGGGTCCTAACGTACATTCCGTGGAAGCCGTGATCGATAACGGCTCCTTCGGTACCCGCACGATTCGTTTTGAAACTGGGTTGCTCGCCCAGCAGGCGTCGGGAAGCGCCTTGGCCTACCTGGACGGAGAAACTACTGTCCTTTCGGCCACCACCGCTTCCAGCGCCCCGAAAGAGCATTTTGACTTCTTCCCGCTCACCGTTGATGTAGAAGAACGCCAATACGCCGTGGGCCGGATCCCCGGTAGCTTCTTCCGCCGGGAAGGGCGTCCCTCAACGGACGCTATTTTGGCTTGCCGGATTATCGATCGGCCTTTGCGTCCACTGTTTACCAAGGGGATGCGTAACGAAGTGCAGATCGTGGCAACCGTGCTTTCGGTAGCCCCGGACGATGCTTATGACGTACTCGCTATCAATGCGGCTTCGCTTTCCACTTCGCTTTCCGATCTACCCTTTGCCGGGCCGGTAGGCGGCACCCGCCTTGCCCTGGTAGATGGCCAGTGGGTGGCATTCCCGCGCTATTCGGAAATTGCCCGTTCCACCTTCACGATGGATATTGCGGGCCGCGTGGTGGGTAACGACGTCGCTATCACCACGATCGAAGCGCAAGCGCCAGAAAAGACCGAAGAAAACATTACTTCCGGCGGGATTGCACCCACCGAAGCGATCGTTTCCCAAGGTATTGAAGCCGCCAAGCCAGTGATTCGCACCCTGTGCGAAGCCCAGCAAAAGCTCATTGACGAATGCGGTAAGGAAAAGGTGGAATACCCGATCTTCCCCGATTACGCGGAAGAACAGTACGCCGCCGTCGAAAAGCAACTGGGTGATCGCTTCGATGGCATTTTGGGCATTGTGGATAAGCAGGAACGTGATAACGCGCTCAACGAGCTTACCGAAGCGGTGGTCAGCGAACTGACCAGCGGAGACGATGCTGCTTATGACGAAGAAGAAGACGCGAAGGCACTAAGCGCGGCAGTAAACGCTAGCTTCAAGCAGGTTATGCGCGAACACGTGCTTACCCAGGGTGTGCGTATGGACGGGCGCGGCCCGCGCGATATTCGGTCTCTCTACGCCGATGTGGCAGTGCTTCCGCGCGTGCATGGATCTTCTATCTTCCAGCGCGGCGAAACCCAGGTTTTGGGTG
Organism: Actinobaculum suis; assembly: GCF_900102025.1. Classification (GTDB taxonomy): domain Bacteria; phylum Actinomycetota; class Actinomycetes; order Actinomycetales; family Actinomycetaceae; genus Actinobaculum; species Actinobaculum suis. The sequence goes on along the minus strand of NZ_FNAU01000001.1, from coordinate 110,795 downwards.
TTACCACGCTTAATATGCTGAAGATGGAACAGCAGCTTGATAACCTTTTGCCGATAACGGCAAAGCGTTACATGCACCACTACAACTTCCCGCCCTACTGCACCGGCGAAACCGGCCGCGTAGGTTCGCCCAAGCGGCGCGAAATCGGGCACGGGCACCTCGCGGAAATGGCACTCGAATCGCAGTTGCCCTCCCGTGAAGAATTCCCGTACGCCATCCGGCAGGTATCGGAAACCATGGGGTCGAATGGTTCTTCCTCCATGGCATCCGTGTGTGCCTCTACGCTTTCCTTGCTCAACGCGGGCGTGCCGCTGCGCGCCCCGGTGGCCGGTATTGCCATGGGTCTGATCACCGCCGAAATCGACGGCGAAATGCGTTCGGTAGCGCTTACCGATATCCTCGGCGCGGAAGACGCCCTGGGAGATATGGACTTCAAGGTGGCTGGCACCAAGCAGTACATCACCGCCCTGCAGCTTGATACCAAGCTCGACGGGATTCCGGCAGACGTACTTTCTAGCGCGCTGGACCAAGCCCGGGACGCACGGGTGGCAATCCTCGACTTCATGAGCGGAGCAATTGACAGCCCGGACGAAATGGCTCCCACCGCGCCGCGGATCCTTACCGTGAACATCCCGGTGGATAAGATCGGTGAAGTGATCGGCCCGAAGGGCAAGATGATCAACCAGATCCAAGACGAAACGGGCGCCGAAATCACCATTGAAGAAGACGGCACTGTTTTCATTGGCGCTACCGATGGTCCGGCCGCGGAAGCCGCTCGGGATATGGTCAACGAGATCGCCAACCCGCAACTACCGGAAGTGGGCGAACGCTACGTAGGTACCGTGGTCAAGACCACCACCTTTGGCGCTTTCATTTCCCTCACTCCGGGCCGCGACGGCCTTCTCCACATCTCGCAAATCCGCCGCCTCGTAGGTGGTAAGCGCGTGGAGCAGGTAGAAGACGTGCTCAACGTGGGTGACAAGGTAGAGGTAGAAATTACCGAGATCGATGATCGCGGAAAGGTTTCCCTCGCCGTTGCCGGGGGCGCCGACGCCGAAAGCACGGATGCCGAAAACCACGGCACGGAAGAAGAAACCGAGGAAGCATCGGAAGCTAAGGAAGCATCGGAAGCTGAGGAAGCACCGGAAGCTAAGGAATCGGCTTCCAATTCGCGCGGATCGCGGCGCAGCCGCACCCGCCGGCGCACCTCCACCCGTTCTTCTGCCACGGCCGATTCGGCTGAATCTGCACCTTCCGCCACTTCCGCGGAAGAAGCAGAAGAAAACGACGGTGAGGCTGCATCCGAAGAAAACGGTGAAGCACGGCAAGGTGGGCGCGGTTCGCGCCGTACTACGCGGGGAAGCCGGGGCAGCCGGCGTCGCCGCCGCACGCACACCAAGCCGGCTGAAGGCTAAAAACAGATTACATACGCGGCGCTACCGGCCCGCGTAAACTCGCGGTCCCCGGGTGGGCAGGGCAGTAGCCCCGCCACCCGGGGACCGCCGTGCTGTTACCGAAACTCACGGGCATCTGCTGGCGCCCCACTCCCCGGGCAACGGAATCGGCGTGTGCGGAAATGGAAACTCCCGCACCCGTGCTAGCGAACCAATACTTGTATACGTTCCGCTACATGTATGAGCACCGCTAGCGGTTGTATCTGCACCGCTAGCAGGAAAAAACAGTTAGGCTGGTCCGGTGCATTATTCGCTAATTGATCTCCCCTTGGAAACAGGGCACAGCTTAGACCTAGATGATGAAGGCGCGCGGGTGCGCCGCTCCGTACTACCCGGCGGTTTGCGGGTTTTGACTTCGGCTTTGCCGCATGTGCGGTCCACCCATGTCGCATTTTGGGTAGGGGCCGGTTCGCGTGATGAAACTCCCGGTACGGAAGGTTCCACGCATTTCTTGGAACACCTGCTCTTTAAAGGTACTGCCACGCGCAGCGCGCAAGATATTGCGGCCGAAAGTGACTATTTGGGTGGCGGTTTTAACGCCGCCACTTCCAAGCAATACACCTGCTATTACGGGCATGTAATTGACGAAGATCTGCCGCAAGCTATTGCTTTGCTAGCGGATATGATCACTTCCGCCAAACTTGCCGAAGTGGATTTCCAGACCGAACGCGGCGTGATCCTAGAAGAGCTCGCCATGTACGCCGATGATGCGTCCATGGTGGCCATGGAAAAACTACCCGAGCTAGTGTTCGGGAAACATCCTTTGGGCCGGCCAATTGGCGGCACCCCAGAAGATATTAAATCCTTAGCGCACACGGCCCTCACCTCGCACTACCACGCCGTGTACCGGCCCGCAGAGCTAGTAGTAACCGCGGCCGGGGCAGTGGACCATGAAGATTTTTGCCGCCGTGTAGTAGATGCCTTGGAAAATGGTGGCTGGAAGTTTGCGGCTACCGAAAATCCGGCCACCCGCCGGGAAAGCGACAGCATCCAATATCCGGCCGGGCAAGACGTGCGACTCCAAAAAGACGTCGAACAAGCCGCGGTACTCATTGGCATGCCGGGTTTGGATGTGCGAGATGAGCGCCTGCCGGTGCTGTTCGCCTTGAATGCGATCCTCGGCGGAGGTAGCTCTTCCCGGCTCTTCCAAGAGATACGCGAAAAGCGCGGCCTGGCTTATTCGGTCTATTCGTTCCTGAACGCATACCGGGAAGGCGGTATGTACGGTTTGAGCGCCGGGTGTGCGAACGAAAACGCGCCTGCAGTTATGGAACTTATGCATAGCGAACTGGATCGTTTAGCTCGCGACGGTGTAAGCGCCGAAGAAGTGGAATCGGCATTCCGGCGGGTGCGGGCCGATATCGTCTTCAGCGGGGAATCCGTGAACGCGGAAATGCAACGTTTAGGCACCTCCGAACTAACCCGCGGCCAGCTCATTTCCAAAGGTGAACATATTCGCCGGGCGCGGGCAGTTACGGCCGCAGATATCGCGGAATTGGCGCGCGAGCTTGCCAGCGGGCCGCGTTCCAGCGTCATCGTGGGCGCCGCGCAGTAAACAGCGTGGACGCCGCGTCATTATTCGCCCTTACAAACAACGAAAAAGAACCCGGCTGGGAATCTCGGTTGTACTAGAGATTCCCAGCCGGGTTGCAGTATTGCAATAAACGAGGTGAGCGGCCCTACCCCAGGAGAGCTGTTCTACCTACCCCAGGAGAGCTGTCCCAACTTAAGGGAAGCGGCTCTAAGTTAGGGGAGCGGCCCTAAATTCGGTTTGCCAGTTAGGCCGGTTTGCCAGTTTTAGGGAAACCGGGGAACTGGTTTTTCGCGAAACAGCTCCATGAACCCGCAGTGCTGGTTTTAGGCTTCCACGCCCTCGCGGATCATATGGTTGAAGGCGCCGAGCGCCGCGGTAGCGCCGGATCCCAAAGCGGTCGAAACCTGCTTGAAGGGACCATCGGTACAATCTCCGGCGGCATACACTCCCTCGAGCGAGGTAGCGCCTTGCTTATCCACAATGATTTCGCCAGCCCGGTTGCGTTCCACAGTATCGCCCAACCAGGCGGTTGCAGGAACCAGGCCGATCTGAACGAAAACGCCGGAAAGGTCAATTTCGTGGCGTTCACCAGAGGCACGATCATTCCAGGCCAGGCCGGTTACCTTTTCGCCGTCGCCGAGCACTTCGCTCACTGCCGCATTCACGTGAATATCAATGTTTTCCGTGGCTTCGGCCTTCTTGATGAGTACCGAATCGGCGTTGAGGTGGTCTTGGAACTCGAAGAGGGAAACGTGGCTGGCTACGCCCGCCAAATCGATGGCGGCTTCCACGCCGGAGTTACCTCCACCCACCACCGCCAGCGGTTTGCCGGCGAACATGGGGCCATCGCAGTGCGCGCAGAAGGAAACGCCCTTCGTGCGGTATTCGGATTCGCCCGGCACTCCGAGCAAACGCCAGCTCGCACCCAGCGCCAAAATTGCCGACCGGCCGCGCAGCTCCCCACCGCCGGCGAAGGTCACGTGGATCTTACCGGCATCGGTACGCTCCAAACCGGTGGCTTCTACCGATTCGTAAATATCGATCTCGTAATCTCCGAGGTGGCGTTCAATGGCTGCCCCAAAGTCAACACCTTCGATATGCGGGGTGCCGGTAATGTTTTCGATATCGGTGGTTTCCAATACCTGACCGCCGATCGTGCCGGTAGCCAAAGCCGTCTTCAAACCCTTGCGGGCAGAATAGATCGCGGCCGTCGCACCGGCCGGGCCGCCACCGATCACGAGCACGTCGTAATCATCGGCCTTATCCATACGCCGTTCCGCGATGGGGCGTAGCGTGCCGTCCGGCGTCGTACCCGAAGCATCTGCGAGCTTGCCGGATTCGGCCAGCTTCGCGATGATTTTCTCCACGCCCATGCGCCCTTGTGCGAATTCTTCCCCATTCAGGTAGATCGTGGGCACACTGAGCACACCCAAACGTTCTACTTCGGCGCGATGCGAGCTGCCTTCTACCGCGGTGTGGCGAATCTTTGGGTTGAGTACGCTCATCGCGTTCAAAGCTTGTACCACTACCGGGCAGTTTTGGCAGGTCTGGGAAATGTAGGTGGTGAATTCCAGGGCAGGAAGTTCGCGTACGGCTTGCGCTACATCCTCGTCGATCTTTACGGGATGCCCGCCTACCTGGAGTACGGCCAGCAGGAAGGACTCGAACTCCCTCCCGCCCGGATAGCCGGCGAAAGTTACCGCTACATCGGTACCGGTACGGCTAATCCGAAAAGCAGGGGCCCGCTCACCAGTAACTTCGCGCACCGTAATCTTTTCGGAAATCGCCGCGGTTTCCTCCAGGAAGGCACGCAACTTTGCCGATTCCGGAGACTCATCAGCCACGAGTTCAAGTTCGATCGGTTCGCGGATGAGCTCGAAATACTTCTTCAGCTGCGCTGTTGTTTGTGCATCCAAAACTGTCATTTAGATCTTCCCCGAGAGGTCGAAGGACGGAGTGAGGGTCTCATCGCCCTCTTCCCAGTTGGCCGGGCAGACCTGGTCCGGATGTGCCCGTACGTGCTGGGCGGCCTTGACCTTGCGGAGCAGTTCCTTAGCGTTGCGGCCCACACCCTCCGAGGTGGTTTCGATGTATTGGATGATGCCGTCCGGATCGATGAGGTAAGTGGAACGATCCGCCAGGCCAGTGGGACGCATATTGTCGAAAGCCTGCGTGATTTCGCCCTTCACATCGCCAATCATCGGGTAGGTGACCTTAGAAACGTCGGGCGAAGTTTCGTGCCAAGCCTTGTGCACGAAGTGCGAATCACGGGAAACCGAATAAACATCTACGCCGATCTCCTGCAGTTCGGGGTAGATCTCTTCCAGATCTGCCAGTTCCGTGGGGCAGACGAAGGTGAAATCACCCGGGTAGAAGAAGACGATCACCCAGCGCCCGGCAAAATCTTCGGTCGAAACATCGATGAACTTGCCGTTGTGGTAAGCCTGCGATTCCCAGGGCTGAATCTGGGTATTAATAAGCGACATGTACTCTCCTTGCTAAAAATCGGGCTTTTCGGCTCGATTGAGCCATGCGATGCGACTCTTTTCATCGCCTGTGCATCCACTATAGATGCTTTTCTGGAATGATTCCAGTCTTATCGCTGGGCGCCTAAATGTGGCGTCCGGAACGTAAAAATACAGAAGTCGGTAGGCGAAGTGTTTTCTGTCCAGTTGCGGGTAGCCCGTGTTCTTTGTGGATTGCGCGCGCTGTGGACGGCGCTCTTTGTAGCTTGCGCTCGCTGTGGACGGCGCGCGCTCGTGGGCAGGCGTCCGGGTAGGCTCAGTACATGATTAAAGTTGCGGTTGTAGGCGCCTCGGGGCGTATGGGTAAAACTGTGTGCGACGCGGTCACGGCGGCCGCGGATCTGAAATTGGTGGCCCGGCTTGACCATGGCGATCCGCTCACCGCGGAGAACCTGAACGGCGCCACAGTAGCGGTGGAATTCACCGTTCCGGATGCCACGAAGGCTAATGTGCTCGCCCTGCTCGAAGCGGGTGTTGATGTGGTGGTGGGAACCAGTGGGTGGGACGACGCCGACCTTGCGGAAGTAAAAACCCGGGCACAAGAAACTGGGCAAAGCGTGTTAGTGGCCCCAAACTTTGGGCTTTCCGCGGTATTAGCCATGAAATTTGCGGAACTGGCAGCGCCGTATTTTGAATCCGTGGAAGTGCTCGAAATGCATCACCCTGACAAAGTGGACGCGCCTTCCGGTACTGCTTTTGCTACCGCGCAACGTATTGCCCAAGCCCGGCAAAAGGCCGGGGTGCCGGCCAGTCCTGATGCGACGACGATTGATCCGGAAGGTGCGCGCGGGGCCGTGATCGATGACGTGCACGTGCACGCGGTCCGTTTGCGCGGGCTGAATGCGCACGAAGAAATATTGCTGGGCAACCCGGCAGAACAATTGGTAATCCGGCAAGATTCTTTCGACCGCACGAGCTTTATGCCCGGAGTTTTGCTGGCCGTGCGGAAGATTTCTGGCCGCGGCGGGCTTACCTACGGGCTGGAAGATCTTCTTGACCTGTAGCTGTGGAAAACTCCCGGGGCTTGCAAGTAATTAGGCGGATCAGCTGAGGTTATGGGGCGAGCTGAGGAAACGTACTGGTTATGCCAGTGCTTTACCTCTAAAATGACAGGAAGGTTGGAGAATGGATTTGTAGGATATTTCCAAAAATGAAGGATCCTATGGCTTCTAATTGGCGGCGAAGCCGCTGCGCCGGCCGATAACACCCCGTTCCCACCCCTTGGGAAACTTGGGAAACAACACTATCCCTGGGAAACAGAAACACTGTCCCTGGGGAAACACTGTCCCTGGGGAAACAAACACTGCCCCTTGAGAAACCCTGCCCCTTGAGAAACTCTCTCTGCGGCAAGAAAATCTTCGCGCATAAGCCTTCGCGAGATAGCTATCGCGGGAGAGCTTTTCCGGTAATGAAATGAACAGGAAGCTATCCCGGGAACATAGGACTTCCGAGGAAGTGTTTCCTGCGGGAAACCGCTTTTCCGTAAGGAAAGGTTTTGCCGGAAGTATTTCCAGGAAATCGGTTTTCCAACGGAAAAGCGGAGCGGGGAAAACTGGGAAGCGAAATAAACGAGGAAAAATATGAGCCAGAACGACGAATCGACTACGCAAAATGGAGCGACGCCGCTCGGCGGCATGCCTCCCTCGCCGCAATCGGCCGGTGCGCCGCAAGGCCCCGAAGTAGGTTCCGGGGCCGGCGCCCCCGGAACCGGGCAACCGCAGGCGGGTCAGCCAAATGCGTGGCAACCGCAGGCGGGCCAGCCGCAGGCAGCTCAGCCGGGTGCCGGCCAGCCGGGCGGGGAGCGGCCAGACCAAGGCCAGGCCTACCCGGGCCAGCCGCCAGTAACTGCGGGAGCCGGAACTACCGGTACCTCTGCCTTTTCTGCCCAGCCGGGGTCAACTCCTTTCTCTCCGCAACCGGGGTCAACACCTTTCTCTCCGCAACCGAAGAAAAAGAAGACCGGCCTCATTGTGGGCATTATCGTGGCGATTATCGTCATCATCGCGATAGTGGCCGCAGCTTTCTACTTCCTTGGCAAGGGCAATGGCGGAGCCGAAAGGTGGAAGCCGATCTTAGAGCTACAGGCCGAGTTTGATCCTGGGTACGACCAGGCAAACATCGACAAGGATGCCAAGTGCTTGGCGAAGGAAACCGACGGCAAGATCTCGGATAATTTCTTTGCCATGATGGACGTAGTTCTCTCGGATAATTACGACGAATCGAAGATTCCCACGGATTACAGCTTCGATCAAATGGAAAAGGACGCCCAGGAAGTTGACCGCGCCATGGTGGCTTGCGGACTGCAAGAAGAATACGACCCCGATTTTGAACAAGAAATAATCGACGGCGAAGAACCGGGTGGCGACGATGCATTTGGTAGCGATGATGCATTTGACGGCGAAGATGCACCTGGTAGCGGAGCGGGCAAGAGAAACAATTCCAGCAACTAAGAGACGAACCCAAAAACTCTGGTTTGCCTAGGAAGCAAAAGCTCCGGCCTGTCTAAGAGCCAAAAGTTCGAGCTGGTTCAGGAAACCAAAAGCTCGGATTTGCTCGGGAAACAACTCAATAGCAATAAACTAGCTGCGATGCTGGTGTGTAAGGAGTTTTTCGTACACACCGGCATCGTTTTTGCCATATGAACAATTGCCGCGTACCTGCGCGCAGCCAGCTACAATGCGATCATGCACAAGGAAATTGCTCGCCCATTTGGTTCGGTTTCAGTGGCGATGGTTACGCCGTTCAATGAAGACGGCTCGCTGGATGTAGATAGCGCTGTGAAGCTGGCGAATAAGCTCGTTGATGATGGGTGTGACGCCCTGTTGCTCAATGGCACCACGGGAGAAGCGCCCACTACCCACCAGCCAGAAAAAGACACCCTGGTACGGGAAGTGGTAGCGGCCGTAGGTGAGCGCGCACTTGTTTATGCTGGCGCCGGTTCGAATGACACCGCCCACGCCGTCCGGATTGCCAAGGGTGCCCAGGCGAATGGTGCTCGGGGGATCCTCGTCGTCGCCCCGTACTACAACCGCCCCTCCCAAGAAGGCGTGTACCAGCACATTACGGCGGTTACTGAAGCTACCGACCTACCGGTCATGATCTACGACATTCCGGGCCGTACCGGCGTAAAAATTGAACTTGATACGCTCAAACGGCTTGCGGAACACCCGCGCATTGTGGCAGTGAAAGATGCCACTGGGGACGTGGCGAGCGGTTTCGTGAAAATCGCGGAAACCGGGCTTGCCTACTATTCGGGGGATGATGCCCTCAACTTTGCGTGGCTTGCTCACGGTGCTTCCGGGGTGGTTTCCGTTGCTGGGCATGTAATTGCCGATCGCTTGCGGGCCCTGGCACAGGAGGTCGACGCCGGGGATCTGCCGGCCGCGCGGGAAGAATTTGCCGGCCAAATGCAGCTCATCCACGCGATTATGGGTAGCGGGCAAGGCGCGGTAATGGCGAAGGAAGCTCTCAAACTGCAAGGTGTTTTGCCTTCTGCCACACTCCGTTTGCCGCTAGTTGGAGCCTCAAATTCGCAAATTACCGAGCTCGCAAATGTGATGCGAGAAGAAAACCTCCTGCCTGCGTAAAGTAAATCACCCCGTAATAACCAGGTCATGAGAGAATGACGGGGTGAATAAAGATAGCAAGGGCGTACCACCCGCCCAGGATGCCGTGCGGATTGTGCCGCTCGGTGGCCTGGGTGAGGTCGGTCGAAACTGTAACATTATTGAATACAAGGGTAAACTGGTAGTGGCAGATTGCGGGGTGCTCTTCCCCGAAGAAACCCAACCGGGCGTAGATCTCATCTTGCCGAACCTTGATTACCTGGAAGATCGGCTCGATGACATTGTGGCCATCGTGCTCACACACGGGCATGAAGACCATATCGGCGCCGTACCGTATCTGCTGAAAATGCGCGAAGACATCCCGGTGGTAGGTTCACAACTCACGATCGCTTTCGTGGAAGCCAAACTACAAGAACACCGGATCCGCGCCCGCACCCAGATTGTGGCAGAAGGCGATGTGCTGGAAATTGCCGGCATGGAATTCGAATTCATTGCCGTCAACCACTCCATCCCCGATGCGCTAGCCATGTTCGTCCGCACCCCGGAAGGAAATATCCTCATTACCGGGGACTTTAAGATGGACCAGCTACCCGTGGACGGGCGCCTTACCGACCTGCGGGCCTTCGCGGCCGCCGGCGAAGAAGGCGTAGACCTATACATGGTGGATTCCACCAACGCGGAAGTGCCCGGCTTTGTCCACTCGGAAGCTGAAATCGCTCCCGTGATCGACCGCGTAATCGAAAACGCGCAAGGGCAAGTAGTAGTCGCTTCCTTCGCCAGCCACGTACACCGCGTGCAACAAGTTCTTAACGCGGCCGCAAATCATGGCCGTAAAGTTGCTTTCGTGGGCCGGTCGATGGTGCGCAATATGGGGATTGCGGAAGAACTCGGCTATCTGGATATACCGGAAAACACCGTGATCGACGTGCGGAATATGGATTCGGTAGCACCCAATAAGCGCATCTACATGTCTACGGGAAGCCAAGGGGAACCAATGGCGGTGTTGGCGCGGCTCGCCAACCGTTCCCATAATCGAATTTCCATTGGGGAAGGCGATACCGTACTTTTGGCCTCTTCTCTCATTCCCGGTAATGAAAACGCGGTGTTCCGTGTAATTAACGGGCTAATCAAGCTCGGCGCGCAAGTAATCCACCAGGGCAATGAGCGGGTACACGTTTCCGGGCACGCCGCCCAAGGCGAACTGCTCTACACGTACAACATTTTGCAACCTGCCTATGCGATGCCGGTGCACGGGGAAGTGCGTCACCTGGTAGCTAATGGGAAGATTGCGGTGGAAACCGGGGTGCCGCCCGAAAACGTAATCTTGGCCGAAAATGGTTCCGTAATCGATATGCTCGACGGCGAATGCAAACTCGTCGGCTCGGTACCTTTCCAAAACATTTATGTAGACGGAGGTTCGATCGGTACTCTCACCGAATCTGAACTCAAAGACCGGCAAGTGCTTTCTTCGGAAGGGTTTATCGTGGTCTTCGCCGTTGTAGACCCGAACGAGAAGAGTATCGTTACCGGTCCGCATATCCAAGCGCGGGCCATGGCGGAAGAAGACGCCGTCTTCGACGATATTCAAGACGACGTACAACAAGCCCTCGAAGAAGCACTTGATAAGGGCATGGATGCGTACGGCATGCAACAGGCAATGCGCCGGGTAATTGGCCGGTGGGCTTCCCGCAAGCTGCGCCGCGCACCCATGATTATCCCGACCGTTGTAGAGATATAACCGAGCTGGTGGATCTGCAGAAACGGCGGACCAATGTCTATCTAGCTAATAAATAGCTAGATAGACAATAAAGAGTGTTGGCGCCACGGGCGATGATAAAGTCGATTACTACGCGGAGAAGCGCCAAAGATCTTCCTGATCCGAACACGAAGGAGAATCGTGAATCAGAACCAAAGGCCCGAATACGGGCGGGGCAATTATCCGGGTCCGGAGCAAAACGGCGCCGGCACTCCAGGCCAGTACCCGGGCGGGCAGAATCCTGCCGGGCAGTACTCCGCGGGGCAAAACTCCGCGGGGCAGTATCCCTCCGGGCAGTATCCTCCAGAGCCATATCAGGCTAATCAATATCAAAGCGGACAGTATCCCGGCGCGCAGTACCCGACCGGACAACCCGGTGCGCAGTATCCGGGTGGGCAAGCTAGCGCGCAGTACTCGGCTGGCCAAACTCCGAATCCTGCTGGCGGTTATGGCGGTTCGCCTTTCAGTTCGCCCCAACCGGAAACGAAACGGAAGAACGGCGTCGTAATTGCGATTGTGGTGGCCGTCTTGGTGCTAGCTGTGGTGATTCTCGGCGTCGTTTATGCAATGAATAAGACTGACGCTGCAGACGACGCTACCGCCACCACCACACCGGTAGCAGAAGCAACTACGCCTGCCACCACGCCCGCCGCTACGCCTACGCCCGCGGCTCCAACCACTCCAGCAGCTACTGAAAAACAGGCCGGTGGGGCTAGCGGGGACATTTCTGCCACCACATATGACGAAGCTAAACACTTGGAAACGTGGAAGGCACTCCTGCCTTTGCTTTACCTAGGCACGGGCGAGGAATCCTTAAACGCGGCCAAGCACCCCGATTTGGTGCAGTGCATGGCAGAAAACACGGTTGGCAAGATATCTGACCATACAATCGACGCTTTCAGCAAGGTCACGGAAGGCGATATGACGGGCCTAGAACAATTGCAAAACGGAGATCCGCAATTGGAAAAGGATGGCTTGGCCATGTTAAACGCCATGTCAAAGTGCGGCGTTGACGCCTCTTCTCTCCTGCAGCAGGGAGCGGCAAACTAAAGCCGCTGGAAAGGCCGGTTGATGGGCATGTATAACGCCTGCCAACCGGCCTTTTCTGGCATTTCCGGGAGGATGTGAGGTCATCCCGAAAGTGTGGTGGGGGCGGCGGGCAGCGCGGGGCGCGGCTACAATTCGGAACGTGGCATCCCGTAACAAGAATTCTCGAAGAAGTAGAAGTGCGTCGCCGCGTGCCTCGCGGCGCGGTAGCGGCGCGGCGTCCCCAAAACGCCAACGAAACGCGGAGCCCACCCGTAAACTTCCCGCGGAAGGTGAGGAGACGAGCCGCTTGTCCGCAAATCAACGCAATGCTTTCTTCTTCGTATTCTTAGCCCTAGCGATCCTAGTGGCACTACGCGAATGGTTCGGTATGGGCGGAGTGCTAGGCGGCATCATTCATCATGCCACCGCCGGGGTAGTGGGCCTACTGTCGGTACTCGTGCCGGTATTGTGCCTGGCCATGGCGGTACGCCTCATCGTTCCCGACCGCACTAACGCCAGCCAAAGAATGGCCATTGGCCTGGGCATTATCCTCACCGCAGTAGCCGGAATTTTGCATGTTGCGATCAACCCGGTAAGCCCCGTAGACGATTTCAGCGGGATTGAAAAGGCCGGCGGCCTGCTCGGCTGGATCTCCGGCGGCATCCTAAATATGTTGCTATCCGCGTGGGGTGCAATTCCGATCCTAGTGCTCGCCATTTTATGGGCACTGCTTTACATGACTAACACTTCGATCCAGGTGCTGGCGCAAAACTTCCTCGAATGGAGGGAGCAGCGGCGGGAAGACCGTGCCGAAGCGGCTAGTGCCCACGAGGCAGATATAGCAAACCAGGGTGCTTCCGCCTCTGTACCTTACGATTCACCCGCAACGCTCGACGACGCCGAACCTACCACCGAGCTAAAACCGCGCAAGAAACGCCGTTGGGCCGCGGCTCTCTCTAAGAACTCCGGCCAGGTAGGAGACTCTACGGCAGCGGCGAGCACCCCGAGCGCGGCTTCGCCCGGTGATGCGGGCCGAGATGGTAATGCCGGGGATGCCATGGCAACGCAAGTTTTGACGGCGCAGCGCGCCGCCGCCGGAACGGAAGCTCCCACCCGCAAGCTGGACGGGCCTGCCGAAAGCGGTGCCACGCCGGGGGCGGCCACGGCTCCGGGACGCACCCAAACGGTAAAAACGAAACGCCAAGAACCTATTGCGGGAACAGAACCGGCAGGCTTGCCGGCACCGCAGGGTGGGGCGCCGATCCAGCGCACACAGCAATTGGCGCTCGATCCGAGCGTGAAATATGAACTGCCTTCCCCGGACTGTTTGGTTTTGGGTGGCAACCACGCCGAACGGACCGAAGCGAATGACGAAGTAGTTGCCGCGCTCACGCAGGTTTTCGCAGATTTCAATGTGGATGCGCACGTAGTCGGTTTTTCGCGCGGGCCCACGGTTACCCAGTATGAGGTCGAACTTGGCCCGGGCGTTAAGGTGGAGCGAATTACCCAGCTTTCGAAGAATATTGCCTATGCGGTAGCCAGCGCGGACGTGCGTATTCTTTCGCCGATCCCCGGCAAATCGGCGATTGGTATTGAGATTCCGAATGCGGACCGCGAGGTAGTGCATTTGGGAGATGTATTGGCTTCGGAAGTGGCGCATAAAGATACGCATCCGCTAACCGTGGGTGTGGGGAAGAACGTGCGCGGGCGGTTTGTGGTCACAAATCTGGCGAAAATGCCGCACTTGTTGGTGGCGGGCGCTACCGGGTCCGGGAAGTCGAGCTTCATCAACTCGATGATTACGTCCATTATGATGCGGGCAACGCCGGACCAAGTGCGGATGATTCTGATCGATCCGAAACGCGTGGAATTGACGATTTATGCCGGTATTCCGCATCTGATTACGCCCATCATTACCAACCCGAAGAAGGCTGCGGAAGCTTTGGAATGGGTAGTGAAAGAAATGGATGCGCGCTATGACGATATGGCGGCCTACCATTTCAAGAACATTACTGATTTCAATGCGGCGATTCGGGCAGGGAAGGTGCAGGCGCATGATCCCAATCGGAAGCTGGCGCCCTACCCGTATCTGCTGGTTGTGGTAGACGAATTGGCAGACATGATGATGGTGGCCCCGCGTGACGTGGAATCCTCCATCCAGCGTATTACCCAGCTGGCACGTGCGGCCGGTATCCATTTGGTGTTGGCCACGCAGCGGCCCTCTGTGGACGTAGTGACTGGTCTGATTAAGGCGAATATTCCTTCGCGTTTGGCTTTCATGACTTCCTCCATCGCTGATTCGCGCACGATTCTAGATATGGGCGGGGCGGAAAAGCTGATTGGCCAGGGCGATGCGCTATTTATGCCGGGCGGTAAGCAGCCGATGCGGTTGCAGGGCGCCTGGGTGGGCGAAGATGAAATCGAAAAAGTGGTGGAGCATGTGAAGGCGCAACTGCGCCCGCAATACCGCGAAGATTTCGAAGAGACCGTGCAAGAAGTGCGCGCCGTCAAAAAGCAGCGCGAAGAAATCGGCGACGACCTGGAAACTCTCCTGCAGGCCGCCGAAATCGTGGTTACCACCCAGTTTGGTTCCACTTCGATGTTGCAACGTAAACTCCGCATCGGTTTCGCGAAGGCCGGCCGCATGATGGACCTGTTGGAGCAATACGAAATCGTGGGGCCTTCCCTCGGTTCGAAGGCCCGCGATGTGCTGGTGTCACCCGAACGCGTGGAGGATGCCTTGGCCGTGCTCCGGGGCGAAAAGGAATCCGTGTACGAAGATGATGAAGCTGGTGGCGCGGGAGGCCCGGCTGGTGGTGCGGGTGCCGCGGGCGGTGCAGGCGCTGGTTATGGTGCCGGTGGGGTAGCTGGTGGCCCTTCATCGAGTGCCAGTGCCGACGACGCCGATTATTCCCACGGTGTTTATCCGGCCGGAAACGCGGGTGGTTCGCCGGGAAAAGCTAATGCCGGGCCAGGGATGAGCCCGGACCAAGCGCTCAGCACGCACAGCGCAAATAGCTATGCCGGTTCGTATTACGACCGCTACGCTACGGACCCGCTGGCGGAAGAAAACCAGGAACCGGTTGCCAAAAACTGGTATGACGACGACTTTGACGCTGAAGGGGAATCTGGCGAAGATGCCTGGCAACTAACCGGCAGGTAAAACAAAGCTAGCCCGCTTAGACGGTGTAGCGCTAGTGACGCATCTGAGTGGTGTGTGCGGTAACGATGGGGCCGGGCGCTGAGCTGTTAACTCGACTGGGCTGGGCTGGGCTTTGGGCTGTGCGCTGGGAAGGAAGGCCGCGCAGTTTTCGTCCTGTGGATAGGCAGTGGTTGTATACCGGGGAAGCGGCTACTCTTCGCGGTATGAAGCCTAGATTTGTGTGGCGGCCTGCCGCGTGGCGCTATGCCGCTCTTGGATTGTCTATTTTGTTTGTCTTGCCGGTTCTGGTTGGCTGTGGTTCGACTGATTCAAGCCCGCCGAGCCCGACCCTGACGGTGGTACCTCCGGAGTCGTTGCAAACTAGCGATGCCGCGAACAAGGAATCTGTGGAAACCAACAATGACGCTGATTCCACAACAGCCGTGAAGGAAGCTGGCGAAGCGGAAAAACCAGTCCCGCCGGCCGCAATGGAAAACGTCGATGCCGACGGCGCTATCGCCGCGGCTGAATATTATTTGCTACTCACCTTGTATGGTGCCACGACTTTGGAAACAGAAGACCTCGAAAAAATGTCGGGTGCCGAGTGTGCATGGTGCCAGGAAGAAATTCGGCGACTAAAAGGGTGGACTGGGTATCTGGAAACGATGCCTGAGTTCGAAATATACGAACGACAAGGATGGTATGACGCTGAACAAAACGATTTTGTCGTTGCCCTTGCAGGAAAGCGAGGCTCGAGTCAACTCAATTCCCCTGAAGGCACCAGCGAAGCACGTGCGCAAGAATTTAAGGTAGGAATGATTCTCGAGAATCATTCGGATCAATGGGTTGTTACTGACATCTATATGGAGCTCCCGGAAGATGGGATTTCGGAGGACGGTGCAGAGCAATAATGCTGGAGCATCCGAAGCCCTTAAAGAGGTGGAATAGCCATACTTATTGGAAGGTCGCGTTAGCTTTCGGTCTGCTAGCTTCCTGCATGTTTATTATCCCGAAAGTAGAAGCAAATGGTTTTGACCGTAATTGGCTAGCGACCGGGAACAAGGCTACCGTGACAATCGTGCACCGCGATGTCAGAAGCAATAGCGCCGCGGAAGCTATACGACACCACGGTTCCCCAAAGAGTTCCGGTAGTGGCCTGTGGCGTAGCGGAAAGAAACCAGGGTCTGGTTCTAGTCGCCGTGTCTACCACTTGTTACAGCCGGCGGAGTGGGAGTTGGATTCGCAGGAGCAGGTGGGGATGGCTTGGTTGGGTCGGTCGCGGTTTAAGCCGCGGGGGACTGCAGATTCTGCCAATCCAGCGGCAGTAGGTACGGAGGAAACCGCGCCGGTGATGGAGATTGATGCGGCGTCGTTGGTGACCATTGAGGATGTGGCTTCTTTGGTTACTGATGGTGGAAGTTTCGAGATTTCCCCAGCGGATTCTTGGGTGTTGATAAACAAGCCGGTGTATTTCATGTCCTCGGTGCAGGCGCATACTCGCCAGGTAGAGGTCTATGGGTTCCCAGTGGTGGTGGAACTGATGCCGGTGCGTTATGAGTGGAATCCTGGTGACGGAAGCCCGGTTTTCCACAGTACGGTTCCGGGTGATACCTGGCCGCAGGGGACGGTGACGCATACGTATTTGCGGCCCGGGATGTATTCCCCGCAGGTTGCGGTTACTTGGCGGGCACAATTCACGGTTGAGGGCTATACCTATCCTGTGGATGGGGAAGTAACTACCCGCGCGCAGGCCACGCCTTTCGAGGTGATCGAAGCCCGTGCCCGTATCACCCGCTAAGTCCGGAAAGTATAATCTCGCGCCGAGCCACAAGTTTCGCGGCTGGGCACGGTAGGCTGGGCCACATGACCGAAAAGCAAAATCAGGGCTCAACTGAAGTACCCATTGTGAATATTGCGAACGCTTTCACTATGTTACGCGTTATTCTCATCCCCGTTTTTATCTGGGCGTATTGGGAACCAACCCCAGGCCGTGCCTTCGCCGCCTGGGCGATCTTCGTTATCGCCGCTGCCACCGATAAGCTCGACGGTCACCTCGCCCGTAGCCGCGGCCTCATCACCAACTTCGGCAAACTCGCCGATTCTATTGCGGATAAAGGTCTAATCGCGGCGGCGCTTATCATGCTTTCCTGGCACGGCCGGCTCTGGTGGTGGGTCACCATCTTGCTCATCGCCCGCGAACTTTACATCACGATCGTGCGCATGACGGTCGTGAAAAAGAAAGTCATGGCCGCCGGCACCCTCGGCAAATACAAAATGGTCGCCCAATCCGTGGGGGCCGGTTGGCTGATCGTCCCGTGGGACTCCTGGTTTGCGGCCACGCCCATGCTTGCCCAAGCCTGCATGTGGGTGGGGTGGATAATCCTCGGGGTAGCGTTGGTATTGTCCATCTGGTCTGCCATTGGGTACACGCGCGACGCCGTCGCTATCGCCCACGAAGGAAACCCGAATGAAAATTGAGGCGACCGCACAACTTACTGAGACGGTACACGAACTCGAAAAACGAGGCCTGACCATTGCCTGCGCCGAATCATTAACCGGGGGAGCACTTACTGCTACCTTCGTGGAAGTCCCCGGAGTTTCGAGCGTGCTGCGGGGCGGTATATGTACTTATGCCACGGCAACAAAAGCCAGCATTCTTGGCGTCAGCGAGCAACGACTGGCACAAACCGGACCGGTTGACCAGATAGTCGCCCGGCAAATGGCGGCCGGCGCATGCCACCTATATGACGCCACAGTCGCCCTTGCCACCACCGGGGTTGCCGGGCCCGGACCTGCCGATGGCCATCCGGCCGGAACCGTGTGGATCGCGATTAGCGGGAGCCTGGGCAGTGCGGAACGCGAGCTACATTTACCGGGAGGGCGCGAGGAAGTACGTGCCGGCGCAGTGTGGCAGGCGATCCGGCTGTTGCGAGAAAAACTCGGCCTGGATCCAGCCGTGTAGACTGGGAGTACTACCATGTACAAGATGTTTTTGCCTTCGCGCATAGGTAGTTGGTAAAGCACGATACGGAAAATCTAATTGGGAGTTTTCTGGCAGACTCCCAGCAAATCTCCAGTCACAAGTGGCGTACTTAATACTGGAAGCAGAACAGATGGCTACTAAGGGAGCCATCAGGGATGCGAAAGCGCTGCGAAACTCGGGGAAACACAATATCTCAGAGATATTTCGCCAGGCGGGGAATAAAGTGCACAGCGAAGGCGTTAGAAAGTAATGATGACAGAAAATACTCGGACCGGCCTGAACCGGAAGAATAATGTTCCTACAACGGAGCAACGTGAGGCAACGCAGCCTGCGCTCCTTCGCGTGGAATTGGGAGAAGTCCTACGTGCGTATCGGCAACGCCAGGGCCGTACTTTGCGGGAAGTCTCTTCGGATGCACGCGTCTCCTTGGGTTACCTTTCCGAAGTTGAACGCGGCCAAAAGGAAGCATCCTCAGAACTGCTTTCTTCAATTTGCCGCGCGTTGAACGTACCGCTGAGTCAAGTATTGCGCTTGGCAGCAGACCGCGTAGATATTCACGAAGGGCGCATTCCAGCCCATATGCGTATCCCGGATGCCATTCCGGAAGAAATGGTCCGCCGCGAATACGCCAAGATGGGCCGCTAAAAGCCTCTTCGTAAGCAGACTACTGCGCAGGCTGGGTTGCCGGCCTGCTAAAAGGAAGCCCGCGCCCGGTGCGCGGGCTTTTCTATGCCCCACCACGGGTGGGGGTTTAGGATGAAGCGCGTGCGCGAATCAGAATTTTGGGCAAACCTGGAATGGGTTTTTGGCGACCGTGGCCATAGCGTGGCCCAAGACATGGTACTTTCCGCCCTAGACGGCCGGTCTCTAGCGGAAGCCGTGGAAGACGGCGTCGAACCCCAAAAAGTGTGGGACGCCCTGTGTGAAAACATGGGCTTCCCCGAAAAATACCGGTACCTACACCGCATAAAACCAAACGAGCGTGGTCTGCCTCCACACTAAAAAAACCTGCCGTGCTGCCGCAGATAAACACGCGCGGCCGCTGCAGACGAATATGTGCGCCGCCGCCGGCAAGTAGGTGTGCGCGAAGGTCGGCCTGGAAGTACGGGCGCCTGGGAAGTCTGGGTGGCGGGGAAGAATGGGGAGCGTGGCGCCGGGAGGTTTGGGCGCGGGTGATATTCCTCTAGCGCAACACGCCAAAACCGAGCTTCCCTCGAACACCCGTTCGGATTAGAGTGTTCCACAGGTCGCAAAAGCGCCGGCGATATCAACAGATTGGTTCGCGGCGTCTTTTTATGTCGGAGGCTGGACGTACCTTAGAAACAGAGCTTGTTCGGAGAGGGCAAGCGGAGGGCGATCGCGAAGTACCCGGAGAGGGAAAGCTTCGCTAGAAGCCTGTTCTGTAGGAATATCGAGTAAAGGACCGGGAATGGCCGAAAAGAAGGACGCCGAAAATAAGGACGAGCGGCAACGCGCAATTGATGCGGCGCTCGCGCAAATTGATAAGCAGTTCGGTAAAGGTTCAGTGATGCGGCTGGGGGACCGGCCAGCACGCCGCGTTGAGGTGATCCCTACCGGGTCCCTTGCTTTGGATATTGCACTCGGAGTGGGCGGTTTGCCACGCGGGCGCGTAGTGGAGATTTATGGTCCGGAATCTTCCGGTAAAACCACGGTGGCCTTGCATGTGGTAGCGGAAGCCCAAAAACAAGGCGGGATCGCTGCTTTTATCGACGCCGAACACGCTCTGGATCCCGAATACGCACGCAAACTCGGGGTGAATACCGATGAGCTCATCGTCTCCCAGCCAGATACGGGAGAACAAGCCCTGGAAATTATGGACATGCTGGTGCGTTCCGGAGCTATCGACGTCGTGGTGGTAGATTCCGTGGCCGCGCTCGTTCCCAAAGCCGAAATTGAAGGAGATATGGGCGATGCGCACGTGGGCCTGCAAGCCCGGCTTATGAGCCAGGCCTTGCGGAAGATTACCGGGGCGCTGTCTTCTACCCGTACCACTGCGATTTTCATTAACCAGCTGCGCGAAAAAATTGGGGTGTTCTTCGGGAACCCGGAAACCACCACCGGTGGAAAGGCACTCAAGTTCTACTCTTCGGTGCGTTTGGATGTGCGGCGCGGGGAAGCTCTGAAAGTAGGAGGAAACCCGATCGGGAATCGCACCCGCGTGAAGGTCGTAAAAAACAAGATGGCGCCGCCCTTCAAACAAGCCGAATTTGACCTTATTTACGGCGAAGGTATTTCTCGCGAAGGCGGAATTATTGACATGGGTGTAGAAGCCGGAATTATTCGCAAGTCCGGGGCCTGGTTCACCTATGAAGGCGATCAACTCGGCCAGGGTAAGGAAAGGGCACGCCAGTTCTTGGTCGATAACCCGGACCTTGCCGCAGAACTCGAAAATAAGATCCTAATTGCCGTGGGCGTGCGCGAAGATCCGGAAGCTGCCGTGGCGGAGGCAGCAGAAAAGGAAGCCGCGAGTACCGCCAAGAAGGAAACAGCCACTTCCGCGAAGGAAAAGAAGGCCGCAGCTACTACCAAAACTAAGACGGCGGAGAAGGAGCCGGTGAAAAGCTAGATGGCGAGGCGGAAAAGCCGCGGGCCTGATCTAAGTGAGCTCCCTCGGGAAGAGCAAGTTAAAAAAGCGCGAGAAATTGCCTATCGTCGCCTCGGTATGCGGGACTATGCGCGGGCGGAGTTAGGGGAGGTGATGGCCAAACGCGGCCTTCCCGAAGGAGTTATTCTCCAGACCTTGGCAGAAATGGAAGCGGCCGGCTATGTGGATGATGCCCGGTTCGCCCAGGAATACGTGCGGCGCCGACTGGCCGTCAAACCGATGTCGCGCCGCGTGCTCGGGATCGAACTACGCCGCAAAGGGATCAGTGAAGAACTGATTAGCGCCGCGCTTTCCGAACTAGCACCGGAAACTGAACTGGCCGGGGCGATCAGTTTGGCAGAGAATCGTCTGCTAGCAGCTTCAGGTAACCCGGACACTTTGGAGCAACGCGTGTATGCCATGTTGGCGCGGCGCGGCTACACCTATGAGCAGTGCACGAAGGCTCTACGTATTGCGCGGGAAAACGTGCGCGCCGAATGAAGATAGGCTAACTGAGTGATTATCGCGATTGTCGGGCCCACGGCGAGCGGCAAAACCGCTATTTCCTTAGAGCTGGCGGAAATGCTGGGTGGCGGGCGCCGAGTAGAAATTATTTCCGCGGATGCCTTCCAACTGTATCGGGGCATGGATATTGGGACGGCGAAAGCCACCCCGGCGGAAAGGCAAAGAATTCGCCACCACCTGATAGACGTGCTCGACATTAGCGAAGAAGCATCGGTGGCTGCCTACCAGAAACAGGCGCGAGCCGCACTCGCAAATATTATGCAGCGCGGCAAGATCCCGCTGGTAGTGGGCGGTTCAGGACTATACGTTTCCGCTTTGCTCGATGAGCTCGATTTTCCGGGTACCGATCCGCAAGTACGAGCCCAAGTAGAAAAAGAAGCCACGGCGGACTATCCAGCAATCTTGCGCGAACTTGCCACCCGTGATCCGCAAGCCTACGAAACGCTTGACCACCGCAACCGGCGGCGGGTTATCCGGGCCGTAGAAATAATCCGCTTGCGCGGCCACTACACTTCCCGGTTCCCGCGGCATACCTCCCATTATCCGGAGGTATATATGCATGGCATCAACCGGGAACGGGCCGTATTACACGCAGGTATTCACAAACGCGTGGAGGAAATGTTTGCGGCCGGGCTACTTACTGAAGTTGCCGAACTATTAGAACAAGGGCTGGCTAATACTCCCACGGCGCGCCGAGCTACGGGATACGCGCAAGCTATTGAAGTGCTCGCCGGAAGAATGAGTCAAAGCGAAGCAATCGAAAAAATCACGGTTGCTACCCGCCAGCTTGCCCGCAAACAAATCAGCTGGTTCACCGCCGATCCGCGGCTCACCTGGCACGACAATACTGCCGGCCAAGCCGCAAAAATAGCCGCGCAAATCTATGCTTCGCTACCGGGGCAAACACCAGCGCCCGGCAACGAGCCAGCGCCCGGCAATGAGCCAGCGCTCGGCAACACGCCAGCGCCCGAGAACTAGCCAGCGCCCGATAGGCGATAACGGCTTGCGCTACATCCTCGTCGATCTGTAAACGCTATTTGTAGCCCTAGCGGTAGGAGAGCATCCAGAAAGAGCAGCCAGAAAGAACGTCCAGAAAGCACGTTGAAAAAGAGCAGCCAGAAACGGGCCACGGGCTTAAAGCTTCGGGTTACGCGTTCTTAGCTACGGGCTACTCGCAGAATACGGAAGCCTTTCGCAGAACCGATCTTGGCGCACTCCCATCCCGTTTCGCGTAGCCAGCGAGCCAAAGAATCAGCACCCAGGTTCTTTTGCACCACCAGGAAAGCTTCCCCATCGGCGGAAAGTTTTGCCAACCAAGTACCGAGCAATTCGTGCAGAGCTGCTTTGCCAATACGGATAGGAGGATTAGACCAAATCAGCCGAATCTCCCGGTCAGCTAGTTGTGCTAGAGCATCTTCAGGAGTAGCGACATGGGCTTTCACACCGGCGGCATGCGTATTACGTTTCGTCAACGAAAGCGCCCGCTCATTCACATCCACTGCCCACAGTTCCGCTTGCGGCGCATGCGCACCCAGCGCGATAGTGAGCGGACCCCAGCCACACCCCAAATCAAGGGCGATCTGCCCGGCTTCCACCTGCGGATCGGGAACCTTGTCCAAAAACACCGAGGTGCCCTTATCAACACGGTTGCCGGCAAAGACGCCGTCGGACCCGGTTACCTGATACTCGCGGCCCCGCAAACGCACCTTCATCGGGTGTTCATGCGCCGCAGATTCCGGGTTGGAGGAAAAATAGTGCTCGCTCATACCCCTGATTTTAAAACACCAGATACTCGGCCCGCGGCAGGGGTGAGAAACCCGGCGCGCCGAGATAGCGCCGGCGAAGTACGGCGACCGGCAGACCGGAATAGTACGGCGCCCTGCAAAGTACAGCGACCGGTAAAGTACGGTGACGCGCAAAGTACGGTGACGCGCAAAACACGCATCGTGATACGTATCGTTGGCGCGCCGGCGTCTTCGTGGGAAAATGGGCAGAACAGTTAAGGAGCAGGTACGAACAATAAGCATTATTCCGCAGGCGAGGAAGCCGCGGAACACGTCCAAACAGCACCAGGAAAGGAATACAGTTTGCACAAAGAGGACCAACGGCTTACCGATTCTGCCGCGAACACCGAGAAGGAAACTCCATACCGGGAAGAAAAAACGGGGCACCAGGAAGAAATAGCAGGCACGGTTGATCTCAGTTCGCTGGAGGGAACCTCCCTACAAGAAACAGCCGAAGAACGGTGGGCATGGTCCGGGGACACTTTGGAGCGTGAACAGCGCCAAAAATTCCAGCGGGTAAGCGGTGTGCACCGCGACCTTTCTGAAGATGAAGCTCTCGAACTTGAATACCGGCAAGTCCGCTTGGAACGAGTGGTCCTGGTTGGTATCTACGAGTTTTCGCGTGAAGAAGCAGAAGAATCATTGCGCGAACTTGCCGCGCTCGCCCACACCGCTGGCTCCCAGGTACTCGAAGGGGTATTGCAACGGCGCGATACACCCGATAAGGCCACTTTCTTAGGGAAAGGGAAAGCCCATGAACTGGCCGAACTGGTTGCGAGCGTGGGTGCGGATACGGTGATTGTTGATTCCGAATTGGCGCCTTCGCAACGGCGTGGTTTGGAAGATATCGTCGACGTAAAAGTGGTAGACCGTACCGCGGTGGTGCTTGATATTTTCGCCCGCCATGCCAAATCCAAAGAAGGTAAAGCCCAAGTGGAGCTAGCCCAGCTGGAATACCTTTTGCCGCGTTTGCGTGGCTGGGGTGAATCGATGTCCCGGCAAGCTGGTGGCCAGGCAGCAGGTGGTGCTGGTATTGGGTCGCGCGGTCCGGGTGAAACCCAGTTGGAACTGGATCGGCGCCGCATCCGCTTCCGCATGGCAAAGCTGCGCCGCGATATCAAGAAAATGAAACCTGCCCGCGATACTCGCCGTGCCGAACGTGAACGCACAGGTATTCCATCCGTTGTAATCGTGGGCTACACAAATGCTGGGAAATCGTCTTTGCTCAACCGGCTTACCGGGGCTGGAGTGCTCGTAGATAACCTGCTTTTCGCGACCCTGGATCCCACGGTACGGCGGGCCCGCACGGCCACCGACCGCGAGTTCACACTTTCCGATACGGTCGGGTTTGTGCGCAATTTACCCACTCAACTTGTGGAAGCTTTCCGCTCCACCTTGGAAGAAGTGGGCAGCGCCGATGTGCTCTTGCACGCTGTTGATTCCTCCCACTCCGATCCGGTAGGGCAGATCCGCGCGGTACACGAAGTACTCGAAACCGTGCCGGGGGCACGCGAAGTTCCCGAACTCATGGTGTTCACCAAAAAAGACCTCGCCGATCCGGTAGATCTAGCTGCACTAGAAACCCGCTATCCGGATTCGGTAGCAGTTTCGGCCCTCACCGGGGAAGGTCTGGAAGAGCTACGCGAAAAACTCGACGAGATTTTGCCGCGGCCAAGCCATGAGCTCGAAGCAATCGTACCGTTTGATCGCGGCGAACTAGTGTCGCTGATTTACGAACGTGGAGAACTGCTAGCTCCCGTCGAATACCGGGCTACCGGCACCTACGTGCATGCCCTCGTACCGGAAGAACTCGCCGCAGAATTCTCCCCCGCTTGGCAAGAAGCTGCCCAGGAAGACCAGGTTTCTCATGCATGAGGAAGAACAAAACCCAGCTTCTAGCACTGAAGAATCCACAAACACCGCCAGCGGGCAATACTTACAGTCCAGTAACGAAGAATACGCACAGTCCGGTGGAGGGGAGTACATACAGTCCAACACTACGGAAACTTTAAACGTAAGTGCGGCAAGTTGTGCGCAAATCCTGCAGGAAGCCGTTAGTGAGCTAGGCGGGCAATCTCGCCCCGGCCAAGAAGAAATGGTTGCGGCAGTTGCTCGCACGCTGGAAGAAGACGGACATTTGCTCGTACAAGCCGGTACCGGCACCGGGAAATCTTTGGGCTATTTAGTGCCGGTAATGGAATGGGCCGCGCGCACGGGAAAACGGGCGATCATTTCTACCGCCACCCTGGCTTTGCAACGCCAAATCGTGCGTCATGACGCCCCGCTTGCCGCTAGCGCCACCCAGAAAATATTGGGCAAAAAACCAAGTTTTGCTTTGCTTAAAGGTTGGAACAACTATGTGTGCCTACGCAAAGTGGCCGGCGGCTATCCGGAAGATGATTCGCTCCTTTCCCGGGCGGAAGGAACCTACGGTGCCTCGGCCCTGGGGGAGGAAGTACTCCGCATCCGCGATTGGGCGAACGAAACCGAAACGGGAGACCGCGACGACCTCATCCCCGGTGCTTCCGATCGAGCATGGCGCCAGGTCTCGGTTTCTAAACGGGAATGTTTAGGTTCGCGTTGCCCTCTATACGAAAGTTGCTTTGCTTTCCAGGCGCGGGAAACCGCGGCCGGCGCCGATATCGTGGTCACGAACCATTCGATGCTCGGCGTCCAAAGTCAGGGCACGCCTGTTTTACCGGAAGCTGATGCGTACGTCGTCGACGAAGCACACGAACTAACAAGCCGGGTAACCTCCCAACTCACGGTAGGCATTTCGGCGATGCAATTGCGTAGCCTGGCCCGCCTATTGCGCCGCGAAAATGTTTTGCCCGGCAAATTGGAAGACGCCGCGGGCGGCCTCGAAGACGTATTGACCGATATTCCAGATGGCCGGCTTGCCGGTTTGCCCCCGCATTTGCAAGATTCGCTGGTCCTCGTGCTGCGCGAACTACAAAACGCGCAGGAAGATATCGCGGACCTGCCCGGTAAGGATCCGAATGATGCGGCCGCGAAATCCGTGCTGCGGGCCCGCGTGGCAGAAATCGTAGACGTTGTGGAACAGTTGCTCTCTGAACGCGTGGGCAACGGTTTGGTGCCGTGGATTGCACGCGATATGGAAGCACGCCCCACTTTGTACGTGGCGCCTTTGGATGTTTCCGGGGCGCTCGCGAATGAACTATTCGAAGATACCCCGGTGATTTTGACTTCCGCTACTTTGCAAATTGGTGGGCGGTTTGAGCACGCGGCGCGCGAGGTCGGTTTTCTGTATCCTTCGCAAGGTCCGTGGGAGGGGATCGACGTCGGTTCGCCTTTCGATCCGGCCCGTCAAGCGATTCTTTACGTGGCGAGCCACTTACCAGCTCCGGGCCGCGACGGTTACGGAAATGAGAACTTGGAAGAGTTGGTGCGGCTTATCGAAGCTTCCCAGGGTGGGGCTTTGTGTCTGTTTACCTCGCGGCGCGGCGCCGAAAACGCAGCTGAGTTTGCCCGGGAGCGGCTTGAAACCCCGGTCTTATTGCAAGGCGAGGAATCTTTGCCGGCACTTATTTCCGCTTTTGCGGCCGATGACGCAGCATCTTTATTTGGCACGCTGTCTTTGTGGCAGGGAGTGGACGTGCCCGGGCATACTTGCCGGCTGGTGATTATTGATCGAATTCCGTTCCCACGCCCCAATGATGCTTTGGTGCAGGCTCGCACGCAGGAAGCGGAGAAGGCTGGCCGGAGCGGTTTCATGGAAGTCTCGGTGGCCCAAGCAGCTTTGCTATTGGCGCAGGGCGCGGGCAGGTTATTGCGTAAAAGTGATGATCGGGGAGTAGTGGCAGTACTCGATTCCCGGCTCACCACTAAGCGTTACGGAAGTTTCCTGATGGCTTCAATGCCGCGCATGTGGACGACGACGAATCCCGAAACCGTGCAAGGTGCGCTACAACGTTTAGCCGCGGCCGGTGGCAACACTGGTACTGGCGCGGCATAAATACAGCTGCTGGTGGCGCATAACGCTGCCGGTGATGCATAACGCTGCCGGTGATGCATAACGCTGCCGGTGATGCATAACGCTGCCGGCGGGCCGCGCTATGCGCAGCAATTACAGCCGGCGCATTACCATGACAACCCGGCCCAATACCTGTGCTTCATCAGCCGGGATCGGATCATAGTTTTCATTGCGGGGAAGCAAAGTAATATGGCCGTTGCGGCGGTCGAGCACTTTTACAGTAGCTTCGCCGTCAATCATGGCTGCCACAATTTCGCCATTATTAGCCACCGGTTGGCGGCGAACTACCACCCAGTCGCCATCGCAGATGGCGGCATCCATCATTGAATCCCCGGAAACCTTCAACGTAAACAGCTCGCCGCTTCCCGTGAGCTGGCGGGGAAGTGGGAATACATCTTCGATCTGCTGGTCTGCCAGAATCGGAGCGCCTGCCGCAATTCTTCCCACCACCGGCACATTTACCGCTTCCGGTATTTCTACTTCACCTGACTCATCCACATAGGTGGCATGCGAAAGCGGAGAAACAGTACCGGTCGGAGCCGGAGAACCACCCGAAGCATATGCACCGGTTTCAGCATCAGCACCGGTCACACTACGTAAAGGCAATACCGGTGCCAACCCCGCCGCCTCGGAAGTGGCATTTCGACCGGAAAGAAAGCCCTCGCCAGGCACGGAATCACTACCGGATATCAAGCCATGCCTTTCCAGAGCGAGCTCCGTTAGTTCGATTTTGCGGGGGCGATGCGCATCGCGGGAGATATATCCCAGGCGTTCCAAAGAATCTAGCTGGTGCTTCACCGAAGAAGGGGAAGAAAGCCCTACCTCTTTACAGATTTCCCTAATAGTGGGCGGCATATGCCGCTGCGTTATCGCCTTAATGATGCAGGAAAGAACGGATGCCTGACGCTCGGTGAGTTCGGGAAGGCGGGACATTATTACTCCGTTCATCACGCGCACCAACTAATTCTGTCGGAGGTGCCTGCTGTTATGGATACATCAAGGGTAGAGCCAGAACGGAGCTCTTTCAAACAATTGTTCGCCACGCGTGTCGAACAATTGTTCTAGACAGTGCGCCGCCAAGGCGATAGTATTCGTACAGACGTTCGACGAACATGTGTTCGAATAGGATCGGGGGAGTCGCATGAGTGTTGCGGAAGTACTGCGATATGAAGACCAAGAAGCACCGGTGCGGCGCGTGGCACCAGCGCCGCAGCTCCGGCTGGTGCCACCGCTTGCAGCAGCGGATAAAAACCCGGCGGCACAGAGCTTTGCGTCAGGTAAAGCAGGTAAAGATGCAGCGAATGGGCAAGCGGTCAACAAACATGCCGCGCGCGGCCAGGTTGCGCGCGGCCAGGTGGCGCGCGGCCATAGCGAACCCGAAGATAGCGAACGCGGGCATGCAGTGCGCGGGTATGCAGTACGCAGGCGTGTAGTACGCGGATATGTGGCCCCCGGGTATTCAGTGCGCGGGATTGCGGATCTGGAACGCACGGTCCTGGCGGGCATGAAAGCTGCGCTCTACGTTTTTGTCGCGGCCGTAGTCCTGAGCATGGGGTTGCTCATCGGCTCTGTGTTTGGTGTAGAAAGCGGGGGAGCGGTCACCGTGCAGACTGGAGATACTTTGAGTTCGATCGCCGCCCAGATTGTTGATGCTCCCGATCATGCCACTGCCTTGGCGGATTTACAGCGAATCAATGGGCTTTCTTCTGAACAACTTATGCCTGGGCAAGTCTTGCAAATTCCGGCCTATTGATAACCGGCCCAATAAGAAGATACGACCTATGCCGGTTTACTGTGAGCCGCGAATTACCGCGAACTGAGAACGAACTGAGAAGCGGCTAAATACAGGGAACCACGCGGACTTTCCAGAAAGCGCGAGATAAGCACGAGATAGTATGGGTAAGCACGAGATAGTAAATGCGCGTGAGTAAAAAGCTACTAATAGCAATGCATCCGGAAACTCCTAATGGCTGTGAAATGAACAACTGTTAAATAGGGCAGCTGTTGAATAGATCTGAGCGGAGCTGGAGGCCTGGATGGTCTCGTAATGAGGCCCGGATGGTCTCGCATTAGTGCGCGCGCGTGCAAATAGTTCGCGCGCGGTTCTACATGCCCAGCTATTTGCTGATAAACATGCCGTGCTAGTAGCGTTTAAGCATGCATTGTCCATTTTGCCGGAATCCGGATTCAAAAGTAGTCGATACCCGGACCACAGACGACGGCATATCTATCCGTCGTCGCCGGGAGTGCCTCAAGTGTCATCGCCGATTTACCACTATTGAATCCGCGTCTCTTGTTGTTATTAAAAGATCGGGGGCAACGGAGCCCTTCTCGCGGGACAAAATCATTAGCGGTGTAGGTAGAGCCTGCCAAGG
Organism: Actinobaculum suis; assembly: GCF_900102025.1. GTDB lineage: Bacteria > Actinomycetota > Actinomycetes > Actinomycetales > Actinomycetaceae > Actinobaculum > Actinobaculum suis. The sequence goes on along the minus strand of NZ_FNAU01000001.1, from coordinate 81,523 downwards.
CCGCCCGGTCACCGAAGACCAACTCGCCCTACTCGCTTCCCAAGTAGAAGAAGAAGTTCGCTCCGCTGGCGGATCCCAAATAAATTCGCATGATGTGGGACTCGCTATCCTCGAACCTCTCAAAAAACTAGACGAGGTTGCCTACCTGCGTTTCGCTTCCGTGTACTCCAACTACGACTCCGTGGACGATTTCCAAGCTGCCATCGACGAGTTACGCCGCGAACGCGCCGAACGCGAAGCGCAAGCCTAACCCGCGGCCAAGCCAAACGCGCAAGCCGGGGGCCGGCCTAACCCGCAAGCCGGCCGGGGCTGCTAACCCACGGCGGGCCTAACACCCGCTATGGCTGGGGCCTAACACCCGCTATGGCCGGGGCCTAATCGGTGAAGCCAGCGGGCAGTTCCCCGGAGTAAACGACGCGGAGTTTTTGGGTAGGACGGGTCATGGCCACATACAGGTTGCCTGGCCCTTCCGCCAAAATCTCCTGTGGTTCCACCAAAACCACGGCGTCGTATTCGAGGCCCTTCGCGTCCACTGCGTCCAAAAGCTGAATCCTGGCCGTCACGTCAACGCCGCCGGTATCGCGCCGCCACGCCGCCAGCTCCACAGCACTATCTAACACTTCCGCAAATTCGGTACGCCGCGCACTGGCCACAATCACTGCCGCCGTACCGCCATCCTGTCCGTACAGATCATCCATATGCAGGCAAGCTTCCCGCACGGTTTCCACCACTACCCGTTGCCGGGCCGGCGCCCCGCCTTCCTTCGCCACCGGCACCAAAGTAAGGGAATCTTCGGCATCCCGGGCGGCGGTTACCGGCCGCACTTGCACTCCCGCCGCGGCCAAAACACGTTGGGCGGCTCGCAAAATCGGGGCTGGCGTACGGTAAGAAATCGTCAAATGTTCTTCCCGCACCTGCGCGGACAACCGGCCCAAAAGTTCTTTCCAGCCGCCTTCCGGTGCTCCCGCGGGGCGCTGATCCACATCGCCCACAATCGTCATCGAACGGGAAGGGTTGCGGCGAATAATCATTTCCCACTGCATAGGGGAGAGCTCTTGAGCTTCGTCGATCACCACATGGCCGTAGGTCCAAGTGCGGTCTGCGGCGGCACGTTCTGCCAAAGAATCACGATGCTGCTGATCCTTCATCCGTTCCGCCAACATTTCCGCGGTCACAATTCCGCCGCCCAGGCCCATACCTTCCATCGCATCCTGAGTGAACTGGTCAATTTCCGCTTCCGCGGCCCGCTGGGAACGCCGCTCCCGCCGGTCAATATCAGAATCGAAAACCCCTAAATGCTCGGAAAGCTCATCAATGATCGCAATATCGGCGTCGGTCCATCCACCCCCGGGCGCGTGGTACAAACTTTCCCGTTCCGCTTCCGTCAACTCGGGTGCAACCTGGGCAAGCAGAGCCGGGCGTTTATACAAACGTTCCAATAATTCGGCTGCCGAAGAAGGTAGCCAGTGCAAATTGATTTCCCGCCGCGCATCCACCGAAGCTGCCACATCGGCCACAATCCACTGGTTATCGGCTAGTTCTACTTCGTTTTCGCGGGCAATCTGCTCAGCCAAAATCGTTACCAAATGCTTCGCATAAGTATCGCGGGCCTCATTATGCGGCCGGCCGGTACGCCGGGCCCGGGCTTGTGCTTCTTGCACATCTCGCGGCCGCAAACGCACCGTCACCCCGCCGATATCAAATACCACTTGCTCCCGCAAAGGCTTTTCCAACAGCTCGGTTACCGCCCGCCGCGCAATATCACGCCACACTAGGCGGCCTTTAAGTTCCGCCAGTGCCGGTGTTTCCGTACGGGTGGCCCGCACACCCGGCACGAGCCCGCCAATCGTCGTCGAAACCACATCAGATTCGCCCAAAGAAGGCAAAACCTCATCGATATAGCGCAAAAACACGGGAGAAGGCCCAATAATAAGCACTCCGGAACGGGACAGCCGCTCCCGCAAGGTGTAGAGCAGATAGGCAGCGCGATGCAAGGCCACCGCTGTTTTCCCGGTACCGGGCCCACCTTGCACCACCAAAATGCCGTGCGCGTCGGAGCGAATAATCCGGTCCTGTTCGGCCTGAATAGTGGCCACAATATCGCCCATTTTGCCGTCACGCGCCTTGTTCATGGCGGCCATGAGCGCACCTTCCCCGGTCAGATTCAGCTCATCGTCCGCGTTTGCGTGCGTGGCGTCCAAAAGCTCATCTTCCACCCCGGTAACCGTGCGCAAACGGGTCTGAATATGGCGTCGGCGCCGCACCCCACCCGGGTTAGCGGCAGTTGCCCGGTAGAAAGGTTCAGATTGCGGGGCCCGCCAATCCAAAAGAATGATCTCTTGCGCATCATTCTTGAGACCAATCCGGCCAATATGTTCCGGAGCGCGCTCATCGGTGTAATCAAGACGGCCCAAAACCAAACGGTTCTCCACATTGCGCAAGCGGATGAGGTTGTCTTCATAGTGGGTGGCAAACGAATCGCGTTCGCTCATTTCCCCAGCCGATTCCTGGCCGGTCTGTGCCCGCACCCGATCAAGCCGCTCCTGGTAAGTATCGCGTTGTTGGTCGAGCGCAGCATACGCAGTATCGACGAAAGACTGTTCTTCGCCAATAGCGCGCTGCCGGGGGGACTGTTCAGTGCCTGTCACTATATACAACTCCTCAGGAGAGACCGCAAGAAAATGCGCAATTCTTGGCACGGTTACGCACGGCATGCGTGAACCACAAGCACGCACCGCCAGCTACAGCCGCCAGCTACAGCTGTGCACCATCAGTACGCACCCTGGTTACGCAACTCGTGGAAGCAGTACCGGCTTCGTGGAAATAACTACCGCAAGCACGCCGCGAGCAAAACGGGTGCGTGCGGAAAATGTATTCTGCACGCAAACCGCATATGATCGAAACTTCGGTGCCGAGAATTTGACATGCAATTATCGCGAAAAATCCTCGCCTCCGTTGTGTCCCAGGCCACCACGCTGGGCAGGCAAATGCGCTTGTAACGAAATCAATCAGATTTCGGGCATATGAGAAGATTGATGGCGTTGAGGCCCCTGAGGGCACGCACAGGAAGGAGATCACGTGGGCAGGTTTATTGATGCCGCAACCGGCGATTTTCCAGACCAGTTAGATACTCTGGTGGTGAACCTGACGGATCCTTTGAACGACGCCGGCTCAGTTTCGGATCTGGTCCGTTCAGAACTACTTACTTTGGATACGGTACGCGCGGCCCGTATAGATGTTGATCCCCTTTTGGACTACCGGGCCCAACGCCCCCGCGTCAATTACATAAATGGCGAGCTGGTGGGGCTGTTCCGGCCAGCTATCGACCTTTATATCGTGCGGGATATGGAAGGCCGGCCCTTCCTGCTCCTTACCGGTACGGAACCGGATTTCTACTGGGATACTTTCGCTGCCGATCTTGTGGATACTCTCCACTATTTCGGAATTAAACGGGTTTTCTCAGTCGGTTCTATTCCGGCGGGGCTGCCGCACACACGCCAACCGGATATGCTCGTGCGGTCCCACAACCGGGAGAAAGTTGCCCCGGCTTTGCAGGCAAATGTGTGGTATTCGGCTTCGTTTTCGGATTTCTTTGAGTACAACATTGCCCAGTTCGGGATGGAATCGGTGGCGCTTACCGTGCGCGTGCCGGTGTACCTGACGGGAAACCGGTATTCTGCCGGCGCGGTTTCGGGTCTTTCTATGCTGGCTTCGGTTTCTGGGTTCTCTTTCCCGCTGGGTGATCTGGAAGTTTCGGCGCGGGAAGAAAACGAAGCTTTGGAAACCATGATGAAGCAAAACGAGCAGTTGCGGGAGATAGTTACTGCTTTCGAAGAAGAATACGATAAGTCCGACGCCGATCCGGGCCTGGTACAGGCACCGCGCACGAGCGCTGATGTGCCTTCGGTAGAAGAAATTGGCCGCGCGGCCGAACAATTCCTTGCCCAATACGAAGCTTCGAAACAAAAAGATCAGGCGCGGGCTGGCGAGGATACCGAGTTTGAATCCCTGGGCGGGATTGCCGAACAGCTGGAAGCTTTCCGCCGCGCGCGTGGCTACCGTACCGGGCCTTCGCCGCGAGCTTCGGCGGCCTCGCGCGGGCAGTGGCCAGCCGTTAACTTGAACCATGCCGAAGATGCCGGGATTACGTATAGCGCGCCGGCTGCGGGGGATGGGCAGTTCGTGGCGCGTCAGTTCCCCCTGCCTCCCGGGATGGTGCAGCGTGGCCAAGCCCAGTTCCCGGGTAGCTCACAAGGGTACGACGCCGATGGCGCCCCGCAAGTGCAAACCGGCCCCGAAAATGCGCCCACCGCCGGAGACGCTGGTACGGCCCGGCCGGTGCTGAGCACAGCCGCCGACCACCCGGCCGCGGGCACCGAACAAACGGTAGCCGGCGATAACCTTCCGGCTGAGGATACCGGCCAGGCAGCATCATCACCGCAGGGCGAAGAAGCAACGGCGGCAGAAACCCCGGCGGATGAAGAGCCGAATAACGGCACAGTCGAAGAGCCAACTAATGGCACAGCTTACGACGCCGAAAACTCTTCCGAAACTGACCCCGGCCAGCAGCCGCGGCGCGGCCGGCACGCGGCAGACTAAATAAAGGCAGCCGGTACACGGCGGTCCACGGAGGCGAGTGGTGCCCTCGGAGGTGGAGCGGCGGCCCTAAGAAACAACCGGTCGCCTGGAGGCTTTCGCGTCCGGCGTCGTTCAGAAACATCGGGCCGTTCGGAAACGCTCGGTTGCTCGGAAGCTCTCGCGTCCGGCGTCGTGCTTAGGGGTGTGCTCCTGTTTAGGGGTGTGCTCCTGGCACCCAACCAACTTCGGCATCTCGGGCGGGTTGGGCACCGCGCGCCCGCGCCCGTAAGTCTTCCGGATCTACTAGCCGCGTGGGCAGGGGAAGGCTGCGCACTTTTCGCTCCAGTTCGTACAGCGGCAGTTCGTCATTAGAAGCAACAAGCACAATATTGCCAAAGCGCCGGCCCCGTAAAATTGCCGGGTCGGTAATCGCGGTTACGTATTTGAAAGCGGTAAACAAGGCGGCGGCTTCTGCGTTCAAACGGTTCAACCCGGCCGAAGCAATGGAATTGAGCAGATAAACCCCACCGGGAGCGAGGATGCGCGCTGCTTCCCGCGCGCTTTCTACCGTGCGCAAATGGCTAGGAACTTCCACGCCTTGGAAAGCGTCGCGAATGATCACGTCCCAAGCGGGGTTGATCGTATCGAGGGTGTGCCGGGCATCTTCCACGCGAATCCGCAAGCGCGGGGAACGGGGTAGATCAAACCACTGCCGGGCGTATTCGGCCAGCCGCCGGTCAATTTCGATTGCGAGCTGGCGCGAACCGGGGCGCAAGGCATCTAAAGCCCGTGCAAAGGCACACCCAGCCCCTCCTAAATGTAAGGCTTTGAGCGGCTGCTTGGGGGGAAAAACGGCGTCTACCGCGCACCGAAAATGCTGCATGTACTCAAATTCGAGGTACGTTGGATCATCCAAATCAAGTGCCGAAGATTCCACCCCGGAAAGAAAAAGAGTTACTAAAGAGGGGCGATCTCGATGTCGTTCCAGCTCGGCCACCGAAAAATCAGTCACAACAGGTTCTACAGGAAAATCAGCCACACAAATAGTTTACTAGATCACGGAAAATAATGTTATTTTCGCTCATTTGTGGCTAAAAAGCCGCCTTTCGCTCCCGCGTATCGCGCGCTCGCGTTGCCGGGTATCGCGCGCATGCGTTGCCGGGTATTGCGCGCTCGCGTTGCCGGGTATCGCGGGTTTGTGTTGCCGAGTATCGCGCGCTCCTGTTACCAAATAAAGCGCGTTTGCGTTACCCAGTACGGTCGCTTTCCGTTTCCGGGTGTCGTTGGCTTCCGTTGCCTAGTACCGTTCGCGCCGCGGATCGGCGATAATACAGGGAGGGAGGAATCCGATATGTCACGAGGACCGCGAGTCAAAAGCGCCCGGCATTCTTGGGGGACGGACGATTCGGACACCCCGATTCTCCACGTGGATATGGACGCTTTTTTCGTGGCGGTGGAACTGCTAGACCATCCGGAGTTGCGCGGTCGGCCCGTGGCCGTAGGCGGGCAGGAACGCGGCGTGGTTGCCGCCGCTTCTTATGAGGCTCGGGAATGCGGGGTCAACTCGGCCATGCCCGTGGGTTTGGCTTACCGGCGGTGCCCACAGCTGGTGATGTTGCCCGTGCGCGGCGAAAAATATCAGGCGGTTTCGGCCCGCATTATGGATATTTTGCGGCAGGTCACGCCCGCGGTGGAGCAGGTTTCTGTAGACGAAGCTTTCCTCGATGTTTCCGGAGCGCGCCGCCTCTTTGGGTCCCCGGTGGAAATCGCGCAAATGATTCGCGCGCAAATCCGTGCCCAGGAAGGAGTGCCTGCCTCGGTTGGAATCGCCGCCACCAAACACGTGGCCAAAATTGCTTCTGCCCAGGCTAAACCGGACGGGTGGATGCTTATTTCCGCCGCCCAAACCCTGCCTTTCCTGCACTCTTTACCGGTCGGCGTGCTGTGGGGAGTAGGTGATCGCACACGCGAACGGCTTGACCGGGAAGGTGTGGATACCGTGGGTGATCTGGTCCGGCTTGGCCCGGAGCGCCTGATTCGCGTGTTGGGTCAAGCTGCCGGCACCCACTTGTACGAACTTGCGATGGGGCACGACCCGCGCCCGGTAGAAACCACGCGGGAAGAAAAATCCATGGGCCGGGAGACCACATTTTTCGAACACGTGGCTGAACGTACCCAACTCCACCAGGTTTTACTCGCCCACGCTCACGACGCCGCCCGCCGCCTGCGCCAAGCCGGCCTGGCCGCGCGCACGGTTTCCATCAAAGTACGTTTCGCCGATTTTCGCACCATCACCCGCTCCGCCACTTTCGACCAACCCACCCAAGTAGCCCAAGACCTTTACGACCGCGCGGTAGAACTTCTCCGTCCCATCGAGATCCGCCCGCCCGGCTTGCGCCTACTGGGTTTGCGTGCTGAACAGCTCTGCCCGGAAGGCGAGGGTGTCCAACTTGCTTTCGACGACGACGCCCGCCGCTCCGCTGCTGAAAAAACCATGGACTCCATTCGCGCCCGGTTTGGAGATAGTGTGCTAAGCCCGGCCAGTCTGCTCGGCACCAAGGCAGACCCGCACGCCCCAGATGCTGCACGTGCGCCGGACAAGCCGGGCAGTCCAGATGGTTCGCGCGCCCCGGACAAACCGGGCAGCCCGGCTGCTTAGCGCATCCAGACCAAACCGGGAACTCCAGACGCTCCACTTCGTGCCCCTGCGGCCGGCCTAAACAAAACCGAGTAAGCGGCCGGCCCCAACAAAATCGAGTAAGCGGCCGGCCCCAACAAAATCGAGTAAGCGGCCGATCCCAACAAAACCGAGTAAATCGCGCCATAGTCTGGAAAACCACGCCTGACTCTTGAACATTTGTCGATCTGCGGCGCGGAACCGGCTATGGTTGAGCGGGACTAACAAGCTAAACTGGTACGAGACTTTTCGGTAAGGAGGCCCCATGGCTCTGTCTGATTACGAGCGCAAGATGCTCGAGGAGCTCGAGGCACAACTGGCGGATGAGGATCCGAGCTTCGCTCAGAACATGAAGCCGAAGGAAGTTCGGGAAACCGTCACGCGGCAGCTGTCCATTCGGCATCTCGTGCTCGGTTTACTCGCGCTGGTATGCGGAATCGCCTTGCTCGTATGGGGTGTGGCGGCAAGCATGCTGTGGATTTCCGGGGGTGGTGTGATCATCATGTTCGGCGGGGTGTGGTATGCGCTCGCGGGTATCACCACCCAGAAAGTAGAGCAGCCAGTAGGTGGTGATTCCAATACGGAATCACCGGGTGCCAAGGCACGCGGTTTCATGGCGCGCCAAGTAGAAGAATGGAACCGGCGGCGGCGCGATTTTGGTGGCGCCTAGCCTATTTTTGCCGGCGCATAGCCTAACTACAGCGGCGCCTAGCCCAAAATCGACGGTGCCTGGCTCAAATTCGGCGGCGCCTAGCCTACTGGCATAATGAGAACAAAATAACTGAAAGCCTAGGACAAAAGGCATATCGCGGTGGGCCCGTGGTTTTCTCCCCGAAATAACTGGTGGAGAAGACCACGGGCCCACTGTTTTTTAATCCGCGGCAATGCTACTACCGCTTTCCCACCCCGCTCCTAAAACCGCCAGATTTCGCGGTTTAGTGGGGAGGCGGCGCGCCTGGATTAGCGCTTCGATTCCGGCCAAAAACGTTTGCCGCAACGGCGTCCACGCGTTTTTTCGTACACCTTTTCGCGCGGGCGCAAACACGCCGTGAGCTATCCGGCGCCCACCTTCCTCCACCCCGTAAAACCGCGCAAATATGCTATTTTGCTTGCTGTTGGCCAGCATTTTTGAAATGCTGAGGGAGCAAAGTGGAGTATTGTGGAGTGGAGCGCCACGGGAAAGGGGGTGCGAGATGTTCCTAGGAACTTACGAGCCGAAGCTCGATGAGAAAGGCCGGATCATCTTGCCCGCCAAATTCCGTGGCCAACTGCAGGGAGGTCTGGTCATGACCCGCGGCCAAGAACACTGCATCTACGTTTTTCCACTTCAGGAATTTGCGGAAATGCAGCAAACCTTGGCTAAGGCTCCACTTACCTCCAAGGAGGCACGTTCGTATACACGAATGTTGCTTTCCGGTGCAGTTGATGATGTTCCCGATAAACAGGGACGCATCACCATTCCGGCGATGCTCCGCAAATATGCGGGTTTGGAACGGGATTTGGCAGTGATCGGTACGGGAAACCGCGTGGAGATCTGGAACGCCGAATCCTGGGCCACGTATCTGGAAGAACAAGAATCGGCATTCGCCGAACGGGAAGAAGAAGTCATTCCGGGGCTCTTCTAACCGCCACTACACCGGAAAACCAGGAAACGAAGATCTCACGCTGGTAGCAGCACACGAGGATCCTGCCTCGGGGATGATCTTCTCCGTCTGGCTCTGAGGCAATTCCCCAGCTTCAGAACCGCGGAGGGGATCTTTTCCGAGGAGGGAATGCGGGGAGGCACAAAATGAGCAACGGAGAAGGACGGGCGGCGCACAACGCCTTGCACCAGCCCGTTCTCGCCGATGTGTGCCTCGACCTCCTAGCCCCCGCTTTCTCCTCGGAAAAGCCTATTCTCATCGACTGCACGCTCGGCATGGGCGGGCATAGCGAAGCGGCGCTCACCCGCTTCCCGCAACTTACGGTGATCGGCATCGACCGTGATCCGCAAGCCATCGCCTTGGCCAGTGAACGCTTGGCACCTTTCGGGGAGCGTTTCCGGCCCGTACAGGCGGTGTACGACGCCGTCGCCGATATAGCGGCTACTTATGCTCCGGGTGGGGTAGCTGGCATCCTCATGGATCTGGGAGTTTCTTCCCTGCAACTGGATGCCACCGAACGCGGATTTTCCTATAGCCATGACGCACCTTTGGATATGCGCATGGACCAGGAGAGTGGTATTACCGCGGCCGAGCTTTTAGCCCAGGCATCCGAAAAAGAACTGGTGCGGATTTTGCGCCGTTACGGAGAAGAAAGATTCGCCCCGCGTATTGCCCGGGAAATTGTGCGCCAGCGGGCCAAGGAGCCGCTTACCCGCACCGGCCAGCTAGTGGACATTGTGCGCGCGGCTATACCGGCGCCGGCGCGGCGCACCGGCGGTAATCCAGCTAAGCGTACTTTCCAGGCCTTGCGGATTGCGGTCAATGATGAATTGGGCGCTTTGGAGCGGGCCCTGCCGGCAGCGATTTCTGCTTTGCGAGTGGGCGGGCGGATCGTCGTCGAGTCCTACCAGTCTTTGGAAGACAAAATCGTTAAACAAGTTTTGGGAGATGCTTCCCGTTCCACAACGCCGCGTGGGCTTCCGGTAGAACTGGCCGGCCATGAACCCGTGCTGCGGTTATTGACACGCGGGGCCCGCCAGGCCACCCCGGAAGAAATAGCCGAAAATCCGCGCTCTGCTTCGGTGCGTTTACGCGCTGCCGAAAAAATGCGCGATAACACGATGCGCGATGGAGGTGCACAGTGAGTCAAGCAGTACGCCGTCTCGAAACCGAGGCCCGGCCCGAACCACGCCGTGTAATTGATGGCAAACCCCATCTCACCGTGGTACCCACCCCCACCGCGAGTCGCGGTTTTGGGTGGACGATCGCGATTTGTGCGCTGCTGTTCATCGGTTCTTTGATAACCGTCTTTTCGCTGAATACAGCCATGGTAGGAACCGCCTACGAAATTCGTTCGGTACAGCAAGGCATTGCCGAAGAATCTGCTCACGAAGCAACTTTGCGGGACCAAGTGGTGGCAGCCTCTACGCCGGGCGGTTTGCTGGAGCGGGCCAAAGAACTCGGCCTGGAACCGGCGCCAAATGTGCAACACATTGATCTGGCACAGGGTCGCGTTATCACCCCGCATACCAACACGCCTTAGCAGTTATCTGCCGATCTCGACGCGATGATCGGGATCTTGGCTAGGTTGGGAAAAGGTAGAAAACTAGGTTGAGGAACCAGCAGCGCCCAGAAAACGAGTAGCGGTGGGAGGAAGGAAAGTGAAGGAAGGGTGATGAGTAAGCTTCACGGCACGGCGCGTACGGCACGGCCCGTACGCCGCCCGCTGTTTAGCAGCCGGATGCGCACACTCGTCGTAATTTTCGCGGTCTGTTCCCTCGTGCTCGGAATCCGACTTTTTGACCTGCAGTTCTTACGGTCCGAACAGCTTTCCGCCGCGGCTGATGCTTTCCGTACCCGTACCTATACCCTGCACGCCCAGCGCGGCGATATTCGGGATTCTTCCGGCGCGGTACTAGCTACCTCCGTGGAACGTTACAACATCGGCGTCAACCAGAAACTCATCGGCGATTACGTACACTACGCCACCGATGCGGAAGGCAATCTGCAACGCGACGCTACCGGTGCGCCCGTCGTTGCCGGTACCGGGGCCGCGGAAGCCGCGAAAGTACTAGCTCCGATCCTCAAAACTGACCGCGCCGAACTGGGCGGGAAAATGATCGGCGGGGAAAAGAAATCCACCTTCGTCTATATCGCCAAAGATATTTCCCCTGAAACTTGGCGGGAAATCGCTTCCCTCGGCATCCCCGGTATTGAACCCGAACAATACATGAAACGGGATTATCCGAACGGGCCGGTGGCCGGAAATATTCTCGGGTACGTGGGCGAAACTGCCGAACAACCCGAATCAGTAGGACAAGCCGGAATTGAACGCACGCAAGAAGATATTCTCGCGGGTAAAGACGGCGAATACACGGTGCAAGTGGCCGGCGGCGGGGCCGTGGTACCCAACGGTACGGCTACCCGCGTAGAACCGGAGAATGGCCGGTCCGTCACGTTAACTATTGATCGGGATTTACAAAACTCCCTCATGGCGGCGCTCGATAAATCGGTAGACGCAAACCAAGCACAATGGGGTTCTGCAGTAGTTATCGAAATTGGGACCGGGCGCACCCTCGCCCTAGCAGATTCGCATTCGCCGGATCCTTCAAACCTGGCGGGCACGAGCCCCGAAAACTGGGGTTCACGAGCGGTCCAAGCTCCCGTAGAACCGGGCTCTACCGGCAAGATCCCCACCTTTGCGGCGGCTATCGACCAAGGGTCCGTGACCCCGCTAAGTACTTTCGGCGTGCCCGATAAGATCACCATGCCCAATGGGGAAACCATTTCGGACAATGACGAACACCCGAACCGGCAAATGACGGTAGCCGGGATTATGGCGCTGTCTTATAACACCGGGTTGGTCCAAGTGGGCGATACCGTGCCGGATGAAACCCGTTTCGAATACATGAAATCTTTCGGGATCGGCACCCCTACCGGGATTGAATTGCCTGCCGAATCGGCCGGTATTTTGCGGGATCCTTCCACCTGGGATAACCGCACCCGCTACACCACTATGTTCGGGCAAGGCTGGGCGGCCACCACCGTACAACTGGGGCAAATTGCCGCCACGATCGGCAACCACGGCGTTTACGTGCCCTTGCGGATTATTGACGCGGTTTCCGATCCAGACGGCGCCCAAATACCCACCGGGCCCGGAGAATCCCACCGCGTGATTTCCGAAGAATCAGCGGCAACCATGCTGAATATGATGCAGGGGGTCACCCAGCCTGGTTCTACGGGGTGGGCGGCGCGCGTAGACGGCTACAATGTGGCGGGTAAAACCGGAACCGCGCAGGTCCCGGACGCAGCTGGTAACCTCACCGAGCGGGTAGGTACCTTTATCGGCGTCGTGCCGGCAGAAAACCCGCAGATCGCAATTGCGGGTACCGTTTACGGTGGGGCTGGGGCCGGTTACGGCGGGGAAACCGCGGCGCCCGTGTTCAAGGAGGTTGCGCAGTTCGCTACCCGGCAGCTGGGCATTCCCCCTTCGGAGGTGCCGCTGTACAAATACCCGTGGTACGCATCAGATATTGGCTAAGCAGGAAGCAGGAAGTAGGTACAGGACGTGGTACAAGAACCGCAACGGGCGCAGGCAATGCCCTTGGGCGAACTGACCGAAACGGCTCCGCGTGGCGCCAATCCACTCGTCACCGGGGTTACCGCTAATTCGCGCCTGGCCGGCCCGGGAGACCTCTTCGCGGCCCTGCCAGGTACAAAAGTGCATGGCGCCACTTTTGCGCCTGCCGCGGTAGCTCAAGGAGCAGTAGCTATCTATACCGATGCGGCCGGCGCAGAAATTATTGCGGGCTCCGGTATCGGTGCGGGTTTTAGTGCCGTTTTCGTAAACACTGCTGCAGGTGCCGGTGCTGGTTCTGATGCCGGCGTAAGTTACGGTTCTAAAAACCGCGCACGGGTTTCTGGAACCTCTGCCCAGGTGCCCGAAAACTCCACCCCGGTTCCGGTGGTGGTGGCACAGTCGCCGCAAACCCATCTGGGGGAACTAGCCGCAAAACTGTACGGCTACCCAGCCCACAGTTTCCTTTCCTGCGGGGTTACCGGTACCAACGGAAAAACGACGACGGCGTACATCCTGGACTTTTTACTTCGCCAGGCCGAGAAAAAGCCGGCCCTAATCGGCACCGTGGAAGTACGGGTCGGCGGGGAAACCGTGCCCGCGCATTTGACCACGCCCATGCCCGATGAATTGCAAAAACTCTTGGCCACCCACCGGCAGTGGGGAGGGGATGCGCTAGTTATGGAAGTTTCTTCCCACGCTTTGGCGCAAGGCCGTACCGATCCGATTTGTTTTGACGTGGCCGGTTTTACCAACTTGAGCCAAGACCACCTGGATTTCCACCAGACCATGGAAAGCTACTACCAGGCCAAACGTACTTTCTTCACCCCGCAGCGGGCGCGCCGCGCGGTTATTCGCAGCGGAAGCGAGTGGGGCAAGCGCCTGCTGCGCGAAGCTGAAATCCCGGCCACCCAGCTAATACTGCCGGGTGAAGAAAGCGTGCCCGGATTCCCCACCTGGGAAGTTACCCGCGTACAACCCGGCCATCGCACGCAGATTGCTTTGCGTAGCCCGGCCGGAGAAGAACACGTGTTTAGCACTTCGTTGCCTGGTTCCTTCAATGTGGAAAATGTGGCTTTGGCGGTGGCAATGGCCGCGGAAGCGGGCGTGGATATCCGCCCGGTACTGGCGGGCGGAGTGGATCCGGTAGTGCCCGGACGCATGGAAATCATTTCCCAACAGCCGCGCGTAGTGGTGGATTTTGCACATAATACGGCGGCCCTGGAAAATGCGATGGCGGCCCTGCGCGATACTGTTTCCGGCAAGTTTATTGTGCTTACCGGTTCGGCCGGAGAGCGCGACGCCGATAAACGCCCGGCTATGGGCCGGGCGGTGGCCGCCGCAGCAGACCTCGTGTATATCACCGATGACGATCCGCATGAGGAAGATCCGGCGCAAATTCGTGCCGACCTTTTGCGGGGTACCGCGGCGGGCCCGGCCCGCGTAATAGAAATTCCGGACCGGCGCGAAGCTATTCACGCCGCCATTTGCGGTGCGGACGCGGCCGATACCGTGCTGCTGGCCGGGCGTGGCCATGAAACTCACCAGCCGGTGCGCGGCGGAGAAGTAGAACTTGATGACCGTGTAGAAGCACGCCGCGCCCTCACGCTCCGGGAAAACCGCGCCGCCCGCCGGGAAGCTGGCGCGGCCGGGGCAGAAGGTGCTGGCACTGTGGGCCACAAAGGAGACTTCGCATGATTGAAATGACTCTCGCCCAGGTAGCGCAGGCCGCGGAAGGCTATTTAACCACTCGCGGCCACGAAAATGTGCGGGCCCGGGCAGTGGTGCGCGATAACCGGGAAGTCACGCCGGGAGCAATTTTTGCTGCCATTAAAGGTGCGCGCGTGGACGGGGCTAAGTTTGCCGGCCCGGCTCTGCAAGCGGGCGCAGCCGCCGTGCTCACCACCGATCCGGAATGTGCTACCGCCAGCGGCGCCGATCCGCGCCGCCTCATCGTGGTGGAAGACGTACCGGCCGCCCTAGGTAAATTAGCTCGGGAAAACTTGCGGCTCGCTCGCGCCGCAAACCCCCAGCTACGCGTAGTGGCAGTAACCGGCAGCGTGGGTAAAACCACCACCAAAGATCTACTGGCACGTATCCTGGTAAGCCGCGGCGAAGTAGTAGCCCCGCCGGGTTCCTTGAACAACGAGATCGGCTTGCCGCTCACGGTATTGCGGGTAGACGAAAACACCGCCACCCTGGTAGCCGAAATGGGAGCGGACCGCATCGGCAATATTTCCTACCTGTGTTCCATTGCGCCTCCCGATGTGGCAGTGGTTCTCGCGGTAGCCCGCGCCCACCTCGGCGTTTTTGGCGGTATTGAAAACGTGGCGCGTGCCAAATCCGAACTGGTGAGCAACTTGCGGCCCGGTGGCACCGCTGTCTTAAACTGCGACGATCCGCGGGTGGCCACCATGGCCAGCCTGGCCCCCGGCAAAGTATGGCGTTTTTCGGCAGCCGGCAACTCGGAAGCAGATTTCGTGGCCGAAAATGTGCGGCTCGATGAAAACGACCGAGCCCATTTCCGGCTCCGCGGCCCTGCCGGATACGGCTCCCAAGACGTCAAACTCGGCTTGGTGGGCGCGCACCAAGTCAGTAACGCCTTGGCGGCTGCGGCTGGCGCCTACGCTTTGGGTTTGGCCGGAGAAGAAATCGCGGCCGGCCTGGCCGCTCCTGCCGCCTCCCCGCACCGCATGGACGTGCAGTGGCGAAGCGGAGGCAAATACCTGGTAATCGATGATTCTTACAACGCCAACCCGGATTCCATGCGCGCTGGTATTGCTGCGCTGGGCCGGATTGGTACCGGCCGGCGCAAAATCGCCGTGCTGGGTGCCATGCTTGAACTAGGAGAAGCTAGCGCGGCCGAACACCGCGCCCTGGCCGCACCACTGGCAGCAGCCGGCGTCGACTATCTCCTCACCGTGGGTGCGGAAACCACACCGCTGGCGGAAAGTGCCCGCACACATGGCATTACCGTGGTGGAGGCGGCGAACGCTTCCGGCGCACAAGCCGAGCTAGCGGGTATGCTCAGAGCCGGCGATGCGGTTTTGCTCAAAGGCTCGCACAGTTCGGGTGTGTGGCAGATCGCTAATAGTTTCGCGGAAGATTCCGCGAGCGGGTCGAATGAAAATAATGCGGCCGGGGCGGGGCAAGCTTCGGACTCGGCCGTTACGAGCTCGAAAGAGAGGGAGAGATGCTAGCGATTCTCATCGCGTTCGCGGTGTCACTCGTGGTAACGCTGTTGGGCACGCCCCTCTTCATAAAATTCTTGGTGTCCCGGCAGTTCGGCCAGTTCATCCGGCAAGACGGCCCTACTTCGCACCTCACTAAACGCGGCACGCCCACCATGGGCGGGGTAATGATTATCTTCGCCGTGGTAGTTGCCTACCTGGTAGCCAACCTGGCCACCGGCCGCACCCCGGGAGTATCCGGGATATTGTTGCTGGCCCTGATGTTTGGCATGGGAGCGGTGGGATTCGCCGATGATTTCACCAAGATCCGCAAGAAACAATCTTTGGGGCTCACCCCGATCGCAAAAATTATTGGGCTGGCGGTCGTGGGGATTGCCTGGTCGATAGCCGTGCTCATGTTCCCCAATGAACATGGCCGCACACCTGCATCCACCGCGCTTTCGGTGATGCGGGAAACTAAATTCGACCTGGCTTTTGCGGGCGCGGTGGGCGCCGTGATCCTTTTCGTTTTGTGGGCGAATTTCTTGATTACCGCGTGGTCGAATGCGGTGAACTTGACGGATGGTTTGGACGGCTTGGCTTCCGGGGCGAGCGCAATTGCTTTCGCGGCCTATGCCGGTATTGCGATGTGGCAGTCCAACCATGCTTGCTTGGGCGTGGTCGATGCCGCCCCCGGCTGCTATACCGTGCGCGACCCGCGGGATATGGCGATTATTGCGATTGCGGTAGTGGGTGCCGTAATTGGTTTCCTGTGGTGGAACACGAACCCGGCGCAAATCTTTATGGGAGATACCGGTTCGCTCGCCCTGGGCGGGACCTTCGCGGGTATCTCTATCCTCACCCACACTGAGTTTTTGGCCTTGCTTATCGGCGGGCTTTTCGTCTTCGAAATCGTTTCTGACGTCATTCAAATATCAGTATTCAAAGCCACCGGAAAACGCGTTTTCCGCATGGCCCCGATACATCACCATTTCGAGCTCAAAGGCTGGAATGAGATCACGGTTACCGTCAGATTCTGGCTTATTGAAGCGCTTTGTGCCTGCGTGGGAGTGGGCTTGTTCTATGCCGAATGGTTGGCGATGCAGTAATGGAAAACGACTACGACCTTCTGGACACCACGAGCTTGCACATTCCGGGTGCAGAAAGCATGGCGGGGATGCGAATCGCCGTCGTCGGCCTCGGAAAATCGGGGCAAGCCGCCGCAAGTGCCCTGTGTAACACCACGCAAGCACAGGTTTCCGCGTGGGATTCCGATATATCTAAACTCGCAGCGGTAACTACTTTGCCGCTCGCCACTGCCGGTTCGGATGCGGATGCGGAAGAATTAGCAGAAAAGGTGCTCCGCTGGCGTCCAGACCTGATCGTGCCTGCCCCGGCCATCCGGGAAACCTCCCCGCTCTTCACCCTCGCGCAAGAAAACGGGGTGGAACTAGCCTCCGAAATAGAATTGGCGTGGCGTTTGCGTGCCTGCGATAGCGCCGGGCGGTGGGCGCCCTGGTTGGCGGTTACGGGTACCAATGGGAAGACGACGACGGTCACCATGGCTGCCCGTATTTTAGGGCAGGCAGGTTTGGGCGGGACCCCGGTAGGCAATATCGGCAACCCCGCAATCACCGAAACAATCCGCACGGATAACGATGCTCCGCGGGCCCTGGCCTTAGAACTATCCAGCTTCCAATTACGAACCACGAACACGGCTTCTCCGCACGCCGCGGTCTGCCTCAATATTGACGATGACCACCTGGAATGGCATGGCAACCGAGAATCATATTGGCGTGCCAAAGCGCGGGTCTACCACAATGTGCGCCGGGCAGCGATCTATCCGGTAGGGGACAAAACGGTACAAAATATGGTCGATGGGGCCGATGTGGTAGAAGGTGCCCGGGCGATTGGATATACCGCGGGCGTGCCGCAAGTGGGCCAGCTCGGCGTGGTAGACGGCATCGTGGTAGACCGCGCCTTTGGGGCTGACCGTTGGAATACGGCCACCGAACTGTATGAACTAGCCGATTTGGCGCAGCTTGCCCCGGATGCGGAAGTAGTTCCGGAACATATTGTGGCTGATGCTTTGGCGGCTACAGCGCTCACCCGGGCATTGGGGATTTCCGCGCAGTCGATCCGGGCCGGCCTGCGATCCATGCTGCCCGGCAAACATCGCATTGAAACCGTAACCGTGAAAGACGGGGTGCGATATATCGACGATTCGAAAGCCACCAATGCTCACGCGGCGCGGGCTTCTTTGCTCGCCCAAGCCGATGGGACGGTGGTGTGGATCGCCGGTGGGCAACCGAAGGGGGCCCACTTCACAAACTTGGTGCGCGAAGTGGAAAGCAAACTGCGGGCCGTGGTGGTGATCGGTACGGAACAAGAAGAATGGCATGAGGCCTTAGCGGAGCTGACCATTCCGGTGTACTACATTTCCGCGCTGGCCACCGCTCCCATGCAAGAAGCGATCACCTGGGCCCGGCAAATTGCCCAGCCGGGCGATACCGTGCTCCTAGCGCCGGCCGCCGCTTCCATGGACCAATTCACTTCTTATGCCGATCGCGGGGACGCCTTCGCCCGGGAAGCGAGGAAATAACAACATGGCAAAAACCGGTGGCACCCACGATGCCGCGACCCGTCACGATGCCCCGACCCGTGCCACACGCCGCGGGTCACGCGGCGCTACGGGCCAGGCCCGCCGCCGTACCCCGAAAGGCAAACCAGTAACGGGCGCTACCCGCCTGCCGGCAGAAAACGCCGAAAAAGTGCGTGACGTAATGCGCCATTCGATCATTATGCTCGCGGTGGCCACCCTCGTGCTCACGGTTTTGGGTCTCGTTATGGTGTTTTCCGCGGTCACGCCCGGCGCGATGCGAAGCGCCGCGGCGGGAGCTACCAACACTTTCCGCGGGGTTTACCTGCAAATTTTCTATGCCTGCGTGGGAATAGTAGTCGCGGCAATTCTGTCTCGTTTCCCCATTGAGTTCTTCCGCAAATCCTGGGCCGCATTCTGGGCGGGGGCCTTACTTTTGCAATGCTTGGTATTTTCACCCCTCGGCGTGGCAGTAGCCGGTAACCGCAACTGGGTGGCGCTAGGCCCTATCCGTATGCAACCCTCCGAGTTTTTGAAACTAGCCACGATTATTGCGCTAGCCGCCACCTTGGTCAATGTTCGCGGGGCAGCAAGCGTCAACTTGCTGCGCCGGGAAGAATGGGAAGACATAAAAAACTGGGTGTGGCCCATTGCTATCTTCCTGCTCTCCGCCGGGCTGGTAGGCCTGGGCCACGATATGGGAACCGTACTGGTTTTTGCTTTGTTCACGGCCGGAATGCTCTGGCTAGCCGGCATGGCCTGGCAATGGTTTGCGGTAGGCGGCCTGGCTGGCATCCTGGGTACGGCCCTCGCCATTGCGGTGAGCCTTTCCCGCTTGGCCCGCGTGCAAGACTTCTTCGAAAACATTTTTACTTTGCCTGCCGGGGGTTCTCCCACCCAAGCGGATTATGCGCTGTGGGCTTTCGGTTCGGGTGGCCTGGGCGGATCGGGCTTGGGCACCGGGATTGAAAAATGGCCGGGCAATCTAGCCGAAGCTCAAACCGATTTCATTTTCGCCGTCGTGGGCGAAGAGCTGGGCTTCTTAGGATGCGCGGCGGTAGTGATCCTATTCCTAATGGTGGGGATATCCCTAGTGCGTATTTGCATACACCACCCTTCCCGCTTCGCCAAGCTTACGGTGGGCGGGATTGCCCTGTGGCTGTGCGGGCAAGCCTTGGCGAATATGCTAGTGGTAACTTCCATGCTTCCAGTATTCGGGGTTCCACTACCATTCATGAGCCAAGGAGGATCTTCGGTGATCTCCTGCCTGATGGCCGTGGGAGTGGCAATTAGCGCCGCATTCTCCGTAGAGGGAGTACGCGCTTCCTTCAAACAGCGGCCCCACTTGGTCAAACGCGTGGTATCAATCGTTAGCAAAACAAGGTGAAGCAACCAGAGGAGGCAGCTATGGCGTTACGGATCGTTCTTGCCGGGGGCGGTACCGCTGGCCACATTAATCCCATGCTGGCAACGGCCCGCCAGCTGCGGGAATGGGGGCACGAAGTAACCGCGATAGGAACCGCCGAAGGTATGGAATCGCGCCTGGTGCCCGAAGCGGGAATTCCTTTCGAAGTAATCCCGCGGGTTCCTTTCCCGCGCCGGCCCAATGCGGATCTGTTCCGCTTCCCGGTGCGCTACCCGCGCGCTATCAAACGCTGTAAAGAGATTTTGCGGCGAACCAATGCGGACGTGGCGGTAGGTTTTGGAGGATACACTTCCACGCCCCTCTATGCGGCAGCGCGTGCCTTAAAAGTTCCCTTCGTGATACACGAACAAAATGCTTTGCCCGGGTTGGCAAACCGGCTCGGCGCACGCCATGCAGCCGCCGTGTGCCTAGCTTTTGCCACTACCCGTTTGCGTGCCCGCAACGGTACCACCCAGTTTGTGGGCCTGCCGCTCCGCCCTGAAATAGCGAAGCTGGCAGAAGATAATGACCGCAGCGAACGCCGGAAAGCGGCGGCCGCCCGTTTCGGTTTGGATCCCGAAATGCGCACTGTGGTGGTAACCGGCGGATCGCTAGGAGCCGCACATATTAATGAGGTAGTGGCTGAAAACGCGGAGGCCCTCGCGGAAGCTGAGATCCAGGTGCTGCATTTGACGGGCCGCGGGAAAGACGGCCCGGTACGGGAACGGGTTGCCGGCTACGAACACTATGCGGTGCTCGAATATCTCTCCGAAATGGAGGAAGCCTATGCGGTAGCCGACTGGGTGATTAGCCGGGCCGGTGCCGGAACCGTTTCGGAAGTTTGTGCGCTGGGCATTCCGGCCATGTTCGTACCGCTTCCCATCGGGAACGGGGAACAAGCACTCAACGCGAAAGACGCCCAGGAAAAGGGTGGTTCTTTGCTGGTCAAGGATGAAGAGTTTTGCGCAGAAAGCATAGCTTTAGTAGTTCGCACTCTCCACGATCCGGAGCAGCTCGAGCGCATGCGGCTCGCACAGCGCGGTATTAGCCCGCGCGATGGGGCCTACCGTTTGGGCCGTGTGATTGAAGAAGTTGCAGCAGAACGCGAGGCACAATGACAACACCGCAGTTAGCACAGGCCACTTCCGCCCGCACATCAGCGCGGCGGCACTTCCACATGATTGGGATTGGTGGGGCCGGCATGTCTGTCGTCGCCGCCTTGTTACTGGCCGAAGGGCACACTGTTACCGGTTCGGATGCGCGTGAATCAGAAAATACGCAGCGTTTGCGGGAAACAGGCGCGCGGGTAGCTATCGGCCAGCGGGCAGAAAATGTGCCGGCAGGCGCGATTGTGGTGCGCTCTACCGCGATTCACGAAGATAACCCGGAATTGACGGTGGCCCGCCAGCGGGGGCAAGAAGTATGGCACCGTTCCCAAGCTTTGGCTTTTGCCGCTGGGGCGCGGGATTTTGTGGCGGTTGCGGGCGCACATGGCAAAACCACCAGTTCGGCCATGCTCGCCATGGCTTTGCGAACTGCCGGGCAAGACCCTTCGTGGGCGATTGGCGGAAGCATTCGCGCGGCCGATGGCAGCCATTTGAGTGGCGGCCATTTGGGTAGCGGCAATGTTTTGGTAGCGGAAGCCGATGAATCGGATGCGTCTTTCTTGAACTATGCGCCGCGGGCAGCACTGGTCACCAATATTGAGCCGGACCACCTCGATTTTTATGGCACGCAGGAAGCCTTCGCGGCCGCTTTCGAGGAATTTGCGGCGCGGATCGTACCGGGCGGGCTTCTTGTTGTGTGCGCGGATGACCCTGGGGCACGCCACCTTGCCGCTGCGGCCGGGGCGCGTAACATTCGCGTGGCCAGCTATGGCCGCGGCACGCCGGCACCGGGGGCTCGCCAGCACGTAGTGGTACGCGGGCACGGCCAGTGCGTGATAGAAACACCGGAAGGAGAAACCCTGGCCCGGTTTACCTTGCAGGTTCCGGGCGCGCACAATGAACTAAATGCCACCGGAGTGTGGCTTACCGGGGTAGACCTGGGCGTAGACCCAGCGGTTATGGCTAAGGCCTTGGAAAGCTATACCGGAACCGGGCGGCGTTTCGAACCGCGCGGGGAAGTGTGCGGCATTCGGCTTTTCGACGACTACGCTCACCATCCCACCGAGGTGGCCGCCACTTTGCAGGCCGCGCGGGAAAAAGCGGGAAGCGGAGCCGTGCGGGTGCTATTCCAACCCCACCTGTATTCGCGGACCAAGAATTTCGCGGCCGAATTTGCCCGCGCCCTGGCCGGTGCGGATACGGCGATCGTTACCGGCGTGTACGGGGCGCGTGAAGAACCGATGCCGGGAGTGGAAGGTGATCTAATCACCACCCAAATGGACGGGCACGGCACCTTTATTGCCAGTAAAGAGGAAGCAGCCCGGACCTTGGCACGCTGCGCCACCCCGGGGGATCTGCTACTCACCATGGGTGCCGGGGACGTTACCGAACTCTGCCCGCTCATCGTGGAAACCTTGCAGCATCGTTTCAAGGAGGCCGGGTGAGAGGCCGCAGAAACGAACCAGCGGAGCCTACCGTTCCCGCACCGGATGCGGCGAGTGGAAGCTCCCAGGTACGCCGACGCCGTACCGCGCGCGATCTCAACCCGCGCCGCGCCGCCAGCCGGCCGCGCGGCAGCGAATCCCCGCGCGGCAGCGAATCTCCGCGTGAGCCGCGCGAGCGCGCGGGCACCCCGCGGCAGCACAAGTCGCGTGAGCCACATAAATCACGTGAGTCATACGAGCACGCGGCCGTGCCGCAATCACGCGCGGCCGTGCCGCAACCGCACAAGGGCGCACGGCAACCGCGCCCGGCGCAGGGCACAGCCGCGCACCGGCCTCGCAAAACCGATGCTCAACCGGTTACACCCACGGCTGTCACCGCGCCGGTGGTCTACGAAGATTCTTTCTTTGAACTGGCCGATATTTCGCCCAGCGAGGCGGCTGGAGAGCTACACCAGCGCCGGGAAAGCCCGAGCGGTTCGGGCACGCGGCCCCCGGATTTAGCGGAAAGACGCCGGGAACGGCGCCGCGAAAAACGCCGCGTAGTGTGGCGCAAAACCCTGGGCCTGGGGGCTGTGGTCGGGGCGGGCCTGTTCGCTCTTTGGCTGATATTTTTCAGCCCGGTCTTTGCTTTGCATGAGGATCGTATTAGCGTCTCTGAGGTATCTGCCCAAGCCGTGGTAAGCGATGCCGATATTGCAGAACTACTTAACCAATTTGCGGGTATCCCACTTACGCGTTTAGGGCTGGGGAAGGTGACCAGCACCCTCCAGGAGGAGATCCCGGAATTAGCTAGCGTGAACGCGCATAAGGAGTATCCGCATGGTTTGAGTGTGGAACTTTCGTGGCGTGAAGCCGTGGCCTGCTTGGGCCGCGGTGCGGAATGCACGCCGGTGGACGGTCAGGGGGAAGAAATGCGGGTGACGGAAGAAGCCAGGGCCGCCCTGCCCCGCATCGGGGCTGCCACCGAGACTAATCCGGCGGCAGTGAGTACGGCTTTGGAAGTTTTGCGCGGCCTGGATCCAGATATTCGGGCCCTGGTGGAGAGCACTAAATTAGATAATGCGGGCCGGGTGGTGCTGGCCTTGACGGAAGGTCGAACTGTGGTGTGGGGAGATGCTTCGCAAGGTCAGGAAAAACTCGGAGTTTTGCGCGTGCTGCTCGGCCAGCCGGGCACCGTTTTCGATATCTCCGAACCCGCCGCAGCGGTAATTAAATAGTTAGAAAGAAGGGCATTAAAGCGTGACTTTATGCGGGACTGAAAGTTGCCCGCGCGTCAGAATTGCATCACTATCATTTCGCCAATATCTTTTGCGCGAAGTCAGAGGCGTAAAACCTCAAGTTTTACTTGAGGTTCGGGAGGGAAACAGATGACGGTAAATCATAATGTCGCCGATATTAAGGTCATCGGCGTTGGAGGCGGTGGCGTAAACGCGATTGACCGAATGATTCAAGATGGCCTAGCCGGCGTCGAATTCATTGCCGTAAACACGGATTCGCAGTCGCTCGTCAAATCGGAAGCGGAAACCAAGCTCGATATTGGGCGCGATGTTTCTAATGGCCTGGGTGCGGGAGCTGATCCTTCCGTGGGAAAACGGGCGGCGGAAGAAAACACCGAAATTATTGAAGACGCCGTGCAGGGAGCGGATATGGTCTTCGTGACCGCCGGTGAAGGTGGCGGTACCGGAACCGGTGCGGCTCCCGTGGTGGCACGCATTGCCCGGGATGCCGGGGCGTTGACGGTCGGCGTCGTTACCCGCCCCTTCGAATTCGAAGGCGCCCAGCGTGCCCGGAATGCGGAAAGCGGGATTGCGGAACTGCGCAAGGCTGTAGATACCCTCATCGTTATTCCCAATGACCGTTTGCTGGAGATCAGCGAACAAGATCTGACGATTATTGAGGCTTATAACCTGGCTGATGAAGTGCTGCGTTCCGGCGTGAAGGGGATCTCTGATCTGATTACGATTCCCGGCCTGGTAAACCTGGACTTTGCGGACGTCAAGGCGATTATGAAGGATGCTGGCACCGCCCTGATGGGGATCGGCACCGCTTCTGGGGAAGACCGGGCCATGCGGGCTACCGAAAACGCGATCGCCTCCCCGTTGCTGGAAGCGAAGATCGACGGCGCCCACGGCGTCTTGCTCAGCTTCCAGGCCGGGGAAGATTTCGGCATGAAGGAACTGGCGAAAGCTTCGAAGCTGGTCAAGGAATCGGTGGATCCGAACGCGAATATTATCGTGGGGCAGATCATCGACGAATCTCTGGGTGATGAAGTGCGCGTTACGGTGATCGCCGCTGGTTTTGATGAAAACCAGGATCGCGGTGTTCCCGCGGCGGAACCGCAAGCAGTGCCGGAAGTACCGGTGGCGCAGCAGGTTCCGGAAATCCCGGTGGAAGACGCGGTACCGGCGGGCATTCCGGATACCGTGGCCAGCCCCGCCCACCCAATTGCGGGTCCGCAACACGCGGCCGAAACCGAAGCGAATCGTTACCGTTACGAATCGCGCAATGTGGAACTGCCGCGCCGCGTGGAAGAACCGCGCCGCGCCGATCTAGACATTCCCTCCTTCCTTTTCGAAGAGGACTAGTTCATGCTCGTGCGGTGGGTGTGCGAACGGGAAATCTCTGGCTATGTGGTGAAAGCAGGATTTACCTCCCGCGCTGGCGGAGTCTCTGAAAGCCCGTTTGAATCCTGCAATCTGGGCCACCACGTAGGAGATAACCCGGGCCGAGTTTCCCGCAATCGGGAGCTACTTGCCCGCGAACTAGGCACCCGCCCCGTGTTCATGGACCAAGTACATGGCACGCGCATTGCCGACGCCGCAGCCCTAGCGGAATCTGGTTGTTACGCCTCGCCAGAAACCGATGGGCTCACGTTGGCACCTCCCGCCGCGGCTAATGACGGCAAAGCGTCCTTCGCCGCGGCCGTTATGGTGGCGGACTGCATGCCGGTACTTTTGGTAGGGAAAACCAGCCCGCGCGCAGCGGCTGTACATGCGGGCCGGCGCGGTCTGCTCGCCGGTATCGTGCCGGCCGCGATCGAGCGGCTCGGCGTTCCCGTTGATGTTTATGTGGGTCCGTGCATTTGCCCGGCTTGCTATGAGGTAAGCGCGCAAATGCAGGAAGACTCCGCAGCGATACTGCCCGGGGTGGGTGCTTCGAGCCGGTGGGGCACGCCCGCCCTGGATATGCGGGCTGGTTTGCGTGCCCAACTGGCCGGAAATCCGCTCGTTGGGCAAATATACGATAACGAGCCGTGCACCTACGAAGACCCCACGTATTATTCGTACCGCCGTGCCACCCATGTAGCGCAACGCAGCGGGGAAGGTGCGCAACCTCGCACCGGAAGGTTTGCGGGAATCGTCACGCTCGAAGAGCGGGGCTAGAATTGGGGAAGTAGGCGCCGGCCTGCTTAATGCTGCATACCGGGGCAGTAGTGTTAGTTCCCTCCGGGGCGACACGCCCGCGGTACATGAGTGACAAGCAGGCCAAACTCACCTACCTTGAGGCTCAGGGAAACTGTGAAAGGGTAGCCATGGGAATGTTCAAAAGAATAGTCAACCGGGCAGCTCTCAATGATGATGAATATCTTGATGAGTTCGACGACGCCGAAGAATACTACGAGGATGACCACCACGAAGAGGAAGCAGAAGTAAGCTCCTTGCGCGCGGTGGATTCCGGACCGGATTTCTCCCGTATTATCACCGCTAAGCCGCGGGCATTCACGGATGTACGGGGTTTTGCGGAGCAGTTCCGCAATGGCTTGCCGGTAATTATCAACCTTGCGGAAGCTGACGATTCAGCACGCAATCGGATCGTCGATTTTGCTACCGGTTTGTGCTTTGGTCTGCACGGAGATCTCAACAAGATCTCTTCGGAAGTGCTGTTGATGACCCCGCATTCGGTTCGCATGGAAATGCAACGCCGGGAGTCTACCGATAGCTTCTAATGACAGTTCTTGGCACTATATTATCGCTCCTCATACAGACATACTTGTTGATCCTCGTGGGGCGAGTAATTGTAGACATTGTGGTAATCACCGCCCGAGACTGGCGTCCCAGCGGTGTTTTGTTGGTGATAATCAACCTGATTTACAAACTCACTGATCCGCCGTTGCGCTTATTAGCGCGATATATCCCGCCCTTGCGGCTCGGTGGTATCTCTCTCGATATCGGTTTCCTCATTTTGTTTTTCGGCCTGCAGATTCTCAATTCGATCATTATTCGAGTGTTCTGAGGGCATAATCCCGGGCCAGAAGCATAACTAGCCATGGCGGATATGTTCCAAAGGTCTGGGAACACGGTTAGGATTAACGGGTACTCTAGGTCCTATGGGACTTTGTCCCGAGGAATATTTAGACATATAGAAACTTCAGAGGTGAGGAATGGCGTTGCTCACGGAACAAGATGTTTTAAACATCCGCTTTAAGCGACCCGCAAGCGTTGATACGGGGTATGACGAGGATGAGGTAGATTTCTTCCTCGACGAGGTTGCCGAAACGATTCGCGAGCTAACGGCTGCCCGCGAGGATGCGGAGAACCGGGCGAAGACGGCAGAAGCTCGTGCAGCCCAGAATCAGCAAGCAGGTCTTTCTGCGAATTTGGCCGGTCCCGATCAGGCAAGCACCACGGCTTCCTTCGCGGGCCAGGCACCAAGCGAACAGGCTGGCACTTCCGCCGCGGCGGTATTGCAGATGGCGCAGGAAACCTACGAACAGTTGGTGGCCCGTGGCCAATCCGAATCGGACCAGCTTGTTGCCGAAGCCAAGGCCAAGAGCCAGCAGATCGTGGCAGATGCGGAACAAAAGTCGAACCGCACTTTGGCCAACCTGGAACAGGAACGTGGCTTGGTGGAACGCAAGATCTCCGAACTGCGGGATTTCGAGCGCGACTATCGTACGCGTCTACGCAGCTACCTGGAGTCTTTGTTGAACAACGTCGAATCCGGCGCCCAAGATCCAAACCAGACCAAGTAGTGTTAATGAAAAGCGGCGGCCTATACCCTAATGTGGTAGGCCGCCGCTTCTCCGTGCCAAAAAGAATATGTTGTTGCCCGGTAGCTGCTTGCGATTGCGAGCCGATACCGGCGAGATGCGAGCGAGAAGCGGGCGAAATGCAGGTGACAGTACCCTGGTAGTTCGGCAATAGTATCCTGGTAGCTCGGTAGTAACAGGAAGCGAAGCGGTGTCCGCCCGCAATTTCAGCGAAGCGGGCGGAGGTAGGTGGCATGATGAAGAAAACGGAAACGGCCAGTAATGAGGCGGAACCAGCCGCCGCGCCCAAACTCGCCGCACCGGAATCAGCTGGAACGAAGCCAGCCGAACCAGAAATAGCTGGAACGAAGCCAGCCGAACCAGAAATAGCTGGAACGAAGCCAGCCGAACCGGAAACGGCTGGAACGAAGCCAGCCGCACCGGAAACAGCTGGAACGAAGACAGCCGAACCGGAAACGGTTGGAATAGAACCAACCGGGCTAGATGCGCGGCTTCCGCAATGGCTAGGCGTAGCCGTAATTGCCCTCAGCATCGTGATCGTAGACCAGATTACGAAACGGGTGGCTTTAGCAAACCTGGATCCGGGGGAACGGATCCCTCTGCTTGGCGATCTGTTTGGCCTGCAACTGGTTTTCAATCCGGGTGCCGCTTTCTCTATGGGTGCGGGCGCCACCCGGGTGATTACCGTTTTTGCTTTGGTGGTTTGCGTAGTAGTAATTCCCTGGCTTCTTTCCCGGCCGGTGGGGCGGCTCACCCGGATTGCGTTCGCGCTGATTTGGGGTGGCGCGATCGGTAATGTGATCGATCGTTTGTTCTTCCCACCCGGAAAACTGGCCGGGCACGTCGTCGATTTCCTGGCCTATGCGGATTGGTTTGTAGGCAATATTGCCGATATTGCGATCGTGGGCGGCGTCGTTCTTTTGCTAATACAAGCCTTCCGGGCCGAAAACACGGAAACCAGCAACAAGTTGGCCACCGCGGATACGCCTGGCACTGGAGAACTGGAAACCAGCAGCAAGCTGGATAACGCTAGTGTGCCTACAACGGACAAAACAGAAGAAGCAACCGCAGCGCACGTTAGTGAAACATCTACGGAGAGGAGAGAAACGGAGGGATGCCGATGACGGAGCGGCGTGTCTACCCGATCCCGGATTCTTTTGACGGGGAGCGTATTGATCTAGTACTAGCCCGTATCACCGGTATGTCACGTTCTTCGATTGCACGCATTATTGATGAGGGGCAGGCGCGCCTCGACGGCCAGCAGGCGGTGAAGTCGGACGTGGTGACAGCGGGAAACGTGGTGGAAATTAATCTTCCGGCGCCGCGGCAGGTAGAACCGATCGGGGGAGTGGAAATTCCCTTGCTGTATGAAGATCAAGATGTAGTGGTGGTCGATAAGCCGGCCGGATTAGCCGCGCATCCATCTTTGAATTTTGAGGGTCCGGACGTATTAGGTGCTTTGCAGGAAGCGGGAATACCGGTGGCAAAATCGGGGCCACCGGAGCGGCACGGAATCGTGCACCGGCTTGATGTGGGAACTTCGGGATGCATGGTTGTTGCTAAATCGGAGCGGGCCTATAGCCTCCTCAAACGCGAATTTCATGATCGCATCCCGGTGAAGATTTATCATGCGGTAGTGCAAGGCCATCCCGATCCGCTTTCGGGCACGATAGATGCCCCGATCAAACGCGACCGGCGCCACCAGTGGAAAATGGCGGTGCAAAAGGGCGGGCGGCACGCCGTCACCCACTACGACACGCTCGAAGCTATGGCCGGGGGCACGCTCGTGGAAGTACATCTCGAAACCGGGCGCACCCACCAGATCCGCGTCCACATGTCTGCCCTGAACCATCCGTGTGTGGGTGATGAAATGTATGGTGCCGATCCCGTATTAGCAAAGAAACTAGGTTTGGAGCGCCAGTGGCTACACGCCACCCGGCTTGGATTCGAACATCCAGACGGTACGTGGCGTGAGTTCACTTCCCAATATCCGGCAGATCTGCAAGGCGCCCTCGACCTCATGCGCGAAGGCGTGTTCAAATAGGAACGCGCGCAAATAGGAACGCGCGCAAATAGGAACGCGTGCAAATAGGAACGCGTGCAAATAAGAACGCGTGCAAATAGGAATAGGCAAGTAAAAACATGCAAATAGGTGCCGAAACTGGAATGCAAGCGGGGCAGCGAGCCGAAATATTGCGCCGCGCCCGGGAAATCCGCCAGCAGGTTTTTATTGCAGAGCAGGGCGTTTCCCCGGAAGAAGAATGGGACAGTGCCGATCACGATGAGCGCACGATCCACCTAGTGGTCACCGATCCCATAAAAGGCCACGACGCCGGCACAGCCCGGGTGCTCCCTCCGGATGAGTTCCTCAACCGCGCGCAGTTGCAAGAATATTGGTTCGGGTTACCTGGGGTAGGGAAGAATCCGGCTAGCGTGCCCATAGTGACCGCACCCGCTGCAAACTTCGACGCCACGTGGTGCCCCCGCTCCTCCACGCTGCCGGCCACCAAAGCAGACGCGATACCTAGCACGCGGTCCTACCCGCAAGGTTCCGGTGTGCAAGCTTCGGGCGCGCAGTCTTATCCGCAAGCTTCGGGCGCGCAACCACCTACGCGAGTTTTGGTCTCGGAATCAGACGTGCAAGTACAACTAATACAAGCCGAAGTAGCTACGTTGGTTCCCGTTGTACATATTGGCCGCGTGGCAACCTGCGCGCACGCGCGCGGGCAGGGAATTGGGCGGCGCGTTATGGAGGCTGCAGAGGCTGCCGCTGTGGCTACCTGGGACCTTGGGGATGGAATACTCATTGAACTGTCAGCCCAAACCCGCGCCTTGGGGTTTTACGAAAAACTGGGCTATGTGGCAGATCCGGGCCAAGAATACCTGGACGCGGGGATACCGCATCGCACCGCCCGTAAATATTTGCGCGGCTAACTACCACTTGCGCTCTTCTGGAAACGTGAGACATGCCCGGGCCCATTAGCAGCTCTGTATGCGTGCGGTAGGATCGGCCGCATGGCAGCTCCTAAAGATTTCGCGCACTTGCATGTTCACACTGATTATTCTCTGCTAGACGGAGCCGCAAAGATTCAAAAGCTTGTAGCGGAAGCTAAACGGCTCGGGCAAAGCGCTATCGCTATCACCGATCACGGTTACCTTTTTGGTGCCTACGAGTTTTACAAGGAATGTAAAGCTCAGGGGGTGAAGCCGATCATTGGTATTGAAGCTTATATGACCCCGGGAACTTCCCGCTTCGGGCAAGATCGCGTGCTGTGGGGAACCGAAGAACAACGTGCCGATGATGTTTCTGCCCGTGGTGCTTACACGCATCTCACTTTGCTGTCCTATAACAATACGGGCCTGCACAACCTCTTCCGCATGGGTTCCCAAGCTTCCCTCGAAGGTCAAATGGGTAAATGGCCGCGCATGGATATGGACCTGCTGGAGCAATATCACGAGGGCATGATTGCCACGGCTGGCTGCCCTTCCGGGGAAGTACAAACCCGGTTGCGGCTCGGCCAAGAAAAAGAAGCGCTGGAAGCGGCCGGGCAAATGCAAGATCTCTTCGGGAAAGAAAACTATTTCGTGGAGATCATGGACCACAATAACCAGGTGGAACGCCGCGTGCGTAACGCCCTGCTAGATCTGGCAAAAAAGATCGACGCCCCGCTTATCGCCACCAATGATTCTCACTATGTAAGCAAGGAAGACGCCGAAATCCAAGACGCTATGCTCTGCATTAATTCCGGCTCCACCCTGCAAGATCCCACCCGTTTCAAGTTCGACGGCGAAGGGTACCATCTGCGTTCCACCCAGGAAATGTATGATCTTTTCGGAGATTTGCCCGGGGCCATGGAAAACACCTTGCTCATTGCCGAACGCTGCGAAGTCTCTTTCCAAACCGCGGCGGAAGGGGCGAACTATATGCCCGTATTCCCCGTCCCTGCGGGTGAAGATATTACTTCCTGGTTTGTCAAAGAAGTAGAACGCGGCCTGCATGAACGCTACGGCGAAAAAATTCCGGCAGACGTGCGCAAACGTGCCGACTATGAAGTTGGCGTGATCTGCGAAATGGGATTCCCC
Source organism: Actinobaculum suis (assembly GCF_900102025.1). Lineage (GTDB taxonomy): Bacteria > Actinomycetota > Actinomycetes > Actinomycetales > Actinomycetaceae > Actinobaculum > Actinobaculum suis. Next base: position 50,250 of record NZ_FNAU01000001.1, on the reverse strand, counting down.
GGGTACTTCCTGGTAGTAGCCGATTACATTAATTGGGCTCGCGATAATGGTATCCGCGTGGGGCCGGGCCGTGGTTCGGGTGCCGGTTCGATGGTTGCTTATGCGCTGGGAATCACCCAACTTGATCCGATCAAACACGGCTTGCTTTTCGAACGGTTCTTGAACCCGGAACGAGTATCCATGCCGGATATCGACGTCGACTTTGATGAGCGGCGGCGCGGTGAAGTTATCGAATACGTGGAAGAAAAATATGGCCACGATAAGGTTTCCCAAGTGGTCACCTTCGGTACCATCAAAACCAAGCAAGCGCTCAAAGACGCTTCCCGCGTGCTCGGCTACCCCTACGAAATGGGGGATCGGCTCACCAAGGCACTTCCACCCGCGGTGATGGGCAACGATATTAAACTCTCGGAAGTTTTTGACGAAAACGCGCCGCGTTACAACGAAGCCGTAGAGTTCCGGGAAACGGTGAAGGGTGATCCGGATGCCCAACGTGTGTTTTCTTTGGCGCAAGGAATTGAAGGCCTGACCAGGCAGTGGGGTGTGCATGCGTGTGCGGTGCTGATGAGTTCGGTCCCGCTCACCGATGTTATTCCGCTTATGAAACGCCCGGCCGACGGCGCCGTTATCACCCAGTTCGAATACCCACTATGCGAAGAACTGGGCATTTTGAAGATGGACTTCCTGGGCCTTTCCAACCTGACCACGATTGACGATGCCCTGCAGAATATCGTTGATAATGGCAAAGAACCGGTGGTAATCGAGGAAGTCGATTTTGAAGACCAAACCACGATGGAGCTTTTGCAACGCGGGGAAACCCTGGGCATATTCCAGCTGGATGGGTCGGGTATGCGTACGCTCCTGCGGCAAATGAAACCCACCGGGTTCGATGATATTTCCGCGGTTTCGGCCCTGTACCGGCCCGGCCCGATGGGCATGAATTCGCATACCAACTATGCCTTGCGGAAGAACGGGATGCAGAAAATTGAGCCTATCCATCCCGAACTCGATGAGCCTTTGCACGAAATTTTGGGGCCCACCTACGGCTTGATCGTCTACCAGGAACAGATCATGCAGATTGCCCGGAAAGTGGCTGGTTTCTCCATGGGGCAAGCCGATTCCTTGCGGAAAGCCATGGGCAAAAAGAAGAAACACGAGATGGATAAAATGTACGTGGACTTCGAAACAGGCATGAAGGAGAATGGCTATTCGAAGGAAGCGGTGCAGGCTCTGTGGGGAACCATGGAACCATTCGCCTCGTACGCGTTCAACAAGTCGCACTCGGCGGCCTATGGCGTGATTTCCATGTGGACGGCGTGGCTTAAGGCCCACTATCCGGTGGAATATATGGCCGCGGTTCTTACTTCCCGGCGCGATAACCGCAATAAACTCTCGCTGTATTTGGGGGAGACGCGGCGCATGGGCATCCGCGTGCTAGTGCCAGACGTAAACGAATCGCAAATGAATTTCTCTGCCGTGGGTGAGGAAATCCGTTTCGGCCTTTCCGCGGTAAAAAATGTGGGTATCCCGATCGTGGAAGGGATTGTGCAAGCCCGGAAAGAAAAGGGCCGTTTTGAATCCTTCCAAGACTTTTTGGACAAGGTGCCGATCCAGGTACTCAATAAGCGGGCGATTGAATCACTGGTCAAGGCTGGAGCTTTCGATAGTTTTGGGTATTCGCGCCGCGCTTTGCTATCCCGCGTGGATGAGGCAGTAGATTCCGTGGCCGCTTTGAAAAAGAACGAAGCAGTAGGCCAGTTCGACCTCTTTGGCGGCACTTCGGTGCAAGAAGGCGTGGAAGTAACCATTCCGGAAATTCCCGAATGGGATAAACGCGAAAAGCTCAATAAAGAACGTGACGTTTTGGGGCTGTATGTTTCGGACCATCCGCTTTCCGGAATGGAACACATTCTGGACCGGGCCGCTGATACAACGATCGTGCGGCTGATGAATGAAGAGACCATTCCGGATGGGGCTTCGCTTTCGCTGGCCGGGCTGATCACCAAAGTAGAAACCCGGATTTCCAAGAAAAACGGGCGTATGTGGGCCACGGTGGTACTCGAAGACCTCACCGGTTCCGCGGAAATCAACTTCTTCCCGAACACCTACCAGCAAGTTTCGGGGAATCTGCAGACCGACCAGGTAGCGATCGTGCGCTGCCGGGTTTCAGACCGGGACGGCAACCTACAACTAGCCGCCCAAGAAATGACGCTACCTTCGCACGATCTCATGCCGGATTCCCCGGTTGATTTGCAGCTCGGGGAGCGGATGTGCACGAGTTCCTTGATGGATTCCTTGCGGCAAGTGCTCCAGAACTATCCGGGTTCAGCGCCCGTGCGTTTGCATGTGCGGTGCCCCGGAAAAACCGTGGTGGTACAGGTGGCGCAAAAGTTCTATGTGAACCCGGTCAGCGCGCTCTTCTCCGACCTGCGGGTACTGCTCGGCCGTAACTGCATTATGAGCTAGTTATGAAGTGAGGTACGCCGCCGCGCGCCGCCGCCGTTGCCGGTGGCCCTGGGCCGGTTGCCCGAGAAGGCAACGGGCCCAGGCGGCTGGACACGATTGCGATGGCACTAAGCGGTAGCCCTAGGTGGTAAGCCCTAGGCGCTAGGCCTTAGACGGCGGTGAGGGTTTTCCCGCCCTCGGTGGCGCCGAGTGGGCGGGCGAGGGGCGAGAGCGCTAAATCGTAGGTGCCCGGATATTCTTCTACGCGGCCATTGAGCCAGCGTTTGAACCGGATTACCGGGGCATCGGGCGCGGTTTCGTCCCAAATTCCCGAAACCGCGAAAGTGTTGTAAATATCGAGTTGCCGATCGCAGGCCCACTTGAAGGCAGCTCTTTCTACCGGGTAGTCCCGCGCGAACTGGGTGAAACGCTTGTCCATACCACCCAGAAGCAAGATCAGTTCCTGATTGCATTGGAAACCGAGGGCCGAATTGATCGGAATGTTATCCCCGTATTTTTCGTGCACTTCCTGGGCCGCGGCGATTTGCTCCGCGGTGTGGGTCAAGGTTTTATCCAATTCCGCAAGCTCGCGATCTCGCGCCTTCGTTTGTTTGCGTTCTTGCAATACTTCGATGCGTGCCAGGCTTTCTTCCCGGGTGGTTTCCAGTTGGCTGATATAAGCAACCGGGGAGAAGAAAGCCACGCAGACGAAGGAACGTTCCCGGCCCAAATGTTTCATGAGCGAAATATATAGGCGGCGGGAATCTTCCGAAATCGTGGGCATGCCTTCCACGCGGTCCGTCGTCGACTCGTGCAAACCATCCAGGTACCCGAAATCTTCGGGACCTAAGAACTTCACGGTCACCCCGTAACGGCCCTCATTGTGGAAACGCCGCCGCAAACCTTTCGCCAAAGTAGCGGTAGCTTCCTCAAAATCTAGACCCGCAATATCTTTCACATAAATAAAACGGCCCGGAATATCCCCGCGGTCAAAGAACTCAATATTCACCCGCTGGAAACCTATTTGAGAAAGCACATCTAAAGCCGGCCCGGCCGCCGGATTATCGGCAACGATCTTAATATCTTCATAGGTGTGCATATCCAGCCGTGGCGTGACCCGCAGCGAAAGCACTCGCTTTTGTTTCGCCAAATATTCACGCAAGCCGGCAAAGAAGAACTTTACGAGCGGCAGATCAGACCAGTCAATCGTGGGGCCGTACTGGATATGAGTGCGCCAGAAGAAGCGCCGCCACGGCTGGTAGCGAATCGAAGCGGCCGCCAAAACCCGCGGTTCGCCGGCCTGGCCGTCCGGGCCCGGAGTTTCTTCCACAACTCCCACAAATTCGACGCGGGAGCCAAGTTCGGTACGCGCCTGGGCGTACTCGGGTAACTGCTGCACGAAAAGGCGCGGTGCAGTTTTGACGAAATTCGTGTATTCCGAAGCGGTGAGAGGTCTGAAGCGCATCATAATCCCAGCATTATAGTGAAACAACGGAAAAGAGAATGGGTGCAGGTGCCCCCGCAGAGAGTCTACGATCTTTCGGCCACGCGTACCGCGAGCACGTATTCGCCGTCGTCAAATTCTACGACGTCGCCTCCGTACAGCTGGCGCCCCCGTTCGGAAACCGGCTCGCCGTTTACGAATACGTACCCGGCTTGAATAACTTCGCGTGCCTCTCCGCCCGTGCCCACAAAACTCGCAAGCTTGACGAACTGGCCCAGTTTGATGGGCACGCGAACTTCAATTTCTGGAAGATCTTCCTGCATGATGCCTAGTATTGCACGCTTAGGCGTGCGGTGCTTCGCGCGTTGAAGATTGTGCGGTCTGTGCCACCGTATCGGCGGTCGCAAGGTTCGCCGCCTTCGAGATTGCCGAATCGGGGTTTTCAGTTTCCGCAGTGATGCGCGCGGTAGCATCTTGGTTTTCGATGCGCTGCGTTCTCCGGTACCGCCGCATAAACACGTAGCTACCCGCGGCAATAATGAGCACCGCAATGATTCCGATGCCCCACCAGGAACCGAGGATGGCGGACCAGACGGCGGCCAGCGCGGCCATGCCCACCGTGGAATAGATAAGTGCCCAACCAACCCAACCGAAGAAAGCGGCAGCGGTAAAACGCCAGGCCCGCATGCGGGTTAGCCCTGCGCCGATAAGGATCACCGTCTGGATACCAATCGTGTAGAAGCAGAGGGTGACCAGCGGCCAGCCGCGGCGCTGGATGCGATCTGCAGCCGCCAAAGTTTTGGGATTATGGGCCCAGGACCAAGCGTAATTTGCAATGCGATTACTGGGCTCTTTTTGTTTTAGCACCAAATATGCGGCGTAGCGGCCGAGCCAAAACGTAGCGGTGGAACGCAAAGAAACCACTAGAAAAAGCACTAAATAGACGATGATAAAAGGTTTTCCGGCGAGAAAGGAGTACCCATCCATGCAGGGTACCCTAACTGAAAATTTAGCGACAGTAAACGCTTTTTTGTCTCAAGTTGTTAGTGGGTTTCGCTTAACTGGCTGGGTTTATTCCGCGTGGCGCGCCGGGCCTGTTTCAGCACGCTGTTGTTTCACGGCCGCGACTTTGGGCGCACACTTGGAGCACAGCCCAATGAGTTCCAAAGTGTGTTCCACATCCGAAAAGCCGGCCTGGGCAGCCACCCTGGTGAACCAATTTTCGGTGTTGGGCGGAATGATCTCTACGGTCTTTCCGCAGATCCGGCACACTAGGTGGTGGTGGTGATCGGTGGTTTCGCAGGCCCGGTACAGGGTTTGGCCTTCTTCGATAATGGTATCCAGGCTCCCCTCATCCACTAGCGATTGCAGGGTGCGATACACCGTTGCCAACCCGATCCGGGTGCCTTCCTCGGTGAGCTTATCGTGGAGGTCTTGTGCAGAAATAAACTGATCCGTGCCTTCCAGAACAGCGATAATGGCTCGCCGCTGGGCAGTAACACGTTGCCTCGGCGCGGTCATGGTCATCTCCTAACGCAAAAAACTTGAATACGGGCACTGCCTAAACAAACCGGTACGGGTGACGGGGTACTGGCGCTATTTGCGGCCTGCACGTAGCCCAAACCGGCTATCCCTTAGCTTAGCCGTCCCCGTTCGGGAACGTTACTGGCACCCCAGTCCGGCGCGTAGCGACTGCAGATTTTCTTCCATGCCGCTCAAATAGTCACCTTCTGCCGGGGGAGTGGAAAGAGAATCCAGGCTTGCCACTTGGGTGCCGGTTTCACCGGCTAGTTGCGCTATTGCTTCGCTGTTACCGCCTTCCGTAAAAACTGTGCCCACGTGATTGGCGTTGATCTCGAGTTTTACGTTTCGGATATCTTTTGCGGTGGGAGTGATCGCGGGGTCCATCGCCTGCACTGCTACTTGCTGTAGATGGTAACGGTCTGTCATATAAGCGTAGGCGGGCCGGTAGGTGACGACGGTGCGCGTGGCACACTGGGCTAGCCCGGCAGCATAATGCGCATCCAGCTCATTGAGCTTCCCGGTAAGCGAATCCAGTGCCTGCGCGTATTCGGTGGCATGCGCCGGATCCATATTGCTCAAAGCCTCGCGCACGGCGCCGGCCAGGCGGGTAAGTCTTTCGGTATCGTGCCAGAAATACGGATCGAGCTGGCGGCCTGCTTCTCCGGATTCATCACCGTGGTTACCGGCCAAAGCACGATGGTGGACGAGCTGCACGTGCGGGGCTAAATCAACCGCGGGCGTACTCACCTGTGCCAGATTTTCATCTAGGGCCGGCTGGAAACCCGCAACATAGAACAGCACATCGGAAGCCTCACCCAGTTGCGCCAGCTCTTCCGGTGTATAAGCATAAAGTAAAGGATCGACGCCGGCCGGGGTGGCCATGCTAACGGTGGCATATTCGCCGCCAATCTGTTCTGCCACCCAGGCAATGGGATAACTAGTGGCAGTTACCCGAATTTTCGGCGTAGCGGGGGTTTGCACAGTGTCTGAGTCAGCTGCAGGGCCGGAAGAAGAAGCAGCCGGGCTGGGCGGCGGCGTCGTACAACCAGCAAGGCTAAGCATACAAACCGTTGCAAGTGCGCTGAGGCGGCGAAGAAAAGTACTCACGTAACTTATCGTGCCGATTCACGCTAATCTTGTCAAAGCGGCAGGTGGATACCCGCGTATTTGGCACGAAGCGCGGATCGGGTGGCGGTAAAAACTCGGCACTCCGGGAGGTTTGGCATACTGCTTAGGCGGCGCAACCCGTACAATGGCCTCGCGCGCATCAGCCGGATGCGCGGGAAAGGATAATAGTAAGGTGGCGAAAAAAGCTCCCACGCGTCTCGATAACGTCATTGCCCTCGCAAAACGGCGAGGTTTTGTGTTCCAATCCGGTGAAATCTACGGGGGCTCACGCTCCGCGTGGGACTACGGTCCGCTGGGGACCGAGTTAAAGGAAAATATTAAGCGCCAGTGGTGGAAATACATGGTGCAAAGCCGGGGTGATGTGGTGGGGCTAGACTCCGCGATTATCCTTCCCCGGGAAGTTTGGGTGGCCTCCGGCCACGTGGGCGTCTTTAACGACCCGCTTATCGAATGCTTGAACTGTAACCGCCGCTTCCGCATGGACCAGCTGCAAGAAGAACAGGCAAGCAAGCACGATATTGCTGAACCGGAAAGCATCGAACTGGCAGAACTACAGTGCCCGGCGTGCGGGGTAACCGGAAAATGGACGGAACCGCGCGATTTCAACATGATGCTTAAAACCTATCTGGGGCCGGTGCAAGACGAATCCGCACTGCACTATCTGCGCCCGGAAACCGCGCAGGGAATTTTCACAAACTTCTCTAATGTGCAACAGTCTTCCCGCATGAAGCCGCCCTTCGGGATCGGGCAGATCGGAAAATCTTTCCGGAACGAAATCACGCCCGGTAACTTTATTTTCCGCACCCGCGAATTTGAGCAAATGGAACTCGAATTCTTTGTGGAACCGGGAACCGATGAAGAATGGCATCAGTACTGGATTGACCACCGCCTCGCCTGGTACCAAGACCTGGGCATTCCGGCCGAAGAACTACGCCTGTACGAACACCCGCAAGAAAAGCTTTCACACTATTCAAAACGCACGGTAGATATCGAGTTCAAATTCGGATTTGCCGGCGGGGAATGGGGAGAACTCGAAGGCATTGCCAACCGCACCGATTTCGACCTTTCTACCCATATTGAACATTCGGGTAAGGATTTGAGCTACTTCGACCAGAAGACCGGCAAGCGTTACATCCCGTACGTGATCGAACCTTCCGCCGGGCTCACCCGCTCGCTCATGGCCTTCCTCGTTTCGGCCTACACCGAAGATGAAGCGCCAAACACGAAGGGCGGGGTAGATAAGCGTACGGTACTGCGCCTCGACCCGCGGCTCGCCCCGGTCAAGGCAGCCGTACTCCCGCTTTCCCGAAACGAAAAGCTCACGCCATTGGCCCGCGAACTGGCCGACAGCTTGCGTAAATACTGGAACGTGGACTTCGACGATTCGGGCGCGGTGGGCCGCCGCTATCGCCGGCAAGACGAAATCGGCACCCCGTTCTGCATCACCATCGATTTCGATTCGTTGGAAGATAACGCAGCTACGGTCCGAGACCGCGACACCATGGAACAGGTCCGCATCCCGATTGCCGAGGTAGAAAGCTACCTGGCCGGAAAGCTCGTGGGGGCCTAATCCATATGCACATTCATGCGCCGAGCGGGGCGGCGACCCCGTTGTCAGCCGCCTCGCGCGGTCGCATCGCGAAAATCTTGGCGGCCATCGTTGTTCCGATGGCTCTCGCCACCATAATCGGCCTCATCGTTTTATGGCCGCGCGGGGAAACCCCGGTAGGATCAATTCCCCTCAATGACGAGAAATCATCCTTGGTACGCGGAAAAATTACTTCCGTAGGAACCACCGATGAACTGGGCCAAACCGAAGTCCAAATGAACGTAGACGGCATCTTCGTACCCGTACACGTTCCTGCCGAAGTAGTAGCCTCCGGACTATCCGTAGGCGATACCATCCAAGCCCGCTTCACCCCATCCATGCTGGAATCAGGCGTGGCCTACGTATTCGTAGATTTCGAACGCGGCCCGGCCATGCTCGCCCTCCTCGCCGTATATATTGCCGTAGTTTTACTAGTTGCCGGCCGGAAAGGATTCATGTCCTTGCTCGGCCTGGGAGCTTCTCTCCTCGTGGTCGGCCTGTTTATGATCCCGGCGCTCGCGAGCGGCACTTCCGCCTTGCCCGTGGTGCTTGCCGGCGGGGGCGCCATGATGTTCCTTTCGATATATTTGGCGCACGGAGTTTCTATTCGTACGACGACGGCGATTCTCGGGACGGCTTTCGGGCTGGTAATCACGGCGGGCGTGGCTACCTGGGCGGTACATGCACAGAACTTGACGGGCGCTACCGGCGATGAAGGGGCCATGCTGTCTTGGAACCTGGGCGGCATGAATATGCGTTCGCTTTTGCTGTGCGGGATTGTGCTAGCCGGGCTGGGCGCGCTCAATGACGTGACGATTACGCAAGTCTCCACAATTTGGGAATTGCATGCGGAAAGCCCGCATTCTTCCCGCCGCCGGCTGTTCATGCGAGGTATGGCAATTGGCCGAGACCATATTGCCTCCACGGTTTACACCCTGGCTTTTGCTTATGTGGGAAGCGCGCTGCCGCTCCTCATCTTGGCTTCGCTCTACGATCGGCCTTTCTTAGACCTTCTGCAAGTTGCCCAGATTTCCGAAGAAATCGCCCGCACTCTGGCTGCTTCCATCGGGCTGGTACTGGCGATCCCGGCTACCACGGTAATTGCTGCCATGCTGGCACCGGTAGCTCCCAGCCGGGAGAAAAAGAATCTGATCTAGGCAGCAGTTGGCGGCGCCGGCCCGTAGCGGTGTACAAGACCCGTAGCGGTGTATATGGCAACCATGCCGCTACGGTTAGCCGCGCCCCGCGGCAGTTTTAGCGCGCTAGGCGGGCGGCAGCTTTAGCGCGCCTAGACAGCAGTAGAAGCAGCCGAAGAAGCGGCCGAAGAAGCAGCCGAAGAAGCGGCAGTATCCGCGGCGTAGTGCGCGGCAATCGCGGCGCGCACTTCTTCGGTAAGGCCGAGAGCCGGATCGTATTCGGGACCGCTCAAAATCGTTTCTGCCGCATATTTGCAGGCCACGAAAGGCCGTTTGGCGGAAGTATCCAGTTTGAGCCCCGCAATCGGGACCAGACTGGTAGAAAGATGCAATCGTCCATGCGCGATAAGCACATAGACGGGCTCTTGTGTTTCGTTATCGACGAAGACGTCTTTCACGCGGCCAATTTTTTCCCCGGCATTATCGCGCACCGCGCGGTCTAGCAAAGCCGTGATTTCCTTCGCCGTGGCCTCCGGGAGGGCAACAATATCAAGGGGAGTGGGGGCAGGCGCAGCCGGGCCACGCTGGGTTTTTTCCGCGGCGGCGGTGGCTTCATCCGCGGCGCCGGTGGCTTCATCCACGGGGCTTGTGTTTTCGCCCGCGCAGGTGCCCGGGGTTGCTTCCGCGGCGGCGGTGGTTCCCTCCGCCGAGCCACCCGTGGTTTCTGCGGTTCCTGCTGCTGCCTTTTCCTTTTCTGCCATAGCAACCTCCACTACTGCTAGAGCTAGCGCCCGCCGGCTTTCGCGGCCCGCCAGCTCACGGATATTTCCGTGCCCGCCCGCCGAATTGTTTTAGGGCGGCGAACAGGACGGTCCTCTACTTTCAAAGTCCCTAACAAAATCCCTAATGTCTCTTTCTGACATAGGCAGACTACCAGGCGAGATATATGCGAAAGCCGATAGGCGAAGGAGGGGCAAAGTGGTTAGAATGCGCTAGCGCAGCTAAGTTTGCAGATCCGCAGTAGCTGCGGACCTACAGTAGTTGCGGACCTGCGGCAATACGGATCTACGGCAATCCGGTAGCGCAATTCTGCTAGGCAATGCTACAAGCCGGTTCTGCGGATTTTATGGGAAGGTACGAGCACACGGGAATGAGTGAAGAAAACACAGATCGGCAAGCTACTGCCGTGCCAACGCCGGGCGGCAAACACGAATTACAGATTGGCGATATTACGGTTGGTACTCCGCTCGTGTTAGCGCCCATGGCCGGTGTAACCAACCCACCATTTCGCCAGCTGGTTCGGGAGGAAGCAGAAGCTGGAGCCCGCGCGGCAGGCTATGATCCGGCGGCACAGCTGGCTAAACGTAATGCCACGCCGGGAACTTTCGCGCCAGCTGGGCTGTTCGTGTGCGAAATGATAACTTCCCGGGCCTTGGTAGAACGCCGCGAAGTGAGCTTGCGCATGATTGCTCCCGATCCGGGTGATCCGGTGCGCTCTATTCAAATCTATGGGGTTTCCCCGAAGATGACGGGCCGGGCAGTACACATGTTGGTAAGCGAAAACCGGGTAGACCATATTGACCTGAACTTTGGGTGTCCGATGCCGAAGGTCACCCGGAAAGGCGGGGGAGCGGCACTGCCATGGAAAACCGATTTACTCCGCCAGGTTTTAGAAGAATCGGTACGCGCGGCTCGGGAAGCTAGCCAGGACCGAGATTTTACTATCCCGGTGACGGCGAAGTTCCGGATCGGTGTGGATAGCCAACACGAAACTTTCCGCGACCTCGTCCATATTGCCGAAGATGCCGGTATTAGCGCTCTTACCATGCACGCCCGCACCTGCACCCAGCGCTATTCGGCAGACGCCCAGTGGGACCGTTTAGCAGAGCTAGCCGCCATGACCGAGCTACCCGTGATCGGCAATGGCGATATTTTTGAAGCCGCAGACGCCCTGGCCATGATGGAACAAACCGGGGTAGCCGGAGTAGCGGTGGCCCGCGGCGCTCAAGGCCGCCCCTGGCTGTTCTACGACATCGCAGCCGCCCTCCACGGCAGCCCTGCCCGCAAACGGCCCGGGCTGGCCGAGGTAGCCGCGCAGATAATGCGCCACGCCAAACTTGCGGTTCGTCATTTCGGTAACGAAGAACAAGCAATGCGGCATATGCGCGGGCATATGGCGAACTATATGCACGGGTACAGCGTAGGCGGCCCGGCCCGCCACGCGCTCTCGCTAGTATCTTCCTTGGCAGACCTGGAAAACATTTTCGCTACCCTCGATCTTTCCCAGCCTTTCCCCGATGCGGCGGAAGGCCGGCGCGGCCGGGGCGGTACCGAAAAACCGGCGGCCCTACCCGAGGGGTGGCTGGATTCGCGCGAACTGAGCCCGGCACAGGCCGCGAAAATAGCTTCCGGAGAAATCGAAGTGGCCGAAGCCTAACCCGGCCGGTAGCTAAGCCTGCCGGTTGCCGTGTGCCTGCCGGTTGCCGTGTGCGTGCCGGTTTCCGTTTCCGGCGGGCCAGCCATCTGCCGGCCACTCACCGTTATTGTTGGGCCGGGGCTGTGCCTAAGTCGAGCACCGAATCGCAAAGCTGAACGATAGCCGGGTTGTGCGTGGAGAGGATTACCAGCGCGCCCGCAGCGGCGCGTTGCCGCAAAGCTTGCATCACCACGTCCGAATTAGCGGCGTCGAGCGCGGAAGTAGGCTCATCCGCCAAAATCAGCTGCGGTTCTTTCAGCAGTAATCGGGCCAGCGCCACGCGTTGCTGTTCTCCACCGGAAAGCGTGTAGACCTTCGACTTTTCACGGCCCGTCAAACCCACCTGAGCCAGGGCCTGCGCCATCCGCTCCCGTCTTTCCGTTTTATGGAGTTGCCGCACTTGCAAAGGTAACCGCAAGTTTTCTGCCACGGTCCAATCCTCGATCAAACCGTAGTTTTGGAATAGAAACCCGAGCACATCCCGGAAGAACCCACGCGCCTTCCGGGAACCATGTTTAACCGCGTGAAAGCTTCCGAAGGAAAACTCGCCGGAATCAAAATTTTCCAGCAGCCCCAAACAATTCAAAAGCGTGGTTTTCCCGGAACCGGAAGGCCCGGTCACCGCCAGCATGGTGCCGGCCGGAACCGAAAAACTCACCCCGGGAAGTACCGTGTGGTTCCCGAACTTTTTCACCAAGTTCTGCACTTGCAGCACCGGGCCTGCAGTTGCCTGGCTTGCCATAATGTTTCCCCTTTCTGGTGGGCGAGATAAAGAGAGATAAAACTAAAACAGGTGCGGAGAGTTTGTTGTTGTGAGTACGGTTGTGAGGTCTACTAACGCCTCGCTAATCCCGTTTGATAATCGTGGCATTGAAACGCCGCTCATAAGCAATCAGGGTGGATACCGAAAGCAAAAGGTACAGGCCGCTTAGCCCCGCCAGGAGCAGGCAGTTGCGTACCGAAAGTTCTACGTGGGCGATACCAAAACTGCAGGCCAGAGCCAGGAGCACCACCATGATTTCCACCGCGAGATAGCTCAGATGCCGAACCGCGAAAGGATACCCGTGGATTTTGCGCAAGAAATTACGTTTCTGGAACCGGTCGCAATAGATCTCAGCGAAAATAATCGCTGCCGTTACTAGCACGAACAGGGCAAGCGCCATACTAATAAGATCTTGTTGGAGAGCCTGTTGGGCAAGTTGCACCGAAGTGGTCACGGCATCCGCGGCATTATCTATCCCTTGGAAGTTACCGCGGATCCCGGCCTGTACCAGCGCGGCATCCAAAGCCTGCGAATCTGTAAAGAACAGATCATCGGTAGAAGCATAGGAAATGTATGAGATCGGGGGCACTACCTGCGAAGCAGCGGAGGCTACGGCAATAATCGGATCTTGCAGCCGGGTAGCTGCTTGATCATCTGCCGGCTGATATTTGGTGCCACCATACGTGCTGTATGTCTGACCCGCCGGAATCCTTATCACCTGTGCATGGAGCGTGAAACACGGTTCGGGATCTGTTACCTCCGAAGCCAGCTCAGGCTTACAGTGCGAAGGAGTGAAATCCTTATTGTATTTTTCGGCAAGTAGTTCTACATCTCCGGGATAGTTTTCAGGTACCAGGAGTAGGTAGTGCCCGGTTTCGGTGGGTACGACGGCGGACGTGAGCCGCCGCCCGGAAACGTCCACCACTGTTTGGCGGTCCAAATAGTTTCCATTCACTAGCAAAGATTTGCTACCACCCCTCGCGTATGGATCGCTGGCCGGATACCCATCCATCGGTGGTTCGGCTTCGCCTATAAGCGCATAGTCGTTATATGCGACCAAGAGGACTTTGCCGTCTTGCTCGGCTTGGGCCACGATTTGCTGGAAGGCCGGCGCTGCTTCCATATCGTCATACTGGTTGCCGGTGGTAGTAAGACGCAACGCATATAGTTGGCCATTCGCGCGCCATTGTGCCGATTCTTTGGTGAGAGTGTTTACGGCGTCGATCCGGTTGCAGGTGGCCGTCGTCGTCGCAAACACAATAATGAGCGTGCCGAGGGCGGCGATAGTGGAAAACACCGCGAGGCTCCTTCCCGCACGGTCCCCTTTGAGCACGGCGACCGGAGCGCGAATACCCAAAGTGATCGTGGCAAGCACGCAAGCCAGCAGGGCAAAAACATAAAACCCCGCCCAGGTGAGAACCAAAATCTGCAAGTAGCGGCTCAGCTGTTGCAGGCTGTTATAAACAAACAAAGCGAGCAGGGTCACAAGCAAAGTTGGAGGCAAGAACAGCGCAAAAATCTTGCTCAGATCACGCACGTCCCGCCGGAGCATTTGCGCGGTGGAATAGCCGTGTATTTCTTCCAGAGCGCGGATTTTGCGGCTTTGGGAAGCACCGTATCCAAAGGTGAGAAGGGTGAGAACAAAGAGGATCGCCATGGTGGCGGAGCTGTTATTCGTACTCACCGTGAAAAGCACCAGGGCGATGGTAGGAACCCGTTGCGAAGTGCAACGAAAACCGGCCGTTTCCAAATCTGCCAGGAGAGCGGCATAGTCAGCACTGGAGTAAGCCAAAGAGGTGGCGTAAGTGCCACGCAAATCCTCCGTGGTGATCTCGCTACCGGCACGCACCTGAGTAGCGTGTTTACCGGTTACTACGGAAGGATAATCTTCGCCGCCCGCTTCCTCAAAACTAGCGGTATCACCAATAAAAGCGAAGAGGATGCGCCCCTCAAAGGAATTGTCTTGCCGATGCGCGATTTTATAAATATTTGCCTGATGTGTTGCGGCACTTTCCTGCAAGGCCTGCAAAGCTGCGGCTTTACTTTCGGTACTCACTTCCTCCACGGTGAAAGTGCTCCGCGCCCCGAGCGGCTTATAGCTATCAAGGTCTACCAGCAATTGGAAGGAGAACAAAGCCGAATAGAGGATTGCGAGCACGAGGGAAACTTTTGCGAGCCTATGCATAACCATCCTGCCCTTCTGTCGGGTGCCAAACCTTAGGAACACAACTCGAAATCAAGCAGAGAGGCACGCACGCCGGTCTTCATTGCTCCGGTACTCGTTCCGAAATAATTCTAGGCGAGTGTGAAAAAAACAAAGCTGGTTCGGATAGGAAAATTTCGAACTATGCCGGTACGGCCTGCCCGCGGCGGCGCCGAGCCGTACGGACGGAAGAAACCACCCAGGCGGCCGCGAAAACCACCATGAGCACCATGACGATAGAAGCACCGGCCGGCCAATCCCAGGACCACGAAATCCACACCCCCATAAAAGCCGCAAAACAGCCGAGCAGGGGAGAAATAACCATCATTGGCACGAGCCGGTTCGTAAGTAAACGCGCGCTTGCGGCCGGGGTTACGAGTAAGGCGAGCACCAAAATATTGCCGATCGACTGCACCGAAATCACCACGGTTGCGGCTACTAACAAGTAGAGCACGGCGTCCAAAGGCCCTTGCCGGATGCCTAAGGTCTGCGCGTAGTCACGGTCTACTGTGGAGGCCACCAGTTGCGGATGTAGGAAGGCAAGGCAGAGCAAAATTAGTGCGCCGGTAATCGCAACCGTTACCAATTGCGAATCGGAAACGCCGGTGAGCGAACCGAACAGGAAAGATTCCAGAGAACCGGTGTACCCGGGGATGCGAGAAATAATAATCACGCCCAAGGCGAAGCTTCCAGCCATGAAAATTCCGATGAGGGAATCTTCCCGAAGCTTGCGGTTTTGGGAGGCGGCCGCGATCAACAGGGCCACGATTCCACCGGCAATCATCCCGCCCGCCATAATCGACCCCTGAAGCGCGAACGCAATAGCAATACCGGGGAAGATCGCGTGTGAAAGGGCGTCTCCCACAAAGGACATGCCGCGCAAAACCACGTGCGTTCCCACAATTCCGCACACCACAGAAGAAAGCATGGCCACGATTAGCGCGCGCGGCAAAAAGGCAAGTACCGGATTACTCAGATCGTTGAAGAACTCGATGATATTCACTAGATGACCCCCAAAACACGCAAAAGCGAAGAATCGTTACCAACCTGGAAGGTTTCTTGCCAGGGTTGCGGATCGCGCAATTCTTCCGGTTTGCCGTGTGCGCGCACGGTCCGGTTGAGCATTACCAAGTCCGTACATACGTCCATGGCTTGGGGCAAATCATGTGAAGACATGAGGATTGCGCGCCCGGTGCCCACCAGGGAACCAAATAAAGTGGCCAAAGAATCTTGGTTCGGATAGTCCAGTCCGGTGAATGGTTCATCCAGAAGGAGCACGGCCGGATCGGTGGCAAGCGCCCGGGCTACCACGACGCGCTGTTTTTGCCCGCCGGAAAGCTCCGCGATAGGCCGTTCGCGATAGTCGAGCAGCTCCACGGTTTCCAAGGCCGCATAGACTTTCCGCCATTCTTCGGCGCGCCGGCGCCGCCACCGGCGTTTTTGCCCGCTAAACGAGGTAGCCACTAGTTCTTGCACACTAATCGGATAGGTCCATTCGGTAAGCGAAAGTTGCGGCACATAGCCAATCGCGCCCGGCTGCGGCCGTTTTCCGTCCAGTTCCACGCTTCCTGAACTAGCTTTCACCAGGCCGAGGATCGCACGCATCAGCGTAGTTTTTCCTGCCCCGTTTGGGCCGATCAGCCCGGTGAGTTGCCCCTCGCTCAGTTCCAGGTTGATGCCGGTAAGCACTTCCCGGCCGCCCAGCGAAACGTGCAGATCTTTCACCTTCAGTTGCATGCGAGTTATTACCCTTCCGTGCTGGGGGAGTGCGGGGCTGGCGAGCCGTTTGCCGGGGAATCTGTTGCCGGGGAATCTGTTGCCGGCGAGCCGGATGCCCGGGAGCTAGCACCGGTTGTGACGGCTGCAGCTTCGGAGCCGGCAGCGCGCGCCTTTTCTTTGGCTTGGCCGGCAAGGGCCGCGAGTTGCGCGGCTTTGCGGCGGCGGGCAAACACGATCAGTACCGCGAGCGCCACGAGTGCGATAACGACGGCGCATACCGCAATAATTCCGGCCGTGGAGTTTCCGCCGGAATTGGTGGCGGGGGTGGAAACCGCGGCGCTATTGCCAGATGTTGCGCCGGCCTTTGCTTCTTCCGCGCTGGGCAGGTTGGCAGCGGTGCCGGGCCAGGTAGCTTGGCGGGTTTCTTCCGTGGTGACTTGGTCGCCTACGGCGAAGCGCAGGATTTGGGTATCTTCTACCGCGGTGCCATCAGTGAGGGTGGCCGCAGCGGTGACGCGCATTAGATGCACGCCGGGCTGGGCGAAAACCCAGTTGGCATGGGTGTGGGTATTGAGGTCTACGTTCATGGGCTGGGAGATTTCTTGGGCCGAGTTCCACAGTTCGGTGGGGCCGGCGAAGTTACCGGCTTGCACGAAGAGATTGAAACCGCCGGGCCCTTCCATGCCGCCGTAGATGAGTTTTACTTGCCCGTTGACGGTATTTACTACTTCGGGATCTTGGGTGCTCCAGCCCAGCCACAAAACGCCGGGAACTTCTTGTTGGGGAATGATATAGGCCTCGCCGGTGGCGTTGACGAAAGCGTAATCGCTGGTGTCTGGCACGGTCATTTTGCCGGCGTCGTGCACGCGGAAAACTACGTCTTCCAGGTGCCGCCATACGGGCGTGGCTTGGGAATCGTCCCGTACCATGAGCGTCCACTTGCCGTCGATGAGGCGCGGGCCGAGATCGGCATGGTGTTCGTCGAGTTCGGCGGGTGTGCCCAGGGGCGCAACCTCTTCATCGGCTTCCAATACTTGGGTTAGTGCCGGATCGGCATTCGTGGATTGTTCCTCATCGGCAAGAGCTACCGGGGAGGCGGTGAGGGCAAACAGTGCAGCGCACAGGGCAGCGCACAGGGTAGCGCCGCCGGCGCGGATGGTGCGGATGCCGCGAGTGAATCGAGATCTTTTCATGAGATTGTTGTTCTTTCCTTTTTGTGTGTACCGGTTGTGTTTCTTTTCGTATGCGCTGGTTGTGGGTGTTTGCCCGGTGAAAACTACCGCGGCTAAACCAAAACGTGGGCGGTGCTAAAACCGCTACTTAGGCAGCGCAACCCAAATTTAGTAGGCAGCGCAGCTGATACTTGGCTGCGCGACCGGTGCTTCGGCGGTGGCACTGCAACTTAGGCGGTGGAACCAGGCTGCGGTGTTGCATAATCTGGCGGCCAGGCTGGCAGTGCCCCCGGATCCAAGCAAGATTTCAGGGTTTGGGTATTGGTTTCCACTAGGGCCACGTAGCTGTGTGCCTGCTCGGTGAGAGTATCGGATACCAGTTCGCATACTTGCGCGTTTGCGGCTTGGGCGGCCGCTTCAAGTTCGCCGCGGTGGGCGCGCGAGCCTGGTTCGGCAAATACGGCTGGTACATGCAGATCAACCAAGGTGCGGGTGAGATTGGCAAGGGCCTGGGCGGAAGGTTCCGCCGTCGGGTTAGGTGCCACAAAACCGGCCACCTGCAAATGGTAGGCATCTGCCAAGTATCCGAAACCATCATGGGTGGTTACCAGCTTCCGGTTGGCTTTCGGAATGGAACTGATCACCCCGGCAGACCATTCATCAAGCGCGCTAAGTTGCTCAATATAGGCCGCTGCATTGGCTTCATATTCTGGTGCACCTGCCGGGTCAACACGGCTTAGTTCCGTGCAGATTACTTCCACGTAGGCGATCGCATTAGAAATATCGAGCCACATGTGCGGATCGATATCTCCATGCACGTGTTTGCCAACTACGGCCTGCGCCAAAACCCAGGCCTCGCTACCCGGATGGCCCAAAAAGTTCCAGCTGGGGTCCCCCGGTACCGTGGTTGCCGCCGAATGGGGGACTACCACTACGGATTCATCCGTGCCCCAGCGCGTGGTTTGTTTTGTGCCTACTTCGCCGCGGAAATCGAGCGCGCCGGAAGTGTAGGCCGTAATATCGACGTGCCCGGAATCTATTTGGTGCTCGCGGCCGGTTTTCGCCGGGTCCACACCCACCGCGAATGTCACATCGGTTTCTCCGAGTGGGCGTGGCTCTTGCCCGGGCTCATTGAGGTGGGCTTGTAAATGCATGGTGTAAATCCCGGGGGCGGAAAACCCCCAAGACATGTGGGTGTGTGCGTTTAGCGGCAATTCGATTTCATTTTCGCTCGCTTTTCGGTCCGAAACAATCCAGGCCGTAGGCTGGCCGAAAGTACCGGTGGTGAAGGCAGAAAGCTGGCCGGGCCCTTCCGCACTTGCCGTGAGCGTGACGCTCGACTTTTGTTTGCGGGCCGCAGCCTCCGCAGTATCCGCAGCATCTGCCGCATCCGCGCCATCTGCCGCATCCGCAGTATCTGCTTGCGGATCCGTACCGCCGTGGCTGGCGGCCGCGGCGGCGTCGTCTTCCACCCGGAAACCGAGCCACACGGTAGCGAGCGAAGCATCTTCGACCAGGGCGATATGCCGTGCCCCGTACGCAACCGCAGCATCGCCAAGCGTAATGTTTCGCGTCCCTTTCGGCAGATTGGCGTCAATCGTATTCGTGAGCGCCTGGCTTTCTAGGAGCAACCCATTCGAGAAAACGACGTCTGCCCGCGCAATATCCTTCAGCGCCGCCAAAGAAGGCTCATAAGTATGCGGGTCGGCGCCGAAGGGCACGATCGAAGTGGTGTGTGCGCGCGTGCCCGCAACATTGCTAACGAGGTCAGCGATGATCGGGGTAGAGGCAGCCACCGTTACGGTATCGTCGCTGCGCGCTTCCGGGGCTGTACAACCACCGAGCGTTAGCGTTCCGAGAAGCGCCAAACTGGTTGCATACCTGCCCAGCAGTGCCGGTAACCGACGCCGCCTGGGCCGGTTCGCGCACGCGGTACGCGGTGGGCGCGAGCGGTGAATGCTGCGGAATCTCATATTGCGATGTATTCCTTCTCTGCGTTTTTACTTCGCGGGAGTACGGGCAAAGCTACGGGTAGGTAAAACTGGGCGTGCACCTGTGGTGCGTGAACCGATGGCAAGCAATGCGGTGACACGTGAGTCTGTAGCGTGTGAGCCTGTGGCGAGCGAATCTGTGGCCTGTGTACACGAAGGCTTGACGGCCTTTCGGGCGGCCGTGCCCGCGCAAAACGCGGATGGGGCCGCCCGAAAGGTGTCCAGTTCATATTTTGTGATTAGGCCTGGCGGCGGCGGTAGGAGCGATTACCAGAAATCACCGCGCAAGCACCGGCAAACAGGAACATGCCTGCCAGAACAGTAGCCGAGGTGGTGTCTGCGCCAGTGTGCGAGAGCTTGCCACCCGGACGCTTCGCCGGATCTAGTTCGCATGGTTCCCCACTGGGCGTACGACCTTCGATCGTGGTCACGTAGTACTTGCCGTTTTCCTCGCTGACCTTGGCATTTTGCGGGGCTTGGCCGGTGGTGCCGGCCGGAGCCTGAGCATCGCCCTTACCGGCGAGCCCACCGAACCAGTGTTCGCCAACGGTTTGGCCCAGGTTGCCGGAGGTGAAGACGGCGAGCGCGCCCGGCCCGTCCACACCCTGCAAGGTCCAGTGCAGTTCGCCAGTGGTTTGGCTGAGGAAATCGGAGTTCATAGTGTTCATGCCCAGCCAAGGCACGCCGGCTACCTGGGTGGCGGAAATCGTGTAGATTTCCGCGCCGGCCGGAGCGATGAATTCGAGGCCGGCTGGGGCCTTCGTCTTCGCCTTGTCACCCAAGCCGAACGTCAAACTGGCCGGATCAACCCACTGGGCTGGCTGCCGGCGATCGTCCTTGACGAGCGGTACCAGCTTGCCGTCCTTCACCGTTGCACCCAAATCGAAGTGGCCATCATTCGCATTTCCAGAACCGCCCACATTGAAAGTCAAGGTGACCGGGGTGGAAACCTTTTCGCCACTCTTCAAAGTAGCGGCAGCCGTGAAATGCACCTTGTAAGTGCCCGGCTTAGTGAAGATCCAGTTCGGATGAACGTGCGTATTGGCCGGAATCGTGTGCGAATCACCCAACTTGGTGGTGCCAGAATCAGCGGTGGTAGCTCCCTGGCTGCCGCCGGCCTTAACCTTTTCGGCCTCTTCCTTCGAAACTTCCTTCTTCACTTCCGTGGGCAAGCAGATTTCTTGCCCGCCTCCCGCAGCAGTACCGCCCGCAGCCGGTGCCTCCGGAGAACCGTTATCTGCCCCGGTGGCTACCGGAGACAGAGTGACATCACCCTGAGCTCCGCCCTGGTCGGCATCAGGGGCAGTGCTCTGAGCCCCGCCTTGATTGCCTGCCGGGGCGTTATTGCCGGCGTTATCCTTGCCGGAAGTGGCATCTGGGGAACCAGTTTGCTGCCCGGCATTGTTTTGCGAATTGTTCGTATCTGTGCCCGTACCCGGTGCGGCGGAGTTAGCGGCGTCGTTCTTACCGGCATCAGACTGGTTGCTACCGTCTTGGCCAGTTTCGGTGGTGCCCGCGGTTTCTGCCTTGACCACCTGCGCGGCGGCCAAACCTTCTTCTTCCTTCGCCGTAGCGGCAGGGTCCAAAGCACCGTTTTCCCCGGCGCAACGAACCGCAGATTCGGCAGCAGCGGTTTCCTTCGCCTGCGCGATTGCCGCATCGCCTACTGCCCAGCGATAACGGGCCTGCTCGGAATGGTAAACGTTGCCGTCTTGCGCATGTACTTCGGCATGGACCGTGAACACGTAGTCACCCGGCTTTTCAAACAACCAGTTCACGTGTTCATGAGCCAAAAAGCCCTGTTCCACATAGAAACCGTCCGTAATCTGCGTACCGCCCGTATTTAGCCGCGGGTTCAGTTCCCCGAAAGCACCGGAGCCGAAGACGAAAGCCCGGCCCGGGCCGGTAACGGTATCGAAAACGTAACGCACGGAAACTGGGTTTTCGTATTTCGCGTCGTTAGCCAACATGAGGGAATCCCAGCCCGGCCACACCAGGTTCTGGTCCTGATTGGCCGGGAGCAGATAACCGCTCGTACCAATTTCGGAGAATTGCGCGGTTTGCTTTTGGAAAGCCCCCTCGCGCACCCCAAAAATCACGTAGTTCGGGTTGCGGAAAACTCCGGTTCCGGGCTTGGAAGCATCTTCCTTGAGAACCAAGGAAATACCATCGCCGTTGACTACCGGGTTGAAAATATCGGTGTGTCCAGTTTCGAGAGTCAAAGTGTTGTGGACGGGATTGGCACATACATTCGGTGCCGTCACTCCCTTATTGAGGAGGATGGCATTGTGAGTGGCCGGTTGCGAGCTAGTTCCGGCCGCGAATGCTGGTGAACTCAGCCCCAGCCCAGAAATCGCGAGAGCAGCAAGTGCCGCGATAGTGCCCCGCGTGCGTCGCGTGAATGTAGAACGCATTCGTTGTTCTTTCTATCCTTGTAATTCGGCCCGCCACGAACTATGCGCGCGGCACCTTTGATTGCCGGAAAAGAAGGTGCTTACCGCACGGCCGCCACTGCTCAGAGAAAAGAAGCAAATAGGGACGGCACACTCTTTCCACACAACGATAATGGTAATGATTCTCATTGCAATCTCAAGCGAGGCGGGCAATTTTTCGAGAGGTGAGCGGTATTTCACGGCGCCCGCGCGTTTGTGGATACGCGCGTGTGGATACTGTGGGCTCATAACAGGTATTGCAGTTACCCTTGAGGTGTGAGCATTAATGTAAACGCGGGAAATATACCGCGTGGTTACGAAGCAGAAGATACGGAGCGCTGGGTACCAGAACCGCCAAAATCACGTTCTCGCACCGATTTTGAACGTGACCGGGCCCGCGTACTGCATTCTTCGGCCCTGCGCCGGCTGGGCGCAAAAACCCAGGTATTAGGCCCAGAATCCGATGATTTTGTGCGCACGCGCCTCACCCATTCTTTGGAGGTAGCTCAGGTGGGCCGCTCTTTAGCCAAGAATTTCGGGTGCGATCAAGACCTCGTAGAAGCGGCGTGCCTGAGCCACGATTTAGGCCACCCGCCGTTTGGCCACAATGGCGAAACCGCCCTCAATGAAGTAGCCAAAGATATTGGCGGTTTTGAAGGCAATGCGCAAACCCTCCGGATTTTGACCCGGCTGGAACCGAAACGTTTGCATCCGAACGGGCAAGCAGCGGGCCTCAATCTTACCCGCGCTACTTTGGATGCCACCATTAAATATCCTTGGGCGCGCGGGGAAGGGCCTTTGGGTCCGCTAGGCAAGCCCACCCGCAAGTTCAATTACTACGCTGATGATTACCCGGTTTTCGAGTGGTTGCATCAGCAACGCGGCAAACAGCGCGCGGTGGAAGCCCAAATCATGGACATGTCAGATGATATTGCTTACTCCGTGCATGACGTGGAAGACGCCGTCGTACGCGGATTTTTCCACCCCGAAAACTTGCGCGATTCGGAAGAACGTGCCCGCATTGCGGCCGCGTGCGCGCAATGGTACGGCTATACCGACGCAGCGGCGGTGGACGGTGCTTTGCATCGTTTGGTGCGGGAGGAAAACTGGCCGTTTGGTTTTGCCGGTTCGCACCGGGATCTAGCGGCGATGAAAGATCTTACTTCAGACTTGATCGGGCGTTTCGTTGGCGCGATTTGCCACGCTACTTGGGCAGAGTACGGACGCGAACCGCTGCGCCGCTACGGCGGGCAAATCGTGATACCGGCAGAAACCTGGGCAGAAATTACCGCGTTAAAGGGAATTGCGGTTACTTACGTGATGGCTCCGCGCGAACATGATCCGCGCTACCTGGAACAGCGGACGATTATTTTCGACCTCGTAGACGCTTTGGAAGCCAATCCGCGCGCCTTAGAACCGCATCTTTACGAACTATGGCCCGCGGCCGATGCGGCTGGCCGGTTGCGCCTCGTGGTTGACCAGGTGGCTTCCCTTACAGACCAGTCGGCACGCGAATGGCACTCGCGCCTGGTAGGTATGTTGCGAAACTAGGGTGCTAGCCGATTGACGTACGCGCCCGGGTTTTCGGTGGTACGTGTTTCCGGAGGTAGCAGGGCCGACGCCGGCAGCAGACGCGCGACACGGCAGACTCGCGACACAGCAGACTCGCGACACCGCAGACTCGTGACACGGCAGGCGCGCGATACGGCAAGCCGTAAGCAGTAACATCGCCGCGGCGGGAAGAAGTTCGTAGAATGTGTGCCATGGCCGGGCTGATTCGACGTGAAGATATTGATCTGGTGCGGGGCACTGCACGTATAGACGAAATAGTATCGCAATACGTCACTTTAAAGCCTTCGGGTATGGATTCTTTCCTCGGTTTATGCCCTTTTCATGACGAAAAAACGCCTTCTTTCCACGTGCGTCCTAATCACGGGCGCTATCACTGTTTTGGGTGCGGGGAAGACGGCGATGTTATCTCCTTCGTGCAAAAAACCGAGAGTATTGGTTTTGTGGAGGCCGTGGAGCTGCTGGCCCGCCGCTACGGTATCGAATTGCACTATGAGGAAGGCGGCCCGCAACGCAAACCGGGAGAGCCACGCAAGATCCGCCTGATTGACGCGCACCGGGTAGCGATCCAGTTTTATCGGCGCCAATTCGCAACGCCGGAAGCGGCCGCAGCCCGCCAAATGTTAGCCGAGCGTGGTTTTGATGAGGCCGCAATGAACCATTTCCAGGTCGGTTTTTCCCGCAATGAATGGGATGGGCTGACTTCGTTTTTGCGGCAAAGCGGATTTTCCGATAAAGAGATTTTGGCGGCCGGCCTAGCATCGCAAGGCAAACGCGGCCTTTATGACAGGTTCCGCGGCCGCCTCATGTGGCCGATTTATTCGATTACTGGCGAGCCGGTAGGTTTCGGCGCCCGCCGCGTGAGCGAAGATGACAAAGGGCCGAAATATCTCAATACGCCCGAAACTTCGATCTACCACAAGTCCAGCGTGCTCTACGGTTTAAATCTGGCGAAACAGGAAGTTTCCCGGAAGAAAGAAATCGTGATCGTCGAAGGCTATACGGACGTAATGGCCGCGCACCTCGCCGGTATTAAAACTGCGGTTGCTACCTGCGGTACTGCTTTCGGGGAAGGGCACATTAGAATCGTGCGGCGCCTATTGGGCGACGCCGCCAATCCGGCTGCTGGCGTATCTTTGCGCAGTGGTGGTTCCTATGGCGGTGAAGTGATTTTTACTTTCGACGGTGATGAGGCCGGTAAAAAAGCAGCTTTGCGGGCTTTTGAAGAAGATCAGTCTTTTGCGGCCCAAACTTTTGTGGCGATTTCGCCGGGCGGTATGGATCCGTGCGAAGTGCGGCAAAAAATGGGGGATGCGGCTTTGCGGGAGGTAGTGGCTTCCCGCCGCCCGCTTTTCGAATTTGCGATCCGTACCATGATTGATGCTATGCCTTTGGATACGGCAGAAGGCCGCACTATGGCGTTGCGGGCAGGTGCCCCAATCGTGGCCGGCATTCGAGACCGGGTATTGCGCGGTGAATATACGCGGAACTTAGCTGGCTGGTTGGGAATGGAAGAGCCGGTAGTACAGGCCGCGGTAGCGGAAGCTGCCCGGCAACCTAGCCAGAGCCGGGAACGCCGGCAATCTCAACTTGCCCCGGCCCGTCCGCCGCGTAGCCTGACCGGCGCCAGCCGCGGGCAGGGGGCAACAAATCTGCAAAATCAGCGAGGCGGGCAGAACTTGCCGGGCGGGCAGAACTTGCCGGGCGGGCAAAATCAGCGAGACGGCCAGAATCAGCAAGGTGATTCTAAGCCGCAAGATCAGCAAATTGCGCCTGGTTCGGAGCATCTACAAACCGCGCCTAACCCGCAACAGCCGCAAAACGCCGAAAACGCGGAATTAGTGGCAACCCAGATATTGCCCGCCCGCCGAGAAATTAGGGAGACCACAGAGCGCGTAGAGCATGAAGCTTTGAATGTCTATCTACAGCTTCCGGCTTTTGCGCGGGCCGCGGAAATGGATTCTTTGCCATCCCAGACCTTCTCCCATCCGCTCCATCGGCGTATTCACGAAGCCATCCGGGAGATTGGCGGTACGCAGGCTTGGGCCACAAAATACGAGGAACTAGTGCAAAGCGGGGCCAGCTCGGAAGCAGCAGAGAGGGCCGCAAATGCGGATTATATTGCGGCTGTCAGTGAGCAGGCCGGGCCGCAGTTGGCTCCCGCGGTATCTCAGTTAGCGGCCGAAGCCCTCCCCGAAGACAGTGCGGAAAGGCTCCCGCGCTACGTGTGGGGGATTACGCTGTCCTTGATCCGGCAGGGGATCGAAAGGCAAATTACGGAAGTGCGTAGCGCCCTGCAGCGCACTAATCCCGCAGATGCCACCTACGAGCAACTTTTTGGCCGGCTCATGGAACTCGAAGCCCAACGCCGTGCCTGCGAAGAACAAATCAGCTAGCATCGCGGAGAAGATCAGCTAGCGTCGTGCGGGTAACGTAGCCGGTAGAGTGAAGCGAGTCGCATTGCACGCCCAGAATGCGATGCGGGATGGGCATAACTCGCCCTCCTCCTGCTATCATTTTTTAGGTTCGCCCAAGCAGTGGCCGCGTAAAGCAGCCTTGCCCGCGCCCGGCGCGGTTGGTGCGAATGATTATGCCCCGGTAGCTCAGCAGGTTAGAGCAGTGGACTCATAATCCATCGGTCGCGGGTTCAAGTCCTGCCCGGGGCACCAGTTTGCGGAGAAGATGCGCGTGAACCCAGTTCGCGTAGCTTGGGTTTGCGACACAACTCAGGTAGTCTGGGACGTACGTCACGGGTGGTTCTTTTGTGGTACAGGACCGCCCACAGCGTGAGCGTACAGGGATAGCGAGGCATTACCGCTACACCAGGTGATGCCGCAAAGCGCAAGGAGGCGCCGAATGCCGGCAGTGCGTGGCCGAATTGTTTGCAAGCATGAAATCGTGGAGGACGGCGTCGTCGCCTGGGAAGCAGACACAATCAGTTACGTGGGGCCTGCGCGCCCTACCGACGCGGACCTTGCCCCTTCCGATAACTTTATTCTCCCCGGTTTAGTAGACGAACACGTACATGGCGGCGGCGGAGAATCCTTCCCAGACGCCGTAAACAAGGAAGAAGTGGCCCGCGCCGCCCACGAACACATTCGCCACGGCACCACGCGCCTGGCCGCCACCCTTTCCACCATGGAACTTGACCGCATGGAGTTCTCTGCCGGTCTACTTGCTGATGCCTGCGATACCGGGCTGATTTCCGCTATTAATATCGAAGGTCCTTTCCTCTCCACAGAACGCGCCGGTGCGCAAAACGGCTCCTTTATTACCGGCCCGGATATATCAGCGGCCGCCAGCCTGTTAGAAGCGGCGCGCGGGTACGCCTGGTCGATGACGGTGGCCCCGGAACGAGAAGGAGCCGCAGAACTCGTCCGCTACCTGGTGGAACAAGGCGTAACCCCCGGCTTTGGGCATACCAATGCCGACGCCGCCCAAGCCCGGCACATGCTCGAAATTGCGGTAGAAGCCTTTAAAGCTACCGGTTCGGATCGCCGGCCCGTCGCCGTGCATCTTTTCAACGCTATGCGGGAGGTAATGCACCGCGCCCCGGGGCCGGTACCCGAATATATTGCGGCCGCAGCCTGCGGAAACGCAACGATAGAACTCATTGGGGACGGCGTGCATATCGCCCCTTCTTTGGTGAAGAACCTGGTGGACGCGCTCGGCCCGAACCGGATCAGCCTCATCACAGACGCGATGGCCGCCACCGGAATGGAAGACGGCACCTACGAACTCGGCGGTATTTTGGTGCATGTGGCCGAAGGCGTGGCACGTTTGCGGGGCGGCAACCTGGCCGGCGGCACCTCGCACCTGCTTGACGTAGTACGAACCACCTGGCAAGCCGGCGTTGCGCTACCCGATGCGGTAACCATGGCCTCAGCCACGCCGGCCCGCGTGATCGGACTCGAAAAACACGGGGAGCTACGCCCCGGCAATATCGCCGATATGGTAATCACCAATGGGCAACTAGAACCGCTCGCGGTCTACCGCGACGGCGAAAAATTCTCTGGCTTGCACGGCTGACCAGTTGCTACGGCTGGCCAATTGCTACTGCTGACCAGTTGCTAGGGCTGGCCAGCTGCTACTGCTGACCGGTTGCTGCGGCTGACCAGTTGCTACGGCTGGCCACCTGGTTACCGGCCGCGGCTAGCGCACAGCAGATGCGGAATTGGCGGTATTCGTACCTCTAGCGGTTTGGCAATATTGGTAGTTGCCGCACTCGGTACCCGCGCTCCTGGCGCGCCGCGCGAGAGGTACGTTAAGCGACGTCGGTAACGGTACCGGTACCGACGCTGGCGATACCGGTACCGGCGGAAGGCGCACCCAGGGCAGTGGAAATCTTTTGCGCGGTAGCAATCACCTGCGGAGCAAGCTTTTCTAAATCAGCAAGCGAGTTTTCCATGGCCAGGGAAGTAAGGGACAGCCCATGCGTAATCTGACCGGTATGCGATCTAATCGGCGCGCCAATACAACGAATCCCCGGCACGTTTTCCTCATCATCATAGCTATAGCCGCGCTCGCGAATAGCTTGTAAATCTGTGCGCAAGGCCTGCGCATCGGTGTGCGTATTGGGAGTTTTTGGGCTCAAGCCCGGATCGCGCAAATACCGGCGCAGTGCCCGCTCCGAAAAACCGGTGAGCAAGGATTTGCCAATAGAAGTGGAATGCAAAGCCAAACGGTCACCAATGCCGGAAGGAATACGGTACGGCGCGTCCCCATTCACGATCGCAATATAAATAGCTTCCGTGCCATTGAGCGCGCCCAAATGGATCGTATAACCGGTAGCCGCTGATAGTTCTTCCATAAACGGCAAGGCAATCTTCGAAATGTCGATGGATTCGAAAGCCGTGCCAGCCATTCGCAGGGCGGAAGGGCCCGGCAAATATTCCCCATCGGCGGTAAGCGTTACAAAGCCATAGTTGAGCAAGGTTTGTAAAAGACGATGCACCGTGGATTTAGAAAGCCCGGTAGCGGTCACAATATCTATAAATCTACTCTCCTGCATGGCCGCAATAAGTACCATTAACGTCTTATCTGCGGCGGTGAGTTTTTCCGCTGCCATAAAGCTACCGACCCCTTCCCGTGTTACGTATCCGTAACTACATCGCCATTTCAGCTTACTCTCGTAGTCCCTTGCGCTTATCTTCTGACAGGACTAACATTCAAATCACAACTTAAATAGAACTCGGTTCCGCCCAGTGGAACCATGTCGGGGTGAAGTTATGGGTTTGTCTTTCAATAAGGTTGGAAAGGGCGATTCGAGAATTCCAATGTTGTAACGAATAACGTGCAAATAACTGTGTGAATCCGCTTAGTTTGGCCGGTAAAAGATAGGATCCACAAGAGATATATTGGCGCGCTAGGAGAGGGCGCGCCAGATAGCCTGCCGTAAGCTGGGCTGCACCGCACAGCTTACGGCAGGTACTTTATCAGCGCAGCCTGCGGGCGCGAGCTGAGAGCTTGTAGACGCGAGTTAGGTGCCTGCGGCGCGAGTTGAGAGTCTGCGGGCGTGAGCTGAGAACCACTGGAGGAAAAATGTTTGCAGGAATCTACACGCCGTCAATCACGCCGCTCCGGAAGGACGGTTCGATTGATTTGGAGAACTGGGAGAAGCACGTTGATCACCTGATTGCGGCCGGAATCAACGGCGTTTTGCTGTTTGGATCAATCGGGGAGTTTTATGCTTTTACGGTAGAGGAAAAGCAGGAAGCCATCCGTCATATGACCAAGCACGTGGCTGGCCGCACGCAACTTTTGGTGGGTACCGGTGGTACTAA
Source organism: Actinobaculum suis (assembly GCF_900102025.1). Lineage (GTDB taxonomy): Bacteria > Actinomycetota > Actinomycetes > Actinomycetales > Actinomycetaceae > Actinobaculum > Actinobaculum suis. Next base: position 20,877 of record NZ_FNAU01000001.1, on the reverse strand, counting down.
CCAGGAAGAAGTCATTGCGCTTACGAATTATGCCGATGAATGTGGTGCCGACGCCGCGGTGATCGTCTCCCCGTACTATTTTGGCCCTTCCGAAGAAGTTGCCGAAAAGTATTTCTCGGCTATTGCCGAGAATACGAAGCTACCGATCCTGCTCTATAACTTCCCGGATCGCACCGGTTCAGATTTGACGCCGGAACTCGTGGCTCGGCTCGCCGGCAAATATGAATCAATTGTGGGGATTAAAGACACCGTGGATAATGCTTCCCACACGCGGAAAATTGTGCAGGCCGTCCATCCGATCCGGAAGGACTTCTCGGTGCTTTCCGGTTATGACGAATATTACCTAACCAATCGGGTGAGCGGCGGCGCTGGCATTCTTACCGGAATGACGAATGTGGAGCCAGAAACCTTTGTGGCCATGCATCGCGCCTATGAACGCGGAGACTATGCGATTGCCATCCAGCAGGCCACCCGGGTAGCAAATCTAATGCGGATATACGATGCTTCCGATCTTTTTATCACGGCCATTAAAGCCGCGGTTAAAGTGAAGGGTTTGCCGATTAACACTGTGGCGAAAGAACCCGCCCTGCAAGCCAGCGCGCAGACCGAGGCCGCGGTGCGTGACATTCTGGAATCTTAGGCTGAAATCTTAGAACCATGGAGCAAAAATCCGAGATGCGTGAATAATCCGGAAGGCTGGTGCCGGCAATAGTGGGCACGGCTTTCTAGCGAGCCCGCTGCCCGCACGCGCCTGGGCCAGACTAACCGGCCCATACGAGAGCATCGCCTGGATTGCCGCTGCCCGCACGCGCCGTGGCAAAGAATGCTGCAAGGCGAAGAGGAAGGGTTGTACATGCCGTGGTTTTTCGTGCCCGCCAAATCCTGCGATAGCATCAACGCATGAGTGATAGGCCGAGTAGAGGCACTCGAAAAGGCAGGCACTTTTCCGATGATGCGGGGATGCGTCCGTGGGCAACTTACCCTTCGATGCAAGAACCCACCGGCTTGCAACCCAATCCTGGGGCCGCAGATTTTATTTCTGGTTTGACCGGGGAACTACCGGTTATTCGCCCTGAGGGGCCGGGTTCATCGGCGTCGAAGCGCCCCGCACGTCCGTCCAATAGGGTACGCCGTGCCGCTCCACCGCGCCCAATTCGTGATACGCGCGTACCGGTGGAGGAAGCCCCAGAAGATCCGAGCGCCACACGCACTTTGCCCGCCTTGCGTTACCCGGCCGGCCCGGAACGGCAAGAAACTCAAAGTTCGCGCTACCAGCCAACAGACGAAGTAACGGACGCCCAGATTGCCTGGCAACGCCGGCGGCGAGCCCAGCGCCGCGCGGCCTGGGAAGCGGCCCAACAAGAAGCCGCTGCCCGGGAGGCCTCCCAACACGCGCACGGCTACGGCGAACCCTACGCAACCACAGAGGCTTATGAATACGATGCGGACTACGCCTATCACGAGGATTACGAATACGGCGACGCCGATGCACATGCGCAAGTAGGCACCGAAACCGAGCAACCGGAAAAGAAATCCGCTGCCTATAACTCTTTCGTCATGTTTGTGGGTACTTTGGTCTCCCGCGTGCTGGGGCTGGTTCGTAGCCCGATCCTATTGGCCGCGGTAGTGGGGCTCACTAGCCAAGCCGGTAATGCTTTCAATGTGGCTAACAAACTGCCCAATCTGATCTACATGATTATTGTGGGCGGGATCGTAAACGCGGTACTCGTCCCACAAATCGTGCGGGCCACGAAACGCAGTGACGACGGCGGGCAAGCCTATATCAACAAGCTTTTGACCATTGCCATCGTGGGTCTGGGTGCAGTGACTGTCGTTATTACGGCCGGTGCACCATTCATTGTGAAAATGATGGCCGCCACGATGGACGATGATTGGTATCACCTCACCGTGCAATTCGCCTATTGGTGTTTGCCGCAAGTTTTCTTCTACGGCATGTATACCGTAATGGGGCAGGTGCTGAACGCACGGGAAAGTTTCGGGCCGTATATGTGGGCGCCGGCGCTCAATAATGTGGTGGCAATCGCGGGTTTCCTCGCCATTTTGGCGGTGTGGGGGCCGGTTACCCCGGCTGACGGGGCAGATCCGAGTGCCTGGACAGCGCAACGCGTAGGCGCGATTGGTGGCATATCTACATTGGGAATCGCCGCCCAGGCCATTATTTTGGTGTGGCCGCTGCGGGCATCAGGGATCCGTTTCCGTTTCGATTTCCGCTGGCGTGGTTCCGGTTTGGGAGCAGCTGGCCGGGCTTCATGGTGGATGGCCCTCACCATGCTCGTATCCTTTATTCCCACGGCAATTACTTCTAATGTGGCAGCCGGGGCTTCGGCCCGCGCCGAACAGGCCGGGATGGACCTGCAAACCGTGGCCGGTAACTTTGCCTATGACACCGCCTACACGATCTATTCGATTCCCACTTCTCTATTCGTGGTTTCCATTGCCACCGCCGTTTTTACCCGAATGTCTAGCGCGGTAGCGGAAGGGGAGATCATACGCATGCGGGAAGATGTGGAACGTACCTTAAAAGTTGTTTCCACCATCATGTTCTTGTGTTCGGTAGGCCTGATCGTGCTTTCCGTACCGATCTCCCGTATTTTTGCCCTCACTTCAGCCCCGCAAGAAGCTGTGACTTTAGCACGGGTAGTGGCCGCAATGTCCATCGGCTTGACCGCGATCGGCGCCGTGCAGGTGCTAGACCGCGTCTACTATGCCTTCGAAGATACCCGCGGAGCTTTCTGGGTGAATCTGCCCTTCCAGATTGCCGGCGTAGTCGGATTCTTCCTGTGCGGTTTCCTGCCCCCGCAGTGGGTAGTAGTCGGCGTGGGGGTAGTGATGTCCGCAACTAATATTGCCTGCACTTTTGTAATGTTGGCAAAACTAAGCCCGCGGGTTGGAGGCTGGAACTATCCAGATCTACTCACATTCCACCTGAAGCTCGCGGTGGTTTCGGTTAGTGCCATGCTGGGCGGGTTCTTGGTGCTCCGGTTATTTGGTCCGCTCTTCGCCCCCATATCCCTCGGCTCGGCTTTCGGAGCGCTGATAGTTGGGGGAGTTGCAATAGTGGGGATCTACCTTGCACTCATGGCTATTTTGCGGATGGACGAAGTTCGCGTTTTCTGGGATCTGGTACGTAAAATCCTCAGTAAGTTGAAGAAGAGTTAACTGCAATTCGGTTGGGCCTGCGGGCGCGGTTGGTACAGAAATAGCCACGCCACTGGCGAGCTTTGCGTATTCAAGGAGGAAACAAGGTGCGGAAGACGCGGAATATCTTGCCCGTCATCTTCGGAAACGAGATTGAGGCCTATAGCTTCGCGCGGCTATTCCATGAAACTGCGGGGCTGAAAAGCCTGGTGATCGCACCTTTCGCGCGCGGTCCAATCAATGATTCACGGATTTTGGAAACCCGGATTGTGGGCCGGCAAGCCCTGAAAGACCCGGAAAAAACGCTGGCGATTTTCGATTCCCTTTCCCGCGAGTTTCCAGACAAGTTCCTCATCGCCCTCATTAACAGCGACGAAGGGGTGGAACTGATTGCTGGGAACCGTGACCGGATTGCTTCGCGGTGGGCGTTGCCGTATGCGCCCCTGGCCGCGGTCCATACCGCCAATTCCAAACCGCAGATGGCCCGCGTGTTTAGCGAACTGGGCTTGCATGTGCCGCAAATTCGTACGCTAGAGCTTTCCCGGCCGGGCACGTGGATTGCAGAGCTTACGGAAATGATTTTCCCGGTGGTGCTCAAACCTGCCGACGGTACCGATTTGGAAGGAAACTTTGCTTCCGGGCTTGCAAAAGTGGAACCCTTCACTGATCCGGATGCGCTGGTTCGTAAGCTCGGAGAATTGCATACTGCCGGGGTGCGGGTGCCGGTTATCGTCCAGCAACTAATTCCCGGTGACGATACTACCCAGTGGGTGGTAAACGGCTATATAGATGCGTTAGGGGAGGCGACGGCGGCCGGCTCGGGCCGCGTACTCCTCGGCCTGCATAGTCCCAACTATCTCGGCAATGCGGGTCTGATTCTCACGGATACCGCCGGCCGGCTCGTGGAGGACGGAATCCGGGTAGCCCAGAAAGTGGGGTTGCGGGGCTTTTTCTCCTTCGATGTGAAAATCGATCCGCGAGATGGCAAAGAATACTGGTTGGACCTCAACCCGCGGGCCGGGCGCGGCCACTACTATTTGAAAGTAGGCGGCGTCAACCTGGCCCGGGCCGTACTAGACGATATGTTCAATGTGCGCGGCAATAGGCAGCGGATCACGCAAGAAAAAATCTTCGCCATTATTCCCTCACAACTCGCAAATGAAACGTACATTCGCGATCCAGAACTCTTGGCCCGCATCGAAACCATACAGCAGGAAGGGGGCGTGGTTGACCCGCTAGACTACCCGGCCGATCGAAATATGAAACGCCTGGCCTACCGGGCCATTCACGGGGCCCGGGAAATCAAAACCATGCGCACCTACTATCCCGAACCCACAGATACTGGCTTCTAGCGTGCCTTGATGACGCTTCTAAAACCCGCCGCGCGCCAGCAGCGAACTATTCGAGGGCACCGAGCGGGCCGGCAAGCGTCGAAAGCTCTAGGGTGTATGTGCCAATGAACTCTTCGATATTGCCGTGCAGGTTTCGTTTGTATTCGAGCACGGCGGCGTCGGGTGCGGAATCGTCGAAGATGCCAGAAACTCCGAAGGTGTTGTAAATCCGGATCTGGTTCTCGCACGCCCAGCGCAAGAGAGCCGATTCGAGCGGATAGTCCCGGTTGAATAACCCGAAATCCTTATTGAAGCCACGCAAAAGCTGTACGAGTTCATCACCGCAACGGAAAGCTAGCACTCCCGCAAAGGCAATCCGCCCGGGCCCGTAGGTATCCAGTAACTGCGAGATTTGCGCGATCCGCCGCGTGGATGCCTGCTGCTGGTTGCGCAGTTCTTTCAAAGCGCGAGTTTTCTTGCCGGTAGCGGGTGGTTCTTCCAGCTTGGCAATACGGGTCTCTAGATCCTGCAAATCGGCTTGCAACTGGGCTAAGTATTCTTCTGGATTCGCATAGGCCAAGCCAATAAAAGCTTTCTGCGGGCCCATGGTTGCCAGGAGGTCACGGTACATTTGCGCGGAGGAACCAGATAGTTCTTCCATGTCGGTGCGCTCCCGGCTCGCCTCGTATAGCTTATGGAATACATCCCAGTTTTCGGCGCCGCTAAACTCTACCTCGACGCCGTAGCGGCCGCGATGTTTTACCTGCCGGCGCATCGTGCCGCGGAGGGTATCGGCAACCTCAGGGAAACTCTTCCCGGCAATATCTTTCGTGTACAGGTAGCGGATGGGAATATCCGGCTGGTCATAAAACTCTTTCGTGGTGCGTACAAAGCCCTGGGAGGTGAGGAAATTGTGGACGGCCTGGCCTTGCTCGCTCTCCGCAGTCTTTTCAATGTCTTCATAGTAAGCTTTGGCAACCGGCGGATTTATGCGTAAACTCACCACATTCTTGCGCGCGGAAAAATGCTTTTCCAGTTCCGTAAAGAAGAAGCGCACCAGAGGTTCATTATCCCAATCAAGTACCGGGCCGTAAGTGATTATGGCGCGCCGGAAAAGCTTGCGCCAGGGTTGGTAGTACACCAGGGCAGTAGCCACAATTTCGCCGTGCGCACCGGTAGCCGGGTTAGCCGATTCGGCCGAGCCTCTTTCGCGTACCGCAAGGTATTCGATCTGTTTCTCATCGTGACGGCTCATCACCTGCCCGTATTCGGGAAGTTGCGGGAGCAGAAAACGGTAGGACCCGCGGCTTACCTGGCTGGTAACTGCGTTGGCATAGGCCTCTTCCGATAGTGATACAAATTCGAACATAATTCCTCGTTGTGTACAGAAAATCGACTAGGACTACCTTAGGGGAGTGTTGAAAGCTTGGGTCGAGGTATTGCATTTGGCGAAGTTTGCAAGGTCCAAATTTGTCCTCGTCTAAGCGGGCTATGCTGACCATATGTGCGAAAAACCTGGAAAGAAAAAAGAGCGTACGCCGCTTATGTCTCCCGAAGCGGCGCAAGCCCCAGCCATGCAAGAATTTGGCGATAAACCGGCGGGTGATAAACAGGCGGAAGAGAAAACAGAATCGAGTATGACCCCGGAGGAAATTGAAGAGATGAAGCACGTAATGCGCATGCGGCTGCTGATCGCCTTCGTGTTTGGACTAGTTTTGATGGTCTTGCTTTTCTTTGCCGGACGCATGCTACGCGAGCACATTGATTCCGCCGCTCTTGGGGGTGACCTTTCTCTCTACTCGTATGCGGTGCAGGCGAGTGCGAGCGGGGATAGCTTCCCTGGGCCGGCTCGATATGGCTAAAACGCGGCGAAAAATCGGGGTGTTAGAAAAGGGGCCTCGAAGCGGGGAGGGGTGATGCGGGCCGGAATTGCCGGTTTGGTTTTTTCGGCCACCCCTGCTAGAGTAATTACTCGTTGCGATCCCGCATAGCTCAACGGCAGAGCATCCGACTGTTAATCGGAGGGTTGCTGGTTCGAATCCAGCTGCGGGAGCCAAATAAAACCCCGGAAACACCTCGAAGAGTGCTTCCGGGGAAAATGTTTTAACCCGCAAAATGGGGCCAAAAGGTAATAGGCGGCCGCGGGCGTTTAGCAGCCGCGGCCAGGCCAGCCTCTCTTTACGGCAAAGTACCTTCTTCTTTCAAGCGGGAGATTACCGTCCGGTAGCCGTTAGATCCGTATTCCAAGCATCTGTTTACCCGGGAAATGGTGGAAGAAGAGGCCCCGGTAGTTTTTTCGATGTGGGTGTAGGTTTTGCGTTGGTCCAAGGCGATTGCTACCTGGAAGCGCTGCTTCATGGAGAGGATCTCGTTGATTGTGCACAGGTCATCAAAGAACTGGTAGCACTCTTCAATGTTTTTCAGGCTGAGGATTCCGGCGAAGAGCTTATCGAGCTCATCGTCGCGTAACTTGTCATTGTTCATCGATCCACTTCATTTCTCACTGGTCTGTCAACTGGTCTGTCAACTGGTCTGTCAACTGGTCTGCCAAAAGTATTGTCCATGCCCGCTTACATTCGGCGTCGTCGTCACCGAAATGTGAGCTCTCCGATACAGGATACCGGCGAATGGGGTTTGCGTTTCCGGTACAGGGCCGGTAACGTAACCCCTAACGCTTTAGCGAGGTGAAGCGCTAGAGCGGTACGAGATTAGAGCATAGCTTCGGTGTAACGGTACGCGGCATAGGAACCGCGGGGAAGGAAAGAGGTGAAAATCATGCAGGCACTCAGACGCGAACAGGAGCTCATGGCAGCTTACGCGGCGCGGCTGGAAGGTGAGGGATATGAACTCATGAACCTCAACCTAGTGGAGCCCTACCATGAGGAAGATAAGCTTTACCATCCTTCTACTGTGGTCTACGCACAAAGCGGGCGCCTGTATTCGCTGCGCAGTGACTGGACGTGGTCGCTCATAAAATATCGGCAGCGGTACCGCATGCGCAGTAGCCGCGTGGGATACGTGGGGCCGGTGGTCCGCGGCACGGGTTCGTATAACCAGGCCGGGGTGGAGCTGTATGCACCCGCGCCGGAGGATATTTATCCCTGCCTGCGTTGGCACGTCGATTTCCTCAAAGAGTGGACCGGGCAGAACCTGGATCTGGTGGTGGTCAATGACGAATCACTCCTCAACCTGTACTTGGAAAGCTCTGGTTTAGGGAAAGAAACCGCCGCCTTGGTTTATGAGAAGAACCTTTCCCGGCTGGCGGCTTCCCTGGGCTGGGATCACCCACTTACGCGCGTACTCAAAGGCAAAGTGAGCGAACAGTTTGCGCAGATTCGCACGGACTTTCCGGAAAGCCCGGCCCTTGCTTGGTTGGAGAAGCTACGGGATGCTTTGCGGGTAGATACGGAAAGAGTGGTACTGGATTTGTCTTTCCGGCCGCCGCAAAAGTATTACAACGGGTTCTTCTTCCAAGTAATTGGGCCGCAAGCGGAAGTTCTCATGAGTGGCGGTTCCTATCGGGACGGTTTTGGGATCGGAATTTCACTGGGCGCGCTTGCCAAAGCGGCGGTACTGCCAGCAAATTCGCCGGCGAATACCAGTGCAAGCACAGGTTTGCACGGGCCCGCCCGCGCAACCGCCCGCGCTACCGCAAGCTCGGCCCCAAGCACGGACGCCAATACGCAGGCACAGTAACCGGGAGGCACACGATGATTACGGTCGCATTATCGAAAGGCCGGCTTTTGAAAAGTTTCCTCGCCTTTTTGGAGGCGCAGGGTTTAGACGCCTACCGGCAGGCTCTAGAAAACCCGGACCGGGCCTTATACGTACAGGTCGGGCCGGTGCGATTCTTGTTCGCTAAGGCATCAGATGTGCCGACGTACGTTGAAAACGCGGTGGCAGATTTGGGGATTACCGGGTTGGATCGGATTAGCGAAAAACGCTACGACGTGCTCAATGTGCTAGAGCTGCCTTTTGGTAGGTGCCGCCTGAGCCTGGCCGGCCCGCCCGGCGTAGAAGAATTTCGCCGCATAGCCACTTCCTATGATCATTTGGCTTCCCAATACTTTTTGAATCAGCGCCAAGAGGTGCAGATTATTCATCTGAGCGGTTCGGTAGAACTGGCCCCAATTCTGGGCCTGGCAGACGGCATTGTAGACATTGTGGACTCCGGCGCCACCCTAAAAATGAACGGGTTGATCGAATACGAAACGATCATGACTTCCACCGTCTGCCTCGTAGCGAATAAACGCACCTATTACACAAAAGAAGATGAGATTTACGAGTTCATGAACCAGTTAGGAGTAATCGGATGAACGCGGCAGAATTTTTAGCCCAGTATCAGGCCACCGGTTCGGCCACCGATCTGGAAGTAATGTCTAATACCCTGGCCATTTTGGAGGACGTAAAAAAGCGCGGGGATGCGGCCTTACGCGAATATACGAGCCGTTTTGACGGGGAAGAAGTAGCGGATTTCTTGGTTCCGGAAGCCCAGTTGCAAGCTTCGTGGGAGGGGCTAGAACCGGAATTACAAGAAGCCATGGTATTGGTGCGTAACCGCATCGAAAACTATGAGCAGCAGATCCGGGAAAAGAATAAGGATCTGGGGGAGATTTCCTATGTACTTAACCCGGTGCAACGCGTGGGACTCTATATTCCGGGTGGTACCGCCCTGTACCCCTCCAGCGTGCTCATGACGGTAGTAGCCGCCCAAGTAGCCGGAGTAAAAGAGTTTTATGCGGTTACCCCAATGTTCGATACGAATAACATAACTTTTGCCACGCTGTACTTTTTGGGTATCAAAAATGTTTACCGGCTGGGCGGCGCGCAGGCTATCGGCGCCCTAGCTTACGGTACTCAAACTATTCCCAAGGTGGACATGATTGTGGGTCCCGGTAACGCCTACGTGGCGGCGGCGAAACGCATCGTTTACGGGGAGGTAGGTATAGATTCCGTGGCCGGCCCTTCGGAAGTGCTGGTGTATACCGATGGGAACGCGCAGGTCGACGACGTCGCCTATGAAATTCTGGCGCAAGCCGAACACGATGTGGATGCCCGCACGTATCTGCTCAGCGAATCTGCCGATTTTGCCGCTAAAGTGAGCGCGCGCATCGCGGATTTGGTCGGCGGGCAAAAACGGGCGCAGATTATTGCTGCCTCTTTGGAAAACTGCCACTACACGGTGGTAGACAGCCGGGAAAACTTGCTGGAAGTGGCAAACCGAATCGCGGCCGAGCACGTCTCCGTGCTGGTCGCGCCGGAAGACGCCGCAGAAATTGCGGACGCGATCACCTACGCCGGGGCGATTTTTGTGGGGCCTTATGCACCGGTGGCAATCGGTGACTATATTGCCGGGCCTTCCCACGTACTACCTACGGCGAGTGCAGCCCGATTCTCTAACGGTTTGAATGTGAATTCTTATTTGCACGGCCACGCGGTAATTCAGCTCGGCGCTAGCACCTATGCCGATATTGCTCCGGCTGCCAAACGGATCGCCCGGGAAGAGGGCCTATTCGCCCACAAAGCATCTCTGGCAATCCGTGAAAAGCGGGCTGCCGCAGAAGCAGCAGAAGCCGCAGTAGCTGCGCAAGCCGCAGAAACCGCGCAGTAGGCGCGCTTGCCACGGTAAGTTGACAACACAGTAGCGTAGGTGGTTTTCCGTGATTTCTATGGATAGGAATACTTCTCCCGTAAGCCCTTTTACGGCAGAAGATTTTTTGCGGGCCGCGCGGGAAACTCCCGTGCAGGCCTATCCGCAGGGCCAAGCAGAGCGTTTCAAAGCGGCCTATGCGGCCTACTACGAGCTTGATCCGGCCGGTATGGAACTTGCCAATGGTTCCGATGAGTGGATCCAGAAAGTTATTTTGACGCTGGGCGGGCAAGGCGTGGTGTTCTTTGCCCCGGATTTTGGCATGTACCAGCAGTATTGCGAGGATTTAGGCCGGGCCTACTATCCGGTACCTGCCCGTGAAAACTTGGCCTGCAAAATTGCGGATATGCAAGAGGTGATAGCCCGGAAGCGCCCTTCGCTAGCGATTATTTCCTACCCGCATAACCCTACCGGTGCGGTGTATTCGGCGGATGAACTAGAAAACCTGGCACAAAGTATGGCCGCGCAAGGCGGGTGGTTAGTAATCGACGAATGCTATGTGGAATTCGCGGCCGAATACCGCCGGCCTAGGGATGCGAATGTGATCTATTTGCGCACGCTTTCTAAGGTTTATGGCATGGCGGGCTTGCGGCTGGGGATCGCGTTGGGCCGCGGCCAAGCTTTCCAGCGTATCTGCCGGGTAAACCATCCTTATCCGGTGAACTCGCTGGTCTTAAATCTAGCGGCCGGATTTTTTGAAGACCCGGGGCGAGTACGCGAGTTTGTGGACTATCAACGAGCCAGCCAAACCCGGCTCAAAGAGGCCTTCCAAAAGGTAGCAGACCTGGTCAAAGTGTTTCCTACGCAGGCCAATTACGTGCTTACTGGCGGGCCGCGGGCCGGAGAACTAGCAAACTTTTTGGCCGCTCAGGGTTTCCGGGGCCGCACTTACGGTGAAGATCCTCTGTTGGCGGGGTATGCCCGCTATTCCGTGATCCGTCTAGAAGAATATCCGGCCTTAGAAACTGCACTTGCCACGTGGCGTAACACTTGCGAATAAAACCAATATGCGGCAATACAACCCGTTTCTCAGAATACAAGCCGGTAGCTGTAGCTCGGCAGCTACCCCTAACCACACAGTCCCAACCGGGCTTTCCAGTAACTACTAGCTAACTGTCCGCCCTACCAGAAGGAGAAAAAACATGAGCGAGAAAACAGCCACCACGCCTGCCGCCAACACATCCGCAGCAGGCACATCCGCCGCAGGCACGCCCGAAACCGGCGCGTCAGTAACTCGGGCGTCCGCAACCGGCACGCGCGCAACCGGTACGCCGTCGCCGGGCGTTTACTACCAAGAACGCAATACTTTGGAAACAAAAATTCAGGTGACGATTGACCTGAACCGGGATTTCCAAGAGTCAAAAATCAACACCGGCATTGGTTTCTTTAACCACATGCTCACTCTTTTCGCTTTCCACTCGCAAACTTATCTGGACGTCCAAGCCGATGGCGATCTGGAGGTCGATGGGCATCACACCGTGGAAGATATCGGAATCGTGATGGGCGAACTAATTCGGCAAATCTACAAAGATCGCGGCTCCTATCAGCGCTATGGCAGCTTCTACATGCCTATGGATGAATGCTTGGCCCGCGTGGTGATTGATCTTTCGGGCCGGCCCTATCTGGCCATGGATGCCGAGTTCTCCCGCGATACCGTGGGCCAATTCGCCACTGAACTAGTGCGCGAGTTCTTTTACGCGCTGGCGATTAACGCGCGCCTGACGCTCCACATTGACCTCCTCAAAACGGGAAATACCCACCACGAAATCGAAGCGATTTTCAAAGCTTTTGCCCGAGCCTTAAAAATTGCGCTGGCACCGGCGAGTGGCGGGGTGCCGTCTTCAAAGGGTGTGATCCAATGATCCAGATTATCCCTGCTATTGATGTTATTGATGGTAAATCGGTACGGCTACGCCAAGGCGATTATGAGACCAGCCAGGAAATGGCGCTCCAGCCGCGGCAAGCCCTAGCCTTTTACTCTCAGTTTTCGCAGGTAACTCGGATCCACGTGGTGGATCTAATAGGGGCACGCGAACGCAGCCCGCAGCAAGCTCAGTTCATTGCTGACCTGGCCGCGCAGTCTACGTTGCCATTGCAGATCGGGGGCGGGCTACGCAGCGCGGCAGACCTGGAGTATTACGCGCAGGCTGGCGTTTCCTATTTCATTGTGGGAACGCGGGCGATCACTGACCCTAAATGGTTGGCTGCCATGGTCAAAACTTATCCGGGCCGGATCTTCCTCGGCTTGGATGCGCGGGAAAACCGGCTCTACATAAACGGGTGGACGCAAGCTTCTGCACACACTTTTGAGAGCTATTTGCCGCTCGTTGAAAATCTAGATTTGGCCGGGATTATCTATACGGATATTGCTCGGGACGGGATGGAAAGCGGACCAAATGTGGAACGTACCGCCGCCTTGCAAAAACTCACCGACCTGCCGGTGGTTGCCTCCGGGGGAGTGCGTAGCCGTGCCGACCTGGAATCTCTAGCGGAGGCCGGAATAGGCCAGGCCATTGTAGGAAAAGCCGCGCATAGCAAAGAGTTTTGGCGCGAAATCCGCTAGCGCATTTCTCTGCGCAGTTTTCTGAACTACCGGCGGATTTGTAAACCACTAGCAGCTTCCGAAACCATTAGCGGTTCCCGAAACCATCAGCGGTTCCCGAAGCCATCTGCGGTTCCCGAAGCCACGGGCCGTTTCTCAAAAAATAGCAACAGTTCCCGAAGTTCCCAATAGTTCTACAAACCACCATCGGCTCCCGCATACGGAAACCGAGAGTAGAAGAAGCACTCAAAGTACTCGACGTACTTGAAGTACTCGGCGTACTGAAGCACTCGAGTCCCGAACGTACAAGGCACAAGAGGTATTAGCGTGAAAAGAAAGATTGTTCCCTGCCTGGATTATGAGGCTGGCCGAGTAGTCAAAGGTATACAATTTCAAAACCTGCAAGACCAAGGCGATCCGGTAGAACTTGCCCGCCGCTATGCCGCGGCTGGAGCTGATGAACTCGTATTCCTTGACATCACGAAATCTCGGGACGGCCACCCCTTCGCCCTGGAAACAATTCGCGCTATTCGCGCGGCTATCTCCATCCCACTTATCGTGGGCGGCGGAATCCAAAGCCTTACCGATGCGGCCGCAGTGCTAGACGCCGGAGCCGATAAGGTCTCCATCGGTTCGGCGGCGCTGCGCAACCCGGCCCTCATTACCGAAATCTCCCGCCACTTCGGCAAAGAACGCGTGGTGGTAGCGATCGACGTCGGCCCGGCACCACGCCCCGCAACTTCCGCAAATCCCGCGGCAAATACAGACAGTAGGGGCGAGGAAAACTCGAGCGGCGCAGGTGACGTGAGCGCTGCAGGTGACGTGAGCGACGCAGGTGACGTGAGCGACGCAGGTGACGTGAGCGATACAGGTGACGTGAGTGGCACAGGAAACGTGAGTGGTGTAGCAAGGGCAAGCGGCGCGGAACCGGTGGTATACCTCGGGGGAGGGACGAAACCGACCCAAATCTCTGCTCGTGCTTGGTGCCGGCAATGCGAGTACTTAGGCGCCGGCGAACTGCTCGTTACTTCCATCTCCCACGACGGCACGAAAAATGGTTTTGACCTGGAGTTTTTAGGGCAAGTCTCGCGCGAGCTTGCGGTACCGATTATTGCCTCGGGTGGGGCTGGTTCCATTGCAGATTTCGTGGACCTGTTCACCAAGACGCAATGCCAAGCTGGCCTGGGCGCTTCCGTCTTCCACAACGGAAGCATTGATATTGCCGCGCTCAAAGCTGCGCTTGCGCAGGCCGGAATCGAAACCGGGGGTGAGCCGCGGGCCGGTTTACGCCCCACTCGTGAACCCGATTTCTCGCGCGGAAACGGACTGCTCCCCGCCGTCGTACAAGATAACCGCACGAACGAAGTACTCATGGTGGGTTATATGAACGCCGAATCTTATCGGCGCACGCTAGCTGAAGGGCGGTGCTGGTTCTATTCGCGCTCGCGGCAGACCCTGTGGATGAAGGGCGAGACTTCGGGGAATGTGTTGCGGGTGCGAAGTATTGCGGTGGATTGCGACGCCGATACGTTACTTGTACGCGTGGAAGCTGCCGGCCCCGCCTGCCATCAAGGCACCGTTTCCTGTTTCGAACAGGAGTATTTCGAGATTGGAACTTTGGAAGAAACCGTGGAACAACGTTTCGCCCACCCCCGGGAAGGTTCCTACACGCAATACCTTGTGAGCGAAGGGCTGGATAAGATTCTCAAAAAATTTGGCGAAGAAAGTACAGAAGTGATTCTGGCGGCAAAGAATCAAAACCGCGCAGAACTCGTTAATGAAACCGCCGATGTTTTGTATCACTTGCTGGTGCTTTTGCGCTACCAGGGAGTTGACCTTGCCGCAATATACGCGGAATTAGCGAACCGGCACGGTACGAAACAACAATTCCAGAAACGCCGGGACATCACGCAGTGGTAGGCGCGGTACTAGACCGAGAGTGGCAGGCACGCAAAGCTGTAAACAAATTGCCGCAGGCACGCAGGAAACGCTACTAAAACAGATAAGGAAGGGATGCCCGTGATTAAGGGTGTGCTTTTTGACAAAGATGGAACGCTGCTGGAACTCACGATTGAAGAGCCAGCGCGGCAACTTGTGGAGGAGGCGATCGCCCAGGCAGGGCTAAATGAAACGGAGGCAACAAGCTTCCGAGAAAAGATGGGATTTGTGGGCGGGCGTTTACAACTCAACTCCCTGATTGTGGCCGGATCGATTGGCGAGCAGGCGGCCTGCCTCGCCCCACTCTTAGGGCGCTCGTTCGAGCAAACTGTGCAATACGTAGATGACCATTATCGGCGGGCCGCACTGGAAGAGAATATTGTGGATCGGCTTATGGATGGGGCCACTGAGGTAGTCAGGGAACTTGCCGGCCAAGGTTACGTATTGGGGGTGGTGACGAATGATCACCACGAGGCAACTAAACAAATTCTGGAGGAAACCGGTTTGGCACCTTACTTTTCTTTTATTGGTGCGGCGGATCGTTTCCCGGCCAAGCCCCACACGGCTTCCCTAAACGCGTTTTGCGAAAGTTTTGCGCTGTCTGCACAGGAGGTGGTGTACGTGGGCGATTCGGCCGTCGATATTGAATATGCACAATCTACGCGCGCGGCAATCGGCTTCGACCTCGGGATGGGCGGGCAGGAATACCTAGAAAAAGCGGATTATGTGATCACGCATTTACGGCAAGTACCATCCATCATTTCTGAACTCAATGCGCAAGAAACAGCTAAACAACACCCCTAATAGCATCAATTAGCAGGGGCGATGTACATAATTGTGGCGGCGCTATGATAGTTTTCATGCGCCGCATTTTATGCTCCACAGATATGAGATAGTGGGAGGAAATGGGGTAAATAAGCGGCAAAGCGACTTCCTCTTGCGGAAGACGGCGTGTCGCAAAAAGTGAGATTTAACCAATTAGTTAGATCGCCTTCAGTTGAAAGATCAGTTAACGAATGGCGCAAAATGGCCGCAAAACACTCATTAACGTGTACGCTAGAACTTTGGTAGGGGGTCAAGGGCGGATTGCGAGCGGTGATCTAATACCGATTGTGATAACTCTGCTACGGGTATGCTGAGCTGACGAAGATGTTTAGTAAGCAGCCCCAACGGGCTCACGCCAAAAGACATTTCGATACAGGTCATTTAGCGGAGGGATGAGACCGATGCCAAAAATCCAGGCACCGACGGTGGAGGAACATCGTAAACTAATTTGGAGTCGAATCAAGTCCGCGTTTGAGCAACTTCTCCTGGAGGAGCCATACACGCGGATCACCATGGGTGACGTCGCGAAGAACGCAGGCATAGCACGCAATACTTTGTATAACTATGTTTCGGATAAAGCGGAACTGTTCGCACGGGTTGCGGCAGACCATCTGTCTTTGTCCCAACAATTGGATCATATTGCTTTTAACGAGGAAGAAAAGGTCTCAAACCGGCTCCGCCAGATGGTGGATCTTCTGTTTGATTCCTATGCTGCCGATGCTCTTGCCAAGAAGATCTACTCGGTAGCACTCGCGAATTTGCGTACTAATCCGAATTTGCGGGACTTTCCGGCGGTGCGCCGACTCTACGGTACCGCCGTGGCAATCGTGCGGGCCGCGCAGCGCGAGCATGTGATTTCAGTAGAAGGCGATCCGGAGCTGGTAGTGCGATTGATTTCCGGTCTGCTGGTCAATGCGCTCACCATCGTGGAGGAATCTCCCGAACGCACGGACGAAGTGCGCGATGTGCTCTACTCCTTTATGGACAACACATTCTCATCGAAGCAGAGCCGCCACAGCGATGCGGCGGGCTCCGCAGAATAGCGCTCTCACCAGCGCAATTTCCTAGCTTGCTGCTTTCCGCCGGGATCCTAATACCCCGCCGGAAAACAGGAATTCAAAAAACGGCGTAGAGAGGCTCGTGCTCATCAATTTGCGAGCCGTATCCCCGTATAGAGTAACGGCCCGGGTGCTAATAACCCGGGCCATATTTAAACCGGGGCCGAATTTAAACCGCGGCCGAATTTAAACCGGGGCCGAATTTAAACCGGGGCCGAATTTAAACCGGGGCCGAATCTAAGCCGCGGCCGAATTTAAACCGGGGCCGATCTATATCTGTGGAACCCCAGCTCGCTGGCTACCAGATTTAGCCGATCGGCCTAAGAATCGTGCCCGGCTAAACCAGTTTAGCCACAAGAGCTTCCCGCCGCGCAGCGTTACTGAGCAGGTGACTCCCGGCTAGCGGCGTCGAAGAAAATAAAGCGCCGCCGGAAAGGTGAGACTGCTGCCAAGAGGAGGAAGTGCTGCCAAGAGGAGGAGTGCTACCAAGACTGGGGAGTGCTGCCAGGACTGGGGAGCGCTGCCAGGAAGATAGGCAGACCACTGTGGCCTGCACCTGGATCGCGGGCGCGGGTGTGGAAGAATAGATGCATGGCTTTTCGTGAAATTCGAGTGATCGGCGATCCCGTCCTGCGTACCCCGTGCGAAGAAATTCGCGAGATTGATGCGGGGGTAAAGCAGCTGGTGGAAGATCTGCTAGAAAACGTTGACGACGACGGACGTGCCGGGCTCGCGGCAAACCAGATCGGTGTTTCCCTTCGGGCTTTTTCCTGGAATATTGACGGCGAGATTGACTATATTCTCAATCCGCGGATCGTCGCCCTTTCCGAGGATGAATTCCAAGATGGCGATGAAGGGTGCCTTTCGGTACCCGGGCTATATTTCCCCACGAAGCGCGCTTGGTATGCCCGGGCGGAGGGGATCGATCTAGACGGAAAGAAAAAGATCGTAGAAGGCGAAGGACTCATGGGCCGCTGCATCCAGCATGAAGTGGACCATTTAGATGGGCACATCTATATTGATCGGCTTTCTAAAGAAGTTCGGAAACGGGCGATGCGGGAAATTCGCGAGTTGATTCTTTAAGGCTTACCTTGGCCCTATGTGCTGCGGCGGGTCTCCGGGCCGGCAGTACTGGGGCCTTTTTAAATTTAAGGCACATCTTTTAGGTTGCCGTAAAGAACGGCCAAAGGGCCTGTTCCATAATGCGGTTGCGCCGGTATAGTAAAAAACCAGCAGTGCCATATGCATTCCTGCAGGTCGGGTAGCAAGGGGAAAGCCACCCAGACGCAGGAGGTAACAATGGCTGAAAAACACGTCACACGAGGCGTCATATTCATTCATTCGGTAACTCCGGCCGTTCAACCGCATGTTGAATGGGCGGTTGCTTCTGTGCTCGGTTACGAGCCCCACTTCGAGTGGACGAAGCAACCGGCGCTACCCAATATGAGCCGGTCGGAGGTTCCCTGGACGGGGGAGATCGGTACCGGCGCGGTGCTCGCTTCCGCCCTGAACGGGTGGGAGCACTTGCGTTATGAGATCACCGAAGATGGAACTGGGATTTCCGAGGGCGGAAGGTGGAGTGCCACACCCGGTCTCGGTATTTTCTATGCCCAAACAGATTTGGCGGGCAATGTAGTGATCCCGGAAAACCGGGTGCGAGCCGCAATTGAAGAAGCCGGTAATGATCCGATAGAACTGCGGCGTCGCCTAGACCTTGCGCTCGGCCAGGCCTGGGACGATGAACTCGAACCCTTCCGTTATGCCGGGGCGGGCGCACCGATCCGCTGGCTGCACCGCGTGGGATAAAAGTACCGGGCGTGCACGTAACTAATCGAGCCTGCTCGGAACTAATAGGGCCTGCACGTACGCCAAACTCACCTGGCAATAAACTTTATGCGTTTCCCGATAATTGCCAGCAAAAAGCGCCTGGCAGGCAAGGAATACTTGCGAGGCAGGCGCTTCCGAGCGGGAAATGTTTACAAGAGGGATGCGTAGATCGCGCGAATATCTTCCAAAGTGGCGGGGCGGGGATTGCCAGGCGTGCAAACGTCCGCATAGGCGTCTGCGGCCAAATCATCGAGTCCCGCTTCGGTTACTCCCACTTCCGAAATCTTGGTGGGATTACCCAGCGCCTTCGTCAAGTTCGCTACCGCACTAACAGCTTCCTCCCGTACGGTTTCCAAAGGACGCGAATAAGCATCGGCAACTCCGAAAGCATCAGCAATATCCCGATACTTTTCACCCGTGTACTCCTGGTTATAAGCCATTACCGGGGCCAATAGAATCCCGTTTGCCACGCCATGCGGCGCATCGTAACGCCCACCCAAAGGATGGGCCATGCCGTGCACCAAGCCCAGGCCTACATTTGAATACCCCATACCGGCGATATAAGAAGCGTAAGCCATCTTTTCTAAGGCCTGCGAATCACCGTCAGCGGCCGGCTGCAAATTCTTGGCAATCATGCGGAAAGCCTTTTCGTGAACGGCGTCGGAAAGCTCCCAAGCACCGGGCGTAACGAAACCTTCGATCGCGTGGGTGAGAGCATCCAAACCGGTAGCGACCTTCAAGGAGCGGGGCATACCGTCCATCAGATCCGGATCCACAATCGCCATTACCGGAATATCATGCGGGTCAACGCACACAAACTTGCGCTGCTTCGCGGTATCCGTAATCACGTAGTTGATCGTGACTTCCGAGGCAGTGCCAGCCGTCGTGGGGATACCAATAATCGGAATTGCCGGATTTTTCGTGGCGGCCGTTCCTTCCAGCGAGACCACGTCGGAAAACTCCGGATTGGCACCAATAATGCCGATCGCCTTCGCGGTATCTTGCGGGGAACCACCACCGATGCCGATGATTACATCGGCCTGGGCAGCGTGTAAAGCCTCCACTCCGGCCTGCACATTTTCGACCGGGGGATTAGGAACCACGTCCACAAACACGGCGTAAGCAAAATTCGCGGCTTCCAGTTTCGTGGTGAGCTGGGCCAAAATCCCTGCTTCTTCCACTCCCTTGTCCGTCACCACGAGTGCCTTCTGGAAACCGCGCCGCTCCAGTTCAGGAACCAGATTATCGAGAGCGCCCCGGCCGAAATAGGCCGTCTGATTGAGAATCATTCGGTACGTCATAGTAGGTTTATCCTCCGCTTGAGTGTTTTACGGTGTGTCTTTGCGGTGGTGCTTACGTATGCGCACGCGTGTGCGGTGAATAAGTACGGACGACGCCGCTGTGCGCACCGCACACGTTTTCACCACGCGCACTTTCATGGTAGCTAGCACCCGCATAGAAAATCGACGGACCAAAGTAGTGATTTCTCAACTCGTGAGATTGTGGGTCAACAATTGGGATTTCGCGTGCGAATGGCAATAGCCGGGAGGTGTGTTCATCCTGGCGGAAGGCTTGTAAACAAGGCCTGTTCATTTGCAAAATTGCAGGATAAAAGTGCGGATTCGGAAATCGTATACGGTTCGAGACGATAGTTCTATTGCGATTTGATTATTTTGGGAATAGTATCCAATACATGGGATAACCCGATGTGGAGTTTATTCCATTGTGCTTATGCATTGCCAGGAACACAGCAAAGGGGCTTATATGAGCAAGATTGTAAGTATCAAAACATATGATTTTCGTTTCCCCACTTCCGCCACTCTTTCCGGTTCGGACGCTATGAATCCGGATCCGGATTACTCTTCTGCATATGTGGAAGTGAAAACGGATGCAGATGATGGCATTACGGGAGTAGGGTTCGTATTTACCATTGGCCGCGGTAATGATGTGGTGTGCGCGGCGATCGATTCCATGGCGCACAACTTGCTCGGGCAGAATACAGAAGACTTGCTCGATAATATGCGCCGGGCTTGGGATCTGTTGGTCGGCGATTCACAACTACGCTGGCTGGGCCCGGAAAAGGGCGTCTCCCACATGGCAATTGGCGCTTTGCTTTCCGCGCTTTGGGATATTAAAGCTAAACGCGCTGGGAAGCCGCTCTGGCGTTTGCTTGCAGACATGGAGCCAGAAGAACTGGTAGCTACCCTTGATTTCCGTTATCTTTCGGATGCGTTACGGCCGGAAGAAGCTATTGAGTTCCTTACCGATGGGCAGCGCGGCAAGGAAGAGCGGATTGATAATCTGCTCCGCAATGGTTACCCCGGGTATTCTACCGCGGCCGGCTGGCTCGGATACTCGGATGAGAAGATGGTTTCCCTGTGCAAAGAAGAAACGCAGGAAAAGGGCTTCAAGCTGATTAAGCTCAAGGTGGGTCGCAATGTGGAAGACGATAGGGCCCGACCCCCGGAAAGTGGACATGGGGGTGGTGTTTATGCTGCAAGGTCAAGTGTAGCTGACGCGTGTTTTTCGAAGGTGTCTGGGGCCTGG
>NZ_FNAU01000008.1 GCF_900102025.1 Actinobaculum suis | reverse complement strand
AGAATTTCTTCATGATTACCAGTCTTCCTGCCCAACAGGGGCTGTCACGGAAGACACGCTCAAATCGCATGGTCTATTTAATCCAGCCCAGGCCACGGAGACCCAACGCTCTCCCACTTCTGTTACTAATCTCCCTATGCTCGTACCGGGCATTGACACGTGATGAGTTGAAAATTGAAAGTTTCGGGGGTGTCGACCGATATCGTGAAACGCTTCAAGAGATGCTCGATACAGCTCTCGATGAAGAAAACGCGCTCGCCGAAAACTACCCGGAGCTACGCGCGTCAGAAACCTACTCCTCGGCTATGAGCGCGGTGCAAAAGTATGAAGACAACGTCCGCTACTCGCGCATGATGTACAACGACACGGTCACCAAGCTTAACCGCTACCGGTCACAGTTCCCATCCATGATCGTCGGAGCACTGTTCGGCTTCCGCCGCGAAGAATACTTCGCAAACCAGCCCGGCAAAGCCGAAATGCCCACCTGGTCTTGAGAGCAGTGTCCTGGTTATGAGAGCACTGTGGGCGGCCCTCGTAGCCGCGTTCCTCATCATCACAACCGCTCCCGTAGCAGGAGCGTCCGAGATCTACACGATCGACATCGACGCCGAAATCCAAGCAGACGGCTCAGCCATCATTACCGACACGCGCACGTTCGAAGCCACGGAAGGTACCGAGCACTACATATCGTTCGGCAACCTGCGTGACTCTGACGTCCACAGCTTCTCCGTCGTGCTCGACGGCCAGCCACTCACCGACATCGGTGACTGGGACGTGAACGCAAGCCGTCGAGAAAAGGCAGGCAAGTCCGGCGTCGTCGACACGGGTGACGGTTACGAACTAAGCTTCGGCTTCGGAGAATACGGCCGCCACACAGCTGTTATGACGTACACCGTCACCAACTTCGTCTACACGCTCTCCGACGGCGCCCAAACAGTCTTCTGGCAGTTCCTGCCGCGAAACATGACCGATACAAAATTCGTCAGTATCTCGCTGCGCAACACCGTGGGAGTCACGCATACGCACGAAAACACGCGAATATGGGGATTCGGATACGAAGGCGAATCGGTAATCACTACCAACTCGCTACGGTTAGCCACATCCAAGCCGATCACATCCAACAACCACATGACGATGCTCGCCATCTTCCCCGAACCTCTCTTCACATCCAACGTCAATCGGCCCGAAGACACCGAGTCATTAATAAAGCGCGCGAAAGAGGGCTCCGATTGGGAAGACTCAAACCCTCTTAATGGGGATACCAACGACCTCTTTTCCAAGGCCATCACAGTGATTGGAGCGGTTGCAATCTTCGGGATCCTCGGCTATGTGGGCAGGGCCTTCTTGGTGGCGTTTTTGCGCGCGATTCGGCCGAAACGCTCAAAGTCGGCAGAGTATGTTCACAGTGGGCCAAGAACCCCCAGAGCCGAAAGCGAGTATTGGCGAGAAGTCCCTTACAACGGCCCGATCACAGACATCTATACCCTGCGCGGCTATGCGCTACCAGACCTCGCCACCGCACTATTACTCAAGTGGATTCACGAAGGCGCACTTCGCGAAGTGCAACACGAAGCAGGATGGGTGTTCAAACGCGAAGAAGCAGCCTTCGCCATCGTGCACATGCCCCAACTGCATTCCGACGTCGAAGCCACATACTGGGACTTCATCGTCCGAGCCGCGCGCGACGACGGCATCTTACAACGCAAAGAAATCGAAAAATTCACTCGTAAGAACACCTCCGAAGTCTCCAAATGGCAAACCGCGGCATTCAATTATTCCCGCCAACGCCAGATCGAACTCGGACTGTGCACGGTCGTCGAGAAAAAAGAACGAGTATTCTTCATCAATTACACAAAAAGGAATTCCCGCTCACACAAGCTGGAAAAGACATGCGCAACAAAATCGACGGCTTCAAAAACTATTTGCGCGACTTCTCGCTCCTCAACGAGCGTACAGCCTCAAACGTGCTCCTATGGGACGCATACATGATCTGGGCAGGCTACCTCGGCATCGCCGAAGAAGTCGCCAAACAGTTCAACATCACGGACCCCGCATACGCGCAACAAACCAGCATCTCGCCCACTGCCGTCGCCACAGGAACCTACTTCTCCAACAGGATGGACAGCGTCTACACCGACGCCACCACCAGCAGCTCCAGCTCGAGTAGTAGTTCCTCGTCGGGCCGCGGCGGATCGTCGTCGGTTGGCGGCGGAAGCGGCTCGTCCGGCGGCGGCTCAGGCGGCGGCATCCGATAATGCGCCAGCAGAATCGCTGTGCGGGTGCTCGCTTATGAGCGCTCGCACAGCGGCGTTTACGCAGGTCAAAGCCCAAATAAATGAATAGCGCATTGACCGCCTGAACCTACCCTCCACCTTGCTTGTGTTGGTGCCGCTTTGTGCATGGGTGCTCTTACCTCCACGCTTTCCGGGCGGCCCGCGCCGCGCCAGCGCGTTAGAGCCCGAGCATCCTCTTCTTGAGGGCCTCGTAGTCGGCTTCGGTGATGAGCTCCATCTCGAGCATCTTCTTAGCCTGGGTCAAAGCGGCCACAGGATCGGTTGCTTCGCCGTCCGCAGTACCACCAGCAGTGCCGCCCGCACCGCCGCCTGCAGTGCCACCTGCACCAGCGCCGGCACCAGAGTGACCGGCCGCAGCAGCAGCCGTACCAGCTGCACCAGCGCCGCCAACGGGCTGTTGCAACGCCGCGAGCCCGCCTGCCATTCCGGCGCCCATGCCAAACATGGCCAACCCGCCGCCGCCGGCCTCGCCGGCGGCCTGCACGCCCCGAGCCGCAGACTGTTGCAAGAATGCATTGCCACGTTGACCGGCTAGAGCGTCGGCCTTGCGCACGTCGGACAGTAGCTTGGTCGTGTCGGCGTCGTACTCAATAGCAGCGATCGCGACCGACGGGATGATAAGGCCAAACCGGCTCGTCCAGTGGTAGTTCTCCTCAACCGCGGCAGACAACGAACGGGCAAATCCAACAGAGTCAGCCTGCAGGTTCGCGATCCGCCCGGCACGTTCTGAATCGTTGGAGTAGCGCGAGAAAGCAGCGGCCAAGGAACCGACCAGCTCGGTGAAGAGCTGCTCGCCCACCGGGTTGTCGGAATCGGTGAAATCGAAAACCGGCGCGTCGGGCTGCAGGTAGGTGGCCGGCACAAGGTTTGTGATGAACAGGAATGGGTCGGAGATGCGCAGCGTATACGTGCCGCGTGCCACCGCGCCTACTTGCGTGCCTAGGAAGGCGTCGTCCCAATGGATCTGCGACTGGGTACCAAACCGATTCCCGGTGATTTCCTTGAGGTTCACGAAGATTGCCACGTGCTGTGCGCCGGGCTGGCCGCCGAACTTGAAGCGCTGCCACGACGTCGTCAGCGTGGGTGAGATCAGGCCGTCAACGAATAGCGTCTTCGCGTTTTGGTCGCCGGGATTCCACACGTATCCGCCGGGCTCGGCGATGAAGCTAGTGATCCGCCCGTCGATAAGCGTGACCAGGCCGTAGCCCTGTGGGACCACTACGCGCGAGCCGTTACTCACGATCGCGCGTGAGTGCCGCGTGTTCGAGCCACGCCCCGCGTTCTGCTCCTGCATGACGGCCGGGGCGAGCGCCGCCGTCGGCAGAAGATCGGCGGGAAGGGTGAGGAAGTCGAGCCACTGGTCGGCGAACGCGCCGCCAATCGCACCGGCGAATGCTTTGATGAATCCCATGTGCTTTCCTCTTCGTGGTGTCGGTAGTGGTTGAAATTCTGGTTGAGGTTCTGTTGTCGGTTCGCGACTAGCGCCTTCGTGGGCTCACACACGATGGGTCATGTGGGAGTGTGCCTGGTGATTGTTGTGCCTTCGATACGCATGCGGGGTTGGTGGTCGTTGCGATCTTTGATCTTGCTTTCCCACACGTCCGGATCGTTGTAGTCGAATTCGTCGAGGTGCGTGACGTCCCACAGCTGGGCGTTGGCCTCGTCTTCGAATGGGTGTGTGTCTTCGAGTTTCACGGTCCGCCGATACACCCACGTGATCGAGGTCAGCATGGTGAGCAGCGGTGCGGCTAGCGTGAACAACAGTGCGGCCAGGCCGAGGATCTTTGTTTCGCCTGGCATGCGGAAGAATCCGAGGTAGGTGAGGAACAGGCCGAGCAGGAAAGCGAGCAGCGTGAGGCCGCCGCTGAACGCCATGAGGGTCCGATAGGACACCGGCAGCGAGCCGTTGACCTTGCCGGTCCGTCCGTTGACGGCCACGTGGTAGTCCAACTCCGGCTCTTTCTTCGAGCTGGCGAACCGCGCGCTATAGACCCATACGGGCAGGTAGATGGCGAACCAGCGCGAGCCCACGAGGTCGATGTGCTGCTTGTCCCAACTTACACCCCGGTCGTAGTTTGCGAGGGTTGGACGGATGCGCTGGCGGCCGATGGTGCTGACTTGCCAGAGGACGACGTCGGTGAGGTCGTCGACGTCGCGCGTGCGCCGTTCGGACGTGTAGCCGCGCATGAGGTTCGCGTCGAAAGCGACGGCGTTCTCGGTATCGAACGGTTGGAGCGTGTTGAGAATATTGACGGCGCCCTTGGCTCCCACGCCTACGGCTGCGGCGAGCGTCTTAAAAGACGTGGCCAGGATGTTGAACCGGCTCGGGCGCTTTTCGTGGTAGCCCTCTGAGTACACGCTGTAGTCGGCAGACGATTCGACAGCCAGATCGTCGACTGCGATGTTGAACTTTCTCCCAACCTGATAGCTATCGACGTCGTATGACCTCCGCGACCCTTCCATCCCGCGTCCTTGCTGACGTTCCCCGCGTCCTTCGAGCGTGATCGTTGCATTCGCATCAACCACGACATACGGCAAGTACACTGCCCGCACGGCGTCCTTGTTGAATTGGCGGCGAAAACGCCCATCGACCCAGATGCCACCGCTGCGCAGGTGGCGTTTCATCGACTTGATTGCATCTTTGCGGCTGACTTGGAAGGGCAGGATGAGGTCGGGCACGATGCCGTTGGGGATCTGCCGGTTAATCGACAGGGTTTGGCGGCACCAGTGACATTGGGCTTGCAGAGTATTGTCGGTGTGGAGCACGATCTCGCCGCCGCAGCCTTGGCATTTAACCGTAACGAGGTCGGAAGCGTGCTTGTCAATATCGGAGGCGCCCAGCCCGATGTGCATGCCGGTAAGTTCCCGCACGTCGGTGGATGAGTGTTCGGCGACCGTTCGGGTGGTCCACGCGTTCTTGCAGTATGCGCAGGTGAACGTGCCGGCGTCGACCTTGACCTCAGCCGAACCACATCGCGGGCACTTGTTCAGTCCGTGATCGCGGCCCGAGAACGAGTCAATATATCGCGGAGTAGAGGCCACAGTCTCCCTTAGCTCATCGTTACCGTTGCCGAACCTTTTCTTTTAATTTAGCAACGCAAGGAGGAGAGTCGGCAATATTTCGGTAAACGGCAGGTGAACAGTTTGCCGGATGGGCGGGTTTGGCTGGGCCCGGCACCAAGCGCGGAGCTAATGATTAAGGATTTAGGGTTTGCTGCAGTAGGTTCGCGGGGTGAATGCAACATCGGTTTGATCTACCGGCTTCCCGACGAAGAAGTCCAACAAGCACAAGACGAAATCAACAACCGACCCCGTGCCATCCTCAACGGCATGACACCACCTGAGAAACTAGCAGAATAAATAAATGACGTATTGACCGCCTGAACCAACCAACTGTAACCTTAAAAACACACATTGGCTACATCATTGGAGCTATTCATGCTTTCAACTGCGGCGATAACTGAGGTCTCCCCCATCACCAACCCAATTATTAGCGTTCGCGGCTTGACGAAAACATTCGGCACCGGGCAGGCGCAGGTCCGTGCGCTACGCGGGGTCGACGTCGATTTTGCTCAAGGCCAGCTCACCGCTGTTATGGGACCATCTGGCTCTGGAAAATCGACGCTCATGCACTGTGTGGTCGGCCTCGAAGAGGCCACCTCGGGAACCGTTGATCTTGCAGGCAAGCGGGTCACGGATCTGAACGAAAAGGGGCTCACCGCACTTCGGCGCGACGAAGTGGGATTCATCTTCCAGTCGTTCAACTTGGTTCCCACTCTTAACGCGCGGGAAAACATCGAACTGCCGGCAACGATCGCCGGGCGCAAAGTAGACCAAGCAGCTTTCGACCACGTCGTGCGCTCTCTAGGAATTGAAGATCGGCTCACCCACCGGCCCTCCGAGCTGTCGGGTGGTCAGCAGCAGCGCGTAGCCTGCGCGAGGGCGATGGTAGGCAAGCCTGCCGTCGTGCTCGCCGACGAACCCACCGGAAACCTCGACTCGACGGCTACCCAGCAGGTGCTCGAGTTCTTGCGCCGCTCGGTTGATGAAGACGGGCAGACGGTCATCATGGTCACCCACGAACCTGAATCCGCGGCGATCGCTGATCGCGTGATTTTTCTTGCCGATGGCCAGATCTCTGGCGAGATTGTGAACCCCACGAAGGAACAGATCTTGGACGCGTTGAAGGAAGGCGAATAAGACGTGTGGAAAGTTACCCTTCGTGATGCGAAGGAGCATGTCGGCAGGTTCCTCATGTCCGTCATCGCCGTGACGATCGGCGTGGCATTCCTCTGCGGCACGCTCTCGTTACGCGACTTGCTATCGGCGTCGTTTTCTAACTTGACGACGTCTACATTCCGCGACGACGTCTACGTGTCTGGCCCGCAGATCGCAACCGATCCAATGCCGATTCACGGCAACCTAACCTCCGCTGATCTGGAGACGATCACGGGCGTTGATGGGGTGCGAGTGGCCTATCCGGTGCGTCAGACGATGGCCTACATTTATGACGACGACGGGAACCAGGCGAACATACCGGGGGCACCCGGGCTGGGATACTCGTATCAGCCAGACACGGACGACGCCCTAATTGTGGACGGGCGCGCCCCAACATCCGGCGAGATTATTATTGAACGTTCCGCCGCAACGCGAGCAGGCATTGAAGTGGGCGACCAGGTTCACCTCGTCATTGACGAACCGACAGCGGTAAAAGTCGTCGGCATTATCGAATACGGCACCCCGATGGCTGGCGCCTCCGTGATCTTGATGGACGACGCCGATCTCGTCGCCCGGATAGGCGAGGAGTTTTCCGAGGTCGCGGTGAAGATTGAGGATGGGGAAACAAGGGAGGTTGTCAAGGACCGGCTCGCCGCCCAACTACCCGCCGACTACGTCGTCCAAACCGTAGAGCAGACGCGGGCAGATACCGACGAGGCGGTCGGTGAAATCTTGGACATGGTCAACACTTTCTTGCTGGTGTTTGTGGTGATCGCGATTACGATTTCCACGTTCATCATCACGAACACGTTCACGATTTCAGTGCGTCAACGCCAACGCCAGTTCGCGTTGCTCCGTGCGATCGGTGCCTCGCCAAGGCAAGTGTTCCAGGCGGTCATGTTACAGGCGTTGCTCATTGGCCTCATCGGATCGATCATCGGTGCGGTTGTCGGGCAAGGTCTGTTACTACTCATCAAATCCGGGCTGGAATCGGTCGGCATGCCCCTGGGTGGCTCGGTGCTCGTCACCGGCAAAACTGCCATCATCTCGATTATCGCTGGCACTGTTGTCACTTTGCTTGCAACGCTGCTTCCTTCGCGGCGTGCCGCGCTCACGCCCGCAATTGAAGCGATGCGCGAAGGTAGCGGACAAAAAGAAAAACCGCTTGCCACGCGGACGATAATCTCGGCCGTCCTACTCGTGGCTGGCACCGTGGCCATGGTCATCGGTGCGGTCAACGGAACAGCGGCGCTGTTTGGTCCGGGTGTGGCGGCTATGTTTGTCGGAATCATCGGTGTTATGCCTGCGCTCGTCCACCCGATTGCGGGTGCGGCAGGCTGGATTGCTCGCAGGATCGCACCGGCAACTGGTGTTCTGGCTTCGCGTTCGCTCACTGCCAGTCCGCGCAAGACAGCCACGACGTCGGTGGCGCTCGCGATCGGCGTGGCTCTCGTGTGTGCGGGAAGTTCGGTGGCTGCCTCGCTAGAAAAGACGATCTTCGAGAACGTCGACACGGAGATTTCTGCTGACATTTTGGTGACCACACACATGCAGGTGCAAAACGGTCCGGAGATCGCGAAAGAATTCGAGAAGATCCCCGGTGTGGCAACCGTGGATGCGTCGATGACGAACGGATGGGCCGTAGCTAGCCCGGTCAGCGCACAGGAGCCAAGTACCGCGACGGTGATGGCGGGCGCGTCGTCGGCCAAGGCCATCGGGTCATTGGGTATGAAGTTCGTGGAGGGCGAACCGGACGTGTTGGAATCCGGTCAAGCTGCGGTGTTCGATAACACGGCCGCGAGCATCGGCGTCGGCGTCGGTGACGACATCGCGCTGACCTCTCCAGATGGGATGGTCGTCGTGAAAGTGGGTGCCATTATCGAAACCGGCACGCTCACTTTCGGCCAGCCACAGATCGTGTTGCCTGCGCGCCTTGCACAAGATCTGCAGCCTGCCCAGTCACATAATCCGCTCATTGCCGTGTTCGTCGAAGACGGCGCTGACGTTTCAGCTATCAAAGCTGAGATTAACGATCTGGTGAAAGACCAGTACGTGTGGCTTGTCTCAGATCGGGGCGATATGAAGAATATTGCCGGCGGCCAGGTCACTATGCTGCTCACCATGTTGTATGCGCTTCTTGCGCTGTCGGTGGTGATCGCCGTGATCGGCGTCGTCAATACGCTCACGCTGTCGGTGGTGGATCGCACACGCGAAATCGGGCTGCTCCGCGCCGTTGGCATGCAGCGTTCGGGCGTGCGGCGCATGGTGTTACAAGAATCGGTGATTATTACCTTGCTTGGCACTTTGGTCGGGGTCGTGTTCGGCACGGCGCTAGGGCTTGGGCTCACCCGGTTTATGGCCGACGACGTCGCCACCACCTACGTCATTCCGTGGCAGGCGATCGGAGTAGTGATCGTGGTTGCTCTGATCGTGGGCGCGCTGGCCGCGTTCTTGCCGGCCCGCAAGGCCGCCAAACTGGACGTGTTGGATGCGATTGCCGAGGACTAGCCTCGCAGTTGTGTTGGTGGCGAGGGCATAGACTGGGCGCAGTGATCGTTGGAGGTTATTGTGGCGAAACGTGCGCTAATTTCGGTATTCGACAAGACGGGCATCACCGAGTTCGCCCGGGTGTTAGCCGGCGCGGGGTACGAGCTCGTCTCGACCGGCTCAACGGCTGGCGTGATCGAATCTGCAGGATTCGACGTGACGCTCGTGGAAGACGTGACGGGATTTCCGGAGTCTTTCGACGGACGGGTCAAGACTTTGCATCCGCACATTCACGGCGGGATCCTCGCTCGGCGTGACGTGCACGGCGAGCAGATGACCGAACTTGGTATTGAGCCGATCGATATCATCGTCGTCAACCTGTATCCGTTCGCCGGGGCAGTGGCGAGCGGGGCAAGCCACGCCGAGTGTATTGAACAGATTGACATCGGCGGGCCGGCGCTCATTCGCGGGGCGGCGAAGAATTATCGCGACGTCGCCGTCGTCACTGATCCTCGTCAATACGATCAAGTGGCAGCGGAGCTGGAAGCGTCCGGCACGGTCAGCGATGGCCTGCGTGCCGAATTGGCCGCTGCAGCATTCGCGCTCACGGCCAGCTACGACGAGCAGATCGCTCGCTGGTTCGCAGACCCAGACGTGGCCGATAGTGAAGCAGCCGGTGGCGACGAATGCGCGCTTCCTCAGACGCTTACAACCACATGGCACAAAGAAACCGACCTGCGCTATGGCGAAAACCCGCATCAGCCGGCAGCGTTGTATCGGAACGCCTCCGGGGTCGGGCTCGCGCACGCCCAACTGTTGGGCGGTAAAGCCATGAGTTTCAACAATTATCAGGACACGCAGGCAGCTGTCGACGCGGTCTTCGACCACGAGCAGCCCGCCGTCGCCATCGTCAAACACGCAAACCCGTGCGGAGTTGCGATCGGTGCTGACGTTCGCGAGGCACACGAGCGCGCCCACGCCTGCGATCCTGTGTCGGCCTACGGCGGCGTCGTCGCCGCGAACCGCCCCGTCACAGCAGCACTGGCCGAGCAGCTCGCGCCCATCTTCACCGAAGTGATTGTCGCACCAAGTTTTGACGACGACGCGCTCGCGATCTTGCGCACGAAGAAGAATCTGCGGATCGTTCAGACGGGCTCGAATTATGAGCGGTACGGCGTCGTGCCGATTAGCGGCGGCGCGCTCATCCAGGAACGCGACATGGCGTACGCGAACCTGGACGACTGGGAGCTCGTGGCCGGCCAACCCGCTGATCCTGCTATGCGAGCTGACCTCGAGTTTGCCTGGCGGGCAGTGCGGTGCGTGAAGTCGAACGCGATCTTGCTTGCCGACGGCGGCGCAACAGTCGGTATCGGGATGGGGCAAGTAAGCCGTGTGGACGCCTGCCTACTTGCTGCCATGCGCGCGAACACTCTCACCGACCACGAGCGTGCTCGGGGAAGCGTGGCAGCATCGGATGCGTTCTTCCCATTCCCAGACGGGGTGAAAGTGCTGGCTGACTATGGCGTGCGAGCTGTGGTGCAACCAGGCGGGTCGATCCGCGACGGCGAGGTTATCGCCCTCGCACAGGAGGCCGGCATGACCATGTACCTCACGCACACCAGACATTTCGCGCACTGATGAGCGGGGACCCGGTAGTTTCAGATTCGCGTACACCGAACAAGTTCCCGCCAGCGGGCGTCTACGCGCTCGGTCTGCTGTGGTTGGGCATCATTGTCGCGCTTGCGTTTGCTGTCGACGTGAAAACCGCGGCCTACGTGCTGGGCGGCTCCCTTATCGCCTACGCCGGTGCTCGGGCAATCTTGCCGACGGGAGCCATCCCACGCGTGCGTTCTCGAAGATTAACGACGCCGGGATCGCCCTCGTTTTCGCGGCGCTCCTGTTTGTGCTTGGAAGCTGGGGAAACACTTTGCCGGTGTAGCCGGCTAGTCGTCCACCACGAGGTGCAGCTGGCGCAAGTCGAGATCAGCCGCTGAATCGGAGACGACGTAGACGATGTCTTTCAGCGGTAGATACCACGGGTCGTAGGGCAGGCGGTCGTCAATGTCGATCAGTTCGTTCATGTGCGCGATTGGCCGCGCTTCGATTTCGCCGTCGATCATGCCCACGTGGTAGGACACGTGCCGGCCGGCGTCAAGAAGCTCCTGAAGTTTCGTCATCGCCGCGTCCACGAGCCGCACCGCTAGCGTGCGATCGAACGGTGAAGGGTTCCCGCCTTGCTGGGCGTGCCCAAGCACAACCGAACGCACATCAAACAGCTGATTGCCTTCCTGTTCGAAAAAGTTGCCCATGACGTTCGCGTTGTAATACTCTGACGCGTTCTCGTTACGGACCACAAGATAGAGTTGGCGTCCGGATTCAAACGAGCTGATCATCTTCTTCGTGTCGCGTGCCAGCTGGCTGAGCGTCACGCCGTCTTCGTAAAGATAAACCTATTCAGCGCCGGGCAGATTGTTATCGATCGACGTGGGTACCAGCATCATCGGGATTTTGAACGCCGGGTAGCGGTCTTGTTCGCGTTGCATCTCGTAGGCCGCCGTGGGTAGGTTCGCGGGGTGAATGCAGCATCGGTTTAATCTACCGGCTTCCCGCCCGTCGCGATTCACCTACCGTGATCGAAGCGTTGAAGGTGATGATCAAAGACCTGCCAGCGAAAATGGTTACCTTGACCTGGGATCAAGGAGCGTAAATGGCTGAAGTTCATGACTTCGAGATCGACTCCAGAGTCAAGGCGTACCTCGCTCACCCGAATTCACCATGGAAACGCAGATCAAACGAACGCTACAACCGCTTCATCCGTGAGCACTTCCCCAAAGGAACCGTCTTCACCTGCATCACCGACGAAGAAGTCCAACAAGCACAGGACGAAATCAACAACCGACCCCGTGTCGTCCTCAACGGCATGACACCACACGAGAAACTAACAGAATAAATAAATGATGCATTGACCGCCTGAACCTACCCACTGCTATCGGTACCCATAGAGATATTGACTATGGAAGCTTTAGCACTCTCCTCCCCCGCAACGGCTTGCGGTATCGCGGCTGGTACCAGCGCCATGCTGGCCACGGCTACCGCTAATCCGGCAGCACATAATTTTTGTGAAGCTCGCTTGCCAGGGTGGTTAAGGCGCCCACGCTGAGGACGCCGCAGAACAGTGGAGAGATTTGTAAGCATGTAGCGAATCCATTCCCGACGAAACTGTGCATGATTCAGCTGCCTCAGCATAACAATCGCGGTTGTGAACATTTTTCACAATTGCCTTTTTAGCGCCACAAATTGGCGCACAGTAACTTGCAATTCATCTTCTCAGCGATGCAAAGTTTGGCGAATACTCAAGGATTTTCCGGCGCCCTCACCCCGGACTAAAGCACTAGACCGCAATCCTAAAAGTGTGACGGACCCCTCGCGCGAGGTTTTCAAACTGCAAGATTTCAGGCACGGGCCCGTACGCACCCATTTAGAACTTTCGTCCCATGCATTGCCGGCGCTATCTTGCGGATCTACACCTGGACGTTCCTGCCGGCTTCCGCACAACCGCGCAGCCGATGCCTGAGGATAAAACTGGTACCGAGAACATAACTGGTAAAACCGGCGCCCACGCATGGTAATGACCCAGCAGTATTACCGCCCAAAATCCGCCATTTTCAACGCGGGTTATATCAAAAGCGGGGTAGATATAAGCGGTTGTAACAGAACGTGCTCACAACAAACGCGCTCATATCAAAAAGAAAATGGAGCCACCTGAGAGAATCGAACTCTCGACCTATTCATTACGAGTGAATCGCTCTGCCGACTGAGCTAAGGTGGCCTGTTGCTTCGTTTACCTGTTGGCTAGATACCGTTGGTTAGACGAAAGCACGCGTATAACCTTAGCGATAGGTTCACCCTTCCCGCAAATATTTTGGAGTGGTATTCACAACTCCAGGCGGGAAGGCTCCACGCGGGAAGCCGCCGCCCGCGCACTGGACACCTTCCGCGCGGGCGGCACGAACTTCACTGCCTTACTGCACTTACTGTGCTTTGTGCTTACCGCGCCATTACTGCGCCGGGCAGGTTAGGCCGTCTTGGGGCACGGTGCCCTCGAGCAAATACTTATCGAGCGGCGCGGCAATGCACTGGTTGTCCGGGTTATAGGCGGTGTGGCCATCCCCTTCATAGGTTACGAGCACTGCCGATTCCAAGGCCTTCGCCAGGTTTTCCGACCACTGATAAGGCGTGGCCGGATCGTAGCGGGTTCCTACTACCACAACTGGCGGAGCTCCCTTCCCGGTGAAAGGCCCGGGCACAGCATCCGGATGGTAAGACCAGAATTTGCACGAGTCACTACCAACGTACATGGCCCCCAGAATGGGGAAGTCTTTAGCTTTCTCTACTCCCGCGGCTAGTTCTGCTTCGGTAACAGCCGGGTAGTCCGCGCAGTTGATCGCAAAGTTTGCTTCCGAAGAATTGTCGTAGCTGCCGTCCGGTTTACGCCCAACAGTCAAATCGCTCATCAGCTGGAAAGTGGAGGCGTCATTGTGTTTTTGCATCGCGCCGAAAGCGGTACGCGCGATCGGCCAATAGTCCGGGTCATACATGGTAGTGACCAGCCCGGTCATGACTTGCCCTTCGTTTACTGGCCGGCCCGGTTCACCTTCATAGGGTTGGGTTTGCGCGCGGGCCAAAAGTTCCTGCATTTGCGCGATGCCTTCATCCACAGTCCCGTGGAAGGGGCAGTCTTCTCGCGTCAAACAATCTGCCATGAACCGCCGGAAGACGGTTTCAAATGCCGCG
This sequence comes from Actinobaculum suis, assembly GCF_900102025.1. GTDB lineage: Bacteria > Actinomycetota > Actinomycetes > Actinomycetales > Actinomycetaceae > Actinobaculum > Actinobaculum suis. The sequence goes on along the minus strand of NZ_FNAU01000008.1, from coordinate 109,378 downwards.
GTTTGCTCCACCGACATTTCCTGAATACCCAAACTGGGATCCACCGCGCCGTCGAGAATCATCCGCCCCACATTTTGCGGGTAGTACTCCATATACTGCGTGCCGAGCAAAGTACCATACGAGTACCCCACGTAAGTGAGCTGCTCCTCGCCAGTGAGCGCGCGCATCACGTCCAGATCGCGAGCGGCTTGGTTAGTGCCCACATAAGGTAGCAGTTCCCCGGATTGCGCATCGCATCCCTTGCTGAGAGTTTGCAGATCAGCGTCAAGTTTTTGCGGGGTTTCCGGATCGTCATCCGGGTAGCTTGCGGTAAGTACGCGGTCTAGTTCGGCATCGCTCAGGCACTTTACCGGGGTAGATTTGCCCACCCCGCGCGGGTCGAAGCCCACGACGTCGTACGCCGCCAATACTTTATCCGAGAAGAAAGCGTTGATCCCGTCTACCATTTCGATCCCGGAACCACCCGGACCTCCCGGGTTCACGAACAAAGTGCCAATTTTCTTGCCGGAGGCCACGCGTTTCTTCATGGCCACGGTAATAGTTTTACCTTCCGGCTGGGCGTAATCGAGCGGCACTTGGATATCGGTGCACTGTGCCGCAGGCCCGCAGTCTTTCCACTCCACGGGCTGGTTATAAAACTCTTCGAGACCTTCCGGGATCGGCCCGGCGGGTATCTGTGGCGATTCAGCTCCGGCTTGCGGGCCGGGCGCCGAAGCGCTCGTTTCCTGCTTATCTTTCCCGTACAGGGCTCCCGTGCCACAACCCGCGAGCGCGAGGGGCATAACCAGGGCCACAAGGGCGGTTACTGCGGCGGCTTTTTTCCTCATACGTAGACGATATTAGACTTTCGTTCCCGCCGCGTAGTTCTCCACAAAGCGTCGTTTCCACAGGGACGTTTCCGCGCGGCCCTTACCACCCGGGTAGCGTTCGCGCCCCGTAACTTCTCACCGCATCCAGCAGATCGACCGGGTGCCCACCACCAGCCTCCCGCCATTACCCAGCCAACCGGGCGCCCGCGCCGCGCTGCCGTACTATTTCCTATTTTGGCGGGCGCAAGGTCACGTAGGCCGCTTCGAGGGCGAGCTGGGGTGCCACATTGGCTTTTAGTCTTTGCCGGGCTTCCGTGAGCGCGTCCATCCGGTTGACGGTCAAAATCGGCGTGGTGCTGGCCGCGATCTGGGTGATCTGGGCAGAAAAATCGGCATTGACGAGCGGCACGCCGGCCCCCACCTGCACGGTGAGTACGTCCCGGTAAACGGAAAGCAGATCTAGGAGGGCCATATCGAGCCGGTCCCGGGTGGTGCGGGTTTGCCGCTGTTTTTGCCAGCGGCACAGGTCCGTCCACATGCCGCGTTGTGCCGGTTTCAGTTCCCGGCTGTGGGTAACACCAAGTTGGCGTTTGAGTTCTTTGCGTTCGCGTTTTTCCAGTTCGGTAAGCCACGGATTTTTGACTTGGGCTTCTTCATCTTCCGGATGTTTTTTCGCGTACGCTGCAAGCTCGTTTTCCCGCCGTTTTTCTTCCGCAGAATCTTTGTAGTCGTTATATAGACGCTGGGCGGCGAGCACGGCGTCGCCCACGGTTTTCATAGAAAACACACCCCGCAAAGTAAGCTCCCGGTTGGTGCGGGTTTTCGCGTCGGTAGCCAACCCGGTAGCGCGCCCGATATGCGACTGGGCGGCGCGCGCATACTGCAGCGCACTTTCCGGGTCGGTACCGTAACGTTCGGTAAGCAGGCGGGCAACGTCTTCCACGTGCGGTACCACCAGGGAAACGTGGCGGCAGCGCGAACGGATTGTGGGAAGCATGTCTTCCGGTGAGGGCGCGATGAGGATCCACACCGTATCGCGCGGCGGTTCTTCGATGGCTTTGAGCATCACATTGGTGGTGCGTACGAGCATGCGGTCGGCGTCTTCGATCACGATAATGCGCCGCCGGCCCGCCGTGGGATAGTCGTACGAGCTAGCTACCAGTTTGCGGGTTTCTTCCACGGTGATAGTGACGCCGGAGGTGGAGAGCCATTCCACGTCCGGGTGGGTGCCGGCCATTACCATTTGGCAAGCCCGGCAGGTTCCGCATCCGGGTGCGGCGCCGGTACATTGCAGGGCGGCAGCAAAAGCGCGGGCGGCTTGCGAACGCCCCGAACCAGGTGGCCCGGTAATCAGCCAGGCCTGTGCCATAGCTTGCGGGGAAATCTCCCCGAACGCGGCTCGCACCTGCTCCGGAATCTGCACCGCAGCGGTGGCAGAGGAAGCCGGGGTTGGTGTTGCGGCGGGCGCCGCGCTAGAAATTGCGGTGGCGGAGCCTCCGGTAGCGGAGGTGGGGCCAGCGCTAGTGGAGATGGGGCCAGCGGTAGGCGCGGCGGGCGTGGCGTACGACGCCGTACCTGCCGCGGCGTCGGTAAGCCGGGCCGCCCACGCGGCTTTATACAGTTCGCGCGCCGCCGCAGCTTGCCCGATCAAGCTTTGCCACACACTCACAGCTGGCCACTTTCTGGTATGCCTGCTAGGCCCGCCGGCGCCTCGGCCGGCCCCGCCGCACCGGCGGGGCCTGGCGTCCCAGTAAGCCGCAAGCCGGCGAGTTTGGGGGCGATCACTTCACGTACTTTTTGCGCGATTTCTTCGGGCGTACCAGCCGCATCCACAACCTGGTAACGGGCGGATTCGGCCTTCGCCATTTCCAAGAATTTATCGCGCACTTCCTGGTGGAACTGGCAGCCTTCTGCTTCAATCCGGTCTGCGCCGGTATGTTTGCTCGCGCGCCGCAAACCAATATCTGCCGGCATATCCAACAGCACGGTTATATCCGGCCACAGCCCGCCGGTAGCCCATTCGGAAATCTCGCGAATGCCGGTAAGATCCCGGCCGGCCCCTTGGTAGGCGATGGAAGAATCGATATAGCGATCCGTGATCACAATCGAGCCATCGGCTAGGGCCGGGCGGATCAGAGTGGCCACATGTTGGGCGCGGTCTGCCGCATACAGCAAGGCTTCCGCCCGCGGTGCCACTTCCCCGCCATGCAAGAGCATCTGCCGCACTCTTTTACCCAGCGGGGTACCGCCCGGTTCGCGGGTCACCAGCGTTTTATAGCCTTCCGCTTCCAACCACTGGCCCAACAGTGCGGCCTGCGTGGTCTTCCCGGCGCCATCCCCACCTTCAAAAGAAATAAAGATGCCCTGCCCCATAGTTATGCCTTCTTCGCGGTGCTCTTCGTTGCCGTACTCTTCTTCGCAGCGGGCTTCTTAGCTGCCGTTTCCTTGGTGGTACTTGCTTTTGCCGTAGCCGCCTTCGTGGTAGCAGTCTTCTTAGCCGTACTCTTCTTAGCCGTGCTCTTCTTCGCGGTGGTCTTCTTGGCGGCGGGCTTTTTGGCTTTGCCGCGCGGGGTTTTCTTCGTTGCGGCAATGCGTTCGCGCCGCTCCACCAACAAAGTGAAAGCACGGTCCGCGGTTATATCCTCCACGCTGTCTTCCTTACGCAAAGAAGCGTTTACGGAACCATCCGTTACGTAGGGGCCGAACCGGCCGTCTTTGAGGACCACGGGTTTACCCGTTACCGGATCGTTCCCAAATTCTTTGAGCGGAGGTGCAGCTTGCCGGCCGCGGCGCTGCTTGGGCTGGGCGAGCAAAGCCCGCGCTTCTTCTTCCGTGAGGGAGAAAATCTGTTCTTCGCTTTCCAAAGAACGGCTCTCCGAACCGGCCTTAATGTACGGCCCGTAGCGGCCATTGGTAGCCATAATCGGTTCGCCTTCCGCAGTTTTCCCAACTTCCCGCGGGAGGCGCAAAAGCATCAGCGCCTGCTCCAAAGTCACCGTTTCCGGTTGCATACTCTTCAGTAGCGAAGCCGTGCGCGGCTTGGGAGCCTTCTTCGAAACCCGGCCGGTAGGCGTATAAGCCACCTCCCCTTCCGGAATAATCTCCGAAACATAGGGGCCGAAACGCCCGGTTTTCACCACAATTTCGTGGTTCGTTTCCGGGTCGATTCCCAGTTCCCGATCCCCGGCCGCAGCCTTCTCCAAAATTTCCTGCGCGGCTTCTACCGTAAGCTCATCGGGAGCCATACCTTGCGGTACCGAAGCCCGCTGGCCACTTTCTTCCACTTCCAGGTAAGGACCATACCGGCCATTGCGCAGGTTAATACCTTCCCCAATCGGCGTGGTATTTACCGCCCGCGCATCAATATCTCCCAGGGATTCCACGCGGCCTTCCAGGCCCTTATTTTCCCCATCGCCGCGCCAAAAAGCGGAAAGATAATCCACGCGGTCTTCTTTCCCGGCCGCGATCAGATCCAAATCTTCTTCCATTTTGGCGGTGAAATCATAATCCACCAGTTCCGGCAGGTTTTCTTCCAGCAAACGGATTACCGCAAAAGCCGTCCAGGTGGGAACCAAAGCTTGCCCGCGATGCTCCACATAACCCCGGTCAGTGATCGTCGAAATCGTAGAAGCATAGGTAGAAGGCCGGCCAATCCCCAACTCTTCCATCTTTTTCACCAGGGAAGCTTCGGTATAGCGCGGCGGCGGCAAAGTTTCGTGGCCGGTAGGTTGCGGTTCCGAAACGGCCAACTCTTCACCCTGCGTGACTTCGGGCAAGCGGGTTTCTTTACCGTCGTCGTACCGTGTTTTATCGCGACCTTCTTCGTAAGCAGCCAAGAACCCGCGGAAGGTAATCACCGTGCCAGAAGCGGCGAAAACCGCGGTTTGTGCACCGGCAGCCCCGCCCAGCGGGGTTTCGATCCGCAAAGAATCGGTGTGCCCGGTAGCGTCTGCCATTTGCGAGGCTACCGTGCGTTTCCAAATCAGTTCATAAAGCGCAAATTCTTGCCCGCGCAGTTCCCGGCGTACTTGTTCAGGGGTGCGGAAATGGTCACCGGCCGGGCGAATAGCTTCGTGTGCTTCCTGCGCGCCCTTCTGTTTTGAAGCATAAATACGCGGTTTTTCCGGCAAATAATCTTGCCCGTACAGTTCCTTGACTTGCTTGCGCGCCGCCGAAACCGCTTGCGTGGAAAGGTTCGTAGAATCCGTACGCATATACGTGATGTACCCGGATTCGTAGAGACGCTGCGCGGTGCGCATGGTTTCCCGGGAGGACATTCGCAACTTACGTCCCGCTTCTTGCTGCAGGCTCGACGTCGTAAACGGCGCCGCAGGCCGGCGGCGATACGGTTTTTCTTCCAGCGAGGTGATGGTGGCACGCCCGCCGCTAATCGCCTCCGCGATTGCACCAGCAGCTTCCGCGTCGAGGGCGCGCACTCCGGCCTTGGTGGCGCGGGGCGTGAGAGCGCCGTCGTCGCCAAAATCTTTTCCGGTGGCGATCCGCGCCTCATCTACGGACTGTAGTTTCGCCTCAAATTCGCCCTTCGCGGCGGTGAAAGTGGCCGTTACATCCCAATATCCGGCGGGTACGAAAGCCATGCGTTCCCGTTCGCGTTCGACCACTAGCCGCGTGGTCACGGATTGCACGCGCCCGGCAGAAAGACCGGCAGAAACTTTACGCCACAGGAGCGGGGAGACTTCGTAACCCACCAAACGGTCCAAAATCCGCCGCGATTCTTGGGCATCTACCAGTTTGGTATCCAAATCTCGCGGATTTTCCAGGGCGCGATTGATCGCTTCCTGCGTGATTTCGTGGAAAACCATGCGTTTGGTAGGGACTTCGGGCTGGAGCACTTCATACAAGTGCCAGGCAATGGCTTCCCCTTCGCGATCCTCATCGGTGGCGAGTAGGAGTTCGTCGCAATCCTGCAGTGCTTCTTTGAGTTCAGCAACCGTTTTCTTTTTATCCGGCGCCACCACATAGTAAGGAGTGAAATCCCCTTCCACGTCCACCGAGAATTTCCCGTACGGGCCCTTTTTCATCGACTCCGGAAGTTCTGATGGTTGGGGAAGATCCCGGATATGCCCCACCGAGGCCATAACCTCATATTCGGGGCCCAGGTACTGGCCAATAGTTTTTGCTTTGGCCGGCGACTCCACAATAACGAGCGTGCTCAAAAGCTTCCCTCCACTTTCCACTGGTGAAATAGCAGTCTACACATTCGGGTTTCGAGACATTGCCTCATCCGTCCGCTGCTGCGTATTCCTCAAGCACCCCGAGCATAACGGCTTCTCGAATTTCCGGCATGACCGTATCTCTAATTTTTTCTTCAGTTTCGCCATAGATGCTAGCAACCGCCGCGATCAGGGCACCGAGCGTTACGTCCCCATCACAGGCCCCAATAATGGCGGCGGTTTCCGAGCTGACCGGCAAAGATTGCCCAAAACCGGCGGTTTGCACGAGCATAATCCGCGCCGGATCTTCCGCGCCCGGCGCATACACCCGGTGCTCCATCACATCTCGCTTGCGCCAGCGCAGTTTTTCCATAGCTGCTTCACCTAGATGGCGGCTATCCGCTACCCCGCATAAATGGCGGCTACCCCACACGCGTGCCAAATGGTAGCGCAACTTCGCGTGCGGCTGGCCAGAAAGTTCTTGTTCCCAGAAAACCGGGGTGCGGGGGTTATGGGGCTGGCTAAAAATACCGTAGCCGAAAGAAATATGTGCGACGCCGCGGGCTTCGAAATCTGCCAGCCAGGCCGCATAGTTTTCCTCATAGTCCGGATCGCGAGGGCGGGAACCGGCGTCGCGCAACCACATTTCTACATAGCGGGCACAATCTACTCTTTCCCGCTCAATAAACCAGGCATCTAACCCGGATTGTTGTGCCCAACGCCGCGGATGGGCATACCAGGGTTGGCCGCCCGGCACTTCCGCATTCCCCAAAATATAGGCCCGGCCTGCCGGAGCTAAATATTTACCGAGCCCGGCAATCAGCTCGCCTACGAGCTCATCGCCGCCCATACCACCATCGCGGTAGGCAAAGACGCGTTTTTCGCGCAAACTTTGCGGGGTAATTACGAAGGGCGGGTTGGAAACGATCGTCTGGAATTGCCCTTCTACCGGTTCGAAAAGCGAACCGTGCCGCAATTCGATATTTTCTGTTACTTGCGCCAGCGCGGCATTGAGCGCCGCAAAACGCAAAGCCCGCGTAGAAATATCGGTGGCCACTACCTGGCATCCGGCCCGGGCCGCCACAATTGCGTGATATCCAGCGCCAGTTCCTAAATCGAGCACCCGCCCCGCCGGGTACATGACTACGCGCGCCAAAGTACTCGTAGCCCCGCCCACCGGCATCACGAAGTCCGGGCTGGGCGTGCGGCCTGCGAGCTCCCCAAAATCGGAGGCAATCAGAAACTCCTGGCCGGTGGTGGCAGCGCTGTTGGCGTTCGCGGTACTGGTGACGCTGACTGAGCTGTTGGCGTTCGCGGCGGTACCGGCGATGGTGCTGGTTGCGCTGCCGGTGTTGGAGCCGGCACCGGTACCGGAGGTGTGGTTAGCGCGGCCGCGAGCGCCGCCGCGTCTATCGATGCGCTTGGCGCTTCGCATATTTTGGCCGCCGTCAAGCATTGCAGGTGTGGCGCCTGCCCCTGCGGATGGGGCACCTGCTTCCGCAGCTTCGGCCGCATAGCCGTCTAGCACCGGCACTATTTGGAACTGTGCTTGCCACAAATCTTGCGTGGCGGGTTCTGCCGGCGCAGCTGCGGGAGCGGCTGTGGGAGCTGTGGATTTAGCTCGCGCGGCTGCGGGCGCGGTTGCCGGAGCTGTGGAATCTGGTCCCTCGGCTTCGGGTAGCGCTGCGGGCGTGGCCATGGTGAGTAGCGCGTGCCGCGCCGTCGGGTTTGCCCACGTGGCAGGCAAAGCCGCGGCAAGCGTGCCGGCAGGTAACGGTTCACCGAGCATTAGCAGCAAAATCTGTGCCGCCAGCCGCTGGGCAGGCGAAAATGCCCCGGAAGGCTCCGGGCTGGCTGCTAGTAGCGCGTGGCAGCGCCGCGCTGCGGGCACGCGCTGTTCACGCAAAACGGCACCGTAAGCTACCTCGCCAAGTAATTCACGCACCGGGCCGGTTCGGTAATCGGCAAGGTCAGCGCGCAAAGTAGCGGCAAGTTGTTCCACGCTAGCGGCGGGCAAGAATTCGTCCATGGGTTCACCCTACTGCCCTGCGCTGCCGTGTTTATGCGCCCGCGCGGAAACCTCTCACCAAAAACTAGCGTTCCTCGCGCGGACGTGGCCGCAAATCAAACCTGTGCCCACACGGAAACACGCGCCGAAAGCCGCCGGCGGCAGGGCGTGGCACACTGGTAGCCGTGGATTTCCTTCTCGATACGATACGGCACAGCGCCCATGCCGGCCAGATTGCGGGCGAGGTGCAAATACCCGCCCGGCCGGCCAGCTATGGGCAATGGCCGAGCTGGGTGCCACCAGAGCTATTGGCCGCACTGGAAGAGGCGGGGGCCGGTAAACCGTGGACGCATCAAGCTAGTGCTGCCGACCTTATCTACCGCGGCACAAATACCGTGGTAGCTACGGGCACGGGTTCGGGAAAATCTTTGGCCGCCTGGGTGCCGTTGCTGGCCAAAATCTTGCCGGCCCATGAATCGCCCAGCCGGCTTTCGGCAGTGCGGCACCGGCCTACTGGGATCTATTTGGCCCCTACCAAAGCTCTTGCCGCCGACCAATACGATTCCCTCCACCACCTCCTGCTTGCCGCAAATCCGCAGGTCACGGCCGCGGTTTGTGACGGGGATACGGACCGGGACGGCCGGCGCTTTGCCCGCGAATATGCCGATATTGTGCTTTCCAACCCAGATTTTATGCACCGTTCGATTTTGGCTAACCATCCGCGGTGGACGCGGGTATTACGCGGCCTGCAAGTGCTCGTTATCGACGAGTTCCACTACTATCGGGGAGTTTTTGGCGCAAATATTGCGCATGTAGTGCGCCGCTTATTGCGCTTGGCCCGGCACTACGGGGCCCGGCCAACCGTTGTGGCCCTTTCTGCCACCGTTGGTGATCCGCAAGGTACTGCGCGCAGGTTTTTAGGGGATGCTTTTGGGGACGTTGCGGTAGTAACCGCGGATGCTTCGCCGAGCGGTGCTCGGAATATCGTTTTCTGGCGGTGCCAAGAAGTAGCGGTACATCCCGAAACTCCCCAAACCCCCGAAACCACCGAAACCACCGAAACCACCGAAACCACCACGCCGAAAATTCGGCGCTCCGCTTATACGGAAGCTGGGGAACTCATGGCCCGCCTGGTTGCGGCCGGCGGGCGGGTCCTCACTTTTGTGCGTTCGCGGCCAGGCACGGAACGCGTGGCACAAATCGCCCGCGAATATTTAGAGAAAATTGCCCCGCACCTGCGTGATTCGGTGGCTGCCTACCGCGGCGGCTATCTTCCCGAAGAACGCCGCCTGCTCGAACAAGAACTGCGGGAAGGAACCTTGCGCGGCCTTTCCACCACGAGCGCCTTGGAGCTCGGAATCGACATTTCCGGGCTCGACGGCGTAATCGTCTGCGGCTGGCCGGGCACACGCGCTTCCTTCTTACAACAGGTCGGCCGCGCCGGCCGGGCCGGGCAAAGCGGCGTCGGCATTTTTATTGGCCGCGAAAACCCGCTCGACCAATACCTCCTCTCCCACCCGGAACAAATCACTACCGGGCAAGCCGAAGCAAACGTCTTCGACCCAGCCAACCCCAATGTGTTAGTCCCGCACGTGTGCGCGGCTGCCGCCGAACTACCTCTCACGAGCGCCGATGCCAACATTTTTGGGGTGAGCGGCCCCGAGTTCTTCACCCGCTTGGAAGCGGAAGGGTTCTTGAAGAAACGCCCCACCGGCTGGTTCTGGAACACTTCCCTCGGAGTTTGTGCGCACGACGTCGTAGATCTGCGCGGTAGTGGCACCACTGTTTCCATTATCGAGCAAAGCACGGGTGCGCTACTGGGCACGGTCGATTCAAACCGGGCCGACACCACTGTTTTCCCGGGCGCGATCTACATCCACCAAGGCGCCGCCTTCCACGTCGAATCACTCACCGCTGAAGTAGCCTTCGTCTCCCGGCAAGATGAAGCCGACCTGCGCACCTTTGCCCGGCAAGAATCGCGCGTGGAAATCTTGGACACCCAAAACTCGGTTTCTACTTCCATTGGCGTGTGGGCGCGCGGGGAAGTGCTCGTTGAATCGCAGGTCACCGGATACGATTTGCGCCGCGCCCGCGATGGCATGTACCTCGGTTTCGTGCCACTCACCATGCCCGTGCGGCAGCTACGCACGCAAGCCACCTGGTGGACGATCACACCGGCGGCTCTGGCCGCGAGCGGAATTCTAGCGGCCGAAGTGCCGGGCGGCCTGCACGGTGCCGAACACGCGGCGATCGCCATGCTCCCGTTTTTCGCCACCTGCGACCGGTGGGATTTGGGCGGCCTTTCCACGGCTCTACATGCCGATACGGGGTGTGCCACGGTGATCGTGCACGATGCGATTCCGGGTGGTTCCGGCTGTGCCGAACGCGGGTACGACGCCGGCGCCCGCTGGATAGCCGCCACTTTGGACCTGGTTGCTTCCTGCCCGTGTGATAGCGGATGCCCCCGCTGTATCCAATCCCCCAAATGCGGAAACAATAACGAACCGCTACACAAAAAGGCCGCCATAGCTTTCCTGCGTTTACTACTAGATGCGCTACAAGAAGCCTAAATGTTCTACACGAAGCACAGCGGAAAGCCCTAGCAAAATATGCCTTGTTCATATCGGCCGGCACGAAGTTTATACCGGGCCGGCCCGGGCTTCCTGGCACATATATACGCCTGGCAACGCCGGCACTTTGCCGCGAACTTCTACCGTCACGACTTCTTCATTTTCCCGGCAAGAGGTGAGTTCCAGGCCCTGCGCTTGTACATTCGCGGCGGCCAGCGCACAGGCCTGGCCCACTTCCTGGTGCTGGTTAATAATACGGTCGGCCACTTGGATTGCATTTACGTCCGCCACCATGCGCACTTGACCACGTATTTTCAGGCCTTGCGCAACCGCAATAGCACCCGCGAATACCGCGAGTAGCACGGCAATAGCCCCAATAGTCAAAACACTTCCCGCCCCTACTTCTGCGGTACCACCACCAGTTTTTGGCGGGCCTACATGTGTTTGCCCGGCTTTCGCCCGGTTCTTTCCCCAGAATTTTGCCCGGCCCATTCCCCAGGTCTTTGCGCGGTTCCTTCCCCGGGACTTCCGCCAGTTCCGTTTATGCAAATGTGGAAGCACCCACGCACGCTGCCGCGAGCGCGGGCGGACCTGACGGCTTTCGACATACCGGCACTTCCACTTCTCCATACATTTGCCTTCCTGTGTTGCTTTCTTGACGGTGCTGTTTTCCTGACGGTGCCGCTTTCCTGACGGTGCCGCTTTCCTGACCGTGCCGCTTACCTGACCGTGTTCTTTCTTGACCGTGTTGTTTTCTTGACCGTGCTGTTTGGATTCCTGTGCTATTCGCAGTACTCAGTTTGTTTGCGGTATCCGTGTTACTTCCGATGCTCGCGGCGCCATGCTTTTTCGATGCCGGTTAGTACTGGGATTTCTGATCTTTACTGCTGCTCGGTTGCAGCCCGGTTATTGCCGGGCTACTGCCCGGGTTCTGGCTAAGTTTTAGTCTGAGTTCTGGCCCTGGTTATAGCTGGGTTCTGCTCGGGTTCTGGCCCGGATTTCTCCGCGGCGTTGACCGCGGCTTTATGCCTCGGCACCGGCCTTACGGCTTATTTTTCGAGCAGCACACCCGGTTCTAGATCAACCAGGGTTTCGGCACGAAGCTGGAGATTAAAAGGGCCGGCCGCCCGTTTTTCTACCGTTATTAGTGCCCGGCCTGATTGCCCCGAACCAGTATCAATTTTTAGGCTGGCACCGGAAGGAAGTACCTGGCTCGAAACTTCTTCATAAGATCTACCGCGGGCCGCTAGCACCGCAATTTCCCGGCTCGCATCTTGCACCTCAAAATATTGCACCGCCGTCCACAAGGCATATAGCGCCAAAATCACCACGCTCAGCAAAGCAAGCATTCCTAAGGCAATTTCCACGGTTACCATGCCGCTTTCGGATTTATCGCGCCTAGATTTTCCCGCCCAGCGCACCGCAGATGCGGGTTCGCCGAAATCTATCTTCTGCTTATTTTTCTTTTGCATCTACTTTCGCCGCCTACCACTAGTCCCTTTACTCTGTTTTCTTTCCCGCACTGTGAGGCCTCCCCTGCGACCGTCCCCAGTGCCTCCCAGTGTCTTCCCTCGGCCCTCGCCGGACATTTCCCTGCGGCTTTACCGGAAGCCTTTACCGTGGGACTTCCCGGCGGCCTTCCCTGGTGGGCAGGCACGAACAGCAGATTTTTCTGCCGTTCGGCCTGCCCACCAGTTGCTAGAAAATGACACACGATGGCAGAAAATAACTTTTCTGCGCAATTTGCCTTATTTCGCCTTGTATCTAAAGACCGCACAAGGCGAGGCCTAGATAATGAACAAAGGATAAATACGTTTAAAGGCGAAAGATTTTCTTGAAGAGCGCCGAAATCATATCCTTGAACCAGTCTTGTTGGGCTAGCCAAACCAGGATTCCGGCAATGCTTGTTGCACCTACAGTACCGACAGCATATTCCGCCGTCGTCATTCCTTCTTCACCTGGATTATGGCGAATATCTGCGTAATGTGTAGACATTTTTCCTCCACTGTTGTTTTCTTTGTTTTCTTCCAGTTGTTTGCTCGCAGCCGCATTGCAATTACCAACAACCGGGAAACTAAAACTCCGGTGCGTGATAATGCGGCGAGCGTGCCGGCGTCTTCGAAAAGCGCCTAGGAAAAGAATCGTCGAAGTGGCCTGGCCCTACCCGGCCGGGAGGAAAAACTGTGAATCTGCGTGCCGCGCCGCCAACTGTGGAAACCATGTGCACCGCGCGCCAGGCGATCAATCACGCATTCATGCACGTAAGCAGCGTTAATGCGAATGGTTTTCAAAGATGAGAGGTTCTCTACCTTTACGGCGGGTAGCGAATTAGGTTAGCCTAACCGTACTAGCGCGCTATAGCGTTTCTAGCTCTAACGCAAATTGGAATTATTCGACGGCTTTATGCCTAGAAAGAGAACACATGAAAATCGCACGCATCTTCGGATCGGTTGCCGCTTGCGTCCTCGCACTTACCACTATGAGCGGTTGTGCCACGGACACGGCCACCGATTCAGGTACAGCCGAGGCTACCTCCGGTGCTACTTCTTCCGGCCCGATCCAAGTAGTTTCCACTACCGGCTATCTTACCGACGCGATCCAGAATATTGATCCGGAAGCTGAAGTCACCACCTTGGTTGCCCCGGGCGGCGATCCCCACACCCAAGAACTAACCACGGCCGATATCGAAAAGGTCGATAAGGCAGACGTTGTGGTGTGGACGAGCCACGATATGGAACATCGTATGATGGACCATTTCGATAACCTGGGAGAACGGTCCCTGCCCGCGGCAGAAGCTATCCCCGAAAACGAACTTCTCCCCTGGGAAGAAGATGGCAAGATCGAGGGGCACGATCCGCACGTGTGGAACTCGCCCGAACTGTGGCAGTACACGGTAAACAACATTGCCAATAAGTTCAGCGAGCTGCGGCCCGATAATGCGGCTACCTACCGTGCGAATGCGGAAAAGTACAATGCCGAAATCCAAAAGGCTCATGAAAAGGCCGCGGAACAAATGGCTCAAATCCCGAAGGAAAAGCGTTTCCTGGTTACCGGCCATGATGCCTTTAACTACCTGGGCAAGACCTACGATCTGGAAGTTTATGCCACGGATTTCGTTTCTTCGGAATCAGAAATGTCTGCCGCTGAAATGGACGAACTGGCCCAGTTGATCGTGGACCATAAGATCGGCGTCGTCTTCCAAGATAACCTGAAGAATCCGGAAGTGATTAAGCACCTGCAGGATTCCGTGCACGCCAAGGGCGGAAACGTGGAAGTCTCCGATACCGAGCTTTTCGCTGATACCCTCGGCGAAACCGCGCCTCTGGATACGTACCTGGGCGCTTTCGAACACAATATTGAAGCAATTGTGGGAGCGCTTACCAAATAGCGCGATTGCCACGAATTAGCTAAGAAAGCCTCCCTCGTTATTCTTCACAACGGGAGGATTTCTTTTCCTGAGGAAGTGAAAATGACACAGCACGCACCGTTGAGCGTTCGCGATTTGAGTGCCGGTTACCAGCGCACTCTCGCCCTCGATTCGGTTTCAGTAACCGTTTCCCCGCAAACGATCCACGCCATTGTGGGGCCGAATGGTTCGGGGAAATCAACACTGCTCAAAGCCTCGCTCGGCCTGCTGGCCGGCACTACGGGGAGCGCGAAATTCTTTGGGGAACCCCTCGATAAAGTGCGCCCGCGGGTAGCTTATATGCCGCAAACGGCCGATGTTGATTGGGATTTCCCGATCGTTGTGAACGACGTCGTACTCATGGGCACCTACCCGAAGCTGGGCTGGATGCGCCGGCCGGGCCGCAAGCAACGTGCCTTAGCCAAGCAAGCGATGGAAAAGGTGGGCCTGGAAAAGCTGGGGCGGCGCCACATTTCGCAACTTTCTGGCGGGCAAAAGCAACGCGTTTTTGTGGCGCGGCTACTCGCCCAAGAAGCAGATCTATTACTGATGGATGAACCTTTTGCGGGCATTGATAAAGCTTCCGAAGCGCTCATTATTGACGTGCTGCGCGCCGAAGTGGCGAACGGAAAAACCGTGATTATCGTGCATCATGACCTGAACAACCTCGCGAGTTTCTGCACGCACGCCACTTTACTTTCCGGCGGGCACGTAGTGGAAAGCGGGGATGTGAAGAAGGTTTTGGCGCCGCAGGCGCTTACCGCAGCCTATGGAATTTCGAGCGACCTGCTAGGGGTGTAAGCGGAATGGACTTTTCCTTCATCCCAATCAGCGAGTTTTTGGGCACCTACGGTTTTCGTACCACGTTTTTGGCGGCGCTACTGGTAGGGCTACTAGCCGGAGCTTTTGGTTCTTTGTTGTATTTGCGCCGGCAGTCTTTGCTCTCTGATGTAATGGGGCATTCGGCGATCTTCGGCGTGGTGGGAGCTTTCGTTTTCGCTACCGCTGTGCTCGGTATTAATGGCCAGTCGATGACGGTACTGGTGATCGGCGCGGCCATATCCGGATTCCTTTCGGTAGCGTTCACGCATTGGATCACCGCGCGCACCACCATCGCCCCCGATACTGCGATGGCAGTAAGCCTCGCCTTGTTTTACGGCGGCGGGATGTGCGGATTGCACATGGTAAATCATTCTTCCCTGCCGAACCGTTCTGGCCTTTCCAACTATATTTTCGGTAATGCTGCCACCACGCGAGCTTCCGATCTGACCACGATTTTCTGGTTCGGAGTTGCGATCCTCATCGTACTTGTCGTGTTCTGGAAAGAATTCAAAGTGAGTATTTTTGATCCGCTCACCGCGCAGAGCTACGGCTACCGGCCCGCTATCGTGAACGGCCTGCTCATGACGTGCATTACCATCGCGATTGTGACCGGCGTGAAGTCCGTAGGCATGATCCTCATGGTGGCTTTCGCAATTCTGCCGGCCACGGTAATGCACCAATTTGCCCGCTCGATGAGTCAAATGGTGCTTGGTTCCGGATTGCTTGGCGCGGCCGCCGGCGGGATAGGTGCCTATCTGTCAATTTGTGCGGGCAAAGTACCGACCGGGCCCGTGGTAGTACTGCTCTTGTTCCTCATGTTCGTGGTCGGTTTGGTGCTTAGCCCCCGCCGGCGGGGCCGCAAGCTTTCGGGCGATATGCAGGAAATGCGCGAACTCGATGCACCCGAACCCGAGGTGCCCGCACCCGATGCACAAAAACTAGACGCGCCCGGAGCAGCTACGCAGGGAGCAGGCGCGCAGGGAGCAGCTGCGCAAAAACTAGACGCGCCCGAAGCAGGCGCGCAAGGAGTGACGGTTTCATGAGTTTTATTACGGCTGCTTTCTTGTTAGCCGCGGTTGCTTCGGTAACTTGCGCGCTGCCGGGTATTTTTGTGGTGCTGCGCCGCCAATCCATGATTGTGGACGCCATTTCTCACGCGGTACTGCCCGGGATCGTGATCGGCGTGGCGCTTTCCGGGAGCCTACACTCCCCCATCATGGTGGTTGCGGCCACGCTCATGGGTTTGATTATTGTGTGGGCGTCTAACTGGTTACGTGGTTCGCGCCTCCTTGCCGGCGACGCCGACCAAGGCGTTATCTTCCCCGCGCTCTTCTCCTTGGGCGTGCTGTTATTATCGACGGTTTTCTCAAATATCCATATTTGCACCGATACGGTGTTGGCCGGCGATCTGAACCTCATGGCGCTGAGCACCGAGCATATTATCGTGGGGAATTACGATATTGGCCCGCGGACCATGTGGATCCTGCTGGGGGTATGCGCGATCAATGCCCTGTTTATTTGGCGTTACTTCCGCGTCCTAGAAACCGCGACCTTCGATCGGCAGTTTGCGCTCACGGCTGGCATGCCGGTACGCGCGGTAGAAAATATGCTCATGTTCTTGGTGGCACTGACGATCGTGGCGGCCTTTAACGTGGCCGGTTCAATCCTGGTAATTGCCCTCATGATCTGCCCGGCAGCTACCGCGCTGCTGGTTAGCCACAATCTGCGCAAGGTAATTCCGTTGACGATCGCGATCGCCATTGCCAGCGCGATTATTGGTTTCTTCGTGGCGTGGCGGCTCGACCTGCCCACCTCCGCCATGATGGCCTTCGTGGACGGCGTGCTCTTCGGCCTTACCGCCCTGGTCCAAGCCTGGAAGCGGCGCACCAAAATTCACGGCACTACCAAAATCGTGGAAGTAGCGCCGGCCGCCCAGCCGGCTTGCTAGACTCCTCTGCTAGTTTTGCTAGTTGCCCTGTTCGTAGATTTCGCGGCGGGTTGTTGCTTCGGCACGGCGGGCGCCCCGGCGTCGTGCCCCGTGGGCGGCGAAACCGATGCTGAACAGCCCCACCCCGAAGATGAGGAACCCACCCCACATAAAGTTGCGGAACAGGTGCGCCGTAATATTTTGGACGATTTGATAGTTGAGCGAGGCGGTTACTTGCGCCCAGCCCTGCGCCGCATACATGCCGAGTGCGGGCACGAACAGCGTGAGCAAGCCTGCCACGATAAAGACGACGCCGAAGAATTGCGCCGCAAAACTGGACCTGCGCGCTAGCAAACCCAGCAAAAGGAGCGCTGCGCCGCCGCCCAAAAGTTCCACGAGGGGAACGAAAGAAACGCCGGCTGCGTGCGCGCTTGCTGGGTCGGCCAGGAATTCTTCGGTAAGAGGTTGGGCGAGCCGCAAACCGGCCATACCGTCAGAAATCAGGTACCAACCGACCACGACTAATAGGAAACTTACGAAGGTCACCCACACGTGCGTCCACCCGCGGCCCTTCGGTTCTTCCGGCAGTGCGATAGCACCGCCTTCGACCGTGGCCCACTGCGACATGCGGCTTTGTGCTTCCGATTCCGGCGCAGGTGAGAACTCGGACGGCGCGGCCGGCGGTGTGTACGGGATTTCTTCGGCCACATAGGGGCTGATTTGCTCCCCGCCTTCTGCACTCACCGGTTTATCGATCCCGGCTGCTTGACCCAAAGTCGCATACTCGCGGGCGGGCGGCATAGCGGCCTGTTGGGAGGCCGGGGCCGGAGCAGGAGCCGGGGCGCCCACCCCGTCAAAAACGTTTTCTGTGCCCGTGCCAAAACTCGTACCGCCAACAGTTTCGGTACCGGCCACAGGTGGCACCGCATCTGGCACCGAACCTGCCGCGCTACTCGACGCCGCACTTGGCGCATCCGCACCACCTGCGATGGAGGAATCCGATATGGTGCCCGCCGGCCAAACGGAACGCCGCGCGCGCGGACCGCTTGTACCCGCGGCAACACCAGCGGTGCCGGAAGTAGCGGCTGAGCCAGTTACGGCGGCTGGAGCAACTACAGTAGCTGGGCCAGTTACGGTGGCGGGGCCGGATAGTTCGACAGCGGCAGTCTCCGCACCCGCAGTGCCCGTAGTACCGGCAGTATCGGTTGTGCCGGTAGTGCTGGTTGAGGCAGCCGTGCCAGCCATAGCTTCGGCGCCAACGGTAGCTTTGGTATCGGCCGTGCTAGTGGCACCATAAGTGCCGGCCCCACTGGTAGCACCGGCCACGCCGGCAGTGCCGGAAGAATAAGAACCTGCGTTTTGCTGATCCGCCGGCTCGTCGAAGATTGGTTCTTCCAAAGCACTAATAGCTTCCTGCGCACTGGCAGCACTGGCCATACTGGCCGCGCTCATCGCGCTACCACTCCGCGCGGGCGGCACGGATTCCTCGATGGGAGCCAAGAAGTCTTCATCATCGAGCGGACGGCGCGACTGCGCGTTGTACGGATCATTGGGAGTTGACACAGGTTCCTCCTTATAATATTTCTCTGCCAAAAGAATACGCGACAAATTTTTGTAGGTACGAAACTGGCCGGGCGTTTTGCACATTTTCTCCCTATCAAGGCCCATAAGTCCATGCTCAGCGGCCTACAGTGGCCCAAAACTACCCTGAATCCCAGCGATCCGCCCACCCAGCAACCTGCCCACCCAGCGATCCGCCCACCCAGCAACCTGCCCACCCAGCGATCCGCCCACCCAGCAACCTGCCCACCCAGCGAGCCGCCGCAACGGTTTACCGCGCCGCCCGTCCGCCTCGAACTTTCGCTCCGAACTTTCCACAGTTTGGCCCCGCGTTCCTATTTTCCACAGCGGCGCCCACCGGCCACGCCGCGGTTTTCTTTTCTGGCCAGACTTCCAACTATGGATGCTACTCGCGGAAATATTATGGACACGGTTTCCCTCACCGGTTCGCACGAGGTCACAGTGCAGGAAGTGAATCGGATCGCGGAACTGGCAGGGATCGCCGTCAAACAGGTTGCCGAACGCGCCGGCGGGCAGGAAGCCGTGCTGCGGCTTGAAGAAATCGCGGGTGCCCGGGTGCGGGTGAAAGCTAGTTTCCATCCGGCCTACGCGCCCTATTTTGCTTCCGGTTCGATCACCTTGGAACTTCCCGCCCAAGCCGAAGACCTTTTGGAACTCATGCTTGCCGCGGGTTCTACCCGGCGCGGCCTGACTATCGGCGTGGTTGGGGCTAGCGGCGGGATTGGGGTAACGGCGCTCGCCTGTTGGATTGCTAGCTGCCTGCCCGCCCGGGCGGCCCTAGCCGATTTAGATCCGGCTTCCGCCGGGCTTTTAGGTTTCTTAGCCATGGAAAA
Source organism: Actinobaculum suis (assembly GCF_900102025.1). Lineage (GTDB taxonomy): Bacteria > Actinomycetota > Actinomycetes > Actinomycetales > Actinomycetaceae > Actinobaculum > Actinobaculum suis. The sequence continues at coordinate 90,248 of NZ_FNAU01000008.1, read as the reverse complement.
CGCGGCCGGCCTGCGCTGGGCCGATATTCCCGAATCCGCCGGCGTGCTCGTGCCCGGCCGCCTGGCCGACGCTTTGCCAGCACGCGGCACCTTGCGGGTGTTATCCGCAGATGGGCGCGGCGCCGTCGTACCCACCGGAACCGTGGGACAACGTGCCATTGATGCCCTTTCCCAATCGCATGACCATACCGTATTAGATTTGCCGCGCCTGGCTTTGCAACCCGGTAGCACCGCCGCCACCTGGCTGGACTGGTGTGACCACCTGGTGGTCCTCACCGTGCCGGGGGTGCGCGGAGTGAGCCAAGCAAAACTCGCTCTCTCCCGGCTCACCAGCCGTACCGTTACCGTAGCCACGCGCGCCACCAACAAATTAGAAGCTGCCTCATTCGCGGAAGAAATCGACCACCCCGTACACCTCATCCGCCCCTTACGTGGGTTCGACGCCGATATTGAGCATGGCCTAGCGCTAGGCTCACGCACCCGTTCTGCCACGCATCGAGACATTTCGCGCCTGGCCCGCACCCTCGCGGAAAAGAGTGCGGTATGAAACGGCCAGACCAAGCTAGTTTGCGGGCGGCACGGCTAAATCTTGCGCGCGGAAAAAGAGTGGCCACGGTGGTGGCAGAAACCGTGCCGGAAGCGGTGGGAGCCAAAGAACTCCTGGGCCGCGACCGTAACCTGCGCGCGATTGCCGCCGGGTTTGGCCCGGAACTGCAAAACCTGTTAGACCAGCCAGATATCACCGATATTCTCATCAACGGGACGGCCGGGGCATGGATTGATCGCGGGAACGGGCTGGAACGGGCCCCACAACTCGCAAAAATCTTGCAAACCGAAGCAGACGTACGAGCACTAGCGGTACGGCTGGCCGCGGCGGCCGGGCAAAGGCTCGATGATGCCTCCCCGATTGCGGACGGCACTTTTTCTGGGGGTTTGCGTTTGCACGCGGTACTCCCGCCGCTCGGGGCGGAAGGAGCACTTATTTCTTTGCGAACCCAGCGGGCGATCACTTTTAGTTTGGCGGCACTATCGGAAAATGGCATGGTGGCCCCGCAACTGTTGCCTATCGTGGAAGCTTTGGTGGCACGGCGTGCCAATGTGATGATTTCTGGTTCTACCGGTTCGGGAAAAACTACTTTACTGGCCGCGCTCCTTTCGGAAGTGCCGGAAACAGAACGCATTTTAGTTATCGAAGAGGCAGCAGAACTGCGCCCGCACCACCCGCACGTAGTGCATTTGCAGGTGCGGCACGCCAATGTGCAAGGCGTGGGAGAAGTGAGTATGAGTGAACTGGTGCGGGCAGCCATGCGGATGCGGCCCGACCGAATAGTGCTGGGCGAATGCCGCGGCCCCGAAGTGCGGGACGTACTTTCTGCGCTCAACACCGGCCACGAAGGAGGGTGGGCAACAATTCACGCCAATTCCGCGTTGGATGTTCCCGCCCGGCTCACCGCGCTGGGCGCGCTCGCGGGAATGTCGGAGGACGTGGTTGCTGCCCAGGCCACGAGTGCCCTGGACGCTGTGATCCACGTGGAACGCCGCCACGGCATGCGGATGATTACCCAGATAGGGGTGTTCACCCGCGCGGGCGGCGAACTACGCGCCGAACCGGCAATCTTGGTAGAGCCTGCAGCCCGGGCAGAACCCGCCGCGCAGGCAAAACCCACTGCCCCGGCAAAACCCACCGCCCTGGTAGAACCCGCCGCGCAAGCAAAACCCGCCGCGCCCGCACCGCCCCGGTTACGTTTCTGTGCCGGCTGGAAAAAACTGGGCCCGCGGCTCGGCTTTGCGGGTAGCTCTCCAAGTAACTTTCCTGAGAACCCTCCAAGTAACTCTCTGGGATACTTTCCGAGTAACTATCCCGGGAACCCTCCAGGTAGCTCCCCAGGTAGTAGGAGGCCAGCCGCGCCATGATTTTCCTTGCCTGCGCCTTGCTTTTGTTAGCCGCGGTTTATACGCGGCGGGCACCCCGGGCTGGGACGCGCCCGGCGTTACTGGCCCAAAGCCAACGCAACCGGGAACGCCGCGCGGCGCAAAAGGCCCGCCGCGCGAAAGAGAAATCCGCACGGAAAGCTGCCCGCACTACGGATATAGGTATGCTCGCCGCGGAAGCAGCAGCGCGGATGCGTTCTGGTGCCACTACCGAAAATGCGTGGCGGCTAACCGTTGCCCGGGAAGGGTTTTCGGTACCTGCCGGCGGCGAACTTGATGCTACCGGGGTGCCGCGCGCCTTGCGCATGATTTGGGAAACGGCAAGCCGGCGCCGCAAACGCAAGGACGTGTCCTTGTACGGAATTCCGCCCGTGATCGCTGTGTGCCGGCTTTCGCATCTGACCGGAGCTTCCGCCGCAGACGTTTTAGAGGCCTGCGCGCAGGGTATTACGGAGGCGGCGGAAGCGGCCGGGGAACGCCAAATTGCGCTCGCCGGCCCGCTTTCCAGCGCAAGAATATTGGCCTGCCTGCCCATTTTCGGGATTTTCTTAGGGATTGCTTTTGGCGCGAACCCACTTGGTTTCCTTTTCGGTTCACCTTTTGGGCTGGTGTGTTTGGTGCTCGCAATTATTTTTGAGGGCACCGGGATTTGGTGGACGCGGCGGCTGGTGCGCCAGGCAGGAATGGGACAATGATATTTGCGTTTGCCGCTGGCCTGTTGGCGCTTTTTACTGCTGGTGCTTACACTTCGCCGCGGTTCTTTGCGCGCCGCCGCCCGGCCCCGCCGCCGGCCCTGCCACCTTCCGATCCAGCGACCCTTGCCGACCTTGCCCGGGCCGCCCTCGTTTCCGGAGCTTCCGTACCAGACGCACTGCGCGCCGTCGCCGCGGCTACCGCCGAAGAACAGGAACCGTGCGGGCTGGAGCTTACCGCGCGGCTCTTAGTTTTAGGTGCGAGCTGGGAGGAAGCCTGGGCGCACGTACCCGAAAGGTGCCGTATTTTGCGCGATACCCTTGCCCCTTCGTGGCACGACGGCGCCGCTCCCGTACCGCTTTTGCGTCGCGCTTCCGCAAGCCACCGAGCCCGCCGCATCCGGGAGGCGCGGGAAGCGGCAGCCGAGCTTGGCACCCGGTTGGTATTGCCATTGACTACGTGTTTTTTACCAGCTTTCGTACTATTGGGCGTAGTGCCTATCATTGCCTCACTTGGTTTAGCCTTTTTCGGATAGAGTTCTAGCTGGTCATGGCTAACTTCGCGACGCGCCCACGCCAATACCGGAGTTGTGCCCTACCGCACGTTATCGGGGTAGAATGATTTTTAGGCTTTCCAGGAACGCCGAAAAGGCGCTTCTATCACTGGTTCTGAGCTTTCTTCGCGTAATTTACGCAGTTCATGAGCCATAAGTCACCATTTTCGCTATATCTTTGGCAAGATGTGAGGTGAACGGAAAGTGGCGCTTTGCGCCATGATCGCGTAAGCGAATATAACAGTAGTCAGAAAGTAGGATGCGGTGGATACAGACGTTTTGCGTTCAGTTTCTCTCTTCAAAGATCTGAGCCAGGAAGATCTGGCTTCTCTCGGGTCGATGATGAGTGATGGCTCGCTCAAGCGCGGCGAGAGCCTCTTCCACGAAGGCGACGAAGGCGATCGCCTTTATATTATTACCGACGGCAAGGTGAAGCTCAGCCACACTTCAGATGATGGACGGGAAAACCTCATCGCAGTGTTAGGCCCGGGCGAAATTATTGGCGAACTTTCTCTCTTCGATTTGGGCCCGCGGTCTTCCACGGTTACCGCGATTGCCCCCACGAAATTGCTTTCCCTTTCGCATCGCGATATGAAGGCTTTCATTCGGGAACATCCGGAACTGGCAATCTCCATGCTCCGCGAACTTTCGAAGCGGTTGCGCGCCACTAATGAAAATATGGCAGACCTCGTCTTCTCCGATGTGCCGGGACGCGTAGCTAAGGCCCTCCTGGATTTGGCTAATCGCTTCGGTGAACGCACTCCGGAAGGCGTCTTCGTGGCACACGATCTGACGCAGGAAGAATTGGCACACTTAGTAGGTGCTTCGCGAGAAACGGTTAATAAGTCTCTCGCTGATTTCGTTTCGCGAGGCTGGATCCGGTTGGAAGGCCGGGCCGTCTTGCTGATTGAAATTGGCCGCCTGCAACGCCGCGCTCACTAAAACCATTTAAACCATTTCTGTGTTGAGGCGGCGGCGTGCGGGTGCGGGTTACCCGCTTAGATCTGCGTGCAGGCACGGTAACCGGTGGGCTTGGCGCATACTACTCCGTGCGTGCTAGTTGTATAACTGGTTACCAATATTTTGTGGCGCTGAGGTTTAAAAAGCGGACCTCGGCGCCACTTTTCCTGCCTTGGAATAGTATTTCCTTATCTGCTTGTGCCACCGCAAGCATTTTGCTCGAAAGGAAGCATCTACTCATGACGAGTTCACAGCCACAAGATTATCCGTACACTAACAATTCCGTCCCACCGGTTCACCAAGAAAACCCGGGAAACCAAACACCCCCGCCACCGCCTGCAGGTGCACCCGGTGGGGGCCCGGCTCCGTATCCCGGTTACGGATATCAACAGCCCAGCAATGCTTTTGCGGGCTCGGCGGGTGTTTATTTCAAGTGGGTGCGGGATAAGGCCACATTGAAAAACAATTGGCCGATGTTAGGCGTGGCGGTATGTGCCGGTCTCGCGATTATTTCTTTGTTCTTGCCGTTGGCAAAAGCGTGGCGCTTTACCATCAATTTCTTTACTGACGAACTGATGGCACTCGGGTTTTTGTTCCTGATATTCACCTTGCCGGTGCTGATCTTGGCGGGGCTCACTTTCCGAACAGGGTCACGTGGGGTGCGAATCGCCGCTATTGCGTTTGCGTTCGTCACGTTCTTCTTTGAGTTCGTAATAATGGTCATCTTTGTTACGGAGGACCTGCACGAGTTGCGAATTGTTGGACACGGAATCGGCGCTTACTTGCTGCTTTTGGCTTCTCTGTGTGGCCTGGTGTTTGCCGGTTTGTCGATTCCTTTCCGGCCGCAGCGCCGCGCCGTGCCGCTCCTGCCCCAGCAGTGGCAGGCTGCCACACCGGCTGCTTCCCCGGCTTGGCAGTATCCGCAAGGTACGACGCCGCCCACCCAGCCTGCTCCTGCCCCGACGCAGCAGTATGGCGCTCCGGGTGCCTACGGTTCGCCCACGTCTTACGCCCAGCCGGGCCAGCAGCAAGCTCCGCAAACCGGGCCAGCTAACCCGGCTTCCCAGGCTCAGGGTGGCCCAGTTCCGCCGGCTAACCCAGCTTCCTCGACCGGCTCGGCTTCCTAGGCCCAATAGGGACCCCAGACTACTAGGCTTCCCAGGCCTAGTAGTCTGCAAAATAATCAAGGCAATTTGGAATCCCAGGTATACCCAATTTGCTGGCAAAAAATATTGCCTGCCTGTGGTAACTGAAACCTGGTACCTGAAGCTGGGAGCTAGCACCTGGTACCTGAAGCTGGGAGCTAGACCGGTAGCTGAAGGCGGCAGCTAAGGCTCTGGTAGCTGAGTAGCTGAAACGCCTCCGTGTCGCATATACGTTTAAAGCGTATGCGTCTAAATTTGTAGAAGGCCCCGGCCCGGGAGTAGCACTACTTTCGTAGTGTCCTCCCGGGCCGGGGCCTTTTGGTTTTACCCGCCGCGCCCAGCCCCATCCCTCTATTGAGAGAGTATTTGGGAAGCCGGCGCGAAGCGGGCGCCACCTTAGAACTCGGCGTTACCTAAGCAAATCTTAGGCGCCACCTACTTTGATAGCTATTCATTTGATAGCTGTCGGACTACTGCCAGGCTACTTGTTACTTGCGCTTGTTGCGGCGAACCAACGCTACACCAGCCACAGCAAACAGTGCTGCGATACCGGCCAAGCCAGCTACATCGCTACCCGTGAAGGACAGCTTGCCACGCTTCGGCTTTTCTGCCGGCGCTTGTACCTTAGCCTTCGGAGCCTTTGCCTTTTCCGTAGCAGCCGGCTGGTTCTGCGCGGACTGATCCGCTGCCGGGGCGGAAGGCTCCGCCTTCGGCGTCGTATCTGCCGGTTCGGTAACCGTAACCTTGACGGTCACGGTTTCCTGAGAACCATCCGGGTACGTAACCGTGATCTGCTTTTCAATCACAGAACCAGGCTTAGCATCGGCCGGAACCTTTACGCTCACCTTGCCAGTAGTCGGATCCACCGTAACGGTGTCGTCACCAGCAGGACCAGCAAACTTCGTGCCCTTAGGCAGATCGGCAGTCTGCGGAACGTCTACGGTATCGCCCGGCTTGCCAGAAGCGTCACCGTAAACCGGCTGATACTTGTCAGCATCCGTCTGTACCGGGGTCGGTTCGGCAACCTTGACCTTGACGGTCACGGTTTCCTTAGAACCATCCGGGTAAGTAACCGTGATCTGCTTTTCAATCACAGAACCAGGCTTGGCATCAGCCGGAACCTTCACGGTCACCTTGCCAGTAGCCGGATCAACCGTAACGGTGTCATCGCCTTCCGGACCAGCAAACTTCGTGCCCTTAGGCAGATCGGCAGTCTGCGGAACGTCTACGGTATCGCCCGGCTTGCCCGAAGCATCACCGTAAACCGGCTGATACTTATCGGCATCCGTTGGCTGCTTCTCCGGTTCGGTAACCGTTACCTTCACGGTCGGCTTATCTTGCGAAGCATCCGGGTAGGTAACAGTGATTTCCTTGGTGATCTCGGTACCGGGCTTGGCATCAGCCGGAACCTTCACGGTCACCTTGCCAGTAGCCGGATCCACCGTCACGGTGTCATCGCCTTCCGGACCAGCGAACTTCGTGCCTTCCGGCAGCTTCGTATCACCAGTCTGGTCCACGGTCACATCCGCACCAGGCTTGCCAGAAGCATCGTTGTAGCCAGGCGTGTGCTTTTCAGCATCCGTAACCACAACTTCAGGTTCAGTTACCTTCACCTTCACGGTCGCCTTATCTTGCGAACCATCCGGGTAGGTAACAGTGATGTCCTTAGAAATCACGTCACCGGCCTTGGCATCAGCCGGAACCTTCACGGTCACCTTGCCAGTAGCCGGATCAACCGTCACGGTGTCATCACCCTCAGGACCAGCGAACTTCGTGCCTTCCGGCAAGTTCTTATCACCAGTCTGATCCACGGTCACATCCTCACCAGGCTTACCAGACGCTTCGCCGTAACCAGGCGTGTGCTTATCGGCGTCCTTCGCAGCCGGTTCAGAGACCGTGACCTTGACCGGGATGGTTTCTTGCGAGCCATCCGGGTAGGTAACGGTGATTTCCTTGGTGATTTCGGAACCAGGCTGAGCATCAGCCGGAACCTTGACCTTGACTTCACCAGTCTTCGGGTCAACCGTCACCGAAGGATCGTCCTTCGGGCCAGTAAAGGTCGTGCCTTCCGGCAGTTCCTTATCACCAGGAACCAGCGGCACAGTCACTTCCTCACCCGGCTTACCAGAAGCATCACCATAGCTCGGGTTGTGCGTATCCGCATCGGTCGGAACAACCGTCACCTTCACCGGAACAGTTTCTTGCGAACCATCCGGGTAAGTAACAGTGATGTCCTTAGAAATCACGTCACCGGCCTTGGCATCAGCCGGAACCTTCACGGTCACCTTGCCAGTAGCCGGATCAACCGTCACGGTGTCATCGCCTTCCGGACCAGCAAACTTCGTGCCTTCCGGCAGCTTCGTATCACCAGTCTGGTCCACGGTCACATCCGCGCCAGGCTTACCAGACGCATCTTCGTAAGCCGGGTTGTGCGTATCCGCATCGGTCGGAACAACCGTCACCTTCACCGGAACAGTTTCTTGCGAACCATCCGGGTAAGTAACAGTGATGTCCTTAGAAATCACGTCACCGGTCTTGGCATCAGCCGGAACCGTAACCTTGACTTCACCAGTCTTCGGGTCAACCGTCACCGAAGGATCGTCCTTCGGGCCAGCAAAGGTCGTGCCTTCCGGCAGTTCCTTATCGCCAGGAACCAGCGGGACCTTCACATCCTCGCCCGGCTTACCAGAAGCATCGCCGTAGCTCGGGTTGTGCGTATCCGCATCCTTGGGCTCAACCACGAACTTCGCGGTGAGGTTATCAGTGCCGCTCTTATCGGGATAGGTCACCACTACCGGAACGGTAACTTCCGTGCCGGCCTGTTCGAGTGCAGGGGTGAGAGAGACGACGCCGGTCTGCGGATCTACCGCTGCGCCTTCCGGAGCGCCTTCACCCAGGGCGAAGGTGGAGCCTTCCGGTGCAGCTTCGGTTTCCTGCTTGTCCTTCGTGGATACGACGTCAAACACAGGAGCAGCAGACTTTGCTTCTTTGCCAACCTTGGCCGGCGTATCAGCGTAACTACCGTCGTAGATCTGGCTCAGGGAGCAACCGGAACCATCAACCTTCACGCCCGCGGGAGTACCGGGGCACAGGTCGGTGGCATCGGGCACGCCGTCACCGTCCGAATCGAGCTGGAAGGTAGCTTCAATATCGTCCGCCGCGGAACCCGTACCCGGGTATTCCACGCGAACCGGAACCTTCAACTCTTGACCTTCCACACCTTCTGCGGCAGTGGTAACGGTAACTTCGCCAGTGGCCTTGTCAATCGCCACATTCCAGCCCTTGGGGGCAACGAAACCGTCAGCGATGGAGTAGTTAGCAGCAGCCGGAGTGTCGCCTTCGTAGCTCGGGGTGGACTTTGCAGTTTCCCCAGGCTTGACGAGCGGCGATTCCTTGTATGCCGGCTGGTAATCGATCGGCTCAGCAACCTTGACCTTGACCGGGACGGTTTCTTGCGAGCCATCCGGGTAGGTAACGGTGATTTCCTTGGTGATCTCGGTACCAGGCTGAGCATCAGCCGGAACCGTAACCTTGACTTCACCAGTCTTCGGGTCAACCGTCACCGAAGGATCGTCCTTCGGGCCAGCAAAGGTCGTGCCTTCCGGCAGTTCCTTATCACCAGGAACCAGCGGCACAGTCACTTCCTCACCCGGCTTACCAGAAGCATCACCATAGCTCGGGTTGTGCGTATCCGCATCCTTCTTCCCGACGACGAAGTTCGCCGTCAGGTTGTCGGTACCGCCATTATCCGGATAGGTAACAACAACCGGTACAGAGATCGTCTTCTCTGCATCATCGAGAGTCGGCGTGTAGCTGACCTCGCCAGTGGTTTCGTTAACCTTGGCGCCAGCCGGAGCGTTCGGGCCGAGCGCGAAGGTCGAACCCTTAGGAGCCGGATCAGCTTCCTTGGCGTCCTCGGTCTTCACATTATCGAAGACCGGCGCAGCCGAAGTAGCTTCCTTGCCGATGTTGGCCGGAGTATCCGTGTAGGACCCTTCGAGCTTCTGGCTCAAAGAGCAACCGTTTTCGTCAACTTTCTGACCCTCCGGAGTTTCCGGGCACTTGTCGAGCTCGTTGGGTACTCCATCGTGATCATCATCGACAATTTCCGGCTTCGTGATGTTGAGCGTAACGGTATCGGTGTGCTGCTTAACGACGTCGGCAGGATTCTTGCCGATATACACCTTTTCGCTACCATCAACATTCACACCTGCAGGAAGGACTACATCGTAGGTGACCTTCACATCGGCATAAGGACTCTGATCCGAAGTGCCTTCCGCCGGGGTACCCGTGATGGTCTGTGTTTCGGGATCAAACTTCAGGCCCTCAGGCAGGTTAGTAACCTGCATGTTCTGAACCGAGGCACCTTCCGGAAGACCTTGCGGTTCAACCTTCTGGCTGTATTCCTTACCCTCCTGACCGTCGGTCAGGGGCGAATCGGTGATGATGATCGTGTATTCGACCTTCTGCGTACCCGAAATCGGATCCGCACCCGGAACCTCAACCGTGTACTGCCGAGTCAGCGTCACCGGGTAGGTGCCTGGCTTGGTGGGTGTGCCAGAAATAGTGCCAGTCTTCGGATCGAGTTCCAATCCTTCGGGCAACGGGTTTTCCGTGGTGTAGTCACCGCGCGAAACCTTTGCATCCGACTTCTTAGAAACCGTGAGCTCCAAATTCGACGGCAGGTTGTATTCGTCCCCTACCGAACCAAGCGGTGCGGCCGGCGTCGGTAGCGCCGTGAAGGAATCGATACCGAAAGGCTCCGAAACCTCCCCATCCTTGGTTACCGCACGAATACTTGCAGTATAGGTACGAGACTTCTCGCCGTGAGAGAAGGCATCTTCCGGTACGGTGAGCGGGCACGACTCAAGCGTGCCATCCTGGTTCGGCCGAACCATTTCACACGATTCTACTTCAACAGTCTTTGAGCTACCGTCCGGCTGAGGTTCTTCAGTGGTCCACGTAATCGTGTAAGTACGATCCGGGTCAAACTTATAGCCCAGGCCGGTCGTCTTAGTTTCCGCAGTGTCACCAATCTTGGCGAAGTTGACGTTGGAATCATACGGCGTCACATCAAAGCGAGGATCGCTCGACTGCAAAACGAAGTTGTAATCGTAACGTTCCTGGAAACCAGGGTTACCAACGCCCCAGACGTTCTGAGTAGAAACATTCACGAAACCAGTGCGAGGCGTTGCGCTAGCAATTTCAACACCTTCAGCGTTCTCAGCGGTCAGTGCGAAGTAATCGAAGTTGATGTGCTTCGAAACCAGAGCGCCAGCAGTCCACCAACCGTCGGCAGGGCTGTTCGCAAGCTTGTGGAACTTTTCCACAGGAACAATGCCCTTCTCGGTTGCACTATTACCGAAAGTACCCTTGAATTGCAGACGGTACGTGCCGTCAATACCGGTAGTCGCGGTCGCCGTTTCGGCGATCCACTTTTCCTTGCCTTCGCGCGCAATCTGCGTCTGAATCCAAGTCTGAAGCTCGGCTTCATCCTTGTCAGTCCAGCCAGACTCGCGAGCTTTGCGCCCGTCTTCGCTCTTGAAGTTATCGTTAATGTACTTGACCGCGTAATCGCTCAGATACGATCCGGTAACGCGCAGACCTGGCGCCCACGAATCCTCGGGATTCTTTGCCGCCCAGGTAGTCGGCGTAACCCCATAGCTCGAAATGATGGAGTCAACTCCGTACTGCCACATGGCGCGACCACGAATCTGGCCGTACGCATCTTTAGTCACATCCGAAGTGTCTACCAGGTTCTCACTACCCGCATCTAGGTGCCACTGCTCCCGATTCGGATTGGCCTGGTAGAAAATGGATACGGGCTTGATCTCATTCGTGCCGACTAGGAAGTTGGTACCACCCTGCAGTTCATAGGCGTCAGTCTTCGGGAAAATCTGCCGATTTCCCCACGAGTACTGCACCGAGTACGAGGACGGATCAGGATTGTCGGACCAAACGCGGAACTTCTCGCCCTCGGGCAGATTCGGATCCGCATCGAAAGTATGAACAGCACCATCAGCACCCAGGAAGGGCTGCATGATAATGCCCCAGTTGCCCTGATCATCAGAAACCGACGTATAAACGGGCGATGCAACACCATGCTCGAACCACTGTGCATATACACGTACGCCCTTCAGCGGAACCTTACCGGTACTGAAGATGAGCGGCTTGGCGTCAGAATTAAGTAGGCTTACCGTGCCCGAAATCGTATTCGGAGTGTCGGTACTACCGGGAGAGTCCACCGAATTCGGGACAGATCGAACATCTGTCTTATCCGTAGGAGTGAGATTAGCGTGAGCACCTCCCCGGGGCTGCGCATAGGCGGCCGCGGGCAACCCAAAGCCCGTACCTACCAAAGAAGCTACAGCGAGGAGGGCTAGAGATCTTCTAGCTCTTTGCCGCCGCGCTTTCGGCTTTTCTTGCATATTTCCTCCATATTTTTGCAAACACCTTCCAATTGGCGGTTTTGCGCGCCAAAATCCGGAGGGGGGCGCGTCGTTCGCTTCTCGGGTCCGAACTCCCGGGAAGCAGCTCAAGGCCGTGCCGAGCCTCGAAAAACGTGCCAGTGCGCTATCCCAACCTCGAAGGTGTATGTAAAAATTTACGCGGCATTCAGCCATTTCACAGCAGTTCTTGAGAACTTCACATTCGCGGATTTAATCAATGCTTACGTTAGTTTTCAGGCTCTTTCGGCGCCACTTCGCCATTTAGGTTTGTAGGCATGGGACTTTCGACCCCGCGCACAGTAAGCAAACTCACACATCTGTTGGGCAGGAGAAACCTTCCCAATGAGCCCGGCTTAGCATTAGGTGACGCGCCGCAACCCTTAAGGCATTGCCCGGCCGCACGCCCCAGGCGTATGAAATAACAAGCCGATATTTGCGCTGGTAGGCCGGCAGATTACCTGGAAGACAGTATTGCAATCTGTACGTCACTGAACTACACGCTAGCCCCTAAATCCGCATAACCAACAGTGGCTGGAGCTCCGCTTATATTTCACATTTGTGCAGACGCTTAGCAGCAGTGATGCAGATCGCGAAAAGGGTTTACGGCGGGACTTTTTGCCCGGTTCGGGGCGAGAGAACAGCTTTTATTTACAACGCGATAGAGGAACCATGCGGGCCGGCCTTATAGGCTTATACGCCGCCTAGGCCTTATACGCCTACACCTACACCCCGATTGCGCGCCGGCGTGGAAAACAAAAAAGGGAAACCGCGTTTTTCGCGATTTCCCTTTATCTGTCGGGGTAGCGGGATTTGAACCCACGACCTCTTCGTCCCGAACGAAGCGCGCTACCAAACTGCGCCATACCCCGATTGGCAACTCATACATGATAACCAAGAGAAGCCGAAACGTAAAACCCTGAGCTATGAGATCTAGCGCACCGTTGCCCGAATTTCGAGTAAAACGGCTTCCGGTTGCCGAAACGCCCGGAAGGGAACAAATGGGGAAGTGCCGATACCCGTTGGCGTATTCACGTACATTTCCCCTTCCAGGCTCACCACTCCTCCATCACCGCGCACGGGTTGCGCACCCGTATCTGGCCAGGAGAACAGCCCGGAATCCAGGCGGTTCACCAGATCGCAGTTCGTGGTTAGAGCACCGATCACCGGTAAAGCCAACTGGCCGCCATGCGTGTGCCCGGCAAATACGAGATCGCGGCCATCAGCCAGCATGGCGTTCAAAGTACGCGTGTAGGGGGCATGCGTGAGCCCCACGTACAGATCTGCTTTCTTATCAGCAGCTTGCGATTTTCCATCCACGCCGGCTACGAGAGACTGCCCTTCTGAGAAAGCCACCCCTTCCGCAAGGTGCGGTGTAGCTTCCGGGAACCGGTCGCGGCCAATATGCGGATCGTCTACACCTACCAGATCAATCTCCCATCCGGCTGCTTGCAGGCGCCCGCGCTGGTTATTGGCGTTGAGCCAACCATAGTTTTCCAGGCGTTCGGTGAGTTCTTGATACGGCAGATCTGGGAAGCGCCGCGGTGCCTCCATAGCCGGCTCGGCGGCACGCGAAGAGTGCTGATAGCGAGCTTTATCCAAATAGCTGAGCGGATTTTTAGGACGCGGCGAGAAGTAGTCATTGGAGCCATACACGAAAGCACCGGGAATCCCCGCAAAAGGCTCTAGCGCATACAACAAAGAATCCAGTGCATCTGGAGCAGCCAGCAGATCACCGGTAAGCACTACGAGATCCGGATCCTGCGCGGCCAAACTCCGCACAAATGCAATCTTTTTACGCTGTGTGGGTACCAGGTGAATATCGGTCAAGTGCAAAACACGCAAGGGGCGCTCCGGCACTAACGACTCCTCTTCGCCGGTATGCTGCCCAGCCTCGCCGTTTTCCGAAGAACTCGCCCGATTATCCGATGCGCCTTCCCGCATAAGCATAAGAGTGCGTTGCCGCAAACAATACGCCCGGGCCTCCACATAGGCCCCGGCCAGCACACCCAGCCCGGCTACCACTCCGGCCCCAAGTAGGCGGCCACACCCCTTACGCGAGAAAACCATGCACTTCCTTTCCCTGTGTTACTCGAGTTCCCTGTGTTACTCAAGTTCTGTTAGCTGCTTTATTTCCATACCGTTAGCCGTTGGCCACTTCCGGCCTTACCGCCGCTACCGTTTCAGTTTCGGTGCAGTTGGTTGCTTCCGGGCTTGGTGAATCTAGCCATCCATTCTTAGAAGGCTAGTTACTTTCGACTTCGGTGCCCTCTGCGCCATTGCCGTTATTTTCCATGTTTTCGGGATCTTCCGCTGGCTCTGGAGCAGCATTATCCGGTTCCTCAACCGCCGGTTCTTCGGTCGCTTCTTCGTGCTCTTCTTCCGCTGGCGCCTCATAATGTGGCCGCGTCGGAATATTAGGCTGGCTGGGCGCCGGGAAACTTGCCGGCGGCACCCCTTCCAAAGATTGCGAAGTGTATTCGGAGAAGATCATGGCCGGGAACAAACCACCATAAACTTCGCGGTAGAACCGCCCGTTGATCGTGGAGTTGAGCATTGAAATATTGCCTTCGATATGGCCCTGCCACACGGCGGTAGCCAGTTGCGGCGTATAACCCACGAACCACGCGTGCCAGTCATTATTCGCGGTACCCGTCTTACCAGCTACCGGGCGGCCATCCGCCAGCCGCGCCTTATCACCGGTAGCCCCGGGCGTCACCACACCCTGCAAAACCTTAGTGACTTGCCGGGCCACATCTGGTTCCAAAACCTGCTCGCATTTCGGAGAACGCTTGGAAATCACGTTCCCGTCCTGATCCTCGATGGTCGTATAGCTCATCGGATCGCACCGCGTACCATCATTGGCCAGCGTCGATACGGCCACGGCCATCGAAAGCGGCGTAGCTTCATTCGCGCCCAATACCAGGGAGGGCCCGTAGTTCCATTCCGCATCCGGATTTCCCAAACGCACGCCCATCTTTTCGGCGTCGTTAATAATATCGCACAGGTCGAGTTGCATCGCCATGTGGGCGGCGCCGCCGTTGATCGAGTTCTTGATCGCGTATTCGACGGTATTTGCACCGCCCGGCCAGCCCAGGTTAGAAACCCGCCAGCTGGTCATTGCCGAACGCGGGGAACACGAAGCCTTGAAAGTACCGGCCGGGAAAGTAGTATCCGCATTCAAAGAGACCACATCTTTCCCGCTATGGCCAGCGCGGATCCATTCCACCAGAGTGAAAATCTTGAAGGTAGAACCCGTTTGGAAACCAGAACCGCCACCCATGGTCTTACCCACGTTTACATTCACTTGGGTCATGCGATCATCAGTTTCATTCGGTGTACCCCACCGGGTGTTTTGCACCATCGCCACGATGTGCCCGGTACCCGGTTCGATGGAAGTCAGCGAGGCCTCAATACCCGAAGGATCATCCACCGGCTGATGCTTGGTTACCGTATTGAAAGCAATTTCTTGCTTCTTCGGATCCAAACTAGTGCGAATAACCAGGCCGCCCCGGTACAGCTGGCGGGTACGGTCGGCAGCGTCCTTGCCCCAGGATTCGTCTTGCAACAAATCCTTGACCACGTATTCGCAGAAGTACGCGGAATTACCGGCCGCCCCGCACCCGGCTACCTGCCGCGAAACGTGCAAAGTATCTTCCACGGGAACGTTGACACCGGCGTCGTACTCTTCCTGGGTGATATAACCATCACGCAACATGGTGGTAAGAACAACGTTACGACGTTCGAAAGAATTATCCGGATGCTTTACCGGGTCCCACTTCGCCGGGTTCTGAGTGATCCCGGCGAGTGTGGCCGCCTCCAGGTAGCTGAGGTCTTTCGCGGACTTGGAGAAATAGTATTGCGCCGCAGTTTCCACGCCGTACTGGGAGGGGCCGAACTGAACGAGGTTTAGGTATCCGGTGAGGATTTCGTCTTTCGTCATCGTCTTTTCGACGGCGATAGCGTACCGGGCTTCGTTAATCTTTCGGGAAAGGGTTTGCTCCGTGGCAGTTTTGACTAAGTCGTCGTCCCCGAGAGTGCGGCCTTGCTCCACCAAAGAATTCTTCACGTACTGCTGGGTGATCGAAGAACCACCCGAAGTACCACCCGAAACAATATTGGAGAAGAGGGCGCCGAGGGTGCCTTGCACGTCAATCCCGTGATGCTCGTAGAAACGCCGATCCTCAATCGCTACCGCCGCGTCTTTCATCGGCTGGGAGATCTGATCGGAAGAAACCACGATCCGGTTCTCCGCATAGAACCGCGCAATCACCGAACCATCCGCCGCCAGCAACACGGACTGTTCCGAAGGTTCGGTGAAACCGAGATCATCCGGAACATCTTCGAACACACCGGTTATCGCATTAGCGGCGGTACCGGCCGTCATGGCAAGCGGGAGGATGAGGCCTGCTACAAGCACGCCTCCTCCCGAGATTGCCAAAATAAGAGCCAGCAGCAAAGTGCCGATCTGGCGTCCCGTAGCCTGCCGAGGTGGACGGTTATTTACCATAGTCTCAAGAATACGTGCCTGCGCCGCGAAAAGGGAGGAAGCCCGCGAGCCAGCTACGCCATATTTTCTAGTGGTTCTGTACTGTAAAGTACAGTAAGAACGCCGCTAGGCCAGGTTACGGGCTGCAAGAAGGGTATTTTTTGTGGTTTCACACTCCACCCTCAGCCCATTTATTGGCACCCTTGCGGGTGTACAAGTAAAGTAATCAACCAGGGCGTTTTGCGTGCAGTATTTAGCTCTCTCGCGTTCGGATAGGAATTGCCGGGCGGCGCCGCGATAGCGGTTTTTATTATCTGCGTGCCGTTGATAATTGTTTACATATGGTTGGCTAAGTAGGGAAGAGGACGGTTTGAGTAATATGGGGCAGCTGTCTCGGCATACCGACTGGGCATCCCATGCCGCGTGTGCCGCGAGCGATCCAGATGCGCTTTTTGTGCGAGGTGCTGCGCAGCGCCAAGCTCGCCAGATCTGCTTCACCTGCCCGGTACGCCTGCTCTGCCTAGCCGATGCCCTCGATAACAATATGGATTTTGGCGTGTGGGGTGGCATGACGGAACGCGAAAGGCGGGCCCTTCTACGCAAGTTCCCGCATGAAACAAACTGGTATCGCCACATTATGGAAGGCGAAGATGAGCTTTCCCGCACCCTGCGAGAAGGCCCGGCCGAAAAACCTGCCCGCCGCAACCGGCGGCGCTAACAAAACAGCTGCCCGCGCGTCATAAGCGGCGCCAACTGAGCAGCCACCCGCCCACTATGAGCGGCGCCAACAAAACAGCTCCGCGCCCACCATAATAGGTACATGAATATAGCCCTATAAAACACCTGTGGGGCATCGAAGAAATTGAGCGGATAGGAGTTTTTATGGTTAGTGTTTCGCAGCGTTTGCAAGAGCTGGGTATTGATTTGCCGAACGTTCCGGCACCGGTTGCCGCATATGTGCCGGCCAAAACCGACCACGGCGCGGGTAAAGTGCGCACCTCCGGCCAGTTGCCTTCCACGAATGGGAAGCTCGTGGCCAGCGGCAAAGTAGAGCCCGGCGAAGCGGCCACGGCGGCTGGCTATGCCCGGGTTAGTGCGCTGAATGCTTTGGCCGCGGCCGCGCAAGCCGCCGGTGGGGTAGACAACCTAACCGGAGTGGAACATCTGACGGTATTTGTGGCTTCCGCGCCAGGCTTTACCGAACAACACGTGGTTGCCAATGGGGCTTCCGAACTGTACGGAGAGATTTTTGGGGAAGCCGCCGCCCATACCCGGTCTGCGGTTGGAGTGGCCGTGTTGCCGCTCGACGCCCCGGTAGAAGTGGAAGCAGTATTCACGGTACGGGCCCAAGCCTAAGCTCGAGGTAGTGCGGCGGCCAAGCCTAAGCACGGCGGACAGCGGCGGCGCGCCGCCTTAGCAGTCCCTGCGGGGTTCGTGGGAGGAATGGACGGCCGGTTCGAATTGGAAGGTCGAGTGTTCGACGTCGAAATGATCCTGCAAGCAATCCTGCACTTTATCCAATAGGTGCGGGAGCCGGCCATCGTAGAAAGCTTCGTCTTCTACCACGATGTGTGCGGAAATTACCGGGAATTCGCTTCCCACCGACCACAAATGCAGGTCGTGCACGGCCAGCACGCCTTCCACGCCCGTAATATGTTCGCGCACTTCGGCCACGCTAATATCTGCGGGTGCGCCTTCCAAAAGCACGTGCCCGGCGTCGCGCACCAAACCCCACCCGGCATGCAACATCAAGAAAGCAACGATAAGCGAGGCAATCGCATCTGCGTGCACCCACCCCGTGGTCACAATGATCACGCCAGCTACCGCCGTACCAATAAAACCGTACAGGTCCGTAAGAATGTGCTGGTAGGCGCCGCGAATATTGAGAGAATCGCGATTGGCACGGGCTAGCAGAGCCGTGGCCCCAACATTTACCACCACGCCCGCGAGCGCCGTGATCACCACTGCCCACCCGGATACTTCCGGCGGGGCGAAGAACCTTTGCACCGCTTCCACCACGATGATTACGCCCAAAATAAGCAGTGTGGCACCATTGGCCAGCCCGGAAAGGATTTCCGCGCGCACCAAACCGAAAGTCCAGCGTTTAGTGGCGGGGCGGGTAACCACGTGGCTCACCCAAATCGCGATGGCGATCGCCGCGGTGTCCGTGAGCATGTGGGCGGCGTCGGAAAGCAAAGCCAGGGAGTGGGAGGCGAAGGCCACCACTACTTCCCCGAGCATAAAGACCACGAGCAGGATTAATGCGCCCCACAAGTAACGCCGATCTGCGTCTTGGCTCACGCCGTGTGAGTGGGCGTGCTCGGCATGGTTATTCCCCATAGTTTTATTTACCTTTCGGTTGTGCTTCCAAAAATTCGCGGATATCTGCAACGGGAATTACGCGCGCATAGGAACCATTTTCGAAGGTCTGCATGGCACCGATGCCGCGTTGGAATACGAAGCGGACCTGCCCGCCCAAGGATTTTTTATCGTGCCCCATGGCGGCCATGATGGCGTCCACGCTCACCCCGGCCGGGATTTCCGTGGGCAAGCCGATAGCCAGCAATAGTTTTTCAATCCGCTCTGCTTCGGTAGCGGTGAGGTAGCCAAAGCTGCGCCCCAAACGCGCTTGCAAATTCAGCCCTACCGCCACGCATTCGCCGTGCGCCCACGTAAAACCGAGCGCGGCTTCCAAGGCTCGGCCGATCGTGTGCCCCAAATTTAGGGCCATGCGCCGGTTACCTTCGGTAACGTCTGACTGCACGAAATCCTGTTTAATTTCGGCGTTGCGAAGCGCCGTATAGTGGGCCAGTTCCGCTTCCCGCACGAACTGTTCCGGAGTAAGTTTGCGGGTTACGAAAGCATCTTCGAGGCGGGCGAAAAATTCGGCATCCGCGATGCACGCGTGTTTCACGGTTTCGCCCAAACCGTCCCGAATTTTCGGGGCGTCTAGCGTGAGCCAGGTTTCAAGGTCAATAACGACGCCGCACGGCTGGTGGAAAGCCCCGATAAGATTGGTTGCGGCCGGTGTATCAACCGCAGTTTTCCCGCCAATAGCCGCATCGGCCGCGCCCACGAGCGTGGTCGTATAAGAAACATAGGGCACTCCGCGCGTGAAAGTGGCTGCCACGAAACCGGCCAAATCAGTGACTACTCCGCCACCTACCGCGAGCACTACGGTATCCCGGTTATATCCGGCGGCCAGCATTTCATCTTCCAGGCGTTCCTTCGTGGCCCGGGTTTTGGATTTCTCCCCGGCCGGGAAAGTAAACAGTTGTGCGGGCCGGCCCGCCGCGGCCAGCGCCTCCATAATCTCGCCGCAATAATTTTCTGCCACAGTGGAATCGGAAATTACGGCGATGCGGCGCTGCGCCAAATCTGGTTGAGCGAGCACCTGCAACAACTCGGGCAGTACGTGGCGTCCAATAATGAGCGGATAGGATTCGTCGATCTGCCGCTGCAATTCAATAGTGATTCGCGTTGCTCCCACGTAAATCCCTTCTATTCCGGTTCTCTTCCGGGGCTTTTCTTCCGGGGTTCTTTTCCCGGTCTTCTTTTCGGATCTTCTTTTAGGTTCAACCTGGTTTTTTGGGTTCCGGCTCGTTTCCAGGCGTGGCCCGGTTTCGGTTTCCGGCCCGTTACCCAGGCCGAGCCTGTTGTCCAAGCGCGACCCGGTTTCGGGTTCTAGCCTGTCTCCAGGCCGGGCCCGGTTTCAGGTTCACGCCTGTTTCCAGGCCGAACCCGACTAGCAGGTTGAACAATGATGGTTATGTGCACCGATCTTAGCCGGCGAGCCGCCCGGTGGCGGTGGCGCAGGCCAATATGTGGCGCGGTAGTTACTGCGCAGTGCTTGTTTATGCAGATGCGTGAGCCTTTGCAGGCCGCCCGGGGCGGATCTACGTGTGCCCACCGTGAGCCCGCTCTCCCCCGGCCAGATCTACTTGCGCGCGGGCGGCCTCGGTTCGGCCTACCCCCGTGGCGGTACCGGCGGAGCGGATCTACTTGTGCCCGGGCGGCCTAGCGGGCCTAGTTGCGCGCGGCCTGGTGTTGGAGCGACCAAGCAAACATGGCGATTGCCGCCGCGGCCGCCACGTTTAGCGAACGGGTGGAACCGTACTGGCTGATCTCTACCGCGCTATCGCAAAGCTCTAGCAATTCCGGGGAAATCCCGGCCGATTCTTGCCCGAATACGAGCACGCACTGCGCCGGTAAAGCCGTGCTCTCAATCGGTGTGGCTCCTTCTTGGTTGTCGATCGCCACGAGTTCGTAGCTATTCTCTTGCGCCCACTGTGCCAGTTCGGCAGGTTCGCGGTGATAATGCATATTCAGATAGCGGTCGGTTACCAAGGCCCCGCGCCGATTCCACTTATGCCGGCCCACGATATGCACGCCGGCTACATTGAAAGCATTTGCGGAACGCACAATCGAACCAATATTGAGATCGTGCTGCAAGTTCTCAATCGCAATATGCAGCGGGGCGCGGCGCGTATCCAGATCAGCCTTGATTGCCTCTACCGTCCAATACCGATATTCGTCGAGCACATTCCGGTGATCACCGGCCGCTAACAGTTCCGGGTCAAGGCGCGGATCTTCCGGCCACGGCCCCACATACGGCCCCACACCTACCGTGCGGCGCTCCCCATAAGGCGAACCACCACTCGCCGGTTGCACACCGGGCGGCAAGTCCGCACCCGCGACCGTATTGGCGAAGGCCCCCGTTTCTGCATCCGGAGTCAAGCCCGCTTTCGGGCCCGGGGTGCCCGCTTCGGCGCCCGCGGGGCCTGCGGCCGTGCTTTCCGGATTTACTGACTGCTTTCCTTCCGAATTTTCCACGCATTCCAGCCTAGACGATGCGCCCGGCCCCCACGCCGTACCAATTTCGCGGAATTGGTAGCCGCGTGGAGGCGGCAGCGTTTTTCGCCCTAGTGTTACCGACGCCGCAAGTACGCTTTGCGTTCCACGCACAGTTTTCCGCGGTGTGCGGCGTCGGCACTAAAACGATTCCGCATTTTGCGTTCGGCTTCGCATTTCCGCAGAGGGGCGGCGTCGCGTAGGATATTGCACAGGTAGTAACGCAAAATCCGGAAGGCACCGCGGGAAGTTTTCACCGGCACCGCAAGTGTAAGCGCCGCCGGAAGCTCCGCACGAAACACCGGAAACTCGGGGAAGGCACAGCAATGGCGAAGCTCAAGAAAACCTTGGCGGTGGGAGCCGCGGCACTCATGGGGCTCAGCGGTTGTGCGAACACGGGGAGCGGGGAACTGTTCGAAACCGCACAAGCCCCGGCCGCGCAGGGCACCTTCCCGCGTACCGCCACCGATGAAGCGCAGAACCTGCCAAGTTTCGAAGACGCGGCAAACTACCAGCTGGTGGAAGGTGAAGCGGCCCAGCAAGTTATTGACCAAATACTTCAGCGCACCAAGGCCGACGCCGCGCAGTGGCCTACCACCACCGATATTTTTGCCCGTTCCATGGCAACTTCCACGGTCACCACTTTTGAATACACGGACCCTACGGTCGGTTTTGTTTCCGTATCAATCCCGGTGGAATACGAAGTTGATGCACAAGCAAAAATTATGCGCACCACGATAGACATGAATTCCCTGGCCGATATTCCCGTCGATTCGCTAGGTGAGGCATCCGGGCAGGATCTGTATATCGAGGGTTATCTTGCCGCTACCCCGGACGGGCAGGTGAAGTTGTATGCGAAAGCCTTGGGGATGTGGATGAAGGGAACGCTTTCCGCCACTGATTTCGATCGTTTACTTAGTGAAAGTGGCAGCCTTGCCGTGCCTAGTTCGGGCGAGCTCGATTTGTTCGCCGATCCGGCTCTCTACCAGGTGAAAGAAAACGCGGAGGCGTATCTGATTAGCGGACCCGTGAGCCCGTTCGTCCTCGAAAGCATGAAAGATGCAGAAGCCCAGGGCATGAAGATTTCCGGGGCCGATTCTTCCATGCAAATCCTGGTAAATAAGGAAACTTTCGAATCCGTAGGCGTTTCGTACACTTTTCGAGGTACCGAGGTTGATGGTAATGCGTTTTCGTTAACGACGACGAGCGTGTACGACCAAACCGCCACCCCGCAGATTGTTTTACCGGCCGAAGCCGAAAACGGCACGGAATTCCCGGGCGAAGAAATCTTCAACTCCATTATGGGAGCCACGGCGCTGTAAGTACCGGGCAGGGTGTTGCCTAACTATAAGCACCGGGCAAGGCGCGGGCTTTGTGCGTGCCGGCAGCTACCCAACCAGCCACCCAACCCTTCGGCGGCAAATGGCCGTAGGTGGGCGCGCGCTGTGCGTGCCTGTGGTTACTTCCCGCGGCCGGAAAGGCCTGGCCCCGCAAATTTGCGAACCAAATTGCGCGGCGCCAAGCGAGCTATACCGGCAGCGGTCTTATATAGCAGGCTGGGAGTTACCAGCACCCGGCGGCGCCGGCAAGCTTCAAGAGCAGCATTCACCACTTTTTCGGCAGGTATGAAAGCAATCTCCGGCCACTGCGTACTATCTACAGCCGAACGCCGATGGAAATCAGTGTGAATCAGGCCCGGCATGACCGCGGTTACCGATACTCCGTGCGGGGCCAGTTCTACCGCCAAACCCTCCGAAAATGTTCGCACCCAGGATTTATGGGCCGAATAAGAACCTTGCGCGGTAAGGGCGGTTAGTGAGGAAACATTGATAATGCCGCCGTAGCCGCGCCGGGAAAACTCGCGGGCCGCATAGTGGCAGGTGATCATTACGGCTCGCACCATTACCGCGAGCGCATTCTCTTCCTGTTCCAGGCTGCCGGTAGCAAAATCTTGCCCTAATCCGAAGCCCGCATTGTTTACCAGCAAACCGATCGGGCGGGCCGTATCGGCTACGCGTTCACCCACGCGGATGGCATCTTCCCGCTTAGCGAGGTCTGCCGGGAAAACCTCTACCTTTACATTCGCCACCTGCCGGATTTCTTCCGCCACGGTTTCCAAAGCTTCCCGGTTGCGGGCCACCAAAACGAGGTCATTGCGTTCTGCAGCCAGTTGCCAAGCAAATTCGCGGCCCAAACCGGAGCTCGCGCCCGTAATCAATGCTGTTCCCATACGGTTAAGCCTAGCCGCCCATACCCGCCCGGCGCGCACCCGCGCCGGTACCTTAGCCCGCGCGGGAACCTTAGCTGTGCAGTTGCCCTAGCCGCGCGGGCACTCTAGCTGCGCGGGCACTCTAGCTGCGCGGGCACTCTAGCTGCGCGGGCACGAGCTAACCGATAGTCCTAAAATCCTGGTGCGGCTAGGATGGGCGCGTGCGCATTGCTACGTGGAATATCAATTCAGTGCGGGCCCGCACCGAACGGGCCCTGGATGTTTTAGACCGCTGGGACCTAGACGTACTCCTCCTCCAGGAAACGAAATGCCGGCCGGACCAGTTCCCGGTTGATGCTTTTGCGGCAGCCGGGTACGAGGTAGCTGCGGCAGGCCTGAACCAGTGGAACGGGGTGGCTATCATTTCCCGTGTTGGGATTTCTGAAGTGCAAACCCAGTTCCCCGGCCAACCGGCTTTTGCGAAACAAGATGCTAGCGGTGCTCTGCTGGCTACTCCCGTGGTGGAACCGCGGGCGATCGGCGCGCGGGTGGGCGATACGGAAAAGGTGGGCGGTACGGAGAAGGAAACCGGCATCGAGGTGTGGAGTATTTACGTGCCCAATGGCCGCGCTTATGGGGATCCGCATTTCCACTACAAACTGGAGTTCCTAGAAAAGCTGAATACAGCCGTCAAGGCCGAGTTGGCGGCGCGCCCGCAAGCCCGAATTTTGTTGGGCGGGGATTGGAATGTGGCCCCAGAAGATACAGACGTATGGGATCCGGAACTGTTCGCGCAAGAAATAAAGATGTATACGAGCGCGGAAGAACGCGCTGCTTTCCATGCCTTCGGGCAAAGCCAAGGGGCGGCACCCGGACTGGTGGAACTGAGCCGGCAGGCAAGCGGCGCCCAATACACTTTCTGGGACTATCAGCGGCTACGTTTCCCGAAAAATCACGGAATGCGGATTGACTTCGCGTGGGCTAGCCAGCCCCTCGCCCAAGATTTTTCGGCGGCCTGGATCGACCGCGAAGAACGCAAAGGCAAAGGCGCTTCCGACCACGTGCCCGTTATTCTCGAGTTCACGTAAATACGCCGCGCTAGGGGCCGGTTTGCATAGCCGGGCTAAGGTCCGGTTTGCATACAGGTTTGGCAGAGACTAGAAAGGCGCCAGGCTAAGGGCCCGGCGCCGCAGCACAATCAGAAAGCCACCCGCTAGCAAGCTATCCGCTAGCAAACTATTTGCTAGCAAGCCACCAGCCAGCAAACTATTTGCTAACAGGCCGGAGCGTGCAAGCTATTTGCTAACAGGCTGGAGCGGGCAGGCTATTCGCTAGCAAGCTATCCGCTAGCAGGCTGGGAGCGTTCTGGCCAGCTAGCTGGACGTTCGCGAATTAACACGTTGTGAGCTAGAGAAGTTCCACGATATCGGCGATCGAATTACGAATGTAATCGGGCCGGTAGGGGAACTTTTGCACGTCTTCTAGCGTGGAAGAACCGGTAAGCACCAAGTGCGTTTGCAAGCCGGCTTCCATACCGCACAAAATATCCGTATCCATCCGGTCGCCTACCAAAGCGGTTTCCTCCGAATGGGCGCCTACCAAGTTCAGGCCGGCCCGTAGCATTACCGGGTTCGGTTTGCCTATGTAATAGGGCTTGCGGCCGGTGGCAGCGGTAATCATGGCAGCTACCGCACCCGTGGCCGGAATCGGGCCGTGCTCGGAAGGCCCGGTCACATCCGGATTGGTGGCAATGAACCGCGCTCCTTTTTCAATAAGCCGGATCGCCGTGGTCAAAGACTCGATCGAATACGTGCGGGTCTCCCCCAACACCACCACTTCCGGGTTCACATCGGTCATAATGAAACCCACGTTGTACATCGACGTCGTCAACCCGGCTTCTCCCACCACGTACGCCCGCTTATTCTCCACCTGCTGGGCCAAGAAATTAGCGGTAGCACTCGCGGAAGTCCAAATGTTTTCTTCCGGCACCTGCAAGCCTGCGGCGTGCAGACGCGCGGAAAGATCGCGCCGCGTGAAAATCGAGTTATTGGTGAGCACCAGGTAGGGGTACTCCTTTTCCTGCAAAGTCTCAATAAATTCGACGGCGCCCGGCAGTGCAACCTCTTCGTGGATCAACACGCCGTCCATGTCCGTCAACCAATTCTTGATTACACGTGTCATACCTCAAGGATACGGGGTTAATCCCAAATTCTGGGTAAATGGGAGCTAATCGGCGCCCGGCTGTGCGCCACAGCTCGTTTACGCACACGGCACGTTGCGGGCGAGCCCGCCCAGGGAAGTTTCCCGGTAGTCCGGGTGCATGTCCTTGCCGGTTTCGTACATGGTGGTGATTACGGCGTCGAGCCCTACCATGGGATCGGAATCTCGCAGCATGGCCAGCGCGGCCGCGTTCACGGCTTTCACCGCGCCCATAGCGTTGCGTTCAATGCAGGGCACTTGCACTTGGCCATTCACCGGGTCGCAAGTGAGGCCAAGGTTGTGTTCCATCCCGATTTCGGCGGCATTGCACGCTTTTTCGGGGTCGGCGCCGCGCAGCTCAGCATAGGCAGAAGCGGCCATGGAACAGGCCACGCCCACTTCCCCTTGGCAACCAACCTCCGCCGCAGAAAGCGAAGCGTTCATTTTGTAGAGCGCGCCAATCACCGAAGCGTTGAGGAAAAACCGGCCGCGGCTTTCTTCATCCGTGGGGCCGAAGAAAGCATCATAGTAAGCGAGCACAGCAGGGCACAGCCCGCACGCCCCATTCGTGGGCGAAGTGACCACGCGCGCCCCGGCCGCATTTTCTTCATTGACCGCCATCGCGTACACGTTCAGCCACGACATTGCGAGCAGCGGGTCACTTTTATCCCGCTTCTTGCTGATGCGTTCGTAGAGGGCTTTGGCCCGGCGCGGCACCTGCAACGGCCCGGGCAAAGGCCCTTCCACGCTGGTGCCGCGGCGAATATTTTCTTGCATTACGTTCCAAATGGCACGCAAATGCGCCCGCACTTCTTCCGCCGGCCGCACCGCTATCTCATTGCGCCACTGCATCTCCGAAATGGAAATACCGTCCCGTTCGCAAAATGCGAGCACGTCTGCCGCACTGTTGTACGGGTAGGGCACTTCCACTTCGTTTACCGCGGGCGCCCCGAAATGTGCCTCATCCACCGTGAAGCCCCCACCGATCGAATAGTACGTATTCGCATACAGTTTTTCGGTGCCCGCATACGCGGTTAGCGTGACCCCGTTTTCATGCAAAGGTAGAGTTTCGGTGCGGTAGCGAATCGCTTCTTCCGGGAAGCTCACTTCTTGCGTACCGGCCAGTTTCAACCGGCCGGTGGCCTGCACTTGTGCCATGAACTGCGGGATAGCGTCCACATCCACAGTTTCCGGTTCTTCGCCGGCCAAACCCAGCGTGATCGCCAGGTCAGTATTGTGCCCTTTTCCGGTGGCGGAAAGGGAACCGTAAAGGTCGACGACGGCGCTATCCACCCGTGTGAGCAAGCCTTGCTCTTGCAGCTCATCTACGAATTGTTTGCCGATCTTCATCGGGCCGAGGGTGTGCGAACTAGAAGGCCCAATCCCGATCTTGAACATGTCAAAAACGCTGACAAACAATGTTTATCCTCCCGAAAGCGAAAAGCACTCCCTCCTGTTTAATTTATTCTTCCCGGCCGAGCGGTTCTACTACTTCCAGGCCGCCCAGGTAGGGCCGCATTGCCTGCGGAATGTAGAGGCTACCGTCTGCCTGCTGGTGGTTTTCAAACATGGCCACGAGCCAGCGGGTAGTAGCCAAAGTGCCGTTGAGCGTAGCTACTGTTCGCGTACCTTTTTCGGTACGTTCCCGAATATTGAGGCGCCGGGCCTGGTAGGTAGTGCAATTCGAAGTAGAAGTTACTTCCATATAGCGTTGCTGGCTGGGTAGCCAAGCTTCGCAATCAAACTTTTGTGCGGCAGAAGAGCCCAAATCCCCCGCTGCAATATTGAGCACCTGGATCGGCAGTTCCACCTTGGCCAACATTTCCTTTTCCATCGCCAAAAGCTTTTGATGTTCAGCTACGGCGTCTTCCTGCCGGCAGAACACGAACATTTCCACCTTATTGAACTGGTGGACGCGGATGATTCCGCGCGTATCCTTCCCGTAGGAACCCGCTTCCCTGCGGTAGCAGGCCGAAAATCCGGAGTAACGGAGGGGGCCATTCGAAAGGTCAATGATTTCATCCTTGTGGTAGCCGGCCAAAGCTACTTCCGAAGTACCCACCAAATATTGATCGTCCGCATTCAGATAGTAGATTTCATCCGAATGTTCGCCCAAGAAGCCGGTGCCGGCCATAATATCAGGGTTGACGATCGTAGGCGTATTCATGAGCAGATAGCCGTGCTCATGAGCTTGGTCCATGGCCATATTGAGCAGCGCCCATTCCAGCCGGGCCCCGATCCCCTTCATGTAGTAGAAGCGCGAACCGGATACCTTAGAGCCGCGGGCCATATCGATGGCGTCAAAACCTTCGGCTACGTCTAGATGGTCTTTCGGCGTGAAACCTTCCGCCGCGAAATCACGTGGCGTACCAATAGTTTCGATTACTTCCGATTTGGTTTCATCACCGGCCGGCACGCCTTCCAGGATCGGGTTTTCAATCACCGAATTGGCATGCACATAAGCCTTTTCGGCCACATCCGCAGCTTCTTCCAGTTGCTTGACGCGTTCCGAAAGTTCCTTGGCCCGGGCAATGATTGCCGGCCGTTCTTCTTGGGAGGCCTTGGAGATAGAGCGAGATACTTCGTTTTGTTCCGCACGCGCGGTTTCAAAAGCATTCAGCGCGGCCCGGCGCGCTTCATCGGCTTGCAACAGGGCATCAACCAGTGCCGGATCGTTGCCGCGCTTTTCCTGCGATTGACGAACTGCATCCGGGTTTTCCCGAACGAGGCGAATATCAAGCATGTTTCTCCTTTGTGCGTCCGCGGGTGGCTATAAGTGCCCCTCTGGGCTCAACTGCGATATAGCCGCCCGCCTAGCTGTATTCATACCACTTTAGCGCGCCGGCTCGCCCGGCGCCGCGAATCAGTCCGCGCGCCCAGGCACTTTCCTGTGTGCGTGCCCGGGCGACGCCCGCCGCTTGCCGCCAGAGTCACCGTATATCGGCTTTCCTGCGTGCATGCCCGGGCGACGCCGTTCCGCGCCGCCCGGCGCAGCAAAGACGCCGTTTAGAGCAAAGATTTGCCGCGGCTAATGTAATCGTCCATTTCAGCTTGGGGCACCATATTGCCACCCGTCACCCAACCCAGGTGGGTGGCCCGGGCCAGTTTTTCGGGCGTGAGCCCGAGGCGTTCCCGGTAAGCGGTAGCGGCTTCGCCACTGCCAAGAATGTGTGCCGGGCCGGCAAAAGCCGTGGCTGATGAAGGTTCCATGCGCAGGTTTTCGGTTTCGGCACAGAGGGCCACGAGCCGGTACATTTCGGCGTCGTCCACCGTATAGTAACCATCCACCAGGTGCTGCATGTGTTCACCCACGAAAGCGGAAGGCCGCCCGCAGGCCAAACCATCTGCCGCAGTCACATTATCGATCCCGAAATCGTGCACGGAAACTTTATCGTGCTGGCCCGTCATTACGCCTATCAGCATGGACGGGCAGTGGGTTGGCTCCGCAAAAATGCAACGTACAGCTTCTCCGAACACGGACTTCAAACCGAAAGCCACGCCGCCCGGGCCCCCACCTACCCCGCACGGCAAGTAGACCAACAGCGGGTGTTCTTCATCCACCGTAACTTCGAGGGCTTGCAGCTGGCCGGCCAGCCGCGCCCCGGAAACCGCATATCCCAAGAATAGGGAGGTGGAATTTTCGTCGTCCACGAAGTACATGGAAGGATCCGATTCGGCTTGTTTGCGGCCCTCCGCAACGGCGACCGAATAGTCCGATTCGTATTCGACCACGGTAACACCGTGCGCGCGCAATTTATCTTTCTTCCACTGCCGGGCATCGGCAGACATGTGCACAAACGCTTGGAAGCCGAGCTGGGCGCTCATAATCCCAATGGAAAGGCCGAGGTTTCCGGTAGAACCCACGGCCACTTTGTACTGGCCGAATACTTCCCGCGCGGCCGGCGTATCCAGGGCGCGGTAATCGTCCGTCAGTTCTATCAGCCCGTGTTTGAGCGCAATATCTTCGGCATGTTTGAGCACTTCATACACGCCGCCGCGGGCCTTAATCGAACCCGAAATCGGCAGGTGTGAATCCAGTTTCGCCCACAACTGGCCCGAAATTTCCTGGCCGTAGTGGGTTTCCAAGCGCGCCTTAAAATCTGGTACGCATACCAGTGGGGATTCCAAAATCCCGCCCGTAGCCCGCGCCTCCGGGAACACCTGCGCCAAATAAGGCGCCCAGCGTTGGAGCCGGCGCCGCGTATCTGCCACATCCGCCGCGGATAGGCCCACGTGCTCCAACCCTTCCGCAACACCGGTGACCTTCGGGTTAAACCACGCGGTCTCCTGATAATTCATGAGCGTTTCCAGAAGCGGATATTCGGCCACCCACGCGGAAAGGTCTTTGCCAAGTACCTGCTGCGGAGCGGAGTTCGCCTGGTTGGGTTCCGGGTTAGCGGCGGTATTAGCGGCGGCGGGCGAAGCAGCGTTCGCGGAGCTGGATTCTGGGGTTTGTGGTGTTTGCGTCATGGGAGTTTTCCTTTCTAGTTCTTGGTTCTTTTGCGCCCTTATGCTTTTGTGCTTTTGGCGATTTGCCTCTTTGTACGATGCACCGGTTATCTACCGGCGATAGCGGGTACGACGCCGTCCGGGCGTGCCAGATACGGTGGCGGCCGGCGTCGTTATATAACTAGGTGCAAAATAAGCACCCCGCCGAGGGCTACCACGGAAGCGATCGTGGTACCAACGGTGAGGGTTTGCAAGGCCCGGCCTACCGAAATCCCCATGTATTCCTTGTACAGCCAGAACAGGGAATCCGTAACATGCGTGAGCCCCATCGCCCCGGCACCCACCGCCAAAACCAGCACCGCCGGATTCAAATCCGGGTTGGTAGTGAGCATCGGAAGCACAATCCCGGCCGCGGAAATCATCGCCACCGTGGCCGAACCGACCGCAAAGTGCAAAACCAGCGCGATCAGCCAGGCAATAATCACCGGGCTTACCGGCAGGTTTCCGAGTGCTTCCGCCAAAGCCGGCGCCACTCCTGATTCGGTAAGTACCGCATTGAAAGCCCCGCCCGCACCAATAATTAGCAGCACGCCCGCAATCGGCCCGAAGGAAGAATCCGTTACTTCCGAAAGCTGACTGAGCGAAGCACCCCGGTGCAATCCCAGCGACCAATAGGCGAAAAGCGTAGAGAGCAACAAGGCAATAATCGGGTGCCCTACCAGTGCAAAAGCGTGTTGCAAGGCATGCGTCTCCGGCAGCGTGGCCTCGGTAATAGTCTTGCCGATCATCAAAAGCAACGGCAGCAAAATCGTAAATAAAGTAATCCCGAAGCCGGGTAGCTCCCGCGCCGGGGTTTGCGGCGCAGCGTGCCGCCCGCTGCTTTCGGTATGGATTTCAGCCTGGTTTTCGGCGAGGGATTCGGCACGGATTTCGGCTTTGGCTTCCTGGCGCGCGAACCAGCGGTCCGCGAAGCGCATGTACAGCGGCCCACCAATCAGCGAAGCCGGCAGGGCCACGAGCAGGCCGAGCATAATTACCTGGCCAATATCGGCACCCAAAGTATTAGAAATTGCGGTGGCAGCCGGGTGGGGCGGAAGCAGGCAGTGTACGCACATGAGCGAAATAATTAGTGGCACGCCGATACGTAGCTTGCTCATTCCAGCCTGGCGGGCCACCACGAAAACGAGGGGCACCAAAAGCACAAAACCGACCTCCACGAAAACCGGGATGCCGGCAATAATCCCCAACAGGGACATAACTAGCGGGGCACGTTTTTCTCCGAAAACACGCAGCATAGTGTTTGCGAGCCGTTCCGCACCGCCCGAAACTTCCAGCATTTTGCCAAGCACAGCCCCAAAGCCAATAATCAGCACCAGGAAGCCGAGCGTGCCACCCACGCCGGTTTCTAACAGGTCGCCCACGTCTGAGAGTTTCACGCCGGTAACGAGGGCGACGGCGATGGCAGCAATCGTCAGCGCGATCGAGCCGTGCATTTTGAGGACAACAATCAGAAAAACAATGAGCAGGATAGCGGCTATCAGCACGCCCACTAGTCCCGCGGTAGAAGTCACCATAGTGCCTCCTTCTCCTTCGAAAGCGGTCTGGTTTGTGGCTTAGAGCCTATTCGCCAGGCCTCATTTTTCTCAGACTTTAGTCCTGCTTGTTTACTACCTGCTAAACGCCGCGTGCCACCAACCCTGCACCGAGCATTGCCCCAGCTCAGCTACGTACCAGGCCGCGCGCCGCGCGCTAGGCACCGCCCGGGTTCGTACTAACCGAACGCCGCGCGCCGGGCGCTGGGTACCACAAAACTGCGACCCGAGAGCGCTGCCCGGCAGCCGCCGCGCGTGGAAGAATAACCTCATGAATCGTGCACGCCTGGCTTCGGATACCCTCCCCTTCAAACATTCTCTCGGGGTGGTGCAGCGCGGCGGCGAACTCACCTATCGGGATTCGGACACAGCAGTCGTGTGGCCGCTAGCTTCGGTTACCAAGCCGATCGTGGCCTGGTCGGTTTTGGTGGCGATCGAAGCGGGCAAGTTAGATCTAGATGATGAAGTTACGGCGTGGCAGCTTCCCGTGTGCGCGCTGCTCGCGCACGCTTCCGGGCTTCCGGTGGATGGGGAGTTTCGGCGTCGGATCGACGGCGCCCGCCGGCTCACCCGTTACGCTTACGGAAAGGAATCCGATATGGGCCAGGCGTGGGGCCCGGGTACCGATGCGCCAATAACCCCACCCGCGCACGGCCTGTACGAGCGGCGCGTGTATTCGAACTATGGCTATGAAGTGCTGGGCCGTTACGTGGAGGAGCGGGTGGGCATGCCGATTGCTACCTGGGTGCATGATTCCGTATTTCGCCCGCTCGGCATGGTTTCTTCCGAATTGCGCGGTTCGCCCGCGCACGGCGCTTTTTCTAATGTGCAAGATTTGCGGCTTTTTGTGCGCGAACTAATGGATCCACAACTAATTTCGGAGCCGCTGGCACGCTACGCACAAAGCGCCCAGTACGCGGGCCTACCGGGGATTTTGCCTGGCTATGGCTATCAGGAAGACAATTTGTGGGGTTTGGGTTGCGAAATTCGCGGTCATAAACGCCCGCACTGGTTGGCAGATGATTTCTCTCCCCGCACTTTTGGCCATTTTGGTATTTCGGGTTCTTTTATCTGGGTAGACCCAGACCTGGGCAAAGCCGGCATTTTCTTGGGTGCCCAGAAATTCGGCCGCGCCCACTCCCACGCCTGGCCGGCCATAACCGCCGAAATGCGCGGGCTATAAAGGCGGGCGGGAAAGGTAGGCGGTAAAGGCGGGCGGTAAAGGCGGGCTATAAAGGTGTGCTATAAAGCCAGGCTGTAAAGCCAGACTGTAGTAAAGCCCGGCTTTATTAAAGCCCGCGCCGCGAGGGGCGAGCCGCAGCCCGCGCCCTCGCGGCGCACGTTATTCCTTTTTGGCGTTAGCGCTAGCTTCTCGCCGTACCGCACATTTTGCGGCGGTACGCTCGCGCCAGTAGCGCACTCTTAGCCAGGGCTAAGCGTTTAGTCTTCGCCTTGCCCGTTCGGGGAAACAAGGATCTTCACCTGATCCTCGTTGTGGTGGATAAGGGTTTCGAAGCCCTTCTCTACTAGGTCTTCCACGTTGATCTTGCGGGTGATGAACGGCTTGAGGTTGATCTTTCCGGAAGCGACCAGCTCGATCGTCTTCGGATGCGTATTCACGTAGGCGATCACCCCGCGCACATCAATTTCTTTCATGACTACGGAATGCATGTCGATTTGCGGGCGGTGGCCCCAGATTGACATATTTACGAGCACACCCCGCGGCCCGAGCGCCGCAATCAGCTGGTTGAGCACCGCGTCTACCGAAGTGCATTCGAAAGCCAGCTCGGCACCCTTCCCGCCGGTTGCTTTCTGCACTTCTTCCACGATGTCAACTTCGTTCGGGTTCCAGGCATAATCCACGCCCGCAGCTTCCAGCGCCATTTCACGCCGTTTTGGCGAAAGCTCCGAAACTGCCACCGTGCATCCCACGGCCTTGAGGACCGCCGCGCACAGCACCCCGATCGGGCCAGCCCCGCCCACCAGCGCGAACTGCCCTTTCTTCGCTTCCCCGCGGTCGAGCACGCCATGCACTGCCACCGAAAGCGGTTCGATGAGCGCTGCTTCGTCCAGTGAAATCGAATCCGGGATCTTATGCACCCAACGTTCCTTGACCACGATGTTTTCGGAGAGGCCACCGCCGCCGCCACCCAGACCAATGAAGTTCATATCCTTCGAAAGGTGGTAGGTGGTGGACTTTTCGCTGGTGTCTACGTCGTCGTAAATCAGGTACGGTTCCACCACTACGTGGTCCCCTACCTTTACCTTTTCTACGCCCTCGCCTACTTCAGCAACGACGCCGGACATCTCGTGGCCGAGCGTGACCGGGCATTCCTCCCCAGAAATTGGCTGCGGGTGGCCCTTGGGCGGGCAGAAGATCGGGCCGTCCAAATATTCGTGCAGGTCGGAACCGCAGATACCGCACCATGCCACGTCAATACGAACCGTGCCCGGCAGTAAGGGCTGCGGTTCTATGTCTTCGATCCGAATATCACGGTTACCGTAATAACGTGCTGCCTTCATAGTGTTCCTCTCCTTGAGACTTCGCTGTCACGGAAGGAATTTCCGCACGCTACCAGAGTAGTACGCATTTTGATTAACGCTGGATTTAAGGCTGTTCGGGACGGCGTGTTTTTTGGGCGTTTCTTTCTCGTGCGAACATAGAGCTCCGCCACTGGCCGCACTAGTGCTCGTTGCCCTAGTTACATGCCGGCCCTTCCCGGTAACCGCGCGGCTGCGCTTCGGCTCAGCGTAGCCGCGCCGCGCCATACTAGGCCGGGCTAGGCCCAGCGCAACCGTACTGGCCGCTTCCGCCCGGCGTAGCTGTGCCTTGCCGCGTTATGCCGCAACCGGGCGTTTAATGGCTGGCCACGGGTCGAGGATTTCCAGGGCGCGGGCGATGCGCAGCAAGAGCGCTTCTTGGCCGGGCATCACGGCGCCGAAGTGTACGCCGAAGGGCAGTTCGATCGGCTCGTTATCGTCTGGCCGGGCGGGAGCGCCGGCGGGAAGGACGCCGTCGGAATCGCTTTCGGCACGGAACTGGCCGCGCTGGATGGTCTCGCGGTGTAGCGGCACGGCGAGGGCGGCCGGGCCGAACATATTCCAGGAGCTCGTCCACGGCGTGTATTCGCATTGCCGCTCGAAGTCTTTCGCTGGGTCGTCCAGGATTTCCATCCACCCCGGTTCCACCACGGGTTTAGCGAGCCCGGGGGTGAGAATCACGTCGAAATCTGCGAAAGCGAGCCCCATGCGCCGGGCGATTGCCTGCATTCCTGCTTGTGCTGCCAAAAATTCTTTGAGGCTTACTTGCTGCCCGGTTTCGTATAGCCACCGCGTGAGCGGTTTGAGTTTTTCGACGCCGCCGGGCGGGATCGGGAGGGTGACGGCCATGCTCTGCCAGATCGGCATGAAAGCCGCCCAATCTTCCGGGCCGAAGGGGCGGCTAATCCGCGTGATTTGTGCGCCCATGCTTTCGAGGAGGCTAACGGCGCGGTCTACCGCATTCAGACACCCGGAATGCACGTTTGTGTCTACATTGAGCGGTTCGGTAAGTACACCTACCCGCAATCCTTCAAAAGTGGTGCTAGTGGGCCGCGGTTCGGCCCGAATGATCTGCAAATACGAGTATTCGTGCGGGTAGGGGTAGTCGTCGCCCGGGCGAATATGGGCGATCGTGTCCAGCCCGGCTGCCATATCCATAACCGTGCGGGTAAGTACGCCATGCACGCCTAAACCGGGGCCGGCATTGCCGTGCGGGCCGGGTGAAACCAGGCCGCGCGTAGTTTTCAGGCCGAGAATGCCGCAGGAGGCGGCCGGGATGCGGCACGAACCTCCGCCGTCGTTCCCGTGGGCGATGGGGACGATACCGGCAGCTACTGCCGTGGCCGATCCGCCACTGGAACCGCCGGCCGTGCGCCGCAAATCCCACGGCGAACGGGCCGGGGTTTTCCCTTCCGGTTCGGTATAGCCGGGGAACAAGAATTCGGGCACATTAGTTTTGCCAATGGTTACCGTGCCGGCGTCCAGGATGTCTTGGGCCACGCCGTCCGTGTGGCTAGCAATATTGCCGGCCAGCAAGGGCGTACCCAGT
Organism: Actinobaculum suis; assembly: GCF_900102025.1. Taxonomy (GTDB): domain Bacteria; phylum Actinomycetota; class Actinomycetes; order Actinomycetales; family Actinomycetaceae; genus Actinobaculum; species Actinobaculum suis. The sequence continues at coordinate 54,640 of NZ_FNAU01000008.1, read as the reverse complement.
TCGAAAGGTAAGCCTTCTACTGCCGTGGCATCTTTGATCGGGAAGGGGACACCTAGGAGGGGCCGTTGGTCTCCGGCGGCAATGGCCTGCCGGGCCGCTTCGGCTTGCCGCAAAGATAGATCTTCCGCATAACTGGCGAAGGCGCCGATGGTAGCGCCTGGGCCGTGGGCACGATCCAACACCCGTTCGGTGTGTTCTACCGGGTCCACGCGTCCATTTTTCATTTCTTGGGCCAGCTCCACTGCCGGCAAATCCAGCGGGTCGATACCGCCCAGATCAAAAGCACGGGAAGTCATGCACCTAATCCTATCCAGCTCGCGCGGCACTGGCCACGGAAACTTGCCGCGCGGCGGAGCCGGGCGGAGCCGGGCGCCGCCCGATGGTACACCTAGGTCTACCATCGAAGAGAGCTGGCGCCCATCCCTTTTCGCCCGGCCCGCCCTAGCTTTAAAACATGGACAAGCTCATGGACATGGTGCGCGGTTTGAACCTCCCGGCCGTGATCGGCGTAATCGGTTTGGTGTTGGCCGCGTGCGCACTCGCTTTGATTTTCTTCCTTCTCGCCCTCAACTGGGTGGCGCTTTCTTCCCTACCGGTGAGCGTGAAAGTGCTGTGGTGCGCGATTGCGCTCATACCTTTTGCGGGCCCTATCGCCTGCTTCGTAATGGTGCGCCGCCGGGCACGCCGCCGCCAAGCCCGCCGCCAAGCTTTGTACGAGGCAAGCGAGCAGGCAGGCGCGCAAGCAAACGCGCAGGCGAGCCAGCTGGCAGGCCAGCCGTCCGGCGCACAAGCCCATTTTCGGCAACTAGATAACACGCCACAACCGTGGGCCGGCGCTTACGCGGTAGCGTCTCGCGCCGCGTAGCGCCTGCTTGCCAGCCCGGCACCTACCTAGCGGCTCGGCGCTCGTTTTCCCCCACGGTCTACTTGGCAGCGGCCTCCACGGTCTGCCTAGCGGCAGCTTCTACGGCCTGCTTGCCGGCGGCTTCCACGGCCTACTTGGCGGCGGCGACGGCGTCGATATCTTCTACGTACCGTTGCGCATCGATAGCTGCCCGGCACCCGGAAGCGGCCGCGTTGATCGCCTCCTTGTACACCGGATCGATCGCATCACCGCAGGCAAAGACGCCGGAACGGCTGGTGCGCGAAGATGGTGCCTGCACCAAAATGTAGCCATTGGACCCCAGGTCTAGTTCCTCCTGCAAAAGCGCAGTATTCGGTTCCCGGCCGATCTCCACGAAAAGCGAATCTACCGGAATATCGGTTTCCGTATCGTTTTCTGTACTTTCGGTACCGTTACCTACGTTTGCGGCCGACGCCGCGGTACGTACCCGGATCGCTTCCAGATTCCCATCGCGCGGACCGAGTGCCTGGGTGATTTCCGTATTCCAGTGGATCTCAATGTTCTCTGCATCCTGCACGCGTTCGGCCAGTGGGCTAACCGCCCGCAAGTGGTCGCGCCGGTGGATGAGATGCACTTTCCGGGCGAAGCGGGAAAGGAAGGAAGCGGCGATCACCGCAGAATCTCCCCCGCCTACTACGGCCACTTCTTTGCCTTCTAGGTCCGGGCCGTTCACGCGGGAAGTGTAGTAAATCCCGCGGGCCGCAAATTCGTTTTCTCCCGGAATTCCGAGCTGGCGGGCCCGTGCTCCCACCGCCAAGATCACGGCCTTGGCCCGGTACACGCGTTCATCGGTACGGACCACTTTGATGGGCTCAGATAGCGCGAAGCCCGTTACTTCTTCGTAGATCACGCCCGCCCCGAAACGCAGAGCTTGCACGCGCATTTCGTCCATAAGCTCCCCGCCTTCAATGCCTTCGGCGAAGCCGGGGAAATTGTATACACGGTGGGTGCGCATTAGCTCGCCCAAAGGTTTTTTCCCAGCTAATACGAGCGGGCTGAGGCCGGCCCGGCCGGCATAGATTGCGGCGGTCCATCCCGCCGGCCCGCTTCCAACAATAATGACGTCTTCAATACGTTCTTCGGCCATTTCCATCATCTTCTTCCACCGTCGTTGGTTTTTCGGAGACCTTCCCCCGATATTAGTCACAAAAGAGGCCTCGGCGCAGTAGCCGAGGCCTCTCAGTTTTTTTAGGCTTCCACGCTTTCCGCGGTAGCTTTATCTTCCACGGTGAGGTTGAGGCCGTGCCGCCGGCCTTGCGCATCCGTGGGCACATCGCCTACGGCTACGTCTACGCGGACGGTATCGCCATCTTCCACGTGCCCGGCCAAGATTTCCCGGGCCAGCTGGTCGCCAATTTCGCGTTGGATGAGCCGGCGTAGCGGGCGGGCCCCATAGGCTGGATCGTATCCTTCCAAAGTCAGATAGTCGCGGGCTGCCGCGGTTACATCCAAGTGGATGCGCCGTTCGGCCAGCCGTGCCTCCAACTGGCTCACCTGCAGGTCTACGATCTTGCCGATCTGTTCGATCGTCAAAGGCTGGAAGATAATAATATCGTCCAAACGGTTCAAGAACTCTGGCTTGAAGTGGGCCCGCACATCCACCATTACCGCATTACGTTTCTCCTCTTCGCCCAGGCTCGGATCCGCGAGCGCAGCAGAACCCAGGTTAGAAGTCATAATGAGGATGGTGTTGCGGAAGTCCACGGTTCGCCCCTGCCCATCCGTGAGCCGGCCATCATCGAGTACCTGCAGCAAAACGTCAAAGACGTCCGGGTGGGCCTTCTCCACTTCGTCGAGCAAGATTACCGAGTACGGGCGGCGGCGTACCGCTTCCGTCAACTGGCCACCTTCCTCATAGCCCACGTACCCCGGAGGGGAACCAATAAGCCGCGAAACGGTGTGTTTCTCCGCGTATTCGGACATGTCGATACGGACCATGGCCCGTTCGTCGTCGAACATGAACTCCGCCAAAGACTTCGCCAGTTCGGTTTTACCCACACCGGTGGGGCCGAGGAACATGAAGGAACCATCGGGACGGTTCGGATCCGAAACGCCGGCCCGCGAGCGCCGCACCGCGTCGGATACCGCGCGCACCGCAGATTCTTGGCCGATGAGCCGCTTGCCGATCTCCTGCTCCATGTTGAGCAGTTTTTCGGTTTCGCCCTGTAGTAGTTTGCCTACCGGTACACCCGTCCATGCGGCTACGACTTCCGCGATTTCTTCGGAATCAACCCGTTCGGCCACCATGGGTTCGGTTTCCTTACCGGCACCGGATTTTTCGGCTGCTTCGGCTTGTTCGATTTGGCGTTCTACGCCCGGGATGTCCCGGTTTTGTAGGCGGCCGGCATCTTCGAAGCGTCCTTCGCGGATGGCCAGTTCGAGTTGCGTGCGCAAATCATCAAGTTGTACGCGCAAATCGCCCACCCGGTTGCGGCCCGCTTTTTCGGATTCCCAGCGCGCGTTGAGCGCGGAGAGTTCTTCTTGCTTATCGGCCAGTTCGGCACGGATTTCGGCGAGCCGTTCCGTGGTGGCGGCGTCTGGATCTTCCGTATCGGCAAGGTAGGATTCCTCCATTTTTAGGCGGTCTACCTGCCGTTGCAAGGTGTCGATCTCTTCCGGGGAAGAATCGAGTTCCATCCGCAGGCGCGAGGCGGCTTCGTCGATCAGGTCGATTGCCTTATCGGGTAGTTGCCGGCCGGTAATATACCGGTTCGAAAGTTGTGCGGCGGCTACCAGGGCGCCGTCCGTGATGGTCACCTTGTGGTGTGCTTCGTATTTGGGTGCGATACCGCGCAAGATAGTTACCGTATCTTCCACGCTCGGTTCTCCCACGTACACCTGTTGGAAGCGGCGTTCGAGGGCCGGATCGGTTTCGATGTGTTCGCGGTATTCGTCTAGCGTGGTGGCGCCAATGAGCCGCAGTTCCCCGCGGGCGAGCATGGGCTTGAGCATATTGCCCGCGTCCATGGCGCCTTCGGAACCTCCACCGGCACCCACAATGGTGTGGATTTCGTCAATGAAGGTGACGATTTCGCCGTCGGCATCCTTGATTTCGTTGAGCACGGCCTTGAACCGTTCCTCAAATTCGCCGCGGTATTTGGCACCCGCAACCATCGAAGCTACGTCGAGCTGAATGAGCCGCTTGCCGCGCAAGGACTCGGGCACATCGCCGTCTACCATGCGCTGGGCGAGCCCTTCTACGATCGCAGTTTTCCCGACGCCGGGCTCCCCGATTAGTACCGGGTTGTTTTTTGTGCGGCGCGAGAGTACTTGGATAACGCGGCGGATTTCGCTATCGCGGCCCACCACGGGATCCATTTTTCCTTCCCGAGCCATTTGCGTGAGGTCCTGCCCGTACTTTTCGAGCGCCTTATAGGTGCCTTCCGGGTCGGGGGAAGTGACGCGTGCCGATCCGCGCACATTCGGGAGCGCTGCCATGAGTGCTTCATGGGTAGCGCCTTCCGCCCGCAAGATTTCCCCTGCCTGGGATTGGGATTCGGCCAGGGCAAGCAGCAAGTGCTCGGTGGAAATGTAGGAATCGGAAAGCGCGGTGGCTTCCTTCCCTGCCTGGCTGAGTACTTGCGCGAGAGTGCGTGCCGCTTGCGGGTTTTGTACCGAAGCGCCACTGGTTGCCGGCAAAGCCGCACATGCCCCATTCACGCGGTTGACGATATTCGCACGGTTCGCACCCACGGCTTCCAGCAGGCCGTTGGCAACCCCGCCTTCCTGTTCCAGGAGTGCGCCTAGCAAATGTAGCGGCTCCACTTGCGGATTGCCTGCCACAGTTGCCTGCTGCACAGCTTGTGCTAGCGCCTCCTGTGATTTCGTTGTGTACTTATCCATTTTCTCCAATTCTCCTCATGGGGAACATTGCCGTGGTGTGTGCCGCCGCAACGCTACGCCGCAGCCCGACGCCGTAGCGCGCCGCCGTAACGCGCCGCCGCCGTAGCCAGCCGTGGCTGCCAGCCGCTGCAGAACGACGGCGTAACACGTACCTACGCTGTGGCTAAGGCCTTGCCGGTTCGCACCTTGCGCGGCCGGTTCACCCTTGTAGTTTCCCCGTCCGATAAAGACAACGCGCAAGTTCTTGAGTCTATTCCACTCAAGCTTTCCTGAGTTTATGTGGCGCAGGGCAGAGGGACGTGTACGGGAGAGCAAGACGCAGACTGCGGCCGAGAGGCGCGGTGCAGACCGCAACTGGGAAGGACTGGGCACAGGTTGCAGCTGGGGAACGCGTGGCGCGGCTGCGGCCGGGGACGCGCGGCGCGGCTGCGACGGGATTGAGAGAGCTAGGGCATGTCCCGAAAACCCCTGCCCACCTATAATCGAATGTCTCCAGATAGCATTTTTATAGAGTCATAGCTAAGTTGAGCGGAACGAGGAGCAGGAGCGCAGAAATGCCTGAGGGCCATTCCATTCACCGGCATGCCCGGATTCTCACCACACTATTTGGCGGGCGGCCCGTGCATACTTCTTCCCCGCAAGGGCGCTTCGCGGCCGGGGCACAAATACTCGATGGCCGCATCCCCGGCCGGGCCCAAGCCTGGGGCAAACATCTTTTCTGGCCCTTCTTTTCTGCGGCCGATGTGCCTGCCCTGCCAGCCGATGCACCTATTTCGCCGGCCGATGCGCCCGCCCCGCCGGTTGCAGCCACCGATACCAATTCCGCGGTTTCAGTTCCTACCAATTCCGCGTTTGCGGAGAGCGCTGGCACGGCGTTTGCGGAAAGCGCTAACGCGGTGGTTGCGGCGCACCCGCACGCGGCTGAAAACTCCTCTGCGGAAAACGCCCCCGCAGAAAACGCGGAATTAGTAATTCCGGAGGCGGAGCTGGGCGAGGAAGGCCCGGTGTGGTTGCAGATCCATTTGGGTTTGTACGGAAAATGGGCTTTTGCGGGAGCCGGCGTAGCAGATTTAGGGGGCGCCGGGATTCAGATTTCCCCGACGGAAGATTCCGGGATGATGGCGGCTATGCGGCAAGCTACTGATGGCGGGAAGGACATGACTACCTCGCTTCAATTTCCGGAAGACAATATTGAAGTCACGGCCGCGCTTGCCCCGCGGCCTACTACGCGGCTGCGCATTGTGGGGGCGGCGGCGGTGGCGCAGCTGACCGGCCCGGCCCAATGCAATATTTTGACGGGCGCCGAGGTGCAAGAAAAGCTTGCCACTTTGGGGCCCGATCCGATCCGGAATCAGCCCGGCGATCGGGAGCGCTTCGTGGAGGGCGTGCGCCGCCGGCGCATTCCTGCCGGGCAGGCGGTAATGGACCAGTCGCTTGTGGCCGGGCCGGGCAATATTTACCGGGCAGATTGTTTGTGGCATATCGGGATTTCCCCGCACCGGCCCGCCAACAAGGTATCCGTGCAAAGATGGGAAAAACTTTGGGATGACCTGTGCTTTTACATGAGCAAGGACGTAGCTACCGGCATCATTATTACCATCCCGCCGGAATACCAGCCCGACCCAATCCCCGCAGATGACCCGGAACTTTCCCGCTTTGTGGCCTACCATCGCACCGGCCGGCCTTGCGTGCGTTGCGGCGCCACAATCGCCGAAGAAAAAATGGCTGGCCGCCGCCTCTTCTGGTGTCCGGGTTGCCAACACTAGCGGGTACGACGCCGTATCTCCGCTGGCGTGGGGCCGCGCGGGAAGGTACTACCCTAGGAAGTATGGCAAAGAAGAAGCGAGACCGCGGGCGTAGCGGGGCGGCGGGCCAAAAGCCGGGCGCGGCGGCGACTCCGGCTTTGCAAGTTTTGGAGCAGGCTGGGGTGCCGTTCACGGAGGTCGAATATGAACACGCCGCGCATATGGAACATGGGTATGCGTTAGATTCGGCGCAGGCCTTGGGTTTGGATCCGGCTACCGTATTCAAGACTTTGCTGGCGGAGGTCGATGGTAAACCGGTGGTAGCGGTGGTGCCGGCTAATGCGATGCTCAATTTGAAGGCTTTGGCGAAAGCTGCGGGCGGGAAGAAGGGCTCCATGATGGATCCGGCGGCCGCGGAACGCCGTACCGGTTACGTGACGGGTGGGATTTCCCCGCTCGGGCAAAAGATCACCTCGCCTACTTTTATTGATGAATCCGCGCGCGAGCTGGAATACATGCTGGTTTCTGGTGGGAAGCGCACGCTTTCCGTAAAACTTGCGCCCGCGGATTTGGTACGGGTTGCCCCGCAAGGAAAGTTCGCCGCCGTCGCCGATTTCTCCCGGCATTTCTAGGTGTCGGCAACCTGCCCGGGTGCACTCGGCAGTGACAACCCGTCCGGGAAAGGTCTCCTATACGGTTAGCGGGCCCGGTATCTTTGCCTAGGGCTCCGCGGTGGTTCAGTTGGCTCAGCTATACCATCTTCGATCAGCCTGTTTATTGCGCGCTGTATGGAAGTACGGCTGAGCTTGGTTTTCTCCATTAACTCCGTGGTGCTAGCACTCTCTTGGCTCTCGAGTTGTGCTTTCACTTTGTCATACGCTGTCGCATAACGTTCCGTTGGTGCCACGCGTCGTTTCCGGAAGATAATCGTGAACTGAGTGAGATCGTTATACATTTCCGCAGGTGGCATTAGAGCTCTTTCAAGCGCAGTCTGTATAACTTGAATTCCTGTTCCGCGGTTTTCTGCCAAGGCCCCGCCGGGCAAGGCTGGGCTTTCCAAGAAGGTCGCCAGCCGCTCATTGCGGGTGGAACTTTGCCCCGCGGTGCCGAGAGATTCAAGGGTTACGCCGCCATATAACCCACCCGGGCTCATTATTTCCAAGCGATCCACAAACATATTTACTTGCACTTGCGTGCCCCGCGCCTGCGGCGAATAGTCACGATGCATGAGAGCATTAACGATGGCTTCGCGTACGGCGACGAGCGGATAATCCGGGAGTTCCTCACGGTAGACTTCCCCAATAAACCCACCCTCACGCATATTCACGCGTACCGCACTCACCACATTCTCCACGATCTCATGTATCGGGCCAGCAAAAGACTTGGAATCTAGCATCCGGGAGCCGGTCCCAATATCCCCTTTTGAAGTACCCGGAAAGAGCGCAAAAGTTGCGGTGAGGCGCGGGAAAAATTCTTGCGGATACTCTCCCATTGCCAGCAAGGCCGCCAGCGTGGGTTTGCCGTCCTTTAAAACTTTCAGTCGGGTCAGTGCAGTTTCCTGCCCATCCGCAAAGGTTCGTGGCCGAATAGCCCGCTGTGACTCTAGAAACGCATTGAGGACATGGCTGTCAAGATCTGCCAATTCAGCTTCTTCGACGGGATCTTCGTCCCAGCGCGGAGGGCGTTGTTCTTCCAATAGCCGGTCAACTTCATATTGCAACAGTTTTTGGTCGCCTTCACCAGACCTCCGGAAAGATCCCCCGTATCTTCCTCTTTCCGTTACGTAGCATGGTTTTTCATGCGCGGAGATCTCAGGGACACTCGCTACGATTACAGATGACCCTTCAAATGGCTCGATCCGTATCTCAGGGTGCACTCGCGGAGTCATTTGATTACAGCGGGAGACCAACGCGTTCTGCGCGGCAGACGCATCGAAACCCTTTGCGACCGTGAATCCCTCCCGTTCGCTCAAGCCGATAATGAGGATGCCTCCCCCAGAATTCGAAAAGGCACTGAGGGTAGGCAAAATATCCTTACCTACCGAGCTCTTCACCTCAATACGTTGGGTGTCAGTAGCAATATCGCGAATCTCCTTGACCACATCTTCCAGAGGCCTTCCCAGAATCTCGTCCCCCATCTTCCCCAACATAACACACCCGTGGGGAAGATGGGGAAGTTAAGGGGAAGCTCCAAAACCGACCACAAACCGCACCAATCCGCCACTTCAGCCACCCCATCACGCAAACCAACCTCCCCAACTCAACCACAACATAACACCCCCATGGGGAAGATGGGGAAGATGGGGAAGTTAAGAGGAAGCCTCAAAACCGACCACAAACCGCACCAACCCGCCACTTAAACCACACCATCACGCAAACCAGCCTCCCCAACTCAACCACAACTCAACACACCGGTGGGGAAGATGGGGAAGTTAAGGGGAAGCTCCAAAATCGCCCGCAAACCGCACCAATCCGCCACTTCAGCCACTCCATCACGCAAACCAGCCTCCCCAACTCAACCACAACTCAACACACCCGTGGGGAAGATGGGGAAGTTAAGAGGAAGTTAAAAAGAAGAGGGGCAAGACTGGGCTTGCCCCTCACCACTAGGGAAGTAACCAACACCGCCCGTAGGCAACACGCAGCCCTCCGGGAGCGCCCTCCACCCTAGAAGGCGCGTCTTTTATCCAGCGCACCAGCCGGCGTCGTGGTTGATGAGCGCGCCGTTGATGTTCCTGGTTTCATCGGCCAGCAGGTATACGGCGGTATGCGCGATCTCTTCCGGTTCGGCAATGCGCACGGACGCTTGCTGTAGCCCAGCGAAGACTTCCATCGACTGCGGGTCCAGGTTGAGCTTGGCCATTTCTTTGCCAATGTTGGTATTTACCCCGCCGGGGAGAATGGCGTTGCAGCGCACCCCTTCTTTCGCGTAGCGGTAGGCAGTGTTCTTCGTCAGGCCCACAATGGCGTGCTTGGACGCCGTGTAGATAACGCCGGCTGCCGCACCGCGAATGGCCGCGGCTGAGGCGATGTTTACGATCGAGCCACCATTCTTCTTCAGTTCGGGCATCGCCGCCTTCAGAAGCTGGAAGGGGCCGCGCACGTTGATCGCGAAGATCAGATCGAAACGCTTTTCTTCGTATTCACCAACACCCGCGTTGTTGTCCATAACGCCCGCGTTGCTCACCACGCCGCGCAATGGCCCGTGCGCCACGGCTTCTGCTACCAGCTGCGCCGCGTTTTCCGATGCCGAAATATCGCCGACGACGGCGCTTGCCTGGCCGCCTTCCTGCGCGATCATATCCACGGTTTCCTGCGCGGTTTCCGCATTGATATCCCCGACGACTACATACGCACCCTGCGCGGCCACCGCACGTGCAATCGCGCGGCCCACACCAGATCCGGCACCGGTAACGATAACCGACCGATCAGTAAGAGTGATATACGCCATTTCCATCTCCTTAGTTGCGGAAACATACACCCCTGTTATTAAGGGTGAAGCTCCCTTGTTTTAAGGGCAAAGCTCCCTTGGCCACATCGTGCTTTAGGCACCGAACCAGCATAACCCTCTTTAGGCCTTAAGTCCCCAGCTCGGCTCGAAGTGAACAGAGTATCAGCTAGTTACGAATTGTCTTATACAAGGCACGGTTTCTAGTAATGGAAAGCAGGGCGACGGCAAGCCGATTCACTTTAGCGCTAAGAGAAGAGGTAGGCCGGCGCGACTTTACCCCAAAGCACTTCTCGCCACTAGTTTCCCCCACGCACCGTCCACGGTTTATAAACCAGGTACCCATGCGAAACGACCAACAAGGTAGCCACTAGCACAGTGGCCGGCCAGTCCGTAATCGGAGCGGATACCGGATTCCAGGGATAAGGGATCCCGTTTCCGTCCACCCCAAGGAAGAAACATAGCGGGACCGAAACCACCGGCAACAACCACCCGAGCGACCTGCCCCAAAAAACGCTAGAGAAAATCCCCAAAGCGCCATAAAACAATGCCAACCGGCACAGGTGCAAAATGTTTTCCGGAGAAAAACTCCCTTGCGCCACCCACAGCCCAATACCCAGAGCCAAACACCCGCAAATCTCGCCTATAACCACCAGCACACACGCCACTACCGCCGGGCGATACCTGGCTAAGGCCTCCATTTGGGGCGTGCCAGCCACCACGAGCAAGCCCACCAAAATACCGAAAACCACGGTAGCAGCATTGAACAAAGGCACCTGCAAACCGCCACGTGCCATGAAATTGTAAGTAGCTTTGCTCATATGGCCAAGCGCAAGACTCGCTACGAAAAGCACGGGGATAAGCACCTGCCCGTTTCGCGCTTTTATCGCCAGCCAAGCTCCCCGCACCTGGCCCACTTCCCTATTGTTTCTACAATTTTGTGTAGAGTCTCCTGGCCGCTCACACATTACTTTCCCCAATAAGTTGCAAGAAGCTCTGTTCGATTTGTTCGAGCTTGCCCAACTGCGGCGCGCCCGGCGCAGCCGCCACCACACTGCGTGCCGCAAGCTCATCGGGCGTACCCTGAAACGCAACCCCATGGTTAGAAAGCACCACCACGCGATCCGCGGAAGCCACCACGTCTTCAATAAGGTGCGTACTAACGATTACGGTCTTATCCCGAATTTTGTCAAGCAAAGCCCGGAAACGAATCCTTTGTGCTGGATCCAGGCCAACAGTCGGCTCGTCAAGAACAACCAAATCCGGATCAGTTACCCCCGCGCTCGCGATCGCTGCTCGCCTCTTCATGCCGCCGGAAAGTTTGCCGTATTTAGTGGTTCGAGATTCGCTTAGATCTACGAGCTTTAGTATCGCGTCAAAATCGGCGCGGGAACTCGCGCCTTTCATCCAGGCTGTGTAATGCAGAATATCTTCTACCGTAAACCGGCTGTCAGCCTCATATTCTTGTGGTAAGTAGCCGATTCGCTCCCGCAAATTGCGCCGGGCACGCGCAGTACCAGGTACGGCGTCGTCATAAAGAATCCGCCCGGCTTTCGGCCGAAGTTGGGTAATCAAAGTACGCAGGAAAGTAGTTTTTCCAGCACCGTTTTCGCCAATCAGAGCAGTAATTCCGGGACCGACATCCATCGATACTCCACTGAAAACGGTTTTACTTCCATATCCCTGAGCCAGGCCTTCAATTTTAATCTGCATCTTTCAGCCTTTCGCAGTTATCTATCGCCTTGATATTGGAAACGATCCAGTCCGCTTGTTGCGCTTCACTCCAGGAACGCGTTTTCGCCCGAATCTCCCCCAAAGAGGCATCAATTGCCGCATCTTCAACTTCGACCTCCGGAGGCCTTTCGCCACCGAAAAGATATTGCGTGAACACTTCGTTTAGTTTCCAGTTCATATCCCATTCGGCACTTAATTCTTCCTGGGATTTTTCTACTGTGGGGCACACCGTTTGCGCCTGCCCCATCCGGTCAGCCAGCATTTCGAAGGCAACCGAATCTGCAGCAAGCCACAAGCCACCATCGCCGCCGGTCATTGGGCTCACGGTGTAATCCCCGCCAATTATTTGTTTTTCGACGACGGTAAGAGTTTCCCGCGGTTCACCTAGGGCTTCGTAAATATGAGCAAGCTTCTGCGCAACATTGAGCAGGAAGGGCAGACGCACTTCATCGCCCGGCCATACACAGGCCCGTGCCCCACCCTTTTCCGCGCATATTCCTGGCTGCGGATCTCGCAAGGCACCGTTAACCCGTACCGGCCCGTTAAAGAACAAAGCAACACAGACAATGGCGAGGATCGAAACTCCACTGCCACGCGCCAACTGCGCCGTAGTGGCACGAACATTTCCTCTTGATTCACCCCTAGTCAGGGCTCCGAGTAGCAACAAAATAATGCCACCCAGCAGGGTTCCTATGGTTGCTCCATAGCCGGCCAAGGACACCTTCGTCCACGGATCATTAGCTGCCGGTACCGGGGAAAGATACGTGGAAAGCACAAATCCTACAACTGCGGCCGCCACTATCGCGGCAATGCGCGAGGGGAGCATATCGCCAATTGCGCTCCCAATGCAGATTAATGCACAGGCAAACACGACGCACAGCACCGCGTAGACCGGTGTGAAAATACCATTTTTCGCGCCCGCCATCCCGGCCATAATCCGGATTACCACGGTTGAAATTATGAGCGGTACCAAGGCCAAATAAAACATATTAACGCCCAGGCGCACAGCTGTGGCGAGCAACTTCTTACCAGGTGCCACTCCGCCGAGTTCCGAAAGCGTACCCTTGCGCCAAATCTGTTGCTCGATAGCCGCAATTATGGGAATTAGAATGCCGGCGAACAAGATCCCCGTAACCGCGGAAATAGATGCTTCATTAAGCCACACCTTCCAACCGTCGCGTTCCGACAGTAACAAGGCAACCAAAAGATAAACACCTGCAAGTAGCAGTGACCACCACCGGCTACGAGAGGTTCTCAGCTCTATAAGCAATATTCGTGCCAATTCAACCCTCACTTTCAACAACAGAAAGAGAAGGGCGGGGCACGGCTCAAGGAGCCGCCTGAGCCACGCCCCACCATTTTGTACGTCCGCCGATCAGTCAATACGGTTCAGATCGCGGCATGCAACAGACCATTAATGCCAAGCCCGCTAGAAAGAGGGAGAGCTGAAACGGCAACCGCTAGCCCACGTTTTTTCGTTCTCATTGCCCACCAACTTTCAAAGCGTAATGTTCCAAACACCACGCATCTTATGTGGATGGGGTCACTTTATATCGGAGCGCGGAAACCGTCAACACCTTTAAGGAAGTTCCCTCACATCAGTTTCGATCGCTTCCCCAATTCGCCCAAGCAGATTGGTTTTCAACACACTTAAGTACTTAGTTAACGATTTGGTGCCGATATAACGTTACGCGTGAACGGGCAAGCGGCGGGCTAAAGCTCTCTGCCGGATTAGCAGGGCTGCCCACACCTCAGCGAATAATGCCATCCACCCTATGGTGGCACCCACCAACCAAAGGGCAGGAAGAGCAAGCGACTCTCCCGATTGAAGGTAACTCATTTTGCAGGAGGAAAACCACCACCATAGGCACCGCAACTGTTGCCAAACGCTATTCTTCGCGACATGAAATAATCGATACGTCCAACACCGCTTTGTGTTAATTACGTTTTGTTGGTGGGCATAAAGTATTCTTGGAAGCCGCCTAGAAAAATATCAACAACTTGCGGGCAAGCCCAACAAGCCCAACATTCCCTTCCAAAAAGTGACACGGCCTGCATATCTGGGGGCAGATCACACTAGACTAAGTGCACTTAGCGGTCCTGCTAGGCACCTTTCGCGTGATGCCACGTGATTGGCGCAATCGATTCGCGGTGGAGGGGAAAGAACGATGGCTTTCTGGGGACGACGTACGGACTCCTCGCGGCGCGGTTCGAGCGAGGATGCCCACTCCACAACCGCCGATAACAACCCACCATCCATGCTTTTTGGTGATCGCGCCGATCAACATGGCGGCTACGATTTTGGCGGCTACGTGCCCGGCGAGGATTACCTTCCGAAAAAACAGCGCCGCGCGCTGCGATGGGTGTTTGGCGGTATTGCAATCATCGTAATCATCGCCCTGTTCATCTATTTCATGTTTTAAGCCGCGGGTTACTAAAAGTCCCACGTACTAAGCCACCACACGCGACCGCAGCAAAGCCACCGCGCGAGATCGCGCTAAAGCCGCCGCACACAATGCCGGTAGCACCTAGTGCTTCTAGCTAGTTCTGGCCGGCCCTAGCTACTTCTGGCCGGTCCTAACTGCTTATGACTAGTTCTGGCTGGTCCTAGCTGGTCCTAGCTGGCAAGCGCCGGGCCAGCTTCGAGCTTCTCCACGTCTACGTACCATGGATCGCAACGAAGTGCGTCCAAGGTTAGCTTCTGCGCGAACTCGCAGGCCAATTCGCGCGCCGTACCCCCACTGCCAAGCACAATGCCCAAAGACTTCGCGAGGAGTTTGACCACACTCGGCCCGTCCCAACCATAGGCGCGTAAGCGGCTAAGCGTAACGGCGCCGTCGCGCTTAGCTAAGCGCCGGCCCGCCGAATTAAACACCATGGGCACGTGGTAATAATCTGGCCTTGGGTAACCCAAAAGCTGCTGCAAATGGACCTGGCGGGGAGTGGAAGCCAACAGGTCTGCCCCGCGCACAACTTCCCGCACTCCCGCTGCACAATCATCTACCACGGAAACGAAATTATAGGAAAAAACTCCATCTCCGCGCCGGATCACAAAATCATCTACCGGCCCCGTAAAGGTACCGGCCACGGCGTCGCGCACCGTTAACTCGCGCACTTGCGCACGCAGGCGCAAAGCCGGGCCGCGCCGCATTCCCGCCAGTTTTGCGCGGCCAGCTGCCCGCTGCTTCGGGCCCAAAGCGCGGCACGTACCCGGATAAATACCGGGCGTTCCGTTTGGTGCGCTCGCCGCTTCCGCTAAATCTCGGCGCGTGCAGTAACACTCATAGAGCAAACCGGCCGCCTGCAAACGCGCAAACTCGCGCTCATACAAAGCGCCGCGGCACGATTGGTACTGCACCGGCTCATCCCACGTGATCCCGATAGCCGCCAGGTCTGCCAGCTCGGCTTGCGCGTACGCCGGCCGGCTGCGTTCCCTATCGAGATCTTCCATGCGGAGCACAAAATGCCGCCCGTGCCGGGCCGCGAGCGCCCAAGCCAACAAAGCCGTCCGCAAATTTCCCAAATGTAGTTCACCCGTGGGGCTGGGCGCATAGCGACCGCACGGATCAGTTTCGGAGCTAGCCGGCTTTGTTGGGGTCTTGGGCATGAGCGTAGCGTTTCTCTGGTTAGCTGAGCACGTCCCAAATGGGTAGTACGTGCGGGGTGGCCTGGGCCGCGGCGAGCACGCGTTCCCGCCATTTTGCCGGGATCGCGTTTTCCTTGACCACTACCAGGTAGGTGTGTTCGGTGAACCACGCGTCGGAAACCGTGAAGTAGCCTTTCGCGCCGTTTTGTTCACCCCAAGAGTTTTCGATCCGCCACCGTTGCGGCACCTCGTCTACCAGGTCCACACCGGTGAATGCCATGGCGTGGGTGGGCAGGTATTCCTTGGTGCAGATTCCGGCGTGCCGTTCTAGGCTCATGTCCACGCCGTACAACTCACCGCGTGCGAACAGTTGCGGATCGCCAATACCCTTTTTGCGGTCCATATCTTGCCCCACATCGCAGGCCATCCACACGGGTTCGCCTTCGCGGAGCGTGGCCACGGTAGCACTCTGTAGCACTTCCATGGGGACCACGCAGAAAACTTGCGGTTTGCCGAGCATAGATTCGCTCCGGTCAATCACATAGGACTCACCAACGGTAAGGCGCGGATCGGCGAGCAAGCACAGATAATCGTCCAGATCGGGAAGCGTGCGGGCCGCGAATTCTTGTGGGGTGAGTTCCCCTTCCCGGTGGAACTTGCCGTCTTTATCTTCCCATTGCCACATGAACTTTTCGGGCGGGGTGCCCAGGTGGATCCGCAAAATCCGGTACACATCGGCCAGGGCTTGGGTGCGTAGTTGCGGCCGCTCAGTGGCCGGGGAAGTATGCATTTCCCAGGCGGCGCGTCGCAAGCGCCGCACGAGCGCCGCGTGCATTTCCTTCGTGTTCGAACTCGATTCGGTTTCCGGCATGGCGTACTTGGGCACGGCCCCATACTTTTTCACCAGGTTCGTGAAAGACGTCCACCAGCCGCCATCGCCCACCGGAGATTCCAGCATGGTGGCCACCGTGCGCGCATCGCGTTCGGTTTGCACCGATTCGCTCGGCGTCAAGAACTCGCCTGGAAAAGGAACGTCTGCCAGTTCTTCCATGTGCACCAAGAACACATTGGCTTTTTCGAGCTGGTCGAAGAACTGCAAGTAGGCGAAGGAAAACTCGAAGTTTTCCAAACCGGTAGCCCGGAGCACGCCCGGCCGGCCCGCCGCGTTATAGCCGGCAAACATCCAGCACCGGCCAGACTGCTTCTGGTTCGAAACTTCCCACTTATCGACTTTGAGGGAGAAAGTGGCGCCTTCCAGCGCGGCGGCCCGCCCCGGATCTTGGGCCAGGCGAGAAACCGGATTTTGAGTGACGGCATTTTGCGCCAGCCGGGCGGCGGCGTCGTCCGTAAAATCTTGTGCCCACTGGGCTAACTGCGTGGTAGAAATATCGGC
Source organism: Actinobaculum suis (assembly GCF_900102025.1). Taxonomy (GTDB): domain Bacteria; phylum Actinomycetota; class Actinomycetes; order Actinomycetales; family Actinomycetaceae; genus Actinobaculum; species Actinobaculum suis. The sequence continues at coordinate 37,988 of NZ_FNAU01000008.1, read as the reverse complement.
GGCTGTCACAGCCAACCACTCTCCTTATTACTAGCTGCGGGCCGGGCGCTACATCGCGTTCGCCCCGGCCCGCAGTTCGTGTGTTTTCTTCCAAGTACCCGCCCGCTAACCGCGCGAGTACCGATTTACCCGCTTACCGCGCGGGTACTGATTCACCCGCTTACCGCGTGAGTACCTATTTACCTGCTTACCGCGCAAGTACTGATTCACCCGCTTACCCCGCGGGTACCGATTCATCCGCTAACCGCGCGGGTACCGATGCGGTGGGTCTTAGCCGCGGGCGAGCGAACCCATCGGATCCCAAGCGGGAAGTACGGCAGGTTCGGTTTCCAGTACGGGCAAGTATTCTTCGGGCAGGCGGGAAGCTGGCACCGCGATTTCGAATACGTGCTGGTCGAACCAGGAATCATTCATGGTCCAGAAACCCTTATCGCCCATTCCTTCGCCCCACGAGTTTTCGATCCGCCAGCGGCGCGGCTGGCCATCCACCAGATCCACCCCGGTGAAGACCATGGCGTGGGTCATCATAGATTCGCCGAAGCGAAGCTCATCCGCCTTCGACATCTCCAGGTCGATCCCGTAGGTGCCTTCGTAGTCGTAGAGCTGACCGTCCCAAATACCGCGGTCGCGGTCTGCCTGCTTGGTGGTATCGCAGCCCATCCATACCGGGCGGCCATCTTGCAGTTCGGCAATAACCGCCTGGCGGATCACTGCAATCGGCACATTCAAGTAGGTGACGGGCTTGGCGCCCACCACATTGCCGAGCCGGTCTACCGTGTAGAGCTTGCCGTATGCATTGCGCGGATCATTTACCACGCACACGTATTCGCCCAGATTCGGCGCGTACTTACGCGCAAATTCTTGGGGCGTGAACTCGCCTTCGCGGTGGAACTCGCCGTCTTTATCTTCCCACTGCCAAAGGAACTTCTGCGGCGGGGTGCCCAAATGAATAGCAAGCACCCGGTAGACCTGTTCCATCGTGGTGGCCCGGATTTCTTCGCGCTCCCCCGCCGGCGCGTTACGAATATCGCGCGCCGCGCGCCGCAGCAACATTTCCAGGGTGCGATTCATCGCGCCGGTATTGGAGGAAGATTCGGTTTCCGGCATCGCATACTTGGGAACCACGCCGTACTTTTCCACCAAAGCCACGAACATATTCCACTGGCCACCATCACCAATCGGATCCGAAAGCAGGAAGTGAACCGTGCGATCATCGCGTTCCGAAGTGGAATCGGCCAGCTCAATCATAGAATTGAGGAAATAGTTGGCCTTTTCGAGCTTGTCATAAAAATGTTGGTAGTTCTGGGAGAACTCAAAATTCTTCAGCCCGGTTTCGGCATACACTGCGTCCTTAAAAGAATTTAGCCCGGAAAACAGCCAGCACCGCCCCGATTTCTTCTGATTCGTAACCGGCCACTTATCTACCTTGACGGACATCGAAGGATCGATCGAGTTAATGACCTCACGATCCTCCGCTACCTTTGCGATCGGCGTTTGGGTGACCGCGTTCTGAACGATCCGTGCCCGCGCGTCTGCCGCGAACTTTTCTGCGTATTCGGCAATCTTTTCCGAGTTGAGGGCCTGCGCCATTCTCTCCCTTTCCACTGTTCGCATCCGCTATTCGCATCCGCTGAGCGCATGTTCGTGCGCCTAGCCGTGCGGCCGCGATTTCCGCCGGAAACCAGCCGCCTCGCTCATGCCAATAAACACCAAGTCTAGACCTCTGCCACCCGCGGCGGCAGGTTTTCTGCACCGCAACTTTAGGGCTTCGAAAGGAGGTGCGGTAGCGGGAAGCGCGCGGCGAGTAGCGCGGATTCCACCGCCGGTAGCGCGCGGCAAGCACTGTGCGGTAGGCGGTGTTTAGTGGCGCCGACGCCGCAGCGCGCTATCCTGGGGCAATGGCACAATCTTTCCGACCCAGCCACCATGACTCTCACCAGAACCGCGCCCGCAGGGAGAAACTGCAACGCACGCTGAACGGCGTCGGCAATTCTTCCCGGCCTGGCGAAGGGGGACCAAAAACTGGGAAACGGCGGGCTCCGAGCCGGCGTAAACAGGAACGCATGCGGAAAACGAATCGCTTTATCATGCTTTTGATCGTGCTATTCGTGTTCGGCGCGCTCGTTGTGGATTCGTTTTCCTGGGGCAAGGCCGGGCAAGAGGCGCAACAGCCCACCGATTTTATTTCCCAACCAGTAGCCGGCGGAGACGCACTCACCGCGGCACGCAATCTGCCCGCCGCCACGGCAGCTAACACGGATACGCAGGGCAAAGACTATGACCGCGCCGAATTTGGTTTGGGGCACGGCTGGCCGGATACGGACGGTGACGGTTGCAATGAACGCAACGAGATTTTGGGCCAGCAGTTGCAGAACCCGAAATATTGGAAAGGGAAGAATACGCCACCGCATTGCGTGGTGGGAACCGGAACGCTCAACGACCCGTATTCGGGCAAAAAGATTCATTTCAACCGAGAAAAGAATCCAAACTCGGTGCAAATCGATCACGTGGTGGCACTGTACGACGCCTGGGAGAAAGGCGCGGCCCAGTGGGTTCCCGCGAAACGCTTCGCCCTGGCCACAGATCCGCTAAATCTGCTCGCGGTTTCCGGGCATGAAAATGAATCGAAAGGCCACTCGGATGCCGCTTCCTGGCTACCGCCAAACACCGCTTTCCATTGTGAATACGTCTCCCGGCAAGTAGCTGTGAAACAAAAATACGAGATTGCGGTAACTGCAGAAGAACGCGCGGCCATGGTCGAGGTACTAGAGACCTGCCCCGGCCAGGAGCTTCCCCGCACCTAAACCGCGCTTCTGCGGGCGAATAAACATCATCAGCAACAGCCCACCGAACATGGAAAAGCGCACCAACGCACGCTAATCAAATTGGCCCAGAATCTTCATTACCAGCTTCACAGCGCGGGTATAAGATAGATTCGCAATCAGGCGTTAGGTCAAAGGAGACGACATGTACTTGCTACATGAACTGACCGCCTTCGCTATCGTCTTGGGCTATGTTTCCCTGAAGGTGGCCCGGCCAGGAGTCTCATATTTTGACACCGCCATGCTGTTCACCAGTCTCTTAGGCGGAATTAACCTCTACTGGTGTGGAGAATTAATCATCCGCAATCGCGCTTCTAGAAGGCGTCAGAACCAAGAGGCCGCTAATACTGCGTAGCCAGGCGAGGCGGGGAGATGTAGCCAGGCGGGGAGATATTGCCTAAGAGCAATATCTCCCCGCCTCGGTTGCATGTGCCATAGCAACTGGCATTTAGCTACCTCCGAGCAGGCCGCCAGCCTTAGCTCGAACTTCAGCTAGCGCCGGTCTACCGCCGGGGTTTCCGTACCGTTGCCGTCCCAATCGCCCAAATAGGCAATATCGCCACTGTTACCGTAGGAGTATTCGCCTTCCGCAACCCCCGTGCGCAAAGCATTGCGCAGATAGAAGGTATTGCCGCGCTTCACCGCGATGCCGGCCGCGCCGTCGCCGTCGAAATCACCTACCAGGTAAGTATCGCCCGGTGTACCGTACGCAAATTCGATACGGCCCCGCGTATCGCTCAGCTGGTCCTGCACGAAAATCCGACTCCCGCGGATAGCTGCCAATTCGCTGCGGCCATCGCCGTCGAAATCGCCAGCCAGGAGGGTATCTTCCGCATGGCCATAATTGACCTGGCCTTCCGCCACTCCGGAAGTCAGGGAGTTGCGGTACAACACTTGGTTACCCCGCACGACGGCGAGGCCATCCTTGCCGTCTCCATCCCAATCTCCCACGATCACGCGGTCCCCGGGCACACCGTAAGCAAATTCGAACTGGGCAATCCCGTTACGCGCATTCGTACCTAGGAACAAATTACCCCGGCGCACCATCGGCGTATCTATACCGTCACCATCCCAATCGCCGAAAAAGACTTCATCTGCCGGATTCCCGTAATTGAAGGTGTAATCGGCTGCCGGCTTACCCCAAGTATTCACATACAGGAAACCGGAGGGATCCTGCGATGGCAACGGAGCCGATGCCGGAGTGGTTGGCTTCGGTTCTACCGGAGCCGTAGGTTCCGGCGTTACCGGCGCAGTCGGTTCCGGGGTGGGGGTGGTCGGCTGCGGCTCGGGAGTAGTCGGCTGCGGTTCCGGCGTTGTTTCCTTAGGCTCAGGCGTTACCGGCGCAGTCGGTTCCGGCGTTACCGGCGCAGTAGTCTCCGGCGCCACCGGCGTCGTCGGCTTGGGGGCCGGCATCGTCGGCTGCGGCTCGGGAGCGGCGTCGAACACCTTGATCCCGAACTTGAAGGGATCGTGATCAGAAGCCCGGTACGGGGTTAGCGGATCCCACAGGTCCTTGACGTTGTAGTTGTAGCGCGAATACTCGAGCGCAATCGATTCCGGAGCGTTAATATTCCAGGCCGTTGCTCCCTCCACGAGCTTGGCCCCTTCCGGGTTAGCGAGCACGTGGTCCAGCGAACCGACCCTGCCCGAGAACTGATACGTGAAGTGGCCTGGCGCCTTGTCGATACCGATATCCGAATACCCGGAATCGGTGAATACCCGGATCGGGTCTTCTTGCGAATAGGAATTGAAATCGCCCAGCAAGAATACCGGGGTATCCGCGAACTCGCTCTCCACCCACCGGTACAAAGCCTGCGCCTGCGCGGTGCGGAGCTTATTATTATTGCCCTGGTATTCGTCCGTATCATCCTTGTGGCCGGCGGCCAAAGACCCCTTGGACTTGAAGTGGTTCGTGATCGCCACAAACTGTTTGCCGGCCGGGTTGCCTGCCTCATCCAAAGCTTGCCACTTTTGGGCTAGCGGCTGGCGGGCAGTACCCCGATAAATATCGTCATCGAGAATCTGCGAATCACCAATCGGCGTCACCTTCGCCTTCTGATAGATAAAGGCCAAACGGATTACGTCTTCTCCCTGCGGGAGCTGTGCCGGCGATTTCACATACGCCCACACATCCTTGCCCGCATATTCATTCAGTGCTCCCACCAAATGGGCCAAAGCTTCATCCCGGCGGGAATTATCACCCGTCACCCGCGCAGTGTTCTCAATTTCTTGCAAACCCACCACGCTCGCATCGAGCGCGGAAATTGCCTGCACAATCTTAGTTTCCTGGCGTTCGAAAGCGGCTTTCGAAAAAGCGCCCCGCACCTTGCACCGGTTCGCGCTGCCGGTGGTTTTACCTTCCCGATCCGTGTAACCGCGGCAACCTTGTTGGTCTTCACCTAGCGAGGTGAAGTAGTTGAGCACGTTGAAAGCAGCAATAGAAACATCGCCGCCCACCTCTGCGGGCGTAGCCGTCCGCGTATTCTCAAACTTCACTACTTCTTGGCTACGGTCCGTACCATCTTTCAAGGTGACCGGGAAACGCGGCTGCAACTTCCATGCACTATTGCGGTAATCCAAAATCGTGGGGCCTTGCATTTCTGCAGGCGCACCCACCCGCACCGGATCGGTAGTCGAAACATACGGGAGCGGCACATTTGGATCCGAATTGCGGCCGAGGAAAGCTTGCGAGCGCCCATCGTCCAAACGGATCTGGTTCTTTTCATTCGCGGCTGCCAATTCCGCGATTTCTACCGGGTGCGTGGAAGGATTATATTTCTCCGAAGGCTGCCACAACGGTTCTTCCCCGCAAGCCAAAGTGATCTCGCCATACCGGTTCGTGGAATAGTTATCCGTAACGGTAAGCGGGCCGCTCACGCTGACCAACATGCCCTCATACGGTTCCATCTGTTCCGCAACGGAGCCGCACGGAATCACAGTTTCCTTAACTTGTGCTCCTTCCGGAGCCGCAATCTTCTTATAGTTTTCCACCTTGATTTCGGTGAGCCCGTAGTATTCCGCAACCGTACCGGTTACTTCGACCATATCGCCGGTGGCCACGCCCTGCGCGATTCCCTTGCCGTGCAAGAAAATCCCGTCCGATCGCTCACCATCGTGTTCCACATTCGGAGTTTGAATGTAGACGCCGTTGAACCCACCTTCCGGGTAAGCCGCGGTGACCATTCCCTGCGTGGTAACCACCTGGTCTACTAGCGGCGAGGTATCACCCGGGCCCTGGATATCCCGAATCGGCACAATCGTAGGTGTTTCTGGTGCGGTGGTTTCCTCGCCACCGGGCGCTTCTCCAGTAGCTGCGTCTTCGCCGTTAGCCTGATTTGCCTTTCCGGGAGTGGCCGGTAAGGCGCTGATATCGGCGGAGTTATCGTCGGTGTCTTTTCCGTTTGTGCGCGAATAAGAGTTGGCATCGCGTTGTGCCCTGCTCAGCGCCGCGGCGGGTGCCTTTTCGTAAACCACACCGGTGCCCCAACCAACGGCGTCGACCACCTGCGCGTTACCCGCCACATCTCCCTGCGTGGGAACTTGCGCGATGGTATCGCTGGGGGCCAGCACTACCGTGCCGCCACCTGCCGCCAAATTGAACGACGCCGTTGCGTCTTCCGGCACCGCTTCACCCGCACCCGGATTATTAGCGCCGGCAGTTATCACATAAAAACCACCGGCCGGAATCTTCCCGGCCAAAGCCAGCGATTCTTGCGGCCGGCCCTTAGCAGTGGTGTAACCGAGAGAAAGACCGGTGAGGTCAACCTCAGATGCGGTGGGATTATAAAGCTCTACGTATTTCTTGTTATAGGCGGACCCTTGGGAACCACCTCGGGTATACACCTCGTTAATTACTAGCCCTTGGCCATCGAGTGAGGCGATGGCGGGAGGCGTAGAAACGAGTGGTGAAACCGCGACGGCGGCAGCGGCGATCCACGCGGCTACCGCAGTTGCTATTTTCTTCACTACTTGTGCCTTTCACTTCTCACAACTCTGGGGGAAGACCGCAACACCCGCAATCCCTACGAAAGCTGGCATCGTGCTTCGAAACTGCGCAGCATCTTTCCAACTGCACAGAGTTCTTCGAACCGGGCATTGCGCTCCTCACACTACTCCTCTCGCGCCCCGCAAAACCCGTTAACCCGGTCCTTCAAATTAATTGCCTTGCGATAGTTTCGCACCCCGTAGCAGATAGCAACATAGACGAATAAAGATTTCCCAAACAGAAAATGAACGCAAACTTGCGGGCCGGCATTTTAGGCCCGTGCCCAGTATTGGCGGGCACGGGCCATTTTTTACTGCTATGTGCACGCGGCTGGATACGCCGCGCTTATTTTGGATAGCGCCGAGGTGAGTTTTAGTCGTGAAAGGCGAGACCGGGAGCGGTTCGGCGATCTGCAAGTTTTGCAGCTCTTATGGCACCGCAAGCTTTATAACACCGCAAGCCTTTACGGCATAACGAGCTTTATAGCCTCGCAAGCCCTTACTGCATTACATAAGGTACGAGGGCCTTGGTGGATTGGTTGGGCCCGGCCGCTTCGATTTGGGCGAGCGTGCGTAGCTGTGCTTCGGTAGCCATGGCTCGCAGGTAAGCGCGCAGCTGTTCGGGCGAAGGAGCCTGGATGGTGGAACCATCCGAGCCGGTAGCAAAAACCCGCCGTTCGCGCGCCTTACGAGCATCAAGTTCTGCTTGCAGGCGCGCGGCCCGGTTGTGAGCCCGCGTCAGTTTTTCTTCGAGCTTCCGGATCTCTTCTCTAAGTTCTAAAATCTGGGAAATACCGGCCAGGTTGATGCCCTCTTCTTGTGACATCCGCTGTACTTCCTGCAGTTTTTCTACGTCTGCTAGTGAATAGCGCCGGCCTCCACCTTTGGTACGCCGTGCCACTACTATTCCCAGGCGGTCGTATTGCCGCAGTGTTTGCGCGTGCATGCCGGCCAGTTCTGCGGCAACCGAGACCGTCAAAAGTGCTGAATCGCGCCCCGCCATTTCTCCCCTCCCACGCTATTCTTGCAGTACTATTTCTGCACTATTTTTACAAAGTTCTGTACGTGTAAAACTAAGTCTTGTACGTGTAAAACTCTTGCGAAGCCCCGCTAAGCCCCGCTAAGCTCTAAGCTCCGCTAAGCCCTATACGTATAAACTTTTCGGGGGCGGATATTATTCCGCTCCACATATTTCACATATTCCGCATATTCCACATATTGGTGACTGGTGGGGCAGCACGCCACGCACACTACCCCACCAGAATCGTTTCCCGAAGTTTCGCGCCAATATTACATTTTGGCGAGCTGCATTACATTTCGGCGAGCTGCGCGAAATCGGCACGGGGATCGGCACCTGCGGTGGCCTGCGCGAAATCTTCGACGGCACGTGCCGCTTCGGCAGACATCTTCTTCGGTACCACGACCTTTATACGCACGTACATATTGCCGTTGCCGATACCGTTTTTCTTCTTCAGCCCTTTGCCGCGCACCCGCAACACTTTGTCGGTAGAAGAACCGGCCGGGATTTTCACCCGTACCTGCTTACCTTCGAGCGTGGGCACGGTAACCGTTGCCCCCAGGGCAGCTTCGGAGAAGGAGACCGGCAAGTTGACGTAAACGTCATCGCCGTCAACTTCGTACACCGGGTGGGGTTCCACGTGAATCTTCACGAGGATATCCCCGTTCGGCCCGCCATTAGTACCCGGCCCGCCCTTCCCGGGGATGCGAATGGTCTGCCCATCGCTCACTCCGGCCGGTACGCGCGCGGTCACCGATTTACCCTGGCGGGTATTTATTTTCACGGTAGCGCCCGCAACGGCTTGCCGCAAAGGCAAAGAAATCTCCGCTTGGAAATCTTGGCCGCGAGTGGCCCGCCGCTGGGAACCAAAGCCCCCAAAACCGCCGGTACTGCCCCCGAAAAGCCCGGAGAATGGGTCGGAGAAGCCGCCGTCGCCAGAACGATAAGTCCAGCTGTGCGTATTGCCGCTCCCGCCAGCCCCAGGTGTACCAAACATGGCGGAGAAGAGATCTTCGAAGCTTCCGGCATCCCCCGCCGAACCGCTCCCGCCAGCCCGGAACCGCGCGCCACCGCCCCCGAGGGCGCGAATAGCATCGTATTGTTTGCGTTCTTCGGGATTAGAGAGAACCTGGTAGGCTTCGCCGATCTTCTTGAATTTTTCTTCCGCTTCCTTCGAACCGGAATTCCGATCCGGGTGCCATTTGCGGGAAAGCTTGCGGTAGGCCTTCTTAATATCGTCTTGAGACGCGTCTTTGCTAACACCTAGTTCCGCGTAAAAATCCTTCTCTAACCAGTCTTGACTTGCCGCCACGCCTCTCACCTCCCTCGCTTACTATGCGTGTTTATTTTCCTCTGCGGGGGCGAACCAGCACCTGCCAGCTCGCCCCCTTTCCCTTCTGTTCTCGTTTCGATTACCACTACTCTCTCTCGTGCCGGTACAGCCCCGGCGCCGCACTATTCGGGAGAGACGACGCCGACGCGGGCCGGGCGGATTACCCGCTCGCCAATCTTGTAGCCGGGCTGGATGAGAGTTTTGATCTGTTCGGTTTCTACTTCGGCCGAGGTCTCATGCATGAGGGCCTCGTGCAGTTCCGGATCGAAGGGATCGCCAACTGCCCCGTACCGGCTCACGTCGAAATTCGTGAACAGGGTTTGTTCCAGTTTTTCGGCAATGAGGCTGGTAGCCCCGCCGTCCAGATCATTGTGGTCACGAGCTAATTGCACATCATCAAGCACGGGCAAAAGCGCTTCGAGTACCTTTTGCACGCCGCTTTCGCGGTGGCGTTGGAATTCGGCCTTTGACCGCTTCACGTAGTTGTTGTACTCCGCCTCCGTGTTATACAGGGAAGCCTGCGCGCGCTTGAGCTGATCCTCCAGTTGAGCGATGGTATCCATCGCACCCTGCAAAGGATCATCCGCCAAGCCCTCTTCCGCCGCGGAATCATCCTCCGCGCCAGAACCGGCATCCGTGGCAGAACCTGCATCCGCGTCAGAACCTGCATTCGCGGTGCTCGCGCCAGCTGCACCAGCTGTACCAGCTACGCCGTCCGCGCCGGCGGTACCGGACGTGCCAGCGGCACCAGCCTCAGCAGTATTGCCAGCTTCGGCCGGCGCGCCGCTTTCTGTGGATGCGGCCGCCGCCTCGGCGCCGCCAGCTTGGGGCGCAGGAGCCGAATTAGCGGAGGTATCAGCCACATGAGTACCCGAATCCGCGCCGGCGGGCACCTCTTCCGGGCCCTCGTCGTGTTGATTCAGATTCTCTTGTGTCACTTATTGCCTCCCTCGTCATCCACAACTTCGGCGTCTACTACGTCGTCGTCGCCCCCGGAAGTCTTCGTGCTTCCGGCAGTGGAGCTGCTATCACCCTGCTGGGCCTGTTCGGCTTGCTGGGCCTGGTAGATTTCCTGGCCGATCTTCTGCGCCTTCTCATTCAGTTCGGTAAGAGCACTACGCACGGCCTCAACATCTGTACCCTTGAGCGCTTCGGTTACCTTATCGGCCGCTGCCTGCACTTCCGTTACCGTGGCATCGGAAAGCTTATCCTTGTTATCCTTGATGAGGTTTTGGATGGAGTAGACGGCCTGTTCGGCTTCGTTCCGGGTATCGGCCTCTTCCTTTGCCTTCCGATCGTCTTCGGCGTGCGCTTCGGCGTCCTTGACCATGCGATCAATTTCTTCATCCGAAAGGCGCGAACCACCCGAGATCGTCATCGACTGTTCCTTACCGGTACCCTTATCGCGCGCCGAAACATGCACGATGCCGTTGGCGTCGATATCGAAGGTCACTTCGATTTGCGGAACTCCGCGCGGGGCCGGGGCAATACCCGTCAGATCAAAGGTGCCGAGCGGCTTGTTATCCCGCGTGAACTCACGTTCACCCTGGAACACCTGAATGGAAACCGAAGGCTGGTTATCTTCCGCGGTAGAGAAGACTTCCGAATGCTTGGTCGGAATAGCGGTGTTACGCTCGATCAGCTTGGTCATCACGCCGCCCTTGGTTTCAATTCCAAGGGAAAGCGGGGTGACGTCGATGAGGAGCACGTCCTTGCGGTCACCGGTAATCACGCCGGCCTGCAAAGCCGCCCCTACGGACACCACTTCATCCGGGTTCACACCCTTATTCGGTTCCTTACCACCGGTGAGTTCCTTGACCACTTCCGTTACGGCCGGCATACGAGTAGAACCACCCACGAGCACCACATGGTCAATATCGCCCACGGAAATGCCCGCATCGGAAATCACGCGATTGAACGGAGCCTTGGTGCGCTCAAGCAGATCCTTCGTCATTTCTTCGAACTTGGCGCGGGTAAGAGTTTCATCAGCATTCACCGGGCCGGATTCCGTCATCGAAAGATACGGGAGGGTAATCTGCGTGCTGGTTGCCGCCGAAAGCTCAATCTTGGCCTTTTCAGCTGCTTCGCGTAGGCGCTGCATGGCGATCTTGTCACCCGAAACTTCCACGCCGGAGCTGGCCTTGACCTGCTGGACCAGCCAGTCCACGATCCGGTTATCCCAATCGTCACCGCCCAGCTTGTTATCACCGCTGGTGGCCTTCACCTGGATAAAGGAGAAATCGTCTTCATCCTTGCCAACTTCCAGCAGGGACACATCGAAAGTGCCGCCACCCAGATCGAAGACCAGGATGGTTTCATCTTCCTTGCCCTTCTCCAAACCGTAGGCGAGTGCGGCCGCCGTCGGCTCGTTAACGATACGCGTCACGTTCAAACCGGCAATCGTGCCGGCATCCTTCGTGGCCTGGCGTTGGGAATCATTGAAGTAAGCCGGAACCGTAATTACCGCGTCCGTTACTTCCTCACCCAAGTAGGCTTCGGCGTCCTTCTTCAGCTTCTGCAAAACGAAGGCCGAAATCTGCTGCGGGTTGTAATCCTTGCCGTCGATCGTGACTTTCCAGTCCTCACCCATGTGCCGCTTGACGGAAGAAACCGTGCGGTCCACATTCGTTACCGCCTGGCGCTTCGCCACTTCCCCAACCAGTACATCGCCGTTCTTCGAAAAGCCGACGACGGACGGGGTGGTACGCGAACCTTCCGCATTGGCGATAACCGTCGGTTCGCCACCTTCCAGTACGGCTACCACAGAATTGGTGGTACCCAGATCGATTCCTACTGCTCGTGCCATTTTTCCTCACCTTCGCGCCGTAGCGCTCTCGGGGTCAATATCAGTTCATTCCCAAGTTTGGATCATCGACCGAAGTTATGTCCAGCCGACTCCCCTTTTCTTGAGTCCACCTAACTCAACTTTAGGGTGCGGAGTTTTATTCCCGCGAGTTTTTACGTACTTCACCGCATAGCGAAATTTGCCGGCTGGCGGGCTGGCGTCTTTTCAGTAGCAAGTCGGATTTTTCTCGGTGCCTTGCACAGGTCGCGCACGCTCAGCGCTACGTTTCATGACCACATGTAGGTCTTACTAGCCTTGGAGACCATCGCCGTCTGCAGACGTTTCTCCTCGCAACTCCAACGCAAGTTGTGCCACTTCGAGACAAATGTATCGATGTCTTGGCAGCAGGAGTGATGCAGGTTGCGTTCTTTCCAGCAGATTCACGGCCTCTTCAACCGTTGTGTACCCAGCCACGTTAAAAAGCAGCGCTGCATCTCTGTAATCTCGACCTGGGCGACCGGACATTAGCTTCATTGAGAGTAGATACTCTGCAGACGCGACCTGCACAATTAGGTTTTCGAACTCGAATATGGTTTTTGGAGCTGGATCGTTACCGAGCAAAAAGCCTTTTGCCGCATCATTTAGCCAGTCATTTGGCAAACCATGCCGACGAGCTACCACGAGCGCCGCTTGTCGCGTTGCCCCGGTATTTGTAAACAGTGCATCGACGTCGCGAGTCGTTCTTTCCTCGTCATACGCGAGCGCCATAGCCGCACCACCAACCACGAAAATCTGAGCCCTATGCCCGGCACTTTTTAGGACCTCTGCAAGTTCGGAAAACAGGCCAGCGAAATCTTCGCGCGTAAAATCTGGTGTAGTCATACCCGATTGAGATCCCGCAGAGTAATGAAAATATTGCGATGCACGAATTCCTGTGGCGATTCCACTCGAGCTTCCTCATAAGCGTGCGCGCTTAGAGTGTATTCAGGCCGTTCCATCGGAAACCACGGCACATCGAGCGCTTTTTCCTGCTTTGCCCAGCCGGGAGCTTTCCAACCATCTCGCGCGGAAAGGAACTCAGCTAATGACGCTAGCGCGGCTTTGGCAGGAGCAACGTCAGTTTCCGGTTGCTCTCGGAAAACTTCCGCCACATCCCACTGGAATTTAACAGCCATGTTGTAGTAGTCAATGGTTTGTAATACACAGAAACGCCAGACGTCATTCAAGCAACCATCACGGTTGAGAATCTCCTGCGCTGCTGCGGCAGCCCCATATGCCGAAAAATCTTGCCCTGCCGGTTGCTCGGTGACGCGCGCTGCCGAGGGCACAAGTAATTCTTGCGCAGAAGCCTCTTTTGCTTCCGCTTGATTACGTTCGAGCATTTCTTCTACGGAAAGGACCCACGATTGCGCCATACGCGCCACCTCCTCTGCATACATCGTACCGGCTTGTTCGTACGCTTTCCTCTCTTTCCACAGTCTGCTTCATGTAGGTGTGTTTCCACAGAACTCGACTTCGTGCCCCGCCACAAACCCTTTCCCGCAACAAATCCACACACCCGGAAATACACACACCCGGGCCAGCACGCGCCTGCGTAGAGTTCGCCCGGCTTCGTGCAGTAAGATTGTGAGCATGAGTTTGAGCATCGGTGTGGATGTTGGCGGCACGAAGATTGCCGCCGGGCTCGTGGATGAGTCCGGAAGAATTATTGAACGCGTGCGGCGGGAAACTCCGGCGGGAGACCGGGAAGCAATCGCCCAGGCGGTAGCGGCCAGCATCCTGGATTTTGCCGATAGCGGTGCTCAACATGTAGGTATTGGCGCAGCTGGCTATGTATCTGCCGATCGTTCCACAGTTATTTTTGCTCCCAATCTTTCCTGGGTAAATGAACCGCTCGGCCAGGAAGTGGCAGCTATTGCCGGCGTGGATGTGATCGTGGAAAACGACGCAAACGCCGCCGCCTGGGGTGAATACAAGTTCGGAGCCGCAGCCGGCGCTTCTTCCGCCGTCGCCGTCACTATTGGTACCGGTGTGGGAGGCGGAATTATTGCCAACGGAAAACTGGTACGCGGCAACTCCGGTTTTGGCGGAGAAATTGGGCATATGCGGCTGGCCACAGAAGGCCCGATTTGCGGGTGCGGCAAACCGGGCTGCTGGGAAGCTTTCGCTTCCGGTACGGCCCTCACGCGGTATGCCGTGGAACGCACCGCCGCAGACCCGGAAAGCGGAGCAACGATCCTCGCGCACGGCAACGGCAAGGCCACCGGACTGGCAGTAACGGCCGCGGCCCAAGCCGGCGATCCCATGGCGCTCGATATTTTCCGGACCGTCGCGCGCTACACGGCGATAGGCGTAAGCAACCTGATTTCTTTGCTCGATCCGCAGGTCGTGGTGCTAGCGGGCGGCGTTTCCGAAGCCGGTTCCTTGTTGCTTGACCCGGTGCTCGAACAGCTCCCGCAGTACCTGAGCGCCTCCGATCACCGCCCGCCCACCCCGATTCGCCTGGCCACTTTAGGCAACGACGCCGGAATTATCGGCGCCGCCGATCTGGCCCGCCAAGCAGCTTAGCTTTGGATGCGCGTATTTTCTGCGCCGCGTTCGCGTTTATCGCGCCGCCACCGGCGCAGCCAGAGCGGTGCGGCAGAAAGGGTGAGCAGGCCAGAAATTAGGAAGGCCGGGCCGTAGCCGAAAGAGTCGGTGATGGCCCCCGCCACTAGCGGGCCCAAGATTTGGCCCACATCTCCAGCCGCCTGGAAAGCGGCCAGCACATTCGATGCTTCGCGGTCCCCCACCATATCCGCAATCGCCCCTTGCGCATTGGGCTGAATAAAGCCGGAACCAAAGCCGGCACAAACGGCTGTGGCCAACAGCAAAGGCCAGTTCATCCAACCCATCCCCAGGGTGAATGTACCCGCGCATAGCAAACCAAACACCATGCCGGGCGCGCGGCCAAAACGATCCGAGAGCCGGCCCGAAAACAGTAAAGCCACCCCATTACCCGCCGCGAAAGCCGCCAAAACTGCGCCGCTCAACCACGCCGGCCCGGTAGCGAACGACGCCGCGAACAACGGCACCAAAGAATTACGGACCCCCAAATTGGTCCAGGCTTGCACGAACTGCGTGTAACAACAATGCCAGAAAAGCCGGTATTTCATGGCCGCGCGCAAGGTTAAACGCGGGCGGTCAGCGGCGTCGGCACCGGCAACATCGGCCCCAGAACCACCGGCACCAGAACTTTCGGCACTGGCAACACCGGCATCGGCAACGCTGCTCGCAGAACCAGCATCACCTGTATCCTCCGCACCAGCCGGCGCACCACCCGTTACCGCGCCGTGCCGCGTGGCATACCCCACCACAAAGGAGGCGATGAATAGCGCTACCGCATACAAAATGAACGGCGCCCGCATTCCTAGCGGTGCCAGTAAAGCGCCGAGCGCCGGGCCCACGATGCCACCGATCAGGAAGGCCCCGGAATAGGCGGCGGAGGCGCGCCCGCGGCCACCGGCCGGCGCGTACCGGATAATCAAGGCCAATGCCGCTACCGTGAACATTACCGAGCCCAAGCCGCCCAAGCCGCGCAATATCAACAAGGTCGCGTAATTTGGGGCAAATGCGCAGGCCAGTGAGGAAACAGCGACGATAGAAATCCCCGTCATGTAGGCCTTGCGCTCCCCCACCGTAGAACTGACCTTCCCGGAAAGTGGAGCGCCGAGCAGGCGGAAGAAAGCAAATACTGAAACTACTGCATTGGCGGCAAATATGGAAACCCCGAAACTTTGCGCGTAATTTGGCAAAACCGGTGCCACCACGCCGTAACCGACGGCAATGAGGAAAGCTGTGCAGACTAAGACCCAAATTTGACGCGGAAGTTTCACAGCTCCTACCTTACAGATCACCTGATCGCCTACAGTTTTAAACATGAGTCAAAATGTTGGCGGGCGGCGGTACGATCCCGGCGCTGATCATGATTACCGGTCTATCACGGAGGTTTCCAGCTACGCGGAAGCTGAACATATTATCGACACGCTCTCGGATGCGGGCTTCCCTATTCAGAACGCGCGGATCGTGGGCGTAAATCTAGAGTCCGTGGAACAGGTAACCGGGCGGATGACCACTTTGCGCGCGGGCGGTATGGGTGCTTTAAGTGGCGCACTGTGGGGCGCGTTCATCGGCCTGTTCTGGGTGCTGTTTATGCCGCAAGTAGCTGGGCAGGCACTGCTCATGGGCGCCGGTGTGGGCGCAATTTTAGGCGGTATCGTGAACGCGGTGGCGCAGAAACTGCAAGGTGGGCGGCGCGATTTTGCTTCCGTGCGCACTACCCGCGCCAATAGCTACGAGATTCAGATCCGTTCCGCTTTCGTACACCAGGCCTATATGACGCTCGCCCAGGCGGGGATTACTACGTTCTAGAACCGGCGGGGATTACTACGTTCTAGCACGGATGGGGATTACTACGTTCTAGAACCGGCGGGGATTACTACGTTCTAGCACGGATGGGGATTACTACGTTCTAGAACCGGGAAGGAAAAATACTCACCCCTAAACTGAGGAAACTAACAGTACCGCTACCGCGCGTGGCGGTACCTGAGAATGGATGCATACGCATGGTGCAACACTTTGATATCGCCGCTCCTATTTCTAAACTGCCTGATGGCACTATCAAACAACGCAATCCTTTTTCGGGAACCCAAGTGTGGACGGTTCCGGGGCGTGCCGACCGGCCTTTACGGCTCGACGCCGTAGAGTCGGGGCCGCTTAGCGGCGAGCCCGGCAAATATTGCGCTTTTTGCGCGGACCGTGTGCTGGAAACTCCGCCCGAAAAATCGCGGATTGATGCGCAGGGCAATATCACCCGCAATGTGCCGGTAGACGTGCTAGCAGATCCGTGGGAATTCCGCCGCATTCCCAACCTGTTCGAAATCGTGCCCTATTCGTATTGGACGGAAAACTACGGGTACACCATGCCTTCCGCGGCGCGTGAGCACATGGAACGCTACGTGGCTGATCCGGCCGGCCGGGCGCACGTACTTTCCGTACAAAGGCAAAAGGCGCTGGCCTCGAAAATGCCGGAAGAAACCTGGAACGAGCTTTCCGAACGGGAAAAACTAGACCTGGCGGAACCCTTCTTTGGGGGCGGGCATGATCTAATCGTGGCACATGATCACTACCTGCCCGGCGCTACCGACCGTAGCCAACGTTTCAGTTCTGGCACTATGACGCCCGAACAGCACTATGTCTACATGAAGATTACGGCGGATGCGATGGCCCAGTTGTATGCACAAAACCGCTACGTGAAATACGTGCAGGTATTCCAAAACTGGCTAAAACCGGCCGGAGCTTCCTTCGACCACCTGCACAAACAGCTAGTCTCTATCGATTCGCGTTCCGTCAACCAGCAATACGAGGTGCCGCGCATCCGCGAAAACCCGAATATCTTCAACGAATACGGGCCAGACTATGCGGGCTACCAAAACCTGGTAATAGCCGAAAATGAGCATGCCGTGGCCTATGCCGGTTTCGGCCATCGCTACCCCACCTTGGAAGTGTGGTCCCGTTCCGAAGCTCAGCAACCATTCGATCTGAGCGAGGCCGAATTCCGCGATGTTTCCGACCTCGTGCACGCCATGCACGCCGCCACCGGCCCAGACGTACCCACAAACGAGGAGTGGTATGCCAAATCAATCGATATGGACGTGCCAGCCCCTTGGCGCGTGCTCATCAAATGGCGCGTTTCCACCCTGGCCGGCTTCGAAGGCGGAACCAAGATTTACGTGAACACAATCGACCCGTGGTCGCTACGGGACCGGGTGGTGCCGGTGCTGCTCGAACTGCGCGCGGATGGCAAACTCGCGCCCGGTATCTCCATCGCCACCGAATGCACCTGCGAAGTCAATTCTTTGCGATACGCCCGCGGGTATATAGCGTAATATTCACATATGGAACTCACTATTGCGGGGAAGGGAATCTTCCCACTCAATTTAGGTACTAACCCCTTTGGCTGGACGGCTACCGAGCCGGTTGCCTTCGATATTTTGGATGCTTATGTGGAGCGCGGCGGGAACTTTTTGGACACTGCCGATAGCTATCCTTCGTGGTACGACGGCGAAGGCGGCGCCTCCGAAAAGATTATTGGCGATTGGTTCAAGAAATCGGGCAAGCGGGAACAGATCGTGCTGGCCACCAAGGTAGCAGGTAAGCCGAGCCGTAAAGGCCTGGCCCGCGCGAATGTGCAGGCCGCCGTCGAAGAATCTTTGACGCGCTTGGGCACGGATTATATTGACCTGTACTATTTGCACTACGACGATCCGGAAGTGCCCGTAGCCGAGCAAGTGGAAACTTTCGAGAAGCTCGTGGAAGCCGGGAAGATCCGCGCGATTGGGCTTTCGAATTTCACGCCGGAACGGATGCGGGAATGGTTCGAGCTGGCCGATACGAAACCGGTTGCCTTGCAGGTGCAGTATAGCCTTTTGCATCGCGCCGAATTTGAGCAGAGTTTCCTGCCGCTGGCACGCGAATACAATACTGCTACTTTCTCTTATTTCGCTTTAGCTTCCGGGATGCTGACCGGTAAATACCGGAAGGCGGAAGATTTGGACGGGGTGAAGCGGCAAGATATGACTTCCGGTTACGTTTCCGCCGAAGCTTTCCACGTGGTGGATGAGCTTGTGGCGGTTGCGGAAGAGGTTGGGGCGGCTCCCACCACGGTGGGGCTCGCCTGGCAGCTTGCCCGAGGCGTGACGGCGCCGATCGCCTCCGTTTCCAAGGTTTCCCAGCTCGATGCGCTAATGGCGGCGCCGAAGCTGGAACTTAGCGAAGCCCAGTTGGACCGGCTCACCCAGGCCTCCGCGCACTTTGCGTAGAAGATAGTTAGACGCGGGGTGGACCAGCGCGCGCGGGCGCGAGGCGTTTCAACGCGCCTCTACGCCGATCTTTTACGCTTCCACGGCGCGGGCGCAGAAGTTTTTGCGGGCGAGTTTAAATCCGCCGAGTTCGAAGATGCTCCGGGCGTGCGTATTTGTGGAAACCAGTGGGACTGACATAAATCGCACGCCCCGGAAGCTCATAGCAATAGCAATTTGGGCCAGGGCGGCACGTGAATAGCTACGCCCGCGGTAGTCCTGGTACACCACTAGACTCCACACGCGCACGCGCGGCCCGTCCTGTTGTGCCCACATGCCCCCAACATCCCGGCCGTTCACCACGATCGCAAACAGTTCGTGGCCGGGAGTGGAAACGCCGTCGGAAAGTTGGTGGCGTGCCCGCAGCAAAGCTCGTTTTTTAAGTTCCGGATAGGTTTTATCCGGATGTGTGCCCAATTGTTGTTCGGCCAGCTCATCAGAAGTTATTTCGAGGAAATCGCGCAGTTCCCGGCTGGTCATCGTCCGTAGCGTGACGTCTGGCGTGCCGGCGGGAACCACGGCAATGGAAGGTAAAGCGGCGGCCATTTCGATCGAACGGAGCCGGTGCGGGCAGGCGGCAAGTATTGGATCGGCATCCGTGCAACCCGCGAAAGTGGAAATCGTGAATTCTTTCCCGCCGGTAGCTTCCCGCAAAGCTGGTAGCCACGGTTCAGCGGCCTCCACCCGGGCATCGCGCACCGTTAAACGTTTTTGCGAGGAAATCCAAATCCATTGGGAAAGATCCGCATTGACGAAAGTCCTATCGTCGCGCGGTAAGCCGACGCGGAACTCATCCCGTAGTTCAGTGGCGAAAGCCGGCCCTGAAACAGCGTCTAAAAGCCCGGCGCGTTGCCGAATATTCGTGGCGTGTGCGAGGGCGCGCTCAGCCCATTCCGCCACCTCCGCCGGAGTTATTTCTCGGACCATACCCGCTAGTCTACTCTGTCGGGGCTTTGGGCCCATAGCTCGCCGTCACGCATTTGCAGGACGCGGCCCGCGACTGTTTCCGCTTCCTCTTCATTATGTGTTACGTACACCGCCGTGGTGCCCGTGGCGGCCAAACGTTGCCGGATAAAAACCGCGAGTTCCCCGCGCAGTTGCGTATCCAGTGCGGATAGTGGTTCGTCTAAAAGGACGACGCGCGGGGCCGGAGCCAAAGCTCGCGCCAGCGCCACCCGTTGTGCCTGGCCCCCGGAAAGCGTGGTAATAGGCCGCCTCTCGTAACCTTCGAGGCCAATAATGGCCAGCCAGCGAGCTACTTCTTCCCGCACTTGGGCGGCCGGCAAATGTTTTTCAATCCCGTACGCGATATTGCGGCCCACATTCCGGGTGGGGAAAAGCTGGCCGTCTTGGAACACCATGCCCACGCCGCGCTTATGGGTTGGTGTATGAGTAATATCGACGCCGTTGATCCGCGCGCTCCCCGTGGTTTCTTCCAAACCAGCAATTCCGCGTAGCAGCGAAGATTTCCCCGAACCGGAAGCTCCTAGTAAGGCCACGGTTTCCCCAGTTTTTACGGTGAGTTCCACGCCGCGAACAGCCACAAAACCATCCGGATAGCGTACCGAAAAATCCTGTAACTCAAGCATCTTGGCTTTCTCCTTCCCGCAAGTGGTTAGTGTTTGTGCCGGCACACCGCGCGCCGGCTGACTGGGCACTGGCCGGCTGGACACTCGCCGGCTGGGCACTGGCCGGCTTAGCACTCGCCAGCTGGCCACTGCCACGCTGCGCACTGGCCGGCTTGACACTCGCCGGCTTAGCACTCGCCGGCTGGGCACTGCCGAGCCGCGCGCTGGCCGGTTGGGCATTCACCGACTGGGCACCGGCACGCGCAGCAGCGTCTGCTACTACTTTCCGCTTATTGTCCGCGCCAGCGGGCCGGCGAGTGCTGAGGCTTTCGCAAAGGAGCATGAGCCCGCCGCATAGCCCGCCCAGGATTACGGAAGCGGCCATGGCCATTCCGTAGTTGCCGGGCCCGGGCCGATTAATTAGACGTTCGATCAATACCGGCAAGGTTTGGTTGGTGCCGGTGGCCAAAAATGAGCTGGCCCCAAATTCGCCTAGTGCTACCGCGAGGCCAAAGCCGGCGGCAACCCCGAGAGCTGGGAGCGCCATCCGTGCGTCTACCGTCAAAAAACTGCGGACCGGGCCGGCACCAAGGCAAGCCGCAGCTTCCCGCAGGCGCGGATTAATTGCCCGTAACACCGGGAGCATGGCCCGCGTGACCAACGGCAAAGCTACTACCGCTTGTACTGCGGGAACCAAAATCTGGGTATTTTCCACCGCCAAACGCAAGGTCAAAAAAGTGCCAAAACCCAAGGTCACCGCAGAAATCCCGAGCGGCATCAAAGACAGGCCTTCCAGCGCCTGCCACCACCACCGCCCGATCCGCCCGCTCCGCACTTGCGGGCTGTTCTGCCTGTGCTGCCCGCGTTGCCCGCTCCGCGCCGGCGGCGGGTTACTTGCCACCCCACGGGAGAGCACAAAAGCAAGAATGGCGCCGATAATTAAGGCCACCGCCGCCGCCCCGAGCGCCGCCCGCACCGAATTCCACAGCGCTTCAAGCACGCTAATCCCGCCCGCCGCGGCCCGCGCCAAATCCGTGTAATTAGCTAAACTCCAGGCCGGGCCACGCCGCAAAGACGCCAACACCAAGTTAGCGATGGGCACGGCAAGGAGGAATACCAACGCAAATCCGGTAATGGCTATTGCTGGCACATCGGCCCGGCCCGGCCGGCGCAGCGGCCGGCGCCGCAAAGCCAGCGGGGTACGGTTGCGGAAATAGTTCGCTACGGCCACGGCCACTAACACCACCACCAGTTGCAGGGCCGAATAAATGGCCGCGGATTCCAGATCAAGAAAAGTGTTGGTTTGCGTATAAATCTCGGTTTCCAAAGTGCCATAGCCGGGTGTTCCTAAAGTCCGCACCAAGCCGTAGGCGGTGGAACAAAAGAGGAACACCATGGCGCCGGCCGCGGCAATGGCCGGAGCCAGTTCTGGCAAAGTGACGGTGAAAAAGGCGCGGGCCGGGCTGGCACCGAGCGTACGTGCGGCGTCGTTATGAGGAGGCAAAGTTTCCCACAGGGAACCGACGGTGCGTACTACCACCCCAAAATTGAAGAACACCATGGCGGCTACCACTGCCCAGGTGCTTTTGTCTAGGTGGAGGAAGCCGTAGGGGCCGGCCGGGCCGAGGAGGGCGCGGAAGGCCACGCCGACCACGACCGTGGGCAGCACGAAGGGGATCATGCTAAGCGCCCGCCAGAAACGGCGGCCGGGCAGGCGTAACCGGTACAGCACGTACGCGCCAGGAATGCCGAAAAATAGGGAACCGATGGTGCCCGCGGCGGCCATCCACAAGGTTTGGCCAAAGATTTTCCAAGTACGCGGGTTGCTAAGAACGCTCGCCGCGGCCGCGTGGGCGCCGATCCCTTTGCCGAGCATGGCCAGTACCGGCCAGGCGAAAAACACCAGAAGGAAAACGCAGGGGAGCAACGAAATCCCGAATACGCAGGGGCGTGCCCAGCGCGGCCGGCCACTACGCCAGCCACCACCCCGGCCGCCACGCCAGCCACCACCCCGGCCGCTACGCCAGGTGGTTGCGGCGTGGCAAGTATTTTCGGTATCGCGGTAGGCACTTGCACCGGCCTGGTCTGTGCTCGTGCCGGTACTCACCGCCCGGCCACCTCCCGCCAGTCGCGGATTAGTTCGGCGCGGTTTTGCCCGAAGGTTTTCGGGTCGGTTTCGATCGGGTTAGTTACTCGCGGGGCATACTTCTCCCACGCTTCCGGTAGTGGCACATCGGCCACCGGGTACATGTACATATTCGGGGCGATCGCCGCTTGTACGTCCGGGCTCAAAAGGAAATCAATAAAGGCCTGCGCACCGGCCGGATTTTTGGCTCCGCGCAGTACTCCGGCATATTCGGTTTGCCGGATGCAGGTTTGTGGCAGATTCCCGGTGGCACCTTCTTCGGCCGCCGGCGAGCTCGAATAGGAGACGACGAGCGGATATTCCCCACTCCCCTTAGCCGAAAAATCGGCGTTATAAGAATCCGCCCAGCTTTCCTCTACCAGGGTGCCGCCCGCGAACAACTGCTGCCAGTATTCGCGCAAGGCTTCCCGATCCTGGCCGGTATATTCGGCGGTGGCGGCCAAGAAAGCCAAGCCTGGCGAAGACGCCGCCGGGTTGGTGGTAACCAACAGTTTTGCGTACTGCGGCTCAACTAGATCCGCAAAAGTTTCTGGCACTGCCAGATTATTATCGGCAAACCACTTTTTGTCATAGTTCACGCATACTTCCCCATGGTCGATAGGGGTGAGTTTGCCATCCAGTTGCGCCGGGTGCTGGCCGGTAGGCGCGGCACTATCTTGATCCGGCGTAGTGGCGGCGGTATTCGCGGTGCCGGCTGTACCCGCAGTGGCAGCGCTATTCGCAGTGCCGGAGGTATTCGCGATGGTAGCTAATGCCGCGGGCGTATAGGGTTCGAGCACGTTGGCGTCGAGTGCCTGGTAGGCCGTAAACGTATCGATGCCGTACACGGCGTCGGCAACCGGCTTGCCCTCCGCGAGCACAAGCTGGTTGACCACGGTACCAGCATCGCCAGGCGCTGTGAGCACCACGCGGGACCCGCTCTCTTCTTCAAATTTAGAGATCAGTTCTGGCGGTACATTGAAAGAATCGTGCGTCATCACCGTGACGACGCCGGCCTTGCCCCCATTTTTGTTTCCATTCGTGCCAGGCGCGGGAACGTTTTCGGAAGTGGTGGGGTTTTGGCCATTTGTAGTGCTGGCCGTATTTGGGTTCCCACTGCATCCGGCCAGCGCGAGCGTGATAACGCTCAACAGTCCAGCGATTTTGGTTAAGGCGCTGGCTGTAAAGGTACCGGTTGATAAAGTGCTCGTTGTTAAGGTACTGGTTGGTTTACTTGGTTTATGTACGCGACGTACCATTTTCCTCCGTCCTTTCCGGAAAAGGTTGGAGGGCCCCACATTTGCTTGCCGCCTGAAGATGCGCCCGCGTTTTACTTAGACGCCGCCAGGACGCACCTAAGACGCAACTTAGACGCGGCCAGAGCGCGGCCAGAGCGCGGCTAAGCACAGCTCAGAGGCGACTAGACGCAGCTAAGGTGCCGCTTTAGACGCAACCAAAACACGCGACCAAGACGTAGCTAAGGCACGCAACAAATGCGGGGGAGAGAAATCTCGACTCCCTTCGCCGGCATGACCCGGATCAGGTTCGAGGGTCTGCGTTCTTTCGCACTCTCAGCGCCTACCGTGGCGCTCCCCTGTCGTTTCGATGTTTCTCTATTGTAGCCCGCCTGATGAGAGGCGCAAGAGCTGGCTATTTAGGCTTGGGCGCGATCCAGTACCGGGCCGTACCACTGGGCAGCCTTGCGCTGGCATAGTTGCGAAACCAAGGTAGCAACGCCCGCGGAGACCACGGCGAAAGCAACCGCTTCGACGATCGGCACTTCAATATCGTCAGACTTGGGCGATTCCTTGCCGAACGTGGCCTTCCAGGCCACGTCCACTACGCGGTTTGCTACAGCTCCGGCCACAAGGCCCACTCCGGCGCTTACAACTTTCCATCCGATATCCACGTTTACTCCTACCCTCACGTACCTGTATGCGCATGTGACGGCGGGCCACATCAGCCCCGCGCGACACACACACCGTTCAGACTTAAAACTACCGCGTTCCCAGCCACAGTTCACCTGCCAGCCTGGAAATTCTTTCCCAGCTGGCAGGTGCAATCTGCCGGATAGTTTTCTTTACCCACCCGCGAAACCTAAGCAGACCGCTTCTTATACGTATCGCTGCTGTTTGTACTTGGTGAGTGTTCGGGCTGAGCTGGTGCTATTTGGTAGCTGGCCGGTCCGGGCGGGTCGGGCGTTCCGGGCCAACGTGCCGGGCACGAATGCGTAGCTTGCGCCCCTCGCGTTCATTCCTCCGATTTACCGCCCGCAAGGCCAGCAAGGAGGCGATGAGGGCAATAATGCCTACCGCGCCTAAAATAAATTGCCACACCGGAACGCCTGCGCCGCCCGCATCAGCACTATCCTTACTACCAATGATGGTGCCGGGCGCAGATATTTTTTCCTCACCAGAATTAGGGGCCGCGGTATCGCAAACTTCGTCTGTAAGTTCCAAATTTTCCCAGGTAAGGGTGCGTACGATCCGCGTTTCATCTCCAGCGGTGAGAATAACGTTGATCGGATTATCCGGAGTGATAGTAACCGTGCCTGAAACTACTTGCCCGTTTTGTTCATAGTGGATCCCGGAAACTTCCGGGAGTACAACTTGATCCTCATCTTTTCCGCAGGAGTCCACAAGTCCAAGGGAAAGCGGGAAGGAGTCAGTTGTAGCGGCCGGTTGGGATGGCCCTGGATTGGGATCGGCCTGCGCGCTGTGCGGCAGAAAACTTGCCGCCACCAAGATAAGCGTGACAAACAAGCCTGCTATGAGTGTGCCCACGCGCATGAAACTCTTGCTGCCAATAATTCTTCCCCGGTCAGAACGGGAAGCAGTAACACTGGAGCTAAAGGACCCATTTATAAAACACAAAGTGCATTTCCTTCTGTCAAAAAATGCCGGCCCCGATCCTAAGATCAGGGCCGGCATTCTCGCACTAATTTAGAAGATATTAGGCATTACTTCTTGCGGCGGGAGTAAGCGAAGGCGCTCACACCAATCGCAGAGAGCAACGCGGCCGCACCGGCGAAACCAGCGATATCCGCACCGGTCTTCACCAGCTTCTTCTTGGCGTCAGCCTTCGGCTTGGAAACCTTGGGATCAGCCTTCTTCTCAACCTTCTTATCGGTCTTGGCCGGTTCCTTTACGGCGTCCTTAGCCGGATCCTTCACTTCGTCAGCCGGGGCTTGAGTTTCCTCAGCAGACGGAGCGGTGCCCTCTTCAGTGGGGCCCTCTTCGGTCGTACCTTCAGTCTGTTCAGACTGGTCCGCATCGCACGCGAAGAAGTGACCCCATACCGGTTCTTCTTCCACGGAAGCAAGCTTGTAACCAGGATCAGCCTTGGCCTTTACCAGGAATTCGCCGCCGCAAGCGCCAACAGCAAGTTCCTGACCATGCCAATCCGGATTCACCTTGGTCCAGCCTTCAGCACCCGGAGCCTTGAACCAGTAGTTGACGTGGTCAACCTTGGCAACCCGGAAGGTGTCATTTTCCACGCCCGGCTTGTCGGTGAACCAAACAACAACATCGCCATCAACCGGAATCAGCTTCGGAGCAGCGAGGGTCCAGGTGTGCTCCTTGATCGGAGCGCCATTGGTGGGGGTGTAACCGAAGTTGGCGTCATTGGTAATAACACCCTTGACTACAACATCACCCTCACCAACGGAGTAACCGTCCTTGTCACCGCTCTTGATCGTGAAGGCTTTACCGGTAAAGGGCTTAACCGTGTACTCAATTTCGACACCTTCGATGGAAGGAACCCGAATGTCGCGGTTTACACCGTCCGTGGTGACGGTAGGCATAGCCTCGTTAAGGCCAACAGTTACAGGCTTCTTAGCTTCCTGCTTCTTTTCTTCGGCGTTCGCCTTATCCAACTGAGAACGGTCAACTCCGAGCGTCCAGGTAGCTTCCTTCACCGGTGCTCCGTTGGTCGGAGCCAGGTAGAAGTACTCTTCACCCTGAATAACGGCCTTGACTACAACACTGTTGGCTTCGCCCAGCGAATAACCACTCGGATCACCATCCGTGATGGTGAATTTCGCGCCAGTATCAGTCATGACGGTGTAGACAATCTCCGCATTTTCAATGTTCGGCACCTTGATGTCCATATTCGGAGCATTGACCACAACGGTCGGCATGGCGGCGTTTTCATTAATCTGATCGCCAGGCGCTGCAAACGCAGCCGGAGCGTTAGCTCCAAAAGCGAGTGCTACAGCGGCAATAGCGCTGAGCCCCCCCCCTGCAAGCGTGGCGATCTTACCCTTCACGTTCTTCGACATGTTCCCTCCTTGATTGAGACGGGTAAGTCCAATGCAAATAGAGCTTAGCAACTATCTTCAAGCCTGGGCTATGGTGCGCGAAATGGCGGACCAGCGGGAAAAGGTCGGGCCTTAAGTCCTCGGGGGGGGGGGTACTGTAGCATTTCCAAAACTTCCCCAGCCACCTCGTTGAATGCCATTACTATTTAACCTCGGAAACTGTTCGAGGTACGCTTTATTAGCACGATTTATAACGTACAATTTCGCGGTACGCTCACATACACCGTGACGCACTGCGCATTATCCCTTAGGTTTTGTTTCCCACTTCGTGACACGAAAAGTGGCCGGCTTATTCGGCCGGCCACTTAGAAATACATTTTCCCAACCGGGAAGCAGCATCGTTTTTTATTTCCCGTCCGTCTCAGTTTCGTGTTCGTGGCGGAAACGCATATCTTCACGCAGTTCGTCGATCGTCATATTTTCGGTGTCTACCCGCCCGGTGCGATATCCGGTACGCGAGAGCATGTGGGCGGAGATCGGCGAGGTCATGAGTTGAAACATGATCACCAGGATCAGCGTCCACGTTACAGAAACATCTCGCACGAAGAAAATAGCACCAATCAGGCACAAAATTAGCGATAGCACCTGCGGCTTAGTAGAAATATGGAGCCGGGCCATCATTTCGTCATAGCGAAACATGCCGATAGAGGCCACCAAAGTTAGGGAACAGCCCGCGATCAAAAAGAGCGCGCCGACCACATCCCACACAATATTCCAGGTCATTTTGCGTCCTCTCCGTGCGTTCCTTGGGAGCCTTCACTTCCTCGCGCTCCCGGCGTTCCTGGGGCACCTTCGCTTCCTCGCGCTCCCGGCGCTCCTGGGGCCCCTTCGCTTCCTCGCGTTCCTTGGCTGTCACGCGATCCCCGCGCGCCTCGTGTTCCGTGCGTTCCTTGGGTTCCCGGTTTGCTCGCAGCTTCCCCGCTCCCACTTTCGGCGCTTACCGGCACGTAGTCCGTGGCGGCGTCGTCAATATCTGGGTTGTGGGCCGGGGCGGCATCTTCGGCTTCCGGGTTGTAGGTGCCGGTTTCTGCGGCTTGCGCGGCCTGTTCTTTGCGAAGCTCGCGCGGATCTACCGGGTCGAGGGGCCGGGTGAAGCGCGCTACGGTTACGGATCCGAGGAAGCCCACCACGGCGACGACGATAAACACCGCCAACAGATCCGTCCGCCGCGTGAGGCTGGCCAGCAGGGCAATGGCGCTCATCATGATGGAAGCCATGACGTCTAGCGAGTTTACGCGGTCGAGCGCGGTGGGGCCTTTTTGGATCCGTACCAGTACCAAAAGCGCGGAAATGAACAGCATCACCGCGCAGATCCCGATTACGATCGTCAGTGCATTCATGCGGCCTCCTCGGAAGAATCAGGGGCGAAGGGCGTGGGAAGGCGCCCGGCCTTCGGGGAGGCACCAGGCACGAAGCCCGCGGCCACGAGTTCCCGGCCGGAAGCTAGCGCGCGCAACACTCGTTCTTCGAGGTCGAGTACAGATTTGTGCGCGGCGGAAACGCCTCCCGCAAGTTCGACGTCGAACACGTGCACGTACAGGGTGCCCGTATCGGCATCGGTATCAATCACCAGGGAGCCGGGCACCAGGGTGGACATGCAGGAGGTGAGGAACAGGTAAAGATCGGACTGGGAACGTAGGCGTACGCGGATCACGGCGCCGCGCGGTTCTTTCCGCTTGAAAATGAACCAGGCCATTTGGGTGGAGGCCACCACAAGGTCTTTGAAAAAGATGGCGAAGAGGCGTATCAAAGCGCGCGGGCGGAAACGGGCGTCGTAATCGGTGGCGGGGAATGGGGATATTTCGGTTACCAAAAGCGCGAGCGCGAAACCGGCCACTACGTTGCCGGCGCTCACCTCGCCCCACAGTAGGACCCACACCATGGTTAGCCATACCAAAAGGCCGAGCGAGGCCTTGGGGAATCTCCCGCCGCTGCGGGTGGCGATACGGATCGCTTCACTTGCTCTACTCATCGCGTTTCACCTCCGTTGGACGCGGTAGTCGGCGCCGGGCTGGGCGTGCTGCGCGGCGTTTTGCTGGGTTTACCGGTGGGGCCACTTTGGGTGGGTTCATCCCCGAAGGGGAATTTCACCGAGGGGGTGGCGCCCGGTTCGGGTGTGGGCACGGGATCTTTTTCGGCCACTTCCGGAGAGATTCCCGAGCCTCGTTTATAGTCTGGTAAGACGGCCGAAATATACGGGGTGCGTTGCAGTAGTTCGGTGGCGGCGCCGTCAGTAAAACTGCGAATCGGGGCCGCGCAAACGGTAATTGCGAGCATGAGCGCTACCAGCCCGGAAGCGGTGGCCACCATACCGCCCGGGTAGGCGCGGTCGGGCAGTTCTTCCGGTGCTTCTTGCCAGAAGGCCATATTCCACACCCGGATCACCGCATACAAGGTAAGGAGCGAGGTGATCAGCCCGGCGGCGATTAGTGCGTAGTCGAGCCCGGTGGCCCGTTCCGCGGAGGCTTCAATAAGCCCGATTTTGCCGAGGAATCCGGAGAATGGTGGGATTCCGCCCAGGGATATGGCGGGCAGGAAGTAGAGAACCGCTACCACCGGAGCTGCCTTCATGATCGAACCGAGTTTCACCAACGACGTCGTGCCTGCTACCCAGCCGATCAAACCGACCACCAAGAACAGTGCTGTTTGCACCACGATGTGGTGGATGGCGTAAAAGATCGTGGAGGAAAGCCCGGCGGCGTTACCAATGGAAACTCCCCAAATGAGGTAACCGATGTGGGAAACCAGGGTGAAGGAGAGGAGGCGTTTAGCGTTTTCTTGGGCGATGGCGCCGAGGATTCCCACCACCATGGTGACGATCGCGAAAACGCCGAGCACGGTATCGAGTTTTCCGCCGGGGAAGAGCAGGAACTGGGTGCGAATAATCGCGTACACCCCCACTTTGGTGAGCAGGCCCGCAAATACGGCGGTCACCGGCCCGGAAGCAGTGGGATACGAATCCGGCAGCCAGGCGGAAAGCGGGAAGATCGCGGCTTTCAGGCCGAAAGCTACCAGGAACATGACTTGCAAAATTAGGCGTATCCCGGGATCGATTTCGGGCAGTTTTATGGCGAGGTCCGCCATGTTTACGGTACCTACGGCCGCGTACGTCATTCCCAAGCCGGCCAGGAAAATCATGGAGGAAACGAGGGAGACGATCACGTACACCGAACCGGAACGCATCCGTTCCGAAGTGCCGCCCATGGTGAGGAGCACGAAGGAAGCGGTGAGCAACATTTCGAAGCCCACGTACATATTGAAAAGGTCACCGGTAAGGAAAGCGTCGGAAACACCGGCGGAAAGGATCATGAATGCCGGGTAGTAGACGGCGGTGGGGGCGCCGCGTTCGCCGTCTGCCACGCCCTGGAAAATCGAGTAGATAAGTACCAGAAGGGTGACGGCCACCGAGGTGGCGAGCATGATCGTCGAAAGCCGGTCTGCTACCAGAGAGATACCTACCGGGGCGGCCCAGTTGCCGACGTCGAGCACCACCGGACCATCTGCTGAGCAAATGAGCAAAATAATCGAGGTGACCAAGACAATGCTCATTATGGCCACGGACGTCCAGGCTTGGGCATTGCGCCGGCGCCCCAAAACGAGGAGCACGCCCGCCGCAAATAGCGGTAGGACGATCGGCAAAGGGAGAAGTAACGCTACGTTCATCGCCGCCCTTCCGTGCCGCGGGTTGCATCCGGATTAGAAATAACGCCTTGCCGGCGCACCCACCGGCGCACCACGCGGCCAGCGGGTTTGAAGAAACTTTCCGAACCTTCGGTTTCGTCCCGGAACTCTTCAGAAGTTTGTTCCAGATCGGTACCGGCCTCGGACCTTTCGTCTACGTGCCCGCTGATTTCGGAGCGCAGGGCGATGGCGCGATCTTCTACGTCGTCACGCACTTCGTCGTTATCCCGCAACTGCCAAGTGCGGTAGGCCATGGCGGCCAGGAAGCCCGTGGTGGCCAAGGTAATCACGATCGAGGTGAGCATCATGGCCATCACCAGCGGATCCGACCACGAATCTGGTTGGCTTTGCTCCACGAAAGGCGGGTTACCGGCCCGCCCACCCGCGATGAGGAACATAATATTCACCCCGTTGCCCAGGCAGGAAATGCCGAGTACCACGCGGGTGAGCGAACGCTCCATAAGCAGGTAGACACCAACCGCGACCAGCACGCCGCACATAATGACGAGAGTAAGTGAACTAGTCACGGTTTCCTCCTGTTTCGCTGGGGGTGGGTTCGGTGGGCGCGTTACCGTTCGCGGTTGCCGTAGCGGTCGCCTTCGCGGGCGTGCCGCCAGCGCTACCGTTCGCGCCGCTACCTTTCGCGCGGGATGGGAGCGGCGAGTAGGTGCCCATGGTTTTGGCGCGCTGCCGCGCTTCTTCGTGTGATTGCATTTCTTCGCGCAGGTCTCGCCGGGAATCGGCGGCCGGTACCAGCCGCGGTTCGGTTGGCAAGAGCCCGGCTTCGCGTTCGCCGTGCCTGTCAATTTCGGCGCCCAAGGAACGCAAGATTTCGTGCACGAGCCCGAGCACCACCAGGTAGACCCCGGTATCGAAAACTAGTGCGGTAGTGAAATGTACGTCCCCGAAGATCGGGATGTTTAGGTCTACGCGCGCAGTTTGCAGGGGCGTGCCACCCAGCACGATCGGGGCCAGGCAGGCCAGGGTGGCAAGTGCCAGGCCAAAGCCCGTCAAATGCGCGGGCAGTACTGGCAAGCTCACGCCGAGTTCGAATCTGCCGCCGGCCAAGTATCGCAATACCAGGGCGATACCGGCCAGCAGTCCGCCCGCAAATCCGCCGCCGGGCAGATTATGCCCGGAGAACAGGAAGAATAGGGAAACAATAATGATCGAATGGAATACCACGCGGGTGCCGATCTGTAACATGATCGGCCGGCTGGTGACGCCCGGGCGCCGGTCTGAAGCCAACCAGCGCCGACCCCTCCCCTCTTTCCGTTCGTTTTCGTCCCGGCGGAGCGCGTGCATCAGGTAGCTTTGCGGATCGCGGGCCATTTCTTCTTGCTGTTGCTTCCGGTTTTCGTTGTAAAGGCCCAGTACGTTACGGAGCCGATCGGTACCGCCGGCGCGGTCCCTAATAAAGAGGAGGGAAGCAATGCCGACGGCGGCTGCCACGATCACGGAAATTTCGCCCATGGTATCCCACGCGCGAATATCCACCAGCGTCACATTCACGATGTTTTTGCCGTAGCCGAAGCTGAAACCTTCCGCCGCGAAATTCTGCGAAACCGGGGCGTGGATGCGCGCGCCGGCCATGAGCATGGCCAGGCCGGCAAAGAGCACGCCTACTAATACTGACAAAGCGATGCGGCGCACCTGGAACCGGTGGCGGCGTCGGGAAGAAAAATAGATCGGCATGCGGCGCAAAACCAACACGAATACCACGAGGGTAAGGGTTTCGGAAAGCACCTGGGTGAGTGCCAAATCCGGGGCACCATACAGTTCGTAGGTGAGGGCCACCGCGTACCCGGCCACGCCCATGAGGATCACGGCCTTCAGGCGGTGGCGGGCCCGGGCCGCCAAAATGGCGCCCCCGCAACCCACGATTGCTACCAGGGCTTGCACTGAGCCATCCCACGCCCGCACGCCTTCCGGCAAAATTGGCGCTCCCACCGCGATCGCTACCAGCAGGCCGATCACGAGGGTCCAGAAAATCGTTTGTACATAGCCGGGCAGGGAACCGGTTTGGGTGCGGGAGGTGACGATCGTCGAGCCGCGTTCCAGCGAGGAAATAATCCGGTGGTAAATGCTTTCCATGGAAAGCGGGAAGCGGTGCGCGCGGCCCCACGCCGTCCACCGTTCCCGCACCGCAAAGATCGCAATCCCGGCGGCAATAATGGCGAGAGTCAGCACAAACGGCCCGGTAATACCGCTCCACAAATGTAGTTCGCCGTACGAACCGGCCGGCACGTACTGGTCGATATGTACGGAAAGGAATTTATTGAGCGGCTCGGTGGCCAAGCCGGCTACCAGCCCGAGCAGGGAAAGCACCGCAACGGGTATCACCATAACGTAGGAAGCGTGCCGCACCGGCGTCGGCGCTACGCCCGGTTTGCTCATAAACGCACCCCACCAAAAACGCAGACCATAGGCCACGGTGAGGGCCGAACCGGCGGCGATGCCGAGAAGCACGAGCGTATCTGCCAGCGTGCCGCCCCACAGGTGGGTGAGGGCGGCTTCTTTGGCCACGAAAGCGGCAAAGGGTGGCAGGCCCATCATGGACATATCTGCCAGCGCCGCACAAATCGCCACCTTCGGCATTTGCTTACCCACGCCGGAAAGTTCGCGCAGGTCACGCGTGCCGGTGCATACGTCCACAACCCCCACGGAAAGAAATAGTGCGGATTTGAATAGCGAGTGGCCGAGCAGAAGCATCATCCCGGCAAGTAGCATCGTCGGTTCGCCGTAACCCACGAAAAGCATGATGAGCCCCAGCTGGGAAACCGTGCCGAAAGCGATTACCAGTTTGATATCGGTTTGTTTGAGGGCCCGGTAGCCGCCCAGGAGCAAGGTAACGACGCCGGTTATCGTGACCAACCAATGCCACACCGGGTTACTCGCAAACCCGGGGGCGAAGCGTGCCACCAAGTAAACGCCGGCTTTCACCATGGAAGCGGCGTGCAAATACGCCGAAACCGGGGTGGGTGCGGCCATGGCCGCGGGTAGCCAGAAGTGGAAAGGTATGAGCGCCGATTTGGAAAGCGCGCCCAACAGTAGGAGCACAATGGCCGCGGTGATGAGGCCCGGCTGTTGCGGGGCGAGGCGGCCAGTTTGCGCGGCTTCAATTAGGGCCGCCGCGGAATAAGATCCACCTTCGGCCTCCCCCAAAATCGCAATGCCCGCAAGCATGGCGAGCCCGCCAAAAGTAGTGACCACGAGGGCCTGCACGGCGGCGCGGCGCGAAGAAGCACGGTCGGAATAGTGGCCGATAAGCAGGAAGGAACAAATGGTGGTGAGTTCCCAATACACGTATAGGGCCAGCGTGTTATCCGTGGTTACCAGGCCGAGCATAGCGCCCGCGAAGGCGAGGAAAATCGCACCGAACCGCCCCAGATAGGAAGCTTCCCGGCTGAAATAGCGTGCCGAGTAGAACAGCACCACCCCGCCCACTCCGGAAGCAATGAGCGCGAGCACGAGGGAAAGGACGTCGATCCGAATGTCTAAGTTGAGCCCGATTTGCGGGATCCACGGGATGTCTACGGTATAAAAATCGCCGCGGGCAGTACGGGGAATGAGCGTGAGAAGCCAAATGAACGCAGCACTCGGAATGAGTGAGAGCGCCGCAAAGCCTCCCCTCCCGCGGCTCATGATCAGCGGCGCGCACAGGGCACCTAAGAAAAATAGCGGAAGTAGAACTGGCATGGCCCTCCCAGTGCGTACATGGTGTGCGGTTTTATATGCGCTTTGCGTGCGGTTTTAGTGTTTTCGGTGTGCGGTGCTCCCAGGTGGTAGCGGAGCAAATTACCGTACCATTTTATGTGCAGAGCGCTTTGAAAGCCATAGTGTGTGAGAAGAAAAGGGTCCGGTAATTAGCTGGTAATTAGGCCGGAGCGTAACGTTAGGTGCACGTGCGGGACGCCGCGGAAGTTGCCCCGCCGCGGCGAATGTTTCTAGGACAACGTTAGGTGCACGTGCGGGACGCCGGCACCCGGGAGCGCCGCGCTACGTTAGTACCGCGCTACGTCAGTACCGCGCTATGTTAGTACCGCGCTACGTTACTACCGCGTTACGTTAGGCGGGGTCGAGCGGGTGGTTGCCGACGTCGATCCGGTGGAAATTAAGGTACGAACGCGAGGCGGTGGGGCCGCGCTGACCTTGGTACCGCGAACCTTCCGCACCGGCGCCGTACGGGCGGCGGGCTGGAGACGATAGCTGGAAGAAGCAGAGTTGGCCGACCTTCATGCCCGGGTAGAGGCGGATCGGCATCGTGGCGGTGTTAGACAGTTCGAGGGTCACGTGCCCGGAAAAACCGGGGTCGATGAACCCGGCGGTGGAGTGAGTGAGCAGCCCGAGCCGGCCCAGGGAGGATTTACCTTCCAAACGGGAGGCGACGCCGGGGCCGAGCGTTACTTGTTCGTAAGTAGAGCCGAGCACAAACTCTCCGGGGTGGAGCACGAAATCCCCATCGGCCGGCACTTCCACCAGCCGCGTGAGCTCTTCCTGCGGTTCGGCAGGGTCGATCACCGGATAGCGGTGGTTATCGAAAAGCCGGATAAAACGGTCCAAGTGAATATCAATGGACGAGGGCTGCACCATCTTCGGATCCCAAGGATCCAAAGTAATCTCGCCCGCCTTCACGTACTCGTAAATATCAACGTCAGACAGTAGCACGCCTTCGATTCTGGCACATTTAGGCCGTTTGTGGCCGCACGTTTCGAGGTGCGGGCGCGGCGTGTGCGGGCTGGGTGCGCGGGATGCGGGTTGGGCGCGCTGGACGTGGGCACTGGATTGCGCAAGACGACGGCGCGCGGAACGTGGGCGTAGGGCGTGCGCAACTACATTTTGCTCATTGGGCGGCGAACCGGTACACTCTTATCCCAGCGCGAGCTTTTAGCTGCGGCAGTAAGTTTCGATGGCTTTAGTGGCTATTCGAGCTGGGCAGCGGTTTTAGCTCGTTGCTCGTTGCAGTTTTACTGCTTGCGGGTGTAGTTCATCGGTAGAACGGCAGCTTCCCAAGCTGCAGAGGCGGGTTCGATTCCCGTCACCCGCTCCACTATGACGTCGCATTTGATAAGGCCGGGGTTGCGTTTAGCGAGTATGCCCTAAGGGGCCTAGATCTCGGCAAGCGTCGGCGAGTTCGTGTTTTCCCTAGTCAGAGCGTTGGCGGGTTGAGCGACGGCTAGTTACGGGCATGAAAATGCCCGCCTCATATGAGGCGGGCTCAGCTATGCGGAACAGTTCTACAGGTCGATGGTGATCCTGCGCCCGTCGCGGAAGAAGAACTCAATGGCCTCTCCCCCTGACGATGGCGTGGTCGATCAAGGCTGTCCACTGGGTTGGCTGGAACGCGCTAATCGGTGCGCTTGAGAGTTGGTCGTATGCCGTGAGCAAGGCCTTGTGTTTGACTTGGCGCTCGTTGATCTGCGTCTCCAGGTTCGTCAATCGGTTGGTGGCGTGGTTGTAGTCGGCCTCGATGCGTTTGATCTGTTTGGTGTACTCGTCTTGGTCGGTAGCAACATGCTGTCAGTAGCGCCCTTAGTGCGCTTTGAAGGATTGCTCGCGGTGGCATTGAGCTTCGATGCATCGAGATGAATCAGGGGGTCAAGTGCCCCGAGGTGGTAGCCCAGCAATGAACGGATCGCTAGCTCTATGGGAGCAAGGTTCGCAAAAACCGCGTGACGCAATCGAGCATCGAAGTCGTAGAGCGCGAGGACAAGATCGAGGGTGGCGCCGTCCTTGAAAACATCGAGTGCCGTACGTGTTTGGGGATCTACTTGATGCATCGAGTGCCAGTAACCCGATAACCGATAATAGTTATGTGTGCGCAGAACTTCGGCAGCATGAGCCGGATCGTCGATGCCTAATCCTCGTGACTGGAGGATGCTGACCTGTTCTTCATAGCTCTTGAACGGCTTTGTCCCCATGCGGCCTCGTGAAGATAGAAAGAGACCGGCCCTGGACTCCCGAGATGGGCAGCGGAACCGGTCGTGTTGACATCCATGATAGCACACTGATGCCGAGCACGCACTAGGTCACGATTGCGCCAGAGGCCTGGCCTCTCTGTTCCGATAGGACACCCTCGGCACATGATGACCGGCTCTGACCACATCCGAAGACGTGGCGAGCCGGTACTGGTAGGACCAGATTAGTACGTAACTGCTACGGGAGCCAAAAAGCACGCAGCCATCAAGCGTCAGAGTGCTCCAATACTCCAATTTTCCAGCTTCCTCATGCCCCTCCACGTGTTGAACTGCTCCCCATTAGTTGGACTGAGAAATCAGACACCTAGCGGGGTGAGCTGAGCGCGGATAGCGCGCCGGGGCTCATCCCCGCCTGCGCGGGGAGCACTAATCACGCCATATCGATCTGCCCACCAAATAAGGCTGTCGAACGCAATCTCATGAATGTCGAAGCATTCACCGAGTTGCTCGATGCGAGCTTCGATATGGACGTAGTGGACGACATCACCCTCCACGGTTTCCAAAAACCCTGCCGCCGCCAAAAACCATAGGGACATGATCACGCACGACCCGTACCGGCAGGTTGTCTTCAGAGATCCAGAACAATGGCGCGACCCGATGTTTCTCCTCCGACCCGTAGGGCAGGCACTGACGCGAGCGGCGCGCCCCGACGTCGATACGATCCGGGACCGGACCCACCCCAACCGTCACGCAGGGCGCGAATCATCCATAGGTCCGATTCCCTTCGTCTATGAGCTACGTAGAATTGGTTGCAGTATAGGAGGCAGACATGCGATTGAGCTCGTACCCTGATCTGGCATCGCGCGCGTTGACGCTTGCGCTACTCATTGGTGGTGGGTTCGCCACCGGCCTTGGGGTGGAGGCAGTCAGCGGACACTCGGGCTTATCGCTCTGGTTTCTTGCTGTGGCCTGCGTGATCTACGTGGCGGCTTACCTGGGTGTGCGTCCCCTTGCCACAACGGTGACGGGTGCGTGTGGCTTTGCACTTGATGCCGTGATGAGCGTTCCTCTGGGGTTGTTGTTCGCGGCGAAAGAGCTCGTGCTCCCCATCACCGAATGGGGATGGTCGATGTTCTTTAATGGTGTCTTCATCGGCCTCTTCATCATCTTTCTTTCGGACTACTTCTATCGCCGCCACCCACGAAAGAACGACGACGCCGTCCCAAACAACCCAAAATCCTAGCCAACCCAGCCCTTTTTAGAGCCGTGAAAAACAAACTCGCTAAACACTGGAGCCCGGAACAAATATCTGCTTGGCTCACGCGCACTTTCCCGGATAATAAGGCTATGCATGCCTGCCACGAAACGATCTACCAAGCCATCTACGTGCAAGCCAAAGGCTCCCTCAAACTCGAAGTCACACGCGCCCTACGCACCGGCCGTGAAGTGCCCCGGGTTTTGTTCCTAGGCATTTGCCTTGATTTCCATTCTCTCGTGATTTGGGTTGCTAGTCCAAAACTCTTCTTCTACTTCTGCC
>NZ_FNAU01000005.1 GCF_900102025.1 Actinobaculum suis | reverse complement strand
TGCGCGGAATATGTTTTACGGGACATGGTAGAAGACTACCTTTCTCCGGCTGAACGCCGGGGCTAGCCTATGTCCACCAACAGGGGGTCAGGTCCCCTGCCTGATTTCTATAATCGGGCTAGCCTTAGTGTGGATCCTGAGCCTGTTCATTTTATGACGTATCGCTCGATGGCGGTGTGTAGGTGTAGAAGATCAGAATCGGTACTGCTGAGCCGGTGATTGAGAATTCCTGCGGGGGCGTTTGACCAGTAGAAAGTGCAAAGCTTTTTCTGGGAACGTCCCCGCTGGAGCTCCGGTGAGCTGTTCTTGCCTTGCCGGTAAATCTGAGCTTCGTAGTGTGGTCAAAGATGTTCCAATAGTTGGGAAATGCTAATCTGGCGGTTATGGTAAGCGAAGATATTCCGGGAACGCAGACGTTGCGGCACGGTCTGCAGGTTTTGCGTAGCGTGGCAGATGGGAACCAAAATCTTGCCGAAGTGGTGAAAGATACCGGCCTGTCTCGGTCCAAAGTACACCGGATTTTGCAGGCCTTGCGCAACGAAGGCTTTTTGCGCACCGAAGGCCGCGGCGAATACCGGCTCGGCCCAGCCCTCATTTCCCTGGGCTACCAGGCCCGTAACGAGGTTTCGCTGATCAAAGTGGCCTACCCGATCCTGGAAGAACTTTCGCGCGTCACCCTCGATACCGTGCACCTGGGCATGGAACAAGATTCCAAGGCCTTCTATTTGCTCAAGTTCGACGGCGAACGCGGAATCCAAATCCGCTCCGAAGTAGGCACTTTCCGCTCCATTACTCGCACCGGGCTCGGCCGAGCATTAATTGTTGACCAGCCATCCCAATGGGCCCAACTGTACAACCAAGAAGCCGCAGAAATGCAGCTAGACACCAAACCCGAAGCGGTAGCCGAATTTATTGGCAAAATGGCAGGTTTTGCAGCCCAAGGGTGGACCACTGATATCGAAGAAAACGAGCCGGGAATTCGTTGCGTGGCCGCGCCGGTGCGCGATTCCAGCGGCGAAGTAATCGGTGCTATCTCCATTTCGAGTGCGGCCATGTACATGGGAGAAGAACGGCGGCTCAAACTCGCCGAAAAAGTCAAAGAAGCCGCCCTCAACATTTCCCAACAGCTGGGATACCATCCGGCAGACTAGACATCCTGCACTGCCGCCAATAAATCCCGCACCGTCCGCGCTTCCCGAATCTTAGCGTCAGGAATCTGTTTTTTGGCAGCCTCCTCCACCCGCACAGCCACTGACCACCGTGTCAAATTATCAACCCACGGCGAATCGAATTCCAGATCGAGCTGGCAATGCTGCTCCGGCACGCCCTCTTCCGCCAAAGTTTCCAAAGCCGCCACCGCGAGAGGGTCCTCCGCTGTGGGCGTAGTTTCGGCGTCGTCGGCACTACTAGCACTAGTAGAAACAGCATCCAAACCCGCTAGATCAGCAAGCTCATCCAAGCTCTCCAGATCACTTAGCCCAGCTAGATCGCCCAGATTGGCAAGGGCAGCAAGGGCATCTCCAGAAAGTGGGGTATTAGCATCCGGTGGCGTAGATGCGCCCGAGTTGGGCCGGTTTCCTGCGCCGTGAGGATTGTGGTCCATGGTTTCCCGCCTCTCAGTTGGTACGCACGAAGCATGTCGTTCCTGGATCTTATGAAACAGCTCTTTCAGCATACCGCCGAACCTGGTGACCATCCGGCACGGGTGAAGCGCCTGCGCGAAAGGCTCTCTGCAGATCCAAACGATATCGAGGCTTTCACAGAACTGGTGGAAATAGCACAAAACGCGGAAGCTCAACACCCACCAGCCGATCCACTCACCGCCGAACACACCGGTACCGGTACCGCGCCCGCGGTTTCCGCTAATCTTGCGATCTGGGCGCTCGCCGAAGAACTATCTGGCAACCCTTCCTCTTGGTACCCGCAACTGCAGCTGGCCAAACTAAGTTTGCCAGCAGATGCCGCCGGGGCCGTGCGGCGCCTCCACACCGTGGCAGACCGCAACCCTTCCGGCCAAGTATTGGCCGCATGCATAAACATTTTGACGCAGGCAGGAATGCCGGACCAAGCCCTCAGCCTCGGGCTCGCCCACTGGGACCCGGCCACACACGGATTTGGGGCCGCACGCGCCCTCATCGAAGCAGCTCTGACAGCCGGGAGAGAGAAAGATGCCCGCACCTATGCAAACCAATACGTGCCTTACGCAAATAACGCCGAAAAACGCGAACTTGCCGCGCTTGTTACTCCCAGCGACGCCGCCTAACCTCTAACCCGCCCGGAAAATCCATTCCACGCCTGTAGCGGACCTACCCAACTCATTCCGCTCCACGCCTGTAGCGGACCTACCCAACTCAAAAGTAAATAGAAATAGAATAGGTAGGGGACAGGAAGAGAAAACGCGTTAACAAGAAAGGGAAAGATGGCAACTTTCATTGAGATCCATCCGGATAATCCGCAGGCCCGAAATGTGGCAAAAGTGGTGGACGTGTTACGGGAAGATGGCATCGCGGCAATCCCCACGGATTCCGGTTATGCCCTGATCAGCCGGATGGCTAATAAGAGCGGGTTAGAGCGGATTCGGACGATCCGTAAGGTCGGTGAAAAGCATGATTTTACGATGCTGTGCCGTAACTTCGCGCAACTAGGCACCCTGGTAATTGTGAGCAACCCGGATTTCCGTTTGATCAAACAACTGACCCCGGGGCCGTATACCTTCATTCTCAAGGGGACGAAGGAAGTCCCGAACGCCACTTTGAATAAGAAAAAGAAGACGGTCGGCGTGCGTATTCCGGACCACAAGATTACGCAGGCGATAGTGGAGGCCAATGAAGAACCGGTACTTTCCTCCACGCTTATTTTGCCCGGGGAAGAAGAGCCTTTAACCACTGGGGAAGAGGTGGAAGAAAAGCTGGGCCAGGCCGTTGATATTATCGTCGATGGCCCGGTAGGTGGCGGCGCCACTACGGTCTTGGATTTGGTAACTCGCGAGGTGCGAAGGGAAGGAGCCGGTGACATCACCGGAATTGAACTGTGAATCCAATCCTCATAGATCTTGACGGCACCCTGATCGATTCGGCTCCGGTGGTTACCAGCGTTTTGCAGGAAACCGTGCGGGAAGAACTCGGCCAGGAACATCCCCGTGATTACTACCTGCAGTTTATTGGCCCGCCGCTCATGGAAACTTTTGCGTTCCTGGGGGCAACGGACCCGGTGGAAATCACGCGGCGCTACCGTGAAAGATACGAACGGGTAATGCTGGATACGAAGCCTTTCCCGCACATGCCGGAAATGGTGGGGCGGTTGGCACGGGCCGGCGTGCCCTTGGCGATTGCCACTTCGAAAAACGAGCGCAATACGTTGCGTATCCTCGACCACTACAATCTCACGAAGGATTTTCGGGTTATTTCTGGGGATCCGGAGAACCGGCCGAACTATACGAAGGCCGATGTGGTGCGCGACGCCCTGGACCGCCTAGCGGAAAGCGGCGTGGATACCAGTTCCGCCCTCATGGTGGGAGACCGCATCCACGATATTGAAGGCGCGGGCCGGTGGGGGATTCCCACGGTTCTCGTGGGCTGGAGCCACGCCCCGCAAAGCGAATTTGACCAAGCGTGGGGAAGAGCAGACTCGGTAGCAGAGCTAGAGCAAATGCTCGGTGATTTTGCTATCGGCAAGCTCGTTGCCAAGCTGTAAAATCGTTGGCCAAGCTATAAAACAAATAAAAAGCGCCCGGAAGGCCCCGCACATTATTGTTTCGGTGCGGGACCTTCCGGACGCTTGCTGCCGCTGGTTGCTTTGGCGAGCTGCCGGTTGTTTAGGCGAGCTGCCGGTTGCTTTGGCGAGCTGCCGGTTGTTTAGGCGAGCTGCTGGTTGCTTTGATGGTTCGCTGGCTGCTTGGCAAATCGCTAGCTGTTTAGGTGAACCGCTAGCTGCTTAGGCGAGCACCTGTTGCTTAAGCAAATTGGCTGGCGTACAGGCGGGCGTAAGCACCGCCCTTTTCGAGGAGTTCGTGGTGCGTGCCCTGTTCCACCACATTTCCGTGTTCCATCACCAAGATGACGTCTGCATCCACGATCGTGGAGAGCCGGTGGGCAATAATGAAACTCGTGCGCCCCGTACGTAGCTCACCCATGGCTTTCTGAATGAGCTGTTCGGTACGCGTATCAACCGAAGAAGTGGCCTCATCGAGAATCAAAATATCCGGATCGGCCAAGTAAGCCCGCGCAATCGTTAGCAGCTGTTTTTCACCAGCGGAAATATTATCCCCGTCGGTACCAAGCTGAGAATCATAACCGCCCGGCAAAGTACGGATAAACCTGTCAATGCCAATCGCCTTGGCCGCGGCCACCGCATCAGCCTTCGTAGCCCCA
Organism: Actinobaculum suis; assembly: GCF_900102025.1. Lineage (GTDB taxonomy): Bacteria > Actinomycetota > Actinomycetes > Actinomycetales > Actinomycetaceae > Actinobaculum > Actinobaculum suis. The sequence continues at coordinate 137,797 of NZ_FNAU01000005.1, read as the reverse complement.
TCCCTGCCAAAAGCGATATTGCGCCAGATGGAATCCGCAAACAGCCAAGTTTCTTGCAGCACCATGCCAATATGGGAACGCAGGGAATCTTTCGAAAAGTCGCGAATATCTACGCCGTCGGTGAGAATCTGCCCACTATCGACCTCGTAGAAACGCATGAGGAGGTTCACGATCGTGGTTTTCCCAGCACCCGTGGGGCCCACAATCGCCACGGTTTGCCCAGGTTGCGCGGTGAAGGAAAGATCATGGATAACCTTCTTCCCCGGTTCATACCCGAAGGAAACATGTTCGAACGTAACCTGACCGCGCCGGTTTTCCGCCGGAACCAGATCCTCGTAAGTAGCCTCGCTATCGGGAGTCATCTCAGGTTCTGCCATAAAAGCAAAAATGCGTTCCTGCGAAGCCGCTGCCGATTGCAACAGGTTCACGGTAGAAGCCAAAGACTGAATCGGTTGGGAAAGCTGGCGAGAATACTGCAAGAAGGCTTGCAAACCGCCAATGGTCAACACCCCGGCAATCGCTTGCAAACCACCCATCACGGTCGCGATCACGAACATTACATTCGCCACCACCGTCATCGTCGGTTGGGAAAGCTGCGAGATCGCTTGCGCCTTGAAACCGGCGTCGAACAGGGCATTATTCGACTTATCGAAGCTCTTCTCAAACTCGTCTTCTAAACCATAAGCGGCCACCACTTCCAAACCGGTGAAAGATTCTTCCACCACGGAGGAAACATCAGCCGTCAAATTCCACTGCCGCCGGAACTGCTTCTTGGAATGCTTCAAAATCTGCACCACGACGAACGCCCCCACCGGCACCGCCACCAGCGAAACCACGGTGAGGCTCCAGGAAAGGAAGAGCATTATCACAATGATGCCCAAAACCTGGTAGAAAGCCGTAATCACTTCGGAAAGGGTTTGCAAAAGCGATTGCACCACGTTATCGATATCGTTAGTGACCGTAGAAAGCACATTCCCGCGCTGCTGCTTATCAATTTCGGTAAGCGGCATGCGATCGATTTTTGCTTGTGCTTCGCGGCGCATCCGGTAACCCAAATCCTGCACGACTAGCCGCACAATATAGCTCGCCAGGAAACGCAAAAGCGCTGCCACAATGTAGCAACCGCCCGTCACGCCAAGGATTTTGAGCAGCCGCCCATAGTCCACGCCGTCTCCGCGAATACCATCGATAACCGTATTAGTGCCCATACCCAGCAGGTAGGGGCCGGCGATCGTCAGCAAAACCGCGCCCAGGGTTACCACGAGCACAGCGAGGATCCGCCAGCGCTCACTTTTAAGGCTCTTGGCGAGCTTTAGTAGCGTCCCCTTGGTATCTTTCGCAACTTCAATATTGCCCCGTCTAGGCATTAGAGGGTCTCCTTCCGTTGCTCCGCGGTTTCGTCATGTTCTTGGGATTTCACGATTTCTTGGTAGGTTTTGCAATCACGCATAAGTTCTGCGTGGGAACCCAATCCGGCCGGATGCCCATCTGCCAAAACCAGAATCGTATCGGCACTACGCGTGGTAGAGGTGCGTTGCGCCACGATCACGACGGCGGATCCCGCGGCTTCTTCCCGCAGGGCTTGGCGCAAACGTGCATCGGTAGCAAAATCTAGAGCGGAGAAAGAATCATCAAAAACTATGAGGTCAGCTCCGGGTTTGCCGTCCGCATCCGGCAAAGCCCGATATAGAGCACGGGCGATGGTCACGCGTTGGCGCTGCCCACCCGAAAGATTCTTGCCACCGGATTCCACGCGGGCGTGAATCCCGCCCTGTTCTTCCACAAAATCCAGGGCCTGAGCTACTTCCAAAGCCTTCCGGACCCGCGCTTCATCTATATCCTTGCTGTTTCCAGTCACATTGGTGGCAATCGTGCCGGAGAAGAGGAAAGCGCGCTGCGGCACATAGGCAATTCTCTGCCGAAATGCGGCGAGATCGAATTTGTGTACGTCCACGCCATTTACTTGGTAAGTGCCGGTGGTTAGATCGGCGAGCCGGGGCAAAATTTTCACCAGCGAGGATTTACCGCACCCGGAGGCACCGACGATAGCTGTGGTAGTCCCGGGAGCAAAGTCAAGGTTGACCCCGTAGAAGGACGGCTCTTCGGCGTCGTCGTACGTGAGCGCGGCATCACGCAAACTAAAGGTGAGTGGGCCGGCGGGAAGGGGCCGCGGGCTGGCAGGGGAAGAAATAGAAGGTTCGGTGTCTAGGATTTCTTTGATACGCCGTGCCGAAACATTGCCGCGCGGCACGATCATAATGATCATGCCAATCATAAGCACCGCCCCGAGGATCATCATGAGGTAGTTAATGAAGGCGGTAAGCGCCCCTACGGGCATGAGGCCAGCTTCGATGCGGTGGCCGGCAAGCCAGACGATTACGGCGGAAGCAATACCAATCACCGCAGACATCAGGGGCATAAGGCCAGACCAGATCGTCCCTACTTCCAAGTAGATTTTGCGTAGCGCGGCATTGGATTCATCGAATCTTTTTGCCGTGTAGTTTTGGCGGCGGAAGGCGCGGATCACCCGTACCCCGGTAAGTTGGGCCCGCAAAGCGTCATTAATAGCGTCCACTCGCTTTTGCACAATCCGGTAGCGTTTAGCCAAAGCCATCATGCATAGCAAAATAATAATGGCCAGCAGCGGAACTATAACTAGCAGGGTGGCAGAGAGAGTGACGTCTTGCCCAATCGCCATCACAATTCCACCGATTCCCATGATGGGTGCGGTTACCACCAAGGTGAAGGTGAACAGGGCAACCATTTGAATACCCATAACGTCATTCGTGGTGCGGGTTACTAGGGTGGAGGCGCCGAAGCGGCGCTGATCGGCGGGGGAGAAACGTTGCACGTGGCGGAAAGTATCCCGGCGTAAATCCCGGCCCATGCGAGTAGAAATTCGGGAACCGAAGAAAATTGCCGTGGCCGAACACAGTGCCTGCACCACGATGAAGGCGATCATAATGCCGCCTATTTTCCAGATGTATCCTGCATCGTCTTGCAAAATACCCACGTCGATAACGCGCGCGTTGAGCGCCGGTAAGGTGAGATTGAGGAGTACTTGGAGAACTTGCAGAAAAAGGATTAGTGCCAATTCCCAGGCATGTGCACGCAAATACTTCCACGCGAGTTTGTATACCGTCATCTAAGCCTTTCACCTTGTAGATCCGCTCCTGCGGGGCGGCGAGTAAGCAGGGCTACGCAGCGAGCGTTAGCGTTGTACCGCGCGTGCGCCTAGCAGCTCCACACGCCCGTGGTCGGCGCAAAGCTAGCGTTTTTGTACAGCGTGAGTATGGCTAGCAGAGCGCGAAGACCGCTCGGTTAGCCTACGCGTGAAAGACAGATGTCTCTACCCGTAAATTTCGCTCACAACATCATTACCCCTGCTAATGCGGCAAATTACGAGGAAAAACCCTGCCCAAATTCACCTTGCGTGAGGTGGAACATGCGGCGGGCGCATAGCGGTAAATAGGTAGGCATAGAAAACCGCCGGTCTTCCATACCTGCTCCGCACTCTGAGTAACTAGTTTCTGTCTAGCTCTGAGTAGCTCGCACTAGTTTCTGTCTAGTTCTCGCTAGTACTAGTAAGTTCTGACTAGTTCGGAGTGGGAAGCGGAAGGGAAAACCGGCGGTTGCTTGGAGGTTACAGTGCCGCGCTAATTGCAAACTACGAGTTGCTTAGCGCGAAGCGGAAACCCCGCGGTGTGGCAGGGGATCCTGCCACACGGCGAACTTATTCCGGATCGTTATCCGGTACCGGTTCGGCGGCTTGCGGGTTGTTGATGTCGTACTTCTCGATTGCTTGCTGAACCACGGAACGGTCAATCTGCCCGTTCTTAGCCAGCGCGTACAGCGCGCGGACCACCATGGTGGCGTCGTCGATCTTGAAGTAGCGGCGGGCGGCAGGGCGCGTATCGGAAATACCGACGCCGTTCGCCCCCAGGGTTTCGTACTGGCCGGGTACCCATTCGCGGATCGAATCTTGTACCTGGTGTTCGAAATCGGAGGTGGCAATGAAGGGACCCTGCTCGTTCTTCAGCTTCGCCGTCACGTAGGCTTCGCGCGGCTGCTCGGTGGGGTGCAGGTAGTTGTATTCATTGGTCTCCAGGCCGTCGCGGCGCAGTTCATACCAGGAAGTGACGGACCATACGGTGGCGTCTACGCCCCAGTCGCGGCGCAACATCTTCTTGGCTTCGCGTGCCCACGGTACGCCGACGCCGGAAGCCAGCAGGTTCACCCGTGGCCCACCCAGCCCATCGGCATCTTCCAGCTTGTAGATACCCTTGATAATGCCTTCCACGTCCACGTTTTCCGGTTCCGCCGGCTGGTGGATCGGCTCATTGTAAACCGTGAGGTAGTACTGGACGTTTTGGTCGCGCCCATCAGAACCGTCCCCGTACATACGCACCAGGCCATCCTTGAAGATATGCCCGATTTCGTAGGCGTAGGCCGGGTCGTAAATGATTACGGAAGGGTTGGTGGAAGCGATCACCGGCGAATGGCCATCCATGTGCTGGGAGCCTTCCCCGGTGAGGGTGGTCCGCCCCGCGGTAGCCCCAATAATGAAGCCGCGCGCCAGTGCATCTGTGGCGGCCCAGAACTGATCGCCGGTGCGCTGGAACCCAAACATCGAGTAGAAGATGTAGAAGGGAATCATAGGCAGGTCATGCACGGAATAGGAAGTGCCGGCCGCGGTGTAGGCCGCTACCGAACCTGCTTCCGTGATACCCGTGTGCAACAGTTGCCCCTGCGTAGATTCCTTGTAGGAGAGCAACATGTCATGATCCACAGCCGTGTAGTTCTGGCCGAGGGTATTGAAGATCTTCTGCGAGGGGAACATGGAATCCATGCCGAAGGTACGTGCCTCATCGGGAACAATCGGCACCAAGCGGTAACCGAAGTTCTTATCGCGGATGAGGTCCTTGAGCAAACGCACCAGAGCCATCGTGGTGGCTACCTTTTGCTTGCCCGAGCCCTTCTTCATCGATTCGAAAGGCTTCTCCTTAGGCATCTGAATGCCACCTTGATGCACGCGGCGCTGCGGAATATCTCCACCCAGCTGGGCGCGATGTTCGCGCATGTACACCATTGCCGGGTGATCTTCCGGCGGCTTGTAATACGGCGCTGCGTAGGGATTTTCGAGCTGCGAATCTTCAATCGGCACGCCCGTAGTATCCCGGAGCAGCTTCAGATCAGCACTGTTGAGCTTCTTCATCTGGTGGTTGGAATTACGACCCGCGAACGCGGTACCCAGATCGTAGCCCTTCACCGTTTGTGCCAAGATAACCGTGGGCTGGCCCTTGTGGGCCAAAGCCGCGCGGTAAGCAGCGTAGATCTTGTGGGAATCATGCCCGCCGCGGCGCAGCGCCCAGATCTGATCGTCACTCATATCGGCAACGAGTGCCTTGGTGCGCGGATCACGGCCAAAGAAGTTATTGCGCACATACGCGCCGTCATTAGCCTTGAATCCCTGATAATCGCCGTCGAGCGTAGAACCCATGAGGTCTACTAAAGCGTGTTCCTTATCAGCCGCTAGGAGCGGATCCCATTCGCGGCCCCACAGTACTTTGATCACGTTCCAACCGGCGCCCTTGAAGAAGGCTTCCAGCTCTTGCACGATCGAACCGTTACCACGTACCGGCCCGTCCAAACGCTGCAGGTTGCAGTTCACCACCCAGGTGAGATTATCGAGCTTCTGGTAGGCCGCGAGCTGGAGCATCCCGCGCGATTCGGGTTCGTCCATTTCGCCGTCGCCCACGAAAGCCCACACGTGCTGGTCAGAAGTATCTTTAATACCGCGTTCGTGCAGGTAGCGGTTGAACCACGCCTGGTAAATCGAAGTGGCCGGGCCAATGCCCAAAGAAACCGTGGGGAACTGCCAGAAATCTTGCATCTGATGCGGGTGCGGGTAGGAAGGAAGCCCGCGCCCGCCGGAAGGCCGGCTAGCTTCTTGCCGGAAGGAATCCAGATCCGCTTCGGTAAGGCGCCCTTCCAAATAGGCACGCGCGTAGTTACCGGGGCTGGAATGACCTTGGAAGAACACTTGATCCCCGCCGCCGGGCGCATCAGGCCCGCGGAAGAAGTGGTTTTGCCCAACTTCGTAGAGAGTGGCCTGGGCGGCGTAGGAAGAAATATGCCCACCTACCCCCACGCCCGGCCGTTGCGCGCGGGTGACCATAACGGCCGCATTCCACCGCGTCCACATCCGGAACTGGCGCTCCAGTTCTTCATCTCCTGGGTATTCTGGTTCGGCACTCGCCGGAATCGTGTTGATATACGGGGTGGTGAGTTCGGGCGGAATGCTAACTCCGCGCCCCCGTGCGTGTTCTTCCATGGTGCCAAGCAGGAAACGAGCACGCTCATTGCCGTTGGTATCAATCAGGTCATCGACCGAATCTAGCCATTCCCGGGTTTCTTCCGGGTCCGTATCAGGGATCTGGCTTAGCTGCCCATTGATCATATGAGCACTCTGTTGCTTATCACTCACAGAAACTCCCTCGAATCGTTGGAAATCCGCGCATTGTACGAGTTCTTGTGGAACCCTAGTGAGGCGCAGAACTGAACTCTTCCATCTTATCTCTGTAACCGATGCCACGCCCACTCTGCGAGGCAAAGCGGACGAAGGTCTCACTATTTTTTATCCAGAGAAGATAAGGCGAAACGCCGATTAGTGGCGACGCGCGGAGAGATTTCCCAAAATTAGCGTTTTGAACTTGAAAAAACGGCGCCAATGCGGTGAAGTGAAGACATGACATCGTTCGGTTTCCGGAAAGGAAACGTAATTCAGGAGTTCGGTTACGACGAGGACGTAGCCCAGGAAATTCGCAAGGAAATCGAGACCGCCATCGGTGGGGAGCTCGTTGATGAGGATTACCCCGATACCGTTGACGGCGCCATCGCATGGTGGAGATCAGATGATGGGGATACCGATGATCTCACGGATTACTTGCTAGATATCAAGGCGAATTTCGATTCAGACCAAGCGACGTGCTGGCTATTTGTGCCCGGCCCGCGCAGTGAATTTGCGGTAGCTCACGAGAGTATTGAAGAAGCCGCAGATACTGCTGGTTTGCAGGCAACCACATCGGCCTCGGCAGGTACAGAATGGACGGCGGTGAAACTAACCGCGGCGGGTTTTAGCTTCTAACACACTCGTTTCACTCACGCAAGAATGTCGGACACGGGGTGTGGCGTTGCCTATCGCACACGCCACGCCCCGTTTTATTTGCAAAATATCAGGTACTATTTACTGGTGCTCGTGGCCGGCTCCCCGCTGGCGCGAGGAACAAAAACTTATAAAAGCATAGGGGCCTGTAGCTCAGCTGGTTAGAGCGCTTGGTTTACACCCAAGAGGTCGGGGGTTCGAGTCCCTCCGGGCCCACCATTTTATTTACTCGATATGAATCGGCCCGCTTCGGCGGGCCTTTGTTCTTTTTGTGTTGCGGGTTTCGGCCCTTGCACCGGCATGTTGGACGTAAACTAGATATTGCGTTGCGAAGGTTATGCTCGGCGCGGCCGTGCGCGAGCATCCCAGAAGCGAAAGGATCACCGTGGCCACGTACAATATTGCTCTCACCAGCCCGGAAGTTTCTCGCGTGTACACGTACGACTGCCGGGAAAAAGAAAACCGCCAGGTGCTTATCGCGGTTTCGCACGCCCTGGTCCCACTTTTCCCGTTCGACGACGTCGTTACCGTGCACGCCAAGCTCACCGAAGTACTAGAAAAGCTGGGCCTAGAAATCACCACGACGGAAAATCCGGCCCCGGCCGCGCTTCAGCAAGCGGCGCTATTGGTCCGTGGTGGGGCAAGCGAAACCGAACCGGAAGTGGAATTACGTAGCCGCGGGCCCGTTTTCCACTTTGACCATTCGAATATTGATTCCCTCCCGCTCACCGCAGGTTTTGCGCCAATCAGTGCCGGCTGCGACGGACCGATGTGCGCATAAAATGCTGCGCATAAAAGTGCGCCTAAAAAGTGCCGCTAAAGGGCGGCGAAAACAAGTCACGGGGCCCGTACCTTTCCGGCCTGCAAGCCTTCCAACCTGCGAAAACGGGAAATGTGTGCCCTGCCCGGGCTGGAAAGTGCCCCATAGGGTAGCTTTGTGGGTATGAGATACACCGTTGCTGATGTTTGCCGTGCCATGAATGAAGCTTTCCCGCCGGAAACGGCGGCGGATTGGGATCGCGTGGGGCTGATTGCGGGAGCTCCGGAAGATGCCGTGCAAAAAGTGCATTTTGCCGTTGATCCGTGCGCCGCCAGTGTGGAAGAAGCAATTGCGGCCGGGGCAGATATGCTCATCACCCACCATCCGCTTTACTTGCGCGGAACTTCTTCAGTGGCGGCAACTAATGCGAAGGGCCGCTGGGTTACTCGCGCCGTGCGTTCCCGCCTGGCACTCTTTGCGGCTCATACCAACGCCGATGTAGCTGCTTCTACTCGTGCCCTGGCCGAACTGGTTGGCATGGAAATTAGGGAACCGCTTGATCCGGAAACCGGGATTGGTGGGGTCGGGGACTTACCGGCACCGGTTCCATTCGGCCACCTAGTAAAAACTTTCGCCGCAAAACTGCCCGATGTGCCAGCTGGCGTTCTGGGGGCCGGCGATCCTGAAAAACCAATCAAGACCCTAGCCATCTGTTCTGGTTCGGGAGATTCTTTACTTGCCGCCGCGCAAGCATCTGGCGCGGATGCCTACTTTACGGCGGATTTGCGCCACCACCCGGCCACTGATCACCTGTGGAATGATGGATGCGCGCTTATTTGTGCCACCCACTGGGCTAGTGAATGGCCACTATTGGCATACATGCGCGAAGCACTGGCCGAAAAACTACCGGAACTACAAACTTACGTTTCCACAATTCCCACCGACGCCTGGAATATAGCCGTTCGCAAATCCACTATCGGCTAGCCTTAAGACTATGAAAGCACCGCGGAAAGACCAATTACAGCTCCTGGAAGTAGCGCGCCTGGATGCGCAAATTAACCGGCTCGAACGCAATAACCAGAAACATCCCTTGCGGGAAAACCTGGCAAAACTAATGAATGGGACCGCCCGGCAAGGCGAGAAGGTACAGACAACCAGCACTCGCCTTACCCAGGCTCGTAAAAATTTGCGGGAAGCCGAAGCACGTTCGGCAGATCTGCAATCCCAAATCGCGGACCGGGAAGCAAAATACAATGCGGGTGAGGGGCTCACTTCCCGAGATTTGTTGACCTTGGAAGCGGAAATGGCAAGCTTGCGGGAAGCCCTAGACGGCGCAGCCGAAGCCGAATTTACGGCTTTGGAAACCGTGGAAAACGAAGAAACGGCACTGGCGCAAGGGCAGGAAAAACTGCAGGCACTTTCCGGAAAACTCGCCGCCGAGCGGGAAAAACTCGAAACGGTGGTAGCCGAAATTCAATCCCAACAAGCAGATATTCGCCGCCATCGTGATGCGCTCTACGAACCTTTGGCAGCCCCACTCAAGAATCTTTATGACCACGCGGTAGCCAGCGGCGGATACACCGTGATGGCCATGGCCCCGGATGGTAGTACCGACGGCGGTTTGCGGCTCTCCCCGGTGGAAGTGGCAGCTATCAAAAACAAGCCGGCCGATGAAATCTACTTGGCGGAAGAATACGACTGCATTATCGTGCCTATCGACACGGCTTTACCAAACCCTGCCTAAAAACATGCCCGGAAAATGCCTAACCAGGCAATAACCAGGCAATAACCGGGCAATAATAGGGTAGTAACAGAATCTAGAAAGAATTATTGGGACTGTCCGCAAACGGAGACGTATTTCTGGAAGCACGTTGCGTGTGGTAATTTATCCCGCATTGAACGAGGTGGTTCCATGAATAAAAGCAACAATAATACTTCAGGTTTACGTAAAGATTTACAAAACCGCCATGTGCAGCTCATTGCCATAGGTGGTGCTATCGGTACCGGACTTTTTATGGGGTCGGGAAGAGCGATCTCGTTGGCCGGTCCCTCAATACTCCTGGTATATGCCCTGATCGGCGCCGCCTTGTTTATTTTTATGCGGTGCATGGGCGAACTATTCCTCGCCTTCCCTGGCGCTGGCACGTTCTCCGACATTGTGGGTGGGCAGCTGGGCCGCTGGGCCGGCATTGCGGTGAGTTGGACGTACTGGCTGTGTTGGATCGTGTGCGGAATCGCAGACGTTATCGCCATCACGGGTTACTTCTGGTTCTGGTGGCCCGATCTTTCGCCCTGGATACCCGTCGTCGGCGTTACCATCGCCCTTTTCTTACTCAACGTGGTAACGGTGAAGGCCTTCGGAGAACTAGAATTCTGGTTCTCCATGATCAAAATCGTGGCGATCGGAGCCCTCATCGTTACCGGTCTGATCATGGTGGCGACGGCGCACGAGAACCCCAATGGCACGCATTCGGCGGTATCTAACCTGTGGAATTACGGAGGTATTTTCCCCAATGGCTTTGCAGGTTTTTGCCGCGGTTTCCAAATCGCGATTTTTGCGTTTGTGGGGATTGAACTCGTGGGCGCAACCGTGGCAGAAACTGCTAATCCGGCCCACACGCTCCCGCGGGCGATCAATTCCGTGCCCGTGCGCATCCTGCTTTTCTATATCGGCGCGCTTACCGTAATCATGATGGTCAACCCGTGGAACACGATCGACCCGGAAGTTTCGCCTTTCGTCACCATGTATACGCAAGTGGGATTACCGGCCGCAGCTTCTATCGTAAACCTCGTGGTGATCACCTCGGCCATGAGTTCGGCCAATTCCGGGATCTATTCGACTTCGCGCATGCTCTACGGCCTGGCCAATCAAGGGCAGGCACCAGGCATATTTGCGCGGCTTTCCCACCACGGCGTACCGGTAAACGCACTGGCCTCTTCCTGCTTGTTCCTACTTTCTGGGATCGTCCTTATGGCGATGGGAGATTCCGTATCGCGCGCCTTCGAGTTCGTGACCACGATGGCATCCATGCTGTTCATGTTCGTATGGTCGATGGTTGTTATCTCCTACCTGCGCTACGCGGTGAAATATCCAAAGTTGCGCGCCGCTTCCACTTTCCCTGTTCCGGGTGGGCGGGTTTCGGCAGTGGCTGCGCTCGTGTTTTTCGGACTCATGGTGGTACTGCTCGGCTACTTCGAAGAAACCCGAATCGGCCTTGTGCTGGCAGGCCTCTGGGTGATCGGAATCTGCGGTTTTACGCTGTTGCGCGAAAGGCGCGGGCGCAAGCAACTAGAAACGAGGAACTAGGGACGGGGAACTAAGGACGGGGAACTAAGGACGGGGAACAAGGGACGGGGAACTAAGGACGAGGGACTAGGGATTCGCGAAAAACTCTGATGTAGTGCGCGTGGCCGGTGGCGGTGCCGGGGTAGCGGCGCGCGGGCGATAGGGGCAGCGGCGCACGGGCGGTGGCGGCCCTCGGCGTCGCGTGAGCGGTGGCGGTTCTAAGTTAGCGCACGTGGGTGCCGGTGCGTGAACGGTGACGAATCTAGACGGCGCATCGCCCGATAGCCTCGTTTATGGTGCAGGGCGGAAAACGTGTAGAATGGGAGATCGCGAAAGAGCCAGCTGGGCGGCCGCGTTGCGTAAGCACCGAGGAACGTCCGGGCTCCACAGGGAACGGTGGTGGGTAACACCCACCCGGGGTGACCCGCGGGAAAGCGCCACAGAAAAGAAACCGCCGCAAGGTAAGGGTGAAAAGGTGGTGTAAGAGACCACCGCGGCGCCGGTGACGGCGCTGGCACGGCAAGCCCCACCGGGAGCAAGATCAGGCAGCGCGCATTCGAGGTATCCCGCCGAGCGCGCGGGTGGATCGCTACAGCGCTACGGCGCGAGCAGTGGCACGGCAACGAGTCACGTAGATGGATGGTCGCCACCGGGTAGATATAAGCGCTTGGCGCCAATATCTACCCGGTACAGAACCCGGCGTACAGGCTGGCTCTTTCGCGGCAAACCCGCCACGCCTACCTTGCTTGCTTCGCTTGCCTCGCTCGGCAAACTCGGCAAACTCGCCAAGCCCGCCCTGCCAGTAGCATCTGCATTGCGAGCTGCGGCTCGGCAACCCGCATTGCCCGCGTTACCGGCATTGCCCGCGTTACCGGCAGCGTAAAACTTGGTTTTGCGCAGGCTTACACCGCCGCAAGCTCAGGTATTTATAGCCGCAAACCGACGTTAGGATCCGAAGGCAAAGTGAGGATTTCGGGGCCTGATTCGCGTACCACTATCGTGTGTTCGAACTGGGCGGTACGGCCGCGATCAGCGGTTACCGCAGTCCAGTTATCATCCCAAATCTCGTAGTCGATAGTGCCCAGCGTGATCATCGGTTCTACCGTGAACACCATGTTTTCTTGGATGACATCCGCATATAGGGGAGCCGAATCATAGTGCGGGATAATCAGCCCAGAATGGAAGGCTTCGCCCACGCCATGCCCGGTGAAATCTTCTACGGTGCCGTAATCGAAACGGCGAGTGTAAGCCTCGATCACGCGGCCAATCACATTGACTTGCCGGCCCGGTTTGGCCGCCTTAATGCCGCGTAAAGTAGCCTCCGCGGTCCGCTCGATCAACAGCTGGGATTCCGGATCTACTTCACCCACCGGGAAAGTAGCATTCGTATCCCCGTGCACCCCGTTCTTATAAGCCGTGACGTCCAGGTTGATAATGTCGCCTTCTTCAAGCGGACGCGAATCCGGAATCCCGTGGCAAATCACTTCATTGATGGAGGTACAAATAGACTTCGGGAATCCCATATAGCCCAGGCACGAAGGGTAAGCGCCGTGATCGCACATGTATTCGTGAGCAATACGGTCTAGTTCATCCGTAGTCACCCCGGGAGCGATCACTTTCGCGGCTTCATACATGGCATCGGCTGCAATAGTGCCCGCTTCCCGGATCTTTTCGATCGTCTCTTCGCTTTTTACATCGGAAGCTGTCACCTGTTCGGGCCCATCATGGAACATATATTCCGGGCGCTCAATATGCTGCGGTACCGACCGCTTAGGGGACAACTTTCCGGGGGTAATCGCGCCAACCGGCGCACGATGTGCCAAACTCATGAGTCCCATCATAGGCGCGGGCCGGAAGAAAGCCTAAGGCCTGCCGGCCCGCGCCGCAGCTGGCGCCCGCAACTAATGCCGTAGCCAACCGCGCAGCTGGCGCCGGAGTTAGTTAGCGCGTTGCTCGCTCCCACAGCGGGCGCTAGCAACATGCGCCCTAGAACTTAGACTAGAAGCTGTGTTCGGCGCTGGGGAATTCACCCTTGCGTACCGCTTCGCGGTAGGCGGAGGCTGCGTCTTTGAGCGCTTGGCCTACTTCGCCAAATTTTCGCACAAACTTTGGCGCCCACTCGCCGTAACCGGCCATATCCGTCCACACCAAAACTTGGCCGGAAGTGTGCGGCCCAGCCCCAATACCGATGGTGGGAATATGGGCGATTTCGGTGATCTTGCGAGATACCGTGGCGGGGATCATTTCCAAGACGATGGCAATAGCCCCGGCTTTTTCAAGTTCGATGGCATCGTCCTTGAGGCGGGTTTCGGCGCGTTCATCACGGCCCTGTACCCGCGGCCCTCCCAGCGCCGAATCGGATTGCGGGGTGTAACCAATATGAGCCACCACGTTGATTCCGGCTTGGGTAATCGTACGAATGGTGGGGGCGTATTCCGCGCCGCCTTCGAGTTTGACGGCGTCGGCCCCGGCACGCGTGAGCCGGATAGCATTGTGGAGTGCTTGCTGAGGGCTTTCCTCGTAAGAACCAAACGGCAGGTCAGCCACAATGAAAGCGCGTTCAGTGCCGCGCATAACGGCCGCGGTAGCGGTCTCCATTACCTCCATCGTTACGGGGATAGTGGAAGAGTAGCCGAGCATAGTGTTACCGATGGAATCACCCACCAGGAGCATTTCCACTCCGGCGGCGTCGAGCACGCGAGCGGTGACGGCGTCGTAGGCGGTGAGCATGGAAATCGACTCGTGGTTTTTCATCATTTTCCGCAGGTGATGTACCCGAATACGAGATGGGGTGAACTTTCCATCCCGGAAAGTGCTCACGGTTTCGTGTTCCTCACCGTTCGGGGTACCGGTGGTTGCTTGCTCGTTCATAAGCCCTCCGCTAGGTGCTAAGTATTTGAAGCAATCCTACACACTTGCGGCATGTAAGCTGGGGCCTGAAAGCGGTGCGGGATCTGAGCAGGAGGAATATGGGCGCGATACTGAATTTTTTGGGAGCTAGCGTTTACGAGTTTTGGATCGGCATTGCTATATGTGTACTGGCCGTGCTGGTGCTGGCCTGCGCCTGGCGCCCAGAAAAAGAGTATGCGGCCTTACCGCGCGGAGTTTTCCCAGGCCCGCAATCCCCGCGGCAAACCCGCCGGGCCCGTTCTGACCGTCCGCCAATCCGTTCCACCCCACCCGATATGACGCCGGCCCTCGCCGATTTTCTGCTCGACGGCGCCACCGGAGATTCTGCCACCGTGGCCACGCTGATCGATTTGGCGTGCCGAGGCTATATTTCTTTCGACTTTATTCGCGATACCGGGGCGCGGCGCGAAACTATTATCGTCTCCCTCACGCGGGAAGCTGATGCCAATCTGCCCGCCCAAGAAAGACGATTCCTCGAAGCCATACAACAGCCGGGAGCCGGCGAATCCGCAGCTTATCGGCAACTGCGCCCCATGGACGCAAAAACCTACCGAGCGGAAATGGAACGGGCCGGCCTACCGCCTTCGCGCAAACCCATCCTGCGAATCCAAGGGCTTTCCCGCAAACTATCGCACCGCGTGGCTTTGGACGTGCGCGATGAAGTAGTGAGCCACTTCGGGTGGATTTTGCGCCGGCGCGAGTTTTTAGGTTCGCTGGGAGCCGTTTTCTTCCTCGCCGGGATTGCGGGAACGGTGGCAGCTTTCGTGCTTTCTTTAGTGGCGGGCCTGGCGGAGTTTTGGACCGGCGTGAGCGTTTTCGTGGCACTGTGCGGCTTGCTAACCGTGTTGGGGTATAAGCGGCTTTCGCCGGACGGCGTGGTCGCTTCCGACCAAGTGCGCGGGTTTCGCCGCTTCCTTATCGAAGCACCAGTTTCGGCCGGTGCTCGGCTCGAAGATTTCGTGAAATATCCGGGGTGGGCGCGCGCCCTAGGCTGTTTGGAAGAATGGACGCAGTCTTTGGAACGCTTATCACGCACGGACGCGCGGCCCATTGCCAAACTCGTACCCTGGCTAGTCACCCCGGGGGAAGAACTACGCTCTTGGTATCAGGTGCGTGACTACTTGCAAATGATCGACTTGACTTTGCACGGCCACCCCGCCGCCGAAGACGACGACGAACCGGGCGGAGTATGGGGCGTGCTCAAAAAATTCTGGGACCGGGTGCGCAAATGGTTCTGGAACCGCGACCAATTTCCCGCCACCACGGCGTCGGGAAAGCCCGCCCAGCTAGCCGAGCGCTAAAGTTAGCTTATGAACGCACAACAAGAGTACGTGCTCCGTACCATCTCCGAACGGGACATTCGCTATGCTCGGCTTTGCTTCACCGATATTGTGGGCACCCTGAAATCCGTGGCAGTAGCCCCGGCCGAACTGGAAGCCGCCTTTAACGAAGGTATTGGTTTTGACGGTTCGGCAATTCAAGGCCTTACCCGCGTCTACGAATCGGACATGATAGCTACCCCGGATGCCGATACTTTCACCGTGGTGGAAACCGATGAAAACCCGGTGGCCATGCTCTTTTGCGATATCACCACTCGCGATGGGGAAGCGGCCCGTTCCGACCCGCGTTCCATTCTCAAGAAAACTCTGCAACTGGCGGCCGATGAAGGATTCACCGCCTACGTGCACCCCGAAATCGAGTTCTACCTCTTCCTCCCCGGATCCACTATTGATAGCGAACCTCAACCTATCGATAATGGTGCCTACTTCGATTATGTTTCGCGTAGCCTGGCCCACGGGTTCCGCCGCGACCTTATTTTGGCCCTCGAAAAAGCCGGTATCTCCGTTGAATACTCCCATCACGAAGCCGGCCCCGGCCAACAAGAAATCGACCTGCGCTACGCGGATGCACTAACCATGGCAGACGCTATTATGACCACCCGCGTCATTATCCGCGAAGTGGCCCTCAACCACGGCGTGGAAGCTTCCTTCATGCCCAAACCCTTACAATCCTGGCCCGGTTCTGGCATGCACTCGCATTTCTCACTATTCGAAGGCGAAAATAATGCATTCCATGATCCGGCCGGCCAATATGGCATGTCTATCACCGCCCGCCGTTTCCTTGCCGGCCTGATGAAACACGCCCGGGAAATCACCGCTGTTACCAACCAACACGTGAACTCATATAAACGGCTGTGGGGTGGCGGTGAAGCCCCGCCCTATGTGTGCTGGGGCCCGCGAAACCAGTCTGCTTTGGTCCGCGTACCCGAATACAAACCGAATAAGCCATCCAGTGCCCGCCTCGAATATCGGGCTCTGGACACCGCCTGCAATCCCTACCTGGCTTTCGCCGCGGTGTTACGAGCCGGCCTGGCCGGCATCACCGGCAAATACGAACTGCCTGAACCAGCCGATTCTGACGTTTTACTCATGAACGATATGGAAAGAAGCGTGCTCGGCATTCAATCTTTGCCCACTTCCTTGGAATCTGCCATCGGGATTATGCGGCGCTCCGAACTGGTGGCCGATATGCTCGGCGAAGATGCCTTCGACTACTTCCTGCGCGATAAACAAGCCGAATGGGCTGAATACCGGCGGCAAATCACCCCGGCAGAAAGAGCCCGCTTCCGGATGACCTAAAAACAAGCCATGAACCGCAACTCTATTTCATCCCGCCTCCGGGCCGCCGGATTTACCGATCCGCAACGCGCCGCCCGTATCTGCGCGAGCCTTGATCTCGAAGCCCTCCGGCTCAGCCCGGAAGATTTCGCGATTTGCGCCGATCCGGACCGCGCCCTGCTTGCCCTTGCCCGGCTAGAAAAAACCCTCCCGGCCGCCGTGCCACAAATGTTTGCCCCCGCCGGAGGAACTGGTGGCGTTAGCGGGGATACCGGAGTTGGCGGGGGAGCTGCCGGAGTTGGCGGGGGAGCTGCCGGAGCTGGCGGGAATGACGGGAATGGCAGAGGTGGCGGGGGCGCCGCCGGGGCTGCCGGAGCCGGCGGGAGTGCCGAAGGCGGCGGTGCAGGCGATATTGACGGTGCCGGAATTGCGAGCGAAGCCGGTGGGCAGGCAGCCCGGCAGCGCCTTCTTGCTGTGCTGGGCCTTTCCACCGCGCTCGCGGATCATCTGGCCCGCCACCCGGAAGCCGCGCAAATATTGCTTGCCGCGCCGCGCTGGGAAACCTCCGGCCAGGCAGGAACTGCCTGGGAAGTAGAAAGATTGGCCGAGAATCTTGGCTTGCCAGAAACTTCCGGGCCGGCCGCCGGCGGCGCACAGTTTTCCGCTAACTTAGCCCGTAGCTCAGGGGCCGCGATTGCATCTTTGCGGGCTCGCTATTGTTCCGAAATTTTGGCGATCGCCGGCGCTGATCTCACGGCGCCCGCGGCCGTGGAAGTAATGCCGCAGGTTGCCGGGCAGATATCCGACGTCGTTACCCGAACTTTGGAAGCCGGGTTACAACTTGCGCAGGCAGAAACGCCGGGTGCCGAAAAAACGCGGCTTGCCGTGATAGCGATGGGGAAAACCGGCGGACGGGAACTGAACTATGCCTCCGATGTTGACGTGATTTATGTGGCCGAGCCGCGCGGGCAGGTTAGCGAAGCAGAAGCGTTACACATCGCGGAAAAAATCGTGGTCCGCTTGGCACAGATTGTTTCCCAAGCAGGAGCCGAGCCGGCACTGTGGGCTTTGGATACCAATTTGCGGCCGGAAGGTGGGCGCGGTCCGTTGGTCCGCACTTTGGCCTCGCATCTTGACTATTACCGTACCTGGGGGCAAAGCTGGGAATTTCAGGCCTTATTGAAGGCGCGGTTTGCGGCCGGAGACCGGGAACTGGGCGCTGCCTACGTGGAAGAAACCCGGCCTTTGGTATGGCAGGCCTCGCAAAGGCCGGATTTTGTGGAAGATGCGCGGGCTATGCGCCAACGCGTGGAAGAAACAATTGCTTCCCAAGATCAAGAATTGCACGTGAAGCTCGGGCGGGGCGGATTACGGGACGTAGAGTTCACGGTCCAGCTGTTGCAGCTCGTGCACGGGCGGGCCGATCCAAATATTCGGCAAAGTAATACGCTTGCAGCCTTGCAAGCCTTGGCGGAAGGCACCTATATTTCTCGCCAAGATGCGGCCAGTTTGGATCGCTTGTACCGGTGGGAGCGATGTTTGGAACATCGGCTGCAATTGCAACGTTTGCGCCGGGCTCCGCTTTTCCCCACCCAGGAAGGCGAATTGCGGCGAATCGCGCGGGCCATGGGGGAGATGAGCGGGCCGGCCCTGGCAGAAAAGTTCCGGAACGTGCGCCGCCAGGTGCGTGGATTGCACGAAAATATTTTCTATCGGCCCTTGTTGCCGGCAGCGGCCCGGCTCAGTGAATCTGATATTTCCTTGGAACGGGGAGCGGCTTTTGATCGTCTCTCAGCTTTGGGATATCGAGATCCGCGCGGAGCTCTCGGCCATATTGCGGCGCTAACCCGCGGCTATTCGCGTACCGCGCGGATTGCGCGGCAACTACTACCGGTAATGCTCGGCTGGTTTGCCAGCGGCCCGGATCCTGACGCGGGCTTGCGGGCCTTCCGGATTCTTTCCGAAAAAATGGGTTCTACCTCGTGGTATATGCGAGAATTACGCGACGGCGGCCCGGTAGCGCAAAGACTATGTACCGCGTTGGCACGCTCCGAATTTTTGGCCCGCGAAATCCCGGAACTTCCCGAATCCGTAGCCTGGCTGGCTCGTGATGAACACCTGCAACCTCGTACCTTTTCGCAACTCACTGCCGAACTAGAAGCCATGGTGGAAAGGCGAGAAACCGCTCTCGAAATAGCTTTGGCAGGTAGGTTTTTGCGCCGCCGGGAACGGCTCCGCATCGGTCTGGCAACCGCACTGGGAGTTATTGATACAGAAACTGCGCGCCGCGCCCTTAGCCAAGCCACACATATTGCGATCCAAGCCGCCCTGCAAGCTGCTTTGCGCGAAGCTGGAGCTAGCCCCGCCCAGGCACGCGCCGGTTGCATTCGCACGCGCAGGAAATACAACGCCCCGCGCGGCGAGGATACCGGTATGAATACCGGCCCGGGCGGGGAAACCCTCGAGATTTGCGTAATCGCGATGGGAAGCTTGGGCGGGGAAGAATCGGGTTTTGCTTCCGACGCCGATGCGCTTTTCGTTTACCGGTACGGCCCGGAAACCCATGGCGCCGACCCGGAAAAACGCGCCGCCGGCACCGAAGAAAGCACCTCCAGCGTGGAAACCGACGTGGAAACCAACGTGGAATCCAGCGTGGAAACCAAGGTGGAAACTAGTGTAGATCCGCAGCAACTCGCCTCCCGCACCTTGCACTTTTTGCGGGAGGGTAGCGCTGAACCTCCGGTAGAAATTGATACGGACTTGCGGCCGGAAGGAAAGCAGGGGCCGCTGGCTCGCAGCCTTGCATCGTCTGCCAGCTATTACCAGGAATGGGCACAAACTTGGGAAAAACAGGCGCTTTTGCGGGCACGGCCGATCGCCGGAAGTCAAACTCTTGGTCTGGCTTTCCGGGAGGTAATCGACCCGTACCGTTATCCGGCCGCGCCCGGTTTTTCGGCGCGGGAAGTTACCGAAGTGCGGCGCATGAAGTTGCGTATCGAAAAAGAACGAATCCCCGGGGGCGGCCGGGCCACGCACCACGTAAAGCTCGGGCCGGGCGGCTTGGCCGATATTGAATGGACGGCGCAACTGTTGCAGTTGCAATATGCGGGCCAGGTCCCCGGGCTACGCACTACCTCCACAGTAGAAGCCTTACGCGCCGCCGCCCAAGCCGGGATCTTGCGCGCGCCCGATGCTTCCGAGCTAATCGAAGCCTGGCAACGGGCGGGGGCCGTGCGCGATGCGCGGTTCTTAGCCCGCGGTACCGGCGGCCCCAAGGCCGACTATTTGGCTACCGACCCGGCAGAACTTGCCCGCGTGGGAGCTATTTTGGGAGAACCCGGCCGGGAAGTAAATGAGCACTACCTAAAAGCGGCGCGCCGCGCCCGCCAAATAGTCGAAAGAGTTTTCTACGGCCAAGAGCCGCATTCTCCTACTGCGCTCGCATGATTTTAATGCTGCCCAAGCTGGTCCGTGCGTCCAGATTGAGGAACCGTTCGGGAGCGTCATCGTGCCGGCTGGGCGGCAATTCACTACGTACTTGGCCCAATTCTGTTTTGCAATTGGCATTCACGGCAGTGCCGAAGGGGATCCCCACTTGGATCGAACCAGCATCAGTACGCGCGCGTAAAGTTCCGCGCCGGGCTGCGCCCACGCGAATATTACCGGCGTCGGCCTCCAAAGTAGCGTCCCCGCCCAGTGAATCTATTTGCAAATTGCCCGCGTCCACTTTAATACGTGCCGTCAAAACCGTGCCAATAGTAACCGCCCCGGCATCCGCGTTCACGTCTACATCCACCGCACGGTCTATCCGCACTGATCCGGCGTCAGTGCGTGCCCGCACGTTTTTCCAGGTTCCGGTGCAAGTGATCCTGCCGGCGTCAGTAGTAATTTCCGCATTCACTCCTTCGCCGGTTTCGATCCGCACCCTATTTTTGCGGGCGGATGAGCCAACCGAAATTCCGAAAAAATTGATCGTCACCGGTGCTTGACCGCTGCGTGTTGCGCTCTCAATCAGTACCTGCCCGGCGTTTTCCATAACCGTAATATCTTCAGATTCGCTGTAGACCCGGATGCCTTCCACTTCTGGGTTCGCGTGGGCCTCCACCGTCAAATAGTCACCGGAAATGGAAATGTTTTCCGGGGTGGTATCGCTACTAAAAATCAGGTTCGCTTCCGACATTTTGTACTCCTTATGTGGTGATGAAAATAAAACAATTGCCATGCCGGGTATTCGCCCGGCATCTGCCCGTCAATTGGCCGATATCTGCCGGGCAATTGGTAGGCATATGAGGGGAAAAGGACCGGCAATTTACTGGCACGTGGGTCTGCTTTAGCTGCTGCGTGCGTTTTAGTAGAACAGCCCGCTCAGGTGCGTGCGGGACTGCGTGTGCTCGGTTTGCCGGTAACGCGCGCTTTGCAAAACGTTCACGATATAAGCGTTGAGGGACATCCCGACCTGCCGCGCTTCTTCCTCGATATGGGCTTTAAGGTCCCCCGGGAGGCGGAGCGTGAGGCGCGCCTGGTCCGTAACATTTTCAGTTTCTTTTGTCTCTGGGGGAGTTGCCGGAGCGGTGCTGGCATCACTACCGGCGGTTTCTGGCAGATGAGTGGTGCCGTTTCCTTCCCGCACCTTGGCGGTTACGTAAGGGCCGGCCGCACTCACCGCTACCTGTAGTTCCAGATCGGGAACCTGTTCGTTTATTGTCGCCACGATATCCGCCATGGTTTTCATTTGTGCTAGTTCGACGGCGGGGGCGACGGCGGAAATCAGTTTCTCCGCGGTTTCTTGGGTTTGGGCATCAGCTAATTTGGAAACGCTGCGCAAAGACTCCTCAATCTGTGATGCCATATTCTGCACTTGCATGACACCATTATGACACCGTTACCGGTGTCGGTGTCAAGCCCTGGGTAATTTTGGGTGTGCGGTACATGCTTTGACTCGCGCACCTCGAGCCGGGCGACGCCCGAAACCGTGACGGGCTTCGAGTTGCCCGCAGGGATTATCGATGCTTTGCCGTAGTTGATGCTTTGCAGTAGTCGATGTTTTGCGGTAGTTGGCCGGGGGCCTGCTCCAGAGCGGGCTGAGCGGCCTTCCATGCATCACCACCGAGCTTGCCTGGCGCGCAACACTTCTGAAAAGCGGCATAAAGTTTAACGGTCAATCATTTCGGTCTTGAGATGATTGCATCTCAGATAGCCGTTCGAGATGTAACTAAAAGATGCGGCGCAAGTTCGACCGGCATGCGCACCATAATGGCAGCTCTCGTCCCGTGGAATAGCGTGTGCTGAAATAAATATCAATAAGGAGGGGATACGAAATGAAACGGTTCGGGACATTCTCCCTGCTGTCCATTGTCACATTGGTAGTGCTCTGGGCGTTGACCGCGATCAAAGGAATGGGTCTTATGGAAGCTGCAGAATCCACCTGGCCGATATTCCTCGTATCGGTAGTTTTCAACGCTTATATTGTGTGGGGTATGCCGAAATTCCAGCAGCAGATGGCCGCTGCAGATACCGCGGAGGTAACCCGGCGGAAGCGTACGGCTCTCGTTTTTTCGGCAGGTTCGGCGATTATACTCTTGCTTGCCATATGGCTCGTTTTCATCCACTAAGAATCAGCCTAGAAGCGACGTGGATGGAACGCGGATAGTGAGTGCACCCACGTAGTGGCCGTAAAAGTTGCAGTACCTGAGGAGGAGGGAGGAGAAATATCGACACGAGAAGTGGAAAAATAGAAAGTTATGCCTACGTGCATAGCAGCAAGGCAAAACAAATGCTCTGAGCGCCAGCGGAGATAAACTCCCGGAGCTCAGAGCATTTGCATAATTTCCGCAACCTGCCTTTAGCTGGCCGTTCACCGACCGTAGCTTTCCGAACGTCTCAAACGCCTCGCTTTCGGAGGAAACGTCTCGCTTTCGAAGAAACCGGCAGGCCGGCACTAGCTAGCTTCTTACATGGTGTAATACAGCTCGTATTCGTAAGGGTGGGGCCGGGACCGCAGTGGTGTCACTTCGTTTTCCATTTTTAGATCGATCCACGTGCGCACGAGGTTCTCGGTGAATACGCCGCCTTCGAGCAAGTATTCATGGTCGCGTTCGAGTTCGAAGAGCGCGCGGTCCAAAGACGCCGGAATCTGCTCAATGTCCTTATATTCTTCCGGCGGCAATTCGTAAATGTCTTTGTCAATCGGTTCGGGTGGTTCGATCCGGTTACGGATTCCATCCAGCCCTGCCATGAGCTGCGCCGAGAAAGCCAAATACGGGTTAGCCATCGGATCGGGTACGCGGAATTCCACGCGCTTTGCCGCCGGCGAGCTACCGGTAACGGGGATACGAATACATGCGGAGCGGTTGCGTGCCGAATACACCAGGTTGATCGGTGCTTCGAAGCCCGGCACGAGCCGATGATAAGAATTGACGGAAGGGTTCGTGATTGCCGCCAAGGATTTGCCGTGCGCCAACAAGCCGCCAATATACCAACGAGCTAGATCAGAAAGCCCGCCATAGCCGCGTTCATCGTAGAAAAGCGGTTCGCCATCCTGCCATAAAGACATGTGGCAATGCATTCCCGAACCGTTATCGCCGTACAGCGGCTTGGGCATGAAAGTCACGGTTTTTCCGGCTTGCTGGGCGGTACGCCGAATCACGTACTTGAATTTCATGAGGTCATCGGCCGCGGCCCGCAAACTATTGAACCGGTAGTTGATTTCGTGTTGCCCGCCGGTGCCAACTTCGTGGTGGGCGCGTTCCACTTCCAAGCCCACTTGCTCCAAATACTTACACATCTGATCCCGCACGGATTCGTGTTGATCTTGCGGCGCGACGGGGAAGTAGCCACCCTTGAGTGGAATATGGTAGCCCTGATTGCCACCCTCGGTATCGCGCCCAGAAGTCCAGAAACCTTCTTCGCCGTCGACCTCAAAATAGGCCTTATTCACCGTGTTTTCGTAACGTACCGAATCGAACATGTAGAACTCGGCTTCGGCGGCGAAATAGGCGGTATCGGCAATTCCGGTGGAAAGCAAATAGGCTTCGGCGCGCGCGGCAACAGAGCGGGGGTCACGTTCAAAGTTTTCCCCGGTAAAAGGGTCGACGACGTCGAAATTCATCACCAGGGTACGGTCCGGGCGGAACGGGTCAATATAGGCCGTGGCCGGATCGGGTACCAGCTTCATATCTGATTCGTGAATGCGCGTGAAGCCGCGGATCGAAGAACCATCGAACATGAGACCTTCGGTGAGGTTCTTGGCCGTAGCCTGGTGGGCGGGGATCGTGAAGTGCTGCATCACACCGGGAAGGTCACAGAACCGGACGTCGAGGAATTTCACTCCATTTTCTTTGTTCTGAATGTAGTCACTTGCTTCCGCAATACTAGCGAACACGTGTCCTCCTTCACTCCTGGCGCGGTTCTTTTCTGGCCGCGTACGCATTCAACGTAGGTATCGTATAAACCCCCAGCGGCGTTCAAACCAAAAACTGTGCTAACGCACATGTGCGATAAAGAACAATTTGACCGGTCCGCGAGTTGAGATTCGCAAACCGGGCAAACAGTAACAGCGATGTTCGGGGCTTTGGAACGCTAGGAACGAAAGCTACCGCGGCTACCGGCAGGGCCTAGTTACCGCGCAAAGCACGCCGCGAAATACGCTGGTTGAACGGGTCAATACCCTTCGGAATGCCTAGCGGATCATGCTTGAGGGCTTCAAGACGCTGCGCGAGCGCCGAAACTTCCTCATTCGAAATCTTCTTCTTGAGGCGGCGGATCTTTCTTTCTAGCTTCGGTAGTGGCACTTGGCCTTCACCATTGCCCACATAAATCACTTCTACCGGCGCATTTGGTGCCACGCGGCGCAAGGCCCGCCGCTCATTTTCCACCAGACGCCGGGCCCGATTAATCGGACCTTCCGCTACGAGCACCACGCCCGGCCGGCCCACCAACCGGAAGACGAAATCTTGGGTGCGGGCATTCACCCGCACGGGCTCTTCAGTTTTGACCCAGCGGCCCCGCAAGGAATCAATCACCGCGGAAGAAGCCCCCGGCATTCCTTCGATCTGCTGGTAGCTGGCATTGCGCACGGCCCGCGTCAAGATCAGCATTGGCAAAAGCAAAGCCAACATAATGCCGATCAAGATCCAAGCGATCCACGACTTGGTGACGAAAGCGAGAACAATACCGATGGCCAGGCCCACAATCGCGCTTGCTGCCAGCACCCACCCCAAATATTTGTAGGTACGGCGCGCTACCTTGTAGGCATCGCGCAACGTGCTAAAGAACCTGCGCTTTTGCGGTTTATCCTTTGATGTCTTCCTTGCCATGAGGCCCCTTCCGTCTTCGATATGTCGGCAAAATTCTAGTGTATCTCCAGCTTCTCCGCTTGCCACCTTAGTCGAAGTATCGGAGCAGCATGTTCACGTGCTTTAGTAACTAAAGGTGTAACAGGCGCGAAAAAAGTTGCCGGAGCAAACAATAGAATTGGACGCCAGCGTTAATATGTATGCGTATTCGCTAAGGTGGGCTCGATAATAAAACGATTGACGTTTAGGCAAGGAGTTTTCTTATGGCTAACGTGAAGTTCTACGGCGATCAGCATTTTCCATTGGAAATGCACAAGGTACGAATTATCCAAAAACTGCGCCTACTGCCGATAGAAGAACGCCTCACCGCGATCCAAGAGGCCGGTTTCAACACCTTCCTGCTTCAAAATAAAGACGTGTTCTTGGATATGCTCACCGATTCGGGCGTCAACGCGATGAGCCAAGAACAGCAGGCCGCGATGCTCAATGCGGACGATGCATATGCCGGTTCGGCCACGTACTACCGGTTGGAAGCCAAGGCCAAAGAACTATTTGGGATGGACTATTTCCTGCCCGCCCACCAGGGCCGTGCCTGCGAGAACATCATTTTCTCCACCCTGGTAAAAGAAGGCGATATCGTCCCCATGAACTACCACTTCACCACCACGAAGGCACATATCGTGGCCAATGGAGGCCAGGTAGCGGAATACCTATATCCGGAAGGTATTGACGTAAACGTCGATCACCCGTTCAAAGGCAATATGGATACCTCCCAACTGCGAGAGTTGCTAGCCTCTCCGGCCTCGGTTCCGGCGGTAAGAATGGAAGCGGGCACAAACCTGATCGGCGGCCAACCGTTCTCGCTGGCAAACCTGCGCGAAGTAAGCGCGCTATGCCGCGAATTTGGAGTGCCGTTAGTACTCGACGCCTCACTCCTGCAAGACAACCTGTACTTCATCAAGGAACGCGAACCACAGGCCGCAAACATGTCTGTTCGGGAGATCGCGCTGGCAATCGCGGCGGCTTGCGATATTTTCTACTTCTCTGCCCGTAAGCTCGGCTTCGGGCGCGGTGGCGGCATCCTCATTCGCGATGAAGCTACCTATAAGCAGATGCGCGGGCTAGTACCGATGTTCGAAGGTTTCCTAACGTATGGCGGCATGTCAGTACGCGAGATGGAAGCGATCACGGTGGGGCTGGAAGAAACCATGGATTATGACATGATCTCCCACGGCCCGCGGTTCATCGCCTATACCGTAGATGAGCTCGATAAACGCGGTGTTCCAGTGGTAAAACCCGCCGGCGGCCTGGGTGCCCACCTCAACGCCATGGAATTCGTGGACCACATTGACCAACGAAACTACCCGGCCGGTGCCCTCAACGCCGCCCTCTACCTTGCCTCCGGAGTGCGGGGCATGGAACGCGGCACCATGTCTGAAGAGCGCGACGCCGCCGGAGTAGAACCACTTGCCAATATGGAACTAGTGCGCTTGGCATTACCACGCCGGGTCTTCACCCTCTCGCAGGTCAACTACCTTATTGACCGCGTGACCTGGCTCTACGACAACCGCCAGCTGATTGGTGGCCTCGAGTGGGAAGAAGAACCGGAAATCTTGCGCTTCTTCTACGGCCGGATGCGGCCCGTATCGGATTGGCCGGCACAGCTGCTCGCAAAATTCCGGGAAGATTTCGGCGATTCCCTGTAATACTCGCAATACCGGGGCGAGCAGAACAACCCGGGCTAATCGCCGCCTGTGGATAAGTCCGCAACGGCAAAAGTGGATAACTGCTAGCCGGGCCTTGCAGTCTGCTTTGCTAGCCGTATGCGTGAAGGTTTTGTGGCTCTGGGAATCGGAATTGTGGCCGGATTTTCGCTCGTATTGTGGTCTGCGGGGGAGAGCGCCGTAAGCCAGCCGGAAAACACACCCGGCGAAGTAACTTTGCGGATCTCCCCGCACAAATCCGG
This sequence comes from Actinobaculum suis, assembly GCF_900102025.1. Classification (GTDB taxonomy): domain Bacteria; phylum Actinomycetota; class Actinomycetes; order Actinomycetales; family Actinomycetaceae; genus Actinobaculum; species Actinobaculum suis. Next base: position 110,798 of record NZ_FNAU01000005.1, on the reverse strand, counting down.
GAAGAAAACACCAAAAACCGGGAACGAAGCAGCAAACCTAGCCCCGCAACCCGCGAGTGCGGCGGCGTCGGAAGCCGGCGCGGAGCCAGCAACGGAACCAGACCCCGCAGCAGCGCAAACGGCCCCGGCAGCGAACACCCCCGGAACAACGCAGACTCCCCAAACAGCATCGCGCTCCGAAAAAGAAAACCCTCCGGCTGGTATCCGTAGAAACCAGCCGGAGGCAGAAAGCATTGCCCGTGGTTTGCTCGCGCAACGCGATGCGGCAATCATGGCCGGAGACAGGGCCCAGTTGCAGGCCCTGACGGTTCCCGCCTCACCAGCTGCCGCAGAAGATGCCGCGCTCGCGGACTTTGTGGCCGCCAATCCTGTCTCCCAGATACACACGCGCATGGTGTCCGCGCACTGGACCGCCGAATCTGAGCTACAAGTGCTAGAAGTGCTGACGGTGCAAGAAGAACTTGTCTTTACCAGCGGTGAGCGCGTGCCAGCCGGACCGGAACGCTGCGCACGCTGGGTGGTAGAAAGCCAACCCTGGCGGATTTCCGAAGTTTTGCCCTGCCCCGAGACCGCGCGCCACTAAAACGACAGTTGTATAGCTACGCATTTTGTTTAGTGGCCGGCTGGCGGGGCTGGTTTGTTTTGCCGCCGGTAGTGCCCTTTTGTTTAGCCGCCGGTAGTGCCCTCTAGCTTTACGGGGCGCTGGGGCTGACTGGGGCTGGCTTGGCGGCCGGCTGGGCCGGTTTACTTGCTAGCCGGCTGAGCTGGGTGTTGCGCGATGAAATCCTTGGCTTTCTGGGCGTCCGGATGATTTGGGCACAGGGTTACCGCACCTTGCAAAGTGCCAATGGCATTAGCAGAAGGTGTGGCAGAAAGCGAATCGATTCCGAAGGCCGGGGAAGCGCAAGTGGTGTAAAGATCGCCGAGGGAAGCGGCCGAACCAGCATCGCTGGCGGCTTTGAGTGCGGCTTCTTCTTGCGAGTTTCGGCCGCTACTCTTCCACTGCACACCGTTATAAACCGGCGCGCAAGCAAAACGATCCGCAGCGCCTTTCTGCCAGGCTTCCTGCAGGTTTGCAAATTCGGTTTTTTCTGCCGTGCCGCCCGTCATGCAAGAAACCGGCTGGTCCTTTTCCGGATCAGTGACGGCCTTGCGTTCCGTCTGGGAAGCCCCCTGCGTTGAACCGGAAGCCTGCGTAGCTGCAGAACTTGCGGAAGCATTTCCGGTCGAGTTTTGGGTCGAACCCGAACCAGAACAAGCGGTGAGTGCAAAAGAAAAGGCAGCAAGAAGAGCGGCCGCCGCGTGAATTTTATTCATAGAAAAAGTATAGAACGGGCTTTTCGCCCTTCCAAAACCTGCATAAAACTAGAGGTAGAGAAATGAATCATGGCCTATTTGGGCGGCGTGCATAATTGGCGCATAACGCGACACTCGGAAAACAACCGGCGTTGAGAAAAAACCGTACTTGGAAAACAACCCCGCTGAGAAAGCAAGCGATACACGGAAACCAACGGAAGCATAAAGCGGGGCCGGGATGCTCGGAAATTTGAGTTTGCCACCCAGTTTCCGGTTGCATCCCGGCCCGCTTGTTTAGGGTTGTACAGCCCCGGTTTGGTTAGAGCTTTACAGCCATTCGTTGAAATCAGTGTTTTCGAGTAGGTTCTTGAAGTCCTTCAAGAACCGGCCCGCTACCGCGCCGTCAACGAGCCGGTGATCGTAGGTGATCGCCGGGTAGAGGTAGCTACGGATGCCGATCAGTTCGCTACCATCAGCCGCCTTGACGATGCCCGGTTCGCGCATAATCCCACCGATTCCGAGGATCGCAACTTCCGGTTGGTTAATAACCGGGGTGTCGAACATGACGCCGTTGCCGCCGGTGTTGGTGATGGTGAAGGTACCGCCGGTTAGATCATCTACGCCGGCGCTCCCTTCGCGTACCTTCGCCGCGCCCACATTAATAGCGCGGGCCAGGCCGGCCACATTGAGATCTCCAGCGTTCTTGATTACGGGAACGTACAGGCCCTTCGGGGTATCAACCGCGATGCCAATGTTCTCGTAGTCGAAGTATTCGACGGTCTTGCCGTCTTCGGAAATCCGGGCGTTGAGGGTCGGGTGAGTCTTGAGCGTATCTACCGCGGCCTTCACGAAGAAGGGCAGATAGGTGAGCTTGGTGCCCTCGCGTTCTTGGAAAGCGTTCTTTTGCGCCTGGCGCACCTTCACCAAGTTGGTCACATCCACCTTGATAACCGTGGTGAGCTGGGCAGAAGTTTGCAGCGAGCCGACCATGCGGTCCGCGATCGTGCGGCGCAGGCGCGACATCTTCTGCGTGGTACCGCGCAGTTCCGGATCATCCGGGCCACCCTTGACCACCTTCGTAGCCTTCGGGGCTGCGGCCGGAGCCGGAGCAGCAGCCGCAGTGGCGGCAGGTGCCGGGGCAGCTTGTGCGGCCTTGGCGGCTTCGGCGGCTGCGTGGGCCTCTTCCACATCCTGGCGGCGAATACGGCCGCCCACGCCGGTGCCCTGCACGGTAGTTAGATCCACCTGCAGTTCCCGGGCGAGCTTGCGCACGATCGGCGTGATGTAAGCATCGGGTTCGGCAGCAACCGCAGGTGTGGCCGGAGCTGCCGGGGCCGCGGCCGGAGCAGCAGATGCCGCCGGGGCAGAAGCAGCCGGGGCAGCAGGAGCAGCAGCCGGTGCCGCCGGGGCGGCCGGAGCCGGGGCAGCGGCCGCGCCATCGCCAATGTAGGCGAGCACGGTACCTACCGCTACGGTTTCGTCTTCTTGCACGGCAATGGACTGGAGTACGCCGCTGGCCGGAGCCGGAACTTCCGAATCGACCTTATCGGTGGAAACCTCCAGGAGCGGATCACCCTCGGAAACTTCCTCACCTTCGGCAACCAACCAGGAGGTTACGGTACCTTCGGTTACCGATTCGCCCAGGGCGGGCATCTTCACGGCGACGCCGGTACCCGCACTTGCCGGGGTGGCCGAGGAGGCCGGAGCAGCCGGAGCAGCCGGAGCAGCGGGGGCTGCAGGAGCCGGGGCGGCTGCCGGTGCCGGAGTGGCGGTCGCAGCCGTGCCCCCACCGATTCCGGAACCATCACCGATATAGCCGAGCACGGTACCTACCGCTACTTCTTCATCTTCTTGTACCAAGATTTGTTCTAGTACGCCTTCTGCGGGGGAGGGGACTTCGGAATCAACCTTGTCCGTCGAAACCTCGAGGATAGGCTCATCGAGCGAAACCGTATCGCCCACTTCCTTGAGCCACGAGGTGACGGTACCGGTATCAACGGATTCTCCCAACGCGGGCATCTTAATTGGTTCAGACATGTAATCCCTCAGTTCAGTTTTCTTACGTCTAAAAGCTTGTTATCTGCGGCACGAACGTTTTTCACGCGGTACTGCGGTAATTCTTGCTAATTGTGAAGCGGCTTGCCAGCCAGCTTGAGAAGGACTTCCCCAATCGCTTCGTTCTGCGTGGGATGCGGGTGAATGAGGCCATCGTAATCCTCCGGATAGGCTTGCCAACCCACCATCGTCAGACCTTCGCCAATCTGTTCGCCCATGCGCTTGCCAATCGCGTGGAAACCGACGATCGGACCGTCCTTCACGCGCACCAGCTTGACGAAGCCCTGCGCGCCCAGGATCTGCGACTTGCCGTTCCCCGCCAGGTTGAAGGAAGCCGTAACAATGTTTTCCTTGCCGTACTTGGCTTCCGCCTTGTCTTGGTTCAGCCCCACCGAAGCGATTTCCGGTTCGCAGAAGGTAATCCGCGGAATCAGGGTTTCGTCAATAACGCGCGGGGAGAGCCCAGCGATTTCTTCGGCCACGAACATGCCCTGCAAATATCCGCGGTGTGCCAACTGGATACCCGGCACAATGTCCCCAACGGCATAGACGCCGTCGATATTGGTACGCAGGCGCTCATCGGTCAAAACGAAACCGCGATCCATATTCACGCCGATTTCTTCATATCCCATGCCTTCCGTGCGCGGGGCACGGCCGATGGCAATGAGCAGGTATTCGGCCTCGAATTCCTTCCCATCCTGGGTGAAGACCTTCACCGAATGGTCGGTTTCTTCGAGGTGGTCGAACATGGTGTTGGTGGCGAACTTGATACCACGCTTGCGGAACTGGCGTTCCAGGTTCTTACCGATTTCGGGATCTTCCGCGTGCACCAAAGTGGGCAGGCCTTCAATGATCTGTACGTCCGCACCGTAGGAACGGAAAGCAGAGGAGAATTCCACGCCGATCACCCCGCCGCCGAGCACGATGATCGATTTCGGCGTTTCCTGCAAATTCAGCGCTTCGGTGGAAGTGAGAACGCGCTTGGTGATTTGCTGCCCGATCGTCTTCGAGTAAGAACCAGAAGCAAGAACCAGGTTCTTCCCGCGATACTCCGTACCATCAACCATCACCGTGTGCGGGGCCGTGACCTTGCCCCAGCCGTTAATCACATCGACCTTGCGGCCCTTCAACAGGCCCTGCAAGCCCTTGAACATGCCGGCAATTATGCCGTTCTTGTAGTCCTGCAGGGCTGGCATATCGATACCCGTCAGGCTTGCTTGCACACCCACGCGCTGCGCTTCGCGGGTTTCGTCGGCAACTTCGGCGGCGTGCAATAGTGCCTTCGTCGGGATGCACCCGTAATGGAGACAGGTGCCACCTACTTTGTCTCCTTCGACGAGCGCAACATGTAAGCCCAACTGGGCTGAGCGGAGAGCTGTAGCGTATCCGGCGCTACCGCCTCCGAGAATCACTACATCGTATTCCTTTACTTCTGCCACCAAATTCTCCTTACGGTTATGAGTGAGAACAGTACGCGGACGTGGTCCGCACCACGGTTCTATTCTGCCACTTTGGAATGACTAAAGGGCTAGATATTTCTATCATTTACATGCTACGGATACGTAACTTTGTTGTTGAGGTAGCCAGAATCTCGCACGCAAGATCTGTAGGCTTCTCCTATGAGTTTTTTCTCGCGTTTGAAAAATAAGCATAATCGCCGTTCTGGGGGCGGTGCGGGACGTCGCGGTGGCGGCCTGTTTTCCGGTAAGAACAATCGAGAGGAAAACACGCGTGTGGAAGAACACTTGCGTGCTTTCACTTCCACCCGGAAAGGAGTGGAAGCCTATTTTGAGCCGGCCACCCCGCGGGAAGAACCCGCTTTGTTGCTAATCGCGCGCGACGGCGAATGGACGCGGCGCAAAGTGCGAGACCTGAAAGTAGCGCTTAGCCTTGCCGAAAAACTGGGTTTGCCGTTCTACGAAGTACAAAAAACTGGCTACCCGAAGTCGATGCGCGAATGGAATGAGCGCCACCGGGCTGGATAATATACCGGGCGGATCCAAGCTATCGGGCGAAGCCAAGCTATCGGGCGGAGCCAAGCTACCGGGCGAAGCCAAGCTATCGGGCGGATCCAAGCAGCTCCCGGCAGGGGTTTTGCCCGGGGTACGCATAGCCGCCCCACATTGGGCACAAGCAGCTATCGGGCAGGGGCTTTGGGCACGGCCCGACGCGGCCCCGATGAGACACAGTTTCTTGCAGATACAGCGTAATATACGCAAGATAGATGCGGAGCCACTCGGGGCTTGCAGAAAAAGATGCATAAATAATGAAGATGCACGAATAATAGTAGGGCTCTAATTTGCTCGGAGTGCGAAAACCGATCGATAGGACAGGGGTTTGTAGTGGCAGAAGATGGCGAAATTATTAAGGACGATCGCCGCCGCGCGACGGGGTGGCCACGCTTCCTCCTGCTCGCCCTCTTAATAGCGGCAGTAGTTTTTTGTTGGAGGGGAGTTGTTTCCGCAACTTCTTCGGCAATTGACGGGAATGGTCTGGACGTATTTACCACGATTCTGGCTGCCCTTTGCTGGCTGGGAGGGGCTATCGGTTGCTTGCACAATGGCCGGAAAATGCGTTGGGTCGCCACCGTGTGCTGGGTTGTAAATATTGCTTTGCCTTTCTTCGGCGTGGGGTTCCCAGATGCTTTTGTGCCCGTCAATCCCTGGTATCGAGGCGGGGAAACCTATTTTTATCTGCCCACGCTCGGCGCGATTTTGGCGCTGGCCTGGTTGCTATGGTCCCGGCCCTCAAACCTCCAAAAAATGCGCGAAGCCGCCTAACCTTGTACTTGCCGGGCGGGACTTCGGGTTAGCCGAATGGGAACGAAAGCGCGCACTAGTAGGGCCGACACCTCACACTAGCTGGCGGAGCAGCTAACTTACGCTAGCCGGGCGGGCACGAAAAAAGCCGGGCTGGCCAGGAAGAACTGGGGCCAGCCCGGCAAGCGGGTTGCGTTTCTCTTATTTTTCTTTCTTAGCGCGGCGTAGTGTGCGCTTTTCTTCGCGCTTTTCGGCCCGCGCCTGGCGCCGATCTTCCCGATTCTTTTGGCGAGCGGCTCGCAAATCTTCCGGAGCTCCGCCCTCGGGATATTCACCTATTGCGCACTGCGGGCGCGGCATGCGCCAGCGGCGCGGATAGAAAGTACGGACCCACATTTGGGAAATCGTGCGATCTGGAACTTTGTCCGCCCCGTACTTGTGTGCCACTAGGGTGCGAGCGCGATACGCGGCCAACCAACCATCGAAGAGCATTACGAACAGCAAACCGTAAGTTCCCCACACGAAGTATTGCATCACCACCGGGTTGGCCCGCAACACGAAAATCCCAATGAAAATAATGGCGAGCAAGGGGAGTACAAGGGTCGCAAAGTGGCGCCGCGAATCGATACAGTCACGTGCAAAACGGCGAATAGGGCCGCGATGCAGCTCCGGCATATTCTTTTCGTCACCTTCGCGCATGGCCTTTTGTTGCCGTTCGTAAATCTCATTGGAACGGGCACGCTGTTCCGCCTTGAGGATCTTCTTTTCTTCCCGAGTCAACGTGGATTTTTCGGAAATGATTGGACGCCGATTGCGGCGTTCTACGTCCTTACGTTTCGGGGTGGGCCGTCCCTTACCCGGCGTATAGCCCTTCGGCCGCTGTGCGGGCGCCGAAGTTTCCGGTTTTTCTTCCGGTTCGGTTTTTTTCTTCCCAAAAAGTGCCATGCGCAGTCTTTCTCAGTTTGCCAATAATCTTGCCGCGCCAAGTCTACGTGTTCACCAGAAAAAAGTGCGCGACGCCGGCCTACGACCGTCTCTTCGTCACTCTAACGACGTCGTAATCCTCACGACGCCGTAACCCGAACTGCGTCGGACGCAACCGCGAAACCGCGGGGCATCCGTAGGCACTAACAACACCGTGCCACAACCGCCCCGAGAACAAACCAACATCCGCCACAAACAATTCCGCCACAAACAATACTGTGTGGTGAAACGATTATCTCGCCGCATTGCTATCTAGCCGCACTGCTATCTCGCCGCACTGCACCGAAGCCAGTGCGCGGTAGGTGTCAAAAACACAGTAGGAAAAACAGATACGGAAACACGGAAAAACAGGGGCCACGATAGGAAGTTACCGCGGGCAAGCACGGCGGCGCGCTAGGCTAAGCCTATGACTTCAGATCTGGCGAAAAAGGTGGATGAGCAACTGGCTCACCATCGTGAAGAACTCGAAAATCTCATCCGTATCCCCTCGATCTCGGCAGACGCTTTTGACCAAGCGGAAGTACGCAAAAGCGCAGAATACGTAGCCCAATTGGCACGTGAGCGCGGTTTGGAAGCCGAAGTAGTGCAGGTGACTGCGCCTTCTGGTTTGCAAAGCCGGCCGGCGGTATTGGCACATAAGCAGGTGGGGGAGGATAAACCCACGGTGTTGCTGTATGGGCATCATGATGTGCAACCGCAAGGCACCGCCGAGGGGTGGGAAACACCACCTTTTGAGCCAACGGAACGTAATGGCCGCTTGTACGCGCGGGGCGCGGCCGATGATAAGGCGGGCGTCATGGTCCATATGGGTGCGCTTTTCGCGCTGGGCGATGAGCTCGGCGTGAACGTGACCTTGTTTATCGAAGGTGAAGAGGAGATTGGGAGCCCCACCTTCCACGCCTTCTTGGAAGAATATCGGGAGCGTTTGGCGGCCGATGTGATCGTGGTGGCCGATTCGAGTAACTGGAAGGTTGGCGAACCAGCACTTACCACTTCTTTGCGCGGGGTGGTACGGCTCGGCGTGGAAGTGCGCACTTTGAGCCACGGAATTCATTCCGGCATGTTTGGCGGGGTGGCCTTGGATGCGGTGACGGCAATGAGCCACATTATTGCCTCATTGCATGATGAAGACGGAGCGGTTGCGGTTGCCGGTTTGCAAAGCTGGGACGACGCCGAGGTGGAGTACACCGAGGCCGATCTGCGGCAAGACGCGGGAATCCCGGAAGGTATGCAGATTATTGGGCGCGGTTCGTATAACTCGCGGATGTGGACGCAGCCGGCAATTTCGGTGATCGGCATGGACGTGACCTCTACCGCCGAATCTTCCAACACGATTATTCCAGTGTGCAAGGCTTATCTTTCTTTGCGCGTAGCACCGGGCCAAGATCCGCAAGAAGCCGGCGAACTTCTGGCAAAGCACGTGCACGAACACGCCCCGTATGGAGCGCAGGTAACTACTGAAGTGGCGGAAGCCGGCCCCGGTTTCAAGGTGAATAGTGGGGCAGCGGCAACGCAGATTATGCGCGATGCACTATCGGAAGCTTTTGACCATCACGCGGTGGGAATTGGTACCGGCGGTTCGATTCCCTTCGTAGCGGATCTACATGAAGTGTTCCCGGAAGCAGAAATTCTGATTACCGGGGTGGAAGATCCCGACACTCGTGCACATGCCCACAACGAATCCTTACACCTGGGCGACTGGCGTAACGCTATTCTGGCAGAAGCATTGTTGTTGAAGAATTTGGGTGAAAAGCATGCGTAAATCGATCCTGGCCGTTTCTTTGGCCGCTGTAGGGTTAGCATTGGCCGGTTGCTCGGGTGGTGCTAATTCTGATGCCAACGCTTCGGCCTCGGCTTCTGCAGAAGCTACCGCTTCAGCTACCGAAAGTGCAGCTCCAGTAGAGATCAACTATACGAGTGAGGGAATGCCAAAGCTGGCGAAGAACGACGCCGGCCAGCCCATCCTCGAGTTCCCAACGAAAGAAAAGCCCGCCGATCTGCGAGTGGAAAAACTGGAAGAAGGCACGGGTGCGAAGATTACCGCGGCTTCTACGGTAGTGGTCAACTATGTGGGCCAGCAGTGGGGTGATGCGAAGGTCTTCGATTCTTCCTTTGAACGGGGCGCGGCTGCATCCTTCCCGGTAGGTGGGGTAATCAAGGGCTGGTCTACGGTGCTGGAAGATTCGCACGTGGGCGATAAGTTCATTGTTTCCATCCCGCCGGAGCTCGGATATGGCGAAAGCGGTACGCAGGGAATCGAACCGAATGCCACGCTCGCTTTCTACGTGGAAGTTAACGGGGCCTGGCAGGGCGATTCGGCCGGGCAGGCAGATGCCAAGGTAGAAACCGATCCGGATTCTTTGCCGGTCAAGTACAAGGGAGAGTTGGGTCAGCCGGTAACGGACCTGGCGGTCAAGGAAGGCCAAGCAGCGCCGCAGGAAATCACCACGAAGGTGATTGCGCGGGGCACGGGCCAGCCGATCAAGGAAAAATCGATGGTGGTAGTCCAGTTCGAAGCAGTTTCTTGGGATAACTCTTCGGTTGCTGAATCCACCTGGAAACCGCAGGCCCAAGGCACGCCTTCCGGCCCGCGCGTCTTCCCTTCCGATCACGTACTCTTTGGCCAGAATTTGCAGGGAGTTCCGGCCGGATCGCGCGTTTACATTGGCGTGCCTGATCCGAACAAACCAGACACGGCCTCCATGGGCGTGGTAGCAGACATCGTGGCTGTCTACTAAGACTACCCGTCTACTAAAACCGGCTGGCTGCTAAAACCGGCCGTTTAGCAAAATCGGCAGGCTACTAAAGCCAGGCGGCTACTAGAACCAGTCGTTTGCTAAAACAATACGAACGGAAAATAAAACGATTATTGGCCGGCTTTGCTGGGTCCGAACTTACGGGCCAAGCAAAGCCGGCCAAAGTTTATTTATTGCGGGGAAGCTGGCGCAGGTTTGCGGGCAGGCGGAAACGTGCCGCGCCCTGCACGGGCACTCCTAGTGGCATGGTGCCGATATGTTCCAAAATACGCGTGCGCGGATCTGCCAACCAGTTCGCCAAAATCTCGGTTTCCTCACTACTTGCTAAACCCGCTGCCCGTTCCGGGCGGTCTACTAATTCCGCGTTTTGTTCGAGCAACTGTGCCTGTCGCGGAATATCAGCGGCCGGCACCCGGGTTTGCGCCCGTGCGGCGGTACTTGGTTCTGCTCGTGCGGCGGTACTTGTTTGCGCCCGCACTGCGGCATCTGCTGGCGTGCCTGCTGGAGGCCTTGCCGCAGCATTTGTTCGCGTGCCGGTTTGCGGCGAGGCTAGCGGGAGGGCGGGGCGTGCGGCGTCGGCACAAAAACTTGCGGCGGTGAGACGTCCCCAACAGATAACGGCGATATCCCAGCCCGAATCGCGGCGCCGGGCGGCAATAATCCGGGAACTGCGCCACAAAGGTAAGAGTTTTTCGCGGCGCCGGGCAGCGCCCATAAGCGCGGCGAGGCGGTCGCGTTCGATTGCGGCTTGCTCAAAGTTTTCGGCGGCCGCGAGTTTGCGGATCAAAGCCAAGTGGTGCTCCCATACGGATGCTACGTCTCCAGCCAAAATCTGGGCGGCACGCCGTGAAGCAACCTCAACTGGATTCGCCGTGCCGCGCGGTGGCAAAACACATTGCCCGGGTGCAGAGCCAGGTACGTGCCCGGGAATCGTACATGGCGAATCCGAAAAATCGGTGGCCCGCGGGATCTGCAAACCCCCTTCGCGCAGGCCTGCTTCTAAACAAATCAGTTCTTTGGCGCGCCGGGCCGCCGCACCGGAAAAGAACGGCCCTAAACAGTTTTCGATGTCTGCGTTAGGGATGCCGCGCGCCACCCGAATATGCGGTTCGCCGGTGCGAGGTTTGCGGTCCAAAACCAGCCACGGTTGCGAATTAGGCCGGCGGGAGCGGCGATTATAGGGCGGGTCATATTTTTCTATATGCCGCAATTCCACTACCGCGGCCTCCACCGCAGTAGACGTAGGGAAGGCTTCCACTTTTTCGGCCAGGTCCACCATTTCGGCCATCCGGCCCCGCGTTTCTGCGGCGGTGAAATATTGGCGCACGCGTTTGTACACGTTTTTCGAGGTGCCTACATACAAAACTTCGCCGCGCGGCCCCAGAAAATGGTACACGCCGGGCCCTTTCGGAAGCCCATCGGCAAGGTAGGCGCGGCGGCGCCGGTGGGCGGGCACCGGATTGGAAGCCGCAAACAAATCCGTAATATGAGTGACCCCGCGCGGGCCCAAACGCCCCAAAATCGTGTACAGCACGTCTACGGTTGCCCGGGCATCTGCCAAAGCCCGATGGCTGGGGCTGTGCGTGGCACGGCAAAAACCGGCGAGCGTACCGAGCTTATAGTTCGGCACCTCTTCCCGCGTGAACACGCGGCGTGCCAGGGGCAAAGTATCAAGCACCGGCAAACTGGGAAAATCCAGGCCCAAAGCTTGGGCGGCGCCGCGCAAATGCCCAATATCAAAACGCGCATTATGAGCCACCAAAACCGGGCGGGAATCCGGATCCACAAAATCCAAAAACGCGGGTAGCGCGGCGGCAATTTTTGGGGCGGTTACCGTCATCGCGGTAGTGATCCCGGTGAGGGAAGCAATAAAAGCCGGGACGGGCACTTCCGGGTTCACCAAAGTAGAAAACTCACTCACGGTTTCTCCGCCGCGTGTTTTCACCGCCCCGATTTCCGTGATCGCGTGCAAACCCGGTTTATTTCCGGTGGTTTCCAGATCGACGACGATAAAAGTCACTTCGTTGAGTTCTGGCCCCAAATCCGTAAAAGTAAGCTGTTCAGGCGCGGGCGGGGCCGCCCCTTCCCGGTGAATCCGAGCCGGATCAAGATCAAGATAATCCTTACGAGACGCCCGGCCAGTTCGCATATTTTCGCAGTCCTTTCACAAAGATTCGCGCGTCACCCCATCAGCTTACGCACAGCGCACCAATTCCGCGGTTTGTGTACGGGTGCTAATTCCGTGGTTTTTGTACGGGTGCTAATCCCGCGGGTTGTGTGTGTACGGTTTCGCGGAATTGGTGCGCGGACTAAATCCGCGGTTTGTGTGTGTACGGTTTCGCGGAATTGGTGGGTACTAGTTCCGCGATTTGTGTGCGCGGACTAATTCCGCGGTTTGCCAGCGGACAGAACCGCGGAGCTGAGCCGTGATAGCTAAGGGCGGGCGGAATCAAAACTGAGTAAAAATTGAGTAACTGGCTAGAGGCGGGCGCCGTCGTCGAAAGGATCGGTATCTTCCCGGGCAGGGGAGGTGCAAACAACCGCCGCCCCTACGAGGCCTAAAGCAACCAGAGCACAAACTGCAGCACCAAACGTGCCATATGGCAAGTACCCGAGCAGGCACAATATGGCAAGAACGCTCGCAAGGCCCGAGCCACCCCATAGCCATGGTGCGGCCGGATGCGTGGGAGCAGGCGGCGGGTTGTAACTCGCAAAAGTTTCCGGATCGTGGCCTTCTGCGAAAGGCACGTCCTCTAAATCTTCAGGGGCTGGGTTCCAATCGCGCGGCCCGGCCGGGCGCGGCGCAAAATTCTCAGTATGTGAAACGGCGTCTGCAAAGGCGGGCGTAAACTTCCCTGGTGCTGTGGCGGTTTGCTGCTCGCCAGTTAATGGCCGCGGGGCGTTATCCTCCGGGGACGCGGGTGTATGCGGCGGCAAATTCTGCGGCGGCGCGGTAGTAGTTTCGGAGTCGGCAGCGAATTCTGCTTCGAGTTGGCGGGAAATATCTTCCCAGGCGGCGTCGAAATCTTTATCCTGCGGTTCCTCGGCTCGTTGGTCCATGAAGATCAGCTTAGCCGCCTGTAGGATAACTAAGGACGGTAGTGGCTCGGGCCGCTACCCGATTGGTATTTTCAGGAAACGGAAGGTTCAAAGATGACTGTCCGCCGAGTTGCGCTACTTACTGCCGGGGGTTTTGCTCCCTGCCTTTCCTCCGCCGTGGGAGGTCTCATCGAGCGGTATACCGAATTGGTCCCTGATGTAGAAATTATTGCTTACCAGTATGGCTACCATGGCCTGCTCACTGGTAACTATATCGAGGTCACTCCGCAGGCTCGCGCGCAAGCTCACGTGCTCCACAAGTGGGGCGGCTCACCGATCGGAAATTCGCGTGTCAAGCTCACCAATAAGAAGGATCTAGTAGAACGCGGGCTCGTTCCCGAAGACGCCGATCCGCTGGAATTTGCCGCAAACCGGCTTACCGAGGACGGCGTAGACGTCTTGCACACCATTGGCGGAGACGATACCAACACTACGGCCGCAGATCTTGCGCATTACCTGCATGAACATGGCCACGAGTTGACCGTCGTCGGCCTGCCGAAGACGATCGATAACGATATTGTGCCGGTCAAGCAATCGCTAGGCGCGTGGACGGCAGCGGAAGAATCAGCCAAGTTTGCCGCCCACGTGATTGGGGAACACCGTTCCAACCCGCGCATGCTCATGGTGCATGAAGTGATGGGCCGCAATTGTGGTTACCTCACCGCTCAAGCCGCCAAGTACTACCACGATTGGGTTGGCAAACAAGAATATGCTCCCGCGCTCGGGCTCACCAAGGAACGCTGGGATGTACATGCCGTGTTCCTCCCGGAAATGCATATTGATATTGCGAAGGAAGCTAAGCGCCTGCGCGCCGTTATGGACGAGATCGGGAACGTAAATATTTTCCTTTCCGAAGGTGCTGGCGTGGAAGAAATCGTGGAAGAAATGAAGGCTGCGGGCGAAGAAGTTCCGGTTGATCCCTTCGGCCACGTGAAGCTCGATTTGATTAATCCCGGCCAGTGGTTCGCCCGCCAGTTTGCAGACAAATTGGGTGCGGAAAAGGTCAATGTGCAAAAGTCGGGCTACTATTCGCGTGCTTCGCGGCCCAATCCGGAAGACCTGCGGCTCATTAAAGGCATGGTAGATCTGGCAGTGGAGTGCGCACTTGCTGGCAAGCCGGGCCTTATCGGGCATGATGAAGAAAACGGCAACATTTTGACCAATATCGAATTTAGCCGCGTGGCAGGCCACAAGGCTTTCGATATCACCACCGATTGGTTCGTAGAAACCATGCGGTCCATCGGACAAGATATCGAACCTCATCCCGCTAAGTAAACGGTTTCTGTTCTGCAGAACATATAAATAACGCCTGCGAGCCCGGTAAGGTTTTAGCGCCTTGCCGGGCTCGCGTTTTATGTTTCCGGGAAGTTTTGCGTGAAGTATGGTTTTCCGACGCCGCCGGTGGTCGCCCATTTTTGAGGAAAGTAAACACGGATAAAATGCCAGCCCGAAGGCCAGAAAGTGCAGCGAGGTTGCAGCGATGTTGCCGAGCAGACGCCGCGCAGACCGTAAGCGCCCCGCCATACCCGGCAAGCACCGAGTTACTCGATAAAACCGTGAAGATGGCCACGAATTGGGGAAGGATACTCCCGCTTGCTGGAATGTTTACCCGCTTACGGGCGGATATGTATACAATCCCGATATGTTCGAAGACGCCGATAATAATGCGATCGCGGAACTTTCCGCATGGAAGAATAAACCTGCCAAGCACCAGCCGGATTATGACGATCCGGAAGAGTTGGCCGGCGTTATCGCGCATTTGCGTAAATTACCGCCGCTGGTTTTTGCTGGTGAAGCAGATGAATTGAAGGAGCAGATTGCCCGCGCCCAAAAGGGCCAGGCCTTTGTGCTGTTTGGTGGCGATTGCGCTGAGTCTTTTGAGAAAACAACGGCAGAGCGGATTCGCGCCAAAGTGCGAACCATTTTGCAGATGTCCGCAATCCTCACTTATGGCGCTTCGGTGCCAGTAGTGAAGATTGGCCGAATGGCGGGGCAGTATTCGAAGCCGCGTTCCAATCCGATGGAAACGCGCGGAGATGTTACTTTGCCCTCCTACCTGGGCGATTCGATTAATGGTTACGATTTCACGCCGGAATCGCGCCGGCATGATCCGCAGCGGCTCATCGAGTCTTACCTGTATTCGGTAGCCACATTGAACCTGATGCGGGCCTTCACGAAGGGTGGTTTTGCGGACCTTTCGGAAGTGCACTCGTGGAACAAGGGCTTTATGGCCAACCCAGCGTACGAAAAGTACGAAAATGTGGCTAAGGAAATTGATCGGGCCATGCGTTTCATGGAGGCCGCTGGGGTCGATATGAAGCAGCGGGATTTGACGGAAACCGATCTGTACTCTTCCCACGAAGCCCTGGTTTTGCCTTTTGAGCACGCGATGACGCGGATCGATTCGCGGACCAAACAGCCGTACATGACTTCCGCGCATTTCCTGTGGATTGGGGAGCGTACGCGCGGTTTGGATGAAGCACACGTGGAGTTGCTTTCCCATGTGCGTAACCCAATCGGGGTGAAGCTGGGGCCGGAAGCGACGCCGGAAGATGCGATTGCGCTGATCGACGCTTTGAATCCGGAAGGGGAACCGGGCCGGTTGACCTTTATTACCCGGATGGGCGCCGCAAATATTGTGGAGCGGATGCCGCGGGTTGTGGAAGCGGTACGGGCCGATGGACGGCCGGTCACCTGGGTTTCCGATCCGATGCACGGCAATACGATCACGGCTTCCAATGGCATCAAGACGCGCCGTTTCGACGATATTATGACCGAAATTCGGGGCTTCTTCGCCGTACACGAAAAGCTCGGCACCCATCCGGGTGGTATCCACCTGGAGATGACGGGCGATGACGTTACCGAAATTCTGGGCGGTTCGGAAGAAATCGTGGAAGAAACCTTGGGGGACAACTACGAATCCCTGGTCGATCCGCGGCTCAACCACCAGCAGTCCTTGGAAGTTGCCTTCCAAGTGGCTGATATGTTGCGCGACGTCCGCCTCTAAAACTAGTTATTTGTGTTGGCCAGGGCCGGAAGAAACAGTTATCCGCACTGTTTCTCCGGCCCTGATTTCACTTCCGGCAGCCGGCGCCGTTTCCAGGACGGTTCCAATCTTTTGCCCGTTTGGTGTTTCAAAGCTACTGGTCACCAAACCCGCTTTTTCAATCCGGACCCGTGCATCAGTAAGCGAGAGCCCAGCAACTTCCGGCACTACCACGGTGCTTGACTCCACCCCGAAAGGGGCACTTGGCCGTACGAAAACAAAAAAGATGATGCCCGCGAGCGCGAGGAGCAGACAGGACAAAGCCATAGCCCAAAGTCCGCGCCGCTGGCCAACCGTAGCGCCGCCCGCGCGAACCAACTGGTCCGCATAACCGGTACCGCGGCGCGAGTTTTTCTGGTTTTCGGAAACCGGATGGCCAGTTTGGTCTTCAGGAACCGGAAGGCTACTGGTGATTATGCGGGTGGCAGCAGGCCCACCACTATCCGGCATCGAAACTGTGCCATCGGCGGCGTTCGGCCACACAGCTGCGGGGGTAGGCGCCGGAGTGGGAACAAAACTTGGCGCAGGTACCGTTTGCGATGCAACATGCGATGCAACTTGCGGTAGCGCTTGCGGTGCTCTCGCCGGTGCCGCTTCCGGCGGAGAAAGCGTATATGGCGTAGTTGCCATGCCGGGCGCTTGTAGCGTCGCCTGCGGCGCCGCTTCCGGTGAGGAAGACGTGTATGGCATGGTTGCCGTGCTGGGTGCCTCAGCTTCGCTGGGTGCCTCAACTCCGCTGGGTGCCTCAACTCCGCTGGGCGCCTCAGCTTCGTCGAGCACGTCTGGCATTGCTGTGGTTATTGGTGTGGTGGGTGAGATCGTTGTGGGCGGTGATACTGGCACCGTCGCCGATGTCGGTGTGGCCGGGGATCCTGGTGCGGCCAGCGATCCTGGTGCGGCCGGCGTTATCGGTGTACCGGGGAAAACGGTGGGCGGGGGCCCAGCTGGTGCAAAGGACGCCGGTGCGGAGGCATCCGCGGTGGAAGTAATGCGCCGGTGCAGAAGAGAGTCGGGGATTTCGGCGCGCACTTCACGCAGGGCAGCCAGGGCGGGCCGTGCGGTAGGGAAACGTTCGGCCGGAGATTTTGCGGCCATGCGAGTAAGCAAACGGTCGATACTTTCGGGTATCCACCCGGCCTGGGCGCGTAGTAGCGGCAAGGGCCGGTTCAGGTGCTGATAGGCCACATTGGCACTATGCGGCCCGGTAAATGGTTGCTCCCCGCGCAACAGTTCGTAGAACATAATGCCAGCCGAATAAACATCGCAGGCCGGTGAAGATTGGCCGCGCGTCAAAATTTCGGGAGCGGCATAGGCCACGGTTCCGAAAGGATTCGCGCCGGAAGTGGCGGTAGAAACCGCCCGTGCCAAACCAAAATCAGTCACCTTAGCGTGAATGCTATCGGCCGGACTATCGGCTGCAATAGCGTGACTCAAGAGCACGTTTTCGGGCTTAACATCCCGGTGCATGATTCCGGCGTCGTGCGCGGTTGCAAGCCCGCGCAACACTTGTTCGAGCAAGGTGAATGCAGTGCCGAGGGTAAAACTTTCGCAATTGGTAAGCGCGGCACGCAAAGTCGGGCCGGGAACATATTCGAGCACCAGGAAAGGTGTGTCGTTGTCACCGGTGTGCCAGGTGCCTTGGTCATGCACGGTGACGACGTACGGGTCACGTAACTGTGCGGCGGTACGTGCCTCGGTGCGGAACCGTTGCACGAAAACCGTTTGGTTAGCTAGGTGCGGGTGCGGAAATTTGAGCGCGATATCGCGTTCGAGAAACAAGTCACGGGCCAGGTACACGGTGGCCATACCGCCCGCCGCTATTTTTTCGAGAATCTGGTAGCGGTCATTGACGGTTTGCCCAAGCTCAGGAAGCATACTCACGCTCAACAAATTACCCTATGGAAGCCCGAAAGGCTCTCCTTATTCGGGAAAAAAATCCGGGCTTATAACCCTCACGCCAAATCTTGCGCCGGCCTGGCGCGCGCCGGTTTTGTGCCCGCGAGCTTTGCACTTACTGGATTTGCACTTACCGGCCTAGCGCGCGCCGGTTTTGTGCTCGTGGGCCACCGCTTACAGAAAACTTAGAAACGCTTGGCGGCTTGCAAAACGCGCATCACATATTTTTGGGTTGAGGGATAAGGGCCGACCTTTTGAATCGATCGCAAACCTTGGTAATAAGCGCCGATTCCTTCGCGTGCCGAGTCCGTGTGGCGTTGCAGGTACCGAATAATGGCAACGCCGGCCGTAATATTATCTGCCGGCAGGCACAGATCAAGTTCGCGTCCTACCAGGCGTTCCGCCCAGCGGCCCGCAGCCGCCACCACTTGCATGGGTCCGACGGCTCCGCAGGGAGAAACTAGAGTGGCGTCGAAACCAGACTCCACATAGGCGTGCGCCATCGCCAGTTTGGGGTTGACTCCCATAATCGCAGCGATCCGGTTCACCATTTCTTGGGTTTCGACTTTTGAAGGCGCTACCTCACGGCTCATTCTTTCGCGTAATTCGTGGGGAAGCGGATCACGGCGTGGGCGTAAAACCCGCACTTTATCAGCGATCATATGCCCTCATTTCTCCCTTGAAGCTCGAACTATGGCGCAGATAAGCGTTCTTATAAATACACCTGTGAGAATAGTTGATCTTGAGTCAGATGTCACGGCCATGCTAGGGAAATTGCATGAATCACATCAAAAAGTCAAGGAACTATGGGACGGTTTTTTGAAACCAACTCCGTGTGCTGCCTGTTTTCCAAAAGTCTCGGTACGAGCGGTAATCTAGTTGTGTGACTGAACAGAACGTGACTTGGTTGACCTTACGAGAAGTGGGCGAAGCGCTCAATGTTTCCCAACGCGAAGTGCGTAGCATGCTCCGCGATTTGCGCCTGCTTGCTACCCGCCGCACCGAAGGTGGGGACCTCATGGTCGATTCGCGGATGCTAGTGGAAAAAGATGGTGCCGTTATTCCGCTGCCTTCGATGCGCGGCACGCTCACGATGCTCAAAGATTCTGGGTATAACGACGCCGAAGCGCAAGGCTGGTTGTTGCGCGAGGATCTCGAATTGGGAACTACACCCATGCAAGCCCTGCTCGATGGGAAAACGCACGCGGTCCGCCGCGTGATCGCCGGCTTAGCTTTCTAGTCGCAGCTTTCTAGTAGTTGCTGGGCTTTCTAGTGGCTGCTGGCAATGCAAGGCTAAATTACGGGCCTATAGCTAGCACGAAGGGTAGATCCCGGCCTATAGAAGGATAAGCCCCGGCCGATAGCTAGCACGAAGGCTATGCCCCGGGCTATAGTCCGGCTTTAGCTAGATAGAGCTAGTTAGAGCTAGTTAGAACAAGCTCGAACTAGTTAGTCGGTAGAAGTGGCCGGCGCATAGAACAGTTGGTCAGTAGATGCGGCCGGCAAAAGAGGTGAGCAGGCTAGAAAGCACTTGCGCGCTGGCCGCGGGAAGCTTTTCCAGGGCGGCGCCGGCGGCCTCCTCGCGTTGGGCAATAAGTGCTTCGTGTGCGTCCCGGGCTCCACTCGTGATGAACAGTTTGCGTACCTGTGCCACTTCCGCATCGGCGAGCGCCACCATGCCACCTTTTTCTTTTTGCAGGGATTGCAACCATGCACGCTGGCTGGAGGATAGTTCCTTTTCGGCTAGGGCACGCAACACGGTGTGTTTACCTTCGGTAATATCGCCGGCTGCGGGTTTGCCCGTATGTTCCGGTTCGCCAAAAATGCCTAAGTCGTCGTCGCGCAATTGGAAAGCTTCCCCGAAAGGCACCGCAAAAGCCGTGAGGGTAGCTTCGAGTTCCGGGGTGCTGGCGCCGGTGAGCCGCGCCCCGATGAGGAGCGGATATAGCGCGGAATAAGACACCGTTTTGTAGCGGATCACTTGGAAGGCACGCGCAATCGGATCCGTGGCCGGTTCTACTTCCGCGCGCAAATCCAAATATTGGCCGTAGGCAACTTCTTCGGCCATGAGGTTGAAGGCCGCCACCGCCGAGTTTTCCAGCGTCAAAGTTTCCACCCCGGCCGTAGTGGCGGAGAGTTTTTGGGCCAGATCCTGCCCGCTCGCGATTTCGGTGCAGGCTTGAGCGAGGACGGCGTCGCCCGCGATCACGGCGATAGCGCTCCCGAAAACAGTACCGGAACCATCCCAACCGCGGGAAACATGGAAATCGGCAAACCGTTCTTGGACGGTAGGTACCCCGCGCCGCACCGGGGAAGCATCGATCAGATCGTCGTGGATGAGCGCCGCTAAATGAAACAGTTCGACGCCGGCGCCCGCCCGGGCCAGCGCTTCGCGCCAAGCGCCCAAGATCTCGGTTTGCCCAGCGAAACAACTATCGCTACCCCCAGTGGCATCACCATCGGTAGGCGCGGTAGCACCAATATTGCTATGCGCAGCGGCGCAGCACTCAGCCTGTTCGGCGCTATTGGAAGAGGTTCGGGCAAGACTGCGCGGAGCCGGATGGTCGGTAGCACTGGCCACGTGGTCGGTAGCACTGGCAGCTAAGAACCCGGCGAGCACCAAAACAGCGCGGGAGCGTTTCCCGCCCCGGGCAAGTTCCAAACAGGAATCCACCAACTCGGAAGCAGGGCCAGCAACCGCGTCGAAACGGCGTAGGCTGCTTAGGCGGGCAGAAATTCTTTGCTCAACACGGGTGCGGTACTCATCCAGGTGCAAATCCATGCGATTTACCTTACCTGGCCCGCGCGCTTTCCACAGGTGGCGGTACGCAAACGCTTTCCACAGGTGGCGGTACGCAAACGCTTTCCACAGGTGGCGGTACGCAAACGCTTTCCACAGTTTGCCGCCCGGCTCCGACTAGTAAAACCGGCGCCTGTTGAGATAGGGGACATGCAGACAATAACTCTAAGACGCCCCGCGGAAGCACTAGCAGTCATTCCGCATATCCTGGGTTTTTACCCGCACAACCACCTGATCATTTTTGGGGCCCAATGCGCTCCCAATAGTCCGGCTGCACCTTCCGGCTCGGTAGGTCCGGTCATGAAAATCAACCTGAGTGCCGGCCCCGTACTTCCCGAAACTCGCCTCGCGATCGCCAATGCCGTGCAAGCTTGCGCTATGCAACGCGTGATCGCCGCAATCTACACGGAAGACCTCGGCAACTTCGTTGGCACTGAGATCTACAAAACCGCCATGCACGCGATCACCCACGCCGGGGAAAGACTTGACGAAATGTGGGCCGCCTCCTCCGCGCCGTGGAGTCTAGACGTTTTCCTTGCCGATAAGGACGGCTATTTCGACGTCGAAAGCGGAGAATTTGCCGCCTGGGAAACCCTCTCCGAATCCCCAGCCGCCGCCAGTTTCGTATACGAAGGATCCGCACCCCTAGAAAAAGAACCCTCTCGCGCCATCCGCCGCCACACTTCCGCACAACGCCAAAAAGCCACCACGATACGCAACGAAAGCCGGCGTCGGAAAGAAAACCGCAGGCAAACCCAAATGTGGAATACACTCCTGGCCCGCGCCGAAAAACTCGCCGACGAAGCCGCTATCGAGGTCACAGCGGAAGAAGCCGGAATCGCGCTCGCGGGTTTGAAGGACACGACGATGCGCGATCAGGTGATCAGCCTCGCCCTTTCCCCAATTCCGCTCACCGCGCTGGAAAACATTGCGGTGGGGCCCACGATGGAAGAAATCAAAGATAAAGCCCCGCATATTCAGCGCGCGAAAGCGGTGATTAGTTTGTGCGACGCCGTGGCCGCTTACGCGCCGGATGACGATCCGTGCCCCTTGGCAACCTGCGCCTATATTGCGTGGTGGATTGGCATGACCTCGCTAGCGGGCCAGCGCGCCCGGGAAGCATTGCGCGCCGATCGGGACTACACGCTTGCGAATTTGGTGGCCCGCGCTCTGGAATGGGCTTCGCTACCACCGTGGCTTTCCGCGCCCGGCGGTGAAGATCGGGAAGGAACGAGGTGAGGACGAGAAGCAGGCGAAAACAGAGCGCGGTGTAGGGCGGGGAAGGGTGGGGCAGGGAAGCATAGGGCGGGGAAGCGGGGAACGGAAAGTGTGGGGCGGGGAAGCGGGGAACGGAAAGTGTGGGGCGGGGAAGCGGGGAACGGAAAGTGTGGGGCGGGGAAGCGGGGAACGGAAAGTGCGGGGCGGGAATCCAGGCGCGTAGATGTGTTTCGAGCCACTTTGGAGTTTGCTGGGAATGAGAATGCGGATGCGGACGTTTTAACTGGTAGGTCGAAGTGCGTCCATTTGGTTTCCTGCTATTTTATGGGGGATCATAGTGGACGCCAGAAAGCATAGTCGTCAGCAGAAAGGTGTCTCGTGGCCACGAAGTCAGCCAGCACAGAAAACTCAGCCGTGCAGGACGCGAAGGAAACGCAAGCGCAGGGGAGCGGTACTACTTCGCAAAAGGCGTCCGGTACTACGCGGAAGAGTAGTGCGAGGGCAGCGGCGGGTTCCGCGAAGTCGGGGGCGAAGAAAACCTCCACTTCGGGAACGTCCGCGAGTGCAAAATCTAGTTCTCGTAGCACCGGTACGAAGGCGGGTGCGAAGAAGAGTACGACGGCAAAGTCTGCTACCAAGCCCGCCACCGCTAAGAAGGCGGCGGCAACCAAGAAGACTGCTACCAAGGCGGCAACTGCTGCGAAGTCCGCCACCGCTAAGAAGGCGGCGCCGAAGAGCGCGGCAACGAAGGCTTCGGAAACGAAGACCTCTACTACTAAGACGGCGGCCGCGAAGGCCAGCACTACGAAGACGGCGGCTAAGTCCACCGCCGCAACGAAGAAGACTTCTGCCAAGAAGTCCACGGCGAAGCAGACCACTGCCACTAAGGCGGCGGCTTCGCAGACTACCGGCACGAAGGCAGCTACTACCAAGAAGGCCTCCCCGGCTAAGGCCGGCGCGAAGGCTGCGGCGAAATCTACGGCGAAGCAGAGCACGGCAACTAAGTCGGCGGCTACGAAGAAGTCGGCGGCGAAGGCCCAGGCGGAACCAGAAAAACCAGAAGTAGAAGAAGAACTCGAAGATACTTTGCCGGAAGATCTCGATGTAGATCTGGACGATGAAGAGGATCTGGAAGATCTGGAAGACCTGGATGAAGAAGATGACCTCGAAGCTGATCTGGTCGATGATGATGAAGACCTTGAGGACGGCGAAGTAGAGGAAGAAGAGGAAGAGGAAGAAACCGAAGCCCAAGCCGCACTTAAGGACGATAAGCCGACGGCGAGTCGCGGGATTAAGGGTTCCTTCACCGTCAAGGATTCGGATGAGTCTGATGAGCCGGCAGTGCGCGTACATGTTGCCGGTGCGACCGCTGATCCGGTTAAGGATTACCTGAAGCAGATTGGCCGGGTGCCGTTGCTGAATGCGGAAGAGGAAGTAGAACTTTCGAAGCGTATTGAAGCCGGTTTGTATGCGCAGCATTTGCTCGATACGGATGGGGTTGATACGTCTGATCGCAAGTACATCCGGGAACTGAAGATTATTGCTCGGGATGGCCGGCAGGCGAAGAACCACTTGCTGGAAGCTAATTTGCGGCTCGTGGTTTCTTTGGCGAAGCGTTATACCGGGCGGGGGATGCTCTTCTTGGATTTGATTCAGGAAGGGAACTTGGGTTTGGTGCGCGCCGTCGAAAAGTTTGACTATACGAAGGGCTACAAGTTCTCTACCTACGCAACGTGGTGGATTCGGCAGGCGATTACGCGTGCCATGGCAGACCAGTCGCGAACGATTCGTATCCCCGTACACATGGTGGAAGTGATTAACAAGTTGGCGCGGGTGCAACGCCAACTTCTGCAAGATCTGGGCCGGGAACCCACTACGGAAGAACTTGCGCACGAACTCGATATGACCGAAGAAAAGGTTATCGAGGTGCAACGGTACGGGCGTGAACCGATTTCCTTGCACACTCCGCTCGGGGAGGATGGAGATTCTGAGTTTGGTGACCTGATCGAAGATTCGGAAGCCGTACATCCGGATGATGCGGTCGGCTTTACTTTGCTGAAGGAACAGCTCCAGCAAGTGCTCGATACGCTTTCCGAACGGGAAGCTGGCGTGGTTTCGATGCGTTTCGGGTTGAGCGATGGGCAGCCAAAGACGCTCGACGAAATCGGCCGGGTTTACGGCGTGACGCGTGAACGCATCCGCCAGATCGAATCCAAAACGATGTCCAAGCTGCGCCATCCGTCCCGCAGCCAGGTGTTGCGCGATTACCTCGAATAAAGCGCGGCTAAAAGAAAAAATCAGGTGTTGCGTGCGAGCAGCCCGGTCGGGAAAGCGCGCGGGCAAAGCCGTAACTGAAAAACTAACGCAACTACAAAACTAAGTGGCCCGGTGTGCCTTGCTGGAACCAAACGGTTTCGCAGTGCGTGCCGGGCCATTTCCGCGGTTCGCAGTGCCTGCCGGGCCATTTCCATTTTTTGTAGTGCGAGCCGGGCCAAAAAATCTTGTGTGAAACCGCGCTGTGAATACCGAGAAGCGTTGTCTTTCCAAAACGGTGCGAGGAACGTGCGCGGCGCTACAACGTGCGCGGCGCTACAACGTGCGCGGCGCTACAACGTGCGCGGCGCTACAACGTGCGCGGCGCTACAACGTGCGCGGCACTAGAACAGCGGCTCTGGCCAGGAAATATCAATGGCAGCGCGAAGTGCGCCTTCCCAGGCGGCTGGTTTCCAGACGCGCCCGTCGCGAGCGATGGCATGCTCGGCATAGTGGTTTCCTTTAGCTTCTTCTTGCAAATAGTGTTGCAAGAGGCCCGCTGCGGCCCGCGCGTCTGCCAAAGCACGGTGGTGTTCGGTTAGCTGTATTCCGGCTCGCTCTGCGGCTGCTGGTAAAGAATGCCGGCCTTCCGGCAAATAAATTTTCGATAATTCCATCGTGCACACGGTGGCCTGGGCGGGAATCGCAAACGGGTAGGAAGCACGTTCAAACGCCGCATTCAAAAAGCTCACGTCAAAAGGTGCGTTATGGGCTACCACTGCCCGGCCGCTTAAAAGCTCTTCTAGCTGCGGAATCAGCGCCGTAAAGGAAGGTGCTTCCCGCACGTCTTGCGCCGTAAGCCCATGCACAAAAGTTGCTCCCATAGGCCGGCCTGGCTGCACCAAACTCACCCATTCACCCTGGTTATAGCCCTGCCGATCAAGGGAGACGACGCCGATTTGCACGATCCTATCGGTTCGCGGATCCAGGCCGGTGGTCTCCACGTCCACCACCGCAAAACCGCTACTAGATGGCACGGAAGGAATCATGCCGGAAGTCTAAGCTGACCTGGCCCCAAGTCATCCCGAAAGCCACGAGATGAGAGCGACTCCTCAAATAAGGAGGCGAAGCCGCGAAATAGCGGGGCAGTAGCAGCCCGGAAATTTCCCGGCGGGTGAACCTAGCCGTCCCGGCAGGAATTTTTGGGCCGGTTCATGCTTTGATGTATATGTGACTACAACACTGCAAGAAACGAGGACTCTGACCACTCGGGACCGGTGCGATGCCTGCGGGGCACAGGCATACGTGCGTGTACATATGCCATATGGAGAACTGTATTTCTGCGGGCACCATGCTTCGCAACATCTCGATAAGCTCAGTGCCGGCGCGATTGAAATTCAAGATGAACGTGACCGCATCAAATAATTAAATAGATAGATAGAAACCTGCAAGCGGCAAAAATTTGCCGCTTCTTCCCGTCGCGGCAGTGCCGGCTAAGTGCTGGGCCCGCGGCGGGTTATTTTTCCGGTCCTGGCGGCGCGTTTGCGCCAGGTGGCGGGGTAAACGCGCGGCGGAGGGCCGATTCGAACAAGAGTTTCGGTAAACTGGCGGGCGTGTCAACTACGGAAGCATATACAGCGCGTCATCTGCAGGTTTTAGAAGGGCTCGAAGCCGTTCGTAAGCGGCCCGGCATGTACATCGGTTCTACCGATTCGCGGGGCCTCATGCACTGCTTGTGGGAGCTGATAGATAACGGGGTTGACGAAGCTTTGGAAGGTTATGCTTCCGAGCTCAAGATCACCCTGTACGCGGATGGATCGGTAGAGGTTGCCGATAATGGCCGCGGGGTACCCGTAGATACGGTTCCCGGGGTGGGCCTATCGGGCGTGGAAGTGGTTTATACCAAATTACATGCGGGCGGGAAGTTCGGCACCGGTTCATATTCTGCTTCGGGCGGTTTGCACGGGGTGGGTGCTTCCGTGGTAAACGCCCTTTCGGCGCGGATGGACGTGCAGGTAGATAGGGATGGGAAAACCTATCAAATGCAGTTCCGGCGCGGCGAACCCGGCCGGTTCGAAGATAACGGAAAAGAACCCCAGCCAGACGCCGCTTTTGATCCGTTCACGCACAAATCGGAGCTGGACGTCGTCGGAAAAACCCCGAAAAAGAAAACCGGGACGCGGGTACGTTACTGGGCAGACCCGGAAATTTTCCTTTCCGATGCGCATTTCCACTATGACGAACTGGTGGAACGCGTACGGCAAACCGCCTTCCTGATTCCCAGTTTGCAAATCACGATCGTAGACGAACGGGGTCTGGAAGGCACACCGGGCGAAGACGGCCGGCATGAAGAAACTTTCCAGTATGCGGGCGGGATTACCGATTTTGTGGATTTCTTGGCGGAAGATCCCGCGGTCACGGCCACTATGCGCTTGCAAGGCGAGGATACTTTCACGGAAAAAGCGCAGGTCTTGGACGAAAAGACGAAGCACCTGAAAACCGAAGAAGTGGAACGTACCTGCACCGTCGATATCGCTCTACGGTGGGGCACCGGGTATGAAACGAAGGGAGAATTCTTCGTCAATATTATTGCGACGCCGGGTGGCGGTACCCACCAGCAAGGTTTCGAAGCCGGATTGGTGCGGACCATGCGCGCGCTCATCGAAAAGAATGCGCGGCGGCTAAAGATTACGGCCCGCGATCCACGCATCGAAAAGGAAGACATTTTAGCGGGGCTCACCGCGGTAGTTACCGTGCGTTTGGATGAGCCACAGTTTGAAGGGCAGACGAAGGAAATCTTGGGTACGGCCGCGGTGCGTAGCATCGTTTCACGCGTGGTTAGCACCCAGCTCGAACAGATTCTGGATTCACGCAAACGCGACCAACGCACCGAAACTTCCCGCTTGCTGGAAAAGATCGTGGCGGAAATGCGGGCCCGCGTGGCCGCGCGGATGCATAAGGAAATTTCGCGGCGCAAAAACGCTTTGGAAGCCTCGGCATTGCCGGCCAAACTGGCCGATTGCCGTTCAGAAGAAGTGGCGCAAGCGGAACTGTTTATTGTGGAAGGCGATTCGGCCTTGGGTACGGCGAAGCTGGCCCGCAATTCCGAATACCAAGCTTTGCTCCCGATCCGCGGCAAGATTCTCAATGTGCAAAAAGCTTCTCCGGCCGATATTTTGCGTAATGCCGAGGTCTCTTCGATTATCCAAGTGGTGGGGGCCGGTTCGGGGCGTACTTTTGATTTGGATGCAGCCCGGTATGGCAAGGTCATTATGATGACGGACGCGGATGTGGATGGTGCCCATATTCGCACTTTGTTGCTCACTTTGTTCTTCCGGTATATGCGGCCTTTGGTGGAAGCCGGGCGCGTGTATGCGGCCGTGCCGCCCCTGCACCGGATCGAAGTGGCGGGCCGTGGCGGCAAAAAAGGCGAATACATTTACACTTATTCGGAAGAGGAATTGCATCGCGAACTAGCTAAACTAGAAAAATCGGGGCGGACCTATAAAGAACCAATTCAGCGCTATAAGGGTTTGGGGGAGATGGACGCCAACCAGTTAGCGGAAACCACGATGGATCCGGCCCGGCGTACTTTGCGGCGGATCCGGATTGAAGATGAAGCTGCCCTAAAGGAAGCCGAATCGGTTTTCGATATGCTGATGGGTACCGAGGTGGCACCGCGCCGTGAGTTTATTGTGGAAGGCGCCGATAAGGTGTCTTTGGAAGCCATCGACGCGTAGTCTAGAACCTGCCCCGAGCGCTTGCGGCCCCGCCTAAGCTCTGCCTAAGCCATGCCTAAGCTCCGCTTAAGCTTGGCCTTAGCTTTGCCTAAGCTCCGCATTTGCTGCTTAATTCTCGCACCTTCCGCGAATCCGAAACACAAATCGAGGTGATGAATGCCTGCACCGGCACAACCCGCGCATGTACCTGAGCTCAGCGCGGGCTGGGAACCTATAGCCGTGGCTAACGCGGCGGAAGTGTATGCCTTTCTTACCCGGGTGCAAAAGCACGACGGCGCACCTTTCCGTACATCTTTTGAAGAAGTGGAAAGCTTTTTTGATCCGGCGCGCGCCTACTATGCGTTTGGCCGGCGCGGGCCGGGCGGGGAACTAGTAGCTTTTGGCCTGGTGCGTAGTTTCGGGGTGGGCAGTGGGCGGCCTTCGGTAATTCTTTCCGGGGCGGTGCATCCGCAAGCACACAACCAACTGGTAGCCGAATTGGCTTCGCAACAGTTATGGGCAGCCCGGCAACTAGTTGCGGCCGGCGAGTTAGGGAATTTTGAGAACCAGACCGCGGCAAAAGATAGTGCTAGCCCGGCCGCGGCAGTAGCGGTAACCCACGTGGAACCTTGGGAAAGCGAAAGGGCCTTGGAGCTAGCCGCGCTCGGTTTCCAACATGCATATAGCTACGTGCAAATGCGGCGGTATTTGCATGACGAATTGCCGCCCTTGCGGGTGCCAAAAGGCGTGGAATTGGTGGAGCTGAGCCCAAAATATGATGCGCTGGCTTTGGCTACCCATAACTCTTTCCACACCGAAAAACTCGACTATACGATTATGACGCCCGAACAGTGGGCCGCGGAGCGTACCTATTTGGCGCGGGATTGGAGCTTTTTGGCTTTGGATACGCGCGGGGATAGGCCTCGGGTACTCGGCTATCTAATTGCCGCCAAATATGAACAAGACTGGGAAACCTTGGGCTGGCCGGAAGGCTACGTGGATGAACTGGCCGTACACGGGGGTGCGGAGATCACTTCGGCTTTGCTAATTGCTTCAATGACGGCCCAAAAGGCCGCGGGGATGCGGTATACGTCCATGGACGTGACGGTTAACCGTTTCCCGGCGGGCTCCCGTGCAGCCGATGCGGGCACCTGTGCGGCCGATGCGGGGGAAAATAACTCCGGCGCAAACAATAACGACGCCGCTGCCAAAACAGGCCCGGAAGATACCGCAGAACGGGTGGCCCGCTATAAAAAACTCGGATTTTCCCCGGCTACCGAAACGCGCGTCTTCTTGAAACAACTCTAAAGCTGCCGCCTTGTGTCGTTTGCGCGGAGCCGGCCGCCCTGTGTCGTTTGTGCGGAGCGGGCCGCCCCGGGCGAGCGCCCGGCGAACCGCAGGAGCGCCCGGCGAACGCCCCGCGAGCGGCTCCAGCTGTGCGCGGCTCCGGATGGGCCCGGCGGCCCGGCAAATTGCTTCGGCGGCAAGCAGCTCCGGTTGCGCTAGCAAGCCGAGCCGGCCTCCTGCCACCAAACCGAGCGCAACCAGCCAGGGACCGCTGGCTATCTGCCAATAGCCGCTACCGGTTTAGTTAGCGCGGTGCCAGAAGCATCGCGCCGTTCTTCAATTTCGGGTAGCTCTACGACTTTGCCGTTGGAGGCCACGGCCCGCAAGGGTTCGGGGCCTACATAGGCGATGGTCAAAACGTCTTCGCCTTTCAAGAAACGGTGCGCTCGCACGCCCATAGTGCCCCGGCCCTTAGCCGGGAAACGATCCAGCGGCGTGACCTTGGCACTGCCTGCTGTAGTTCCCGGCAAAGCACTCGAATTACCGGCAATGGTTACCACCATGGTCCCGGAAATATCGTTGGCGGGAGCCACCCCGAGGGCGATCACGCGCGCTCCCGGATTGAGCCGGATACCGGCAATTCCCTGCCCGGCGCGCCGTTGCGGACGCACCAAAGAAGCTTCGAACCGCAGTAGTTGCGCATCGGAGGTGATAATCACCAGTTGGTCGGTATCGGCAGAGATTGCCGCATCTGCCACATAGTCCCCATCGGCCAGGGTGATCGCTTCTGCCACGTCCCGGTTTTCTGGGTGAGAATCCGAGAGCCGTTTGATCCGGCCCTGAGCGGTAACCAAAGTTAAAACGCCGGCTTCCGCATTCGGCCCGCTTAGCTCTACCAAAGCCAAGGCTTGTTCTTCTTTTTCGAGGGAAGCGAGTTCGCGGACGCGCGAACCGCCAGCGATTCCCGCATTTTCAGGAACAGCGGGGATGGCCACTACGTCTACGGCGATCACCCGGCCGGCCGTGGTAACCACGCCGATCCGCCCGCGGGCGGTAGTCGGCGCAATCGAGATCAAGGCATCATGGGAGGAACGCGGCCGGCCATTATCCGGAGCATCTGCTCCGGTAGTGCGGGCGATCAGGCCCGTACCGGAAAGCATCACCCAGGTTGGGTCATCAGCAATTTCCAGGGGCATATCGGCCACCTTGGTTTCAGATTCGAGGAGGACGGTGCGCCGGGGCGTACCGTATTCGCGTGCCACTTCCGTCATCTCATCCGCCACGGTTTCTTCGAGCCGGGCCTGCGAACCCAAAATGCTTTCCAAATCCGCGATGGTAGCTAGGAGTTCATCGCGCCGCCCTTCCAATTCGAGTTGCGAATATTTTGTGAGCCGGCGCAAACGCAGTTCGAGGATATATTCTGCTTGCACTTCCGAAAGATCAAAAACGGCCATGAGCCGGGCTTTGGCGGCCGCCGTATCTTCGGAGGAACGGATTACGGCAATCACTTCATCAATATTGAGTACCGCAATTAGCAAGCCTTCCGTCAAATGCAGGTTTTCGCGGGCCTTATTAAGCCGGAATTTGCTGCGCCGGCGTACCACATCAATCCGGTGGTCGATATAAACCTGCAAGAGTTCTTTTAGGCCGAGCGTACGCGGGTGGCCATCTACCAAAGCCACATTGTTTATCCCAAAGGAATCTTCCAATGGCGTGTGTTGATATAGCTGGGCTAGTACGGCGTCGGGATTAAAACCGGTTTTTACTTCGACGACGAGCCGGGTGCCGTGGTGACGGTCGGTAAGGTTTTGCACATTCGAGATGCCTTTGAGCTTCTTGGCTTGCACCTGGGTTTTGATCCGGTCGATTACCTTTTCCGGGCCCACCAAGTAGGGCAGTTCGGTAAAGACGATGCCGCGTTTGCGGGCCGAAATTTTTTCGATCTTCGCCGTGGCCCGCATCCGGAAAGTACCCCGCCCGGTTTCGTAGGCTTGGCGGATAGGATCCAAACCCACGATCCGCCCGCCTTCCGGCAGGTCCGGGCCGGGAATGAAACGCATAAGGTCATCCACCGTAGCGTCCGGATGTTGTAACAAATATTTGGCACCGGCAATCACTTCCACCAAATTGTGGGGCGGCATATTTGTTGCCATTCCCACCGCAATCCCGGAAGAGCCATTGACTAGCAGGTTCGGTATCGCGGCGGGCAACACCTGCGGCTGGAGCAAAGTGTTGTCATAATTCGGCACCATATCCACGGTGTCTTCATCCAAGCTGTCGAGCATGCCCAAAGCCGCGGGGGCGAGCCGCACTTCCGTATATCGGGAAGCGGCCGGGCCGTCGTCGAGCGAACCAAAGTTTCCATGCCCATCGACGAGGGGGAGGCGCATCGTAAACGGTTGGGCGAGCCGCACCATGGCATCATAAATCGCGGTATCCCCGTGCGGATGCAATTTACCCATCACGTCGCCTACCACGCGCGAGGATTTTACGTGGCCCTTATCTGGCCGCAACCCCATCTGGCCCATCTGATACAAGATCCGCCGTTGCACGGGTTTGAGCCCGTCACGCGCATCGGGCAGGGCACGCGCATAGATCACCGAATACGAATATTCGAGGAAGGAAGTGCGCATCTCATCAGAAACACTAATATCAACAATATGCTCGGAGACTGAAGCTGAACCTTTTTGCGCCATTACTGCATTATCTCCTGAAATCGCGCGCAATGGGAGAAGAAGGCACGCGCGGCGAAATACGGGCGGGCGTGAGAAATACGACGAGGCTAGGCTAGGGGCATGAGTTTTTTGCCGCCTGCCTCGCGTTCGATTTCCCGGGTACTTTCCGCTGCTCTCGGCGCTACTTTTTCGACGCCGGCGCCCCACACCGGCGCAACTGCCTCCGCGCGGGCCAATTCCGGTGCTACCACCTCCGCAACTACTCCCGCGGTCTCCGTAACGAATTCCGTGCCGGCGGCAACCACCTCCGCGCCAGCGGCAGCAAATGCAGTGACCTGGGAACGTTGCCGGGCCGATGCGGCCGCACTAGATCTTGGCGGCGCGCCGCGGGTGTGCATTGTGCTCGTGGATGGTTTGGGGTTTGAGAACCTGCAAGCCCGGCTCGGCTATGCCCCGAATTTGCGGGGGTGGGAGCATCTTTCCCCGCTCTATTCGACTATCCCTTCCACTACCGCGGCGGCGCTTACCACTATTGGTACCGGCACTTTGCCGGGCGCTACTTCCATGCTTTCTTATGCTTTGCGTTCCCCGCGCACCGGCCGCAGTTTCAGCTTGTTGAGCTGGCAGGATGCGGGTTATGAGCCGGAAGAGTGGCAACCGGTGCCGGGCGTGGCAGAGCTTTTGGAACCAGCCGAGCGTGAGCGCGTAGCAATTATTCAGGATCGGCGGTTTGCTAATTCGCCGCTCACGCGTGCGGCGTGGAAAGGTATGCGGCATGTGGGGGCGGATGGTTTGGATGCTCGGGTGCGCGCGGCCCGCCAGTTTTTTATGCACGACGGCGGAAAAGTTGGCGTGTTTTATTGGTCGGAGGTAGATCATGCCGGCCACGGGGAAGGTTTTGCTTCCGAAGCGTGGACTCATGCTTTAGAAGAACTAGATCGAGGACTTGGGGAACTGCGCCGGGCTTTGCCTTCCGGGACGCGGATTGCGGTGACTGCAGACCACGGCATGGTGGATGTGGGAGAGCGGATTGATATTGCCGCGGTCGCACCTTTACGGGAAGGGATTGCCGTTACTTCGGGAGAAGAGCGGGGCGTGCACGTATATGCCGAACCGGGTGTAGATCCGGCCGCTATTGCGACGCGGTGGCGGGACTATTTAGGAGAGGATGCCGCAGTTTTTACGAAAGCGGAAGCAATCGCGCAAGGCCTGTATGGTCCGCAAGTTACGGAGTTTTCCCGGCAAGTATTGGGTGACGTGATTTCCTACCAGTACGGGGATTTATCCTTGATTGATTCCCGTACGCGCACGCCGGGCCAAAGCTTCATGCGGGGCGTGCACGGCTCGGTCACGGAGCAAGAAATGCTCGTCCCGTGGATCATGAGCGAAGCCTAGGCAGATGCCTGCTGTTGCTTACTTTTTCTTACCGAAAACGATTTCGTCCCAGCTGGGCATTTCTGGCCGGTCCCGCCGGCGCGAAGATTTCTTCGGTTGTTCTTGCGTGCGAACGGCGGCCTGCTGACCGGTTTGTGCCCCGGCGTCTTGCCGGCGCTGGGCAGCCTCTTCATCGCTTCCGGGCGTGGTGGTAGCACTTGCGGCCGTAGCGGGAGCTGCGGTGCTTGCAGCACTTGCCGCGCTAAGTCCGCTTGCCGCGCTAAGTCCGCTTGCCGCGCTAAGTCCGCTTGCCGCGCTAAGTCCGCTTGCCGCGCTAAGTCCGCTTGCCGCGCTACTGCCGCTACCGGCACTAGCTCCGCTCGCTGCGCTGGGCGCACCGGCCGGGCTGTGCCCACTGACCGGGCTGTTTTCGCTTCCGTTAGCACCGGGTGCGTTACTGCCTGTAGCGGCACCGGAACGGGAGAAGAACTTTTGCCGGCTACCGCGAGCTGCGCGCGAACGCAGGCCTTTCCCAGCGCCGTGATGCGATGCCGAAATGGTACTTGGGTGCCGGGCTATGGCATCTGCCCGTGCCGCAGAAGCGGCCGTGGCATCCACCTGGCCAGTAACGGCCGGGATCCCAGTACTGGTAGTAGCGGCGGCAGTTTCGGCGCCGGCCAGGTCAGCGTCGTTTAGGGCAGCATCGCTTAGATCAGCTGTAGCTTCGGTGCCCGCCGCGGCGGTGGCACTATTAGCGCTAGTACTAGTAGCGCTAGCCGTTTCTTGTTGCCCGCGGGGCCGCAAGGGGAGAACTTCCGCGGGGTGCCCGTCGCCTTCGGTGGCATCTTTGGCGTAGAGCTGTTCGGGGGCGCGATGTGCGCCGTCGAACTCATCTGGTGCCACGTCATTATCCGCATCGGGCATGGGGCGGCTGATGCCCCGCTGGCGATCTAAAGAGGCCAACACTTCATCAATAGTGGAGGAAGGTCGCATCCGCCTTTCCGCTTCGGCAGCAAGATTTGCCGCGTTTACATCACCAGTCTCCCAGGAGTAGGCGGGGCTTTGCGCGCCGCCCGGGCTTGCTGCCTGCCCGGAAATCTCGGTGAGTTCTTCTGCGCGGATGCCAGGTACCTCGGGAGCTGGGGGCTGGCCCGGCCCGCCATAAGTAGTGGCGGGAGTGGAAGAAGTTTGCGGGAAAGTGTAAAGCGTGCCGGTATCCACCGGGGGAGTGTTAGCCGGGCGCCACGGACCGGCGTCGGCAGTGAGCGAGGTTTCCGAAAGCCAAGACGCTTCGTCATTGAGCGCTTCGATCCGCCGATTATCTTGGTCAATATTCCACACCGCTTCGCGGTCGATCCCGCCGGAAGTGAAACGAGCATAAAGGACCCACGGGAAGCCGTGTTTGCGAGTAGCGTCCCACTGGATTTCTTCCGGCTGGACACCGCGGGCCAAAAGCCGGGAAGTTACGAGCTCTTCCACGGTGAAGGCCCCCGATTCTTCACTTACCGGATAGGCGCGAGCTTGCCGTGCCGTATAGTCACGCTCCGCTTCGATCGGCCCTGCCAGCGCCGAAACCCGCGAGGGTGGGAGAGCGGAAAGATCAGAAACTTCGTCAATTGTGCGCCCCTCACGAATCAAAGCTTGGATTTCGCGCGGCGTCATTTGCCGGGCCGGTTCAGCTGCCAGCGTTTGCGGAGATTTGTCTTTGCGGAGCATGGCTCGAAGATCATCCGTTACAGGAAGAACGTAACGGTTTCCGTCCTCATCATTAAGAGTGAGGTTTTCCCCGTCTGGCTGTAAACCGAGGAGTTCGAGCTTCTTCATGTCATCCCTTTGTAACTCACGCATTTATCTCATCCAAGACTGCCATTTAACGCCACGAAACTGGCAAATGCTAGGCGGTGTGTTCGCCATATTTAAGTGCTTCTACCCGCCCCAAAGCGCTTCCACCTCCGACCCACGTCCTAGATTTTTCAAAATCCGTTCAGTACCCCAACACTTAACTACCTGTCCCAACACATAACTACCTGTGGCGCTCTCGGGACGGTAACTAAATCCAGGGACCTTGGTACGGGCTACACACGCGATGGCCGTTTGCGGGCGAGCAAAAGGCCGGCAAAAACCTGCTGAACACACGGAAGGAAGCCGTGTGGGTTAGCCCAAAAAGTTTCGCCGGCGAGACATTCGTTTGCATTTCGGGAAAGCGCTGTTACACTGAGCGCGCGATTACGAATTAATGAGGGAACAATGTGGTGCTCGCCGCGTTAAGGTAGCAGACCGAGCGGCGCGTAGCGTGCGCCCTGTTAGAACCCAAGAATGCTACACATGGATGGAGCGTGAATAGCAGATGGCAACTGATTACGATGCACCGCGCAATAAGGATGAGGGCCTGCGCGAAGAATCCCTTCAGCAACTCACCAGCCAATCAGATCAGTCCAGCAATGTTGACGAAGATGAAGTAGAAGCCGCGGAGGGGTTTGAGCTCCCGGGCGCGGATCTTTCCAATGTGGAGCTTTCCGTCAACGTTATCCCCGCGCAAGATGATGAGTTCACCTGCTCGGTGTGCTTCCTAGTTCACCACCGCTCCCAGCTCGACCATATGGAAGATGGTTTGCCGGTGTGCATGGATTGCGCTTTCTAAACTCACCCACGTGCAGGCTAGCGCGCGCTGTGTGGTCCATTGTGTGGTAGCGATGGCGCGCACTACCCAAGTTGGGTAGCGCGGGCCTGGTGCGGTGGCGCGCACTACTGTGTGGCAGCGCGGGCCTGGTGCGGTGGCGCGCACTACTGTGTGGCAGCGCGGGCCTAATCGGAAGGCCCTGCTTGCGGTGGCATACTTGTCGCTAGGCTAGGGCCAAGCGCTTACGAGAAAAGCGTGTGGCCGACCGGAAAGCTTCCGGGCTTACGGGGAAAGCCAAGGTACGTGCGATAGCGTGCAGACCGGTTTCAGTAATGCCTGCAGGTTGCCCGCACGGGCACAGTTGCTGGCAAAGTGAAAGCGCGTTGAGGTTGCACAAGGCAAGGGCTGTGCAATGGTGCAGCAGCGAGGACTGAGGAAGGACGATATGAGGCTTTTTTGGCGCCGGAAGAGGAAGACGGACGAAGCAGCGGAAACAGCGGAGAGCCCGGTTGTAGCCGACAGTCCGGAAGTGGCCGGGCCGGGGCCCTATGATGAGGCAGATGCTCCAGAAAATCCCGATCGGGTGAATGCAGGAAGTCTCTTGTTACCGCCGGTTCCTGGTGCCAAATTACAGTTCTCGGTGGATCGCAATAAGCAGACGGTGCTCGGAGTGGTTTACCAGTTCGAAGATTCCGGTGTGCAATTGCAAGCTTTTGCAGCGCCGAAATCGGCTGGAATTTGGGATTCCGTGCGCGCCGACGTAGCCCAATCGATTGTGGCGCAAGGGGGCCGTTTCACGGAAGTAGAAGGCGAATACGGGAAAGAGTTGCGGGCGATGATGCCCGGGCCAAACGAAAAAACTCGCGTGCCGGTACGGTTCCTCGGTATTGATGGGCCGCGGTGGCTGTTGCGGATTGGCCTGACTGGCAAGGCCGCCCTCAATAACGAGGTGGCCGCCGAAGTTTCCCACAAAGTGCTGGACGACCTCGTCGTCGTGCGCGGTTCGCGCCCGTTACCCGTACGCGAACTAATTCCCTTGCAGCTACCTACTTCTCCCGCGGAAGCCGACGCCGAAGCCGCGACCGAAGCGGCAGGAGGCCAGGGAGCAGGTAATCCGCCCCAGAACTTGCCGGTGCGCGGCCCGGAAATTAGCGAGGTCCGCTAGCAGTGGCGCGTTTGCGCGCAGAAGGTGAAGTTACCGCCATAACCTACCCGGGTGCCGGCCCGAACCCGGCGGTACAAGTACATGTGCATACCACCGCGGGGGTGCCGGTCACCCTGTGTTTTTTGGGACGGCGCGATATACGTTGTATCCAGGTAGGTTCGCGCATTCTTTTCGACGCCGTGCATTCCGCCAACCGCCCGGGCCTGGCCTACAACCCGCGCTACACCGTGCTCGAACAGCCCTCTTAGCAGGGTCCCGGATTCTAATTGCGTGATTCGGCTGCAGGATTGACACCTGCACTCGCACCGGTCCCGGGAGCACCTTGAACGCTGGTGGCACCAGGTGCGGCCGTATCTTCGCTGGCGGGGAGAAACAGGCTTTGCAGTTCGGTTATATCTGCGGCTTCCGGACCGGCGAGGAATAGTACTTGGTCGCCGTCCGCAAACACCAAATCAGGGTCGGCATTAACCGGCACCCCATCACGCACGATCGCATTTACTATTACCCCTGCCGGAAGCACGAGAGAACGCACTGTGCTCCCAATTACCGGGGCGCCTTCTGAAACTGTAACCTGCCACATGGCAGCTCCGGACTGGTGGAAGCTCAACACTTGTGCCAAAGAGCCATCGGCCACTGCGTCTTCTACCAAAGAAGCCATGATTCGCGGGGTCGAAACCGTTACGTCCACACCCCAAGAATCATTAAACAGCCATTCATTGCGCGGATTATTGACGCGGGCAATCACGCGGTCTACCCCAAATTCGGTTTTGGCTAGCAAAGAGACTACGAGGTTAGCTTTGTCGTCCCCGGTTGCGGCTACCACAATATCGGCGTCTCCAGCTCCTGCTTCCGCTAACGCGGGCGGTTCACCGGCATCCGCCAAATGCCACGATGCGTCCGGAACGGAAGAAATCCGCATCGCCGAAGGTTTTTTGTCAATAATCGACACTTCATTACCGGAAGCAGTAAGTTCGCGGGCCACGGAAAGGCCTACCGCTCCGGCGCCCACCACCAAAATTTTCATCGCTTGCTCCTACCAGCCGTGCTTCTGTGCCGCACCCGCAGCATCTTTAACGCCGCTACCTTCCGCCTCGGCCGCATCCGCATTATTCATGAGCACGTGTTGTACCCCGCTGGCACGTTCAGCCGGAACCACAAGTTTCACAATATCGCCGTCTTGAATAATTGTTTCTTCGTTCACCATCAACCCGCGCGAGCCGCGTTGCACATAGCCCACCCGGGCCTGGGTGGCCGCTTCCAAGGCGGCAACCGGCCGGCCATACCAGGAAGGATCAAGATCGGCCTCAATGAGCGAAATCCCGGTTACGGGGTCATTAAACACGCGGTGCGGGCCCAGGGGGATGAGCCGGTGCAACACCTGATCTACCGTCCACCGCACGGTAGGAACGGTGTCAAAACCGAGGCGCTCAAAAACGGCGTCGCGCGAAGGGTCATACACGCGCACCACCGTATTGGTAACCCCGAAGGTTTCCCGTGCCACCCGCGCCGCAATGATATTGGAATTATCACCGGAAGAGACCGCTGCAAAACCCGCCGCTTCCTCAATGGAGGCACGAATTAGCACCTCCTGGTCAAACCCCACCCCGGTCACTTGCTGACCAGGGAAATCTTCCGGCAGTTTGCGGAACGCTTCTGGATCTTGATCAATAATGGCTACTGAATGCCCCATAGATGTGAGTTCGCGAGCCAGGCTAGAGCCGACCCGGCC
This sequence comes from Actinobaculum suis, assembly GCF_900102025.1. Taxonomy (GTDB): domain Bacteria; phylum Actinomycetota; class Actinomycetes; order Actinomycetales; family Actinomycetaceae; genus Actinobaculum; species Actinobaculum suis. The sequence goes on along the minus strand of NZ_FNAU01000005.1, from coordinate 72,067 downwards.
GCACCCCATAATCACGAAATGCACGCAAACAGACTACCCTGTGCATGTGATGGCACAGCAAACTCGATTCCGCGCGGGCAGCGCTTCCGGGGTAATCGCCCTGGCCGCGCTCGTGGTATTAATCCTGCCCCGAAGCGTGCAAAGATCCGCCACCTACGCCGAACCCGTCCTCGTGGGGATAGCGGGACTCGCCGGCCTGGCAGTCCTTATTGTGGTAGACATCGCGCTAAACAAGATCGCAAAACTCACTCCGGATACGGCCTCACACACGATCGCCTCGCGTTACGTGGCCCCGGCCGCTGGAGTGGTGGTAGCGGCCGTGAAATTCATCGCATATGTGCTCTTAATTGTGCTTGCCGGTGGCACGCTCGCGCTGGTGGTCAATGCGGTGACCCCGTTGGAATTCGACGGCCGGATCATAATCATTCCGGTCACAATTATCTTGGCGGTTCCGGTGATGTTGCGGTGGCGGATCAACTGGCGTTTCACCATAGGTGCTACCGCCCTGGCCCTCACCGTTCTCACGGCTTTGCTGGTGACCGCGCTTATTCAGGAAGCTACCGGTTCGATTAGTTTAAGCACCCTGGTTACGAACCGCGTGGAACGTGGCGGCGAAGTTTCGGTACGCCACCCGGTTTTGCAGACTTTCGTGGTCATGTGTTGCCCGGCCGCGCTAATGTGGCTGTGTGCGGAGCGAGTGACGCCGGGGGCGCGTAATAAACGGGTACCGAGTAGTTTCTTGCGTGCCACTTTTGCTATCGCCACGATCTATATAGTTCTCACGTTTTATGTGGCCGCGCAGTTCGGGATTGCTACCTGGCCGGTGGGTATGCCCACTTTGGTAATGGCGGCCGCGGTCTGGGGGCCGGTAGGCCAGGCGATTGCTGCGGGCGCTTTTGCTTTGCTAGCGGTGGCCTGTGCTTTAGCAGTTTATGATCGCTTGCCGCGCCTGTTACGTAGCCTGGCGATCGACGGTATGTTGGCACGCAGCCTGGCTTCCACGGAAGCGGTTATCCCGCGGCGCGTAGTGGTAGCGGTAGCGGCCGTGCTTGCGGCTTTCCTCGGTAATTTTTTGACGACGACGTACGCCGGCGTGGCCGCTTTCGTTTTTGTCTCGTTTATTGGATTTGGGCTTACCGCACTCGGTATTTTCGTCCGCGGCCGGCGCGTACTGCAAGAATCAGAACGCAAAGACGAACGGCGAGCCGGTTATGAAAGCGTGTGGACTTTCGCTTTGCTAAGCCTGGCCACGGTGGCGTTGCTGGTAATGATCATGATTTTGCAACCGGTGTGGACGGGGCTTTCTCTGGTAGCACTTCTGGTACCAACCGCGCTCATTTTGCTCACCCGGCGCCGCCGCGGCAAAATGTCTGCCCGCTTGGCGCCCCAAGATTTATCTGAAGGCCGGGCGTTACCGGTGCGAATCCACGCCGTCGTTGTAGTTTCTACTTTGGACTTGCCGGCCTTGCGCGCCGTGACCTACGCGCGAGGTTTGCGGGCAGCAAGCTTGACGGCTATTACGGTCGATTTTGACCCGGCCGCTACAGAGCGTTTGCGCAAAGATTGGCAAGAAGCCGATTTGCCGGTGAGTTTGACGGTATTGGGCCGGCCGGCCGGGCCTACCCGCAAGCCGCTCACAGAATACGTGCGGGAGATCTTGCGGCGCCATGATCGCGATGTGGTTATGGTAATTTTGCCGCGCGTGGTTTTGCAAAATGCGTGGCAACGAAATTTCCAGGGCCGCACCACACCCCGGATTTTTAGCGACCTGGCCGGCGAGGCACGGGTAATGTTTGTGCAAGTGCCATATTTACTCGAAGATGGCGGAGAATAAACCCCAAAAAGCTCGGGCGGGAAGGCCGCTCAGGAAAGGCAGAAATGATAGAGGTTGAACTCACAGACGTAGGCCACGGCGGAGTGGCGATCGGGCGTGCCCCGGACGGGCGTGCCGCCATGGTACGTTTCGGCCTTCCCGGTGAAACCGTGAAAGTACACGTGACGGAGGAAAAGAAACGCTACCTGAAAGGTGACGCGTACGAAGTGGTGGGCGATCCTTCCCCGCACCGGGTGGCACACCCGTGGCCGGAAGCAGGCCCGGGAGGCGTAGGCGGAGCCGATTTGGGGCACGTGGAATTTTCCTGGCAACAAGAATGGAAAACCCGGGTTTTGCGTTCCCAAATCCGCCGCATTGGCGGGCAAGAACTAACCGACCATCTCGCCGCGCAAGGAATCGAACCGCGCGTGGAAGCCTTTGCGGGGGATGCCGAATCGCACGGTTGGCATACGCGTACCCGCGTGGATTTGACGGCGGATCGGCGCGGCCGGTTGGGCATGTACCGGGAAGGCACCCATGATGTGATTGCGCTTGCGCAGTTGCCGATTGCGGACCCGCGAATCGTGGAACTTGGTTTGGTGGGCGTAAAAGCCCAGGAGCTGGGTTGGCGTTTCAATGCGGGCACCCGCGTAAAAGCGGTAGCGCCCTCGGCGTCTGCACCGGTAATTGTGGTAGATAAGCGGGTGGTAGATGCCCAGGGCCGCGATACCGAAACTCCTTTCGTCACCGAAAAAGTGGAAATTGCCGGGCATACCTACACTTACCGGGTGCGGGCGGATGGTTTTTGGCAAATCCACCGGGAAGCGGCCCGTGCGGTTAGCGAACTGGTAATCAGCGAGGCGGGCGTGCAAGTGGGAGATCACGTGCTCGAACTTTATGCCGGAGCCGGCCTGTTCACCGCGCCTTTAGCCCGGGCGGTAGCTGGCGGTAGCGCGACGGGCGCAGCAGGAGAAAATGCTGGTGCGGCAGGCGAAAGCGCGGGCGCGGCAGGCGAAAGTGCGGGCGAAGATTTTGCGGACGCGGGAGCGGTGGCAGGAACCGTACGCGGTTTGGAAGGTAATCGTTTGTCCGTGGAAGCGGCACGCGCTAACTTGCGGGATTATCCGCGCGGGCAGGTGTCGACGGCGAAAATCACGCCCCGCTTGATTGAACGGGAAGGGTACGGCACCGATATTTTGATTGCCGATCCGCCGCGTACCGGCCTGGGAATTGACGGTGCCGGGGCAGCCGCGGCTTGCGATGCACGCCGGATCGTACTGATTTCTTGCGATGTGGCCGCCATGGCCCGCGATGTAGCCACGATGGTGGACCAAGGCCGGCGGGTAGTGGCCATGCACTCGCTGGACATGTTCCCAAACACCCACCACTTCGAAGTGGTTACCACCCTCGCGTAACCAGGCAGGGGAGCGGCCGGCGGGAGTAACTGGTACGGGAGCGGCCGGCGGGCGCAACTTTAGGGAAAGCGGCGCCGGCGCTGGGCTCGTACGGTACATCGGCTCGCCCGGATCAGACGTAAGCTGCGGCACCGGGCTAGTTTGGTTTAGGAGAAGGCAGCGGCGATAGCGGGCGCGGCCTGGGCAATTTGCCAGGGCCGCGCTCCCAGATCGGCCAGTTCGTTTTCGAGGCCGCGTTTCTTCCAGCCATACCAGGCCAAAGCTTTTTGGGTGGCCGGCTTGAGCAATACGTCTTGCCGGATGCCCAGTTCTGCGGCCCGGCCGCGCACGGCATCACGCACGAGCACCCAGCGTTCCGCCGCGTGCTCATTGTGCCGGTTCCAATTACCCGGAGAAGTGGGGAAACTACTGGACTGAGGGAGTCGTTTTGGTGGAAGTTCCGATTCGGAAAGCTTCCACGCCCGGGCCACGCCCTCCCAGAGTTTTGCCGCATACTTCTTTTTACTGCCCCGGCGTAGCATCGGCGCATTTCGCACATCAGCCAAAGACCGCGGCCGGCGGGCTGCCAAAGCTCCCAAAGCCTTGTTGGCAAGCACCCGGCCCGGCGCAATATCTGCCTGCCGGGCAATCTCTTCGCGCGCCCGCCATAATTCGCGGGCGATTGCCAAAGTGCGCGGATCGTTAATATTGGCAGACTTAGTAATCTTGCGCCACGGATCCGGGCTGGGTTTCTTGGGCGGAGCCGTGCGTACATGCTCCGATTCCTGGGCGCACCATTCGGTGCGTCCGGCGTCGTCGAGCATCTCCAGCAAACGCTCCCGCAAGGGAATAAGTAACTCTACGTCGAGGGCCGCGTAGGAACGCAGGTCAGCAGAAAGTGGGCGTTGCGACCAATCGGAGTTTGCGTATTCCTTCGCGAGCCGGAAACCGAGCAGGGTTTCGACCATCCACTGTAGGGAAAGACGTTCGAAACCGAGGATCATGCCGGCGATTTCGGTGTCGAAAAGTTTCGGGCAGGCCAGTCCGAGTTCGCGCAGGCAAGGAAGATCTTGGTCGGCGGCATGCAAAATCCACTCGTCGGTGGTCAAAACTTGGGCGAGCGGGCCAAAACGGGTTTCGTTGCCAACCGGGTCGAACAGGAAGCTACCGGCACCGGCGCGGCGAATCTGTACCAGGTAGGCACGCGCGGTATAACGAATACCCATAGCCCGTTCCGCATCGATCGCAAAAGGCCCGGTACCGGCCCGCAAAGCCGCCACCGCTTGCGCGAGCTGCGCCGGAGACTGGGTGAGCGGCGGGATTCCCTCGCGCGGGGCGTCTAGCGGCACCGGATTAGGTACCGGTTCCGGATTGCGGAAATCTTCGACACTGGGCTGCGGGCCACTCACGCTAACTACATGGGCGGTAGGGCCGGTGGTTTGCGGCACACTAGGCTGCGGGGTATTCACGCTAGCCACGCGGGCGGTAGGGCCGGTAGTTTGCGGCACGCTAGGCTCGTTAGTGCCGGAAATGCGTGCCGCGCGGGCCGTGGTATCGGCGGCGCCTGTACCGGAAAGGTTCGTAGTGCGAATGTTCGTGCCTGGGGCGTTTGTGCCGGAAGCGTTCCTGCCAGGAGCGTTCGTGCGGGGAGAGTTCCTGCTCGTTTTAGGCACACCGGATTTACGTGTGCTGTGCCCGCGATTTGGTTCGGAACTGCGAGGCGATGTTTTCAAAATGGTATGTAGCTTTCTGTCCTCAGATTGGTTTTAGCGCGGGCGCAGAAAAACCACGCCTTCGGGAGCAAGCCCGGCAGCGGAGGCAATAAAATCTGCCCACGCGGAAAGGTGCCCGGAAAGGTCAGGATCTTCCGGACTCCAAGAGGCACGTAATTCTAGCTGGTTACTGTCCTCCTGCAGGTCCATGCCACCAAAAGTTTCGTTATAAACCCTGGTCACAGTACCCAATAAACTATGGTACGGAGCTTCGTGTTGGTGTAAAGCGTCGGCTAACCGTTCCCACACCATTTCGCCAAAGAGTGGATCGGTACACATATCTAAATCAATGGGTACCGTTATTTGGCACACGATTCGGCACGGACCATTCCAGCCCGCCTGCCCGTCCGGATCATAAAGGACTATGAAACGTGCACTCCCACGGTAGTATGCGGGATCTGACGCTGTGGATTCGTTTATTTCTGCCCGTAAGGCTACCGCCCAGGGCGCCAGGCCACGCGGTGGAGGAATTTGTGTGACGTGTATCTCTTGCCGGAACACGTGACCGCGAAGGCTTCCCAGCGCCTTGAGGAAGTCATTGGGTGCTTCGATGTGCGACACATTTTTACGATAGCGGCGAGCTACCTCCTTTAGGTCGGGGCGCGCCGGTAGGATGGCGGTATGGTAGCGAGCGCATTTATAGATGTGGATGATTCGACGTTTCTGGCTGCGGCGCAGAAGGCGCAGGTGAACCTTCCGCTCGAACAAATGCCGCAGTGGGATGCTTTTGAAGCGTCTGTGGCCGGGCGCACCCCGTGGAAGCGGTTAGTGTGGACGTGCGACGGCGTAGCTCGTGCCTTTATTTCTTTGACTTCGATGCAGGGGCGGGGCTTTACCTATCTGTGGGCCAAGCATGGCCCGGTGTGGGCGGGGGAGGCCCCCAGCCCGGCTGAAGAGAAAGCTTTCCGCACGCAACTAGTGCGGATCGTGCGCGCGGAATCTCCACATATCGCATTTGTGCGTATGCATATGCTCCACCGCGATACAGATTTACAGCCCTTGTTGCAGTCGGTGACTTTTGATCGCACGATTTTGCTGGATCTGACCCAGGGAGAAGACGCTCTGCTAGCTTCTTTCAAAAAACGGGGGCGGCGCGATGTGCGTAAAGCTTTGCGCAATACCGAGCTGGTAGCGGCGGATGAAACCGCAAAAGCGGGCGATGATTTTGGGGAGCTCTACCAGTTGCTAGTAGAAACCGGGGAGCGCGATTCTTTCGGGATTAACGAGCAAGCCACCTACGAGCGAATGCTGGAAGCGTTAGGGCCTGAACATGCCCGCCTGTACACGGTGCGAATTGCGGGAGAGGCGGTGTGCTGGGGGATTGTGACCAAAACGGACCGCTTGGCCACGTACTACTATGCGGCTTCCTCGGCTGCTGGCCGGCAAGCGGGCGCACCGGATTTGCTGGTGTGGTTCATGGCTTGCGAATTAGCGAAGACCGGCGTGGAAGTATTCGACCTCATGGGGATCGATTCAGATTTGGCACCGCAACTGGTTGGGGTCACGCGGTTCAAAACCAAGTTCTCGGAGGAGATAACGCCGGTAGCTGCCGCTTGGGATGTGCCTGTGCATCGCCGTCTCTACCAGGCTTTGCAGGTAGCTTTGCGGGCCAAGCGCGGGGTGAGTGCGCGCCTGCGGCAAACCCGCGAACACGTTTCCGCGGGTTTGCAACGCCTGCGCCGGAAGGCCCCGGAAGAATAAACCCGTTTACCTGGCGTGTGTAGCTGGGCGAAGGGGTAGAAAATGCCGGTGGCGTGTTTTCCGGCGCCGCGAATATAAAGATTTCACGGCGCCGGAAAAGGGTATTTCGAACTTTGGTTTTAGCTCGCGGTGCGGGCGATGGTGGTATTCCATTCGTGTTCGAAAATCAGCTCGTCTTTATCCCAGCAACGCACGTGGGAGGTGACGTAGAAGTTTTCGGCATCGCAAGAAATCGTGGAACGGGTTTTTAGGGATGTTTCCCAATCCATATCGGGGCGGGAGAGCTCCACGATCCATTCTGCTTCCGTGCGGGCCGTGGTTGGATCATCCCAACCGATCCAGTAGCGTTCCACAGCATCTTCGTTATAGTGCAACCCGTCCGGGTAGATACGCGTGCCGCCATACATGGGGTCCACTTGGATAAAGGTTTCCCGTTTGGCAACGTCTTGAGAAATGAGACGTTCGGGCCGGCGCACCCCAGAGCGTCCCGCTTCCGGATATTTCACGTCAGCATTCACCGGTTGCACTGGGCCAGCAAATTTGACGGCACGGTCTGCATCTAAGCGACTTTGTGCCTGCGTATCTCCGGCCGCAGCCAGCGCCGCAAAATCTGGCCGGGCCGGGATTTCCATGCGGGAGGCAGCCAGATCTACCGTGATTCCCGCATTCTGGGCTTGCGGCCAAATCCAGGGCCAATACGCGGTAGAAAGCGCTACTCGCAAAGTGTGCCCGGCAGGGATCGTGTAGCCAATTCCCGTTAGAGGAATTTCTACGCCCACCCACTCGCCGGCCGGGAAATCAACAATTTTCTCCCGGCCTTCCCGGGAAGAAAGATTCAAATTCCCGCGCGTGACCAGAGTGGCCTGCCCGTCCGGAGCCACATCTACCAGGCGCACATACACCTGCCCGCGCGTGGCCTGCGTGGTTAGCCGCAAATGCAGGCGGCAATTCCCCAAGATTTGCAGGTCTTCGGTGAGCGGGAAATCGTAGGTGGTGGAACGGCCGTCGTCGGCACGTTGATCCGTGGGAAGATCCGATTCGTTACCGTACGGGAAAAAGCGCCCCGCGTTTTGCCCCACATCCTGGGGAGATTTTATGTACGAAGTGAGAGGTACCGTGCCGGTAGAACCTGCGTCGGTAGAACCCATGCCAGCAGAATCTGTTGCCGCAGAATCCGTGGCTGCTACCGTGGTAGTTGCGGCGGAAACGTTTCCGGATTTCGGCGCAGCGGCTTGTGCAGGCGGGGTGGTGGCTGGTGCGGCCGGCGCAGCGGTTTGTGCGGGCGGGGTGATTGAGGTGGCATTGGCGAGCGTGAACTCGCGGGTGGTGATTGCCGGGTCTGGGTAGTTATCCATTGCCACCCAGCGGCCCGGTATTTCTTCGTAGTAGGATCGCGGCGGAATGGGATCCATAATCCAGGCTTTGAGTAGTGGTTCTTCCATTACGCCGGTGTCGATGCCCTTGAGCCAGTGGTCCCACCAGCGCAAAGTTTCTCCCAGAAAATCAATATGCGGGCCGGGTTTCAGGTCACGGTCCGGGTATTGGTGCGACCACGGTCCGATCAACCCGCGTACGTTCTTCCCCAAAGCGGAAAGGTTTTCGACCAGCCGCAGCACGGTATCCCGGTACGGGTCAAACCAGCCGCCAACGGCGAGCACTGCCGTATTCAACCGGGAATAGTCTTCGCACACTGATCCGTGTTGCCAAAACTCGTCTCGGGTTTGGTGGCTCATCCAGTTTTCCATATATGGTTCGGCCTTCTCTAACCGGGAAAGCCACTGTTCCCGCCATTTTTCACCCCAGATGCGTTTATCTACCGGGCGGGATTGGAAGGCCAGCATGGTGGCGCCCCACGCAAACATGTCGACGCCGAGCATCGAGCCACCCATGTAGTGGACGTCATTGTCGTACCGGTCGTCAGTGGAACATACCGTCACGATAGCTTTCAAAGGTTCGGGTTGTAGATAGGAAAGCTGGAGGGAGTTGAAACCGCCCCAGGAAATGCCGAACATGCCAACTTTTCCGGTGCACCAGTCTTGGGCGGCGATCCAGTTAATAACATCCACGCCATCCAAGTGTTCTTGCATATCGTATTCTTCGCCGGGCACGCCTTCGGAGTTACCGTGGCCGCGGATATCTACGCGGATGGAAGCATAACCGTGGCCGGCATAGTACGGGTGGCGTTCCGAATCGCGCGGTAACGTCCAATCGGTAGCCCGGTACGGTAAATATTCGAGAATTGCAGGAACCGGTTCCGTAGTTTCAGGCATCCATGCCTTCATAAAAAGACGGGTGCCGTCCGTAACCGGTATCCAGTCTTCAATAACCTTTACCCGGTAGGGAAAATCTTCAGGTTGCAAATACTGCATGGTGTTCCTTTCTGTGCGAGGTTCTGGTGCCTAAACCGGCTGGGGCAGGCTGGTTTTTAGCTAAGGCCAGCTGGTCTGGGGCTGTTTTCTGGGGGACTTAGCTAGTGGGGAGCTAAATACCAATACCCCGGTAAAGCAGTTAGCCCGGTAAAGCAGTTGGCCCGGTAAAGCAGTTGGCCGGGTTAAACCACGTTTGAGCTGGCCGGGTTAAGCCACGTTCGTCATGCGTTTACGCATCCAAGGGGTGAGCGCAACTAGGAAGAGGCCGTAGGCAATAATTACCAATCCCTGGATTCCGAAATAGGCCACGATGTTTTCGTAGCTGAAGAACTTGACGATCTGGGCTTGTACGCCTTGGGCCATGGCCATAGCCGCAAACCAAACCGCCATGGTTTGGGAAGCAAAAGCCCGCGGCGCCAGTTTTGTAGTGGCAGACATCCCTGAGGTTTGCACCAGGAGATCGCCCAATCCCAAGAAAACGTAACAACCGAACATCCACATGGCGCTCATAAGGTGCCCATGCGGCGTCGCCAATCCACCCAGGGCAATCAAAATAAAAGCGAATCCACCCAGGATGGTACCGAGGCCGACTTTCGCGGCTACATGCGGTTGGCGTTTGCCGAGCTTGACCCACACCCAGGCCAGCACGGGGCCCATAATTATTTCCACGATGGCGGTGAGGGAAATGTACCAGGTGGAAGGGTAGTGGAAGCTGCCGAGCGTATTATTTGTGCGTTCTAGAGCCAAGAAGTTGAGGGTATTTCCGGTTTGGAAATACGTGAGGTTATACATGACGAGCGCGATTAGCAAGAACGCGTAGGGCAGCAGGTTGCCGCGTTCGGGGTTGGTGACGCGCGGGGAGCGGTACATCCACACGAGGTAGATGGCCGGTACGGCGATCGTAAGAGCAGTAATCGCGTTGATGAAACCATCGAGTTCAACGAGGCTGGTGGCGGCAAAAATAATCGCGAGCACCACTACTGCGGCCGCTAGTCCAACCACATACCAGAAGTTTTTATCGGGACGGAAATTGATACGAATCCGGGTGGCAGATTCGTGGCCGCCCAAGTAACGGCCCTGTACCGAATACAAAACGACGCCGATAATCATGCCGATGGCAGCCGCGGAAAAACCGGCATGCCAGTTGATTTTTTGGCCCAACCAGCCAGCCACGAGGGGGCCGAGGAAAGCGCCGATATTGATGCCCGCGTAGTAGATGGAAAAGCCGGCGTCGCGCCGATGATCGGTGGGTGAATATAGTTCCCCAACTTTGGTGGAAACATTCGGTTTGAGCAGGCCGGTACCCACGATAATGAAACCGAGGCCTGCCCACGTGAGCCCCACATGCCCGGGAATGCCCATGCAAATATGACCGGCGGCAATAATAATCCCGCCCCACAGTACAGCTTTGTGGGTACCAATAATGCGGTCCGCTATCCACGCTCCGCCTATGGAGAGAAGATAAAGCAGCGCGCCGTAGGCAGCAACAATAGAGGAAGCGGTAGTAGTTTCGTAGCCGAGGCCGCCATTGACCACGGCGGCAGAAAGGTAGAGCGCCAAAATGGCCTGGAATCCCAGGTAGGAGAAACGCTCCCATAATTCGAGGTTGAAAAGCGTCAGTAATCCGCGCGGATGGCCCATAAACGAGGTGTCTTTTTGGGCGAGGCGGTCAGCGGCGCGAGCCTGCCGAATGAGTTCTTGCTCGGGCGGGCTGTAACGCTCATAGTCTGCGCTAGTTAGTTCTATATTTTCCTGGTTACTTTCGGTCAAGGTTTTAACCCTTCGTAGGGATCTACGGAGTGGACCGGCCGAAAATAATGCGTGCCTGTTGGCGTACGCTGCGATATTTCGGACCGTGGCCCAGCGCGACGCAGGTACGCCGCACATATAACCCTGCGGCACATAAAACCTAAGAGTTATATTGTATCTTTCGAGAATACCGCACTGTACCCTAAAGAACTATTATTGAGAGATATCTCCAAAATCGTTCCTTGCAAATAAACCGGGCGAACAGGTATGCAACTTTGATAACTTTTTCGCTGATAGTTCCCATTAGCTACATGAGAGTTTCTCCTTCTAGATGAGAATTTTTTCCTTTTCTATTCATGGAGGCGTCATCTCGCGCCGTTAGTCTCCTTCGTGTCACAAGAGATGCAAATCCTGGCTAGAGATGCAAATCCTGGCTGAGAATGGGAGAAGACATGACCACTACCGATAGTTTCGATTTGGCTTTCGAAATCGCACAACTGTTGGAACGAAAGAACCGGCATCTTTCCGATAGCCCTTCCGAAGGAATGGCAGCAGCCACCGGCGTGGAAGAAGTAGCTTTAGAACCACGACGTTTGCGGCGCGCCAAAAAATCGTACAATGCGCGCGGTCTGCATGCTCTTCTCCGGCAGACTGATAACCAGGGTTTTAGTTTGCGGCGCGGACGCGGGGTAACACCCCAAGCCGGGGATTTTGTGCTTGCCCGGGTAACTACGATCGGGCAACACAAACGGCTCGAATCGCAAACTTCGCGGCGCCGGCACCTGTTTGAAGGCGACGAAATAATCGTTGCCTACGGCAACCGATATGCACCAGACCAATTTTTAGCGGAAGTTCCCCGCAATTTGAATTACACGAACCTCGTGGCCGCGGGAGGCATGGCAGGCAGAGTAATCGAAAAACATGCCAATATTCAGCCGGCAACCGTGATTGAACCACTCGGGCTAATTTGCGATAGCGAAGGCGTGCTTTCCATGTCACGGTTAGCCGACCACCAGATCCGCCCCTGGCAACAAGCCCAAAACGAGTATGCACAACTTAAAAACCGGCCGCACATTACCGTGGTATTTGGTTCTTCCATGAACTCCGGAAAATCCACCACTCTCGGTTGTTTGGTAAACGGAATTAGCGCTGCCGGCCTCACCGTGAATGCCGGAAAAGCCACCGGTACCGGAGCCGGAAACGACGCCGGCCTATTTCGCGACGCCGGGGCGAATCGCGTTGTAGATTTCACCGATTTCGGACTTTCTTCCACTTTCACGTTATCCATGGAAGACGTAAAGAACGTACTTTTCTCCATGGTGGCAAGCCTGTGCGAAGATAGCCCAGACGTAGTACTCATCGAAATTGCGGACGGTATCTACCAAGGAGAAACAGCGGCTTTGATGCGCGATCCCGATTTTGGCGAACTGGTAGATTCTGTAGTATTCGCGTGCGGGGAAGCTCTTTCTGCCGCCGCCGGGGTAGGCCTGATTCGCGACGCCAAACTACCTTTGAAAGCCGTATCAGGCCGGCTTACTTCCTCTCCGCTCATCACCCAAGAAGCCGTGGAAGTAGTAGACGTACCAATTATTCCTACTTTCGACCTGTGCAAACCCCATATTGCAAGGGAAACTATCGGTCTATGAAAGACACCTTTCCCCACGTATTTCACGGCCGGCGCCGCTGGTTGCTCGCAATCCTTATCGGACTGGGCCTCATCCAAGCCGTACTCAGTGTAGCCATTGCTTTTTATACGCCCCAACTGGGAACTGCTTTTGCAAAAAGCGGTCTGACCGGGGGAGCAGGAAGCGCAAGTGGCCCGCATAGCAATGGCACGGGGATGAGTTTTCCGGCGCTCGCGGGCCTCTTGGTGCTCGCGGCTCTACTTTTAGGTGTGGCGCGTATGGGCGAGCGGGTGGTGGCTGAAGAATTAGGTAATGACTATGTGCGGTCGGTGCGCAAACTCCTAATCACGGCAGCGCTTGCCCCGCAGCGGCCCACGAGCTTAGGAACTACTATCGCCCGGTCTACGAATGACCTTTCGGCAGTGAAAAACTGGGTGTCTTTGGGGATTGCTCCCTTGGTGGTGGGGGTGCCGCTCCTGGCGGGGATTGTGGTTGGCATGTTCCTTCTCATTCCCGCTTTGGGCACGGTTATTCTGGGCGTGCTAGTAGTTTTTGGGGTGGGGTTGTTGCTCCTTTCCCGCCCGTTGTTGGGCCGGGCACGCCGGTTACGTAAGGTTCGGGGCCGGATGGCCAGCCAGATTTCTGACATCGTGCAGGCCGGACCGGCGATTCGAGTTTCGGGTGGGATTAATCGGGAGGTCACGCGCATTGACCAACTTTCGGCACGGGTGCAGCGCGCCGCGCGAAGCCGGGCCGTGGTTTCCGGGGCAATGCGCGGGGGAGCTTCTGCGGTTACCGCGCTACTTTCCGTGCTGATTGGGGTGGTGGGTAGCCTTGCGGCGGCGACGCCGGAAGAAGTCACCACCGCGATCTTTATTGCCGGGTTGATGGCTTCACCTATCCAAGATTTGGGCAGGGTGGGAGAGTACCGGCAGAATTTCCGGGCTGCGGCCCGCGTGCTCTACCCGATTTTTGAAGATGCGCGGCTTTTCCGCACCCAGCAACGCCAAGCTCGAAAAATCGCGGCAAGATCCCAACACCGGGGAGATATTCCAGGTTTAGCGGCCGGTGCGCTCCATCTTGTAAGTGGGGGCGCGCTACAAGAAGAGTTCCCAGAACTCGTAGCTCGGCCCGGGGCACGCATTATTATTACCGGTTCCCCAACCCGCGTAAACCAAGTTTTGCGCCTATTAGTAGGCGAGGAAACGGAAGACTATGCGCGGATGAATATTGCCGGGCGAGAACTGGCTTTGCTCCCCGCTACGGTGCGCCGGGAACTGGTAGGGGTAGCCTTGCGGGATGTGCCGCTGGAACGGGCCTCTGTTGCTCGTATTGTCCGCTATCGTCTACCGCAAGCTAACGTGCCCGTGCACGAACTTCTAGAACAGGTGGGTTTGGCGAAGATCGTTGCTGAACTGCCTGATGAGGAGAACACCGTGTTAAAACGCGGCGGCAAACCCCTATCTGTTTCCGCGCAAGCACTGCTGCAACTTGCCCGCGCGATAGCCGGAAACCCGCCGTTGTTAGTGCTGGATCGGATTGATGAACCGCTTAATGAAGACGGTCTTTCCCACTTGCGCCACACCTTAGAAAATTATCCGGGAATTCTCGTGGCAAATACGCAGGCTCCGGAAAAATTCTTGGATAGCTATACCCGGTGGAATGTGGACGAAAACAATGGCTAATAGTAAAAACGAAACTCGCGAAACCGCAACGAAACAGGAACGTAAAAACACGGAGTTATCGCCAGGCCGGAAAGGTAGCGCGGTCACGTGGATGTGGTTGATGGGAACGGTTGCCGTATCCCTGATTTTGCTTTTACTGGTCTTCTCTTTCGTGTTGCGCTATCGGGTAGCCGAAGACGTTCGCGTAGCCCTTTCCCAAGAATCACAAGAGCTACGCCAATTTGCCGCAGAAGTACACGATCCACACACCGGTAAACCATTTGCTAGCGCTACCGATCTGATCTCCGCCTACCTGGCCCGGCAAGTGCCAACTCGCACCCAGCTGCTGGCCGGTACTGAAAACCTGCCCGCCGGGGAACACCAGCTGGGGGAATCCTTGCAATTGCTGGGCGAAAAACGAGGCGCGGCAGCCCCCACTTGGGCAGACCTTGAGCCAAGTTTGCGCCAACGCCTTGCCGTACCAGGTTCTGGCGGGCAGGCCGTTTCTGCAAGCTTTGGCAAACTCACCTGGGTAAATGTGGAAATCCAAGCGGCTACCGATAGTGGTTCGGTAGCAATTATCCATTTCCATGTAGCAGACGAAGAATCTATCCGCACCCAGATACTTTCTCTGGCCGGAGTATGCCTGGTGGTCTTGGTGCTTACCGGCGTCGTCGCCTGGGTAGTAACTACCCGAATAACCGGGCATATCGGAGAATTTACCCGCAAAGCTAACCGGGCTATTACGCGGGCTACCCACCATGGGCACACCGTTCCGCAACTGGAAGAAACCGGTTCTGCCGAATACGTGCGCCTGGCACAAACCACCAATGAACTACTCGCTCCAGCAGAAGCCGCAGTAGAACGCGAAGCCGCATTTTCTGAAGATCTATTGCACGAGCTCACCACCCCGGTAGCACTTCTCGCATCCGGAATAAACAACCCGGAAAGCGGCATCACGCGGGAAGAAATGCACAGCGAAATTGTGCGGCTACGCGCTTCCTTGCGAGGCGTGGCAAACTGGCAAAACTTCAGCAACGGCAAAGCACTAACCTTTACCAATGACGTCTCAGTTGCCCGCATCGTCACCGAGGCCGTAACCACATGGAACAGGAAACAACGGCAACTCACCGCTACACCCGTTTTAGCTTACGAAACCCAGGAGACACCCACTGATCTGACCATGCGCGGCGACGGGCAAGCCTTACAATCTGCGCTATACGAATTACTGCAAAACGCGGCCCACGCCAGCCAGATCACGCCACCGGATGCAACCGGGCCCTCGCATTCGCCGGCCCAAGAAAACCCCGCCCTAGAAAGCACGGCACCTGATAGGCCAAATTCCGATACGCAGAATTCCGATACACCAAACCGGGCCTCCGCAGATGCTGCGGTATACATCTTTGTACACACCACCGTGGAAAATACCGCTGCGGGCACCAGCGTAGTCATCACCGTTACCGATGCGGGGCGAGGCATACCGGAAGGAGAACACGCGATGGTAATGCGCCGTTTTGGCCGCGCCACCAATGACTCCCAACCCGGCAGCGGTATGGGCCTACCAATATGCGCGGCCATAGCAGCGGCCCATGGCGGTACCCTCACACTAAGTCCCGCAGAATCCGGCCCAACCGGATCTGGTCCGGCCGGAACCGGCCCAACTAAATCCCGCCCAATTACATCAACCCAGGCAGGTACCGGCACTATTGCCAAGCTCTGCCTCCCCGTAGCCGAATAACCACGAATTAGGCGAATAACCACGAAACGGAAAAGCAAGACATGCGAAGAAAACTCACAATTTTGATAGTCGTGCTAATTATCGCTGGTCTAGGCACCGGAGCAGCCGCGCTAATGCTTGGGAAAAACGACTCTTTCGAACTCGACGGCGGACCAGCAATAGTAGTCGAAAGTAACCAAACAGATCCAAAAACTAGCACCGCAACCCCAGAAAGCGACCCTGCCAGCACCGAAACCGCAAACCAAGAAACCACCAGCTCCGCCCCAAACGGCCCCAAAAACGGCACGCCCGGCGGCCCGCAAAACAACTCAGAAACTGACACCGCGCCGCCGAACGGGACAGCAGGGATTGCCCCCGCACCAGCTGGCTCACCCGCTCCCGCCGCCGTCCCACAACCGCAACGCGCCCCGAAAGCCCCACCCGCCTACGTCGGCAACTACGACGATGACGACGACGATGATGACAATGACGACGACAATGATGACGACGATGACGACTAATGCCCGCTAGCTCTGCTCGGGCATCGCAGCGAACCTGTAACCAATCCCGCGCACAGTCTCTATCTGTTCGCGCCCGATCTTGCCCCGCAAATACCGCACATAAACATCAACCACATTCGAACCCGGATCAAAATCAAAACCCCACACCCGAGAAAGTAACTGTTCACGCGAAAGCACCCGCCCCGGATTCTCCAAAAACATCCGCAACACATCAAACTCTCGCCCCGACAACTCCACCGGCTCCCCGGCCACCGTCACCTGCCTACTCAACAAATTCATCGCCACATCCCCACCTCGCAACACCGTAACCAGCCCACCAGTATCACGCGCCTCCGCGCTCGCGGTGGCGGTGGCCGAATCCCGCAAGCGCAGTTTGATACGGGCGAGGAGTTCTTCGAAAGAGAAGGGTTTGGGCATGTAGTCATCGGCTCCGGATTCCAGGCCGGCCACGCGGTCTTCCACGGAAGCGCGGGCGGTAAGCAAAATAACGGGGGTGCGTACACCTTGCCCGCGAATGTTTTCAAGCACCGTGAAACCATCCATATCAGGTAGCCCAATATCTAAAATGATGAGCCCGTAGGCTCCGGAGAGGGCTTCGCTAATTGCCTCCTGGCCGCTTGGGGTGGCGAAACTAGTATGACCGGCGGCTTTTAAACCTTTCGTGATAAATGTGGCGATGCGTTTTTCATCTTCGACGATAAGAATGTGTGCCATTACGCTCCGTTACTGTCTCTGTTTCGTGTGCGGGGTGCTGGCCGCGGTGCCTGGGTTAGTGCCCGCGGTGCCCGGGGTAGTGATTGCGGTGCCTGGGTTAGTGCCCGCGGTGCCCGCGTAGGGGATCATAATCGTGAAAAGTGAACCCTTGCCAACTTCGGACTCAATTGCCAGGCGGCCCCCATGGCCGGTGACAATAGATTGCACGATAGCTAGCCCCAAGCCGGCCCCGTCTGCCCCCGCAGCAGTAGAACCGCGGGTAAATCGGCCCGTAATATTTTGGATTTCGGCGCGGGGAATCCCGCGCCCCTCGTCCCTTACAAACAGATGCAAACGTGGCCATGCCGTACGGGAACCAATTTCTATCCGGCTTCCCGGCTGCGAATATTTCACGGCGTTGGCAGCTAGCTGCAACCAAGCTTGGGTGAGCCGTTGCGTATCTAGCGGGGCGGTTATCTCGGCCACTTCGGTCAGTTGCCAGTTACGCTCGCCAAGTGCCCGCGCCTTCTCAAATACTTGACGGGTGAGCTGATCGGTATCCGTAGCTTGCAGTTGGATAAAACCGGGTTGCTTAGATTTTGCGAGAAGGAGCAGGTCAGAAACCAGCTCGGCCATACGGTCTAATTCATCGAGGGCGAGGTCACGGGTTTCTTGCACGTCTTTTGGGTCGTGGGGATCCACAAGTTCTAGGTGCCCGCGCACAATCGTGATTGGGGTGCGCAGTTCGTGGCCGACGTCGTCGAGAAGATTCTGCTGATTGGTGACGGATATTTCTAGCCGGTCCAGCATGGAATTCATGGCTTGGGAAAGTTGGGCAACGTCAGCGCTACCTTGCACCGGCACCCGCACGCTCAGATCTTTCTCTTCTATCTGTTCGGCTGCTTCGCGCAGAGTGTCGATCGGTTGGGTAAGACGGCGAGTGATGATCCCAATGCCCAGAGCGGAAAGGGCAATGGCACATACCGCAACTAAAACGTAGATGCGGATAAGGTTGAAGATCTCGGAGTTAACGGCGCTTGTCAGATGCACATGCAAAAGGGCCCCGGATTGTGCTCCTGCTGCTGGAGGAGAAGCGGTATCTGTGGCGGGCGAGGCACTTGTAGATGCGCTGGGATGGCCCGGGGCGTCGACGTCGATGTCAATATCCCCGGTGGTGGAAAAATGGACGGGGATAACGGTGTAGAAATAGCTATTAGTTGCGGTAGTGATTTTCCCTTTGACGATTCTGTCTCCGCGGGCAGCGGTTGCCACATGAGCGATGAGTTCCGGATCATCTTCGGGGCGGACGGTACCAATTTCTCCGGATACCCACGCAACCTCGCCATTCAGGAGCCCAACTTCTCCTTCCACCGTGGAAACAACTTTTCTGGACATAAAGGTTTGTAAAAGTGTGGAAGGTCCGGTAAAAGTACCACCCGTTTCCGGGTTGATACCTTCTTCGGCAAGGATCCGCAGTTCGTGGGCAACAATATCGAGTTCTTCTTGTACGGATTCCACGCGCACGTGATATTCCACCCACACGGTGGCAATGCCGACGGCGCCCACCACAAAAGCCACGAAAGCAATCATGGCCAAAGCAACCCGTTGCCGAATCGTCCCGGCTAACCTTCGGCTCAAACCGCGCGTTTTAGCATGAATCTTCGCCCACAAATCGCTCGGCCTTCCTTTCGTTCCAGGTAGCGAATCAAGAATAACCGCGGACCGATTTTTAGATAACAGTTGCTAAGTTACCGGCTTGCTGGGGCACGAACATCGCAAAACCAGGCCGGTACAAATGCACTTGCCAGCGATAAATATACGTGGCCGGCCCTGAGCAGTTGTGCAGGACCGGCCACAGTAAGTTTTTCGTGGCGGTAATTTCAAGCTACTGAAGCCGCACTTGGGCGAAGCTAGCTTGCCTTCGCAAGTGTTGCAGGTACGTTTTGTCTCTCTTCGCTAACCTCGGGCGCGCTAGTCCACGATCTCGTCACTGTCCCCACGAGCGGAAATACAGCAACAATTACCACGCAGAAGGTGAGAAGCGTTGAACCGTAATCAGCCATCAAGGTTTGGAATCTGGCTCCCAAGCTAACCCAGAGCCACAAGAAGAACAAACCACACATAAGCAACGTGTAGAGCAGAAGCAACGTGTAGAGCCCTAGTTTGGAAAATGCCTTGCGATCAGAATCTTTACGCATGATAACTCCTTACTTGGCCCACGGCGTGAGGCACCAAGCTGCAGATGCAGCTAAAGATGCGGCGAGCCCCGCTAGGCCACCTTTGATAGCGTTCTTGCCGACCACTTTTATAATAGTGAGCGCTGCTTGTTTCCACAGTCTCTTTTCGATACTGCATCTTATGCACATGCTCAAGAAGACCGCGAAAAATACGCAGACTTTATTGCAGCAGTGGAGACCCTTGCCTCCCATTTGCGACCAGTTTTCCGTCTGATGCTTAAAGCACTGTCTAATAAAAACATTGCGAGGAAAACTGGGCTCACAGAAGCGACAGTGAAATCCTATGTATCGGATATCCTCAGGCACACCGGTTGTGCAACGCGCGGTGAGCTTGCGATGAGAGCGGTAAAGGCCGGAATCAGGGAATAGCAGAATTGAGTTTTGGCGGACGTAGTTAAGCCGAGTAACGGCGGTGGTGCACGAACCGAGCACCGGTGCTCGGTTCGTGCCTAACCCAGCATCAAACAGCAGGTGTTTCTTTACCTAGGGTGCCCAAGATTCATGGGTTTTCTCCCGGACCGCGCGGGCACGAACACGGCAAAACCGGGCCGGTACAAATGCACTTGCCAGCCCGTAATATCCGTATCCGTGGCCGCTAAGCCGCTTTCAACCGGCCGGTGGGGGAGCGTGGCGTTTGGAGCGGGCCCGTTTTCAACCATTTTGCCCTGGATTCCGGTATTTGTAACGGGCGTTACCTGCGTAGTTGGAATAGGAATAATTTCCGGTTTATCCCAAGCCAAAGCTAGCTCAAGCACTTCGCGATTAGAATCGGCGTGGCTGGATCCCGGGCGTCCACAGGCCGCGTGCCCAGAACCAGGGTTTCCAGAGTTTGCGTGGCGAAATTCCCCGCGCCCGGACCCCTCACGTTCAGCTTCCATACTCTCAGATTCGGTCCCTGCAGAATCATCCGCGCCGCGGGTTGGCGCTTCTGTTAGGTCGTGGCCAGGCTCAGGGGCTAAGAAATCTGTAGTGGGCAGAGGAACCGTGGCCGGCAAGCAGAGTGTGCCCGGCAAAGTAACCGTGGCCGGTCCCACAAAGTTGAATACAATATACGAATTACCGCGCCGGTAGTATCCAGCCCGGCCCAAGCGGACAATCTCTGAATCAGCCCGGTTTGCATTCGCGAAATCTGGCACTTCACGCCGCAAACGCAAGAGCTCCCGCGTTATCCGCAAATATTTCGCGTGCTCGCCGCGTTCGGCTTCTTCCCAGTTGAGCTGGGAAGCATAGAAAGTTGATTCCTCCTGCGGGGAAGGAACTGCGGGCGTCAGGGCCTGCCAATCCCAATCTTTGAATTCCTCGATGCGGCCTTGCACCACTTTGGGGGCCAGTTCGGGGCCGTGGTCGGTGAAGAACTGGAAGGGGGAGGAAGCTGCCCATTCTTGGCCCTGGAACAACATGTAGGAAAACGGAGAGAGTGCGGCCACGGCATCTGCGGCGGCCGCTGCACCGGGCGAAATCGTTGCCGTGCGCCGATCCCCGGTAGCCCGGTTGCCCACTTGATCGTGGTTTTCGGTATAGATCAAAAATCGGCGCGAATCAGTGGTTTCGGGCACCGGTTGGCCCCACAGTTTCTTGCGGAAAGTGGAGTAGACGCCGTCGTGCACAAAAACGTGCCGCAAAGCTTTCTCCAACGCACCCGGTTCCCCAAAATCTGCGTAATAACCTTGGGTTTCTCCCGTGGAGGCAACATGTAGGGCGTGGTGGATATCGTCCGTCCACTGTATATCCATGCCGTACCCGCCGCGCGCGGTAGACTCCACCATTGCCGGGTCGTTAATATCAGATTCGGCAATGAGCCCGATTGTGCGGCCCGCAGTCTTCCCAAAAGCTTTGAGTGCATCGGAAAGTTCCGCCAAAATATGACGCGGCGAATCGTCAATAATCGCGTGCACGGCATCCAGGCGGAACATATCTACCCGGTAATCACGGGCCCACTGCACTGCATTCTCGATAAAGAAACGCCGTACCGGGCCACTTTCCGGCCCATCAAAATTCAGGGCCGCGCCCCACGGTGTGTGATGGGTTTCCGTGAAATACGGGCCGAACTGGCCTATATAGTTCCCATCCGCCCCGAAATGGTTGTAGACCACATCCAAACACACCGCTAGCCCGGCTTGGTGAGCAGCCTCCACAAAAGCGGCAAAACCAGCCGGCCCGCCATAGTTTTCCGTAACTGCATACAGGTCGACGCCGTCGTACCCCCAATTCCACCGGCCCGGTACCGGTTGAATCGGTAGCAGTTCCACTACGTCTACACCCAGATCACGCAGGTAGGGCAGTTTTTCCGCGGCGGCCGCGAAAGTCCCTTCCGGCGTGAAAGTACCAATATGCAATTCATAGAACACTTTGCCCAAAGGATCTACGCCGGCAAAATCCGAAAACTCGAACTGGGCGGTATCCACGATTTCAGAAGGACCATGTGCGCCTTCCGGTTGGCGGCGCGAACGCGGATCGGGCAAAGGCATTCCGCCATCAAGCGAAAACTGGTAGCGCGTGCCCGCCGGAAAACCGGTTTCGCACACCCACCATCCCGGCTCGTACGTTTCCGCGGTGTGGTTAGCAGTTTTCGTGCTGTGGTTAGCCGTTTCTGCGGTGTGGTTAGCAGTTTCTGCGGGGTCGTTAGCCGTTTTCGCGCTGTGGCGAGCGTCATTCGTTTCCGGGCGCATCGGGTAGCGCTTGCCTTCGGTGAGTACTTCTACCTGGCGGTGGGCATAAGGTGCCCAAACGCGCAGCTGAAACAGTTCCTCACTCATCACTTGCCTTTCGTTTTCGCCGCGGGTGCCTTCTCAGTGGTGGCATCAGTTTTTGCGTCCGCTAGATCGCTGCCTTCTGCAGTGGCAGTATCTTCTACCTTTTCGAGGACGGCCACCGGCAAGCTCTTCAGCAAATCAGCCATCTTTACCGGCCCGCCGGTAAAAGTACTGCCATTGAAAATGGAGCGCCAAGCACCAGCGGGGAGTACCACCGTGGCATCGCGCCAGCCGCCCGCTTCTTCCAAACGATGCCGCAACCTATCAGTGACTACCACCACATCAGGTACGTCGTCCAGGGTGCGAGCAAAAGCAATTGCGTGCCCGGTAGTGCTCGGCAAAGGCGTGTAACCACTCCGGGAGGAAACAAAAGTATCCGGGCGGCGCCGCCGCAAATGCAAAATCCGGGAGGTTACCCACAGTTTTTGTTCATCCAAACTGGCATCCCCGGGCAGGGAGCCACGCGCATCTAATTCCTCGAGCAAATTTTGCAAGTTCCGGAAATCAACCGGCCGGCGATTATCCGGATCCACCAAAATATTGCGCGTGATTTCCTCGCCTTGATACGTATCGGCAACGCCCACGAGGGTCATGGACAAAGTCTTTTGCGCCAAAATCCGCGAGGTTAGAGCCGGCAAAGTGCGTTCCCGCCACGCTGCCAAATCCTGCAGAGTTTCCGGGTTGGAAAGAATGTCCCGAGCATAACTAAACAGCCCGGTTTCCCCTTCCTCGTCCGGGGCTGTCCAGGTGGTCCAGGTTTTCTGTTCGCGCGCCGCCTTAGTTAAGTACTCCAGTAGCCGGTCAATTTCGATCGGCCCGCGATCCGTGTACGTGCCAATAATGGTTTGCCACAGCAGATTCTCAATCTGGCCGTCCAATTGGGCCGGCCGCGCCGCCGCATGCCGAGCTCGCAATTTGGTAAGCAAAGCCAGCCAATCCTCATCAAATTCGGTGAGGGTAGCAATCTGCGCCCGCACATCCTCCCCGCGTTTCGTATCATGCGTGGTCAAAGTGCTCATCATTGCCGGCCACGTACTACCCATCCGTTCCGTCCAGGCATGCAAAGCATCCGGATCAATATTGGCGCGCAACGGGTCTGAACCTACTTCCGTGGCAGAAGTCAGGGGCGTGTACCGGTAGAAAGCCGTATCTTCAATACCTTTCGCCATCACCGGACCGCACAGTTGCTGGAAGCGCACAATCGCTTCGTTACGTGCGTCGTCGTGCAGTTTTGAGGCGGAACCGATTTCGTGGCCCAGCACAATATCGACGACGACGTCCAGCGTTTCCTGCCGATCTTCATTCAATTCTTGCCGGGCGCGGGCCGCTGCCGCAGTGACTACCGATTCGGCCAGGGCAGAAGCTTTTTCGCCGGGAACTACATAGGCACGGTAACGATCCAGATTTACCACCAGCGCGGCGAGCGCTTCCCGGATGGAACGGCGCGAGTGGTCTCGCAACCGCAAATCTTCGTTACAAATATCGGAAATCACGCCGGTAAGGCGCTCCAATTCCGCGTGCAAAGAGGTGTTGACGATCTGCTTTTTGGAAGCGAGCGCGATGTTTGCGTACGAATCGGTGGTACCGGAAAGCTCCACGTATTGGGCGGTCAAGCTCCGCGCGCCTACCGGATCAGTGAGCACGGAACCAATCCGCCACGAAACTTCGTACCCCGTACACCCGGCTACCTTCCAATCGGAGGGAAGCTCCTCATCGCCTTCGAGGATCTTTTCTCCCGCAATCCACGCTCCATCGGTGGCCTCATACAAACGGGCCATGTATTGGCGCGGATCAGAAAGCCCATCGGGATGGTCGATCCGGAAAGCATCGATATAGCCTTTGTGGTACAGGTCTAAAAGCAAGGCGTGGGAGGCGAAGAAAACTTCCGGATCTTCCACGCGGATTGCCGCCAAAGTATCCACATCGAAGAAGCGCCGATAGTTCAGTTCCTCTTCGGCTACTTTCCAGTAGGCGAGCCGGTAGTACTGGCGTTCTAGTAACTCAATAATGGGAAGCTGGTCCGTGTTTTTGCGGACCGGGAACACGTGGTCGAAATACCGCAAAACGTGTTGTTCCCCTTCGGCCTCGAAACCGGGCACCACCATCTGATCCAGGGTGATCTGGCCTTTCGCCAGCACGGTGCCGATTCGTTCGCCCAGCACGGGAAGTAAAATCCCGTTTTCGGCGCTGGTGATATCAATATCGAACCAGGCAGAAAATGGGGATTCGGCGCCATCGCGCAAAACCGACCACAAAGCGCGGTTCAAGTACAGGGGAGTGGGCACGGCCATATGATTGGGCACCACATCCACTACCACTCCTAGGCCGGCTTCGTGGGCGGCATCTGCCAGTTTTTCGAAGCCTTCCCGGCCGCCTAAAGCCGCAGAAATATTCGTGTGGTCAACTACGTCGTAGCCGTGCATAGACCCGGGGGCCGCCTGCAAAATCGGGGAACAATATATATCGGTGACCCCGAGTCGCTGCAAATAAGGCACCAGATTTTGCGCGTCCGCAAAAGTAAAATCGGGGCTCAATTGCAGGCGATAAGTAGAAATAGGAACATGCTTACCCGGGGCGGGCATATGGGCGCGCCGCGCCACAATGTTTTCGGTTTCGCTGCTCGTCATACTTCCTAGCGTAACCGAGACCACGTGGCGCGGCGTCCTACCTTTTGCTACCCGCTCATCTTTGCCGAGCTCGGCACAGTAACCGCGCTAAACGGCCGGGGTGTCGGAAACCTCCGCCGGTGCCGTTTCGGGCGTATCTGAAACCGAGCCGCTGGCCGGTTCCGGCGCGGGCACGGGCGTGGCCGCCGCCGGCGTTTCGCTTACTGGTTCGGATACGAATGCACTGGCTACGGGAATTTCGGCTTCCGGTTCCTGGGTGCGCTCGTGAATCAGCACGCGTAAAGAACGGCCGGTTACGGAGAAAGAATCTCCCGGGCGCAACACTTCTTCCGGATCCGGGCGCACAGCGGTATCGATTGCTACCTTCCATTCCCGGTCATACGGAGAATCTGGAATATTGAAGATAACGTCCTCATCACCGGCATTGAAGGTGAGGAGAATATCGTCATCAACAATATCCATACCGTAAGCATCTGGTTCGCGGATCCCTCTTCCGTTCAGGAACACCATGAGGGAGCGGGCAAAACCGGTATCCCAATCCTCGTTTTGCATCACCTTGCCATTGGGTTGGAACCACTGGATTTCGCCCACATAATCGGGCCCTACCACGCGTGATTCGTCACGCAAGAACCGGCGGCGCCGCAACACCGGGTGCCGCATCCGGAAATCGATGACCTTGCGCGTGAATTCCAAAAGTTCTTCCTGGGATTCGTCGAGGTCCCAATCCACCCAGGAAAGTTCATTGTCCTGGCAGTAGGTGTTGTTATTACCCTGCTGGGTGCGCCCGATTTCATCACCGTGGCTGAGCATGGGCACGCCCTGCGAAACCATCAGGGTGGTGAGGAAATTGCGGATTTGGCGTTTGCGTAAGGCCAGGATTTCTGGATCATCCGTAGGGCCTTCCACCCCGCAATTCCAGGAACGGTTATTCGATTCCCCGTCCGCATTGCCTTCTCCGTTTGCTTCATTGTGCTTCTCGTTATAGGAAACGAGATCCCGCATAGTAAAACCGTCATGCGCGGTGACGAAGTTGATCGAGGCGAAAGGCCGGCGCCCGGAAGTTTCATACAGATCCGAAGAACCGGTAAGTCGGGAAGCGAATTCGGGAATCGTAGCCGGTTCACCGCGCCAAAAATCGCGCACGGTATCCCGATACTTGCCATTCCATTCCGTCCACAGCGGCGGGAAACCACCTACCTGGTAGCCCCCTTCACCCACATCCCACGGTTCGGCAATCAGTTTGACCTGCGAAATAATCGGGTCTTGCTGGATGATGTCGAAGAAGGAAGAAAGCTTATCCACCGCGTGCAGTTCGCGGGCCAGGGTGGAGGCGAGGTCGAAGCGGAAACCATCCACATGCATTTCCACCACCCAGTAGCGCAATGAATCCATAATCATTTGCAGGGTGTGCGGGGAGCTCATATTCAGCGAGTTCCCGGTGCCGGTGGTATCGAAGTAATGTTCTTTATCATCCGGCACTAAACGGTAGTAGGCCGGGTTGTCGATCCCCTTGAAGGAAAGCGTGGGCCCCAGGTGGTTGCCTTCCGCGGTGTGGTTGTAGACGACGTCGAGAATCACCTCAATATTCTCTTCGTGCAAGGCCTTCACCATGGACTTGAATTCGTAGACCTGGTCGCCGCGCCCGGCGGTGGCATAGCCATCATGCGGGGCAAAGAACCCGATGGTGTTGTAGCCCCAATAATTGCTAAGGCCACGGTCTTGCAAAGAAGTGTCGTTGATGAACTGGTGAATAGGCATCAGTTCGACGGCGGTTACACCCAGCTTCTTGAAGTATTCGATCGAAGCGGGGGAGGAAATGCCGCGATAAGTGCCGCGCAATTCCGGGGAAATCTTGGGATTGAGTTTGGTAAAACCTCGCACGTGTGTTTCGTAAATCACCGTATCGGCGTAATCGTGATCCGGTGGGCGGTCATGCCCCCAATCGAAGAAGGGGTTGATAACCACGGAAATCGGTACATGCCCGAGGGAATCTTGCCGGTTAGGTTTGCTCGGATCATCGAAGTCATAGGAGAATACCGCTTGGGTATTGGTGATATTCCCATCGATGGCCTTGGCATAAGGATCAAGTAAGAATTTCGAAGGATCGCAACGTAAACCTTGGGAGGGATCGTGTGGTCCGTAGACGCGATACCCGTAGCGTTGCCCGGGGCGCACGGACGGCAAATAGCAATGCCATACGCTCGCGTCCACTTCCCGCAGTTCTACCTGTGTCTCATTGTTATCGTCGTCGAGCAGGCAGAGCACTATTCTCTCCGCCACGGAAGAGTAGATAGCAAAGTTAGTACCCGAGCCGTCGAAGGTTGCTCCGAGCGGATAAGGGCGTCCTGGCCATATTCTCATAGTTCCTAGTCTCTCATGATCTGCTGAATGCGCGGTAGAAAATGCGCGCCAAGAAGGCAAAGCATAGAGCAAATAGGTGCTAGCGCGAAAACTGGGAGGGCGCGATGCCGGTATTGCACGGTGCCAGGTAGGGGCAAGAGCAGTGCAAGGTAGAGGCAAGAAACACGAAAGTGTGCGAGGTAGGCGCGGCGAGGTGCGCGAAAACAAAAAGAAAGGCGAGCATTTCCGCTCGCCTGGTCTGCGATATGCAGTTATTACGGTGGGCGATACTGGAATCGAACCAGTGACCTCTTCGGTGTGAACGAAGCGCTCTAACCCCTGAGCCAATCGCCCGTAACGAAGTAACAGGTTACCGCCTTTGCGGCCCAGAACTCAAATTTTTAGCTGTGGGAGCCGTCTCACCTCCTGTAGTGGGCGGTATTGGGCGGCAAATCCATAAGCCCGGGAGCAAATGGAGTGGACTAGGGAGGTGAGCTAAGAGGATGGGAACAAACGGATTGAAGTACATGGAAGGGAAACCGGGTGCGGGAACACCGAAGCGCGGGCAGAGGCACGCGGGTGCGGGAGGATAGTATATGAGGTAAGTAAGTGTGGGAGGACACGCCTAAACGCGGGTGTGGTCTGAACCTCGCTTCTGCGATTGGACAAGGGGTAAAATCTCGCCTATAGTTTCTATCTGTCGCCGCGAGGCTGACATTGCGGACATAGCTCAGTTGGTAGAGCGCAACCTTGCCAAGGTTGAGGTCGCGGGTTCGAGCCCCGTTGTCCGCTCGGAGGATGGAAGGCATTCTTTCAATCCGCACGGTGGGTTGGCCGAGAGGCGAGGCAACGGCCTGCAAAGCCGTGTACACGGGTTCGAATCCCGTACCCACCTCGCAAAGGGCGATTGGCGCAGGGGCTAGCGCGCTTCCCTGACACGGAAGAGGTCACAGGTTCAAATCCTGTATCGCCCACCCTCGGGAAAAGCCGGGAAAGACCTCTTCGCCTAACTGAATAGAATATCTTTTGCGGCAGCCGGGTGTGGTTGCCGTTTTTTGCATTCTTGGCCCGCTCGTCCCTGGTCTCACCTGGTCTCACCTGGTCTCACCTGGTCTCACCTGGTCTCACCTGGTCTCACCTGGTCTCACCTGGTCTCACCTGGTCTCACCTGGTCTCACCTTTGTTTCCATGCGTCTTCCAAGCTCGTTCGGTGGTTAATGATCAGAATGTGGGTTAACGGTCAAAGGGGCGGCTGTAGGTTTGGTTGACATTTGGGCGCTTCAATAGGGGATGATTGAGACACGGGGAGCAGATGGCTTCGCTCTTTGCGTTCTTTTGGAGTGGCTTGGAGCTGTAGAGGCAAAACTGTGAGCGGGCAAGGGCTTGGAATGAGCAGAAGGCGAAAGGTTGCCGCCAGCAGTTACCTTGTTCGCGGGTGGAGTGCGTACCTACTCGGGATTGAGTGTGTGCGGTATCCTAAATTCCGTATAGAAGCTGACTTTGTGGGCGTAAGTGCCTACCCGAATTTGTTTTACCTGCCCAATTGGAATAAAACCGCCTGCTGAGAATTGAAAAGGCATGGCGCTAGGAAGTGTGAAACGAGTGGGTAGACGGCAGATGCGTGTTGTGCCTGCGAAGCTTCACCCAATGCGCTATCATTTGGAATGATTCCAGATAGCGGATCGTGTTGGAGTGGCTATAAAACCGAAGTGAGAGCACAGCTCAGCGCTCATGTTCGCGGGTCTTAACTAGTTTCCCGATGGTTGGAGCGCGGGGCAGCACACACGGAAGCATTTTGCCCCAGCACAGGAAAGGAATGAAATGGCTGAGAAGATTGTTGTAGATGCACTGCAGCGTGCACTAGTTGACCTGACGGATCTGACCCTGCAGGCCAAGCAGTATCACTGGAATATCCAGGGTGCGCGATTCCGCGCCCTGCACCTGGCACTTGATGAGGTAGTGGACGTTACCCGCGAAGATAGTGATGAGGTGGCCGAACGTATCGCCCAGATCGGCGGTTACCCGGATGCTCGGGCGGCAACGGTAGCCAAGGATTCCGGGCTGGCTGACCCAGGCGTCGGCCCCTTCGATGTAGCGGAAGCATACGCAACCATGGCAGAAAAGCTCCAGCAGGCTTCGGATCGTATCCTTACCGATCTGGACAAGGTGGACGAAGCAGATCCGTACAGCGGAGACATCCTAGTAGGGGTAGGCAAGAACCTGGAGAAGCAGGCCTGGTTCTTCCGCGCTGCCAAGTAAGCGCCGCGTAACGTAAACCCCGCGCAGTAGAAACGCGCGATAGAAAACCGGGTTCGGTAAATAGCATGAAAATGGCTACGAAAACCGCGGAGGAGAAATTCTTCGCGGTTTTCGCTGTATGCTGGGGCAGTGGTCGCACGTTCCCGGCCAGCCGGAAGCACGCCACCGTCTGCCGTAACCCGGAACGGAATTGCGAACGGAACCGGGCACGTATCCGGCCACACAACTACGCACGCCGCGCAAACCGGCACCGCTAGCGGTAACAAACTGCGTTGCGACGATAAACCGCTAAGCGGCAAGGAACTGTTAAGCGGTAACAAACCGCGTAGCAGCTAGAAACTGCGTAGCGGTAACAAGCCGCGTAGTAGTAAGAAAAGGCGCCCCCGGTATGGGCGCCACGCACAACAGAAAAAGGAGCCTGCGCATGTCAGCTCACCTTTCGATTGACGGCACCGCCCACTCTTTCGAAGAGCCCACGCTGGGAACAGATCTATACGCCAAGGACCGGGAGGTAGTAGCCCTCAAGGTCAACGGAACGCTAACCGACCTAGCCACAGACCTGGCCACCCTCGATGGAGCCACGGTGGAAACGGTGCGAATCGACAGTCCGGATGGCCTAAATATTCTGCGCCATTCCGCCACGCACGTGCTCGCGCAGGCAGTGCAACAAGTTTTCCCCGAGGCGCACCTCGGTATCGGCCCGTACATCGAAGACGGCTTCTACTACGACTTTGGCAATATCGATCCGGTAACTCCGGAACTGCTCAAAGACCTCGAAAAACGCATGAAACGCATCATTAAAGACAACCAGCGTTTTGTGCGGCGCGAAATCAGTGAGGAAGCGGCGCTAGTCGAGGAAAAGGACCAGCCCTACAAGCTCGAACTGATCCACACCAAGGGTGGCGGCACGGAGGAAGCCAGTGTGGAAGTGGGCTCTGGCGGGCTCACCATGTACGACAATGTGAATCGCAAGGGCGAAATCATTTGGACCGACCTGTGCCGCGGCCCGCACCTGCCTTCTACGCGATATATTGGCAACGGTTTTGCGCTCACGCGTTCTTCGGCCGCCTACTGGAAGGGCGATCAGAACAATGACCAGCTGCAACGTATTTATGGGACGGCCTGGCCGAGCAAGGAAGAACTAGACGCATACCAGGAGCGGATCAAAGAAGCCGAGCGGCGCGATCATCGCCGCCTCGGCCAAGAACTAGATCTGTTCTCCTTCCCGGAAGAAGTAGGTTCCGGCCTGCCGCTTTTCCATCCCAAGGGCGGCGTTATCCGCATGGAAATGGAAGAGTATTCGCGCCGCCGGCATATCGAAGCCGGGTATAGCTTCGTCTACACCCCGCATATCACCAAGGCGCAGCTCTTCCAAACTTCCGGGCATCTTTCTTGGTACAAGGACGGTATGTTCCCGCCCATGCATGTGGATGAGGAACGTGATGCGGAAGGCAATATTACGCGGCAGGGCCAGGACTACTACCTGAAGCCCATGAACTGCCCCATGCATTCGCTGATTTTCCGTTCGCGGGGCCGTTCCTACCGTGATCTGCCTTTGCGGCTGTTCGAATTTGGCACGGTGTACCGGTACGAAAAGTCTGGTGTGGTGCACGGGCTTACCCGCGGGCGCGGTTTTACGCAAGACGACGCCCATATCTACACCACCCGCGAGCAAATGCGCGATGAACTGGCCAGTACTTTGCAGTTCATTTTGTCCTTGCTATCTGATTTCGGGCTCGACGATTTTTATCTGGAAATGTCTACCCGCGATTCGCACAAGATGATTGGCGAACCGGCCCTGTGGGATGAAGCGGAAGCCGTTTTGGAAGAGGTAGCAGTCGAATCCGGCCTGGAATTGGTGCCCGATCCGGAAGGCGCCGCTTTCTACGGCCCGAAGATTTCCGTGCAGGCGCGCGACGCTTTGGGCCGCACCTGGCAGATGTCTACCGTGCAGCTTGATTTCAATTTGCCGGAACGCTTTGGTCTGGAATATACCGCGGCAGATGGTTCGCGCCAGCGCCCGGTGATGATTCATCGCGCTCTGTTCGGTTCGGTGGAACGCTTCCTGGCCGTGCTGCTGGAAAACTATGCGGGTGCGTTCCCGGCTTGGTTGGCTCCCGTACAGGTACGTTTGGTACCGGTCGCTGATGCTTTCACCAAGTATTGCGAACAGACGGCGGCCCAGTTGCGCCAGTGCGGCGTGCGGGTTGAGGTAGATACTTCCGATGATCGTTTCGGTAAGAAGATCCGCAATGCTTCCAAGGAAAAGATTCCCTTCGTGCTAATTGCCGGTGGGGAAGACGCCGCTGCCGGTGCTGTTTCCTTCCGCTACCGCGATGGCAGCCAAGAAAACGGGGTGCCAGTAGCTACCGCGATCGACCATATTTGCCAGGTGATTGCGCAGCGGTGTAATAAGCCGGAAGAAGAGAAACTGCATCCGGAACCGGCCGTGGAAGATACCCCGGAACAAAGCGCGGTGGCGCCGGAACCAGGTGCCGCAACTCCCGCGCAAAGTCCCGAGAAGTAGGAGAGAGGCGCGCTAAATAATGCTGTCTCGCACTGGGCGCCCATTGGCGCAGAGGATTTTCGGACCGATCGCGAAGGTTTTTGTTCGCCTCGGTATTTCTGCGAACGCGGTCACTATTGCCGGCACGGTTTTGGTGGTTGCGCTCGCCCTCATTTTGCCGGCCAGTGGGCACCCGGTGTGGGCGGCCTGGCTGATCGCCGCCGTGGTGGTGTGCGATTCGTTAGACGGCCAGATTTCTCGGCTTACCGGAACTTCTTCCAAGTGGGGTGCTTTCCTGGATTCCACTATGGATCGGGTGGCGGACGCCGCAATATTCGCGGGCGTGCTCGCCTGGGTATACCGCTACCAGGTGGGTGCCGCACAAGGTCTTACCACCTGGATTTTGGTGGGTGGCGTGGGCGCCCTGGCGGCGGGGTTGACGACGTCGTACGCGCGCGCCCGTGCGGAAGCCGTAGACTACAGCGCTAACCTGGGGCTTTCGGAACGGGCGGATCGGCTAGTCATAATTCTGCTGGCTTTGTGGCTCACCGGTACCGGCTGGTTCCCGTGGGGAGCCTGGATACTGCTCGTGGCCGTGTGGTATTTGTTCATCGCCGGCTATTACACCGTTTTGCAACGCATGGTAGCCGTCTACCGGCAAGCCCAAGCAGACCCGCACAACCTACTCAATAGTGCCCCGCACGGTACGGCCGCGGCTCCCACGGCAGAAACTAAGCCGGCACCGGCGGAACCGAGCGGCACGGCGGCACCGAGCGGCACCGCGGAAGCGAGCGGCACCGCAGAACCGCACGGTACCGCCGCGGCCGAGGGGAGCGACGCATGAATATAATGCGGGTGTTCCGGATTGCGGACGCTTTAGTTAACGGTCTGCCAGAACCGGTGGGCCGGGCGCTCTTCAATCTTGTGGGCACAGTGGCCGGTACGCTGCCCACGGCGGGTACTAAGCAACTGCGAAAGAATCTGGCACGCATTAAAAAAGACGCACGGCCAGCGCAGTTGCGCCAGCTTTCCCGGGCCGGGATGCGCTCCTATATGCGGTACTACTATGAAGCTTTGCATTTGCGGAGCTGGGATGCGGAAAACATTGCGGCGCGCGTGGAAGAACGCAATTTGGAGGAAGCGCGGGAAGCTTTCGATTCCGGGGATTCTTTGGCCGCGGCGCTTATGCACATGGGGAATTGGGATTTGGCTGGGGCATGGTCAAATCAGAATTTGGCGAAGGTTGCCACCCTGGTAGAAAAGCTTGAACCCGAAGAACTGTATCGTGCTTTCGTGGATTTCCGGGAAGGGATCGGCATGATCATCTTCCCGGTAATTAAAGGCGGCGGGGCGATCCACAAACTGGCCGGCGTGATGCGGGAAGAAAAAGTGCTCGCGCCCGTGCTTGCGGATCGTGATCTCACCGCTTCCGGTATCGAAGTGGAATTCTTTGGGGAGAAGATGTTGGCCGCCGCCGGGCCGGCAATTCTCGCCCAAGAAACGGGAAGCCCGATTTTACCGGTGTATATCTACTATCGGAAAGCGGAAAACCGCGGGGCGCTTCCCACGCGCTGGCGCACGGTAGTTGAAGGTGGGCCGCTTATCTATCCGCAAGAAACTAGTGAAAGCGGACCTGTAGAAAAGCAGCGCGATATAGCACGCATGACCCAAGCTTGGGTGGATGCGTTCGAACCGATAATCGCCGCCCACCCGGATGATTGGCACATGCTACAAAAAGTATTCGTGGCCGATCTAGATCAAGACCGTTACCTTGCCAACCGCGAAAAGGCGCGGGCAAAACTCGCCGCCCGAGCCGCCGCACACGGCACCGCTACGCGTAGAAGCGCAAATTCTGCGGAAACAAGCTCTATTTCGACGCACGGTATCGTCTCGTCGAACGATACTGCTTCTACGCTCGATACCGCCAATTCTAAGAATCCGAGCGCCGGGCGGGCTAGGGTAGAGCGAACTAGGGCAGAAAAGGCAGATCAGCAACGCTCGGAACTAAATCCAGAGCCGGGCGCAGAAAAGACGGATCTGCCTGGCCCGGCAAACAGCTCGGAAAGTACCGCTGGCAAAAATCAGGAACAGAGCCCGGAAGATACCGCCGGTAACCGCCCGGGCAATAGTGGAGGACGACCGTGAAAATAGGTATTGCCTGTCCCTATTCCTGGGATGTACCCGGGGGCGTGCAGTTTCATATTCGTGATTTAGCGGAAGAACTCATAGCTCGCGGCCACACCGTTTCGGTGATTGCACCCAGCGAGCAGGAAGAGGAATTGGAAGACTACGTGGTGCCGGTAGGCGCAGCCGTACCGATTCGGTATAACGGCTCGGTGGCGCGGCTATCTTTTGGTCCGCGTGTGAACCGCGCGGTGCGGCAGTGGTTGCGCGATGGGGATTTCGATGTGCTGCACGTACACGAACCCTTGGTCCCATCGGTAGCCATGTTGGCGTTAATGAGCGCGGATTGCGCGGTGGTTTCCACGCATCACACTTCGATGGAACGGTCCCGGGCACTCGATATGTTCACGCCGATCTTGCGGCCACTTCTGGAAAAGATTCAGGCGCGAATCGCGGTTTCCCAAGAAGCGCGGCGCACCATCGTCGATCACCTGGGCGGAGACGCCTTTATTATCCCCAATGGGGTTTACACTTCCGATTTCGACGTGCCTGCCGATCCGCGCTTTACCGGCACGCAGGATGCCCCAACGGTCGGGTTTTTGGGCCGTTTAGACGAACCGCGTAAGGGCCTGCCGGTTTTGGCTGCCGCGGCCCCACTTATTGAAGCGGAAATTCCCGGGGTGCGGTTCATTGTGGCCGGCGCGGGTGATCTGGATGCTGCCAGCAAGGCTTTTGGTACCTGCAGTGAGCGGGTAACTTTCCTAGGCCGGGTTTCCGATGCAGAAAAAGCAGCCATGCTGGCTTCCGTAGATACTTACATTGCTCCCAATACGGGCGGGGAATCTTTCGGCATTATTTTGGTGGAAGCGATGGCCGCCGGTGCCTACGTGATCGCTTCCGATATTCCGGCTTTCCAGGCCGTACTGGGCGGTGGTAAATTCGGGGCCCTGTTTAGCAATGAAAATCCGCACGCCCTAGCGCAAACGGTGATTAGCGCGCTTCGCGATCCGCAACACCGGGAAGAAATTGCGCAGGCCGGTAAGCTCGAATCGCAACGTTATGATTGGCAGACCGTGGCCTCGCAAGTGCTAGCCGTTTATGAAACCGCGATTCGTACCGTACGCACGGAGGTAAGTTCATGACGCCCTGGCAAATTACCCTGTTGATAATGGTACTTATCGCCCTCATCGTGATGTCTTTGTGCGTCATGTTGGCGCGCCGTCTCAACCGTTTGCACTCCAACGTACTGAAAGCCCGGCTGGTTGCCGAACAAGCTTTAGCCGCCCGCGCGCGTTATGCTTCGGAGGCGGCCCGCAGTGGGGAACTAGATATTGCCGGTGCGCTGATCTTGACCGAACGCGCCGAAACTTGCCTGGATAATTCCATGGTGCCAATCGTTTCCGAAGGCTTGGAGGAACTGTACGACGCCGATGCGCTTTCCGGCGCGCGGCGCAATAATAGCGAAATCACTCCGGCAGAAGCGGCGGCGGCCACGGCGCAGCGGCGAAACCTAGAATCCGAACTATCGCGCACTTTGCGGCTTACCGTAGGTGAGCTCGACCCCGCAGATATCGCTCCGGAGCACCAGGATACTTTTGCGAAACTGGAACGGGCCCGCTTGGACGTGCGCATGACCCGCAAATTCCACAACTCGCAAGTAGCTCAAGCCCGCCACCTACACAAACTCTGGTTGGTTCGGCTCTTCCGCCTGGCCGGCCGAGCACCAATGCCACAAACCATCGATATCGACGACGAATAGCCGGAATTGGCCTGGCATTGGCATGGTAATTGCGCGGTAATCGCCGGATATTAGTAGCGGGTATTAGTAGCCCGGATTAGCCTGCCAAGCGCCGGGTATTGGCAAGCTGGCAATAGCCGATTAATCGCCCGGCCTAGTCAGCTTCGGCGTTTCGGCCGGCTGAAGCACGGCGGCCTACTCTGACGTCGCGGCCTACTCAGATCGGCTCAGACTAGCCCAGTGCCGCGCAGGGCGGCGCAGATCAGCGAGAACAACTAGCACGAAGAAGGAAACGGTATGGAGCCTGCGGCACCTCAGGAACAAAAAGACTACGCCGCACAAATCGCGGAATTAGAAAATGAGTGGAAGCCGGGGCCGGATGGGATTTTGCGGCGCGCGGCTGGCCGCGTGGTAGCTTTCGATACGCAAGGGCGCGTACTGTTGCAACTTGGCCACGATTCGGCCGATTCACAACACCGCTGGTGGTTTACGCCCGGCGGCGGCCTCAACCCGGGCGAATCCGCGCAGCGTGGCGCGGCCCGCGAATTTGCGGAAGAAACCGGCGTGCATATATCCGCTACCCGGCTCATTGGGCCGGTACTTTCCCGCCACGCAGTTTTTCGTTTTGTGGGCGAAACCCGCCGGCAAGATGAACTATTCTTCCTCGTCCATCTCACAGCGGAGGAAGCCAAAGCCGCCATTTCCGGAACCAACACCCAGCTAACCGTTTTAGAACAGGACGTTTTGGATGCTATCGCTTGGCACAGCCCAGCTGAACTAGCAGCACTTGCCGCTGGCCCGGTACCCATCTATCCGCGGGAACTTCCGCAATACGCTGCCCAGTGGTTCCAAGGTTGGGACGGAACTATGCGCGAAATCCACGAAGAATAGTGGCCGGATGGCCGGCGTCGTACCGGGCGTCGTACCCGGGAAAGCAGGCGCGAACGAAAATCCGCAGGCAGGGAAGAAACCGGGAAACCGTACGAAAATAAAATCACAGCGGAAGCGGTAAAATACGTGAGCTAGGTAATGGAACGCGGTGAAACGGATGACAGCGAGCCGCCGGTATCGCGCGTAGAATAGCCGCGGTAATTGTTGTTGAAGAAGGGGAATACTGCAGTGTCGGGACACTCAAAGTGGGCCACCACAAAGCATAAGAAGGCGGCGAATGATGCCAAGCGCGGAAAGATGTTCGCACGTCTCGTCAAGAACATTGAAGTAGCAGCGCGAACGGGTGGTGGCGATCCCGACGGAAACCCTACTCTTTACGATGCCATTCAGAAAGCGAAGCGCAGCTCGGTACCGGCCGATAATATCGAACGCGCCGTCAAGCGCGGTTCGGGCGAAACTGATGATTCCGTACAGTACGAATCCATCACCTACGAAGGTTATGGCCCCAACGGCGTCGCGATCCTCATTGAATGCCTTACCGATAACCGCAACCGGGCGGCTTCGGAAGTGCGCGTGGCGCTCTCCCGAAATGGAGGCACCCTTGCCGATCCGGGATCGGTGGCCTATCTGTTTAATCGGCGCGGCATTGTGGAAGCCCCGAAGGGCGATAACACCGAAGAAGATATCCTCCTGGCGGTCCTAGATGCCGGGGCGGAAGACGTTACCGAAACCGGGGATACTTTCATTATCGAAAGTGATCCGAAGGATGTAGTAGCGGTACGTACCGCGCTCCAGGAAGCCGGGATTGAATACGATTCGGCCGAATCCAAGTGGGTTCCTTCCACGGAAGTGCCTCTCGATAAGGCCGGCGCCGAAAAGCTGCTCCGACTCACCGATGCCCTTGATGATCTAGACGATATCCAAGAGGTTTATACCAACGCCGATATTTCGGATGAAATCATGGAAGAGCTCGACGCCTAAACGGATGCGGCGGTGCGTTGGGCAACGGTCGGTACCACGCGGGTAACGGTCGGTACCAGTCTTGTTCGCCATCGTCGGATCGCCGAGAAGTCGGTACCACGCGGGTAACGGTCGGTACACGCGGACAGCAGTCTGTACACGTGGGTAACTGTCGGTACCACGTAGAGACGGTCGTAAACCAGTGCGCCGGGCAGTAACGGTTGGGGCGCGGCCGCAGAAGTGGCGACTGGTAGCACCGGCCAAAAATAGAGGATAAGGATTGCGAGTTTTAGGAATCGATCCGGGGCTCACCCGGTGCGGGCTTGGCACTATTGATGCTGATCCGGCACGCCGGGTGAGCCTTGTTGATATGCGCGTGGCCCGTTCACCAAAAGAAATGGCACCGCATAAACGCCTAATGCTAGTGTTCGACGAAATCGAGCAGGTGATTGGCGAGTTTCAGCCCGATGTGGTGGCAATCGAACGCGTTTTTGCACAAGAAAACATGCGTTCGGTAACGTCTACCGCGCAGGTGGCCGGCGTGGCGATGCTGGCCGCAGCCCGGGCGAGTTTACCGCTCGGAATGCATTCGCCTTCCGAAGTGAAAGCAGCCGTCACCGGTTCAGGACGGGCCGGCAAATTACAGGTGCAAAACATGGTGCAAAGAATTTTGCGCCTGCCCGAGCTGCCGCGCCCCAAAGACGCCGCAGACGCGCTCGCTATCGCCATCTGCCATGCCTGGCGCGGCGGAGCACACGCGCTAGACGCAGAAGTCAATAACAGCCAACACGGCGGAGCCAATACGCTGCCGCGCGCGGAAGGCCCCGGGCTCACTCCAGCCCAACGTGCATGGGCTTCCGCCGAACGCCTCAGCCGGCGCGCCGGCGCCGTCGCCCCCAAAACAAAAGATCCCCGGTAAGATCCAAACAAGTGTTCGAACGAACGGGCGGGGCGCTGCCTAAGCAACCCGTGCCGAGAGCTTGCGCGGAGGTCGTGGAAGCAAAAGCGAACTGGTGCACCAAAACCTAAAGTTTCGCACCTATGGAAGGTGCCTGGTCCCAACCGGGTAGGCGCATAAGGTGAGTGGGGGAATGGAGAAGTGAGGTTGTGCGGTGGCGCGGCAAAAACGCGGCGGCCGGCAAACGGCGGCAGGAGGAAGTTCGATGATTAGTAGCCTCAACGGGAAAGTATTGACGGTAGCCCCCACTTTTGCGGTTATTGAGGTCGGTGGTTTCGGTCTGAAAGTGCTAGCCACTCCGAGCGTTCTCGCCGACTTACGGGAAGGCGAATCGGCGCGTTTAGCAACTTCTTTTGTGGTGCGCGAAGATTCCATGACCCTCTACGGTTTTCATGACGACGACGAACGTGACACCTACGAGACCTTGCAATCGGTCTCCGGAGTGGGGCCGAAGGTCGCGCTTGCCCTGCTATCCGTAATGACCCCGAATGAACTGCGCCGCGCGATCGAAATGAAAGATGAAGCGGCGCTTATGCGCGTGCCCGGAATCGGGAAGAAGAGCGCACAACGGCTAATTTTGGAACTTGCGGGCAAACTCGGCCCGGCCGTGGGAAGTGAACCGGCAAGCGGGAGTGCGCCGGCTTCCAACTCGGATGTGATCGAAGCTCTCGTAGGTTTGGGCTGGCCGGAACGCAATGCGGCCAGCGCCTACCAAGAAGCGGTCGAGGCCAACCCGCAGGCGGGCATGCCCGAACTTTTGCGGACTAGTCTGCAACTTTTGGGACGGCGATAATGAGCGAATCTGTAGTATCACCCCAAGCTTCCGATTCGGAACGGGCAGCGGAAGCAGCATTGCGACCCCGCCAGCTTTCTGAATTTGTGGGGCAGGAAACAGTACGCCGCCAGCTTTCATTGGTATTGCAAGCCGCGGTAGAACGCGGCCGCACCCCCGATCACGTGCTCCTATCCGGGCCACCCGGGCTGGGGAAAACCACGCTGGCCATGATTATTGCCAATGAAGTAGGTGGAGCATTGCGGCTCACCTCTGGTCCGGCAATTCAGCATTCAGGCGATCTTGCCTCGATTCTTTCTTCCATCCAAGAAAACGACGTGCTGTTTATTGACGAAATTCACCGTTTGGCGCGCAATGCGGAAGAAATGCTCTATTTGGCCATGGAAGATTTCCGGGTAGACGTAATGGTAGGGAAAGGGCCGGGCGCCACTTCTATTCCGCTCCCGCTTCCGTATTTCACCGTGGTTGGGGCCACCACGCGGGCCGGCTTATTACCCGCTCCGCTACGTGATCGTTTTGGCTTTACTGCCCACCTCGAGTATTACAGCAAAGAAGAACTGGCACGCATCGTCAACCGTTCAGCTGCCAAACTGGAGATCACTATTGATCCCGATGCGGCCCTCGAAATTGCTTCCCGTTCGCGCGGCACCCCGCGTATTGCCAACCGGCTGTTGCGGCGCGCCCAAGATTGGGCGGAAGTAAAAGGCGATGGGCACCTGGATATAGCTGCCGCTCGCGCGGCCCTCGAACTTTTCCAAGTAGACCCGGTAGGCCTAGATCGTTTGGACCGCGCCGTCCTCGATGTGCTGTGCAAACGTTTTGGCGGAGGCCCGGCAGGGCTATCCACCCTGGCCGCCTCGGTGGGGGAAGAACCCGAAACTGTGGAAACCGTGGCCGAACCGTATTTGGTACGCGAAGGCTATATTTTGCGTACCCCGCGCGGCCGGGTAGCGACCCAAAAAACCTGGGATCACCTAGGCCTTACCCCGCCGCAAGAAAATACGCTGTTTGACTAGCCGGCGGCGCTGGGCGGCACGCAGCAGCACAGGGCGGCACGCGGCGGCGCCGAAATTGCAAAGAATACTGGCGCGCGGCCGCGCGCAAATCGCGGAATTAGTTATCGGGCACCGCGACGTGTCTGGTTGCACCCACAGAAAATGAGCGTTTTTTCTGGGGTTCACAGCGTTCACGGGTACACTGGCACGGTAATTGTTCACATGTAAGGAGTCAGCCGGTGGGACCCGAATTCATAGTTCTACTCGTGGTCATGGTTGTGATGATGTGGTTCTTTAGCCGCTCATCCAAGAAGCAACGAGAAAAAATGGAAAATGAGAGAGACTCAGCGATCACTATTGGCGCTAACGTCATGACGTCCTCTGGGTTCTTCGGGACCATCGTTTCCATTGACGGCGATGCCATCACGCTCGAATCGCCTTCTGGTGATGAAAGCGTGTGGATCCGCAAAGCCATTATGGGCCGCGCGGAAATTCCCTTTGCCCCCATTTCTGAAGCAGAAGCAGCTGAGCTAGATAAAGCAGAAGCAGCCGAAGCTGCGGCACTAAACGGTACCGAAGCGGCGGAAGCCGCAGACGAAGCGGAAGGAACCGCAGCAGCCGAGGACTTCAGCCAGGCAGGTGATACGGAGAATGCTGAGCTAGCTGCAAAGAACACTGCCGCGCAAAGTGATTCTGCAGCCGCCGGAAACACCGCAGACGCCGGAAATAAGACCGAAAATAGGGGCTCCGCCTTCGAATCGGAACCCCAAACCGGATTCCCGGCTGGCCGTACAGCTGAACCTAAGGAACGCCCGGGCAATGCCTGGTTGTAAAGCCCGGAAGTAGAGTTCGTCGAGAAATATATGTCCTCTTCACATAACGCGGACGCCCGCATGCCGCGGCGTCGTCTCATTTTGTTAGTACTACTCACCTGCACTTTGATCATTACGCTCCTGGTCGGTAGCCTCGTGGGAAAAGAATCCCGCTGGACCCCGAAATTTGCGCTTGATCTCGAAGGCGGCACCGAACTGATCCTCACCCCGCAAACTACGGACGGATCAGAAATTACCGATGAAGACGTCAACCAGGCGATTGAAATTATTCGCCAAAGAGTAGACGCGCAAGGTGTAGCGGAAGCTGAAATCAGCTCTCAAGGTGGCCAAAATATTGTGGTTG
Source organism: Actinobaculum suis (assembly GCF_900102025.1). Classification (GTDB taxonomy): domain Bacteria; phylum Actinomycetota; class Actinomycetes; order Actinomycetales; family Actinomycetaceae; genus Actinobaculum; species Actinobaculum suis. Next base: position 30,692 of record NZ_FNAU01000005.1, on the reverse strand, counting down.
GCCTGCCCGGGCAGCCTTCCGAAGAAACCCTGAACCTGGTTCGTTCCTCCGCGATCTTGCGGATGCGGCCGGTGCTGGCTTCCGGGGCGCCGGGTGTGCTTACCCAAGAACAGTTCGATCAGGCCACCAAGGCCGCAGAACAGAAAGCCGATGGGCAAGCCGATGGCAAACAGCCAAGCCAAGCTCCATCCTCTGCGGCTGGCACCCTAGATCCGCAAGCAAAGGAAGCTCCCACGGCAGCTCCAACTACCGATAGCCCGGAGGCTAGCGCAGATGCTTCCGCCGGGGCAGACGGTAAGGATGGCGCCGCAAATGGTGCCAAGGATGGCCAGGCAGGAGCCGCTCCCGCTTCCACCCCACTTTCTGGGAAGGCTTTGGAAGAGGCAGTTACCAAGCTGGCGGATGCCGATGGTGATGGCAAGATTTCGGCGGAACCTGCCGCCACTCCGCAGGATGCTTCGGACCTGAGCTGGCTCACCGAGCAAATGCTGTACGATTTTTGGACTTTGGATTGTACTGGTGAAGTAACCCCGAACTCGAATGATGATCCGGCCCAGCCGCTCGTAGCTTGCGGTGCGCAAAAAGATCCGGCTACCGGCGAGCTCCACCCGCAAAAATTCGTGCTCGGCCCGTCTGAAGTAGAAGGCACGCAAATTCAGGAAGCCACGGCTGGTTTCGATCAGAATGGCAAACCGGCAGTTTCCTTGCGGCTCAACGAAGAAGGCGCGAAGGCTTTCTCCGACGTCACCGGGCGCCTGATCAGCTTGCAGTCGCCGCGCAACCAGTTCGCTATCGTGCTAGACGGTAAGGTACTTTCCAACCCGGTGCCTAGTACCCAAATCCGGGATGGTCAAGCCCAAATCACCGGCGGCAGCATCGACGCCAAGGGGGCGCGCACGCTTGCTAACCAGCTGCAGTTTGGTTCTTTGCCGCTCCATTTCGAAGTGCAATCCCAGCAGCAAATTTCGGCCACTTTGGGTTCGGAATCCTTGCGCGCCGGCCTGATCGCCGGCCTGATCGGCCTGATTTTGGTAGTAGCCTTCCTGTTCTGGCAGTATCACGCCCTGGGCGCGGTAGCTATCCTCTCGGTAGTGCTGGCCACCGGTATTTCGTACCTCATCGTGTGTTTGCTTTCCTGGACAATCGGTTACCGACTATCCATGGCTGGCGTGGTTGGTCTGATAATTTCGGTCGGCATATCCGCTGATTCCTTCATCGTTTACTTTGAACGTATACGCGATGAAATTCGGGACGGGCACAGCTTGCGGCAAGCTGTGGAACGCGGCTGGACCCGAGCACGGCGCACGATTATTGCTTCCGATTCGGTGAACTTGCTAGCCGCCGTGGTCCTGTACTTCCTAGCAATCGGTTCGGTACGTGGTTTTGCCTTCACCTTGGGACTAACCACGATTCTCGACCTGATCGTTGCCTTCATCTTTACCTACCCCACCATGAAGCTTTTGGTGCGTACCAAGTTCTTCGGTGGTGGGCACCGCTGGTCGGGATTGAGCGCCGAACTGCTCGGACGTTCCCCGAACTATGCTGGGCGCGGCAGGTTGCGTTCGCGTACGGCGTCGGCCCCCGCACCGGAAAAGGTATCAGCCACGGTAACTGCAGCTTCCAGTACGACGCCGGACAGCGAGCCTAGTGCTCGCGCGGATAACACAGGAGAAGCTGGACCTACCTTGGCCGAAAGGCGGAAGGAAGAGCGCCGCGCGCAAATGAAAGCCGAGGGGATTGCGGCACCCTCGCCGGAGACAGACGGAAAGGAGAACGCCTAATGTCGGTCTATAGCCTCGGTAATGATCTATATTCGGGCCGCAAAGCGGTGCCCGTCATTTCCAAGCGACGCATCTGGTTCGGGGTTGCCATCGTGGCGATCATCGTTTCTTTCGCGGCGCTCTTTGGCAAGGGATTGAACCTCGGAATTGATTTCACCGGAGGTTCGCAGTTCACGGTTTCGCATGCACAAACCGTGGAACAGAACAAGGCGAGCGAGATTATCGCCCAGCACACCGGGGAAGTGGCCCGCGTGGCGCAAGTAGGGGATAGCTCCTTGCGGATCCAGGTGTCTACCGGAGAAGAAGGGCAAGCCCTTACCAATGCTGACACCGAAAAGATTCGCGGCGAACTAGCGGAAGCGTATGGCACTTCCGTAAATAACGTGACCTCAACCTTTATTGGGCCGGTGTGGGGCCAAGGGATTTCCATGAAGGCCTTGCAAGGTTTCGTGGTATTCATCGTCTTGGTACTCATCGGACTTTCGATTTATATGCGGTCTTGGCGCAACGCGCTGGGCGCGGTGCTGGCACTGTTCCACGATCTGATCGTGACGGTGGGGCTGTACTGCCTGTTCGGATTCGAATTCACGCCGTCTACGGTGATTGGTTTGCTAACGATCCTCGGCTATTCCTTGTATGACACCGTGGTGGTCTTCGATAAACTGCGCGAGAACACCGAAAACGTGCTCAAGCAAGATCGTTACACCTTCGGGGAAGCCACCAACCGGGCCGTAAATCAGACCTTGATCCGGTCTATTAACACTTCGATAACCTCGCTCTTGCCGGTAGCGTCTATTCTGTTTATAGGCGTGCTGTTTTTGGGCGCGGGAACCCTGCGGGATCTGGCCCTGGTACTCTTTGTAGGCCTACTCCTTTCCGCTTATTCTTCAATCTTCTTGGCGGCTCCGCTTGCGGTGGAGCTCACGAATTTGGATCCGCGGATCAAGGAGCACAACCAGAAGGTTGCGAAGGCTCGGGAAAAACGAGCAGAGCAGATCGAGGCGCGCCGCGCCGCCGGCGAAGATATTACGGAGGATGCCCTGTCAGTTGCCGGGCCTTCCCGTCCGGGCCGGCACCGGGGCCAAAAAGCCCAGCCGCGCCGCAAGAATCGGAGGAAGTAAGTGAGTGACAAGGGATTTCCACAAGAGTTCTCAGATCTTGTTTACTCGAAAATCCGGGTAAAGGAAGATTTTCCGGCACCCGGCGTCCTATTTCGGGATATCACCCCGCTCATGAGCGACGGCGCTGCTTTCAAACGCACAATTGACGGCATCGCCGAGCACTATGACGGGCAAATTGATGCGGTAGCAGGGCTAGAATCACGCGGGTTTATTCTTTCCGCGCCGCTGGCTTATGCGATGGGGATCGGCATGATCACCATCCGCAAGGCCGGCCGGCTTCCCGGCCCGGTGATCGGCGTCGATTACGAACTCGAATATGGTACGGCACGCATGGAAGTACAACCTTTCACCGTGGAAGACGGACAGCGGGTACTCGTGGTGGACGATGTGCTTGCCACCGGTGGCACCGCGAACGCCGCATTCCAACTGGTAGAGGGTTCAGGTGGCATTCCGGTAGGCCTCTGTGTGCTCGTGGAACTCAGCGGTTTGGGCGGGCGCGAACGGCTCTCCGGCTACCGGGTAGATTCGGTAGTAACATTCGACTAAAGGGACTTTAGAATAAAGTTACCGCGAGTGGCGTTATCGCAAATAAAACTAAAAATCTAACGATGAAGGTTGCGCACGGGAAGAAGTGCGCAACCTTCATCGTTAACCCATATGATAACGCTAAGATATTACGCACAGGCGCGTAGAAGGGAGGGCCAGATGTCAGAGAACGGACCACGGGTGATTTCGCGACTATCGTGGCTAACAGGCAGGTCGGGAACGCAGGTGCCCGATGAACTGGAACCCCTTATGCGTGCGCTGGGCACCAAATCTATCGACAAATCGCGGATCATCCACGCCTACAATGTGGCCGCAAAATGCCACGAAGGCCAATTCCGGCGTTCCGGCGAACCCTACATCACCCATCCGGTAGCGGTAGCTACGATCCTTGCCGAACTTGGCATGGATGAAGATTCTTTAGTGGGTGCGCTGCTGCACGATACGGTCGAAGATACCGATTACACCTTGGAGCAGGTGCGGGCAGAATTTGGCCCCACCGTAGAACTCCTGGTAGACGGCGTTACCAAACTGGACAAAGTGGAATACGGCGAGGCCGCGCAAGCTGAAACCGTGCGCAAAATGGTTATCGCCATGGCCAAAGATATCCGGGTGTTGCTCATAAAACTAGCGGACCGTTTGCATAATGCCCGCACGTGGAAGTACATGCCGGCCGATAAAGCCCGGGCCAAAGCACGCGAAACCCTAGAGATTTATGCGCCGCTGGCACACCGCTTGGGCATGAATTCGATCAAATGGGAGCTGGAAGACCTCAGCTTTAAAACCATGTATCCGGAAGTGTATTCGGAGATCGAAAAGTTGGTACAGGAACGCACTCCGGAACGTGAAGCCTATATTGCCCGGATTGAAGATCAGCTTTCAAAGGCGCTGAAAAACCAGCATATTCGGTGCACGATTACCGGCCGGCCGAAGCACTACTACTCGATCTACCAGAAAATGATTTTGCGAGGTAAAGACTTCGACGACATTTATGATCTGGTAGGAGTGCGGGTACTGGTGGATACCATCCCGGATTGTTATGCGGTGCTCGGCGTGGCTAACACGCTGTACACACCTTTGCAGGGGCGGATTAAGGACTATATTGCCACCCCGAAATTCAACTTGTACCAGTCGATTCACACTACCGTGATCGGCCCGGAAGATCGCACCCTAGAAATTCAGATCCGCACTTACGATATGCACCGGCGGGCTGAATACGGGGTGGCCGCACACTGGCGGTATAAGGAAAACGCCGGTAAGAGCGCCAAGCAGCAAGAAGCACAGGACGTTGCTACCGATCAGCAAACTCAACTTACCTGGTTGCGCCAACTCGTGGATTGGCAACGCGAAACTGCGGATCCGGCCGAGTTCCTAGAATCGCTCTCTTATGAAATTTCCGGCAACAAGGTATACGTGTTTACTCCGGCTGGGGAAGTGATGGAGCTGGCAGCCGGGGCCACCCCGGTGGATTTCGCCTATGCCGTACACACCGAGGTAGGGCATCGCACGGTGGGGGCACGAGTCAATGACCGGCTGGTAACGCTCGATCACAAGCTGGAATCTGGCGATACCGTGGAGATCATTACTTCCAAGAATCCGGAAGCTGGGCCTTCCCGGGGGTGGATGGAATTTGTGGCCACCCCGCGCGCACGGGCCAAGATTCGGGTATGGTTCCGCAAATCTGCCCGGGATGAGTCGCTGGAAAACGGTAAGGACCGTTTAGCCCGGGCGATTCGCAAACGTAACCAGCCGGTACAGCGGCTCATGACCCACGAATCGCTTTCCGATGTGGCCCGCCAGCTGGGCCGCAAGAGCGTGGACGATTTATATGTGGCGGTGGGCGAAGGCGCGGTTTCGGCAGAAACCGTGGTGCGTGAGCTTATCAATATGCAGGGCGGGGAAGCCGGGGTGGAAGAAACCTTGGCAGAAGGCGTTACTCCCACCCAGATTGCCCGGCCGGCTTCCCGCGGTGCCGAATCAGCAATTCGCGTGCGTGGCATAGATTCCGGGGACGTAATGGTAAAACTTGCCAAGTGTTGCACGCCTTTACCGAACGATAAAATCGTGGGCTTCGTGACGCGCGGGAACGGCCTTTCTGTGCATCGTGCGGACTGCCCGAACGTTGCCCAGCTCCAACGCGAACCGGATCGTTTTATTGATGTGGCTTGGTCGGACGATTCCGAAGCCGTATTTGTGGTGCAGATTCAGGTAGACGCGTTAGATCGGCAGGGGCTGCTTTCCGATATTTCTCGGGTATTGCTCGATAACGGAGTCAATTTGCTCGGCGGTAATATGACGACGACGAAAGAACGCATGAGCCGTTCCGTCTTCAGTTTCGAGATGGCAGATACACACCATTTGCGCCGGATCCTGGCGGATCTACGCAGTATTGAAGGCGTGTACGACGCCTACCGGATAACCCCGGCAAAGAAGAGCTCTAAGCGCCGCGTGCCCGAACAGTAACGCCGGGTATAGCCGCGGGGAGCGGCCAGGCAGCGCCCCGTAGAGCACAGGGCCAGGTCGCGGCGGGGCAAAGTACCGGGCTAGGCGGCTAGGCGCCGGGCTGGCACTGTGCTAGGCACTGGGCAGGGCTCGCGAAAGGGCAGTGCGTAGAGCACACGGAGTGCGGGCTAGGCCACGGCGCGCCGGGTGGCTCGGGCGTTTCGGGTGGCTGCGGGCATATGTGCCTGACCGGCCGCGAGTTTGTGGTAGTGGGGCAGTGCCTGTAAGAAAGCATGAGCTTGCGGATGCCGGGATGGGCGTAGCTCGGGCGTGCGAGACGCTTGGGCCAACAACCTATCTAGGGATAACCCGGCCGCAAAAAGATGAAAACAAGCGCTGATCGCTTCACCCAACCAGGCGGTGCCGCCGAGTTTGAGAATATCGGTAGCCGTGCGCTCCAAAGTAGTAACCGGCCGGTTGGCAAGATATTGCACCTCCGCATCCGGGATTCTGGTGCGCATCACCACCGGGTAGCGGGCGGTCGTAGGATGTGCCAAGGTAAGTTCGCGCATTTTCTCTGGCGGCCACCATCCCGTGTGCACCCATACCGCTGAAAACCCACAAATCACGTATCCCGGGCGCACTTCCGGTGCCAATAAATCAGCCCGCAAAGAAGGGCAGCTAGCCAAATCTGCCGGCGCCACTTTTCCGGGTAAATACTCCACCAACAAACCGCGGGAAACCCCGAGCCGTTCCGCGTGCCCCAAGGGCGCCGCATTTCTCCAATCTTTCATGCTGGCCATTCTCGCAAATAAAGACCTGTGATGCCATTTGATTGCGTTTGATGTGGATTGATGGCAGGTCAGCCTGGCTGTGGATAAGTTTATTGTGCGTTTGTTGTGCATTTTTATGCGCTTGCCACCCTGCATGGTGGCCCTTCCGACACAAAAACCGGCTGGTTGCTACCGGGAAAAATCCCGTAGCAACCAGCCGGTCATAACCAGTCTGCGCCCTGCGCGCTGTTCGCTTGCGCGTTACCAAGTTCGCGCGGCAGCGGTCAGCTCGCGCGGTAGCGGTTTACAGATCTTTTTGCACCTGTTCGAGCCAGGCCACGCGAGCTTCCCGGGCCGCGCCGAGCTCCTTGAGTTTGGCTTCATCGCCAGCTGCTTGGGCAGCAGCGATTTCCTTGTCCAATTCGGCAATCAGGTGTTCGAGCTGTGCGGCCATGCCTTGCGAACGCTGTTCCTTTTCCGGGTCGGTTTGCCGCCACTGTTCGGCCTCGGCCCCGCGCACGGCGTCTTCTACGCGGCGCAAACGCCCTTCCGTCCGGTCGATATCGGCCCGGGGGACGGGCCCGATTGCATCCCAACGTTCGCCAATATCGCGTAGCTTGGCGCGGGCCGCCTCAATATCGCGGATCGGCAAAAGCGCTTCGGCTTCGGCTACGAGCTCCAGTTTGGCATCCCGGTTGGCCACTTCTTCCGCATTGCGTTCATTGAAGAAAGCTTCGCGGGCATCATAGAAGGGCTGCCGGGCGGCCCGGAAACGTTCCCATAGGGCATCGTCTTGGCGCCGCGCGGCCCGGCCGGCGGCCTTCCATTCCTCCATGAGATCTCGGTAGGCGGCGGCAGTAGCACCCCAATCCGTGGAGGTGCTGAGTTCTTCGGCCCGCGCGATCAGCTTCTCCTTGCGCGCTACCACTTCCTTGCGCTGGCTATCCAATTCGGCGAAATAACGGCGTCGTTCGCGATCAAAAAGCGTGCGCGCATGGGAGAAACGCTTCCACAAGCCCTGCTCTACCGCGCGGTCCAGGCGAGCACCGTGGCGCTGAGCCTGCTTCCACTGGTCAAACAGTGTGGAAAGCTCTTCGCGGGAGTTACGCCAATGAATTCGCTGCGGATCTTGCCCGGCAATCTCCTCGGCACGCTCCACGATTTGCGTGCGGTAGGCAAGCGCTTCTTCCTTCGCCGCTTGGCGTTCCGCCGCAATTTCGGTGCGCCGCTGGGCCGCCCGCTCCCGCACAGCTTCCAAACGGGTGCGCAGGGATTCGATATCGCCTACCGCGGCCGGTTCGGTAAGTTCCTTCGTCAAGGTCTTGATGGACTTTTGTACTTCGTCCGGGTGTACGTTTTCAACCCGGGTTTCCACCACAGCAACCTGGGTTTCCAAGTCAAGGTAGCGCCGCACGAAGATCGCCAGAGCATCTTCACTCGAACCGGAAGCAGCATACTGGCCGACGATCCTTTCGCCTTCACTAGACCGCAACCACACATTTCCCGCATCGTCTACCCGACCCCACTTGGCTGCCTCCGCGGCTGCCAAAGAATCAGTGGGAGTGGCGTGGACCGGGCCGGTCTTAGCGGGTTGCGGTGCGGGCCGCTGGGCCGGTGCCGGGGTGGGCTTTGGGGTGGGAGTCTCTTCGCTCATAAAACGCTCCTCAGAAGGCGGCGCATACAGCGCCGTACGGTATCAACTGTCCGCCTAGTTTACGTCGAAAACTGGCTTCATATGGGACGTTACCGCAATGGGGTGCGCAATGCGACGAAAAATAGCCGAAAGTGGGCACGCCCCCACGGTTTTTCGGCATTTTTCGGTTGGCGTTTATACATGTTTTAGCGGAGGGGGCCGTTTTCGCGCGGTGGCATTCCCTCTCAAATACCTCTCAAATACCTCCTGCCCGGTATGATTCACGTTTCGCCCGGTGAGGCTTTTATTTGTTAGGAAGCTGGTAACGCGCTAGCGTATTTGTATGCTGTTTTTGCGTTTCAATGGAACAGCCCTCGAGGCAAACTGTTACCTCCTGGCAGATACTGAGGCCCGGGAAGCACTGGTGATCGATCCGGGCGCGGGAAGTGCGCGCTGGGTTTCCGAGGTACTGGAGTCACGCGGCTTGCGTTTAGCGGCGGTGGTAGCCACACACGGGCATTCCGATCATGTTTTTGATGCCGGCATTATCGCCGGCGATGAAGTGCCCTTCTATATTAACCGGCACGATGCCTACCGGATGGAAGATCCGCTGGGCACCACGATCGCTGGGGATCTGGTGCGCCGAATTGGTGGCCATGATTGGGCGGCGCCGGGAAAGGTATTGCCCCTACCGGATGAGATCTTCACTCGGGAAGGGATTGAAATCGTTAAAGGTGTGCAGCTGAGTGCTTTTGCCGCGCCCGGGCATACCGAAGGTTCCACGCTCTTCTTGTTCTCGGGGCGGTTCGCGCGCGATGAGTACACTCCCGCGCTGCCGGACTGGGGTTTTGGCGATAATTACATCATCACGGGCGATGTGCTATTCCGGGACGGTATTGGGCGTACCGATACGCTTGGCGGGAACGACGCCGTTATGCGCTCCACGCTCCGGAAAATCGTGGACGAACTTGACCATAGCCACCCCTTCTTCCCGGGGCACGGCGGTCCTTCAACTATCGGCCGAGAATTGAAACACTCGCCCTTCCTGCGCGCCTACTTGCAGTAGGCCTCCTTGCAGTAGAGTTGCCCATAAAACCGAAACGAATATAAATAAAATTCAACATTACTTCAATTTGTGCCCGAGTGGTGATCGCCACCCGGGCTCGCAAAACGTGAAAGAATCTACGCATGAAGATTGCTCCGCTGTCAGGATTTCCGGAATGGCTACCGCAGGAGCGGCTCATTGAGCGCCGCGTGCTCGATACTCTCAGTTCTACTTTTGAACTGCACGGTTTTTCAGAGATCGAAACCCGCGCGGTAGAACCTATGAGTCAGCTACTGCGCAAAGGTGAGACCTCGAAAGAGGTCTACGTGCTTTCCCGGCTCCAAGATCATGCGCGGCAAGAACCGGCAGAATTGGGATTGCATTTTGACCTCACGGTTCCGCTGGCCCGCTATGTTTTGGAAAATGCGGGCAAGCTCACTTTCCCCTTCCGGCGCTATCAAATCCAGAAGGTGTGGCGCGGCGAGCGGCCCCAAGATGGTCGGTTCCGGGAGTTCTACCAGGCAGACGTAGATGTGATTGGCGATGGCGAGCTTTCTTTCCACCACGAAATTGAAGTGCCGCTCACCATGGTGGATGCATTTGCTCGGTTGCCTTTGCCACAGGTGATTATTCGTGCTTCCAACCGCAAACTGGCCCAGGGATTCTACGAAGCGATTGGGATTGCGGATACGGAAGAAACTTTGCGGATTATTGACAAACTGGGCAAGATCGGCCCGGATGCCGTTACCGAATTGCTGGGCGAACAGGTGGGGGCCACACCGGCCCAAGCCCGCCTGGCCCTGCAACTGGCGCAGATCCGCACGCCGGATGCTTCCTTTGCAGATGCGGTACGTAAACTTGGCGTTAGCGGGGATTTGCTGGATGCCGGTTTGGAAGAGCTAACCGTGTTGATCGAGGGTGCCAACGAGTTGCTCCCTGGTTCTTTGCAAGCGGATTTGTCGATTGCTCGCGGCCTGGACTACTACACGGGTTCGGTGTACGAATCAACTCTGGTAGGTCACGAAGATCTCGGCTCTATTTGTTCGGGTGGGCGCTACGACCAACTGGCTAGTAGCGGCAAGAAGAAGTATCCGGGCGTGGGCCTTTCGATCGGGGTTTCACGTTTGCTTTCGCGGTTTATTCCTACCGGCAAACTGGTAGCTTCCCGTGCCACACCGGTGGCCGTATACGTGGCGGTAAACGATGAAACAGAACGCATGCACGCCGAAGGGGTCGCGATGGCTTTGCGCCGGCGCGGGATTCCGTGCGAGGTTTCCCATAACTCGGTGAAATTCGGTAAGCAGATCCGCAATGCCGATCGGCGCGGCATTCCCTATGTGTGGTTCACTACCGCAGAAGGGGAGCAGGTGCGCGATATTCGCAGCGGAGAACAGTACGACGCCGATCCGAGCAGCTGGATGCCGCCAATTGAAGACCTATCAGTGCAGATTTTGGAGCCGCAGGAGGAGGCGGAGGCAAATACTGGAGGTGAAAACAAGTGAGTAGTCGCAGTGGCAGTGGAAGCAGTAAGAGCAGAGCCGAAGATCCGCTCATCGTGGCCTTGGAAGAACTTCGGGATTCCTTAGCCGCACTGTCTTTCCCGCTGTCTGTGCCCGAACATGAAGCCGGTAGGGATGCGGTTACGGAAACCCGCGGGCAGCTTGAGGATTACGTATTGCCACGCTTGCGGGCAGTGGACGCACCCTTATTGGCAGTGGTTGGTGGTTCTACCGGTTCGGGTAAATCCACTATCGTCAACTCGCTACTTGGCCGGGAAGTGAGCCGCTCTTCAGCTTTGCGGCCCACCACTCGCCAACCAGTACTCATTCACGCTCCGGGCGAAGGCCACTGGTTTACCGATCAACGGATCTTGCCTTCCCTGCCGCGCGTGCAAACTGTCGCGGCGTCGCAAGAAACGGCACCGGGTATGGGGGACGCCGCACTCGTTCCGGTAGACGCCGAGACACCGGGCCCGGTAGAGCTACATGTGGTGGAATCGGAGGCCGTTCCTTCCGGATTGGCTTTGCTCGATTCGCCAGATATTGATTCCGTAGTGGTGGAAAACCGGCGGTTAGCCGGCCAGCTTTTGGCGGCTGCAGATTTGTGGATTTTTGTGACCACGGCCGCCCGTTATGCGGATGCGATCCCCTGGGCCATGCTTGATGACGCGCAGCGCCGGAAGATCGTGCTCGCCGTAGTGCTCAATCGCGTGCCACCCGGTACGTCCGGGCAAGTACGTCCCGATTTTTTCCGCGAACTGGAAGCTCACGGGCTAGGTAGGGCTCCACTGTTCGTAATCGGAGAAGCTTCCGGGCCGGTAGATCTACTACCGAATGCCGATATTGCGCCCCTGCGCGGCTGGCTGGAAGGTTTGACCGAAGATGGCCGGGCCCGCACCTCGGTAGCCCGGCAAACCCTCGAGGGCACGGTGGCTACCATTATCGACCGTGCCAGTACGGTCCTGCCCGCATATGAGGCACAACTTGCGGAAATAACCCGCCTGCAAGAAATCATTTCCGAAGCCCGTAACGCGGCCGGTACAACCATTGCAGCAAGTTTGGCCGATAACCAGATTTTGCGCGGGGAAGTGCTGCGGCGCTGGCAAGACGTCGTCGGCACCGGAGATGTAATGCGGAAAATTGAGACCGGAGTGGCTTCGGTACGCGACCGGTTGAGCACCTGGATTCGCGGGGTAGACACGGCGCGCCGCGAAACAAAAACCCGGGAAGCGATCGAAGATTCCCTGCAGGCCGTGCTAGTGGCCACGGCGGAAAATATGGTTTCGCAGATCCGGAGCAGTTTCGAAAGCAATGCCAGCGGGGCAGGGCTGGCCATGGCCGCGGAAAAGAATTTACGCACCCGGCCGGTACGGGAAGAAACCGCCGGCCGGCTGGTACGCGACTGGCAACGCGCCGTGCTCGATTTGCTGCGCGCTGAGGGGCAAGATAAGCGGGCCACGGCACGTATCGCCGCCCTGGGGGTAAATGCTGTGGGGATAGCGCTTATGGTGGTGGTTTTCGCACAAACCGCGGGAATTTCCGGCGGGGAAATAGCGATCGCGGGTGGTACCGCAGTCGTGGCACAAAAAGTTTTGGAGGCGATTTTCGGCGACGACGCCGTACGCCGCATGACCACTACCGCGCGGAAAGATTTCCTGATCCGGGCAGAAAAATATTTCAATGAAGATACCCAGCCTTATGAAGATGAGATAAAGCGGTTGGGGATCAGTACAGAAAAGCGTGCGGCCGCGCAAGCTGCTTTTACGCAAGCTGGCAAGGCAGCACGCGGAGGGGAGACAGCGTGGCTCTAAGCCTCCCGAATGGACTTTCATATTTGGACCGAGCCCTGGAACTCGGGGGTCGGTATTTATCTGCAGAGGTGCGTCAGCAGGGCGAAGCCGTCTTGGCGAAAGCACAGGAGCGGGGAACCATCGGTACTTCGCGCACGATTATTGCTTTTGCGGGTGCTACCGGGTCCGGGAAATCTTCGCTTATTAACGCTCTCGTAGGGCAAGAAGTGGTGAAGGTTTCGCCAATCCGGCCGGCAACTCACGAACCTGTGGTGGTTTCCGGAGATCACGCCCCAGAAATCGGAGACTGGCTTGGCGTGTCAAACCGGAAGATAGTGATGCAACTTTCGACGGCGCCACTTTCGGACTTGGTGCTGGTTGATTTGCCCGATTTGGATTCTTCACATCTGGAACATCGGGAGATCGCGAACCGGATTATTGCCCGGGCTGATGTGATCATTTGGGTAGTGGACCCACAAAAATATGCGGATGCGGTGATCCACGAAGACTATTTGCGGCCCCTGGCCGAACTTGGCCGGGCCAGCGCCGTGGTACTTAACCATGCTGATTCGGTACCGGAAGTAGAACGCGCCGAAATTGTGCAGCATTTGCGTGAACTGTTAGCCGCGGACGGGCTGGCCGCACCGATCCTGGTGACCTCGGCAGTGCAGGGGCACGGTATTGGGCAACTGCGTGGCTTCTTACGGGAAGCTGCGGCAAGTAAACGGGCTTCGGCAGAACGCATCGCGGGCGATATACGGACCGTGGGTGGGGCTATCAGCGCAGATATTGAGGAAGCGGGCGGCACCGAAGTGGCGGAAGTCGAACCGGACAGCCGGCCGCTCGCAGCAGCGGTGGCCTGGGCGGCCGGTGCGGAAGAAGTAACCCGCGCGGCCGCAAAGTCGTACACGCAACGTTCGGCGCTAGCCACCGGCTGGCCGCTAACTCGCTTCCGCTTGCGGCACCGCGTTGATCCCTTAGAAGCTATCGGTTTGCGTTCGGGAACGGCAAGGTTTGCTGGCGGAACGGCACCAACTGTAGCCACCAGCACTACAGCGGAAGGCCGCACCGGGCCGGCAGTAGCTAGTACCGGGAATACCGGAACTCGCGCAGAAGCCGTAGAAACTGGAACCGGGGCCGGAACAACTAGTACTGGGGGCGCAGAAACCACACCCGCATTGGCGCCGTCTACGAGAACCGAACATACTGTAGAACCGGTTGCTCAGGGGTGGGAAGATCACGCAGCAGAAACGGGGAACACTCCGGCTGGAAATGTGGAAACCGGCAGCACAGAGAACCTGGAAAATAACGCTCCGGAACCCGGGAACGCGGAGATTGCGATTTTGGAAACCGGAACCTCGAAGACTGGCGTTCCGGAAGACGGATCGCGAAAAGTTGCGGCGCCCGAATCCGCTGTGCCAAATCTGGCGGGCGGGGTAGTGAGCTTAGCACTCAGTCCGGTAGAAGCGGGACGAGCAGAATTAGAATTGCGGCGCTACGCGGAAGCAGTGAGTGAGCCTTTGCCTTTGCGGTGGCGCAATTCTGTGCGTGAGCGCGTGGCTGCTTCGGGAGCTGACCTTGCTGATCTCGGGGCACGGATTGTGACTACCACGGATACCGAGGCGGATAGGCGGCCGTTCCGCTGGACCGTTGGCGCTATTTTGCAATGGATCGGCGTGCTGGCATTGGTACTTGGCTTGGCGTGGGTGATTGTTCGCGCCCTCGGTGCTTTGTTCGGGTTTGGATTGGGCCCAGCCCCGAGCCTTGGCTCGCTACCCTGGCCCTTCGTGCTGGTAGTTGGGGGAGGGCTGCTCGGCCTCGTGGTTTCGGCCCTCGCCCGTGTGCTCCGCCATGACAATGCAGAAGCACTGGCCCGGCGCGTACGGGAACGGATTATGCAAAGGGTAGAAGAACAAACCCGGAAGTCCTTCTGTGCACCGCTCCTACAAGAACGCAAAAACTACGCCGAGTTCCGGCAGGCGGCTGAAAGCCTGCGTACCGTAACTGTTTGAGCTAGGGGTGAGCTTTAAGCTAGAGGTGAGCGCCGGTGCCGGCGCTGAACTGGGGCCGGCGCTGAAGCCGAGGTGGGGCGTAGCGATGGTTTTATCCCAGGGTGTGCTCTGATTTATCTCGCGGCCCGCTAGCCCAAATACTGTTCTAATATTTCGGCGGCGGTGGCCCGCACATCCCGTCCACCCGAAATTGCGGCTACCGCACCGCCATCCACTAAAGCCATAATCACTGGCACTGGCGCCTCAATTTTCAGAAAGTCCAGCAAAGAAGCCACCGCTGTTTCTAGATCACCACGGCACTGAGCATATGCTTCGGCTACCTTCGGGTACTCAAAAGCTGCTAAAAGTTGCCGATAATGATTCGGTAAAACGCCAGAGTGCGGCAAACAGGCCCGCAAAATCAACTCGATTTTTGCGGTTAGTGCTTGGGGCGGATCAGTTTTCTCAACAAACTTCACGGCCTCCTCGGCAGCGCGTGCCCAAGCGAAAATATTGTACCGGCCGCCTTCGGAAAGAAGTTCATCAATGTTCTTGAAATAATGGGTGGTGGCTGAAAGTGAGCAACGGGCGCGGCTGGCAACTTTTCGGTGTGTTACAGCCTCGGGGCCTTCCTCCAGAATAATCTTTGCCGTAGCCTCAATTATCTCTTGGCGCCGTCTTTCACCCTTGGTCAAAGCAGTCGAATTATCCGACGCCGCGACTCCCCGCACCCTGTTCTCCTTAAATTTAGTGGAGGTATACTTTACCTCACGCCGGTACCCCCGGCACGATAGTAATAATATTTATACCGAAGTGGTATCTGCAAGGCAAAACGACCTAAAACCTTGTGTTTCAAGGTTTTTCCAAGGTTGAAGATACCTAAAGAAAAATAGTAGAAAGTAAGGTACGCGGAGTGCCGGTTTCGGTACCCACTCGGCCCACCAGCTTTCTGCGTACTTTGCTTTCAATTCGTTGTGGGCGCCCAATCCCCGCCCATCTACCGCTAATATCCCACCCGTTTCTTGCCGGTTTCCCGCCGGCTGCCTTCCATCCGGCTGCCGGCTTTTTCGCGCCGCCTGCCCTTCTGCCGCCTGCCCGGCTTTTTCCCGCCGGCTACCCGGCCGTTTCCTGCCAGCTACGGCGTCTTAAATAAGCGGATTTCCTATGGTGGCGACCATAACTGCCTTGATCGTGTGCATCCGGTTTTCGGCCTGATCGAACACGATCGAATCCGCAGATTCGAAGACGTCATTGGTTACTTCCATGGATTCCAGACCGTACTTTTGGTAAATCTCCTCGCCAATAGCAGTATTCCTATCGTGGAAGGCCGGTAGGCAGTGCAGGAATTTTGCGGGCTTTCCAGTAGCTGCCAACATTTCCCGATTTACCTGGTAGGGCTGCAAAAGCGAGATTCGTTCCTCCCACACTTCCTCCGGTTCACCCATGGATACCCACACGTCAGTGTAAACAAAATCACAACCAACGACGCCGTTGCGCGGATCGTCGCTTACTATCAGTTGTGCGCCGGTTTGGGTGGCAAGCGCCTGCGCTTGTGCCAATACTTGTGGTTCTGGCTGAAGTGAGGAGGGGGCTACTACCCGCATTTTCATGCCCAATAAGGCCGCACCCACAAGCAAAGAATGGGCCACATTGTTCCGAGCATCGCCCACATACGCGAAAGTTATATCGGCATAATCAGCCCTGCCCGCGTGTTCAAACATCGTGAGTTGATCGGCCAAAGTTTGGGTGGGATGCCACTCGTCGGTAAGCCCGTTCCACACTGGCACTCCCGCGAGCCGCGCCAGTTCTTCCACATCGGCTTGCCGGTGCCCGCGGAACTCAATCCCGTCATAAAAACGCCCCAGTACCCGCGCGGTATCGGCCACTGATTCTTTGTGGCCCAACTGTGAACCGGTTGGATCTAAATAAGTCACATTCGCGCCTTGATCGTAGGCCGCCACTTCAAAAGCGCAACGCGTGCGCGTGGAGGTCTTCTCAAAGAGCAAGGCAATGTTTTTACCCGCTAAGTGCGGCACCTCAGTGTCCGCCTTCTTATGTGCTTTGAGCTGAGCAGCCAGGTCTAGTAAATGCCGCCACTCTGCGCTCGTGAAATCAAGTTCCTTGAGGAATGAACGCCCCTTGAGGTTGACCATTTTCGTTTTTCCTTCCTGGTGGAATACCGCTTTCCGTAACGGGAAAGGCATTTCCGGAGGCAAACTGGGCGCGCCTGCCGTACCGTAATCTTACAAAATGAGCAAACTTTTATTTATGCACTCTGGCGGATATAGTACACGCATGTTCACCGTTAATCTTGCCGGTGCCACCGGTTATGCAGGGGGCGAGTTTCTGCGTTTAATCGCGTGTCATCCGCAATTTACGCCCGGGGTTCTCAGCGCGGGCTCCTCGCGTGGCAGCTTGCGTAAGTACCACCCGCATTTGCGTAGTTATGCAAAGTACGACGTCGTTGAAACTTCGGCGGCGCGGCTCGCAGAAGGTGATGTAGTCGTGCTTGCCCTCCCGCACGGAGCCTCCGGCCAATTGGCACAAGAAATCGCGGAAATCAACCCGGATGCAATTCTTGTTGATCTGGGCGCGGATCATCGTCTAGAAAGCGAACAGGCTTGGAATGCTTTTTATGGCGGTACCTACCGCTCGGCCTGGACGTATGGAATGCCGGAACTGCTACGCCGCGATAAAAGTGACGAGCTTCCCAACGCTGAGGCGCTTCCCACCGGGGGACCGCTATCCGCAAAGGAAGAGGGGACCTTTCCTGGGGGCGTCGTTTTTCCCTCACGAGGCGAGGATGCGTTTTCCACAAATAGTGGCGGTGAGGCAGCAAGCGCTACTGGAAGCGCCACCGCTGTAATAGCTGCGGCACGAGCACAGCGCGCTGCATTGGCTACTACGCGGCGGATTGCCGGGCCGGGCTGTAATGCTTCGGCAATGATTTTTGCTATCCAGCCGGCCTTGGCGGCCGGGCTTGTTTCCGGAGAAGACATGGTGGCAACCCTTGCCGTTGGTTATTCCGGGGCAGGAAAAAACCCGGCCCCACATTTGCTTGCCGCTGAAGCTCTGGAATCAGCTTCCGCATACAACATCGCCGGGCGCCACCGGCACATTCCTGAGATCCAGGAAAAACTGGGATATGTGGCCGCGCCAAAAACCACTTTTTCGCTTTCGATGACGCCGATTTTGGTGCCCATGGCCCGCGGGATTTTAGCCTGTGTCTCTTTGCCGGTGCGGCCCGGAACTACCGGCGAGCATGTACGCGATGCTTATCAAGCGGCGTATGCAGGCGAACCTTTTGTGCAGTGGAGTGAGGATTTGCCTACCACCGCGGCGGTATATGGAAGCAATACTGCCCTCGTGCATGCGGAGCTGGATCGTAGCGGGGAGCGGATGACGGTGATTTGCGCACTCGATAATCTCGTGAAAGGCACCGCAGGTGCTGCTATCCAAAGTTTGAATTTGGCGCTAGGGCTACCCGAAACCCTGGGCCTACCAGGAAATGGAGTAACGCCATGACGGTTACCACGCCACAAGGATTTCGCGCGGCCGGCATTGCCTGCGGGTTGCGCAAAAGCGGGGCGAAAGATCTGGCCCTAATCGTAAATGAAGGCCCGCAGTACACCGCGGCGGCCGTGACTACCGCGAACCGTTTTACGGCCGCACCGGTTGTGTATACGCGGGAAGTGGTGGCAAATGGTCAGGCCCGTGCCGTAGTTCTGAATGCGGTGAATGCGAATGCGTGCACCGGCCCGGCCGGGTATGCCGATACCGTGGCCACAGCGAAAAAAGTTGGCGAAACCCTAGACGTAGCGGCGAACGACGTCGTCGTTTGTTCTACCGGGCTAATCGGCAAACCCTTAGCTGTGGAAACAATACTGGCGGGTATAGAAACCGCGGCGAAGGAACTCGCATCTTCTCAAGAAGCCGGGCAAAACGCGGCGCAAGCGATTATGACCACTGATACGTACGCGAAAAACGCGGCGGTGCAAGGTGCCGGTTATAGCCTTGGCGGAATCGTGAAAGGTGCGGGGATGCTCGCCCCCGAAATGGCAACCATGCTTTGTGTTATTACTACGGATGCGGTGGTGGCCCCCGAACTTGCGCGAACCGCCTTGCAGGAAGCCGTGGGGAAGACGTTTAATCGCCTCGATTCGGACGGGTGTATGTCTACGAACGACACCGTGGTACTCCTAGCTTCGGGAGCGAGCGCGCACACTCCATCCGCCACGGATTTTACGGCGAACCTCACGGCCGTGTGCGCAGATCTTGCCGCGCAGTTGATTGACGACGCCGAAGGGGCGAGCCACGTGATTCGCGTGGAAGTGGCAGAAGCGGCCACGGAAGCGGGCGCGCTGGCAGTAGCGCGCGCGATTTCGCGGTCGAACCTAGTGAAAACGGCGATTTTTGGTAATGACGCAAATTGGGGCCGGGTTTTGGCGGCTGCCGGAACCGTACCTGCCGATATTGCGCCTTATGATCCGGCGGAAGTGGAGTTGTATATAAACGGGGTATGCCTGGCTCGGCAGGGGAGCGGTACCGGAAACAGCACGGATCTGAGCTCGCGGGAAACCCATATCCGCCTCGTTTTGAATGCGGGCTCGGCAACCGCAACGCTCCTTACAAATGATCTTACGCATGACTATGTGCACGAAAACTCTGCGTACAGCACGTAGCCAGAAACTCGCCTGCGGGGCAACTGCTGGGACCTCCTGGCGGGCGCACCTGTGCGAACGAGCTGGCTGACGCGCTCCTAAAGGCAAAGGGACCTCCTGGCGGGCGCACCTGTGCGGGGCACATGGGCACGCGCAATCCGGGCGCCCGGTAACGGCAAGCCCGTAAATACCACCCACTAACGATAGACGCGAAGGCAGTAAGCAATGGTCAATCCAGAAACAGAAACTGAAACAGCACTTGGCCCGGCGGCCAAAGACCACCCGGTTTCGGGTGAGCCAAACGGCGAAACCGCGTGGGCGCGGCGCAAAGCGAGCGTGCTCGTAGAAGCCTTGCCGTGGATGCGCCGGTTTGCAGGAGAAGTATTTGTGATCAAATATGGCGGAAATGCGATGGTTTCCGATCAGCTCCGCCAGGCCCTAGCGCACGACATTATTTTCCTGCATCATGTGGGGATTCGCGTGGTCGTGGTACATGGGGGCGGCCCGCAAATTAATGAAATGTTGCGCCGGCTTGGCATAGAACCGGAATTTCGGGGCGGGTTCCGGTATACAGACGCAGAAACCATGGATGTGGTGCGCATGGTCCTTACCGGGAAAGTGCAACGCGAATTGGTTTCACTCCTCAATGCGGACCATCCGTATTCGATTGGGCTTTCCGGGGAAGATGCGCAGCTATTTATGGCACGGCGTGCCCGTACCGATGGGGCTGGGAAGGCTGCTGATTTAGGGCACGTAGGAGAACTGGTAGGGGTGAATCCGGCCGCGATTGAAGGGGTATTAGAAAACGGGCGGATCGCCGTAGTTTCCTCGATTGGCGTGGACGTTGAATCCACTACGGAAGTGCTCAATATTAATGCGGACCTGGCGGCCGCAGATCTGGCGGCCGCGCTGGGAGCCCGCAAGCTCATTATGGTGACGGACGTGGAAGGCGTGTATCGCAACTGGCCGGATAAAAACTCGCTCATTACCAGTATGCGGGCAGGGGAGTTGCGGGAGCTTTTGCCGGCGCTGAGCTCGGGCATGATTCCGAAAATGGAAGCGGCCTTGCAAGCCCTTTCTGGGGGCGTGCCGGAAGTACACGTGATTGATGGGCGCCTGGAACACTCCATGCTCGTCGAAGTTTTCACCGACGAGGGTATTGGCACCGCAATTTATCCCGATGAGTAGTTTTTTATCCCGATGAGTAGTTTTTCCGGTGAAGAACTTAGCGGCTGTGGAAATAAGCTGCTGGGGATTCTCGCAGGCTGGGGGAAACTGGCCGCCGGGCAAAACTAGCCCCGGTTGGAAAACTAGCCCTCCGGGGAAAACTAGCCCCGGTTGGAAAACTAGCCCTCCGGGGAAACTAGAGACAACCAAAAAGAACAGCAAATGTAAAAGGCAAAAGACACGCGGTAAAAGTTACGAGGCAAAGGCACGAGCCAAAGGTACGAGGCAAAGGTACGAAGCAATGAAGAGTTATCAGGAACGCTATGAGGCCGTGATGATGCGGACTTTCCCTACTCCGGCGCGGCAATTGGTGCGCGGGGAAGGGGTGTACGTTTGGGATAGCGAAGGGCGGCGCTATCTGGACTTACTGGCAGGGATTGCGGTTAATTCCACGGGGCATAGTCATCCGCAGGTGGTAGCGGCTTTGCGCGAGCAGCTAGGACAGCTTGTACACACTTCGAATTTCTTTGCTACCGCCCCGCAACTCGCCCTGGCCGAAAAGTTGGCGGAAATTATTGCGGAGGCCGGATATACACAGCCGGCCCGCGTGTTTTTTACCAACTCCGGTACGGAAGCTAATGAGGCGGCCCTGAAAATTGCCCGCGCCCATAAGCCCGGCGGGAAAATCTTGGGGCTAGAAGGCTCTTTCCACGGCCGTACTTTCGGGGCCCTTTCGGTTACCTCGAAAGCTTCGTTGCGTGAGCCTTTCGCGCCGCTAGTGGGACAAACAGGCTTGGTTCCGGCAACCGTTGCCGGTATCGAAAGCGGGGTTGACGAATCCGTGGCCGCGCTTTTTGTAGAGCCGATTCAAGGGGAAGCGGGTGTGGTACCGCTCGCTCCGGAAGTTTTGCAGGCGGCCCGCCAGGCATGCGACCGCCACAACGCCCTCCTCATTATTGACGAAGTTCAAACCGGGGTGGGGCGCACCGGCAGCTGGTTAGCCTCGAGTGAAACGGTACGGGGCGACGTCGTCACCCTTGCCAAAGGGCTAGGTTCGGGCGTTCCTGTGGGAGCTTGCATCGGTATTGGCAAGGCCGGGGAATTATTAGGCCCGGGCGATCACGGCTCTACCTTCGGTGGCAATCCGCTGGCTACGCGAGCAGCGCTTGCCACCCTGGAAGTAATCTCGGGCTATCTGCAATCCGGGCACGTGCAGGCCACCGGCACTTGGCTGCAAGAAGAACTAAGCGCGGCCGGATATGCGGTGCGAGGTAAAGGGCTGTTACTGGGCATCGCGGTAGAAGATGCGCCGGCACTTGCCGCCGAACTGCTCGAAGCGGGCTTTATCGTCAACCCCGCCAATGCAAACACTTTGCGCATAGCGCCGCCGTTGGGCATCACCCGCGCGGAATTGGCTCCTTTCACGGAGTTTATGCGCGAGAAAGCAGCGCTTAGAGGATAACGCCCGAAGCCTCAGCGTTACCGTCAGAGGCTGTGGGCATAACCAGCGCATGGTGCGAGGAGAAACACAGCCTTACAGCGCTCTTTGTATTAGATCGCGTGTATAGTTATGCATGTCTAAAACGGCATGTTTCGTAGTGAAGTGAATAGGCGGTGACAGTATGAACATTCCGGCTACCCGCGCAGCGCGGCAAGGCCTTATTTCGGATTTTTTGGATTCGCATCAGGTGCGTTCCCAAAACGATTTGCGGCAGTTGCTCGCAGCGGAAGGTGTAGACGTCACGCAGGCCACGCTTTCGCGCGACCTCGATGAACTCGGCGCGGTGAAAACCAAAGTCGATGGAGTGAGCGTGTACAAGATTCCGGATTCCCCGGATTCGGAGGCGCGCGGTCAACTTGCTCGCTGGGCACGGGAAATTATGACGAGTGCCCGCTATTCACTAAACCAAATAGTGCTTCGCACCCCGCCGGGAGCGGCACAATTGCTAGCTTCCGGGGTAGACCGGGCGCATTTCCCCGGCGTGTTGGGATGCATAGCGGGGGATGACACTGTGCTCGTGGTTACCGAATCGGAAGAGCGGGCACAAAACCTTACGGAACATCTGCTCAATCTGGCCTAGGCAGTGCAGTTGGCTTAGGTGGCCAGGTATGAAAACAGACCCGCCGGTAAGACTTGGGCGGGCCAAGTTCGCCGGCAAACGAAGTAAATCCCTTGGCAAAACGAAGCAAGCCTGTTGGTAAGGCGGAGGTAATTCCGCCGGCAAAACGAAGAGAAGTATCGCGCGTAGCGCGGGAGGAGAGAAATGGCTAAAGATCGGGTGGTGCTCGCTTATTCAGGTGGGCTCGATACCTCGGTAGCAATCGGCTGGATCGGAGAACAAACCGGAGCGGAAGTTATCACCGTTGCGGTGGATGTGGGGCAGGGAGGCGAAGACCTCGAAACTATTCGCCAGCGAGCCCTGGACTGCGGTGCGGTAGAAGCTTATGTGGCAGACGCGAAAGACGAGTTCGCGAATGAATACTGCATGCCGGAACTGAAGGCGAACGGCCTGTACATGGATCGCTACCCGCTGGTTTCCGCGATTTCGCGCCCGGTGATCGTGAAGCACTTGGTATCGGCTGCCCGCCAGTTCGGTGCCACCACGGTGGCCCACGGTTGTACCGGCAAGGGGAACGACCAAGTCCGTTTCGAAAACGGCATTACCTCTTTGGCGCCCGATCTAAAGTGTCTTTCTCCGGTGCGCGACCTCGCCCTCACGCGCGAATTTGCGATCGATTACGCCAATAAGCATGATTTGCCGATCGAAACGACGCATCATAATCCGTTCTCGGTCGACCAAAATGTGTGGGGCCGCGCCGTCGAAACCGGTTACTTGGAAGACCTGTGGAACGCGCCTACGAAGGATGTTTACGTATACACCGATGATCCCACGTATTCGCCGGTTCCAGATGAAGTAATCATTACTTTCGAACAGGGCATCCCGGTGCAAATTGACGGCCGTTACGTTACGCCTTTGCAAGCTATCCAAGAGCTCAACCGACGTGCCGGGGCGCAGGGGATCGGCCGCATCGACGTCGTCGAAGACCGCATGGTGGGGATTAAGAGCCGTGAGATTTACGAAGCTCCCGGCGCCATGACCCTGATTGAAGCGCACAAGGACCTCGAAAACGTAACGATGGATCGCGAACAGGCGCGTTTCAAGCGGCGCGTATCTGAACGCTGGGCGGAACTGGTGTATGAAGGTCAGTGGTTCAGCCCGCTCAAGCGTTCCCTCGATGCGTTTATTGATGATACGCAGCAGTATGTTTCCGGTGATGTGCGCATGGTTTTGCATGGTGGGCGGGCGACGCCGAACGGCCGGCGCTCCGAAACTTCGCTCTACGATTTCAACCTTGCCACGTATGACGCCGGCGACTCCTTCGATCAGTCCCTCTCGCGGGGCTTCATCGAACTAACCGGGCTTCCCAGCCAGCTCGCAGCAGCCCGGGACGTCAAGTTCGGCCGCGGCGAAGCCATCGGCAAGTCCGCTCTCAACTAAGCAAACAAGCGGCCAGCTAGCTTGCGGTAATCGACGATTATCGAGCAAGTATGTGGCCAAAGAGTTTGCGGTACAAGTGCGGCTAGCTAGTTTGCGATTAATAGGCCAGTGCTGCGGTTAACCGCGCCAGTGCTGCGGTTAGCCGCAGCACTGTGCTCCCGGCAATTCACAGCCGTGCTCGCCGCTATGCTGTGCTCGCAGCTATTCGCAGCTATACAGCTATAGCTATGTTGCCGTTATACAGCTAGAAAGTGACTAGGGCCGGGCGGGAAACACGATTCGTGTGTTTCCCGCCCGGCCCTTGGCATGTCTGCCTCGTCTTTTATATGTAGCTAGCGAAAAGTGCCTTACTCGCCGCGCATTTTAGCCACGCGTTTTAGTGCCGCGTCCGCGTTCTTAGTGACCGCGTTCTTAGTGACCGCGTTCTTAGTGACGGCGTCTTATTCGCCGCACCTTAATAGTTGCGGTTTTAGTCGCCGCGGTCGGCGGGCGCGGGCTGCAGCGGGCGACGCTGGAAGATAAAGGCAAGAATTAGCGAGCATGCAACGATCACGCAGATCGTACCGATAGAACCGGCATAACCAATCGCCCAGTCATGTAGCGAAGCATTATCTTGATCGCTGACGAAAGTGAACAGAATCGCCGTGATCATCGCATTACCGATTGCGGTGGTAATACGCTGCGCGGTTTGCTGAATACCACCAGCGGTACCGCCGTGTGCCCGGGGCACATCAGACATGGTAACCGTCTGGTTGACGGAGCCCATAATGCCCTGCCCGATACCGAAGAACCCGATCGGAACCATGATCCACCATGGGTTCCAGCCGGCGGTCAAAACACCCCAGGCAACCCCGATCGAGGCCAGCAGCGAAACAAACATAATGAGCAAAGCATCCGTCTGCAAACGCCGGCCGTGTGTTACTGCCCGCTTGCCAGACCATACTGCGAAATATGCAGACAGTAGCGCATTGGGCAAGCCAATCAAACCTGCCATTAGCGCGGAAAAGCCCAAACCTTGCTGGAAGACCAAAGCCAAAACTACGAAAACAGAGGTAGTACCCAGGAATTGGATACCGGCAATAGCCACCCCGTAGGAGAAAGATTCGATCGTGAAGAGCCTGAGGTTAACCATGGGAATCCCGCCCCGCTTGGGGTAGTAGCCTTCCCACCAAACCCAGACGGCCATGAGCACCACCGCGCCGAGCAACATGAACCAACGCCAGCTGTAGTCCGTCATGAAAGGCAACATGATGCCCAGCACGGATACCGTTAGCAAAAGCATGCCGATCGGGTCCAAATCGATCCGGTCGCCACGCTTGCGGGCCGGTTTACGCCCGCGGGCGCGCTGCTTGGCCCGATACTCGCGGTTCGCTGCGGAAGCAGACGGACCAATTGTGCGCCGTTCCTTCGAGAAAGGTAGCCAGAAGAAACCGAGGACGATACCCAGCAGGCCGAGCGGCACGTTGAAGAAGAAGCTCCAACGCCAGCCAGCATTACCGAGGAATTGCACAAGGCTGCCGGAAATAAGCGGACCAACGGCCACGGACGCGGAAATAGCCAAGCCCATATAGGAGAAAGCCTTGGCCCGGGCGTGCCCGGAGAAGAACTGTTGGATCAAGCCGGTTACCTGCGGTGAAAAGACGCCAGCTCCCAATCCTTGTAGTGCTCGCGCCAGATTCAAGATGGTCGGCGTCGTCGCGCTTCCACACAAAACACAACCGAGCGTGAAAATCGCTACCCCGATCATCCAGGTCATTGAGCGGCCGAAAATATCACCCAGCCGCCCGGCCGGGACCAAAGCTAAACCAAAGAGAAGCGCATACCCCGAAAGCACCCACTGCAGGTCCGAACGTTCTGCATGCAAGTCCAAAGTAATAACAGGCAAAAGATTATTTACTGAACTGACCTGAATAAGTGAGATAACAAGTGAGACCAGAAGAACCAGCAGAAGCTTATTGCGGTCGTACTCGCGATCGGATCCGGGGACCCTAAAAAACCGTGTATTTCCGTTATTTTCCATTAAACCCTTATATGAAAGACGATGAGTCCGATACGGACTTGCCGAATGAGACCTGCCGCACGCAGTAAATACGTAGCAAATACGCGGCAGGTGGCTTCGCAACTCCAGTACCGGAGATTTTCCCGGAACGGAACGCGAGGGGCTATACAAACCCGGTGAATACTCACCGTTTCTAGCCCGCGGGCGCCGGAACCAGGATGCATGGAGGCCCACCTGCCGCATAAAAAATAGCCCGCGGTATCCGCGAGCTGGGATGCAGCTGGAGGGATGCTCCATTGCACTTGCACTCTATCAGGCTTCAAGAAAAAGGAAGGCTAAGCAAAATGCTTTTCGCGTCACAGAACCTGAGGTCTGCGATTTTTGCAGAAGTGTCCGCACTGTGGACAAGCGGGGTGCAAGTGTGGGCAAGTGGGGTGCAAGAAGGAGCAGCGCCGAGCCTTCCAGAAACGTGAGAGAATTTGACCATGGAAATGAATAGCACAATTGAAACGCAACTTGACCATCGGACAATTCGGAAATTCACGGCGGAACCGATCTCGGCGGAAACCCTTGCTGCCTTGCAGGCCGCGGTTAACCGCACGCCGAGTTCACAAGGTTTGCAGCATTCTTCGATGATTCGGGTAACCGATAAGGAAATTGCCGCGCAGATCGCGCAGGTGTGCACGCAAGATTATGTGGCGCAGGCTCCCGAACTGTGGATTTTCATTGTTGATACGCGCCGCGCCCGGCGTATCTCCCAAGAAAATGGGGTGAGCGGCATGGCCGCCTCTTCCTACGATGCGTTTACGGCAGCTTTCACCGATGCGTGCCTGATGGCACAAAACTTGGTGGTAGCGGCGGAAAGTTTAGGTCTGGGAACTTGCTTCCTTGGTTCGATTCAAAATGACACGCGCCGGCTGATCGAAATTTTGGGACTGCCCAAGCTCACTTATCCGGTGCTCGGCGTGATCTTTGGGCATCCGGCTGAAGAACCGGAGGTAAAGCCGCGAATGGCCGCGGAATTACGGATGATGGAAAACCAGTATACGGAACCAGAATCTTGGACGCAGGCGCTGGCCGCGTATGATGAACAAATTAAAGACTGGGTGGATACCCGCTACGGTAAAAAAGTGGGACCGTTCACGGAAACGGTTGCTTCTCGAATGGAGCATATTGCCGCTCGCCGGGCTGAAAACGCGCAGATCATCCTGGAGCAAGGTTTCGAGTTCCTGCCTGCGGGGAATTAGTGGGTTTTGCCCGCGGGGAAGTAGCGAGTTTCTGCTCGCGGGGATTTAGCGTGCTTCTGACGATTCGCGCCGTTCTGCACGGGCGTACATTCGCTCACTTGGCCCGTACGTAGCTCGCGCTGAACCCACGCGCGCCGTTCACGAGGAGAGCCGAAGGCGGGCCGCGTAGCGTTTTCCTATTACCATGGGCGCATGTCGAAAAATACCGAACACATCGCGCTCTGGGGTGGCAGGTTCGCTGGCGGGCCAGCTGAAGCCCTCGCGGAGCTTTCCCGTTCTACCCATTTTGATTGGCGGCTAGCCCCGTATGACCTAGCTGGATCACGCGCACACGCCCGCGGTTTAGCAAAAGCCGGGCTGCTCACGGAAGAGGAACTAGGCGAAATGCTCCGGGCTCTGGAGGAGCTCGAATGGGCGGTGGAATCGGGCGAGTTCCGGCCTCGCCCGGATGATGAAGACGTACATACAGCTTTGGAACGTGGCCTGCTGGAATATGCGGGTCCCGAACTTGGTGGCAAGCTGCGCGCAGGGCGGTCTCGCAACGATCAGATCGCCACCGAAATCCGCATGTATTTGCGCGATGAAGCACGGATCTTGGGCGGCAAACTCCTCGACGTAGTAGAAGCGCTAATTGCGCAGGCACGGGCAGCTGGAGATGCGATTATGCCGGGCCGCACTCATATGCAGCACGCCCAGCCGGTGCTCGTAGCCCACCAGTTGCTTGCCCATGCGTGGCCGTTCTTGCGGGATCTGGAGCGCTTGCAAGATTGGGACCGGCGCGCTGCCTATTCGCCATACGGGGCCGGTGCCTTAGCGGGAAATACGCTTGGCTTACATCCCGAACAAGTAGCTGCCGACCTCGGTTTTTCTGCCGTTACCCACAATTCGATTGACGGTACTTCGGCGCGCGATGTAGTTGCGGAGTTTTCCTACGTCATGGCACAGATCGGCATCGACCTTTCGCGCATCTCTGAAGAAATCATTATTTGGAACACCCAGGAATTTGGTTACGTCACGCTCGACGACGCCTACTCCACCGGTTCTTCCATCATGCCGCAAAAGAAAAACCCCGATATTGCGGAACTCGCGCGCGGCAAGGCCGGCCGGCTCATTGGCGACCACACCGGTTTGCTTGCCACCTTGAAGGGCTTGCCCTTGGCCTATGCCCGGGATTTGCAGGAAGATAAAGAACCCGTATTTGACCAGATTGACCAGCTCGATGTGCTGCTCCCGGCCGTCAGCGGCATGATCTCCACCATGCGTTTCGATTATGAGCGCATGGAATACTTGGCGCCGCGCGGCTTCTCTCTCGCCACGGACATCGCCGAATGGCTCGTCCGCCAGGGGGTGGCTTTCCGCGACGCCCATGAGATTTCCGGGCAGTGCGTGCGCCGGTGTGAAGAACGCGGCATTGAACTGTGGGATCTTACGGATAATGAGCTCGCAGAAATCGACTCGCGGCTCACACCCGAAGTACGTGAAGTGCTGAGCGCGCGCGGTTCGGTAGAAGCTCGCAATGGTATTGGTGGTACCGCGCCTGTCCGCGTGGCCGAGCAACTCAGCGAAGCAGGAAATGCGCTGGCAGCGGCACGTAAATTCACGGATTCGCGCGTGGAAATGCGTTAGGCAAGCACCGGGGATCCGGGGTACGACGGCGTCGCCACCGGTATGCGGCGTGAAAGTGTGATTTCTGGTGCGGAGAGCCGGCAGGGAACTGAACCGGCAGGCAAAGCAGGGAACTGAGCGGGCACTGCACCGCGAAACGGTTGCGAAATGGTTTTGCCTTAGCGGGCAGAAACAGGCAAGATTTCTTTAGTGGGTACGTGTTGGGCGGCCCGCAAAATAGGTGAAAGGACAAATAGTGACGGACGTTCTGGACGAACTTGAGTGGCGCGGACTGATCGCGCAACATACCGATCTGGAGGCGCTACGCGCGCACCTGGCGGCGGGTCCAGTTACCTATTATTGCGGTTTCGATCCCACCGCTCCTTCTTTGCATCACGGGCATCTCGTAGCAATTAAGGTAATGCGGCACTTGCAACTTGCCGGCCATAAACCGATTGCTTTGGTTGGGGGAGCAACCGGGCTAATTGGTGACCCGCGGCCCACTTCGGAGCGGCAGCTCAATGCGCGCGAAACCGTGGCGCAATGGGCGGAAGCGTTGCGCAACCAGATCAGCGGTTTGCTTGTTTTTGAGGGCGAAAATGCCGCGCGGATCGTCAATAACTACGAGTGGACGAAAGATATCTCCGCCATCGATTTCCTGCGCGATATCGGAAAATATTTCCGCCTAGGAACCATGCTCAATAAAGATATTGTGGCGCGGCGCTTGGAATCTGAAGAAGGTATTTCCTACACGGAATTCTCCTACCAAATTTTGCAAGCCTACGATTTCCTCGAACTGTATCGGCGTTACGGATGCACGTTGGAGCTGGGCGGAAACGACCAGTGGGGCAACTTGGTGGGCGGGCTTGACCTCATTCGCCGGGTCGAAGGAAAAGAAGTGCACGTGATGACGAACCCGCTCATCACCAAGGCAGACGGCACCAAGTTCGGTAAATCCGAAGGTGGCGCAATCTGGCTTAATCCCGAGATGATGTCTCCCTACGCCTTCTACCAGTTCTGGCTCAACACCGCTGATGAAGACGCCGTCCGTATGCTCAAAGTCTTTACTTTCCGTACTCGGGAAGAAATCGAAGAGCTTGCCAAACAGGTTTCGGAACGCCCCCAGGCACGCGAGGCGCAGCGGCTGCTTGCCCGTGACGTAACCACCTGGGTGCATGGTGCGCAGGCGACCGCGCGGGTAGAAGCAGCTTCCCGCGCACTTTTCGGAAGCGATGAGCTTTTCGATCTGGACGCTGCCACCCTGCACGACGCCGTCGCCGAGCTTCCGGCAGCCGATGTCGAGGTAGGCCAGCCCGTCGTAGAACTCTTTGCCGCTACCGGCCAAGAAAGGGGGACGGGCGCGGCACGCCGCACCATTCGCTCCGGCGGCCTGTACATCAACAACCAGAAAGTAGAAGACGAAAACGCCGTACTCAGTGCCGAGCAAGTACTCGATGGCGGATATGTACTTTTGCGCAAGGGCAAGAAGAACTTGGCAGTTGGTGTGCTGGACGGTATTGCGCGCGAATAGACACCATGTTTGTTTGAGCGCGCCCGCGAGCAAGCGCGAACCCTGTACGAGTCCGATAAACGCCTACGAAACAGGCAAACGAAACAGGCAAACCTCGTAAGAAGGGCCTGATCTCGTAAAAGCGGCGAGCGTTTCAACAAGCGGTCAAACCTCAGAAAACAGTGAGCCTCGCAAGAGAGTGGCCAAACCAGTAAGAAGCAAATAAATAGCTCCCAAGTAGCCCCGCAAGTCACGCTGACTTGCGGGGCTACTTGTTGTTTTTGGTTTGGGTTTTTGTTGTGTTGGTGGGGTTTTGTGGGTGTGTGTTTGGTGTCACTGGGGTTTTGGTTTGTGTTTTTGGGGTGGGGTGGGTATTGTTTTCTGC
>NZ_FNAU01000030.1 GCF_900102025.1 Actinobaculum suis | reverse complement strand
GCGCGGAATATGTTTTACGGGACATGGTAGAAGACTACCTTTCTCCGGCTGAACGCCGGGGCTAGCCTATGTCCACCAACAGGGGGTCAGGTCCATATCCGCCGGCTCGGCTTGGCGCGCGAAGCTATCGGGCCGGATGTGCGCCTGGCGGTAGATGCCAACCAGGTATGGGACGTGCCGGATGCGATTTCCTGGATCAACCAATTCCATGATTTCGATCTTGCCTGGGTAGAAGAGCCTACCTCACCGGACGATATAGTCGGCCACGCTACGATCGCGCGGGCTATCAACCCGATTCCGGTGGCTACCGGCGAGCATAGTCACAACCGCATTATGTTTAAGCAGTACCTGCAACTCAATGCCTTCGAAATTATGCAAGTTGATGCCACTCGCGTGGCTGGCCCGCAAGAACTGGTTATCGAATTCCTGCTGGCCCACAAGTTCGGGAAGAGGGTGTGCCCGCACGCTGGCGGGGTGGGTCTGTGCGAAGCTGTTGCGCACTTCTCGATGTGGGATTACGTGGCCCTTTCCGGGACCATGGAAGGCCGCGTCATCGAGTATGTGGATAATCAGCACGAACATTTTGTACATCCGACGGTCATCAAGAACGGCAACTACATGCCCCAAACTGCGCCGGGCAATGGCGCGGAAATGACCCAGGAAACTGCTGAGAAGTACCTCTACCGCGGGTGAGTAACAGGGGATCTAACTGGATATCCCCACCGTGGTGCAGTAATGATCCGTGCGCTACGGACCATCTAATAAAAGAAACATAGGAGACGCGCCCCCGGTGTGGTCCACAAAGTAACTATGCCGGGGGATGTATATTTGCATACTTTTGAGGTATATAAATGCACCTATTATCAAATCTGGCCCCTCAAGCATTGGGAGGCCCGCCCTATGCACTATCCGGGGCACTATCAACTTCCGTACCAACAGAAGTCGCGACGGCTACGCAACTAAATCCCACTGCGCTGATCATTAGTATTATCGTAGGCGTAGCATTACTAATTTTGCTTGTTAGCTGGGCGAAGGTACATCCTTTTATTGCAATCATGGTGGCGGCACTTGTCACCGGTATAGGCTCCGGCTTCGGGCTTATGAACACAGTCCACGCTTTCCTTGATGGATTTGGAGATACCACGCAAAGTGTGGGGATCCTAGTAGGAATCGGCGCCATGTTAGGTGCTGTGCTCATGGTTACAGGAGCAACAGACGTCCTTGTTGACGTGCTGATTGAAAAATCCTCACGGAAGATGCTTCCCTGGACAATGGCGTTGATCGGCACGCTCATTGGGCTACCGCTCTTCTTTGATGTAGGCCTCATTATTATGGCACCAGTAATAATCATGGTTGCCCGTCGTTCAAAGATGCCTTTGATGATGATCGCGATGCCGGCGCTAGCGGGTTTGTGCGCGATGCAAGCTCTCGTTCCGCCGCATCCTGGGCCTACCGCCGCTCTGCAGACCTTCGAGAACGGTTCTATGGGCATAACCATGGGGATGGGGATTTTGATAGCGATCCCGCTTGTGATTATTTGCGGCCCACTCTTTGCACGATACGCCACCAAGATTGTGCCGAGAGGTGCACCAGAAAACTCCATCGTGGCAAGCTCCACTACGAATGGTGTCACCGTGCGCAAAAAGCCTTCGTTCGGTCTCTCTCTGCTATGCGTTACCATGCCCGCTATTTTGCTTATGATCACCTCGGTGGTCATGATGATCTGGCCGGGATTAGAAGAATCCCCAGCTTTGGGCGCTGAAATTTTGCGGTTTATTGGCAATCCTGAAATTGCTTTGCTGATTTCACTTGTATTTGCTGCCCTTTCTCTCTTTGGTGTTACCCGTTATCCGTGGGAAAAGCTCAATAGTGAAGCAGGAAATGCCTTGCGACCAATTGCCGGAATCGTGTTCATTCTCGGAGCCGGTGGTGGCTTCAAGAATGTATTAATTGACACGGGTGTCGGGGACGTAATCACGCAGTTTGTAGAAGATACACACATTTCCATCATTTTGGTTGGCTGGCTTATTGCCGCTTTCGTGCGTATCGCTACCGGTTCTTCTACGGTTTCAGCTATTACGACTGCTGGTATTCTCGCGCCAACTGCTTCTGCGCTGGCTTATGGTCCGGTGGAGATATCACTTCTTGTACTTGCTATCGGCGCTGGTTCCTTCATTTTCTCCTTCGTCAACGACGCTGGGCTGTGGTTGGTGAAGGAGTACTTCGGATTTACACTCCCAGAAATGTTCAAGACCTGGACGGTTATGACCTGGGCCCGACCCCCGGAAAGTGGACATGGGGGTGGTGTTTATGCTGCAAGGTCAAGTGTAGCTGACGCGTGTTTTTCGAAGGTGTCTGGGGCCTGG
>NZ_FNAU01000019.1 GCF_900102025.1 Actinobaculum suis | reverse complement strand
GCGCGGAATATGTTTTACGGGACATGGTAGAAGACTACCTTTCTCCGGCTGAACGCCGGGGCTAGCCTATGTCCACCAACAGGGGGTCAGGTCCAACCCCGTCCTTACCCGTACCGTTCCAGTCACCAACAATCACGCGGTCACCAGCATTACCATAAGCAAACTCGAACGCAGCCTTGGTATCTTCCAGCTTGCTTTGCACGTAGAAGATATTTCCACGCACAGCGGCCAAGGTATCCTTGCCGTCCCCGTTCCAATCCCCCGCAATAAGGGTATCGGCCGGGTTGCCGTAGGCATAAACCTCATCGGCTACGCCAGTGGTCAGCGAGTTACGGACGAACACTTGGTTGCCGCGAACTACGGCAATGGTGTCTTTACCATCACCGTTCCAGTCCCCTACCAGGACTTCATCCCCGGCGTTACCGTAGGCAAACTCGAACTGGGCAACACCACTAAACCCATTCGTGCCTAGGAAGAGGTTGCCCCGGCGCACCATAGGCGTATCGATGCCGTCACCATCCCAGTCACCAAAGATGATTTCATCGTTCGGGTTGCCATAGTTAACCGTACGATCAGCCTTACCCTGATCCCACGCATTCACATACAACACACCACGAGCATCTTTACCAACCGCCCACACACCAACCGGCTTTTCAACGGCAGGTTTGTCGGCACCTTCAGCACCGGTCTCTGTTCCGGTCTCGGTACCTTCAGCGCCCGTCTGGCCGGCGTCGGTCTGCTTATCAGCGCCCGACTTTTCGCCGTCCTTCTTTTCATCAGACTTGCTTTCGTCGGACTTTTCGCCGGTAGAGGTTTCTTCGCCCTTAGACTTTTCGCCCTCTTCCTGCGTCGTGCCTGCTTCTTGGTCAGTTTGCGTGCCGGCATCTTCAGCACCGGTCTCTGTTCCGGTCTCGGTACCCTCAGCACCAGTCTGGCCTGCGTCTTCAGCTCCGGCCTCGGTACCTTCAACGCCGGTTTCCGTCGTCGTTACTTCTTCTTGTGTAGCCCCAGATTCTTCCGTGGTTTCCGCAGCCGCGGTTTCGGCGCGCGCGGTGAGCCACTGGGAAGAGTCAAGCGGTTCGGCCACTACCCGGATCTCGGAGACAGCGCCCCAGAAGCCGTGCCGATCGGTACCATCAAGGTTCTGGCCCCCACCGATTCGCCAGGGAGCTACGCCCTTGGTCGGATACCCGGTTGAAATGCCGTTGTGGTTTGCTCCGGTGCGGTTACGCAGAATCAAGTTGCCGTTCACGTACACCTTGACGGAATTATCGGCTGGGTCATTTACCGCAGCTACGTGGTAGAAATTATTGTCCTTGAAGATCTCTCCAGACCAGTTCGACCAGCCTTCAACATCATCCGCACCGGCCGACTTCCACTGCACCTCATTCAGATTAGAAATAGAGAGCCGCGCCGAACCATCATTTTCTTGCAGTGCATCCACGTGCCGATTCAAAATCGTCTGCGTTTCGTTCACCGATCCAGGAGAAAGCGCGAACACGGCTTCTACCGTGTAACCATCGCGGAACTCTTCTTTATTAATCGGCGCATTTGCCGCGGTTTCGAAATAGTCGAAAATCTCGCGCGTTGCCGGCGTGAACAGCACCGAGTTTTCCGCTGCCGAATAGGCATGGGAAGCCTTCTCTCCGGTCTGCAACTCGGCCGTCCCACCCAGAATGTTATCGTGATAGGCCATATCATTGCCGTTACCCGAAATATCGGTGAACTGGAGCTTGCCGTCCACCATTTCCGGGCGCCAATGCGCGGAGGTTGTTGCTACGTGCGGGAAATCCTCGGCATTCTGCGGTGCTACCAAAGAGGTTTGCTCCGGTTCTTCATAGGTTGCCAGCCACGTGTTGAGCTTTTCGGTACCCGAAGGCGTAACCGTAGGTTCCGTGCCAATCTTCAGCTCGGGGAAGCGTTCCCGGAAATTAAAATCGATCGTGAAGGTCTGATTTTCCCCGGTTAGCTTCGCAATATCTTCACCGCTCAAAGTGTCCTGCGGCTTTTGCATTACCCAAGGTGAGAAGGAGGTTTGCGTAATCTTCCCGGCATCCAGGTCGAATTCCACGAGCCCCATGTAACCATTCCCGCCCATATAGGCCATCTGGTAGTCCATTAGCACTTGGTAGACGGGATGTCCGGCGTCGTTAGTACGCTCCCACTTCGTGGCACCATGGTGATGCCCGTTGAAAGTAAGGAAGATTTGGTCATTCTTGCGAATCAGTTTCTCCCACAGTTTTTCGCCGAAAGCCGTGGGAATAGCCGTGTTACCATCCGAACCAACATTGATGAGCTGGTGCGAATTGAGAATCGTGGGCACGCCCGGGTGTTCATCTAGCACCTTCTGGCCCCAGGCTATGGCCGTATCATCGGCTTCCCAAGAGAAGTTCAGGACCAGGAACTGTGTGCCCGCAACGTCTACCAGATGTGCTTCGTGGGCGCCGGTCTGCGGATCACGTTCCACAAAAGTAGAGTTGTATGCCGCGCGTTCCGGTGAGAACCAGTGCGTATAGGTCGAATATTCGCTTGCCAGGCCTTCTTCTTCGGCGGTGCGCCCCACATCATGGTTGCCTGCCAAAATCGAATAAGGCTGGCGGGCGTCCTCCAAAATTGCCATCGCGTGCGAAGCGACTTCCCATTCGCCGGGCTTATGCACCCGGTCCACAATATCGCCCAGGTGCATCGTGAATTCGATGCCATATTCAGCGGCATTATCCGCGATCCACTGGGTTTGGGTTTCGTATGGGCGCGAATTGTAGAGCGGGGTGTAAACGTCACCGTCCGAAGTTTCGGCCGTATACCGCGAATAGAATTGCGTATCCGGCAAGATCGCCATCGCGAAACGCGAGGTACCGTTTCCAGTGCTGGCTTCGCCAGCTTGCTGAGTATCCCCGCCCGTGTTTTCAGCAACGACGCCGGCTTCCCCGCCAGCCGTGGTTTCCCCACTCTGTTCCGGTGCGGCAAAGGCTGCCGTTGCACCCACTGGTACAGCGATAGTGGCAGCAGCCAGAGCAGCACATATTTTCTTAGCTATGCGCATGAACACTCCTTCTCATTTTCCCTGGTCCGGTTACGGAACACTCAGGGCATCATGGCGTGTTCAGGCTAAAAAAGATGCGTAAACACCAGCGCAAATGCGGGTTGCGATTGGGTAAAGAATCGGCCGCAGATTGCTCTGCGGCCGATTCTTTAGATTATGCTCTTTTGGTAGTCCTCTATTCCCACCCGGTGAGGCGGAGTCGTTTGCTTTCTGCTGGGCTACCCGCCGCAGCGCGGCGCAAGAGGTCTTCCAGGCTATCGGTACCAGCACGTACCTGTTTGCCAGAAAGGGCATCAAGTTTGCCATCCGCAAAGGCCCGCGTGATTTCCACAGAAAGCTCCACCGGCGTCCAGTCCGAGCGGTCCGCATGGGCTTTGATCCCGGCCGTCATATCGGTCTGTACCACTCCGGGTGCCAAAGATAGCACCCGCAAGCCACGCTCATATCCAGCTTCGTGTAAGGCACCCGCCAAACGGAACAAAGCCGTTTTGGAAACGTAGTAGGCCGGGGCAAGCGGGTTATCAACTACTGCGGCCCCGCTGGAAAGATCGAGGATCCGCCCGCCACCGCGTTCCAACATGGCCGGTACGAGCGCGTGCTGAATTCGGAAGGGAACGGAGAGGTTGACTTGCATGGTGCGGTCAAAATCTTCCGGGCTGGCCTCCCACGGCACTTTTTCTTCCCCGAAAACACCCGCACAGTTAATGATCATGTCGATCTCGTGTGTGGAGCGGAGGATAGAAAGCATTTCCCGGACCGATTTTTCTTTCGCGAAATCACAGCCGATGGTAATAACATCGCTCCCCTTGACTTCGCATTCGCCCGCGGTGCCGTTCAAACGAGACACCTTCGAAGCCACTAGGATCAAGGTTCGCCCAGGCTGAGCCAAGCCTACGGCGAGGGAACGCCCAATTCCCCGGGAAGCTCCGGTAATAAGTACCGTTTGGGCCGGGCCGAGCACCCTAGCCTTGTTTTCCGGTTTCGAAGCTGAATCGTTCTTCAGCATGTTAGCGGAAAGACGGTGATGGCCGGTACTTTCACGCACATAATCTTGATCATGAGCCATTAGGCACGCAACTCCGCTTTGAACTTCTTGGCCATAGCCTTCACTACCTTCTTCCGTAGGGCTGCCACTTCATCGGCTTTCAAAGTGTGGTCTGCCCGGAAACGCAACGCGTATGCCAGCGATTTCTTACCCTCGGGGATTTGGTCGCCGGTATATACATCGAAAAGCCGCAGGTCTTCCAGGAGAGCACCGGCCGCCTGGCGGATGCAAGCTTCCACATCCGCGGCCCGTACTTCATTATCCACAATAAAGGCGAGGTCTTCCTTCGCCGCGGGATAGGTAAGTACCGGAAGGATTTCCCGAGTTTCCGTACCGGCGTTTTCGAATACCGCATCGGTATCGATTTCAAAGGCAACCGAACGTTTCGGCAAATCGAAAGCACGGCATACTGCCGGAGCTAGTTCCCCGGCATAGCCCACCGGTTTGCCGGCAACCAAGAGTTGCGCGCAGCGGCCCGGGTGCCAGGGTGCGCGCTCGGCGGCCCGCACTTCAACTTCGCTGCTCAGGCCGATCACTCGCCGGGCGGCATCAATCGCATCTCGCCAATCCCAGGTCACCGCTGTGAACCCAGCTTGGTTTTCGGTCACTTGCCCGCACGCAATCCCGGCCACGTTATGCGGCTGGGAAGGAATTGCCGCATGTAGGGCCGCTATTTCGGATTCGCTGGGCCGCTTACCTGCCTGCGGAATCGGGGCCGGGGTAATTCCTGCGGGGTGTACCACATGCCCGGTTTCAAAGATTGCCACTACCGGGTTGCCACGCCGCACATTCAACGCGGCGGTATCCAGTAAGGAATCAAGGATCGAAGTGCGTAGTAGCGGCTTTTCTTCTTGTAAAGGATTTTGCAACCGCAAAGCCGTACGGCGCGAATCCGTAGCTGGCAAGCCTTCCTTATCAAAAGTCGCTTCGCCTACGAAGGGGTAGCTCAATACTTGTACCCAGCCGGCTTCCGCCAAGGTCCGGGAAATATCGCGGCGTTGGCGCTGCCGGGCAGTTAGCCCGCTTCCGGCCGGGGCTTGCGGCACCCGGCTTGGAATTTCGTCATAGCCTACGAGCCGGGCTACTTCTTCCACGAAATGTGCCGGGCCGGTGAGATCATGGCGCCACGTTGGCGGGGTTACTTCGAGGACGGCGCGGGATGGATCGCCCGCGGCTGCGGCGTCGTCGGAAATATCTACCACCGCGCACCCAATATCTTCGAGGAGCTCACGCACCCGAGAAACCGGGATTTCCAAACCGAGCAGGCGCGCCACTTCCGCCACCGGGAACCGGTAAGCGGCCATGGGCTGTACGGAACCATAATCGCCGACCACCGGATCGGCAGTTCCCCCACCGTATTCGACCAGTATGTCCACTACTTTTTGCATGGCTACGGCGGCCACCGCGGCGTCGATCCCGCGTTCGAAACGCTTGGAAGCTTCCGAATGGAGGCGATGGCGGCGCGCAGTCCGCGAAATCGTGACCGATTCGAATACCCCGGCCTCCAGCAAAATATTGCGCGTGGAATCCGAAATTTCGGTGCTTTCCCCGCCCATTACGCCAGCCAGGCCAATTGCGCGGGCGCCGCGGCCACCTTCCGAATCGGTAATCAGCAGATCTTCCGGATCGAGAGTGCGGGTCACCTCATCCAAAGTGACGAGCTTTTCACTCGGTGTAGCTCGCCGCACTACGATCGGCGCGGTGAGTTTATCGAGGTCATAAGCGTGCATGGGCTGGCCAAGATCAAGCATTACGTAATTCGTGGCATCTACCGCCAAAGAAATCGGCCGCATGCCTGCTTCGGTGAGCCGGTCTCGCATCCACTTCGGGGAAGGTGCGGCCGGGTCTACCCCGCGCACAATCCGCGCCACGTACCGTTCGCATCCTTTCACACCGTGGATCGGTGCCTGGTCGTCTTGCTCCACCGGGAAGGCTTTTGCATTATCAACGGGCGGCAAAGGTGCGGGCAGATTAGCTGGCAACCCCGGATCGCGGAAAGCCGCGCCCGTGGAATGGTGGTATTCGCGTGCCACCCCGCGCATCGAGAAACAGTAGCCGCGATCAGGCGTAACGTTTATCTCCAAGGTTTCCCCGGGGATCCCGAGGTAGCCGAGCACGTCCTCCCCCACGGCTGGGAGCTGGGCAATCTTTTCGGTTTCCGAAGGGCCGGCCAGCACAATAATGCCGGAGCTGTCGCCTTCCAAACCCAGTTCCTGGAAGGAACAGATCATGCCATCCGAAATATGCCCGTAGGTTTTCCGGGCACTGATTTGGAAATCTCCGGGAAGCACGGCACCGGGCAAAGAAACTACAACGTAGTCCCCTACCTCAAAATTATGGGCTCCGCAAATAATCCCGCGAGAAGCCACATCGGCCGGTTCTTTTCCTTCTCCCGGCGCGTCATTATGGGCGCCAACATCCACGCGGCAATAGTTGATCACCTTGCCGTTGGACTGTTTTTTGGCTTCCCGGCTCAAAACTTTGCCCACCACTACCGGGCCCTGTACCGGCCCGGGGTGGATCTCTTCTTCTTCCAAACCTACTTTTACGAGGTCGCGCGCCAATTGTGCGGCGGTTAGGTCCGCCGGAAGTTCTACGTGTTGGCCGAGCCAATCAATTGGAATAAGCGGCATTAGTTTCCCCTCCCGGTGGTTCCGAACTGTAGCGAGAAGCGCACATCACCTTCGACCATATCGCGCATATCCGCAATCGAATGGCGCAGCATGAGCGTGCGCTCAATACCCATGCCGAACGCGAACCCGGTAAATTCATCCGGATCGATGCCGTTATTGCGGAGCACTTCCGGGTTTACCATTCCGCAACCGCCCCATTCGATCCATCCCGGCCCGTCCTTCTTTTGCGGGAACCACAGGTCCATTTCCGCGCTCGGTTCGGTGAAGGGGAAGAAGCTGGGCCGCAACCGGGTGTGTGCTTCCGGCCCGAACATCGACCGGGCGAAATGATCCAGCGTGCCCTTCAAATCTGCCATGGTGAGCCCGCGATCAACGGCAAGCCCCTCAATCTGGTGGAACACCGGGGTGTGAGTGGCGTCCAAAGCATCCGTGCGGAACACCTTCCCCGGGCAGGCAATATAAAGCGGAGCCCCGTAACGGAGCAAAGAGTGCGACTGCACGGGCGAAGTGTGGGTGCGCAACATTAGCCCCGGTTGCGCTACCGCTGCCGGGGCGCTGGCTGGTGTATCAGTCGCAGCGCTAGCTGCTGCCTCGGCGCGCGCCGGTTCCGTGCTGGTACCTGCCGCTGTTTCGTTTGCCGAGCCGACGCCGGCCAGCTGGCTATTTACCACGCCGTCCACATAGAAGGAATCTTGCATTTGGCGGGCCGGATGGTCGGGACCAAAGTTTAAGGAATCGAAGTTGAACCACTCGTGTTCGACTTCCGGGCCCTCAGCGATCTGCCAGCCCATGGAGACGAAGAAATCGCAAATATCTTCTTCCAGGACGGTGAGCGGATGGCGTGCCCCTACCGGGCCGCGCCGCGTGGGTAAAGTGACGTCCACGCTTTCTTCCGCTAATTGCGCAGCTTCGGCAGCTGCTTCTACCCGGGCATCGGCCTGT
Organism: Actinobaculum suis; assembly: GCF_900102025.1. Classification (GTDB taxonomy): domain Bacteria; phylum Actinomycetota; class Actinomycetes; order Actinomycetales; family Actinomycetaceae; genus Actinobaculum; species Actinobaculum suis. Next base: position 15,907 of record NZ_FNAU01000019.1, on the reverse strand, counting down.
GCGAGGGCCTCCTGGATAGTTTTTCGCGCCTGCCCCACGAGCTTACCTGCCACCGGCTTATCAGCCTTATCAAGATTGCGGATTTGCTGATTAGCTTTGGTAATCGGGGCCGCATCGCCGCTATGTGCTAACCGCGCCGCTTTCAATTCTTCTGGGGTGCGCGCCGCCGCGAATGCAGCCTGAGCCGCTGCTACCGCTGCGGCCACTCCAGCTTCATCGAGCGGGCTAAGTGTTTCCGACATACGTGCCTTCCTTCGTCGCTTAACCACAAAGATTCTAGTCAATTCGCCTAGCTAGTGCGCGGCCGGTTCATGTGAGCCACCTTTCGCAATAGGCGTCAGCAAAGCCCGCGCGGCGCTGCCATGCGTGCACGTGTGAGCGCCACGCGCAGCGCGGCTCGTGAGGGTCTATTCCAAGTGCTCGCGCGCCTGTTTTTCTTTTTGCAACTCCGCATTAGAACGGCCTGAAACCCCGGTTCCGGGCTTGGCATTTTTGACGCGATACTTGGCGCGGGCTTCTTCTTCCAGGAGGCGGTAGTAGAGCACTTTACAATCATTGACGGTGAGTTCCGGATGACGTTTGCGGATCTCCAAAATCCCGGCTTGCGCGCCCTCGTTTTCCCCCATTACCAGCGCCGCGGCTTTATCTTCTAAGCTCAAACCCCGGCGCTTCGATTTTGATGAATAGAAATCGCGCCACAGGTAGAAAGCCCACAGCACCAAAATAATGCCGAAGGCAATCGCAAAGTAAAGAAAGCCGCGATCCATATTTTCCCCTGTTCTTTCTCTCTCCGGCCCTGCCCGCCTCCCGCGGCAGCTATACGCCTGCGCGAGCCCCGGCACGGCTATACACCTGCGCGAGCCCCGGCACGGCTATACACCTGCGCGAGCCCCGGCACGGCTATACACCTGCGCGAGCCCCGGCACGGCTAGTAAAAACTGCCGCGCCGGGGTTTACTTACCTATCCTGCAATTCTTTTTTGGCCGTATGCACTTTGCCGCAAGCTCGGCGGCACATATCCCGGCCCGCCATATCCCAGCCAGGCAAAAATGCATAAGTGCCTAGCTTGCTAGGAGCGTGCGTAGAGCGGTACTTCCGGCCACAGAGTTTCGTAACGATGCCCGGTGAGATCTTCCAGTACCTTCTTCGTTTCCGAAGTGACGTCTTCCTTGGAGCCGCCCTCTTCCAGCCGCTTGGTTTCGGCCATGAGAATATCGTGCGTTTCCTTGTTGAGGTAGACGAACCGGGAAATGATCCAGGCGCAGATAATCAGGATTGCCGGCAAGATAATAGTCACGAAAGCGATACCGTGCATAGCCGGCGCGGACTGCACTACCTCGCACTTATCCGCCGTCATCGCGCACGGCTCGAAGCCGTTTACGTGAGTGAGCGGGGTATGGCCTAGCTGTTGGGCGTAGCCTTCCCAATCCACATTCGCGTACTTATCGGCAGTGCCCGCGAGCTTCTGGCCGAAACCGGCGGCCGCTGCGTCCTTAGCTTCCAGCGGTTTTATGTACCCGGTGTGGTCCATGATAAAACCGACGATCCAGGTGCCCAGCGCGCCAGTGAGCTTACGGAAGAAGGTCATGACGGAAGCGTAAATACCGGCCCGGTGTTCCCGAGTCATCACGTAATCGACGTCGGGCATAAACGGATACACGTTCCACGGGGTGAACTCGAGGAGCGCGCGCCCGGCCTGATACACAACCGCGGTTAGCAACATCCACGCGAAGGGGTTGGACGGCTTGAGCAAGTACACGAGCCCTACGCCGAGCAACGACACCAAAATGAAGGAGAAGGACATCGACCACAAGAACCGCGGCCCTTTCCGTACCATCAAGAAACCGGCAATGACCGTTACCGGCAAACCAACGATGGAAACTGCTTGCAGCCACAAGCCCTGCGCTTCCGTCTGGAAGATCACGTACACCGTGAAGAAGGTTAGCGCCGAAGCGTAAACATCCTTACCGGTATAGGAGAAGAGATAGACGCCGAGGTGCTTGACGTACGAAGAAAGCTTGAATACCGAGATGAACTCGAACCAGGTGTGTTTGATCGACCCCACGAAACCAAACTTCGGCTGGGATTCCATTTTGATAATCGTTTCTGGATCGAGCGGCTTCTCCCAGGTGGTGAAGTAGGTAAATATAACGCCCAGGAAATAGAGAATGCCGAGGACGATACCGGTAATCAGGTAAGCGTTCGGGTTTCCGGTTTGCTTCACTATGGCCGGAATGAAGAAGGCCGCAAAGGTACCGGTGGCCGAAAGGAACATGCGCGTGGAGGAAAGCTTGGTGCGCTCGGTGTAGTCATCCGTCATTTCGGTGGGCAAAGTTTCCCAAGGAATGAGGATAAGCGCGATCAGGATTTCGATCACCAGATAGATGACCAGGTAGTACCAGAATCCCTTCTGCGTCATCCATAGGAAGGGGAAGGTGATCGCGAGCAGCGGGGCGGATATCAGCAAGAAGAAATGCCGGCGTCCGAACCGCTTACCTAGCCGGGTCCGATAGAAGTTATCGGTAATAGTGCCAATAAAGACGGCCGCGATTGCATCCACAATGCGGGCAACGAGCAGAATCGTGCCGCCCTGGGTTGCCGTCAAACCCCCATAATTGGAGAAGAAGAACAGGAGCAGGCCGGAAATAATCGTATTCCAGCCGCCGCCCATGAAGTCCACAGTTCCAAAGCCAATGGAACGGAACATCGTTACGGGTTTCTTGGTGTAAACCCGCAAATTCTTATATTTGTCATATTCGCGCTGGAGGCGTTTTTCTCCTCCAGTAGCGATACGTCTTCGTTTGCCATGACATTATCTTTCTCGTATGTGACGCGCCGGGCGGGCATTAGTGCACCAGTGCAGCGAGGCCTTGCTCAGTCCTTTACCTGCTCAGTCCGTCACCAAATTTCTCAGACAGATAGTTTATTTCGGCACTATCGGCAGAACTTTGGGTACAAAGTCCATTGCGGTGCGTAAACTTTGCCTGCTCGCGCCCTTTAGGTGTTGTTTTCACTTCTCTTAACTCCCGTGTTACGGATGCAACAATTTAGCTATGTGAAGCCAAACCCACACTTCCTTACGATACTCCCGCGCACCGGGAATACCAGTGCACAACAAAAGTAAGCTCTACCCATGGGAAATTTCACATGCGGAAATCCTCGTTTCCCTATCCCGATTGGCGGCCTGCGCTACGCGGTATTCTTAGTTCAGTCCCGATCACTGCCGACCGGGCGTTGGACCTATGAGGAGGATAGATTCCTATGACTGCGCAGCCTCTTGAATTGCATCCCGACCGTCTTTTCCCGGCGGATCCGAAGGTGCGTGAAATTGCACGCGAGCTCTATAACGAAGAGCAAAAGTATCCGATTATTTCTCCGCACGGCCATGTGCCGCCGCAATGGTTGGCCGATAATGAACCTTTTGCTGATCCCACCAGCATGTTGCTCACCCCTGACCACTACACGAACCGGATTCTCCACTCGGTAGGCAGTGTAGACCTGGCCGATCTGGGAGTTCCGGTAGGTTCGCCAATGACGCCGGAGAAGTCCCGTGCCGCGTGGCGTCTTTTCTGCAAGAACTGGTGGGTGTTCCGGGGCACTGCAGTACAGTTCTGGTTTGAATCCGAGTTCTACGACGTGTTTGGCATTCGGGTACGCCCCTCCGAGGAAACTGCCGATCAGATTTATGACCAGATCAATGAGGCTCTAAAGACCGAAGAGTTCCTCCCCCGCTCCCTGTACAAGCGTTTCAACCTGGCGATGTTGGCCACCACCGATGATCCTTGTGATGACCTGCGTTACCATGAAAAGCTCGCCAATGATCCCACCTGGGATGGGCGCGTGACCCCGACCTTCCGGCCGGATGCTTATCTGGAACCGGCCCGGCCTACCTTTAAGGCCTTGACGGAAAAGTTGGGTGAAACTGCTGATCAAGACGTTTCTACCTACGCCGGGCATTTGGAGGCCATGCGCAAGCGCCGCCTGTTCTTCAAGGAGCACGGCGCGGTTTCTTCTGATCACTCGCATAAGGATCCGGGCACGGCCCGCCTTTCCGATCACGAAGCGGAAACTCTCTACCAGCAGGCTTTGGCCGGCAAGATTTCGCCGGAAGACGGCGATCGGCTCCGCCGCCACATGATTAATGACCAGGCGCATTTGGCTGCCGAAGACGGACTGGTAATGACGATTCACCCCGCCGTGTTCCGCAACCACGATGAGCAGGCTTTCGCCCAACTCGGTGCCGATGTGGGTGGCGATATCCCGATGAAGGTGGAATTCACGCGCAACCTGCAGCCCCTGCTGACGGAGCTCGGTAACCACCCGAACTTCCAGCTAATTGCCTTCACCATTGATCAGGATGTCTACCAGCGCGAACTGGCACCGCTGGCCGGTTACTACCGTTCCGTGTACGTGGGCGCGCCGTGGTGGTTCATTGACTACGCCGATGCGATCACTCGCTACCGCGAGCAGGTAACGCCCTACGGTACGTTCTACAAGACCACGGGCATGATTGACGATACCCGCGCTTTCGCTTCCATCCCGGCCCGTCACGATGTGGCGCGCCGCGTGGATGCCGGCTATCTAGCTCGCCTGGTGGCCGAACACCGCCTGGCCATGGACGAAGCGCTGCAAGTGGCGGCTGATCTCGTCTCCACCATCCCGACCCGCGCCTTCAAGCTCAACGGCTAAGCGCGCCAAGCTCAACGGCTAAGCGCGCTGAGCTCAGCGGCTAGCGCGCCAAGCTCAGCGGCTAAGCACACGCGGTAAGCCGTGCACGGTAAGCACCGGTAAGCACCGGTAAGCACCGGTAAGCACCGGTAAGGCCGCGCGCCGGCTTCCGCAACGTACCGGCTGCAGTAGCTGTACCGGCTTGGGCACAGCGCGGGCTTCGGCTCACGGCTAAGGCCCAAGCCGCGCGAAAGTCTCATAAGAACGCCCCGGAAACGACGTAACGGATGCATTTCCGCCACAGTTTCCGGGGCGTTTCATTTGCGAGCAGTGTGCTTTTACCCTGCGTGGGCATCGCCGCGCCAGCCTTTGCGGAAGCCTTCGTGCGGCGCGGGTTTATCGTGAGGGTTGCGGATCTGCTTGTTGTAGGCGCGCGGTAGCCGAAAGTACGACGGCGGCCGAAACCGCAACATTGAGGGATTCTGCTTTCCCATATACCGGAATTGACACCGTGGTATCCCAGCAGGGTGTAGTTCCGGCCAGACCGTGAGCTTCATTGCCGAAGATCCAGGCCACGGGCGCCGCTAAATCAAGTTGCGGCCGTGCAGTCCCCAAGAAACGAGATTCGTGCGCATTGTCAAGCAACGTAGTTAGGTCCCAATCTCCATGCCCATCCGCGGCCAAAACTTGCATACCGGCCTGTTTGCAGGCCGCACCGGCTTCCGCAATATCAGCATCGGCCAGCACTGGCACATGGAAAATAGAACCCGCGGTGGAACGGATCGTTTTGGGATTCCACGGATCGGCCGCACCTTTGCCGAGGATAACGGCGTCGGCACCGAAGAAATCGGCGGTGCGAATAATCGTGCCGATATTGCCCGGATCTTGCACGGCGAGCGTCATTACGATCAGCCGCGCCTGGCCGCAAAGTTCCTCCAAGCTAGCGCGCGGCGGAATATCGATAACGGCAGCAATACCTTGGGCGCTGCGGGAGATTTTTTGTAGCTGAACTTCGGTAATGCGATGCCAGTACACGGCGCTACTTTTGAGCAGGGCGGCGATATCGGCGTGGCGTTCAAGGAAAGTCTCTTCTACGTATACGTCACGAACCAGCGTACTTTGCCAGGTCAGCAATTCGCGTACCGCCTGTGGACCTTCCACCAAAGTGCGTTGGTAGCGGCGCCGATAATTCGGCTGGGCAAGTTTTTGGGCGCGCTCAAACTGCGCCTTCGTCATGGGTTTTTCCACTCCCACATGTTCCCACATGTTCCGGCTACTTGCACCCGCACGTGCCAGTTATTTGCACCCGTTCTTCCCAGTTACCTACACCCGCGGTGCCGGTTATTGGCCACCTGCACGTCCCAGCCACTTGCACCCGCACATGCCGGCCGCGCGCACCCACAGTGCCCAGCCACTAACACTCAAACGGCCCCGCTACTAGCCTCCAAGTGTGGTGGACTGGTGCGGATAGTGCGGAACCAAGGCAGTATCAGAGAAGATGCCAGAAGCACCCCAAAAAATGAGTTCTTGCATGCGGCGTTGGTCATTCACCGTCCACACATTCACCTCGAACCCTTCTTCCCGTACGTGGGCAATTGCCGCCCCATCCAATCCGGTATTGCTCGGATGCAAGGCGGCCCCGCCCAAACTCTCCAAAAGCTCACGCCAATTACTATGCCACCACGGCCCTTCCACTAGGGCACCAAGCTGGAGATGCGGGGCTAGCCTATGCACATACCGTAAAAGGTCATGGTCGAAGGAAGAAATCAGCAAATGGCTGGAATCATACGGGGCAATCTCCGCAAGGACCTTTGCTGCTGCCACGGTGTTTGCATTACCACTAAGCCCACGCGGGTTTACTTTCAGCTCTAGGTTGAGCCCCATACCGGCCTCTTGGGCGAAATCAAGCAGGTCCCGCAGGCGCGGAATTGGTTCGCCCGTAAATTCCGGAGCGAACCAGGAGCCGGCGTCTAGCTGGGTGAGTTCGGCGAGCGTACGTGTAGCTAGCGGGCCGCTCCCATTGGTGGTGCGATCCAAGGTGTCATCATGAAATAGAACTAGCTCTCCATCGGCAGTGATGGAGATATCAGTTTCGATCCACTCGTAACCCGCAACGCGGGCCGCGCGGAAAGAAGCCATGGTGTTTTCGGGTGCTTGCGCGCTTAGCCCCCGATGGGCAAAAAATCTTACCGGCATAGAAGTAAGCGTACCTCGCACCATTGGCGCACTCAGCCGTTTTTTATGAAGAGCAACCAGGTGAGGAAGATGAGGAATACCGCGGCGCATCCTCCCCAAACCACCAGACTTGTTTGCGCCTTTTCCCATTGGGAAGAATCCTTAGCTCGTATTTTTTTACTAACCTCGGGAAACACCCAAATACTTAACGCAATCCCCACAGATGTAATAAGAAATGATAGCCACCATTCAGCTATGAACTCTCCTAGGGTAGAGTGCGTGCCCATAGAGTAGAGAAACATTATTGCAATATCGGCGAGCTCAAGTATCAGAAAAAGCAGTAACTTTTTCACTTTAGCCTCCGGTCGAACTTATATGGTCTGCGTTCATCCATAAGGGTTCAGCAAACACTATTCCAAGGAACAAAAACTTCGATCGCTTTCCCTACCGCGGACCCACAAGCAAACTGAACGACGGGGCCAAAAGGTCCAGACGCTACACTCAATGGGGCGCAAACAAGCCCGTTCCAGCCAATTAGGAAAGCATATTTTCCGACTTTAGCTCTCGTACACCCCTCCCTCCTTGATACCCGAGGATAGTTTGGCACGCCTCCACCGCTATCCATAATTGGCATGAAAGCTTCAGGTAAGTAATAATCGCCAGGGCCAATTTCATGACCAGGTACGTCGTACTGTACCCAAGAGGAGTCATGAGATGGCGAGAGCGACTGATGTTCGGAGAGTATGACTCCATTCATTGGTGTGGCTAAGAAAGCGAGCGCCACTAACGGTGCTGTAAATGTAGTAATCATGTGTCTGATGTTACACTCACAGTGTGATTCATGTCAAGATGACCCGGGTGCGCCATTTTCCTGACCATTGGCCAGATTGGAACTCGGCGCGTACCGCCAGCGAACCTGTTCGAAACCGGTCACATCTTTACCTATGCACCGTTTTTATGGCATTAGTTAGTAGCTCTGTCTAAATAAATTGAAGCCCAATTCCGCTTACCATATTTCGCCGCTAATACGGGAAAAACTGGGTGGATGGTAGCACGTTGCGGTACTACCACCCACCCAGGTAAAGCTATGAAGCTACACGGTCGCGCTAAGCGCGACCTTTTATAGCCAAATTTTATAGCCAAATTATGCAGTTTTAGGCCACTTTCAGAGCTTTTAGGCTACTTTCGGAGCGTTGACGTCTTCCGGAAGCGCTGCCCGAGCTGCTTCCACAACTGCCTTGAAAGCTTCCGGATCGTTTACAGCCATTTCCGCGAGCTGCCGGCGATCCACTTCAATTCCAGCCAAGTTGCAACCTTGGATGAAGCGGTTGTAGGTCATGCCTTCTGCCCGAGCCGCAGCGTTAATGCGCTGAATCCACAGACGGCGGAAGTTATTCTTCCGCTTCTTGCGGTCGTTGTAGTTGTATACAAACGAGTGCGTGACCTGTTCCTTTGCCTTCCGGTAAAGGCGCGAACGCTGCCCACGGTATCCCGAGGCGCGTTCGAGTACGGTGCGGCGCTTCTTCTTCGCGTTTACAGAACGCTTGACGCGTGCCATCTATAATCCCTCTTTCCTCAAAGCCTCTAGATACCCAAGAGACGGCGAACTTGCTTTACGTCGGCGCGGTGGACCTGCTGGTCCTTAGAGAGACGCCGCTTACGCCGCGAGCTCTTCACTTCGAGAAGGTGGCGCTTGTTCACCCGTTCCCGCATCAGCTTGCCAGAACCCGTACGACGGATCCGCTTCTTCATACCCGAATGGGTTTTGTTTTTAGGCATAGTCAGTCCTTCTAAGCCGCTTACGCGGTACCATTTCTAGTCCGTTTTGTCAGTTTTCTTGGAGCGTGCTTCGGCGTTTACCCGCGCGTTTTCTTGTTGCCGCTTAGCACGTTCAGCCCCGTGTGCACGGCGGCTTTCGCGTTCTGCTTCGCGGCGACGCCGCTGATCGGATTTCGCTTCCGTCTTCTTCCGGATCGGGGCCAAAACCATAGACATATTTCGCCCTTCGGCCCGCGGAGCTGCTTCAACCGTAGAAACCTCGGAAAGTTCTTCCGCCAAACCGTTCAGGAGCTCAACACCAAGTTGCGGACGCGACTGTTCACGGCCGCGGAACCGGAGATCGAATTTAACCTTATCGCCACTATTAAGGAAGCGTTCAGCCTGATTCTTCTTGGTGTTGTAGTCGTTCTGGTCGATCTTCATGCCAATACGGATCGACTTCACCTGGGCGTTAGAGCGGTTACGCCGTGCGGCACGCTCCTTCTGCGCCGCCTCGTACTTGTACTTTCCGTAGTCCATAAGCTTGGCGACGGGCGGGTTCGAATTCGGCGCTACCTCAACGAGATCAAGATTCGCCTCAACAGCAACCCGCAGTGCGTCTTCAGTTTTGACGACGCCTACCTGCTCGCCGCCTGGCCCCACAAGGCGTACCTTGGGGACGCGTATGCGCTCATTGACACGTGGTTCTTTGTTGTTAATTGCAGTTCCTCTATATCCTCAACATGACAAATACGCACGGAGAAACCATGAGGACACTGATCGCAGACGATCATGAGCCGCTCTACCCGCCACCCCGAAGCCAAAGGCTTCTCCCCTTCGGTGCTCAAACAGTTACGGGCGCCAAAAGGTGGGCAACTAGGTGGGATTCCTCCACTTGCGGTCCGGCGGTTGCCGGTCGGTCGGGTGATAGTTTACCAGTTTGAGGTTCTTTTCGCGAATAGCTTGCGGTGACGTCTACCGCATCCAGGCGGCAGTCCCACCGCAAGTCAATGCAATGGGCAGACCCCCTGCGAAATAGTGAACCTTGCGGGCCGGTTACCCTTGCAGGCCGGTTACCCCTGCGGGCCGGTTAGCCTTGCGGGCCGGCTGCTTCCAGGGCAGCGGCGAAGCTAAAGTTTCCCGCATAAAACGCTTTTCCAATAATTGCTGAATCGACGCCGTACGCGCCCAGCTCTCGCAGGCTAACAATATCGGCGAGGGAACGGACTCCCCCGGAAGCAATAATTTTGCCGCGGGTAGCTTTTCCAACCTTGCGCAATAATTCCAGATCCGGGCCGGTTAGCATGCCGTCCCGGTCTACATCGGTAACTACATACCGTGCACAGCCAGCCGCTTCTAAGCGTTCTAACATGCGCCACATATTTCCAGCCGGTACCTGTGAACCGCGGGCAATAATCTCCTCCCCGCGCACGTCAATTCCTACCGCTATCCGGTCTCCATACTCGGCTATTGCTTCTTCCACCCATTCAGGTTCGGCTAGCGCGGCGGCGCTAATCACGGCTCGGCGTGCGCCCGTAGCTAGGGCGGCATCGAGGGCCGCGCGGGTAGCAATACCACCCGAAATCTGAATATCTACCGGCACCTGCCCAATAATCTGCGCCAGCAACTCAGCATTATTGCCCCGTTGGAAGGCAGCGTCCAGATCCACGAGGTGAATATAGTTCGCCCCGGCCGCAATAAATTCTTCCACGGCCTGGCGCGGATCCCCATAGTTCTCTTCACTTCCGGCCTGCCCTTGGCGCAGCCGCACTGACTGGCCATTTTCCACATCAACGGCCGGTAAAAGTTGCAAGCCCGCGGCAGCGGTCTGCGCTACCGGGTTCTTTTCACTGGGGTTCCGATTCATGGTTCTCCTTTTCTGGCCCCTCGGCAGAATCCCCTTCCTGCCTACCCGCCAAATCCGGTTCCTGCCCGGCTGCGGAATCCAGTTCCCGCTTTCCCGCGGAATCCGGTTCCTGCTCGCCTACGGCAGCCGGCTCATCCGGCGTGCTTCTGGCCTGGGGTGCCGGCTCGTTTTCCGCTACTGCGCCAGATTCGGTTTCGCGGGGCGCCTGGCTTTTGGCAGTTTCGCGATGCCGCCGCTCGCCTTCGTTGATAAGCATATCGAGATCGTCAATCGTCATATCCGCAGTATTGAGCGTGCCCCTCGGATCATCATCTTCACCCAGCACGGTTTTTTCTACCTGCGGATCAAGCGCGTTAAGCATCAGCCCGGAGGGGATTTCCTCCCCGGCTTTCCCGTTCTGGTAGCGCCGAGCCTGCACATTGCCAGAGATTCCGGCGTCGTACCCTTCCTCATCATCAACCAAAGTGACGTTTACGAGTACGCATCCATACGGGGAAAGCTGGGAGAGCATCGCGGCCACGGCCGGGCCGTCATCGCTGGGGTTAGCGGTATCTTCCTCAGGATCAGGGCCGGTGATATTACGAATATCCCATTCGTCATATTCCGGCACCGGTACGTCCCGAGTGATTAGCGCGCCCGATTCGGTGGGAATCACCCGCACTTGCAGGCCGTGCAAGAGGCATACTCCCGCTACCGCTTCTATATTGGCAAACGGAGTAACAACAACAAATCTCTTGGTTTTTTGTGCCATATGCAGGTTCTTCCTAACTTTCTGCCCTTACGCGCGGTTAGCCGCTTAGGCGTTTTCCCAGGTGCCGATGAGGATACCGCGGCCCAGAATATGCCCGCGTGCCAGGAAATGGGCTACCGCCGGGCGGGTTTCCGGATCCAGATCCAAGCGCGTATCCAGAGCGTGGATCGCAAAGAAGTAGCGATGCGGGCCATCTCCCACTGGCGGAGCCGCGCCTTGGAAGTCCCGGGTCACGCCGTCGTTATACAAACTGATCGAGCCTTCCGGCATGGCAACTGCGGTCCCGCCCTCTAGTTCGGTCATATCCGCGGGCAAGTTGGCAACCAACCAGTGCCAGTACCCGGAAGGGGTGGGAGCGTCCGGATCGTAAACGGAAAGCATGAGGCTTTCGGTGCCGGCCGGCGCCGGGTCCCAAGAAAGCTGCGGGCACCGGTCCGCGCCGCCGGGTGTGCTTCCCGCGCCGGTGGCCGATTCGGGAAGCTGACCGCCAGCGGTGAAGTCTGCGGAACGGAGTTGCAGATCTACCGTGCCGGCCTCCAGGCCCGCGAAGGGATCATAGTTCTTACGCAATGTATTCCTCCTTGACCTATTTATCTTTTTTCTTGCTTATTTGTAAGCTTATCGGTTGCGCCCCTAACCTTATCGGTTGCGCCCCCAAAACGGCGGTTGCGGGAAGCGAAATCGGCACATGCTTGCCAGAGTTCTTCCCGGCCGAAATCCGGCCACATAACGTCCGTGAAGTACAGTTCCGCGTACGAAGATTCCCACATGAGGAAGTTTGAGGTACGTAGTTCTCCCCCGGTGCGGATGAGAAGATCGACGTCGGACATATTGGGAACGTAGAGCCGTTCTGCAATAGTTTTCTCAGTAATATCTCCGGGCCGGAGTTGCCCGGCCTGAACTTCCGCGGCTATCTGGCGGGTGACGTCTACAATCTCTGCCCGGCCTCCGTAATTGATGCACACATTCGCTTTGAGCCCCGTATTTTCGCGGGTGAGAAGCCGTGCATCAAAAATCTCTTTGAGCACGGAACTCCAGAGCCGTTGCGGCCGGCCCGCCCATTCCACTTTCACATTCCAGCTGTGCAAGGTAGCGAGGTTTTCGTGGATTAGTTGGCGCGAAAAGCCCATCAAGAAGGAAACTTCGGTGGGTGAACGGCGCCAGTTTTCGGTGGAAAAGGCATATACGGAAAGTTCTGAAATCCCGATTTCGATTGCTCCGGCCACTACGTCCATCATGGCGTTTCCGCCGGCGCGGTGTCCTTCTGTTCTGGGTAGGCCGCGCGCATTCGCCCACCGGCCGTTGCCGTCCATAACTATGGCCACGTGCCGAGGTACTTTCGATAATTGCGGCGGTTTGATTCCTTCCCGATGGAGAGGCGTTGCCGGGCCGGCGGAGTTCGCGCGTGCGTCGTCGTTCATGGGTCAAAGTCTAGACTGCCCTCCTGGGAACAGACCACTTTGCCACCCGTTCGGCGCTAGGCGGGACGGACCATATCGAGGGAACGGATTTTGCGTTCTAGATGCCATTGCGCATAGGCCTTAACATATTTTCCGGTAATTTTTTCCACCGCGGGGGCAGCGGCGTCAATGGTGGGCCAATCCCCTGCCAGCAGGGCGCGTAATAAGGTTACCGTATCCGTGCTGGGCCGGGCCGAACCGGAAGTGGCGCACTGTTGGCACAGCATTCCACCTGCTTGTACATTGAAGGCGACGAGGTTTTCCGGACGCCCGCAAACCGCGCATTTTTCCACCGCGAGCCGCCAGCCCGCAATATCCAGAGCCCGCAAAATATAGGAAGCTAGTACCAAACCGGGCCGGTGTTGCCGATTTGCGAGCACATTAAGCGCACCGAGGAAGAGCAAATACTGTTCCGGATCGGATTCACCTTCGGCGCAGAGCCGCTCAACGATTTCTGCCATGGCGCTACCCGCCGCGTATTTTTCATAATCCGTGCTGATTTCTCGGCCAAAAGGTACCAGGCACGCCACCTCGGTAACGGTATCGAGATTACGCCCCCGATACATTTGAATATCGACTAGCGAAAATGGTTCTAACCGGGCCCCGAAACGCGATTTGGTACGCCGCACCCCTTTCGCGACGCCGCGCATAATGCCGTGGTTGCGCGAGATCAGGGTGATGATGCGATCAGCTTCACCGAGGTCATGCGTGCGCAGAACCACCGCCTCATCCCGATAAAGCTTCACCTGGCTATTATCGCATGCCTGCCCGCTACTGCCAGCACCAGCCGTCACCCGGCGCGGCGAACAGGGCCCGCGCTGAAACGACCCCGGCGAAAAAGGGGCCCGCGCGCAAAGGGCCCGCGTGGGATTATCGCGGCGCGACATTCCCACGCGGGCTACTACCTATTTCAATAGTTACCGTAGGTGCGGTTTTACTTGCGGCGCGCGAGGTTTTCTGCGGCGCGCGCGGTTCTAGCTGCTATGAGCGCGGTTCTAGCTGCGGTGGGCGCGGTTTACGGCAGAAATGATTGCCTTCAAAGCAGCCCGCGTAGTGGAAGTATGAATTCCGCATCCCCACAAAACTTGGCCGTTTACTTCGCATTCCACATAGGCAGCTGCGGTGGCATCCCCACCTTCGCCGAGGGCATGTTCTTGGTAGTCGAGCACGTGGACGTCTTCACCCATGCGGCCCAAACCCTTCACGAAGGCATCGATCGGGCCGTTACCTTCCGAATCCACGGTGATTTCCGTGCCGTCAGCTTGCTTTTCCAGAACCGCCTTGAGGAAGGAAGTGCCGCCGCGCTTATTACCAAATTCCATCTCCCGCAGGCGGTATTTACCCCAGCGTTTTCCTTGGGAATCTGCCGGCAAGTATTCGTCCTTGAAAATATCCCAGATTTTCTCCGCAGAAATTTCGTGGCCCACGGTATCTGTGTAGTGCTTGATAATGCGCGAGAGCTCCATTTGCATCCGGCGCGGGAGATCCATGTGCCGCGTGGATTTCAGAATATAGGCAACCCCGCCCTTACCGGACTGGGAATTCACCCGCACAATCGCATCATAGGTACGGCCCACATCCTTAGGATCCAAAGGCAGGTAAGGCAAATCCCACGGAACTGCCAGTTCATCTCCCCCAGCGGCTTCCAGCCGCGCCTGGCGATCGTCCATTCCCTTCTTGATCGCATCTTGATGCGAACCGGAGAAGGACGTGTAAACGAGCGCGCCGGCATAGGGCGTGCGCGGGGGTACATCCATCTGGTTGCAATATTCAGAAACGCGCACAACCTCATCAATATCCGAGAAGTCGAGCTGCGGATCAATCCCCTGCGTGTACAAGTTCATGGCCACATTTACCAGGTCTACATTCCCGGTTCTTTCCCCCTGCCCGAATAGGCAGCCTTCGATACGGTCCGCGCCGGCCAGCATAGCCAGTTCCGTAGTTGCTACGCCGGTGCCGCGATCATTGTGGTTGTGCGCGGAAAGGCAAATGTATTCCCGGCGGGAAAGATTTCGGCTCATCCACTCGATTTGGTCGGCATAAACATTCGGCGTGGCGCGCTCTACCGTCGTCGGCAAATTCAGGATAATTTCGCGCTCCGCATCCGGCTGCCACACGTCCATTACCGCTTCGCATACTTCGAGGGCGTAGTCCAGTTCGGTATCCACGAAAATTTCGGGTGAATATTCCAGACCCCACACGGTATCTGTATCCCCTACTTTTTCGATATAGGACATTACTTCCTGGGTGCCGCGAATTGCCAAGTTCTTAATACCTGCCCGGTCGGTACCGAAAACGACCCGGCGGAATACCGGCGAAGTGGCATTGTAAATATGTACCGTGGCACGCGGAAAACCGGCCAGGGAATCAATCGTACGCTGAATGAGTTCCGGGCGCGACTGCGTGAGCACGGATACCGTGACATCTTCAGGCACCGCATCAGTTTCTGCCAGAGAGCGCACGAATTCCCATTCGGTTTCCGAAGCGGCGGGGAAACCGATCTCGATTTCCTTGAACCCCATTTTTACGAGCTGATCGAACATGGCGCGCTTCTTGGAAATGCTCATGGGATCCGGCAATGCTTGGTTGCCATCGCGCAGGTCAGTGGAAAGCCACCGCGGAGCTTTCGTGATTCTATTATTGGGCCACAGCCGATCCGGGAGAGAAACCGGGTTTGTTTCCAAAAACGGCCGATACTTTTGGTACGGCATTCCGGACGGCTGCTGACGGTTCGCAAAACCTGATGTCTTCATATTCTCTTCTCTTTGCTCTACTACTGAGCTTTGCTCTGCCTAGCCTTGCTCTATTGAGCTTTTGCTCTACCTAATTCGAACCCGTCCTCGGCAGGGCCCCACATATAGGGCCGATAGGACCAGGCGACCGGCGGGATACAGTTTTAGCCGCCGCGGGTAGCCGAGTCTTCAGAGCCCGCGACGGCGAAGAAGTAGTAGCAGCCCTTCAATCCTTGCCAAACGCATGCCCCTATCCTAGGCATACTTTTGTAATTATTCTGGGCTGCGTCCATTTTGTGGACTATAGCACCGCAAACAGACCATAACTTACGAGACCGTAAACAGGCCATAACTTAGCAGGTAGGAACGGACGCTGAATAACAACACCTAGAAGCAACGTTGGGCCCGACCCCCGGAAAGTGGACATGGGGGTGGTGTTTATGCTGCAAGGTCAAGTGTAGCTGACGCGTGTTTTTCGAAGGTGTCTGGGGCCTGG
>NZ_FNAU01000006.1 GCF_900102025.1 Actinobaculum suis | reverse complement strand
CCAGGCCCCAGACACCTTCGAAAAACACGCGTCAGCTACACTTGACCTTGCAGCATAAACACCACCCCCATGTCCACTTTCCGGGGGTCGGGCCCGTTGGCGTTGTACGCGGCAACCAGTTCTTCCTCAAGCAGGCTCTAACTACGGGCGTGGCTGACAATTTCTTTGCTTATGGTAACTCGAAGGATGTTTCGGCGGTTGGTGATTGGGACGGGGACGGGATTGACACCCCGGCCGTAGACCGCCGCTAACACCGCGCCTAACGCCAAAGCGATAGCTAGTGCGGAAGCAAACTGTTAGCGCATAAGTGAATACAGAACCCGGGAGGTGCGAGGCCAGCCAGGCCCCGCACCTCCCGCATTCTTTGAACGAAGCACGGCCGCCAAGTCAGTTTATGGCACGGCCCGATCGCCAAGTCGGTTCTGGTACGGCTCAGACAGACCACGACGTCGATTCACGGTACGGCCCAGCCGCCAAGTTCACTGGTCGAGATTTCCCAGCGATGGGAACTAAAACTACAAGCTTTCCAGCAATGGGAACCAAAACGCAAAACCGGCACAACACTGCTACGATCACAACTTGTTTAGTTGACGAATTGAGGGAGGCACGCGGGCGATAACCTGAGCCCGGTACCGGTTTTCTTTGTCCGCTCGCACCATAACCGTGCGCGGGCCCGGGAAAGGAAAAACTGAGGTGCCCATAACACACCCAGAAAACCCGCGGCCACCTAGGCGCAAAGAACCAATAGTCACACCTAGGCACCAACACACTAAAGGAGGAGATCACCATCGCTAGCTCAACAGAAGGTTCTGATGCAGTGCCCGCCGAGGGTACTTCCGGAAGCGATAATCTCGATATTGAGAAAATCGAGTCGAGTAAAGGACTCGTCCGCGGCCTGCACGCTCGGCATGTCAATATGATCGCCATTGGTGGGGCAATCGGTACGGGTCTTTTCGTAGCCTCGGGAGCTACGATTTCGCAGGCCGGCCCAGGCGGCGCCCTGCTCGCCTACACCTTGATCGGGATCATGGTTTTCTTCCTCATGCAATCTTTGGGGGAGATGGCAACCTACCTGCCGGTTTCTGGTTCTTTCGAAGAATACGGCACGCGCTTCGTTTCGCCTTCCTTCGGTTTTGCCACGGGGTGGAACTATTGGTATAACTGGGCGATCACGGTGGCGGCAGAGCTGGTTGCTTCGGCCATTGTGATGCAGTACTGGTTCCCGAATGTTCCTCCCTGGGTGTGGTCACTAGCGTTCTTGGTGATCCTTTTTGCGCTAAATGCGCTTTCGGTGCGCGGTTTTGGGGAAGGAGAGTTTTGGTTCGCCGCTATAAAAGTGGTGACCGTGCTCGTGTTCCTGGTGCTCGGGGTGCTCATGATCCTGGGGATTATGGGCGGCGAACCGGTTGGCTTCCAGAACTGGACTATCGGTGATGCACCCTTCGTGAATGGCGGTCTGGGCGTACTCTCCGTGTTTATGATCGCTGGTTTCTCCTTCCAGGGAACAGAAATGCTGGGAATTGCGGCGGGGGAGACGAAGGATCCGGAGACCAATATTCCGAAAGCCACCCGCACGGTGTTCTGGCGGATTCTTATCTTTTATGTGGGCGCGATTGCGGTTATTGGTTTCCTTATTCCGTACACGGACCCGCACCTGCTCAATCCCGAGGGCGATATCGCGCTTTCGCCGTTTACCCTCGTATTCGGACGGGCGGGGATTGCGGCGGCCGCTTCCGTAATGAACGCGGTGATCTTGACCTCCGTGTTGAGTGCCGGAAATTCCGGTTTGTACGTTAGTACCCGGATGTTGTATGCGCTGGCAAAAAGCGGAAAGGCGCCGCGCGTGTTTACGTATCTGACCCCGCGCGGTATTCCTTTGCCTGCTTTATTGGCGACGACGGCGGTAGCCGCCCTCGGTTTCGTGCTCTCTCTAATTGGTTCGGGCCAGGCCTATACCTGGCTTGTGAATGCTTCCGGTTTGGCCGGATTTATCACCTGGATTTGTATCGCCTGGTGTCATATCAAGTTCCGCCGGGCCTATGTAGCACAAGGTCATGACGTAAAGGATCTTCCTTTCAAAGCTACGTGGTATCCCTTCGGGTCGGTCCTGGCTTTGGTTATGTGTGCGGTGGTGTTGATTGGTCAGAATTGGGAAGCCCTGGTTGGGAATGCGGACTTCACTTCTTTGCTCACGAGCTATATTGGATTGCCGCTTTTCTTAGGCCTGTGGGCCGGCCATAAGCTACTCACCCGAGCCCCAGCGGTGAAAGCTACCGAAGCGGATCTGACCCGTCACGAAGAGTAAGACGAAGAGCAAAACAATAAACGCTGCAGGCACAGCACCGAAATAGGCTCCAGAAAGACGCCTGCGAGCACTAGCGAAAAAATATAAAAAACGAAGCGGGTGGGTGAGGATTCTTCCTCACCCACCCGCTTCGCGATTGCTAGCAAACAGCCAAGAACTCAGTTACTTTCGCGATTGTTAGCGCGCAGGTGACTGGTGCTAGCGTGCTTGCGCGCGAGTGACTGGTGCTTGCGCGCACGCAACTGGCTGCTTTATGCGCTTTGTAAATTTGCGCTTTGCAATTTTCGTTTTGCAATATTTCGCTTTGTAAAACTCACATCCGGGAGATTAGTAATTAATCGTCCCAGCCGCGGCGTTCGCGGTGGCCTTGACGGCCGCGTTCTTGGCGGCCGCCGAAGCGGCCACCCCTGCCGCCGCGGTATCCGCCACGCCGTCCGCCCTCACGGCGTCCGCCTTCGCGCCGGCCGCGCCGCTCGCCACCGCCACGCGGGCCGGTATCTTCGCGGATACGCAACTGCCGGCCCGCAATGGTCGCTTCGGAAATCCGGCGGCGGGCTTCCGGGGAAAGCGGTACTCCAATTTCCACGAGAGAGAAGGTTGGGAAAATATCGATATTGCCCAAATCGGATCCAGCGATCCCACCTTCACCGGTAATCGCACCCACGATGGCCCCGGGCTTAACCCGATCCTTGTGGCCCACTTCCACACGGTAACGCGTAGCACCGGGCAAAGAGCGACCCGAGGAACGCGTCTGCCGCTTTTTCTTGTGGAAATCATCGCGCGTATCTTCTTGCAGATTATCGGGCGCGTCATCACCGGAGGGGCCCGGATCACGCACACCCAAAGCCAGCAAAGACAAAATGAGTTCTTCCCGGCTCATCTGCACCGCCGGTTTCTTTTCCGCAGTGGTAGCGGCGTCATCCTCGGCATCTGCGGTATCCGCTGCGGTATCTGCCTTGGTGCTAGTTTCAGCATCGGCGTCGGCATCTACCGTTACCGCGGCTTGTACGGTCTCAGCTTCTGCAGCTACCACGTCCGGTGTGGCCGCAGCTTCACTTTCTGCTTTCGCGGCAGCTGCAAGTTCGGCCTGGATACGGTCGAATTCCTCGAGCACATCGCGGTAAACGCCGAGCCTGCCGGCTTCGAAACGCTTCATCGCTTTTTCCACGAGCTTGTGGGCACGCTGGCGGGAAACTTCAGCTGCCGTAGGCAAACTGATTTCCTTCATCTTCGACTTCGTTTGCTTAGCAATCCGCCGCAAACGCGAAAGCTCCCGAGCGGTCACAAAAGTCAAAGAGCGCCCTTCACGGCCGGCACGCCCAGTACGGCCAATCCGGTGCACATACGTATCCGCTTCGCGCGGTACATCGAAATTAATCACCAGGCCGATACGTTCGACGTCGAGCCCGCGCGCCGCCACATCGGTAGCGACCAACACATCGAGTGTGCCCTCACGCAAACGGGAAACCAAACGCTCCCGATCCTTTTGCGCCACATCACCCGAAAGCGCCGCAGTAGCAACCCCGCGCGTGCCCAGTTCGATAGCGAGGTCTTCCGCGGTGGCGCGGGTACGTACGAACACGATCGCCGCATCCGCCTCGGAAACGGCAAGCACCCGTGCCAGTGCACTCACCTTGTGACGCGAAGGAACCACGGCGTATTCCTGGGTCACCGTGTCCACCGTAGAAGCCGGCGGGGTGACGGTAATTTCAAGCGGGTCATGCAAATGTGTTTCGGCCACGCGGCGAATTGCATTCGGCATCGTCGCGGAGAACAAGGCCGAAACACGTTCTTTTGGCAAATCCGAAGCGATCTTTTCCACGTCTTCGGCAAAGCCCATGCGCAACATTTCGTCGGCTTCATCGAGCACGAAGTAGTGGACGTGGGATAGCTGGAGCGCCTCGCGTTCCATCAGGTCCATAATGCGCCCGGGGCTGCCCACCACTACCTGCACGCCTTCCTTCAAAGCGCGCAACTGCGGCGGGTACGGAGAGCCACCGTAAACCGCGAGAACGCGAATGCCCTTACGCTTCGCGGCAAAAGATTCAATCGCTTCCGCACCCTGCATCGCCAGTTCGCGAGTGGGAGCCAAAACCAGGGCTTGCACGCCTTCGGCCTGCGGATCAATCCGCGCAATAAGAGGAAGGCCAAAGGCAGCAGTCTTACCGGTCCCGGTTTGGGCTACGCCCACCACATCACGCCCGGAAAGGAGCGCCGGAATTGTTTCCGCCTGAATCGGGGAAGGAGTTTCGTAGCCTAGTTCGGAGACGGTAGCAAGAAGATCATCAGGAAGACCGAGGTTCGCAAAAGTAGGAGAGAGTTCGTCTCGATCATCCCGGTCTGCGGGCACGGCAGTTTCAGTATTGAAAGTCAAAGGGTATCCGTTCTGTATCGCGCAAATCGTGCGCTGCGAGGAGACCACTTCCGGCCTCACGGCGTTTTCCGCCCGAATAAGTATAAGCGCTAGCCGCGTTTTCCGGGGATTTAGCGGCAGGTTTCACGGTGGTGGTGGCTACTATTTGCGGCGCAGGCGATCCCGGATTCGGGCAATCCGGCGTTCATGGCCGTGGCGGTCTAGCGGAGGAACCATCGGTCCTTCTTCTTCCGGATCAGAATCCGCGGTGGCGATACGCTCCGCGGCCCGCGATCCACGCTGCGGCGAAATCCGGGCCGCGGTAAGCACGCCCACCCCGCACAGCAACGTAATAATCGCAAACCCGGTAAACAGCGCAATATCTACGGGCGGGCTAAACAGCGCATAGGCGATCCCCAAAATGGCGGCGCCTACCGCTCCTCCCATCGTGTCTGCAATTTGCAAAGCCGAAGAAGCACGCCCCTGGTTTTCGAGGGAAGAGATCGCGAGCGCGTGGACGGTTAGGGCCGGGTAGGCCAGGCCGATACCTAGGCCGGTAACAAACCAGCCAGCGATAACTACCAGTCCGGAAACGGTTTCGAGGCAGCCGATAACTACGGCCCACAAGCCAATAAATCCGGTTAACGTGCCCCAGAAGGGGAGGCGGGAACGTAGGTGTGGATCGTGGAAGCGACCCGAAATCCAAGAACCGATAGCCCAAGTAATGGAGCCGACGGAGAGAATCAGCCCGGCTTCAATTGGCGTCCACCCGTGTACTTCCTGTAATTGCAGGGGCAGGAACATTTCGATGGAAACGAAACAGCCGTTTATGAACATGCGGGTAAGGACGGTGGCGGGTAGGCCGCGCCGGCCGATAAAAGTGCCGCCGGGTAGGAGTGCGGAAGCAAACAAGAAAGTTGCGATCGCGGAAATGGCGATGGTTATGCCAACCGTCCACGTGAAGTCGGCTTTTTCGGTGCCAGACATGACTTGCAAGGTGGCTATGGAAACGCCGGCCAGAATTGAGGGTACGGCGGTGCGGCCTAGCCGCAAGTTGCTGTTTTCGCGTTCAATATCGGGTACGGATTGCATTCCGCGAATGAAGATTGGCAGGGCCACAATTGTAATAACCGGGGCGATGCCAAAAACCCAGCGCCAGCTGAAGTGTTGCACGATGAAACCGGCTAGGGCGGGCCCAAATAGTGAGGGGAGTACCCAAGCCGCGGCGAAAGCAGTGAAGAATGCGGGTTGCCTATCGGGGGCAACGGTATTGCCCACCATGGTGTAGAGCGGGACGATAGTAAGCCCCGCGCCGAGCCCTTCTACGGCGCGCCCTATTACAAAAATGGGCATGGTGGGTGCGAAGGTGCAAATCAGGAGCCCGATGGTTACCAGGGCGACTCCGGTGTACAGGCACGAGTGCGGCCCTTTCGTATCGGACCAGGGGCCGGCTAGCGCGGTGGTCATGAGCTGGGTGGCTAGTACTACGCCCATGGCCAGGGCATACAGGTTGTGCCCGGCTAGATCCGTGGTGATAGTGGGCATCGCCGTCGTAACCGCGAGGCTTTCGAAAGCGACAATTGTAATATACCCCACCGAAAGTGCCTTAAATAATCGTTCTGTTGCCCGATCTAAAACGATTTTCTCCGCCACGCGGTGTGCCTTTCCGAAAGTGGTATTTGAAATAGAAAAACGGTGGTACTGAGTGGTGCCACTCGCGTTCTACCTCCTGGTATCGCCTCTATCCTCGCAGGAATTAGCGGATTATGCGATGTGGGAGAGAGATTTGCGGAGTGTGTTTTACCACCGCGCCGCGTATCTGGGTGCACGCTTAGGGGAGAGCGGTAGAGTTGGGTTCGCGCCGCCCGTCTAGCGAGCGCAACGGGACCGCCCGTCTAGCGGCACCAAGATATAATTGAAGAAAAGAGGAAGCGTGCTACGTACCCGCGATGCAGGATCCCTGCGGATTTCCGACACCGGTACTACCGTTACTTTGGCCGGTTGGGTTGACCGCCGGCGCGATCACGGTGGTATTACGTTTATTGATTTGCGCGATGCAAGTGGTATTGCGCAGGTGACTTTACGGGAAGAAGTTGCGCATGAATTGCGTAATGAATACTGCATTAAGGTCACCGGTATTGTGCGGGAACGGCCGGAAGGTAATGAGAATCCGGCTCTGGCCACCGGGCAGATCGAAGTGGAGTCGGAGGATTTGGAGATCCTCAATCCCGCGGCACCGCTCCCGATCCAGGTTTCAGATCACGCCGAAGAAGCGGGCAACGTTTCGGAAGACGTGCGGCTCAAATACCGCTACTTGGATTTGCGGCGTTCTTATGAACAAAAGGCTTTGCGTTTGCGTTCGCAGGTGAATAAGGCAGCGCGCGATGCTTTGGATGCATTGGGGTTCGTGGAGGTAGAAACGCCTACGCTTACCCGTTCGACGCCGGAAGGGGCACGCGACTTTTTGGTCCCGGCGCGATTGAACCCGGGCACCTGGTATGCCTTGCCGCAATCCCCGCAGCTGTTTAAGCAGTTGCTGATGGTGGGCGGGATCGAACGCTATTATCAGATCGCCCGCTGCTACCGGGATGAGGATTTCCGGGCAGACCGGCAACCCGAGTTCACGCAGTTGGATCTGGAAATGTCTTTCGTGGACCAGGAAGACGTGATTGCGGTAGCGGAAAAGGTGCTGCAAGATATTTTCGCGCTGATCGATGTTGAGGTGAAGACGCCGATCCGGCGTATGACATATCGTGACGCGATGGAAAAGTACGGTTCCGATAAGCCAGATCTGCGGTTTGGCGTGGAACTGATTGATATGACTTCGTACTTTGCCAACACTCCTTTCCGCGTTTTCCAAAACGAATATGTGGGCGCGGTGGTTATGCCCGGCGGTGCTTCCCAGCCCCGCCGCCAGTTTGACCGGTGGCAAACGTGGGCGAAGGCACGCGGTGCACACGGCCTGGCTTACGTAACCATCGCGGAAGACGGCACCCTGGGCGGGCCGGTAGCGAAGAACATCTCGGAAGCCGAACGTGCTGGTCTGGCTGAAAAGACCGGCGCGAAGCCCGGAGATTGTATTTTCTTTGCGGCCGGGGAAACTAATTTCTCGCGCGAACTTTTGGGTGCGGCACGTCTTGAGATCGGCAAGCGTTGCGATCTGATTGACGAAGACGAATGGGCCTTCGTGTGGATAGTTGATGCTCCCATGTTCAAGCCCTCTGCAGCCGCAAAAGCGGAAGGCGATGTGGCGCTCGGCTCCGAGTGGACTGCCGTACACCATGCCTTTACCGCACCTAAGCCCGAATGTGCGGATACGTTCGATACCGATCCGGCAAATGCGCTTACCAATGCTTATGACATTGTGCTTAACGGCAATGAGATTGGGGGCGGTTCGATCCGTATCCACCAGCGTGACGTGCAGGAACGCGTGTTCAAGGTGATGGGGATTTCGCCCGCCGAAGCACAGGAAAAGTTCGGCTTCTTGCTGGAGGCTTTCAAGTTCGGTGCTCCGCCCCACGGCGGGATTGCTTTCGGTTGGGATCGGGTGCTGGCACTTATGTTGAAGGCGCCTTCTATTCGGGATGTTATTGCCTTCCCGAAGATCGGAAACGGTTGGGATCCGCTCACCGATGCCCCGGCCGAAATTACTGCCCAGCAGCGTAAGGAAGCGGGTGTGGATGCAAAACCGAAGGAACGCCAGGCGGTTGACGCCAGTGGTGCTCCTATCCCAGCTGAAACTCCCGCAAAAGCCACGGAGTGATCTACCGACCTTCGCGGTGCGTAGAACCTAAAACATTGGCCCTCTGTTTCTCTATTTCCCGGTAGATACTTGACCAGGAAAACTCAAAGAAACAGAGGGCCTTTGTTCTCGGTAGCACCGGGAAGAAAACTGGGGAGGACAATGCGCGAGACGGCGCATGAGGACAATGCGCGAGACGGCGCATAAAACTCCGCTAGCTTTCGGAAATATGTACCTTGCGGAAGACGCGGTGCAAGAATTGCGGCGCCCACCAATTCCACTTGCCGAGGATCGTCATCGTGGAAGGTACGAGGAGCATACGCACCAAAGTAGCGTCTATCAAGACGGCGATAGCGAGGAATACTCCGATTTCCTTAATGGGTAGCAGATCGCCGAAAACAAAGCCGATGAACACGGCAATAATGATTGCCGCAGCAGCGGTAATCACGCGGCCGGAGCGCTGCAAACCAAGGGAAACTGCGCGGTCATTACTTTCGCCCGCATCCCAGTATTCCTTCATGCGTGCCACGAGGAACACTTCGTAATCCATGGCTAAGCCGAAGCCGAAAGCGAGCCCGCAAGCTACCACGAAGGACGTCATGCCTTGTGTCTGGGGCAAACCAAATAGGCCCTGCTGGAAGAGCCACATGGTAAGTCCCAACGAAGAAACCAAGGAAAGGCCGTTAGTAATAACCGCCTTGAGGGGGATTATTACCGAATCCGTCATCAAGAACAGCAAGATAACGATGGCGAGCACAATAACTACCACCGCATAGGGCATACCTTCCTTGAGAACATTGTTGAAGTCCAGTTGCACTGCGGCACTGCCACCAACCATGACTTCATGCGTGAGGTCAGCAGCGCGGATTTGCTCTACCGCGGTGGTAACTTCCGCACCTACCGGATCGTCTACATCCATATAAGCATCTAGGCGCGTCCACCCATCGGTAGTCTCCTGCGCAGTTTCCACGTTGGTAACGCCCGGCAAAGAGGAAATAAATTCCTTTTCCGCCTGGGTATCTTCCGGGCTGGCCTGCACCAAAACGGTTATTTCGGAAGTGCGCAAGGCTGGGTAGTCGGCCTCGATATGGCTAAGGGCACGGCCCGGTTCGGTATTGGCCGGCACATAGGCCGTGGTTTCGGTCCGCAGCCCGCCATTACTCAATGGAATCGCAAACACGATGAGAACGGCCAAAACGCAGATCATTACCAACCAAGGCCGGCGCTGCACCCACTGCGCAACCTTTGAGAAGAAACCATGATCGGTATGGGTATCGCCCATCACCGCAAAGACCTTATGCATCCCGGGAATCTTTTCCACGATGGAAGGTTTGGCCAGCCGGATTCCGGCGATCTGCAACAATGCCGGCACCAGCGTAATCGCCGAAAGCACCGCCAAAAGCACCACCATGAAACCACCGATGGCGATCTCGCGAAGCAAAGAAGATTTCACGAAGAAGAGAGAAATAACCGCTACCGCAATCGTTATCGCGGAGAAGAAAACGGTACGGCCGGCAGTTTCCACGGTCCGCACCAAAGCATCGCTCATGAGGGGGCGAAGCTTTTCTACCGGCGGCAATTCTTTGCCCCGCTCGGGATCGTAACCAAGCTTTTCGAGGCGTCTCGTAATTTCTTCTCGATAGCGCGAAACAATCAGCAAGCCGTAATCAATAGAAAGTGCCAAACCGATAATAGAAACCACGTTGAGCACGAAAACATCAGTTTCCATTACAAAGGTCATAACCCAAATGCCACCCAAAGTGGTGGCAATCGCGGCAAGTGCACCCAAAATCGGCATGAATGCGGCAACAATTCCGCCGAATACCAACACCATCAAAACCAGTGCCACCGGCAGGCCAATTGCTTCGCCACGTAGCAAATCATTGCGCGAAGCATCATTAATTGTCTGCACGGTCAAGGATTTGGAGGTCATATCGAATTTGGCCCCGGCCTGCTCGGCCTCTCCCTGGTAAACGCGCATCCGGTCAATAACCTGGGCCTCGCTCGCATCCATATGATCCCCGGCAGAAACGTGGGCGACGATAGCAAAACTATCGGTGGCCGCAAGTTTTTGCGCTGCCTTATCGGCTTCGGGCGCGGCTTGCTGGCTTGCCTCTGCCCGGCCGCGCGCCACTACTTCCTCTTCGGAAGGCTGCCCGGCTGCTGCTGCCTGCGCGTGGGCCTGTACCGCAGCCGTTACCTGCTGGCGGGCAATATTTTCCGGAATCCCGCTGGCCACGAGGTGCGCGGTTTGTTCCGCAATCGTGGCCTCGAGTTGGGCACGCGCTTGGGTTTGCCCTTCCGCATACTTTTGCCGCGCCGCATCCTCGCCTTGGGCGGCGGCCTGCTCCAGAATTTCCTGGCGCAAAGTATCCGGAGAAAGCGCACTTACCCCGGTGATCTGGTTCAGATCACTGACGAGCTGCGCCGTCGTCGTACCTAAAGCAGCGGATTCTGGTATTTGCGAGACGATGCCAATAACGTTTTCGCCTTCGCCTTCCGCAAGCATATCCGCAACATTTTGCGCCTCGGTATTCTCCGCGAAGCTATCCGCGCTACCAAGACGTGAGAAAATACCGCCCTGGCCAAAACCGGAAAATGCCGAGACCAGTGCGAGTGCAACAAGAATAAGCCACACGGTGACAACTCGCCACGGGTGGCGTACAGATAAGCGACCCAGGGAACCGAACATGCTTATATTATCCCAGTGGTTGATACCACAATCCAGCCTTTTTGGTTGGTGGCAGAAAATAGGGACACGTGTACTCGTAAAATCGGGCATCGTAGCGTGCGGGAACCCGTGACCCGCGGCCGCCCTGCGGCGAACTGAAAACGCAGGTGCTTCCGGTGGCGGTGCTACGAAAACCAAGCTGAACTATGGTGGACGTGTGGGAATGGACGTCGATCTTTTTGAAAGTGCACAAACCGATGCGAAAGGTGTGCCCCTGGCAAATCGCGGGCCGCTAGCCGTGCGGATGCGGCCGCGCACCCTTGCAGAAGTGGTGGGGCAAGAAGAAGCTTTGCAACCGGGTTCCCCGCTGCGGCGGCTACTGGAACCGGGGGAGCAGTCCGTACCTTCTTCTGTCTTCTTGTGGGGGCCTCCCGGGGTGGGCAAGACGACGATCGCCTACCTGATTGCTCATGCGGGAAACCGGCGCTTCGTGGAGCTTTCCGCCACTTCAGCCGGGGTGAAGGACGTGCGCACGGCGATCGAGGAAGCACGGCGCGCCCTGGTTGCAGACGGTACCGAAACCGTGCTTTTTATTGATGAGGTGCACCGGTTTTCGAAAACCCAGCAAGACGCGTTGCTTCCGGCCGTGGAAAACGGGTGGGTAATCCTCGTGGCTGCCACCACCGAAAACCCGGCATTTTCCGTGGTCTCTCCCTTGCTTTCCCGTTCCCTGCTGGTTACTTTGCAACCCTTGGCGGCGGAAGCGATTTCCGATCTGATTGAGCGGGCATTGCGCGAAGAACGGGGGCTGGATGGTAAATACGAAATTAGCGCGGAGGCAAAAGAAAACTTGGTGCGCCTGGCCGGCCAAGATGGGCGGCGTTCCCTCACTTTGCTAGAAGCGGCGGCCGCTGGTGCCCAGCAACGTGGGCAAACAAAGATTACGGTGGCAGACGTTAGCCGCGCTGCCGATGGTGCCACTATTCGTTATGATCGCGACGGCGATGAACACTACCAGGTGATTTCTGCCTTCATTAAATCGATCCGCGGTTCGGATGTGGATGCGGCCATGCATTATTTAGCACGCATGTTAGAAGCTGGGGAAGATCCGCGGTTTATAGCCCGCCGGCTGATGATTTCCGCGGCGGAAGATGTGGGAATGGCAGATCCTTCCGCCCTGCAAACCGCTACCGCAGCGGCGCAGTCGGTAGCAATGGTGGGGATGCCGGAAGCCCGAATTATTTTGGCGGAAGCCGTAGCTCACCTGGCTACCGCGCCGAAATCAAACCGTGCCTACCAGGCGATTAATGCCGCAATTGCGGACGTGCGGGCAGGTAAAGCCGGGCCGGTACCTCTGGCTTTGCGCAATCCGTCCTTCCGGGGCGCTACGGAAATGAATTATGGGGAAGGTTACCGCTACGCGCACGATTATCCGGAAGGGGTAGCCCCAATGGAATTTATGCCGGAAGGCCTGGAAGGCACGGAGTATTACAAACCAACCCAACGCGGGTATGAAGCACAAGTCACAAAGCGAATGGAGTATATTCGCTCGATTCTCCACCCGGAAAACTGATACTATTCTCGGGTTGCTTTTCGTGCCGGCCGTGCGCCTTGCGTGCGCGCCGGGTGCCAGAAGAGCTACACCTGGGGTCTTAGCCGCATGAGTTGGCCCCGCCCCGCCGTGTGCGGGTGTGCATATTTACAGGTATAAAGGAGAAATACAAAACATGGCATCTGGTAATAAGTCGCGCAAGATGGTGCGCCAGTCGCGCGCCTTGGGCATTGCCCTCACCCCGAAGGCAGAACGCTACATGCAGCGCCGCCCCTACCGTCCGGGTGAACACGGCCGTGGCCGCACGAAGGATTCCGATTACTCGGTACGTCTGAAGGAAAAGCAGCGTCTGCGCGCCCAGTACGGTATTCGCGAATCGCAGATGCGCCGCGTGTGGAATGAGGCTCGCCGCGAAGACGGCCTGGCCGGTGAAAACCTCGTGGAACTGCTGGAAATGCGCCTCGATGCGCTCGTGTTGCGCGCTGGTTTTGCGCGCACGATCCTGCAGGCCCGGCAAGTGGTTTCCCACTCGCACCTGCTCGTTGATGGCAAGAAGGTAAACCTGCCGTCCTACCGGGTCAAGCCGGGGCAGGTAGTGCAGGTACGGCCGAAGTCTGCTGCTTCGCCGCTGTTCATGGTGGCCGCCCAGGGCGCACACCGTGACGTTTTGCCGAAGGTTCCGGAATACTTGGATGTGGAACTGGAGAAGCTGAAGTTCACCCTGTTGCGCCGCCCGAAGCGCGCAGAGGTTCCGGTTGAAGCTGACGTCCAGCTCATCGTTGAATACTACTCGCGCTAAGAGTTGTTATTGCGGCGGCGGGTGCCCGAGGGGTGCCCGCCGCCGTGTTTTTGGTCCCTATTACCCGTGCCCCTGGAGAAAACCTGCCTCCAGGCGGGTAAACTCACTCCGTATGCGCGTGCGTAACATAGAGTTAGCCCGGGTGGGAAAACCTGGGAGTAACCGCTTTGTTGCAAACGCGCAGGCGTCAATTTTGAGGAGAATAAACTAGATGCGTAGCGCTGAGATTCGCCGCCGGTGGCTTGATTACTTCGCCAAGCACGACCATCACATTGAACCTTCGGTTTCTTTGGTGAGCCCCGATCCGTCTATCTTGTTCACGATTGCGGGAATGGTGCCTTTCATTCCGTATATCGTAGGAACTGAAAAGGCACCGTGGCCGCGCGTCGCCTCCGTGCAAAAATGCATCCGCACCAACGATATTGAAAACGTTGGGAAAACTACTCGGCACGGCACTTTCTTCGAAATGTGCGGAAACTTCTCCTTCGGGGACTACTTCAAAGAAGGCGCCATTGAACTTGCCTTCGGCCTGCTTTGCGCCCCGCAAGACGAAGGGGGCTACGGCCTGGAAATGGATCGCATGTGGGCAACTATCTGGAAAGAAGACGATGTTGCCTATCGTTCCCTCGTCAATATTGGGGTGAACCCGAAGCAGATTGTCAAACTCACCCGGGAAGAAATCTTCTGGTCTACCGGCCAGCCCGGCCCCGCCGGTCCGTGCTGTGAAATCCACTATGATCGCGGCCCCGAATTTGGGCCGGAGGCAGTGGGTGGCACGGTAGATCCGGGCGGCGATCGCTACCTGGAAATCTGGAACCTCGTTTTCGACCAGTATCGGCGCGGGGAAGGTAGCGGCAGTGACTACCCGCTTCTGGGCGAACTTGATCAGACTGCTATCGATACCGGGGCGGGCCTGGAACGTATTGCCTTCCTGCTGCAGAACAAAAACAATATGTACGAAACCGATGAGGTTTTCCCGGTTATTCAAAAGGCGGAGGAACTCAGCGGTAAAAAGTACGGGGCAGATGCGGAAGACGACGTACGTTTCCGGGTGGTTGCCGACCACGTGCGCTCCTCCATGATGCTTATAAACGATTCGGTACGGCCCGGGAATGACGGCCGTGGCTATGTGCTGCGCCGTTTGCTGCGCCGCGCGGTTCGTTCCATGCGCCTCCTCGGCGTGGAAAAACCGGTGCTGGGCGAACTAGTTACCGTCTCCAAAGACTCCATGAAAGAGGCCTACCCGGATCTAGAAACTAATTTCGCGCAAACCTACCAGGTAACGGTGGATGAAGAAGACGCTTTCCGCCGCACCCTGCAAACCGGTACCGAAATCTTCGATACCGCGGTGGCCAAAGCCAAGCAGAGCGCGCATGGTACCAGCCCAGTAATTACCGGTAATACGGCCTTTGCTTTGCACGATACCTACGGATTCCCGATCGACCTGACCTTGGAAATGGCCGAAGAACAGGGCGTGCAGGTAGACGAAAAGGGCTTCCGCAGCCTCATGGACGAACAGCGGGAACGCGCCCGAGCCGATGCGGCCGCCAAGAAAACAGGGCATGTGGATTCGCGGGTCTATCACGAACTTCTCGCCGCATCCGGAAAAACGACCTTCCTTGGCTATACCGATAAGGCCTCCGAATCGAAGGTTGTGGCCATCTTGGAAAACGGGGTGGAACAACCGGCGGCTTCGGCGGGCGCCGAGGTCGACGTCGTGCTAGACGTCACCCCCTTCTATGCGGAAGCGGGCGGGCAGCTAGCCGATCAGGGCACCATTTCGGTAGCCGGGGGCGGCATGGTCCGCGTTGACGATGTGCAAGCCCCGGTGAAGGGACTTTCCGTGCACCGCGGCGTCGTAACCGAAGGCACGATCGTGGTAGGCGATACCGCGCACGCACAAATCGACGAAGTGCGCCGCCAGCGTATCGCTCAGTCCCATACCGCTACCCACATGGTGCACAAGGTGCTCCACGAATACTTGGGGGAGCAGGCCAGGCAGGCCGGTTCCGAAGATGCACCTTCTCGTTTGCGTTTTGATTTCCGCCACGGCTCGCAAATCCCGGCCGATACGATGACGGAAATGGAAGCGCGCGTGAACGAACGCTTGCAGGAAAACCTGGAAGTAACGGCCGCCGAGTTCCCCATCGAAGAAGCGAAGAAGATGGGCGCGCAAATGCTCTTCGGGGAAAAATACGGCAATATTGTGCGCGTAGTTTCCATCGACGATGCGTGGTCGCGCGAGTTCTGCGGCGGTACCCACGTGGCGCAAACCGGTGAGATCGGTTTGGTAACCATTGTGGGTGAGTCCTCGATTGGTTCCGGGGTGCGGCGCATTGACGCCCTAGTGGGTGAAGGCGCCTACGAAAAGGGTGCCCGGGAGCGTGCCCTCCTTTCGCAACTGACGACGACGCTACAAACCCGGCCCGAACAACTTCCGGAGCGCATCGATAACCTGCTGGCGCGGCTGAAGGCGGCGGAAAAGCAGGTAGCGCATTTGCGCCACGAACGCCTGCTTTCCCAGGTGCAAGATGTGGTAGACACGCCCGAAAAGGTAGGCGAATATCAGCTATACCACGCAGATCTGGGAGAGCTGGAAACCGCGAACGATGTGCGCACCTTCGCGCTTGACGTACGCGGCCGGCTAGCCCCTTCGGCACCGGCAGCAGTAATAGTTACCGGTATAATCGGCGGCAAACCGAATGTCGTGGTAGCAACCACGGATGGTGCACGTGCAGAAGGTTTGCAGGCCGGTAAGCTCGTTTCCCTGATCGCCAAGATCTTGGGCGGCGGCGGTGGCGGCAAGCCCGATATTGCTCAGGGCGGCGGCCAAGATCCCACGAAGATTGCCGAAGCTATGCGGGCCGTGCGCCGCGAACTGGAGGCACAGTAAACACAATGCGGCGGGGGATCAGACTCGGCGTTGATGTAGGCAAAGCACGGACGGGGCTCGCAAAGAGTGATTCCGCGGGGATCATGGCCCTGCCCGTGCGTACCCTGCCTGCCAACGGCGCCGATCTGCGCATAACCGCGCAAACCGCACGCGAACTCGAGGCTCTGGAAGTAATCGTGGGATTGCCACGTAACATGGACGGCAGCGAGGGTAGCGCAGCAAAATATGCGCGGCGCTGGGCCCGCCGGTTAGCACGCCGGATTGCACCCACTCCGGTACGGCTGGTAGATGAACGCCTGTCTACTGTTTCCGCCCATGCCCAACTTTCTGCTTCCGGGCTATCTACGCGGAAACATCGCGGCTTGGTGGACCAAGCAGCCGCCGTCGTTATCTTAGAAACCGCTCTAGAAATGGAACGGGTGAGCGGAGAAAAACCGGGGGAACTCGTGGTCCTTGCCGAAAAGGTGAGCACTACCGAGCCTCCTCAGACTGGCACTACCGAGGAGGGCCCTTCGTAATGTCTGATGTTTTTGACGAATTTCATGCCCGGCCCCGAACCCCAAACGAGGCGAAACGAACCGAACGGGCACGGTTACGCCGCCGCCGGCGTATTACCACCGCGCTTATTACTTTCATTTTAGTTATTTTCCTCTCGGCTGCGGCGGTGGTAGTTATCAGCAAACTTTCGGGCGTGGAAAAACACGTTTCGGATTATGAGGGCACCGGAACCGGCACCGTGCAGATAACTATTCCGGAAAGCGCCACGGGAACCGAAATGGCGCGAATCTTGACGGAAGAAGGCGTGATAGCCTCCGAAAAACCGTTCATTACTGCTTTTACGGAAGATCCGCGATCTACCGGTATCCAACCCGGGGTTTATAACCTGCGCAAGGAAATGAGTTCCAATGCGGCCCTGCTGGCGCTTTTAGACCCCGCAAATCTGGCGTCGGTACGCGTTACCATTCCGGAAGCGTGGACAAAATCGCAGGTTGCGGCCCGGCTCGTGAACCTCATGGAGTATTCGGAAGCAGACGTGGAAGCCGCGATGGCAGATACGCAAGCTTTGGGCTTACCGAAGGTCGCGGGTGGGAACGTGGAAGGTTGGCTCGCGCCCGCCACTTACAGTTTCGCGCCGGATACGACGCCGCGGGAAGCTCTCGCCCAAATGGTGAGCAAGCAGATCGATACCCTCAAGCAACTGAAAGTTCCCGAAGACCAGTGGGAAGAAGTGCTTACCAAGGCTTCGATTGTGGAACGCGAAGCGATTGCGCAAAGCGACTACGCCAAGGTGGCACGCGTAATCGAGAACCGTTTGGTGGACCATACCGGAGAAGTACTGGGCCGTTTGCAAATGGATTCCACGGTGCTCTACGGGGTAGGGAAAACGGGCGGCATCCCCACCTCGGCGGATCTGGCGAATGATAACCCGTACAACACTTACAAGAACGAAGGTTTGCCACCCTCGCCAATCGGGGTACCGCGGCCAGAAGCAATTACTGCCGTCATGCATCCCGAACCGGGGGACTGGCTCTACTTCACCACCGTCAATTTAGAAACCGGGGAAACGAAGTTTACGGCCAGCTACGAGGAACAACAGCAATTCAAGGCCGAACTGGACGCGTGGATTAAAGAACACCCGGACTATTTGAAAAAATAGCTAGCTAGGTGCCCTGTGGAAACGGGCGGAGGAGCCTGTAAAACGGCCGCCGGGGTATTCGTGGGAAACCTGGCACCCGTGGCCGAGCGCGAACGGCTGGCGGGCCTGTGGATAGGCTTTCGCCTTTTTCACGGGCCCCACCTAGCCTGGCCGCATGCCTTTTTGGTCTCGAGAACGGATATTGCGCGGTGTACTCACGGGCTGGCGGGCCCTTGGGGGCGGGCTCGCCACGGCCGCCGCGGCTTTCCTCGCGCTCATTTTCGTGCCGCCCCTCAACTTGCCAGCATCGGGCACAGGTACCTGGGAAATACGTAACACCTGGCAGGCGCCCAGCGCGATAGCACAAAATATTACGCACCGCGGCAGTACGGAAGAGCCTTTCGCGCAGGGAATCGAAATACTGGCCGGGTGCGCCGTGCTCGCCTGCCTAGCAGTTGCCGCCTATATCGACCAAACCCTGCATATCCTGCCCGACCCACTCCTAGCTTTAGCCGGCGCGGGCGCGGCCATGGCCGCCCTGGCTGGTAGACACCCGGAAAACATTGCGGCCGGTATTGGCTTTGCGGGCCTTGGTTATCTGCTCAATAAAGTCACGGTTTTTGGCCGCGGCGACGCAAAATTCATGGGCGTGCTAGGCCTGTGGCTCGGGCCGGTTGGCGCCGCCCTGGCCTGCGGTATTGCCGTTATAGGCGCGGCGGGCCTATCCCTTGCTGCCATCGTGGCTGATTATGGCGTGTACGGGATCACCAGCCAGTACACCCTGGCTTTCGGACCGTGGCTCTTTACAGCCGGCTTCCTCGTCTGGGTGGCGCTGTGTTAGCGGGTACGCGCCCCTGGTGCTCGTGCGAGCGGGGGCATGCGCCTCCCTGGCGCTCGTGTTATCGGGCACGCGCCCCTGGCCCTCGTACGAGCAGCCACGCGTCCCTGGCCCTCGTGCTAGCGGCCACGTGCACCACCCCGCCGGGCGGGAGTTGTAGTCTCACTGGGCGGGAAGCAGCAGTCTCGCTGAATATAGTGTGACAGTCCCGCTGGGCGCGGTGTCGTAGCCGCGCTCGGTACCGTCGGGCAGTCCCGCTGGGCG
This sequence comes from Actinobaculum suis, assembly GCF_900102025.1. GTDB lineage: Bacteria > Actinomycetota > Actinomycetes > Actinomycetales > Actinomycetaceae > Actinobaculum > Actinobaculum suis. The sequence goes on along the minus strand of NZ_FNAU01000006.1, from coordinate 107,506 downwards.
GGCTACAGGTGTGTTTACGTACGTATGGTGATTAGGAGTCGAGCAAAAGCCGGGTTCATGAGAGAATGCGATCATGTTTTCGTGGTCAACGGCAGGAGAATCGCACGGGCAAGCACTCGTTGCGCTAGTTGAAGGGGTGCCCGCAGGGGTATCCATTACCAGTGAGGATATTCGGGCGGCCTTGGCGCGCCGCCGGCTCGGATACGGCCGGGGCGCGCGCCAAAAGTTTGAACAAGACGAACTCTCCGTGCTTTCCGGTATCCGGCATGGCCGCACTTTGGGTTCCCCGATCGCCATGGTGATCGGCAATTCCGAGTGGCCGAAATGGGAAGCGGTAATGGCTGTTGACCCGGTACCGCCCGAAGCTTTGCGCAAAGACGCCGGTAAAGGTGATTCCCAAGAAATTGCCCGGAACCACAAACTCACCAAACCGCGGCCCGGCCACGCCGATCTCACCGGCATGAATAAATTCGGTTTTACCGATGCGCGCAACGTGCTGGAACGGGCCTCGGCCCGGGAAACCGCGGCCCGGGTAGCCGCGGGCGAGGTAGCCCGGCAACTCCTGCAGCAAGTTGCGGGGATCGAAATTATTTCCCACGTGATTAGCATTGGCGAAGCCGCTGACGATTCGGGGATCTTGCCCGGGCCGTCCGACGCTGCCGCTTTGGATGCTTCTCCGGTGCGGTGTTTGCAAGAACCGGCCGCGCAGGCGATGATGACCGCCCTGGACGCAGCGAAAAAGGACGGGGATACGCTGGGCGGCGTCGTCGAAGTAATTGCCTATGGGGTGCCGCAAGGCTTGGGAAGCTACACCACCCCGTACGGGAGGTTGGACGCTTCCTTAGCGCAAGCGATGATGTCTATCCAAGCGGTTAAAGGCGTGGAAATTGGGGACGGTTTTGCTACCGCGCGGCGCCGCGGCTCGCAAGCACATGATGAGATCGTGCGCGAAGCTGGCCACACGCATCGGGTTACTAACCGGGCCGGCGGGATTGAAGGGGGAATGTCTAACGGGGAAGCGCTCCGGATCCGCCTGGCCTTCAAACCAATTTCCACGGTGCCGCGTTCTTTGCGTACTATCGATACGCAGACCGGGGAAGCCGCCAGCGCTTTGCATCAGCGTTCCGATACATCCGCGGTGGTTCCCGGTGCAGTTATTGGGGAAGCAATGGCCGCACTCACTTTGGCCGGTGCTTTGACCGAAAAACTTGGTGGCGATTCTGCCGCAGAAATGAAACGAAACTTGCATGGTTTCCTGCAGTCCATTCCGGAGGTACGTAAATGACGGTACGCGCAGTAATCATCGGACTTCCCGGTGCCGGTAAATCTACGGTGGGGCGCCTGTTGGCGCGCGAACTTGGCGTTCCTTTTGCCGATTCTGATCAGCTGATTGTGGAGGCAACTGGGCGTTCAATTCCCGATATTTTTGCCGACGACGGCGAGGCGGGCTTCCGCCAGATTGAGGAAAGAGAAATTGCGCGGGCTTTGCGCGAGTTCGGAGGCGTGCTTTCCCTGGGCGGTGGAGCGATTCTTTCCCCGCAAACTCGCCAAAATCTGCGTGGCCATCACACGATTTTGATTGAGGCTCCGCAAGCAGAACTCTTGCGCCGCGTCACCAATTCGCGCACGAAACGCCCGCTGCTGGAAAACAATCCGGAAGAGAATTTGGCGCGCCTGACTGTAGAACGGGCCCCGCTATACGAAGAAGTGGCAACGATTCGCGTACAATCTGGGCCGGAACCAGTGCGCGGCGTCGTCGTGCAAGCTTTGGAAAAACTCCAGGAAGCAGAAGCACAAGAAACCAATGCGGAAAAAGACAACTAGACCGTAAAGAAAAGGTGTGTGCGAAGCGCGTGCCTTTTTGATAGAGCTACGCGAAAATGCGCTGTATCCTGGTACGCGGCTAATTGCGAAAGGAAGCAAAGTGACAACTACGAATGATCTGAAGAACGGCATGATTCTGGTGCTTGACAACCAGATGTGGCAGGTAGTGGAATTCCTGCACGTCAAGCCCGGAAAAGGCCCGGCCTTTGTGCGCACCAAGTTGCGCAATGTGATGACGGGTAAGACCCTCGATCGTACGCTCAACGCGGGGATCAAGGTGGAAACGGCAACCATTGACCGCCGGGATATGCAGTACCTCTACAATGACGGCACTGACTATATCTTTATGGATAAGGACACTTTCGACCAGATTCCGATTAGCCCGGAAATCGTGGGGGATGCGAAGAATTTCCTCCTCGAAAATGACGATGCCACGATCGCTTCCACGGATGGGCGCGTGCTCTTTGTGGAAATGCCGGCCTCGGTGGAACTGACCGTAACGCACACTGAACCGGGCGTGCAGGGTAACCGTTCGAGCGCTGGTACCAAGCCGGCTACGGTGGAAACCGGTTATGAAGTGCAGGTACCGCTGTTTATTAACGAAGGCGACCGGCTGAAGATTGATACCCGCACCGGGGAATACATTTCCCGTGCGAATGACTAGGTGATTATGGCTCGGAGACAACACGCGAAGAGACGTAAATACGCGAAGCAAAAGGGTCGCTCTACCCAGCGGCATCGTGCTCTGGATGTGCTTTTCGAAGCTGATGAGAAAGGTATTGCCACCGAGCAAGGTATCCGCGATTTGCTTGCAGAGCGGCAAAAGGTTTCGACGGCGCAAGTGCCAATCGGCGAATTTGGCTCCGAAATTGTGGAACATTACGCGGGCCACATCCTGAATCTCAATACGCTCATTGAGGCGGCTTCGGAAGATTGGCCTTTGCACCGCATGAATTCTGTGGATCGCAATATTTTGCGGGGCGCGGCCGCCGAGCTCACCTATATGGATACGCCGCGGGCCGTGGTGGTGCCGGAATGGGCGGATCTGGCACGCTCGCTTTCCACGGATAGGTCAGTGGGATTCGTAATGGGCGTGATGAATCGGATGGCTGATATTCGCGAACGCGAACTGGCCAACCAGGCCAAGGGTTCGATTCTCGACGCCGAAGCACGCGGGGAAACAATTGGCGCGGGCGCGGAAGTAAGCGCGCCGAGCGCCAGCTCCGCGGATACAGCGGCCGCAGGCGAGCCGGAAGCTGAGCCATTTTCCACGCCGGAAGCCGAGCTGTGCTCGGTAGCTGAGCCGCGCTCGGAATCTGCGCCAGCAGAAGCCGAGGCCAAGCTGGAAGTCGAGCCAGTAGAAACTGACGCGGAAGTGGCGCCGGAAGCTGAGCCGCGCTCGGAAGACCAGTCGGCAGAAACGGAAACGAAGTAAGCGCTACCTAGTGCCGCGATAGCTTCGGCACGCAAAGCTCGGGCCAAAAAGCGTTCAGGCAAGTGCATAGCAAGCGGCGGTAGGAATCCCGAGAGGATTCCTACCGCCGCTTGCTGTTTTTGGACCGGTCCCCAGGCGCCGGCGGCTCCGATCTTGAGGCAAACGATTCTCGAGGTAAACCGATCTTGAGGCAAACCATTCTTGAGGTAACCCTGCCGCAGGGTGGAGCCGGCGGCAGCGGGCAGGATGGAGCCGGCGGCAGCGGGCCGGGTGCCCGCAGACTTTTCGCCCAGCTAGTTCCGGCGGCGGCCAAAGTTAGCATCTCGGCCGAAGAGGCGATCGAGTTCTCGCCGTTCTTTCTTGGTGGGCCGGCCGGTACCAGGGTCCCGCCGAGCAATGGGAAGCAGGGGCCGGGGCCGAGCCGGGGTGAGGTCTTCATAGTTTTCCCGGGCCAAGGGTGCAGAGACGCGTTTCTTGAGCAAACCGGTAACGCGCAATACTCGATCAAATCCTTCTACGCGGTAGCGCACCGTATCGCCCACCCGCACTTTCGAGGCGGGTTTGGCCGGTTCGTCATTTATACGTACATGGCCGGCCTTGCATTCTGCCGTCGCTAAAGAACGCGTTTTGCACTGCCGCACGCTCCACAGCCACACATCAACCCTTACGCTGTCCATGGCGCCAGCTTAGCGAGTCTGCGATGAAACCTGGGGAGGGCCAGGGCAGAGCGTGAACACGACCAGAACAAAAACTGCGTTGGTTTAGGGGCAAATGATTGTGAGCGGTGGTAAATAACAAGTCCTGAAATGTGTATCGCGTAGAATAACGGATCTATATTTCCTTAAGTGACTTTAGCGGGTGGATGTGTGACACGCCCAACGAGTTGGAACATTTTGCATCGCTTTTCGCACATTTGTAAATCAGCAACGGTAATGGTGCAGGTAGACCGTAAAAAATACTTCATTCAGTAATAAGCTTTTTCTGACGAGAGAAATGTAAGGCGACTTAATCATCTACAAACGGCGTAAATTCGGGGTATTCTGGCTGTTGTAACGGTCAAAGGAGGCACATTGTAGTGCAGAACCGGCGGAGAGAAAGAAATCAAGAAAAGGAGCCGAGGTGGGTCTTCCAAATCTGAGCGATGAAGAGCGCGATGAGGCGCTGGCAAAGGCTGCACGGATTCGTCGGGACCGAGCACAGCTAAAGAAAGACGTCAAAGAGGGCACTGTTAAGGTTTCCGAGGTAATTGCTCGGGCCAAAACGGATCCGGTGGCGGGACGGTTGCGGGTGCGCGCGTTGCTCATGTCTATCCCCGGTATTGGGGAATCGAAGGCGCAAGCGATCATGGAGCAGGTGTCAATTGCGGAAACGCGCCGGGTAGCCGGTCTTGGAAAGAAGCAAGCGGCCGCGCTTATTGAACGCTTCGGTTAGTGCGCGTAACTCGGGAAAATATCGCCGGTTGGGGGAGGAGGATCCAACCGGCGTTTTTTTTCGGCGTCGTAAACCGAGCAGGTAAAGCAAGGTTAAACGCAACCGAAATTGTGGCAACATGGGCTTATGGAGGAAGAGCACGCAAAGATTTTTGTGATTGCCGGGCCTTCGGGCGTGGGCAAGGGGACGATTGTGAAAGCGATGGCAGCACGATCCCCGAAAATTTGGGTTTCTATTTCGGCCACCACGCGCGCGCCGCGGCCGCACGAAGTAGACGGCGAGTCGTATTTTTTCGTGACCGATCAGGAATTTGACCGCATGGTCGCCACCGGGCAAATGCTCGAATGGGCCGTGGTGCACGGCAACGCCAAGTACGGTACACCGCGGGCACCAATCGAGGAGGCACTGCGGGCGGGGAAGGTGCCGGTGTTGGAAATCGACGTCGCCGGTGCGCGGCAAGTCCGCACCTCAGCTCCGGAAGCCGTGCAGATTTTTATTGCCCCGCCATCATGGGAGGAACTAGAGCGGCGTTTGCGCGGCCGGGGCACGGAAACTGAAACACAAATTGCCCGGCGCCTGCAAACGGCGCAGAGTGAATTAGCGGCCGAACCGGAATTTGACATTGTGGTTGTTAATGACACCGTGGCTCGCGCCACCGGCCAGATCCTTCAAATTATGGGCCTGGAAGGTTAGAATGGACGGCTGGAGCTAACAGTTAGCGAGCTAGCTAGCTGGCTATGACGAAGGGAAGTTAATGTTCGGAACTGTTCCGGAACCAGAAGGTATCACACGGCCGCCAATCGATGATTTGCTCGCCAAGATCCCCTCGAAGTACGCGCTGTGCGTTGTCTCTTCGCAGCGGGCTCAGCAGATTAATACCTACCGCCAAGAAATGGCGCGCGGGGACGCGAATATTACGAGCTACGGTGCCCTCGTGGCGGCCGATCCGGAAGAAAAGCCGCTTTCCATCGCCTTGCGCGAGCTCGTAGACGGCAAGCTGGATTGGACGATTGATGGCCACGGGCCGCAAGATATCGTCCCGGAAGCAGAACTTGCTGCCGGTGGGGCAGCGGTCGCGGACGCAAGTGAAGCGGCTAACGCACCGGCGCCAACTGATACCGCTGCGGAAGTGGAAACGGCCGCTACCGAAGCGGACGCCCCCGAGGTTGCTGACGAAGCGCAATGAGTGAAAAGCGGGCTGCCGCTACGCAGACACGGCCACGGGTAGTAGTGGGCGTGACCGCCGGGATCGCTGCTTATAAAACGGCGATCCTGGTGCGTCTGCTGATCAAGAAAAATCTGGATGTAACGGTTATCCCCACTTCTGCTTCCTTAGAAATGGTTGGTAAAACCACTTGGGAAGCACTGACGGGGAAACCGGTGTACACGCAGACGCCGGAAGATGCCCCGCATGTGACGCATGTGCGGCTGGGGACAGAAGCTGATCTGGTAGTCGTTGCTCCGGCTACCGCGAACACTCTTGCCAAAATGCGGGCCGGCATGGCAGACAATCTGCTTACCAATACTTTGTTGGTAGCCGAATGCCCAATTCTTATGGTGCCTGCCATGCATACCCAAATGTGGGAAAACCCGGCCACAGTGGAAAACGTGCAGATATTGCGCGCCCGCGGAGTAGAAGTAATGGAACCGGCCGCGGGCCGGCTCACCGGCAAAGATTCCGGCAAAGGGCGGATGCCAGAACCGGAAGAAATCGCGGCCCGTGCCTTCGCTATCCTCGGCATTACAGATAACGCTGCGCACGGTGAAGAACGCGGTGAAGAAAACGTTGAAGAAACTGCGCGAGCAGAAACTAGCGCGGCGGAAGCCGGCGCGAATCGCGGGACCTTTGCGGCGGCTTTGCGCGGCCGGCAGATTGTTATTTCGGCTGGTGGCACCCGAGAAGCTATTGATCCAGTGCGTTTTATTGGCAATCGGTCCTCGGGACGTTTCGGAGTGGAAATTGCCCGTGCGGCCCAAGCAGCCGGTGCACATGTCACCCTGGTTGCCGCCAATATTGATGGGCAAATCTTGAATACACTCGAGCACACGGATATCGAACTAGTTCGAGTGGAATCTGCCCAAGAATTGCAGACGGCCATGCTTGAAACCGCGGCCAGTGCGGACGTGATCGTAATGTCAGCCGCCGTCGCCGATTACCGGCCTGCCAATCGCACCGCTACTAAGCAGAAAAAAGATGGTACCGGGCGCAAAACTATTGAACTGGTAGAAAACCCGGATATTTTAGCCGAACTAACGCACACGCGCCGCCGCGAAGGGCAAATCATTATCGGTTTTGCCGCGGAAACCGGGGATGCTGAAGCCAGTGTGCTCGAATACGGACGGGCGAAAGCCGCACGAAAAGGCGCCGATCTCATGGTGATTAATGAGGTCGGCACTGAACGCGGCTTTGGTGAGGTCGAAACGGCTATCACTATCATTGACCGGGCCGGAACCATCATGGCGGAAGGTCAAGGAAGCAAGACACAGATGGCACACAAGATTATTGACACTATCGCGGGTCTATCAAATACCCGGTAGAATGAGAATTCAGTCAGGCACAGGATCTGGGCGCCGCGCACTGGATGCCACTTGGTTGGATGCCACAGAGCAGGAAAGCACAGGGCAGGAAAGCACAGGGCAGGAAAGCACAGGGCAGGAAAGCACAGGGCAGGAAAGCACAGGATAAGAAAGCGCTGGGCTGGAAAACACTGGGTAATAAAACCAAGAAAACACAGTGTTAAGAGGTTTCCGGGTGGGGCCCGCGAGAGGGCTAGAAGTTACCCGCAAAGAAAAGCTACAAGGAGCTAATAATGGTGTATCTGCAACCATTCACGTCCGAATCGGTGACGGAAGGCCACCCGGATAAAGTGTGTGACATTATTTCCGATACGATCCTGGACGCCATGCTGGAACAAGACCCGGATTCGCATGTGGCCGTGGAGACCATGGTCACCACCGGATTGGTGCATGTGGCTGGGGAAGTTACCACAAAGTCCTATGTGGAAATCCCGCACATCGTACGCGAACAAATATCGAATATTGGTTACACGTCTTCCGCCGTCGGCTTTGATGGTGCTTCCTGCGGGGTAACCACCTCGATTGGGCAGCAATCCCCAGATATTGCCGCGAGCGTGGCCAAATCTCTGGAATCGCGGGAAATGACTGATGTGGAACGCTATTCGCGGCAAGGTGCCGGCGATCAAGGCATGATGTTTGGCTATGCCACCAATGAGACGAAAACGCTCATGCCCGCCCCGATTCAGCTCGCCCACCGATTAGCCGAACAGCTCGCGAAGGTGCGCAAAACCGGTGCGGTACCTTTCCTGCGCCCGGACGGCAAAACCCAGGTAACTATTGGGTATGACGGCAATAAACCCGTGCAGCTCCAAACCGTGGTGATTTCCACGCAACATGATGAGAGTGCGCAACTGGACTGGTTGGCGCAAACCCTGGAAAACCACGTTCTGGATACCGTGCTGGAAAGTGAAGGCTTGGATCTGGATACTTCCGAGATGAAGGTCCTTGTTAACCCTTCGGGAAGGTTTGTGGTGGGAGGCCCGATGGGCGACGCCGGACTTACCGGCCGGAAAATCATCGTGGATACCTACGGGGGCTTTGCACGGCACGGAGGTGGGGCCTTCTCCGGTAAAGATGCTTCGAAAGTAGACCGCTCCGGGGCTTATGCGGCGCGCTGGGTGGCCAAAAACGTGGTGGCAGCCGGTTTGGCGAGCCGCTGCGAAATCCAGGTGGCCTACGCGATTGGCCGGGCACACCCGGTATCCTTGCGGGTTGACACCCAAGGTACTGAAACCCAGCCGGTAGACCGGATCCGCAATGCGGTAGCAAAAGTTTTCGACCTGCGCCCGGCCGCCATTATCGACACTTTGGGCTTGAAGCGGCCCATCTTCGCCAAGACCGCCGCTTATGGGCATTTTGGCCGGGAACTGCCAGAGTTTACTTGGGAGAAGACCGACCGGGTAGAAGAGCTTCTGCGCGCGCTATAAAACTCGCGGGCCAGAAAGTCTCCGGAATGTGGGCTGCGAAGCCACTTGGAAAAGCGGAAGCCACTTGGAAAAGCGGAAGCTACTTGGAAAAGCGGGCTCGAAAAGCGTGCCAGAAAAGCACTCCGGAATGTGGATTGGCAGGGCGTTCTGGAAACATGAAGCCGGATGTAACAACTGTGTCGGAGGGGCGCGATAGCCTGTAGGCATGGAGGAGATTGCAGGATTCGGGGAGATTCCCGATTTTGGTGAGCAGGGAAGCCTGCTTGATATTCCGCGCTTGGCGGCGCGGATAAAATCCAGTGTGCCCGATCCGGTGGCCCATGTGCGGCCACTGGTCACCCATCCGCAGCTCGACCATGTTTTTGACTACCTGGTGCCGCAAAAATTTGCCGCGCAGGCCCAAGTGGGATGCCGGGTGGTTGTTGATATCGGTTCGCGGCGCGTCAACGGGTTTATTGTGGCGCGGGACGCCGATTCGCGTGCCGGTACCGATCTCAAAGAAATACGCCGCGTAGTTTCTGCCGTGCCCGTGCTGACCTCGGAAATATACGAATTAGCTCGTGAAGTAGCAGACCGGTGGGCCTGTAGCGTGGCCGAAGTATTACGCTTGGCCATCCCCGAACGGCATGCCCGGGCCGAAAAAGAATTCTTCGCCGCAGATACTCCGCTAGCAGAACCAGGGCTGCGGTTGGAGCCGCAAACCTGGGAGAACTATGCCGGGGGAGTTGCTTTTGCTACCTGCTTGGCGGAAGGCAAATCGCCGCACGCTATTGTGGCCACCCTTCCCGGGGAGGCAGGCGGGCGGAACCTCCTCGCCGAAGCTGTTGCTAGTACCCGGCAGTCGGGGCGCGGCGTGCTCGTAGTGGTACCAAACACCCGCTTGGCCCGCAGTTTGGCGCGATACCTCGAAAAAACCTTGGGCGAAAAAATCGCGTTCGCCGCGGCAGAAGACCCACACGAAACGCGGTACCGGAATTTCTTGGGCGCGCTCACGGGCCGGGCGGGGATCGTCGTCGGTTCGCGCGCCGCTACCTGGTGGCCCGTAAAAAAACTGGGGCTAGCGGTAGTCATTGACGATGCCGCCACTTCCTTGCGCGAACCCCGTGCCCCCTATGCGGAAGCAAGCGAGGTGCTCCGGTTGCGCGCCCGCCTGGAAGAAGCCGCATTTTTGGCTTACGGACCATATGTTTCCGAGCGTTCTGCGCAGGCCATTCGGGAAGGAGCGCTCCTGCTGGAAGGCGAAACTCGTGCCAAAAAACAGATCTTGCCGCAAGTTAGCGCCGCAGAACAATGGAATACGGATGATTCCTTCCGTATCCCGAGCCCGGCTTTCCAACTTGTACGCCAAGCACTCCCGCGCGGGCCGGTGCTTTTCACGGTGCCGCGCTCCGGTTACATTCCGGAAGTGGCGTGCGGGAACTGCTGGGAACCGGCACGCTGCGCCGAATGCGGAGGCAAACTGGCCATTCCAAGCAAAGGTGAAAGGCCCCACTGTACCCGGTGTGGCACCCGTATCAACCAATGGCGATGCGCACAGTGCGGGTACGGCCACCTGCGGGCCATGAAAATTGGTTCCTACCGTACCGCAGAAGAAATTGGGCGGGCCTTTCCCGGCGTCGGCATGATTCTTTCCGGGGCCGGACTCCCCGAAGGCATTATTCCGGAAGTGGACGGTAAATCTCGGATCGTGGTAGCCACGCCGGGTGCCGAACCACGCGCGGCAGGCGGATATGCAGCGGCAGTGGTTCTCGATTCGCGCTACTTGCTCGGAGAAGGGCTCGACGCCGATACCCGGTTCATCCGGGCCATCGCGCGGGTTATTTCACGGGTGCGCAGTGCCGGAGCCGGCGGAAAAGTAATGCTGGCCGGGCGCGCCGAACTGCAACTAGTCTCCGCACTGGCACGCTGGGCCCACGGAGAAAGAGCCGAAATCTCCCTGGCCGAACGCAGCCAACTCAAACTACCCCCGGCCTGGCGCTGGTTGGCAGTAACCGGCCGGCGTCGTGATATTAGAAACTTCCTGGGGATACTTCGCGCCGCTCTGCGCAGCCACCCGCTCCCAAACCCGCAAATCACGGGCGCCACGGCCACAACCGCGGGTGGCACAGCCGCGGGCACCACAAACCCGGGCGCTACGCAAATAAACCCGGACACCACGGCCGCAACCGCGAGCATTACGCAAACAAACGCAAGCGGCTCGAGCAGCGACCCGAGCGCATTGTCCAGCGACGCCAGTGCTACAACCAGCGAGGCAAGTGCTACAACCAGCGACGCTAGTACCTCTCCTTCGCTGTTGGTAGGCGGAGTGCATCATTTGGTGCCCGGCGTAGAAATACTGGGCCCGGTACCGGCCCGGCAGCCCGAGGAAATGACGGTCTATCTACGCACCAAATTGGCCAGTGCCCGGCACGTTATGGCACAGGCACGGCGTAGCTATGGTTCTTATGCTGGTGGATCTTCGGGAATGCCCTTGCGGTTAGAAGTCGATCCTCCGATGTAGGCCGCAGGGTGCAAGCACCAGAAAAATAGGGACCAGAAATCGCTAGAATGAGCAGGTGCGAATACTTTTTGCTGGAACTCCTCAAACTGCGGTGCCTTCTTTGCACCGGCTGATAGAAGACGGATTTGAAATTGCTGCCGTGCTCACGCGAGCCCCGGCACCAGTGGGCCGAAAACGCGTCCTTACCCCCTCAGCTGTGCATGAAGCCGCGGCAGAGCTCGGCATCCCGGTACTTACCCCTAAATCTTTGCGTACCCCAGAAATACAGGCACAGATTTCGGAATTGGCACCGCAAGCGGTGGCGGTGGTGGCCTACGGACTCATAATTCCCGAATCTTTACTCGCGGTTCCTACCCACGGCTGGGTCAACCTGCATTTTTCGCTCCTGCCGCGGTGGCGCGGGGCCGCACCGGTCAACTACGCAATCGCCGCCGGAGACACAAAAACCGGTTTGAGCATTTTCCAGATTGAAAAAGGTTTGGACACCGGGCCAATATTCGCACAGGAAGAAACACCCATCGGTGCGCAAGAAACCGCGGGAGAACTCCTAGCACGGCTCGCCCACAGCGGGGCCACACTACTTTCGCGCACCCTACAAGACATATTGGCCGGCACCGCCCATGCCACACCGCAAACTGGTACCCCCACCCTGGCACCACAATTCCGCAGTGCGTGGGCACAAATTAACTGGGAGACCAGTGCCGCCGAAATTGCGGCACGGATTCGCGCGGCCACTCCGGTTCCGGGCGCCTGGACGTTACTCGAAGGGCAACGCGTCAAAATCGCACCCGTAGAAGTAGCATCCTCGCTTTCTGAATCTTCGGCGTCAGCTGGCTCTACGCAAACCCCAGCCACGGGTTCAGAATCGCAAACCCCCGCCCTTGCACCCGGAGAAATCGGGGAAGATGGATACGTAGGAACGGCCACCGAACCAGTGCGGCTCACCCGGCTTGCCCCGGCCGGTAAATCACACATGGACGCCCGGGATTGGTTGCGCGGCGCCCGGCTCGCACCCGGCACGCGTTTCACTTCACCCACTACAGACACCGCAAACAGCACAACCAGCAAAGCAACCAAGAGGAAGGACAGCATTAGTGAGCAGAGAGCGCAATAAAGGTTGGGTTCCGGGCCGTAAACGGAGCGACCGGGCCCGCCTGGTCGCATTCCAAACCATTCGCGAAGTAAATGCCGAGGGCGCTTACGCGAACCTCGTACTACCCGCAGCTATTAGCCGGGCCCGGCTCAATAAGCTCGACGCATCCTTCGCTACCAACCTCACCTACGGTACTTTGCGGCTATCCGGCCGTTACGATGCGATTATTGCGCGCTGTTCCCAGGATCGGGCGCTCAACGAAATCGATGCGCCAGTACTCGATCTATTGCGCCTGGGATGCCACCAGCTCGTCGAACTGAAAACGCCGCCGCACGCGGCAATCAACGAGACCGTGACCTTGGCCCGCAACGAGCTGGGCCAAGGGACCGGCGGTTTCGTGAACGCCATCTTGCGCCGGGTTTCGGAGCGTGGCAACTGGGAAGAAATCTTACGTAATTCCAGCGCCAACGAAGAACAATTCTTATCCACCTGGTATTCCCACCCGCGCTGGATCGTGCAAGAATTTGGGGCCGCCTTGCACGCCCGCAACCGCGCCGAAGCGTTAGAAGCCGTGCTCGCCGCCAATAACGAAGCCGCGAAGGTGGCTTTGCGGGCCCGGGATATGAGCGTGGCGGCTTTGCGCGAAAGAATCGAACGCGCCGGGATGGAATGGAGCGAACCCTATCTGGTGGAAGCGGCAACCCTGTTGGAACATGGTGATCCGGGCCGGCTGTGGCCGGTGCAAGATGGCCAGGCAGGCGTGCAAGATGAAGGCTCGCAACTGATTTGCGAAGTTTTCGCGAACCTTAAGATCGATCCGGGAACTGACGAGAAGTGGCTGGATATGTGCGCCGGGCCGGGCGGAAAAACCGCAACCCTAGCGTCTTTTGCCGCCCAGCGCGGCGTCCGGATTTTTGCGAATGAACCCCACCCGCACCGGCTCGATCTTGTTGCTGACGCCGTGCGGCCCTTTGCCGATATTGTGGCGCTGCGCGAAGGGGATGGCCGTGAAATCGGCGCCCAAGAGCCGAATAGTTATGATCGCGTACTGGTGGATGCACCCTGTAGCGGGTTGGGTTCTTTGCGGCGCCGGCCGGAAGCCCGCTGGCGTAAATCCCCGGCAGACGTAACCGATTTGGTGCAACTGCAAGGCGAACTTCTCGACTCTGCCTACCAAGCAGTGCGCCCGGGCGGAATCTTGCTGTACACCACCTGTTCGCCAGTGCTCGCCGAAACCAAAGAAGTAGTGGAAGCATTCCTGGCGCGTACTGCCGGTGCGGAGCTGGGAGACTGTACTCTCGAAGCAAACCGGCGCGCCAAATTCCCGGTCGCCGCCAAAGGCCGCACAGTGCAACTCTGGCCAGATTTACACCAGGCGGATGCCATGTATATGGCCCGTATCCTCAAAACCGAATAACAGCCAAACCAAGCAACTACAAAGCTACAAACGAACGGAAAGCACAATGAGTGTTCAGATTTCACCTTCGATCCTCAACTGCGATTTTGGGCATCTAGCCCGCGAACTCAGCCAGATTGATAACGCCGATTTCGTGCATTTCGACGTGATGGATAACCACTTCGTTCCCAACCTTTCTTTCGGTGTGCCGCTCCTGGAAAAAGTGGTGGAAAATACGAAGGTGCCGGTAGATGCGCATCTGATGATTGAAGATCCAGATCAGTGGGCACCGCAATATGTGGAAGCCGGTGCCGCATCGGTTACCTTCCATGCGGAAGCTTGTAAAGCCCCGCTGCGGCTCGCGCGGGAAATCCGCGCCCAAGGAGCCCGCGCCGGTCTCGCTTTACGCCCGGCCACCGATATCACGCCCTATATCGATATTTTGGATGAGTTCGACATGATTCTCATCATGACGGTTGAACCCGGGTTTGGCGGTCAAAAATTCATTTCCCAAATGATGCCGAAAGTGCGGCGCACCCGGGAAGCAATTGACCGCGCCGGGCTCGACGTGTGGGTGCAAGTAGACGGCGGGATCTCCCGGGCCACTATCGAGGAAGCGGCCCGTGCCGGGGCCAATAATTTCGTGGCCGGCTCCGCGGTATTCAAAGCCGCAGACGCCCACGCAGAAGTAGAAGCACTCCGCCAGTTGGCTACCAAAGCGTGCGCGGAATACCCGGCAAAACCGGGCCACACACCGCCTTGCTAAAACCTCGGCTGGCTAGGTACCTTGCGGTGTTGCTCGCGGTCTTCCGCGTGGTACCTGGCTACGCGCCTAACCATGCTCCTACCAGCGCGCACATCCGTGCCGTGGTATCGCGCACCCGGAAAACATGTATACTGGCACCCGTCAATTAGATAAGGTGCTCCGGGGTCAGTGCAAGTCTGAACCGGCGGTGATAGTCCGCGACCCGCGCAAGCGGTTGACGAGGTGAAAATCCTCGACCGACGGTAATAGTCCGGATGGGAGGCGCACCGGCTCGCGATTTTTAGATACCGAACCTGGCCGGCCGGCCAGGGGAGTGGGAAACTGGTTCGCGAGCCTTTGCCATACCCTTGCAAATGCGATACCTCGAGGCGTGAGTGAAAGGCCATCGGCTGTGCGAAAGGGTAACTGGCTTCCCGCGCTCGTCTTAGGTGTATGCCTGCTCGGATTGTGGTGGGCGGCTACCTATTTTGCTTGGGTCAATCCTGCCTTTTTGCCCAGTCCCGGCGCGGTATTGCAAAGAACCGTGCGCGGCCTAGTAGAAAACGATCCCACCGGGGCAGGGGCCGGTATCCGGCCCGGCTATTTAGCCACGGCGCTCGGCCAAACCTTGGCAGAAGCGCTGGCCGGGTGCTTCTTCGGTGCCTTAATCGGTATTCCCGTGGGCGTGATTATCGCCAAAACCAAGGTTATTAGCGCCGCGATCCAACCCTATTTAGCGGCATCGCAAGCGATACCCGCGGTGGCGATAGCCCCCATGCTTGTAGTGTGGATCGGTTACGGTTTCACTTCCGTGGTGGTTTTGTGCGTAATCATGGTTGTTTTCCCGATTATTATCTCCACCTCCGTTGGTATGGCGGGTATCGATAGTGATGTTGTGGGAGCGGCCCGGCTCGACGGCGCACACGGGCTTACGCTCTTATGGCATATCGAACTGCCTTTGGCTTTCCCCTCGATTGTGGGTGGCCTAAAAACAGGTTTCACGCTCTCAATCACCGGTGCCGTCGTCGGGGAAATGATTATTGGCGGAAACGGTTTAGGCACAGAACTAACTCGCGCACAAGGTGCCGCTGATATTCGCGGCATGTTTGCCGTGGTGCTCGTAATGGCAGTTGCGGCAATGGCAATTTATGGCTCCCTTTACGTCCTGGAGCGCCGTGCTGCGCTGGCTACCGGAATTTCGGAGCCGCGGGCACGCAAAGGTCACAGAAAGGGACGGTAATGAAAAAACGGCTCATGGCACTGGTTACTGCCGCCGCGCTTTTCCTGGGTGCGTGTGGAAACACTTCCGGGAGCAGTAACGCGGAAGCGGCGAAAGGCGGGCAGGGAAACACTGCTAGCGCCGGGCAGGCCGCGGCGGCGGGGGAGAAGATCACGATCGGTCTCACCTATGTGCCTGATGTCCAGTTCGCTCCGCTCTATGTAGCAGAAGAGAAAGGCTATTTTGCAGAGCAGGGTCTGAATATTGAGTTGCGCCATCACGGTGCCCAGGAAGGGTTGCTTACTGCTTTGCAGGGCGGGAGTGAAGACGTCGTCTTCGCGGGCGCCGACGAAATGTTGGAGGGTCGGTCGAACGGGACCGACGTCGTCAACTGGGCCACGATGTACCAGCAATACCCGGTAGTTCTCATCGTGCCGGAAGATTCGCCGATTCACTCGCCGGCAGATCTGGCCGGCCGGTCCGTAGGGCTACCTGGCCCCTATGGCTCAAACTATTACGCCTTGCAAGCAATGCTGCAAGCCTATGACCTTACCGATAAAGTCGATGTGCAATACATTGGCTACACTCAACAGTCGGCTTTGAGTACCGGAAAAGTTGATGCGGTAGTTGGTTTCCTAAACTCGGACGTACCCGCAATTACCCGGCAAGGCCAGCCGGTGCGAGAGATACAAATGATGGAAGGCGGGTTGCCGCTGGTAAGCGTTGGTTTTGGTTCTTTAGCGCCCACGCTAGAAAAGCACGAAGCGGAATTCCGCAAGATTTTGAGTGCTTTGGATAAGGCCGTCAGTTTCGCGGCTGAAAATCCGGACGAAACTCTCGACATTACCGCAAAGGAAGTTCCCGCCCTGACCGAACCAGAAAACCGCGAAGCCGCACGCGAAGTTTTGCAACGCACTTTGCAGCTGTATACCGGTTCGCGCACATTCGGTTCCCAAGATGAAGCAAAATGGCAGGCCATGGTGGAGTTTATGAACACCTATGTGCTCAGCCAACCGGTAGCTGCCGACGGCGCTTACCGAGAACTAGTGCAGGACTAAAACCTTTAAAGTGCGGCCCAGAAACGGTTCCGCGGCAAACCGTGCGGGCCGTAAACCCATAAACCCGTAAAGCTAAAAACCGGGAACCTGAGAACCAGGCAAGCGGGAAACCGGGCAAGCGGGAAACCGGGCCGGCGTAGCATCAAAACTGGCGCTACGGCCGGCCCGGTTTATTGCTATTACTGGAACCTTGTAGCCCTCCTGTTTTCGCAATGGTGGCAAAGATTGCCTAGAGTTGCAGTTCGAAGGCAATATCACCGCGTTCGAAGGGGAACTTTTCCTTATCTACCGGGATTTCTTCGAATCCGAATTTGCGATAAATATGAATTGCGGCCGCGCATTTCCGGTTTGAAACATTGATTACGCGGTCAACTCTGCAGTCCCGGGCGTAATCTAGACATGCCTGCAAACACGCCGAACCGGCGCCTCTGCCGGAAGCCATACCGCGGGCCGCAAACTTCATGATTTCCCAATCGCCATCGGCCATGGGCGCGATCATGCAGCAAGCCAAAACTGTACCGGGTATTTCCGCGGTGCCCGTGCCCGTGGTGGCGGCGTGCACGGTAGAAACCCCGTTCGCGGGAGCGGGAGCAGCTTCGTTTGCGGAAGCGGGAGCGGGAGCAGCGTCGAGGGCAAAGAAAATCTGGCCGCCCTGATCTAGAAGGTTTTCGAAATTCTCCAGGTCCACGTAATCTTGCGGTTCCATCGTGAACATTTCCGTGATCCACGCTTTGTTCAGCTCCTGGAAGTCTTTCTTATAGCGCGGATGGTAGGGCACTACGGTGATGCCATTTGAATTATTTGGCAATGCACTTTCCTCTCGCGATTATCCCGGAGGTTTACCTGCCTGCAGGATTACCTCCCTTTCCTTTGTCTTATATATCAGTTCCACCTGCGCGCAAGTGGTTTCCGTCCAGTAGATGCCAAGTTAACCCGCTAAAGAAGTAGCCAGCAGCCGGGTAGCAGACGCTGCCCTAAAGCGGAATGTGGTGTGTAATACTAGACTTCGTAAAGACGGGGTTCGAACTCGAAATAGGGGCATTCGATGAAGAATATTATTCTGGACCTGGACACCGGTATTGACGATACGCTCGCGCTTGCGTACATCTTGGGATCGCCCGATGCGAACCTGCTCGGCGTCACCGCAACCTACGGAAATGTGCTGCTAGAGCAAAGCGTGAAGAATACTTTAGACGTATTGGCGCTGTTTGGGCGGGCAGACATTCCGGTTTATGCCGGGCAGAGCCATCCTTTGGAAAGTGCTTCCTTTACGGTTCCGGAAAGTTCTGGACGGTATCACGGTGCGAACGGGCTTGGGGGAGCGCACGTACCCGTATCCGCTACGCGGCAGGTAGAAGAAACTTCGGCCGTGGATTTCATTATCGAATCGGTTCGGGCTGATACTGACGGGTCGCTCGTTTATGTACCTACCGGGCCTTCCACTAATCTTGCTTTGGCCTTTGCGAAAGCTCCCGATATTATCGCGAAAATCAAAGTGGTAATGATGGGAGGTTCGCTTACTTTGCAGGGCAATACCGGGCCTTTTGCGGAAGCAAATATGGCTCAAGATCCGGAAGCGAGCGCCCAGGTTTTCGATAGCGGTGCCGATATCACCATGGTTGGCCTAGATGTAACCACGCGAGCTCGGATGGGAAGAGAACATTTGGCGGCCCTGCGCGAACTCGGCACTCCCGCGGGTAATTTTTTGGCAGAAATGACTGAGTTTTATATCAACGTCACCGAAAGTGACGATCCGGGCGGTTTGGAAGGCTGCAATCTGCACGACCCGCTCGCCGCCGCGGTGGCCCTGGACGAAGATGTGGTGTGGTGCTTCCCGATTAACGTGCTTTGCGAAACTGAAGGTCCGAGCCGCGGCCGGACCATTGGCGATCCGGGGCGCGCAGGCCAGCCGTCCACCACGCGAGTGGCTCTGGACGTCGATGAACGTTACTTCGTCAGGCACTTTATGCAACGCCTGCTTGCTTTGGCTGCCGCGCACTAGGCAGGTTATGTGCCGCGCACTAGGCGGGTTATGTACCGCGCACAAGCCGGGCGTGCCGCCAGGCCCGGCTAGGCCGGCTGGTGCACGCGACCGGCCTAGCCGCTGCGAGCCCCCAATAGCTCGGGCGCGGAGGATCTACGTGTAAAAACCAATACCAGCGCAAAAACCAACACCAGCGTAAAAACCAATTCCCCAAAAGAACTACGTCTTTCCCGTTCGTGAGAAGGAAAAAATATGGTTATGGAAACGGGCGCCGCGGCGTCAAACTCAGTTCCTGAACGCCCACATGCTCCCAGCGAGTTAGAGATTAATCGCCGCAAAACCCGGCGTGCTTTGCCGGCTTTGCTCACGGTTTTTACCCTGGGCAGCCTACTTATTCAAGCTTTTAATTTGGTCTTCCAAAATATTGGGGACTCTCTGAGCATGGCCCAAAGCGCTTCCTTGATTTCCACTTTGCCGGGCATTGTGCTCGGAATCGTGTGCATGTTGTACGGCACTTTGTGCGATTTTGTATCCCCGAAACGCATGACGATGTTTGGCATGGGCGCGCTCATCTTAGGTAGCCTGCTGGGCTTTTTCGGCGCCAGCAGTTTCTGGATGGTGCTCATTGGCCGCATGATCCAGGTAGCCGGCGCCCAGGTTTCCGGTTCCGTGTTCGTGGTGATGTCGGTAAAGTTCCTACCCGCGCGGGAAAAGGCTGTTTACCTGGGGATTTACAATGCCATCTACTATTTGGCGGCCGCGATCGGGGTGTTTGCGGGCGGCTTTATTACTTCCTTCCACTGGAAATATTTGTTCCTGGTCCCGCTCATCGCCGTCGCCTTCCTTCCGACGCTCATTCGCAACACGCCAGACGTTGCGGGAATGGGCGAAAAGATCGACGTTGCCGGCATTACCCTGTTCGCAATTTTCGCCGGTCTAATCGCGATCTTCTTCTCCTTCCAAAATCCGTGGCTGCTCCTTGCCACCGCAATTTGCGGGGTACTTTTGGGGATTTGGATTGCCAAGGCGCCACATCCCTTTATTGGGAAAGATTTCTTGCGCAACAAAGCTTTTATGGCGGTGCTGCTGTTACAGTTCGTGTTCTTCTTCTTCAATTTTGCGGCCGTACCTATATACAACGTAATTGGGGAGAACCTGTACGGGCTTGACCTGCGGCAAATCTCGATTTATTTGACGGTGGTGTACGTGGTAGCCACGCTGATCGGAATAATTTCCGGACCTTTGGTGAACATTTTTGGCCGCTACCGTACCCTGCTGCTTTCCGCGCTGTGCATGGTAGTTGGTTTTGCGGGGTCGGCGGTGCTGATTGGCCGCGGTTTCGTGGTGCTCACCGTGCTGGCCTGCGTGTTTATTGCGGGAGTCACGGCCTGCTACACGCCTATTTACGACGCCGCTTCAGATGCCCTACCAGTCAGTGAGAATGGGCGGGGCATTGGTATTTTGGACCTGATGCTCAACATTTCTTCCTCGCTGGGCTTGGCGGTGTATTCGGCGCTGATCAGCTCTGATACTTTCCAGGCCGGCGGGATCTTCGGGGTAGAACCGGGCGCGGAAGCTGCCTCGTCCAATATGTTCTGGTTCATGGCCGCTGTCAGTTTGCTGGCCGTGGTCTTGGTGGTCGTTTTCCGCAAGTACGTGACCGTGCAGCGCCCGGGAACGACGCCGGAGCCAGTTGCCACCGCCTGACGCCCGGTGCCACCGCATGACGCCCGGTGCCACCGCATGAGGCCTGCTGGTACCGCGTAAGGCCGGTGCCACCAGGGAAGCGCAGTACCACCGGGGGAGCACTGTGCCGCCAGGGGAGCACAGTACCACCGGGGGAGCACTGTGCCACCAGGGAAGCGCAGTGCCACCACATGACGCCCGGCCGGCAGGTTTGCGGCCCGTTTTGCCGCCTATCTATCTGTCTATCTATCTATCTCTAACAGTTCGGCGGCAACCTGCCCGGCCGCGCCGGCGGCCAAGAAATTTAGGGGATCTTCGTGTAGCCCGCGGCCCATAGTCCGCAAAGGTACCGGGGAAGTTTCTAGCGGGCCGAGGAGTTTTGCTACCGGCACGTCTACTCTTTGCAGGCGCGGATGGGCGAAGAGGAGCCCTAAACGTTCCCGGGCTAGTTCCCGGGCGCGCGGGCCAACCAGCTGGCATAGTTCGCTATCGTCTAGTTGCGGCACCGGGCAGAGAGCCGGGGTGAGCGCTATCCGCGTGAGCGTAGTCAAAGTGTGGTGGGAAAGGCCCAAGTGGCGTTCGCGCGGATCGGCGCTAGACATGCGCAACAGGCCAATTGCTTGCCCGCCCAGTGCGTTTACGGCGTTGATTGCTTCGCCGGCGCTGGTACCCGAAAAACCCCACCGGGTATCGGTCCCCAAATTTCCCGGACCTTGCGAGATTATGGCAACGTCTGCCTGCCACACCCATTTTGCGGCCAAAAGCCCGGTGTAAATATTGACGGCTTCCAGATCTCCACCGAAAGCTTGCCCGCACGAAATCGTGCCTAAAATCTGGCCGTTTTCCTGCAGCCTTGTGGCGGTTTGGGAAAACCAAGCGGGAAGGGCGCCGCCGTCGTCCATCACGTAAGCAATACGCGCAGTGGGCCGCGCCGCCCGCAAAGTGGCTACGGCGGCCGGTAGCGCAGAATGCAAATCAGCCACGATTACCGGCATTCCCTCTAGCGAATCGGCGTCCCGTAACAGTTCGTGGTAGGGAGATTCTTGTTCGTCGACGCCGAGCGTCAAGTACTGCATGGGCGTATAGCGGGCCTTCACAATATGGCCGGGTGAATTGGGTGGATCGGCCGGGAGCCGGTCCGGGATGGCACAAATAAACATGTACCCGCCGGTGCCCAGCTCGCGTTCATAAGCTGAAACCTGTAAGAGCACGCGGTCTCCAGGTTCGGGCTTGCCCACGAGAGGCAGATAGGCTAATGCCCGCCCGCGGGCGGCGTCTTCCGTAGCGGGCGGCGCGGTAAGTGCCACCTCGTATTCGGCGCACTGCGACCACGTGCCTCGTAACCGTAAAACCGTACCTTCACGCCACTTCATCACGGGCTAACTCTATGTGATTGGGAGCGGGCCCTTCCACCGCGTGCGGCGGCGCGGCACAATCGGGAACGTATGGCCTAAGCTGGGCGGTATGAGTCGAGGCCAGCGTGAGGCGGGGGAGCGCCAGTTAGCGCTCCTGGAGTCTATTTCCGCGCATCCTGGGATTACCCGCGCGCAGCTTTTGGAAAAAATACCTGCCTATCGGTCCCGGCCGGCTGGGGAAAGCCGGCAACGCATGTTTGAGCGTGACGTGGAAACCTTGCGGAATAGCGGGTATGCGGTGATCGTGGAGGATGATCGTTACGAACTTTCGCGTACGACGCCGGTGGTTGCCGATGTGGGAGTGCTCGGTGCCGGTATTATTCGGGCGTTGATTTCTGCCCTGCCTGGCCACGATGTGCGAGCCGGTGCGGCCCGCACCGGCCTTACCAAAATGCTTTCCGAGGCGCAGGAGACTACGCCCACCGCGCCAGCCCGTGCGGGCCAGGCGCCAGGTGCGGGTACGGCAGCGGGTTGGTTCACGCAGGCGAGTATTCCTAGTGGAGATGAAGTGTTGAGTTTGGCGCGCGCTTTGCAAACCGAACGGCGCGTGAGTTTTGAGTATGAGCGCGCGCCTGGCCAATATCGCAGTTACGAGTTCGAACCGTGGAGTATTGAGGAACACTATGACGCTTTCTATGTTTCTGGGGTGGCGCGCTATGCGGATCGGGAAGCGGCAGATAAACCGGGGCCGCAGTCCCGTAAGTTTCAGTCGCGTACTTTCCGCGTGGATCGGATTGTGACGGGAAGTGTGCGGGTGATAGGCCCGGCCGTACATCGGCGCGCTCAGGTAGATAGCGCGCTTTCCACGGGCACAAAAGTAGAATTAGCGATCCGGCGCGGTTGTGCCGCGCCGCTTGCCGCCCGCGGCACCTACCTGCGGCAATTCTCAGCAGCCGCGCCAGATACGGCACCTCAAACTGCTTCCGGGCACGGATTTGAAATGGGCGCTGGTACGGCAGAGACGCAAATCTGGGAAGCTTATGAATACGCGGCTTTGCCGCGCAATAGTCTATTTGAGGACCTAGTTTTTTACGGGCCGGATGTGCAGATTCTGCGGCCGCAAGAGGTACGGCAAGAATGGGAGGCGCGGCTCGCTCACGTAGCGCAAGTCTGTGCGGCCAGCGCTAAGGGCAGCGCTGCAGGCAAAAATGGTTTTGCGGGTGAGGAGGCAGAAAGTGAGTAAACCGCGCCGCACCCCGCGAATCAATAATTTGGTGCTCATGACGTCCATGCTCACTTATTTGGGTTCGCACGGGCCTGCTACTTTGGCAGAACTTGGGCAACGCTTCGGGATTTCTTGGAAGCGGGCTTTGAATCTGTTGTGGAAAGCGAATATGGCCGAACCGGTCAATATGATTATTCCTTTCTACCTGGATTTACCCGATCCGCTGGAAAGTTCCGCGGAAGTATCCGCGGAAGTAGAGGAATTTCGGAAAGCGAGTGCGGAGTCGTATGTGTCTTTGCGCGGAGAACCGCAAAGATTGTATTTCGGGTTGGATGAGGCGCTAATTATTGTGGCACTCATTGATTCCTTGCTAGAAATAACGCCGGAAAGTGCGGTGGGTACGGCCCTGCGGGATACCCGGCAGCAAATTACGCAGGCTTTGGCGCAGGCGGGTTTTGCGGACGCTGTTTGGGATGAGCCGCATCTGGTGGCCGCCCCGGAAGTAATTACCGTGCTCAACGAAGCTTTGGCGGATATCGATTCCGAACAGGTGCCCGCAGATCCGAAAAGTGCCTGCGCCGGCGTCGAATTTTCCTATATGACGGCGGCAACGGCTACCGAAGGAGCACGGGCGCGGCGTATTTACGCTATTCCCGCACAGATTGTGGCCGGCGTGAATCCGTTGCTGTGCGCGGCATTTCGTGAACCGCAATCGGCAGGGGAAACGCTAGCCGAGGATCGATGCCCGGTAGCCGCAACGCCCGAGGCGGGCGAGTGGCAAGTAGGCTATTTCCGGTTGGACCGAATTGCCCAGCCGCGCTCACGCTCTGCTGCCACGGTGCGTGAGCTGCAAGAAAGTCGAGAAATAGCCCAGTGGGCGCGGGAAAAAGCGGCCCCGCAAGCCGGTGAGGGGTGGGAGCCGGAAGGTCTTGATATTGTCATCACGGTAACGGCGGCAGGCCGGTGGGCTGTACAGGCCTTGGCGGGGGCGCGTGCCACCGCCGCCGGGGAAGGGAAAACCACGATAGCCTTTAGGGCGCGTTCCCTCGCCTGGCTCATGACTTTCCTAGCGCAGGTAGGGGAGGCTTTGGTAGAAATCCAGCCGGCCTGGGTGGCCCGCGAAGTTGCCGCGAGGTTTGCCCGAATGGCGGGAAACGTGCCCGGGCCCGGCGAGCTGGCAAGCCCGGCGCCCGCGCCGGATTCTGGAGGTACGTCAGGGTATGGCGACGCACCAAATACACGAAATGAAGAAAGCTGAGGAAAAACCGGTGGCAAATCAATCCTTACTAATCAAGGATTATGTGGAAGGATACGCGGCGCGCGGTATAACCCTCGACGATTTTCAGGTAGAAGCCTGCCAAGCTTTAGCGCGCGGCCGTGACGTTTTGGTGTGTGCACCTACGGGGTCCGGGAAAACCGTGATCGCCCACTGCGCGGTCTATTTGGCACTCGCCGCAGAAAAACGTTGCGTTTACACCGCTCCGATCAAGGCCCTCTCAAACCAGAAATATGCCGAGCTGAAAGAAACGCTGGGCGCAGAACACGTGGGGCTACTCACCGGCGATCAAGCTATCAACCGGGAAGCTCAAATCATTGTGGTAACCACGGAAGTTCTTCGCAATATGCTTTTGCATGCCGATCCGGAAATTGAAGATTTCGGGTACGCCATTTTGGATGAAGTCCACTACTTGGCAGATCCGGACCGCGGCCCGGTATGGGAAGAAACAATTCTTTCCTTGCCGGAGCATATTCGCCTGGCTTCCCTATCTGCCACGATTGCGAATGCGGAAGAATTAGCTTCCTGGATGCGTTCCGTGCGCGGGCCCACAGAACTTATAGTTTCCGAGACTCGGCCCGTGCCGCTCGAACAATATGTTTCCACAGGTACGCGCCTCCTGCCGCTGTACGCCAAAGGTACCGCGCCGCGGCTTGCAGGCGGCACCGCAGCTGCAGATGCTCCTACGGATACTTCTGCGGATGCTTCCACTGGTGATTCTCCAGGTGATTCCACTGGTGAATCCACTGATGCTTCCGCGCCTGCCGCCGCCGCGGAAACGCCCCAGCCTTCCAACGCGCTCGTTAGCTCCTTGGGGCAACGCCGCCGCGCTGGGGAACGTCCGCGCCGGTTGGAAGCACGCGACCGACGGCGCATTATTTCCATGTTGGAAGAACGCGGAATGCTCCCGGCGATTGAGTTTATTTTCTCCCGCAAAGGGTGCGATGCAGCCGTGGAAGCTCTAGTGCGCCGCGATATTACGCTTACGACGCCGCACGAACAATCCGAAATTCGGGCGGCGGCTCGAGAATTACGGGCAAGCTTGAGCGAATCAGACTTGCAGGCGGTTGGTTTTGACCGGGCCGTGCGCGCTCTGATCCGCGGTTATGGTGCCCACCATGCCGGGGTGTATCCACCTTTGAAAGAGCTCACCGAAAAACTTATGGAACGGGGTTTGCTGCGCATTGTTTATGCCACGGGCACTTTGGCGCTCGGGATTGATATGCCGGTGCGTAGCGTCGTCCTCGAAGAACTTCACCGGTGGAACGGTTCAGAATTTGTGGATTTGACGGCCACCGAATACACCCAGTTGATTGGCCGGGCAGGCCGGCGCGGGAAAGACAAGGTGGGGTACGCCGTCGTCGTCGCTAACGCAGACACCGACCCCTACCATTTAGCAGACCTTGGTTCTGGGAAAGTCGAACCCTTACTTTCCGCTTTCCAAACTTCTTATAACACGGTTGTCAACCTGCTCGCGGACCGTTCTTATGCGGCGGCACGGGATTTGGTGAACCGGTCATTTGCGCAATATCAACGTAATGCGGAGCTGGGCGGTGTGGTGGCCAGAATGGAAAGAATTCGGCGCCGGATCGCGGAAGAAGAAAAGAAACTCCACTGTGACTGCGGGGATCTAGCTGAATATATGCGCTTGCGTTCCCGGTTAGGGCGGGCGCGGAAAGCTGCCCGGCGCAAGGCAAAACGCGAATACCAGGAACGTATCTACGATTCTTTTGAACAGGTACGGCCCGGAATGGTCTACGCCTATTCGCTCCAAACCGAGCTGTTTTATGGAGTGGTTACTTCCTCCGATGGGCTGCGCGCGCGGGTCGTGGACTGGGACGGCAATATGTACTGGCTTTACGCAGAAGATTTGGCTTCTGAAATGCGGCCCATTGAGCCAATTACGATGCCGCACGGCCTTTCCATGCGCGACCCGGTAGCCCGCGACCAAGTAGCCGATTCGATTCTCGATATCGTGGCCGAACGGGCCGATCTGGGAATCGACCGCGACCTGTTGCTTTCATGGTCCCGTTACGCTCCGCCGCGGGATGTGCGAGTAGCCCACCATCCGTGTGCTTCTTGCCCGCGTTTGGGTGTACATATGCGGGAAGGTCAGGAACTGCTTTCTTTGCATACCGCACATGAGCAACTCAACCGGATCGCGCAAGGTTATGAAGATTCGGCGGGCCGGGATTTTGATGCAACCGCGCAAGTACTGCTTGAGCTTGGCGTTCTGCAAAGAGATACGGAAGCAGAAAGCACGCCGGGGGAGCAAACCGGCCAGAAAGTACGGCTCGGAATCGGGGCGGAAAGGCTGCGCGAAATCCACGCCGAAGGCGATCTGCTTATCTATTCTTGCCTGCTAGCATTGCCGGAAAAGTGTTTGGATCCGGCGGGAATGGCCGGTTGGGCTTCCATGTTTTTGGGCGACGACAGGCTCGGCCTCTACCCGCCACGTACTCGCGAACTGTTTGATTTGGCGCGGGTTGCGCGGCGGGAAGCGGACCATTTACGTGCGGTAGAAGAACGCCACGGGATTTCCCGCACCCCGGATATTACGCCCGGCTGCGCGGATGCTTTTGCGGCTTGGGCTGGGGGAGCGAGCCTGCAAACCTGTTTGGATATGTCCCGGCTACCGGTCGGTGATTTTGTGGGCGCGGCGCGCCGGCTTATCGACCTGCTCGGCCAGCTCATGATTGCCGGGAAAGATACCTGGGTGGCGGATATTGCGCACCGTGCGCGCGAGGCCGTACGCCGCCGCGAGCTCATGTAGCCCCGCCAGGAGGATCCTTCTTGAATCGCAAGTCCGGCACCAGAAACAACCGCGCCCGGCAAGGCGCGCGGAAACAATCTGCACGCCAAAAGGCAGCACGCCAGAAATCGGCAAGCCAAAAACCGGCGCCCCAGAAACCAACACGCCAAAAACCGGCGCCCCCGAAGCCTGCCGCAAATTCCACGCATAGTGCCCACCGCACGGGCCGGGGAGGTTTTTCTGGTTTGCTTCGTTTCTTGGCACGCTTGGTCGGTGCGATCGGGGCTGGCTTGTTGCTATATGCAAGTTTCGCGCCGCTTGCTTGGGGGCCGGCCGCCATCTTCGGTATTGCGCTGCTTGCCGGGGTAGTGGCGGGCCGCAGTCTGCCCGCTGCCTGGGGCTGGGGTTATGTGGCCGGCCTGGCCTTCTTTTTGCCGCTGCTTTCCTGGACGGGTATCTCTACCGGGGAACGCCTACCGCATATTGCCTTAGCCGCTGCCGAAGCCTTATTCATTGCCCCAGCAGCCCTGGGCTGGCGAATGCTGGAAGGCGCCCTACGCGCATCGCGCGCTACCAACCGCAACCCCAATCACAACACCAACCGCAAGGTATTCAATCGCCGGCCAGCTAACCGCAAAGCTTCTAACCGCCAAGCTTCCAACCGCCAAGCATCGAAGCGCAATGTTGCCGGCAACATTCCCGCGCCCCAGCAAGAAGGAATTCTCGCGGAAATAAAACCCGCGGTAGTTTTCGCGGCTGGTGGGGCGATCCTCTGGGTGGCCTGGGAACAATTGCGCGGGCAGTGGCCTTTTGGTGGCCTCCCGTGGGGCACGCTCGCTTTTTCACAAACCCAAACCCCGCTATTGCGGCTCGCTCATATTGGTTCCACCCCGCTCGTTAGTTTCGCGGTGGTGTGTAGCGGGCTTTTCCTGTATTGGGCGGCGCGCTGCCTGCGCGGCGGGCGCGGGCTTGGGGGAGTACTGGCTATTCTTTCCAGCCTCGCGATTTTCGTGGCCCCAATCGCGGTGCCGGTTAGTAGCGCCGCATCAGAAAACTTGCGGATTGGCTTCGCCCAAGGGGAAGTGGCACCAGCTTCGCAGCCGCTAGACGGGCGCGAACGGGCTCTGCGAGTAACCCAAAACCTGGCCCGCGCCACCGCAAACAGCATAGATCCGGGCAGTATAGACCTGATGCTATGGCCCGAATCTGCCTCCGATCTCGACGCCCGGCAAGACGCAGAAGCCCGGGCCATTGTTACTGCAGCCGGCACCCGGCTCGGCGTACCGCTACTTTTCGGCACCCAAGAATATTGGGACGATCCGGCTGCCACGGACGGTTTTTCCGTGCGCCGGCGCACGAATGACTATGTGGTATGGACGCCAGAGGAAGGCGTGAGCGCCAGTTACAGCAAACAACACCCGGTACCTTTTGGCGAATATATCCCTTACCGAGATTTTTTCCGCAAGTTTTCCGCTGCGGTAGACCTGGTGGGTACCGATATGGTTCCCGGGCAAACCCCGGCCTATGTGGACGTGCCGGTAGCTGGCCGCACGGTACGCATCGCCACCCCGATTTGTTTCGAGGTAGCGTACGGAGAAATCTCTGCGACCGCAGTGCGGGACGGTGCACAACTACTGGTGGTGCCTACCAATAATGCGTCATTTGGGAATTCTGCCGAATCGCGGCAACAATTTGAAATGACGGCTTTCCGCGCGGTGGAGCTGGGCCGCACCGCTATCCAGGTTTCTACCGTCGGGGTCTCCGGCGTCGTCGAACCCGATGGGGTAGTACACCACACCACCGATACGTGGACCGAAGAAGCCCAGCAGGCCACGGTAGGCCTGCGCACCCACGTAACGTTCGCGGCGCGTTTTAGCGTGTGGATTCGCGCCGGAGTATACCTGCTAGGGGGCGTGATATTCGTTGTAGCATGGGGGAGATACCGCCACGGGCGCGCCCGCCCCAGCTCGCAACAGTAGCGCAGGAGAAACGTATGGATACGAATAACACTTCTCGGTCACGAAAACTCGCCAATATTATGAAAACCCTGGTCATTATCCCCACCTATAACGAGGCTGAGAACCTAGAAAAAATCGTGGCGCGCACGCTGGCCTCCGTGCCCGAAGCAGACATTTTGATTGTGGACGATAACTCTCCGGACGGCACCGGCCAGATCGCGGACGAACTTGCCGCCCAACACGAAACCGTGCAGGTAATGCACCGAACGGAAAAAGATGGCCTGGGCCGGGCCTATATTGCTGGCTTTCGTTGGGCGCAGGCGCGCGACTATACGCACGTAGTGGAAATGGATGCGGACGGTTCCCATCATCCCGAACAGTTACCGCTGCTTTTGGAACGGGCAGCGATGAGCGATGCCCCGGATCTGGTGATCGGTTCGCGGTATGTGCGAGGCGGCAAAATTGATGGTTGGTCCGCGCCGCGGCTCGCACTTTCCCGCGCCGGAAATGCTTATATTCGCCTCATGCTCGGCCTACCGGCTTCTGATGCGACGGCAGGTTTCCGGGTGTATCGCCTGGATGCTTTGCGCAAGCTTGACCTGGACCGCGTAGAAGCACGCGGATACTTCTTCCAAACCGATATGACGGATCATGTGCATCGCGCAGGTGGGCATATCGTAGAAATGCCCATCACGTTTTCGGAGCGGGAAGCTGGCGAATCAAAGCTTTCCGGTGCGGTATTTACCGAGTCTTTTAAGCGTACGACGGCGATGGGCGTCAAACGGCGCGGAAAACAACTAACAAATGCACTTAACAATGCACGCGAAAAGCTAGGGGAGCGCTTCCGCAAATAGACTTCCGTAAATAGGCTTCCGCAAATAGGGCTCCAGGGCTTCCGAGCTCTACCCAACAGAAAACTTCTGAGATGCTTTTTAGCTCCCAGAGCAGTAGTTAGCAGAAGTTAATAACTTCCGAAATGGTTTAACTTCCGAGGTGGCGGTTAGAGATAGTTTCCGGAGTAAGAAGGCTCCCGGAGTGGTAGTTCTGGAAACCAGATTCACTCCGGGAGCCTAGAATTTTTGCGGAAGCCGCCTGGCGAAAGCCGCCCAGCGGAAAATCGCTTGCTAGTACCTATTTGGTAGTACCTATTTGGTAGTGGCTAGCCTATTTAGTAGCGGTTTAGCGATGCCGGCCCACGCCAATATGCAATTGGCCGGTCCGCAAAAGCTCCAAACGCTCATCGAGTAGAACTTGTAGATCTTCGATCTTGCGGCGCTCGAGCAACATGTCCCAGTGCGTCCGCGGGGGCTTTGCCGGCTTGCGATCGTCTACGCCTTCGCCTTCCACAAGCTCGCCTTCTTCACCGCACCGGCACGTCCAGGCCACCGGCACTTCAGCTTCGGCCGCAAGCGCCACCTGGAAAAGGTGGCCTTCCGAGCACCGGTATTTCACCGTCTTGCGCTCTGCGAAGGCAACATTCTTGTCGGTTTCCAGCGAACTTGTGCCGATGCGCATCCCGCGCAAAGATCTCTCCGCCATCCATCCTCACTTTCTGGCTGATTTCGCCGGGTCATGGTTTACCTACCCACAAGGTTAAACGGTAAGGGGCAGTATTTTTGTTCCCGCACTCGCAAAATGGCTGTCATAAGCCAATAAAACGGGCTTGACGGAATTGCCACCACCACGCCCTAACCGCCGATAATGTATATTATGTCAAATTCGCTCGAGGTGGAAGGCAGCCGCTAGATCTGTCCGAAAAACGGCTGTAACAACTTCTCAGATATCGTCCTAACCACTTCCCTGAAGTATTTCGTTTCCGCAAAAACCACTCTCGGCCAAAATCTGCCGGAAATCGGCTACAAACAAGAAAATCTTTCCTGCTGCATTCTACCTGTTGCGGTCTGGACTTTACCTGTTGCGGTCTGGACTTGCCCGCAAAGCCTGCAAAGCCGAAGGCAACAAAAACTGCCCGCCGGCGGAAAACGACGAAAGTTCCCGCTGTGCAAAACATGCTGAGACGCCACCCGGATGTGATCCAGCTTTCTACTAATCTTTCACTACCTTCTTCGATGTTAAGGAAGTGAAAGTATGACCAAAAATATTTCGCGGCATTGGCTTGCTGCGGGCGCTACCGTGGCGGTGGTGCTGAGTGGCTGGAGTGGGTTTATCCCTTCTGCGTCCGCTACAGAACCTTCTGATGCCACGGAAACGCAAAAGCGAATTGACGTTAAAACGCAAATTCAAGAAGCGGATGGTAATCCGCGGTTCACCGGAAAATGGTTTGTAGAACTCGGCTCGCAGCCGGTGGTGCGCGGTGGTAACCCGGGCGTGATCCGCAATGAGCAAAGCTCCTTGAGTCAAAAGGCTGAATCTGATGGAGCGGAAGTCGAAAATACTTTCCAGCAGATTTGGAACGGGGTTACGGTACAGGCTGATTCGGCGCAGATCGCGGCTATTGCGGAAGATTCGGGCGTGCGCGCCATCTACCCCGTTGTCACCGTAGACCGCCCAGCCCCGGTGGAATCGAAAGCTGAAATGAACCGGCCGGGTGAAACTCCGGATATGTTCTCGGCACTGGATGCTACCGGAGCGCGCCTCGCCCACGAAACTGGTTATACGGGCAAGGGCGTGCGCATCGGCATTATCGATTCGGGTATTACTCTGGACCATCCGGCTTTTGGCGGTACGGGCGTGGCCGGAACCGCGCAGTTCCCGAATGCCAAAGTGGTGGCCGGTTATGACTTTGTGGGCGATGCCTATAACGGTGATCCAGGGAGCGTGAAATATAATCCGGTGAAAACTCCGGATGCGATCCCCAATGATTGCGGTCTGAACGGGCACGGCACGCACGTTGCCGGTATTGCCGCCGGGAACGATCCGGCCAGCGGCTTTTCCGGGGTTGCTCCGGATGCGGTAATCGGCGCTTATCGTGTGTTTGGCTGCGAGGGTTCCACGGATTCTGACATTATGCTCGACGCCATGGAACAGGCCGCGAAAGACAAAATGGACGTGGTGAATATGTCCATTGGTGCCTCTTTTGCCACCTGGCCTAACTACCCCACCGCCGTCGCCGCCCAAAACTTGGCGAACAGTGGCGTTACGGTAACGGTTTCGCAAGGAAACTCGGGGGCTAACGGGATCTTTTCCGGAGGCGCTCCGGCCGTGGCACAGAACGTAATTTCGGTCGGCTCGGTAGATAACACCTACGTAATGCAAAAGTCTTTGCTTTTCGATGAGAAAGCGGAAGGCTTCTTGCCGGTAGAAGGCGTGCCGGCCGCACCCACTTCAGGTTCCCTTGAAGTTGCGGCTTATCCGGAAGGGCAAAAGACGGGCGCGGTAGATCTGGACGGCACACCTTTCGAAGGTAAAGCCGTGCTGATCGAACGCGGCCAGTCCACTTTCTATCAGAAGGCAATCGCCGCCCAAAAAGATGGCGCGGCAGCCGTGATTCTCTACAACAATACGGCTGGATTCCTGGGCGCTACCGCTGCTCCCCCGGCTGGTGAACCGGAAGTCACGATTCCCGTGGTAGCCGTAACTGCAGAACAAGGCAAAGCTTTTGAAGCTGCGGTGGCGGCCGGCAAGGCAACTCTCACTTGGCAGGATAATCAGCAGGTGAAAACCAAGAGCCCCACGGGTGGGCAGATTTCCGATTTCTCCTCCTGGGGTTTGGCGGCAGATCTGAGTTTGAAACCAGATGTGCTGGCACCGGGCGGCAATATCTATTCCTCCTATCCGCTTGATTCTGCGGAAAGTCCCACGTGGGCATCGATTTCGGGAACGTCTATGGCGGCCCCGCATGTGGCCGGTGCCGCAGCCGTTCTCTTGCAAGCTAATCCGAACCTCGATCCGGAACAAGTCCGTGCGGTGATGCAAAATACGGCACAAGTGCAGACGGTGGATGGGCAGCCGGCGAGCGTGAAATCCGCCGTGCATCGCCAAGGTGCCGGTTTGCTAGATCTTCCGGCCGCAATCAAGGCTGCCCAAGCAAACGGTGCTTCCGGCACGCAAGCGCAGGCGTCCTACGTCACCCCATCAAAGATTTCTCTTGGCGATTCCGATAAGAATCCGCCCACTACCCTCAGCTTGCACAATGCCAGCGATAAGGCTGTTACCTACACGATTGGTGGGGTGAGCGCCGCCGTCGCCACTTATGGTTATCCGGATACTCCCGCTACCGTGCAGGGAACGGACGCGAAGGTTTCTGCCTTCCCGCACGAAGTGGTAGTGCAGCCGGGCCAAACAGGCACGGTAACAGTTTCGATTACGGAACCGACGAATGTGCCAAAGGGCAGCATTTATGGCGGCTACGTAGTGGTTGCGGGTAACGACGGTTCGGTGAGCCGCGTGCCTTTTGCCGGGCTGTTTGGGGACTACGAAAACGATTTGCAGTTCTTGCACACCACGTGGACGGTGGCAGATGTGAATCCGGCCTTGGCTAAAGCCAATCCGCAATATGCCGATACCCTCTACTTCACGCCGGCTTTGAAGGTACTTTCCAAGTGCCCGCAAGCTGAACTGATGCGCGATGGTTTCTGCTACGACGAAAAGGCCGAATACGACTATTCGCCCGATAATGGCGATTACGTGTACACGCTCGATAAGGCCACCGGGAACTATCCGACCCTTGAATACCATCTCGATTCTCCGGCAAAGACCGTGGAAGCACGGGTTTACCATGCTAACGAGGATGGCACGAAGGGCGAACCGATTTCTCCTTACAATGTGATTCTCCGTCACGATGGTAACGGGCGGACGCCGAAGGCTACCGAGCTGTTCTGGGACGGCACTTACGTGCAGGCGAAGAACGACGTTACCGTGCAACATGCAGCGCCGGGCCGTTACGTTATCGAGCTGGTGGTAACCAAGGGGCTGGGTGAAGCTTCCACTACGCCAAGTGGTAAGACCCTGCCCGGTTTCACGCGGGATGCGAATACGGAAACCTACGTTTCGCACGCCTTCTGCCTGAAGCAATGTGATGTGCCGGCACCGAATGCGAGTGCGGAGCTTACCGCGGAGCCTTCCGCGGATGCGTCGGCAGCACCGAGTGCGGAACCCACCACGGGTACGACGCCGGGTGCCGACCCCTCGCCCACCGCAGAACCGAGTGCTGCGCCTAGCACCGAGCCGAGTGCTGAACCAAGCGCCACTCTGACCGCACCGAAGCCGCAACCAGCGCACGGCGTCTTCTACGCCAATGCGTGGGGCCAGCCCGCTGCGGATGAAATAGCGCCCTACGGGATTCCTGGCGACGAAATGTTCTTCGGCGATTGGGACGGAGATGGTACCGATACCCCATTGGTGCGCCGCGGGAACCAGTTCTTGGGTACGAATAGCCGTACCGGCGTAGCCGAATTCTCCTTCTTCTACGGAGATGCGGACGATCAAGTACTCGTGGGCGATTGGGACGGCGATGGCCGGGACTCGATCGCGGTAGTGCGCGGCAATAAGGTGTACGCCCACAATACGCTGACGAGCGGTGTTGCCGACGCGGTTTACGCTTACGGTAACCCAGGAGATACTTTGCTCGCCGGCAACCTGGATGACGATCCAGCCAGCGAACTGGTGGCTGTACGCGGAAACCGTGTGTTCGTGCAAGGCGATCTGGCCGATAGCCGCGCCCACACAGACTTCTACTACGGCAATCCCACCGATTCCTTCTATCTGGGTGATTGGAATGGAACCGGCAAGGATTCGATTGCGGTACGCCGCGGCAATACTTTCTTCCTCAAGAACGAGCTGGGAAGTGGCCGCGCGGACGCTACTTACAGTTATGGCAACCCCACCGATTCCTTCTACGTGGGTGATTGGAACGGAGATGGGACCGCTACCCCAGCGGTAAACCGCCGCTAAAGCTGGTAGATATGAAAAGAACCCGGGAGAACAAAATAGTTCTTCCGGGTTCTTGGTATCTCCGCAAGCCTCAGTATCTCCGCAGGCCTCCGGTGCCCCGCGGGGTTTTTGATCTTGGTGTTTCAGTGAAGCTTCTATGTTTTTCGTGAAGCTTCTATGCCTCCCGTGAAGCTTCTATGCTTTCCGTGAAGCTTCTATGCCTTGCGGCGAGCTTTTTCAGCGCGTTTC
Source organism: Actinobaculum suis (assembly GCF_900102025.1). GTDB lineage: Bacteria > Actinomycetota > Actinomycetes > Actinomycetales > Actinomycetaceae > Actinobaculum > Actinobaculum suis. The sequence goes on along the minus strand of NZ_FNAU01000006.1, from coordinate 72,484 downwards.
TTTGCGAGTTCGTCTTCTACGAGGGTGGCAGATTCATGTTCGGCCCGTTCGGTAGGAAGTTCCGCGAGGGTGCCTTCCACTTCATTCCAGACCTTGCCCACGGCGATCCCAAAAACACCCTGACCGCCCTTTACCAGGTCAATTACTTCCTCATCGGAGGTGCATTCATACACGGAAGCACCGTCAGACATCAGGGTAATGTTCGAAAGCTCTTCTACACCGCGTTCTTTGAGCTGGCTAATGGCCTTGCGGATTTGCTGCAGAGAAACCCCGGTATCCAAAAGCCGCTTAACTACCTTTAGAACGAGGATGTCCCGGAAGGAATACAAACGTTGGCTGCCGGAACCGGAAGCGTTTTGAATCGACGGTGAAACCAGCCCGGTTCGATCCCAATAATCTAGTTGCCGGTAGGTAATGCCCGCGGCCTTCCCCGCCACCGGCCCCCGATAGCCGGTTTCACTATCGAGATGCGGAAGTGGATCGCCAAAGAGCATAGGTTGGGTGCGCATATTCGGCTCCTGGTGTGCTCTGGCGTCACTCATCATCTACTCCGTTTCATCGCGTGGAAACTTACGGCCATCATCGGCGGTTCCCACCGGGCCTACCGTAAGACTGCCTCAACCGTACAACAGGCAGAAAGAACACGGCGGACCATCGTGCGGCGTGTCGAAACCTCAAGTTCGACTTGAAGGTATCTCTAGGTGTTCTGGCAAGTTTCCTAAAACCTCCGCCAGTCTACCTACTTTTATACCTGGACCTGGGTATAACCCTCCGCTCAAACGCGGTTCCGTTTTTGGTCCGCCGTGTAGCGCTTCTTGCTCCGCCGCGCGAGCTCGCGCGGCGTTTAGTGCTTAAGCTTCCTGTTGATACCGTTTTTCTGTGGCATCAATCTCTGCCAGGATTTCCTGCTTCAGCATCGGCGTGGCCCACGAACTGCGCACCGCATTGCGCGCCAAATTGGCAAGGAAGGCGTTATCCACTTCTCCCTCATCGGCCACACGCTGGTAGTTTTCGGCTATATAGCCGCCAAAGTATGCCGGATCGTCCGAGTGCACAGAAATCTCTACGCCATCGGCCACGAGCTGCTTGATTAGCTCGACCTTCGAAGAATCTGAAACCCACGTATTAGAAATCGGGCAAGAAGTAAGGCCAATTCCCCGTTTCTTCACCTCGGCTACCAGTTCGGGCGCCTCGACGATGTTCGTGCCGTGGTCAATTCGGTCCACCCCGATCGTTTCTATAACTTGCCGGATGTGGTTCACCGAGTTTTTGATATCGACGTCGCAGTGCATAGTGAGGAGGAAACCTTCTGCGCGGGCCCGCGCGAAAACTTCCGCAAACTTTTCCGGTGGGTTTCCGGTTTCGTCAGAATCTAGGCCGACGCCGATAATCCAGTCCCGGTACGGCAGGGCTTCCAGGAGGGTGGCCATAGCAAATTCTGCTTGGAAATCACGCAGGAAGCACATGATGAGCCCGGATTTAATTCCGAACCGGCGGTCAGCTTCCAATTGCGCCCGGTGCAGGCCGGAAATTACGGTGTGGAAAGGTACCCCGCGGGCCGTGTGGGCTTGCGGATCAAAGAACATTTCCACGTAACGCACGTTTTGGGCGGCTACGCGTTCGAAATATGCCATGGCGAGGTCATAAAAATCTTGGGGCGTGAGAAGCACCCGCATGCCTTCGTAGTAGGCATCCAAGAAACTCGCTAGGTCGGTAAACTGATAGGAATCTTTGACTTCTTGTTCGGTTTTGTAAGGAATCTCTACCCTGTTGCGCTCTGCGAGCTTGAACTTCAAATCGGGTTCCAAAGTTCCTTCAATATGTAGGTGCAGTTCCACCTTCGGTAGGTCACGTACGAAGGGTGAAATCTCCATGTGTATATCTCCTCTACTAAACAGAGTGTAGATCCAGCCGTTATCCGTTATGTGTTTAGCTTAGCGAATCAGCACCTGGAAACCGTAGCCTTTTTGGAACCACGGCCTTTTTGGAACCACGGCCTTTCGGAAACCGTAGCCTTTTTGGAACCGCAGCCTTTTTTGGAACCGTAGCTTTTAGGTTTTAGCAACGAGATACTCCAGCTACGCGTATTTTGGCGGCGGAGCGATATTAGCGCAGCTCGACCTCGATATTTTCGGTTAGCAAAGCACGGTAAAGATGGCAGATTTTCTGGGTGGCATCATCGGTTCGGGCAATCGCGCGTTCGCGGGCTGCCGGCGTTTTCTTTGCCAGCTGCGGGCCGAGTTGGGCCAGCACGGTATGGGCGTGTGAGCGCGCCGAAGTGCGTATGGTTTTAATGGAATGCAGGTCAAACCCGGCCTCCAAAAGCAGTACCGAGTAGCGCACAATCTCCGGTGCTTGGGCCGAGAGCCGGCCGCGCGCATCGGTTTGCAAAATCCCGGCATCTACCAAAGCATCCACCGTGGCAACATCAGTGCCCGTAATATTTACTACTTGAGAAGCCGTAAGCCGCTCTCCCGGCTGCGGACGGCGCGTTTCATTATCGGCCACCGCGTGCATCTTTTGCGGATGGTGTTCGATCAAACCCGCGTCCAGCTGGCGCAGTTCTTCCCGGATTTGGTCCAGCGGTAAGTAGCGGTCGCGCTGTTCACGCAAAATAAAACGCAAGCGCTCCACATCCGATTGGGAAAAGAGCCGCTGGTTCGTGGCCGTGCGATGCGGATGCAAGAGATCAATAGATTCGTAGTGACGGATCTTCGAAACCGAGAGCATAGGGAATTCTGCAGCGAGCAAGCGCCGCACCTCCCCTATCCGGAACTGTGGCTTTTGCGAAAGATCGTGCGGCCATTGCGTACCGGTCTCTGCGCGTGGGGCCGCGCCCGAAACGGGTGCACCCGATGCGGGCGTGGCTGGCGCGGGTGCAAGGCGATGGTCGCTTCGCCGCGCCGCATGTGCGGCGCTACTCTGGATTGCCATATTGCCCCCTGCTACGCAGATCACTTCTCAGTTACCACTCCCGCTACACCTCTTGTGGCTTGGTGCCTGCCTCGTTCCGGGCATTCCACCCAGCCTTTGGCATTACGCCTGGCATTTGTGCGGCTTTTTTGCGCGGCGTTATTTCGGAGGTAAAACCCCACGTCAAAGCGCAAATTCGCGGACTCAAGAAATTATATACACAGCGTCTGGGGTAAATGTGAGTACGTACGTCCTAGTTTTAAACACCAAATAGTTTAAAGTTCCGCAATGGCGATGGCGGCGTACCGCGTCGTGATTGTCGCCCTACCGGTCCCCGGATTGCCCGACTGGCACCCCTATTGGACTGCATCCCTATTGGGCTGCATCCCTATTGGGCTGCGTCCCTATTGGGCTGCGTCCCTATTGACCTATTGGGGCGGCGCCAATCTCGCGTCGTCGCCCCGCGGGCGTTACGTTCACCAATGTACCGGTAACGCTAGGCGGTGGCGGGCGAGGTGTAATAGGTAAGCCGGAATTTTCCGATCTGGATTTCATCCCCTACCTGTAGCACGGCCTCATCCACGCGTTCACGATTTACATAAGTGCCGTTCAAAGATCCCGAATCACGGACCTTGTATCCGCCAGGAATGCGCAAGAACTGGGCGTGCCGCCGCGATACGGTTACATCGTCCAAGAAAATATCGGAACGCTGGTGACGCCCCGCATTTGTGACCTCTGCATCCAGCAGGAAGCGGGCCCCCGAATTTGGGCCAGACTGCGAAATCAAAAGTGCCGACCCTGCCGGGAGGGCTTGAATGGCCGCTAGTTCTTCGGTGCGCAAGGTGCGATCAGCTAGAGGTTGTTCGAGTTGCGCTCCAATGGCTGAGAACTGAGTTGTTTCCTTAGGATCTCCCCCGGTTGAACGGGGATCGAACTGTTCCACCATGATGCCTCCTCGCTCTCCCTGCGTGTATGCCTGTAGATTGCGGGCGGTGAGCCCGCGAGCTATCGCTAATTTTTCGATAACGATCTTATAACGAAACGGCGCCGAACTCTAGCAACGAACTCGGCATGCCGTGTGAGCCGGCTCTCTGAAGCCTGAGAAGTTTGAAAAAGCTCGGGCCGGTGGTGTAATCTCAGGTGGTCAAAAGAAGACGGGCTATGGCGCAGTTTGGTAGCGCACTTGACTGGGGGTCAAGGGGTCGTGGGTTCAAATCCCGCTAGCCCGACCAAGCACCGGAATTAGTGGTGGATCAAATACAGAGCAGATCCCCGGTTTCCCTAGGGAAACCGGTAAGATTATCCCTAAAGCACATTGTCTTTAAAACAAGATCGGCGCCTCAACGAGGTGGTGCCATTTCGAAGAGAACGTTATGGGCGGTGTCGGAGGGGAACGATACGTGGATAAGCGTGATGAAGATGCGCTTGAGGCTGTAAAGCTTTACTACCGGAACGGGTTGAGTCAGGCTCAAGTTGCGAAAGAACTCGGGGTCTCCCGGCCCACTGTTGCCAAACTTATTCAACACGGTAGAGCCAAAGGTTTCGTTTCGATTGAAATTCATGATCCGCGTGAAACCAGCTCTGAACTCGGTGATCGTTTGCAGGAAAGATTCGGGTTGCAAGAAGCCGTGGTCACGTACCGTTCCACTACGGCCTGCGCAGACGTGTTGGAAGAGATTGGGCGGGCCGGAGCTGAGCTACTCTCCCACCTGGTCCGCGATGGAATGTCCGTGGGGATTTCCTGGGGCCAAACCATGTACTCGATTGCCGAGCATCTCAAACCGCGCACACTCTGTGATATCGACGTCGTGCAACTAAAAGGCGGATCGTCTCACTCCGATCACTCCACTCTAGATTTCGAAACCCTGTACCTGTTTTGCCAGGCCCTGAACGGCACCGCCCACCCTCTCCCCCTCCCCGTAGTTTTCGATGACGTACGCACGAAAAACGTTGTGGAAGCAGACCGGCACATTGCCGAAATCCTCGATATGGGCCGCAACACAGACCTCGTAGTTTTCACTGTGGGATCGGTGCAGCCTTCGTCTTTGCTTCTAAATCTGGGCTACTTTACGGAGAAACAAAAAGAAGAACTGCTTAGCCGCGCGGTCGGGGATGCCTGTTCACGTTTCTACACTCGCACCGGCGAAATAGCCGTGCCTTCGATTGACAAGGTAACGGTGGGGATCACCTTGGAGGAACTTGCTAAACGACCGCTACGGCTCTTGGTGGCCGGTGGGATGCGCAAGGTGGAAGCGATATACACGGCACTAAAAATGGGGCTCGCTACGCACCTCGTTACGGACCGCCCCACCGCTACCCGCATCTTGCGGCACCGATAAAAATCCTGCGGTACCTATTTTCACACCTGCGGGTTTTCTGTTTTTGGGGCGGGCCGGCACCCCTACAATAGACTCATGCCCAGAGCTCATGACCTTGCAGATACCCTACGCCTTATTGATGGCAAACCATACGGTGCCTACCGGGATGCGGTAGGCCGGTACGACGTCGGAGGCGGGGTGACGATCTGCCTAGACAAGGCACAGCGGGACCCATTCGCTCCCCCTTCCCCCGTGAGGATCTGCCTGACGCCCGAAGTAGCACAAATCCCTGCCGAACTCATAAGTGACCGGCGCGGGCGGGTAGCCACAGCCGATTTCCTCACGCGCTCTTTCTGGGAGGGGATTCGGCGCGCCGGTTTTGACCGGCCCAGCGGCACCGGAAGCTCCGGAAAAGTAGAAATTGACCGGCCCGGCCAAGAAGTTCTCGAAAGAGCAAGCCTGGTAATCACGCCCGCGGGCGCGGTGGAAGCCCGCCTCTATGTAGGTTTGCCGGCCTCCGGGCGGCGCGTACGCGGGCGGGAAGCGGCGCGCCTGCTCGCCGAAGATCTTCCGGATCTGGCCGAAGATTTTCTGCGCTACGACCGGATCGACGGCGCTGCCCTGCGCCACGCTGTTACTTTGTATCGCGATCAGGAAGCTGTACGCGATCAGCTCGCTTCCCGCCAACTCGTAGCCTTTGTGGGTGATGGGGCGATTTTACCGCGCTGGTCTGGCGCCTCCGATCTACCTTTACCCGCCGATGCGGGAGCGATTGCCTTTGCCAGCCCGGAATCTTTACGCGTTAGTTTCGAGCTTCCTTCTGGCGGCACCGTTACCGGCATGGGCATACCGGAAGGAATCACGCTGATTGTAGGCGGGGGTTATCACGGCAAATCGACCCTCTTGCGTGCCCTGGAACGCGGCGTTTATGCCCACGTTGCCGGCGATGGGCGCGAATGGGTCATCACCCGCGCCGATGCGGCGGCGATCCGCGCTGAAGATGGCCGTGCCACCACCGGTACCGATATTTCGATGTTTATCAACAATCTGCCCAGCGGGGCCGATACGAAACATTTTTCGACGCCGAACGCCTCCGGTTCTACTTCCCAGGCCGCGAACTTGGCGGAAGCGGTAGAAGCCGGGGCCAGTGCCCTGCTTATTGACGAAGATACTTCGGCCACTAATTTCATGATTCGGGATGAAAGAATGCGCGAACTGATTCCCGATAATCGGGAGCCGATCACGCCTTTCGTGGCTCGCGTGCGCGAATTGTATGCGCGCAGCGGCGTTTCCACAGTTTTGGTGGCCGGTGGATCTGGAGCCTTCTTCGACGTCGCCGATGTGGTAATTGCCATGGATGCCTACCGGCCGACCGACGTAACTGCCCGCGCCCACGAAATTAGCGGCTCTTCCCCCACCACCCTGCGCCCGGATACTGACGGCGGGCTCTCCGTTTCAGGATCCGCAGGAAACGGGGCTCCCGTGCGAGATTCGCACCCGCGCAAGTTGGGCCGGCATTCCTTGCCCTATGCCACGGGCGGAAAGCCCCGGCCCCCGCGGGCACGCGGCCTCGATGCCATCCAGATGGGAAAGATCACGATTGACCTTTCGGCCCTCACCCAACTGGTCGATTCTTCCCAAACCGAGGCAATTGCTCGCGCAATCACCCTGATTGCGGACAAAGCCGATGGCGAGCTGACCATTCGGGAAGCTGCGGAAAAGGTAGAAGAACTCATTGCGGAACGCGGCCTGGACGCGCTTGCAAACCATCGCGGCCACCCGGGAAACCTCGCCCGCCCGCGGGTATTGGAAATCACCGCCGCCATTAATAGATTTAGAGGCTTAAAGCTTGCCTGAACGATACTTTTTTCTGAGACGGCCCAGAAAAAATTCTGGCTCGGGCGGTAAGGTGAACAAGTCAGATATCTAGGAGGTGCTCATGAGTGTTACTTCGTTTGGTAGTTCCGAGAATGAAGAAGATGTAGATGCCCCGTTGCGCGCAGCGGTACGGCGGCTCACTACGCTTCTCGGCGAAGAAATCGAAGAGCAACATGGTGTTGACGTACTGAATCTAGTGGAACGGGTACGTTCAGCTTCGCGGGATCTGGATGCGGACGAAGCCGCCTCCGAGCTCCAGCGCGGGATCGATGCCTTGCCACTAGACCAAGTGATTATCCTGACCCGTGCGTTCTCGCAGTATTTCCTGTTCGCTAATGCCGCAGAACAGGTAATGCGTGTCCGTTCCATTCCGGATCAAGACGATCCGGAATCCTGGATTCCGCGGGCGGTGCGCCGCATTGTGGAGCAATGCGGAACCGAAGCCCTGCAAGACGTCGTCGAAAAACTAGACGTGCGGTTGGTATTTACCGCCCACCCCACTGAAGCACAACGCCGAGCTTTGCTTACGAAGCTGCGGCGAATTTCCGAAATCGTGGGTGAGACTACGGAACCGGAATCAGAAGCACGTATGCGGCAAGACCGCGAACTAGCCACGCTGATTGAAAGTATCTGGCTTACGGACGAACTGCGCCGCTTCCAACCCACTCCGATGGACGAAGCCCGCAATGTGATGTGGTACTTGCGGAGCCTGTACTTGGATACGCTCCCGAAACTGCTCACGATCTTGCGCGATGAGCTTGCCAAATACGGCGTGCAATTAGCTGATGGTGCCCAGCCGGTACGTTTCGGATCCTGGATCGGCGGCGATCGAGACGGCAACCCGTATGTGACCCCGCAGGTTACGCGGGAAGTTTTGCAACTGCAGTCCATCACCGCAATCGATATTGCGATTGAGCTGATCAATCGTTCCATGCTGATGCTTTCGGTTTCCTCGACCTTGACGGGTGATGATCCGGAGCTGCGAGCTTCCTTGGAAAAGGATTACGAATATCCGGGCCTGGTTGATACCATCCAGCGGGATATGTATGAAGAAGAGCCGTACCGGATCAAGCTTGGCGTTATGCGGGAAAAACTGCGCCGCACCGGCAAGCGTATCCGCGAAGGAACTCCGCACGAGCCCGGCTATGACTATGCCGAAGGCGCGGAAATTAAAGCTGATTTCCAGCTGATTCGGGATGCTTTACGCCGCCACGGTGGCCACCGGATCGCCGATTCGGAGCTTTTGGTAGCCCAGCAAGTCACGGAAGGCATGGGCCTTTCCTTGGTCACGCTGGATATTCGGGAGCATTCTGAAAAGCATCACGATTTGCTGGCAGAACTATGCGACCGGTTCATTTCTCCGGAAGACAAGCCTTACGGGAAGCTAACCCGCAAGGAACGTACAGAATTCCTGGCAAACGAATTGGCAACCTGCCGCCCGCTCGTACCTTCCACTATCGGCCGCGAAGACAGCCCGATTTCAGCCGAAGCACGCAAGACTTTCGAAGTTTTCCAGGTGATTAAGGAATCCCAGGAAATCTACGGTAAGGACTGCATCGAAAGCTACATCGTTTCCATGACGCACGGCGCAGACGATATCCTCGCCGTCGCCCTGCTTGCCCGGGAAGCTGGGCTGGTGAGCTTGGAAGGTGACCGCAAGCATGCCGATATTGGTTTCGTGCCGCTCCTCGAAGAAATTCCGGAACTGCAGGCCGCGGGAGAAATCCTCACCGAACTGCTAGAAAATCCGCAATATCGGGAGATTGTGCGGATGCGCGGAGACGTGCAGGAAATCATGCTCGGCTACTCGGATTCTAATAAGGACGCCGGCGTGGTGACCTCCCAATGGGAGATTCACCGGGCGCAGCGCGAACTGCGTGATGTTGCCGCGCGTTACGGAATCCAGTTGCGCCTCTTCCACGGTCGCGGTGGCTCCGTGGGCCGCGGTGGCGGGCCTACATATGAATCCATCTTGGGTGAACCGGCGGGTGTACTGGACGGGACGATCAAGTTCACCGAACAAGGTGAAGTGATTTCGGATAAGTACACGCTTCCCGAGTTGGCACTGGAAAACCTTTCGCTTTCCGTGGCCGCCGTTATGGAAGGTTCGACCATTCACAAGACGGCCCGGCTCTCCCGCTCCCGGCAAGATTCCAATACGGAAATCATGCAATACGTGAGCGATGAAGCATACAAGGCCTACCAGGAGCTGGCACAAGATCCGGACCTGCCGGAATACTTCGTGCAATCCACCCCGGTGGAACAGCTCGGGGATATGAAGATCGGTTCGCGACCTTCCAAACGGACGACGTCGGAGAAAGGGCTGGATGGCCTGCGGGCTATCCCCTGGGTATTCGGATGGACGCAATCCCGGCAGATTGTGCCCGGGTGGTACGGGGCCGGATCTGGTATCAAGGCCGCACGAGAAGCCGGATATGGAGACGCCCTGCGAAAAATGCAGGACGAATGGGTGTTCTTCGCGGCCACCATTTCGAATATCGAAATGACGCTGAAGAAAACCGATTTGGATATTACGAGTTACTACGTAGAATCCTTGGTCGATCCGAAACTGCACCATATCTTCGATAAGATTCGGGCGGAATACGAGCTAACCGTGGAACAAATCGAGTGGCTCGTATCCGAAAATAAGCTTCTGAGCAACCAGCCCGTGCTGCGGCGCACCCTGGATGTACGAAATCGGTACCTCAACCCGATCCACTTCATGCAGGTGGCAATGCTCAAGCGAGTACGTGCCAACGAAAACCCGGATTCGGAAGAAGTTCAGTACCATACGCGGGCGCTCCTAACCACGATTAACGGTATTGCCGCTGGCATGCGCAATACCGGCTAGAGCTCCTTCACTTACCGCGAATACGGTAGCCACCCCCGCAACGCTTCAAAACGGAGAGTTTTTCGAGCGTTGCGGGGGTATTTACGCTATCAAGATATCTATTTTCCTGGTTGAATAAAACTATCTTCCATAAACGATTTCGGCTAAAATCTGCAGAAAGAAGGGAATAGAGACGCGAGATCGTTTTCCTGTGAAGATGCTGAGAGAGATTGTCTATTTTTCTCAAATAGCGCAGGTTAGACCTTATAAAACCGAAAAAATAGCTAGGATGGAACGCGTGAAAGATTCAAGACCTAAAAAGGTAGGCCGCAAGCAGCGTTTTAATGCGGACGACGTCGTCAAGGCTGCTCTTGAGATTGGCGTACATGAGTTCACGATGAATGACATTGCAGGGAAGATCGGCGTGGCAGCACCTGCCGTTTACCGTATTTTCTCCGGCCGTCAGGAAGTCGTAGAAGTGGCAATTCAGCACGCACTTCGGCAACTACAGCCGGTAGAAAGCGGTTTGGATTACAAGACCACACTGATTGAACTGAGTAAAGAATACACCAAGCTCTTCGACGAATATGAAGGCTTGGCAGACGAGCTAGTGGGTGATCCCCGCCTCGTGGTTTGGTCTTGCAATGCGATTGAACCGGCCATCGCTAATTTGATGGATGATGGTTTTGACCAGGATGTTGCCTCTTTCGTGGTCACTCTGGTTGCCGGCCAAACCGCTCAGTACCACGCCTTGCAGGCAAATGCTCCCGATAGTGTAGATGAGGATGCGCAGGCGCGCTTCGAACGCGATACTCCGCTCACGGCGGCGTACGTAGAGAAGCTTGCCCAGCAGTCTCCGGAAGGAACTCCCGGATTCCTCACTCTCATTATGGAATGGGCTGACGAGCACGCATAAATAACAACACCGTACTCCGAGGTATTGCGCGCACGCAAAGTTGCGTGATTTCGAGGATCCGGTCCCGGTGTGACTATCCCTTGCAAAAATAAATACAACGCTAACTAGAAATATAGTCAGCACCGCCTGCTTTGCAGATCAGCTCACTTGGTACCCGCTCCGAATTAATTCTCAGTGGTGAGAAAATTCGGGGCGGCGGTACAAAGTGGGAGAAAAGATTTGGTAAAGCAGGCGGTTTTATTCTGCCGATAAAACCACACGGCTGGCTAAACCACGCGGCTAACGAAACCGTACGGCAAACAAAACCACGCAGCTAACAAAAGCGCGCGCCGGCAGGGTTACTTGCCGGCCACTTCCGTATCTTCGACGGTCTCGAAATTCATGAGCGTTATTTCCATGCCGGTATTCTGCGGCTGTTTTGCTGGATCTGGGCGAGTATCGCGCCATTCCATGTATTTATTGAAGGCCTCTTCGCTCTCCCATTCGGTTACCACGTAATAGCGGTTTTCGCCTTCTACCGGGCGCAACAACTTGAACGCCCGGAAGCCTTCCATAGTGTCTACCATTTCGGCCCGGTGAGCGAAACGTTCCTCGATCATCTTCTCGGCACCTTGCGGATAAGACAGGGCACAGATATTCACAAAAGTCATCGCCACTCCTTTATGTCTACTTACGAAGTTCCGTGAACATGGCAAAAGTATAGGCGGTGGGGTGTGAGGGCAGGTAGCCCTCACACCCCACCGCTGGGAAATATGGTAGCTACAGTCTAGCGCTTCACGCGCGCCGAGCCACCGGCTGCCAGGTTTTCGATTTCCTCGAGGGAGGCCATCGTGGTGTCACCCGGCGTGGTCATAGCCAGCGCACCGTGGGCCGCGCCCAGGTTTACTGCCTTTTCGATATCGCCGGTTTCCATGATCCCGTAGATAAGGCCGGAAGCGAAGGAATCACCGCCGCCTACCCGGTCAAAGATTTCCAGGCCGTCGCGCTGGCGTGCCTGCACGAAGCCTTGGCCCTGCATCCAGGCCACCGCTCCCCAATCATTGATGGAGGCGGTACGTACCTGACGCATGGTGGTCCCAATTGCCTTGAAGTTCGGGAAGGTTTGCGTGGCCTTCTCGATCATCTTGCGGAAGGATTCCACCTGCAGGTTATCCAGGTTTTCGTTGGCGCCTTCGATCTCCAGGCCGAGGGAAGCCGTGAAGTCTTCCTCGTTGCCGATCATGACGTCTACGTACTGGGCCAGATCCCGGTTTACCTCTTGGGCACGGGCCTTGCCACCGTGGTCCTTCCACAGGGAAGAACGGAAGTTCAGATCATAAGAGATCACCGTTCCGTATTCCTTCGCCTTGGCCATTACAGCGCGGGCCGTCTGGGCGGTCTGTTCCGAAAGAGCGGTGTAAATACCGCCGGTGTGTAGCCACCGTACACCCAGTTCTCCGAAAAGGTAATCCAGATCGAAATCTTCTGGCTTGGCCTGGGAAATCGCGGTGTGGCCGCGATCGGAGCAACCCACTGCCCCGCGGACCCCGAAGCCACGTTCCGTGAAGTTCAGGCCATTACGGGCGGCCTGGCCGATACCATCGTCTTCCACCCAGTGGATGAATTGGGTATCCAGACCACCTTGCAGGATGAGATCTTCGAGCAGCAGGCCCACTTCGTTGCGGACCAGTGCCGTGAGGATCGCACCCCGTTTGCGGAATGCCCGGCGGAAGCCGCGAGCCACGTTGTACTCGCCGCCACCTTCGGAGGCCGCAAAAGTGCGAGCCGTACGAATCCGGTAATCGCCCGGATCTAGCCGCAGCATCACCTCGCCAAGCGAGACGACGTCATAAGTCGTCTCCTCAGCGGATTTAACCTTAAGTTCTTCGCTCACTGCGCAGTCTCCTTGACTTTATCAATTGCTTCTTTAGAAAGGCGCGTGATCTCCTCAAATTTGTGTTCGTTGATGAGGGCGCGCTTGACCGTCCAGGATCCGGAAACGGACGCGATGGCCGGATCCGAAATCCACTCGGTGATGTTGTTGGCATTCACTCCGCCCGAAGGGACGAAGAGAAGCTCAGGGAACGGTCCGCGCAAGGCCCGAACCATCTTCAGGCCACCAGCTTCCCCACCGGGGAAGAACTTGACGGCACGCGTGCCGTATTCCAGAGCCGCCATGATTTCCGTGGCTGTCTGCAAGCCCGGAAGATAGGGAATATTGCGTTCGATGGCAACCTCGGCCACGGCTTCGCTCCAACCTGGGCTAACGAAGAACTTCGCCCCCAGATCGGCCGCTTCCTCGGCCCATTCCCGGTTGAGAACCGTGCCGGCTCCCACCGTCATGCCCGCAACTTCAGACATTTTCTGGACGGCTTCGCGGCCAGCTTCGGTCCGGAAAGTGACCTCGGCGCAGTGAATACCGCCAGCAACTAGTGCCTCACCGGTGGCGACGGCGTCGTCCGCATTATCGATGACGACGACGGGGATAACCGGATTGGCCTCCAAGAACGGTAGTACGTCAGGAAGTTGTTTTTTCGCCATAATTAGTTGCTCGCCTTCTCCTTTTGCTTCTTGGTGGCGTCCCAGAGCCCGAGTAGGTACTGGGTGCCGAGCGCACGATCGTAGAGCGGGTAGCCCGGACGGCCTTCTTCGCCCCAGATCATGCGGCCGTGGTCGGGCCGCACGTACACCTCATAGGGTTGCCCAGCGTCGGCCGCAGCCTTCTCGACGTCGTAAATCGCTTCCACGGCTTCTTCCATCGGAAGGTCACCGGTACGCGAAAGGTGCGGAGCTTCCTTGAAGGTACGCTCCGAGAAGTGCTTCACATTACGCAAGTGCGAAGCGACGAGCCGGCCACGCTTACCCACATGACGCAGGATCGCAGCCACATCGTTATTTACATTCGAACCCAGCGAGCCAATGCAAACGCACAGGCCGTGCGCCGGCGAATCGTTGAGATCGAGAATCCGATCAATATCTTCCAGGCTCTTGTACACCCGCGGAATCCCAAACAGATCCCATGCCGGATCGTCAGGATGGCAAGCCATGCGGATACCGACCTTTTCACAGGTCGGAATAATGGCATCCAGGAAGTACTTCCAGTTTTCTAGAAGCTTCTCCCCCGTCATGCCCTGGTACTTTTCCATAACCTCATCGAGGTGGGAAAGACGTTCGGGTTCCCAACCCGGCAAGGTGAGCCCGCCGGAGCCTTCCGCCGTCTTGGCCACAATGTCATGCGGAGTCATGCCCTGGATTTCGTCTTCATCATAGAAGAGCGAATTGGAGCCATCTTCCGGATCCACGTGGGCCAGATCGGTACGCAGCCAGTCGAAAACGGGCATGAAGTTGTAGACGATAACCTTTACGCCAAATTCGGCCAGATTTTCGATCGTCGTCTTATAGTTCTCGATATATTCATCGCGGCTGGGAAGCCCGAGCTTAATATCTTCGTGAACGTTGACGGATTCGATAACTTCGCATTCCAGGCCCGCGGCATGGACGCCGTCTACCAGCTTCTTGATTTCGTCCTTTTCCCAGTTCTCACCTGCTTCTTTGTAGGCGAGAGTTCCCATAATGCCGGAAACACCGGGGATCTGCTTGATGTACTGGAGCGGAATCGGGTCGTTTCCTTCACCGTACCAACGGAACGTCATTTTCATTACTTGCTAATCTCCTCGTGAATAGTTGCGCGAACAGCGCCGGGGCCGGCGACCATGCGAGTAAACAGGGCCTCTACCTTGCTCGCGAGTGGAGTGGTGTAGAGATCCAGGCCAAAGATATTGGCATTAGAGAGGATGGGCTGAAGTACCGCGTGGGCATCCACGGGCTGGCCCAGCTTGACATCCTTAAGCAGCGCCTGGAGTTCTTCCAGGAGCGGGTCGGAGGAAGGTTCGAAGGCCTCGCCGTCGTCGGCGACTCCTAGCAGGTAGCGGCACCAAGCGGCAAAGACCACCGGGATCGCAACCAAGCTCTCCATATCCAGCCCCCGCTTCTGGTACTCAGTGAGAGTGACGCCGAAGCGGATCGGCAGTTTTTGCGAAGTATCCATCGCAATACGCTGCGGGGAATCGGGCAGGGCTTGGTTCGGGAAGCGAACTTCCAGCACTTCCTTGAGGAATTCCTCCGGAGAAACGACGCCGGGATCGGTGACCACCGGCATCGCTTCTTGGTAACCGAGGATGTGGACGAGCCGCGAAAGATCTGCGTCCCGCATCTCGGAGTCAATGGTCGGGAAGCGCAAGAGGCATCCCGTAATGGCAAGGGCAGTGTGGAGCGGGTTGAGGCAGGTAGTAACCTTCATCCGCTCGAACTTATCGCAGGTTTCGCGATCAGTAAGGATCACGCCGTACTTCTCAAGCGGCGGGCGAGCACCCGCGAACTTATCCTCAATGAGCAGGTATTCTGCCGGTTCCGCATTCACGAAACCAGCCATCGGGGTGCGGCCTACAAGTTCGATCCCGAGGTTTGTAAACCCGAGTTCAGCGATCTGTGCCGCTACCTTTTCGGAAGGACGCGGGGTGATCTTATCGATCACCGTGATCGGGTAGGTGACGTTCTTTTCGTCTTCCAACCAGGCAACGAACTCTGCCGGAACCGCGCCGCGCTGCGCCCAAGCTTCCACAATAGTGGTCAGCGCTGTCTTCAGCACATCGCCATTGTGGGAGAAGTTATCGGTGGAGATAAGGGTGATTGGGGCTCCCCCGTTTTGGTACCGGGCGTAGAGCAAGCCCGCCAGTTCCACCATGGTGTGCAAGTGGTTCGAATCCGGCTCATTTGCGAGTTCAGTGAGTACGTCTTCCCGCAGATTGCCATGGGAATCAGTAATCACATAGCCCTTTTCGGTAATCGTGATGGTGACGATCGATACCTGCGGTTGGGTAAAGATTTCCCGCAAGCGTTCGTAATCTTCTTCGCGTTCCGAAGCTAGAGATTCGCAAATACCGGCAATTACGCGGTATTCGGTGGCCGCATTGGAAAGGGTGACGGCCAAGGTGAGATCGTCATATGCCCGCAAGGAACGTTCCAAAGATTCCGGGCCGCGCGGCTGCACCGCGGTAATCGGCCAGAACTCGCCATCGGCAAGGAGGTCATCGGCAATGCGGTTTTGGAAAACGCGGAAGATATTGCCCGCACCCAGGTGTACCCAACGCGGCGATTTCTTGCCTTCGGCCTGCATCTTTGCCACGTCGAAGCGAGGAACCCGCACGCCGGCTTCGGCATACGCGGCAGCATCGGTACTGAGAGACTCAATATTTAATTTCATAGATTTATCACCTTTGATTGTAGTTCGCTCCCCGAGGAGCCTGGCTTTACACCCCGCGTTTTGCGGTGTGCTATCAGCCTTCGCTTATATGAAGATCGAGCAGACCATGACATAGGCGAGACCGGTGATGGACCCGGTTGCAAGCAACCCGCCCCACGTAATGAGCGTTTCCTTGATCGAGAGATCAAAATACTCTTTAAAGAGCCAGAAGGACGCATCATTGATGTGGGTCAAGAAGTTTGCCCCGCAGGCAGTAGCCAAAGTCAGCAAAGCGGGATTGATTGTGGAGATAATCATCCCCGTTGCCGGATCTGTGACAGCTCCCACAATTATACCAGCAGCCGTCATTGCCGCCACCACACCTTGGCCCGTGGCGAGCCGGATAATGACGGCTATCAACCACGCCATGATGTACGGCGAAACAGAGCCGGCCGTCATTAGGCCGCCAATATAATCGCCCACCCCCGAATCGAGTACCACTTGCTTGAATGCCCCACCCGCGCCGATGATCATAATGACGCCGGCAATGCTAGAAACACCGGAATTGAAACGCTCCATGTTCCAGTTCATATCGTGGCCCTGGCGGGTACCAAAGAGTACGAAGGCCAAGAGCAAAGCAATTGCCATAGCTACTTGGGAGGAGCCGAAGAAGTTCAGCCATTGCCCAAGCGTGCTTTCCTTATCTACAAAAATATTGCAGATGGTGACAGCGATCATAATGAGCGCCGGCGATAGCGGAACGAATAGCGAAACCGCAAATGAGGGCGGATTATCAATGACTACGTCTTCATCCTTGCGCATGAAATTGGGTACCGGCCGGCCCGTCATACCCGACCATTTGTGCAACAGGCGCGGATAAAGGAAGCCACCCACGGCGATCATGCAGATCACCATAGGAATCCCCAGCAGGTAAACCGTGCCGTAATCGGAATGGTAGGCCTCGATCAGGGCTACCGGTCCGGGCTGCGGAGGGAAAATTGAATGCGCCACGGTTGCTGCCGCTACCCCGGTGACGGCCAGACTAAGCCAGGAAATCTTGGCTTCCCGGGCAATGGAAATAATGAGCGGGGCAAGCATGAGGAAAGCTACTTCGTAGAACATGGCGATTCCGAAGATGACGCCGATAATTGCTACCGCCACGCGAATAAACCGCACGCCGAATTTATCAATCAGCGTGCTCGCTAAAACATGTGAAGCTCCCGAATCGACCATGAGTTTGCCGATGATGGCCCCAAAAACCACAATGATTGCCAGCGAGCCGAGCGTGGAACCAAAACCTTTAGTGATCGAATCCAGGGCGGCGGAAGGGGTGAGCCCGTTCGCCAAAGCCACTATGACCGCGGCAAGGAGGAGCGCCAGCATGGAATTCCACTTAAATTTGATGTTTAAAACGAGCATTAGCGCAATGCCCACACAGAGCCAGAGTATTGGCATGAGTACCCCCCCCAGTTACAATCTGGTTATAACGAATGCAGCGCGCTCGAAAGGGTGGCTGGCGGCCATGCCAGCGCGCTCTTCCGGGTGGGTGCCAGGCTGGGTCTTGCCCGACATTGTTTCACCATGCGAAACGCACGTTTAGCGGATGGAAACAGTTTACATGGTTTTTTGATTTTTGGGCGTGCTTAGGGTCCTAAATTGTTGCGCTTTATACTTCATTTCCTCAAACCGGGTTGCTGTCGCTAAAATATGCCGTACATCGTTTTCTTTTCCGCGCACGATAAAAGCCCAGGCTGTGGCGCGGATATCTCGCACCCGCCGGGCTGAAAGTCAATGAAGCTGGCCGCAAGGTGCTGGCCCACAGGTAGCGCGCTGCGGCGCGCTATACATGATTTGTGGTGGATTTCGGGTGCATCAGGAGCCACCGGCCCGTGCGTTTTCGCAGCGGTAACCGGAGGCGTGTAAGGAGTTTTGTATGAGCGGCGAAGAGCAGCAGGCACGGCAAGAACCTATTAATGCCCGCGCTTTACGGGAGGCGCGTAGTAAACGGCGTGAACCGGTAAAGCGGCTGTCCTCAATTGACCGTGCTCTAACGATTATTGAGTATCTTGCCGAATGTGGCCCGCAAGGGGAAAGCTTGGGGGAAATTGCCGCTGCAATAGAAGCTAATAAAGCTACGGTGCATCACACGCTTTCTACTTTGAAGGCGCGCGAATGGGTAGATCAAGACATCGTTACCGGGAATTATTACCTGGGTGACGGCATCACTCCCCTGGTGAGATATGCCACTCGCACCGAAACTTTGTTGGAATCTATTCGCCCTGCCTTGCGCAGTATTTCGATTCGCTACAACGAACTGGTGCATGCCGGGATTCTGGTTAATGACAAGGTCCGCTATATCGATAAAGTAGAGCCCGCGCGAGCTATCCGAGTGGTTTCGTATGTGGGCCGGGAGGTTGCGGCGGCGACGACGGCGCTCGGCCGGGCTTTGCTCGGTGAGGCCGAACTGACGGACTCAGAAATTGATTGGTATTACGAGCGCGTCCCCAGCTCGGCTCGCACCCTGGAATTGCGGCAGAGCTTTAAGGAGAATCTGCAGCGCGTGCGGCGCGAAGGCTGGGCCTACGAGTGCGAAGAAAACGAGACCGGGATTGCCTGTGTTTCCGTCCCGCTAAATCTTCCCGATGGCAGTAAGATCGCCGTTTCGGTATCGGCACCGGTAGAAAGGTTGCCTTTCGGGCGGGCCCGGAAGATCGCCTCCGGCATGGTGGAAGAGTTTGAAAAGCTCCCCGCTTCCGCGCACATCGTGCTCCCGGCCGCCCTGCACTAGGCCAGCCCGATTGGAAGCGTAACGCCAGGCCGTTTGGAACCGTAACGGGCCCGCTACCGGTGGAGCGATTGAACGCCCACTGACTGCACGGTTACGGGCCCGCTGTTTGTGCCCTTGCGCGCGCCCGCTGCTTGTGCCGTGGCGCGGTTACGGGCCCGCTATTTGCGGCGGCGTTCACGCACGCGCACCGAAATTTGGATTGGCGTGCCCGCAAAGCCAAATTCTTCGCGTAGGCGGTGTTCGAGGAACCGGCGATAGCCGTGTTCCAAAAAGCCTGAAGCGAAGAGGACGAACCGTGGCGGACGGGCCGAAACTTGGGTGCCGAACAAAATCCGGGGCTGTTTTCCGCCCCGCACCGGGTGCGGGTGGGCAGCTACGGTCTCCCCTAGGAAAGCGTTGAGCTTCGCCGTCGTTATGCGTTTATCCCAAGAGGCCAGGGCACGTTCCATGGCCCCGGCTAAACGATTGGTGTGCCAACCGGTTTTCGCCGAAAGGTTCACGCGTTCAGCCCACTGCATTTGCACGAGCTCTTCTTCCAGTTCGCGGTCCAGTTCGTGGCGGCGTTCCTCATCAACTTCATCCCACTTATTACAGACGATCACGAGTGCCAAACCGGCGTCAATCACCTGTTGAATCACCCGAATATCCTGTTCGGAAAGCGGTTCGGAAGCATCAATGAGCACCAAGCCAAGTTCGGCTTGGGCGATCGCGCCGCGGGTGCGGAGCGAAGAATAGTAATCCGCGCCGCGGGTGCGGTGCAGGCGGCGCCGGATCCCCGCGGTATCCACGAAAATCCAGTCCTTACCCGCCAGGTTTACCACTTCATCTACCGGATCACGCGTGGTACCCGCGAGTTCATTGACAACCACCCGGTTCTCCCCCGCCAGCTGGTTGAGCAAGGAAGACTTCCCCACATTCGGCCGGCCTACCAGGGCTATCCGGCGCGGCCCGCCGCTGGGCCGCGGATTTGCTACCTGTGACTTTTCGGGCAGCACCTCCATGAGGGCATCGAGCATGTCACCCGTGCCGCGCCCGTGCAGGGCCGAAATCGGATACGGCTCGCCCAACCCCAAACTCCACAGGTAAGCCGCATCCGCCTCTTGCGTTTGCGAATCAACCTTATTCGCGGCCAGGACTACCGGCACATTCGCGCGGCGGACCACACGTACCAAAGCCTCATCCGTATTCGTAATCCCCACGGTGGCGTCTACCACGAAAATAATCGCGTCCGCACTGTGCATCGCAATTTCCGCTTGGTTTGCTACTGATTCGTGGATCCCGCGCGCATTGGTTTCCCACCCGCCAGTATCGACCAGCGTAAATCTCCGGTTTAGCCATTCGGCGTCGTAATACACCCGGTCCCGGGTGACACCAGGTTCGTCTTGCACCACCGCGACCCGGCTCCCCACGATTCGGTTAATGAGCGAAGATTTGCCTACATTGGGCCGGCCAATCACGGCGACGACGGGTAAACCACCTTCGGCGCCGAGTGCCGCGGCGGAATCCTCGCCCGCGAGCATCGCCAGATCTTCTTCCGAAAGATCATAGGCATCCAGGCTGGCGCGCATCACCCGTTCCCGGGCCGCATCATTTTCGGAGGCACCTTCCGCTGCCGCCCCGTCGGCGGGCACGAAATCGGCCGGGTCAATACCTTCCGGGAACTCCACGCCCGCAAATTCTTGCTTACTCATGCCTATCGCCTATCCTTCCGGCCGGTCACTGTACTTTGTGCGTCTGCTGTGCCGCTGCACGTTCCGCGTACTTCGTATCGGTTTTTTCCAGCGGCACCAAACCGTCCAGCGGTACCAAAGCCATTATTTTATCTACAACCTGCTCAATATTCAGATCGCTGGTATCGAGCAATTCCACACCAGGTTCTGGATCGGTGAAATTCACTACGGTGGAATCTTTTTCGTCCCGGCCCACTACTTCTTGCCGGGTTTGTGCCAGGGCTTGCGCATCCACTTTGCCTCGGGTTTGGGCAGCGCGGCGGGCCAAACGAGCTTGGGCGGAAGCCGTCAATAAGATCCGGACTTGGGCCTCGGGCGCCACCACGGTAGTAATATCGCGGCCTTCCGCCACAATCCCCGGCCGCGCCCCGGCGATAATTGCTTTTTGCCGGGCCACGAGTATATCCCGCACCTCCAAATTGGTAGACAGCGCCGAAACCTTCCGAGCAATCTCCGAACTGCGAATCGCCTGCGTTATATCTTCCCCCGCCAGGCGGATTGTTTGCTGGTCCGGATCCAACGGCATTTGCAGATCCATTTCGCGCACGGCAGCGGTTACTGCGGCGTCGTCGATCTCGCCGGGCGTTAAAGAAATATTTTTGTGCAAAACCCACCAGGTGGCAGCCCGGTACATGGCACCCGTGTCCAGATACCCAATACCTAGGCGCCGTGCCACGGCTTTGGCGGCGGTAGATTTCCCGGCGCCACTCGGCCCATCAATCGCAATCACCACCGGCGGGTTGCTGGCAGCAGTTTCCGTATTGTCCGCGCTTTTCACCGTTTACTGCGTCCCTTCTTCGAGGATTACTTGCCAGCCGCGAGCTTCCAGGCCGTGGGCCAAAAAGTCCGCCCGGGCGGGGACCACCGAAAGATCCACGCGCCCCACTTTCTGATTTAGCGAATGCTCCATTCGCAAATCCTCGATATTTACTCCAATTTCACCGGCGTCGCCAAAAAGCCTGCCAAGTTGGCCAGGCTTATCGGGGACCAACACCGTGACCGTGGCGTAGCGGCGCGGTGCCCCACCGTGCTTACCCGGAATCCTGTTCACGCCCTCATTACCAGCAGCTACCACTTTGGCAACCGCAAGAGCGGCCGGCCCGGTAACCGGATCATCCGTGCTGGCTTCCATAGCCTGCGCCAAAGTAGCTGCCTCCGCAGAAATCTGCCGCATAATCGGGGCTATGCGCGCGCAGTTTCCGGCCGCGATTGAAGCCCACAGCGAGGCATCCGAATGCGCAATCCGCGTAGTATCACGCAACCCCTGCCCGGCCAGCGCCAACTGGTCTTCGGATGCATCCCGCAAAGCTCCGGCCACCAAAGAAGAAGCCAATTGCGGCACATGCGAAACCAAAGCCACGGCTTCATCATGTTCGGCAGCGGGCATAATGCGCGGCACCGAACCCACTTCAATCGCCAAGTTCTGGATGCGCGAAATATCTTCTTTCCGGTTTTCGGGGCGCGGGCAGATAACCCACGGCCGGCCTTCAAACAGGTCCGCGTCAGCGGCAATCGCCCCGCTTCTTTCCCGCCCGGCCATCGGGTGGCAACCCAGGTAGCGTGCGGCGTGCGGGTGATCAGCTACTTGTTCCGCGATTTTTTCCTTCACGGAGGCGACGTCTATCACCAAGGCCTGTGGGAAACGGTCCAGGGCTTGGCACACTAGCTGCGCGGTCACATCGGGCGGCACGGCCACAATTACCAGTTCCGGGGTGGCGGAATCGGGGCCGGCAACCTGCCCGGCCCCCAAATCGCGGGCCAGGGCCACCGCCACCGGCGAAGCATCCTCGAGGTCTATCTGCGAACCGCTTAGTTGCAAACGTAAACCGAGGGAAGCGCCAAGCAGACCAGCCCCGATAATACGCACGGTGGAAAACATTACATTCCTACCATATGCATCAGTGTAGAAAGTTCTGAACCACCAATAATCCGGTATTGGCCCGGGCGCAAGCGGCCGGCCTTAATATTGCCGAACTGGATGCGTACTAGTTCCAGTACCGGGTGGCCCACTTCGCCCATCATGCGCCGCACCAAACGGTTACGACCTTCATGCAAAGTTAGTTCCACAATCGAATTGCGCGGCTGAGATTCACGCAAAATGAACTTGTCTACGCTGGCCGGGCCGTCTTTCAAAGTGATGCCGTTTTCCAAAACGCGGCCCAAACCGCGCGTGACCTGCCCGCTTACTCGCGCCACATAGGTTTTGGGAACTTCATAAGACGGGTGGGTGAGCCGGTGCGTGAGCTCGCCATTATTGGAAAGCAGAATAATGCCTTCCGTATCTTCGTCGAGCCGCCCCACATGGTAGAGCCGTTCCGGGCGATCTTCCACATATTGAGCCAGGGAGGGCCGGCCCATCTCGTCTTCCATCGTGGAAACCACGCCCGGCGGCTTGTACAAGGCGATCGTAATATCGTCTTGGCGAGTGGGAACCGGCATCCCATCCACATGGATAACGTCTTTATCCGGATCTACCTTCGTGCCCAAACGAGTAACAATCTCCCCGTTTACGGCCACCCGGCCCTGTTCAATCATGGCTTCCGAATGGCGCCGGGAGGCCACTCCCGCATTAGCCATTACTTTTTGCAAGCGTTCTCTCATCGAATTTCCTTCTCCACTTCATCAAGTTCTCCGCGCGCGGGTAAATAGGGCGCCAGCGGGGGCAATTCGTCTAAGGAATTCATGCCCATCGCTTCCAGAAAATAATTCGTTGTTCCCCACAGCGTTGCGCCCGTAACTTCCGTTTCCCCGCACGGCTCAATGAACCCTCTGGTCGCCAAAGTTTTCACCACACCATCTACCGATACTCCCCGCACTTGCGCGATTTGTGCGCGAGTAACGGGCTGCTGGTAGGCAATCACCGCCAGAGTTTCGAGCGCAGCGGTGGATAGTTTACCCGAATGGCCCTCCACGAGGTGTGCGGTAACAATCTCCCCGAATTGCGGATTGGTGTAAAACCGCCAGCCGCCTCCCACATTGCGCAACACGAAACCGCGCGGCCGACCCTGCGCGTACTCCTCTTGCAATTCTTCCAAAAGTAACGTGGTGACCTCTTCGTTTTGCCCGATTGCCGCCGCCAACTGGGTTACCGGCAAGGGGTTATCCGCAATAAACAGGAGCGCTTCCAGGGCACCTTTATGTTCATCCACAGTTTTCTTCCTCCTCCGCGCCTTCCGGGCGGGCAGATTCCGCAGCGGCGGCGTCGTCGAACTCACCGGTAAGGGGCGCGCCCGTATCTTCTGCCGGAGTGGCACGAATATGTAGCGGGGCGAGCGGAGCATCTTGGTGCACGGCGATCGCGCGCCGGCGAATCAGCTCCAAAACGGCTAAAAACCGGGAAACCACGGTCTGCCCATTGGGCGCATCAGCACACAACTGCGCAAACGTAACATCCGCTCCCCCGGCCACCTGGGTTTCGATGTACTCCACCTGGGTGGAAACCGGAACCACCGGATCATGCAAATGCGTGATTTCCACAACTGGTTCGGTGTGACTGCGCGTATAGGCCTGCACGGCAAGCATCGCCAATTCCTCCACCGTCAGCGTTATGCGCACGGGCGGGAGCGCGTTCGCATATTCGGGTTCGGGGGCAACATTGCGCGGAACGGCGCCGGCTCCGCGTGCGAGCCGAGCCCCAAAACTTTCCGCTACCTCTTTATACGCTTTGTACTGTAAAAGCTTGGCGAAAAGTAGGTCGCGTTGCTCCAAAAATTCGAGGTCTTCTGCTTCGTCTTCGGAACGCGGGAGCAGCCGCGTTACTTTCATTGCCAATAAAGTAGTGGCGACGACGAGGAACTCCGAGGCCGCGGAAAGATCGAACTCTTTTTGGGCGCGGATAAAAGCGATAAATTCGTCAGTTACTTCGCCGAGCGCCACTTCCGTAAGGTCCAGGCTCCGTTTCGCTATCAGATCTAGCAGCACCGAAAACGGCCCGGAAAACACCTCGAGGTTTACCTCAAATTCTCCGGATTGTTCTGGGTTATGCACACTGCCCTCGCGCTATAACTTCCCGTGCGAAGCGGCGGTAAGCCTGCGCTCCTTGATGTTCGGGCGCATAATCCGTAATCGGCTGGCCGGCAATCGTGGCATCCGGGAACTTCACCGTGCGGGCAATATAGGTGTTATACACCTTGTCCCCGAATCCTTCCCGCACCGAATTGACCACTTCCCGCGCATGCAAAGTGCGCCGATCAACCATGGTAAGAAGCACGCCGTCAATAACCAGCCGCGGATTGAGGCGGTCTTGCACGCGTTCAATCTGCTGCACGAGCAAAGCCACCCCGCGCATGGCAAAATATTCGGTTTCCAAAGGGATCATCACGCCGTGCGCGGCGGTTAGCGCATTTACCGTGAGCAAGCCCAGCGACGGCTGACAGTCCACAATGATCAGGTCATACTCGTCTAACACCGGGCGGAGCACACGCGCCAAAGCTTGTTCGCGCGCCACTTCGTTAATCAGCACGATTTCGGCAGCGGAAAGATCAATATTGGAAGGCACCAGATCTAAGCCCGCCACGCTCGTGGGCGTAATAATGCGCCGCACATCCGGTTTATCGGCAATTAGTTCGTCATAAATCGTGCGGTCTAGGGACCGTGGATCGATTCCCAAACCAGCCGAGGCGGCCCCTTGCGGATCAAAATCCACCACGAGTACGCGCCGCCCATACCCGGCCAGCGCGGCAGCCAAATTGATCGTAGTAGTAGTTTTTCCGACGCCGCCTTTTTGATTGGACATCGCAATAATCCGGGCGGGCCCGTGCGATTCTAAGGGCTGCGGCTCCGGGAAATCTACGGAATCTCTCTGGTCAAAAAGCGCGTCTTGTTCGGTCACACTCCCAGGTTACCTAATGTTTGCGGCAAGACGTGTAACGGCGCGGAACATCTTCCCGGATGTTTTCCTATTTCTGCTCCGATTCCTTTTTCTGCTTGGATTTCCTTTCCCGCTCTAACGCCGTTTTCGCGGGTGGCTTGCCCGGATGCTCGGCTGTCGTACTCCGCAAAGCGCGCGGATGGGCCGTGGCATAAACCTCCAGCAGCCGTTCGCGCGATACTGCGGTGTAGATCTGCGTGGTGGTTACCGAAGCATGCCCCAGCATTTCCTGGATTACCCGCACATCTGCCCCACCTTGCAAAAGGTGCGTGGCAAAAGAATGCCGCAAGGAATGCGGGCTCACGTGGCTCGCCAAACCGGCACGGCCCGCTGCTTCCTGGATGATTCCCCACGCGCTTTGCCGGGAAAGTGGCTGGCCGCGCTTATTTAAAAACAACGCGCTGCCCGGGCCCAGGTTCCCCGAAGATCCAGGTTGTGTTTTTGCAGATTTTGCCGGCGCGGATTTGGCCCGCGTGGATTTCGCCCGCGTGGATTTGGTGGCCCGGGCTGCCAATACGGGGCGCGCCCGCACCAGGTATGCCTCTACCGCTTCCATGGCGTAGCTGCCCAGCGGTAAAACACGTTCTTTGCGGCCTTTACCAAAAAGGCGAATCGTGCGAGTTTCGGCGTCGATATCGTCAATGGCCAGGCCAACTGCTTCCGAAACACGCGCCCCGGTGCCATACATGATTTCTAGCAAAGCGCGGTCGCGCAGGCCGATTTCTCCTTCCCCGGCCGAAGCGGCCTCCAAGAGCCGTTCTATCTCCATAATCGTCAGGGTTTTCGGCAGGCGGCCGGGCAGTTTGGGCGGGCGCACATCTTGCGCCGGGTTAGTAGCGGTAATTCCTTCCCCGAAAAGAAAAGCGTGGAAAGAACGGGCGGCAGTTATAGCTCGGGCAATCGAAGTTTTTGCCATCCCCGCCAAAGTATCGGCAAAAGCCGCCACATCTTCCTGCTGAATTTCTTCCGGGCGGCTAATCCCGCGCGCTTCCAAATGCTGAAAATATTTTTGCAGGTCGCGCCGGTACGCGGCAATCGTATTGTTAGATAAAGCCCGTTCCACTTCGAGGTGTGCCAAATATTGCTGCCCCGCCCGTACGAGCGCCTGCGGTCCCCTAAGCTTTTCCACGCTTTTGAGTTTACGCACTGTGCCGCGGCCACGCTCGCAACGGCGTGTAAACACTAACCGCACTGCAGGTGTGGTGCTTTGCGTGCGGTGGAATACTCCCGCATCGGGCCGGGAACAGAATAGACTTTGCTAATAGTGCGAACGTGGAAGTTCGTTCCGATTGAAAGAGGAGATGAAGATGGCGAAATTTGAGTGGTCGGAACTCGATCAGCGTGCGGTTGATACCGCGCGGGCACTGGCCGCAGATGCCGTCCAAAAGGTCGGGAACGGCCACCCAGGTACGGCGATGTCCCTGGCACCGGCCGCCTACGTGCTATATCAGCGGGTAATGAATTTTGACCCGGCTGATCCAAACTGGCTCGGCCGCGACCGGTTCATACTTTCGGCTGGGCACTCATCGCTCACCCAGTACGTACAGCTATTCCTGGCCGGTTCGGGCCTGGAAATGGAAGATCTCGAGCAGCTGCGCACCTTCGGTTCCAAGACCCCGGGCCATCCCGAATACGGCCGTACCGCGGGCGTGGAAATGAGCACCGGCCCGCTTGGCCAAGGCCTGGCCAGCGCCGTCGGCTTTGCGATGGCAGCACGCCGCAACCACGGTTTGTATGATCCCAACACGGCACCGGGCGAATCCCCCTTCGATCACTTTGTGTACGTGATCGCGGGAGACGGCGATCTGCAAGAAGGAGTTTCTGCGGAAGCTTCTTCCCTGGCCGGCACCCAAGAACTTGGCAACCTCATCGTCATTTACGACGATAACCGGATTTCTATCGAAGATGACACTTCGATTGCCTTCGGTGAAGATGTACTGGCTCGTTACGAAGCTTATGGTTGGCACACCCAACATGTGGATTGGCTGAACGGCGGCGACTACCGCGAAGATCCGCAAGCCTTGTACGAGGCAATTGTGGCGGCCCAAAAGGTTACCGACAAACCCTCGATTATCAAGCTTTCCACGATCATTGCGTGGCCGGCACCAAACCTGCAGGGCACGGGTGCTTCCCACGGGGCAGCCCTGGGTGAAGCCGAAATCCGGGCTACCAAGGAAATTTTGGGCCTCGATCCAGATAAGAGCTTCGATATTGCTCCCGAAGTACTTTCCCACACGCGGGAAAATGCGGCGCGCCGCGCCCGGGAAGCCCGCGCCGCCTGGGATCCGAAGTTCGCTGCCTGGCAGGAAGAAAACCCGGAACAGCGCCAGTTGCTAGACCGCGTGCTCGCCGGCAAACTCCCCGAAGGTTGGAAGGATTCCCTCCCCTCGTGGCAGGTGGGCGATAAGCCGGTAGCTACCCGGAATGCTTCCGGAGAGATCCTCACCTCCCTGGCTCAAACTTTGCCGGAACTGTGGGGCGGTTCGGCCGATTTGGCCGGTTCGAATAAGACCACGATGAAGGGTGAGCCTTCCTTCTTGCCCGCACATCGCGGTTCGAAGATGTTCCCCGGTAATGAGTACGGCCGTACCCTGCACTTTGGTATTCGCGAATTTGCGATGGGGGCGATCCTCAACGGGATTCAGCTCGATGGGCTAACCCGGCCGTATGGCGGCACCTTCTTCGTGTTCTCCGACTACATGCGTTCCGCGGTACGTTTGGCGGCGCTCATGGAGATCCCCACGATTTACGTGTGGACGCATGATTCGGTGGGCGTGGGAGAAGACGGCCCCACCCACCAGCCGATCGAACACCTGTGGTCCTTGCGGGCCATGCCGAACCTGACGATAGTACGCCCGGCAGACGCAAATGAGACTGCCGCAGCTTGGGCGGCGGCGCTCGAGCATAAGAGCGGACCGATCGGGCTTGTACTCACCCGGCAAAACCTGCCGATCCTGGAAGGTACCAGTGCGGAGGGGGTAGCCAAGGGCGGGTATGTGCTCGCCGATTCGCCTACCGGTAAGGTAGACGTGCAGCTGCTGGCCACCGGTTCGGAAGTTGCCGTAGCGGTAGAAGCGCAAAAGCAATTGGCTAGCGAGGGTATCGGGGCACGCGTGATCTCCCTGCCCGCGTTGGAGTGGTTCGAGGCGCAACCTGCCGAATATCGCGATTCGGTTATCTTGCCGCAGGTAAAGGCCCGGGTGGCGATCGAAGCTGGTTCTACCTTGGGCTGGGCCAATTACGTAGGTGATGCTGGTAAGGCTATCGGTATTGATAGCTTCGGTGATTCTGCTTCCGGTGCGGAGCTGATGAAGCACTTTGGTATCGACGCCGAGCACGTGGTGGCGGCCGCTCGTGAATCTATCGCACAAGCAGGCTAAACTAGTACCCGGTAAAATGTTCAAGAAGGTCTCTTGAGTGCCGTGCGTAGCTGTAAGCATCGCGCGGATTGACGCTAGCAGGCTGGAAACCGCTTGCTAGCGTCAATCCGCTGGCAATCTGCTGGTAGGCCCATCCGCGTGCGCGGGAGCTACCGGCACGCTTGCACCATCTCAGGGGCTAAGTGTTTTCTCGGCCGAGGCCGGAGTGGCCAGCGTGCCGTTCCGGCCTCGGCCCGTTCTCTGGAACCGCGAGTAAGCGATAATTTCGCTTGCCTTCGCCAAGTTAGATTTGACTCTTTAACTCGCGGGCCCGTTTTGTACCTAGTTGTGAAATAAGGAATCGATGTCTCTCAACCCACTACGCGCTTTGAAAGATCGGCGTTTGCAAAGAATTGCCGGTCCGTGCGGGATTGTGCTTTTCGGATTTACGGGCGATTTGGCCCGCCGGAAGATTCTGCCCGCACTTTATGACCTAACTAACCGGGGCTTGCTCCCGCCGTCGTTCTCAATCATTGGAGTAGTGCGCCGAGAGATCGACGCGCACGCGGAAGCAGAAAAAGCGATCCGCGCCGGCGCGAAAACCCCGGTTACTGACACTGCGCTCGCCCAGCTCCTCAACGGGCTTTCTACCGTGCAAGGCCAATACGACTCCCCCGAACTGTATCGGGCGATCGGGGCCCGCATGCAAGAACTCGATGAAACTCGCGGGACCAGCGGGAATTTTGCTTTCTACCTGTCTATTCCGCCCAAGTTATTCCCGGTGGTTACCGAAGGACTGGCCGGTGCAGGGCTGAACCGGTGCGAAAATGGGAACTGGCGGCGCGTGGTTATCGAGAAGCCTTTCGGGCACGATGCGGCTTCCGCGCGGGAACTCAATGCCACCGTGCGGGCCGTGTTCCCGGAAGATTCGGTGTTCCGGATCGACCACTACCTGGGCAAAGAAACCGTGCAGAACATTATGGCGCTACGGTTCGCCAATGAACTGTATGAACCGATCTGGAACTCGGCACATGTGGACCACGTGCAGATCACCATGGCAGAAGATATTGGTATCGGTTCACGTGCTTCATACTATGACGGTATTGGCGCTACCCGCGATGTAATCCAAAACCACCTGCTCCAGTTGCTGGCTCTGACCGCGATGGAAGAACCGGTTTCTTCCCATGCGGATGCCGTGCGGGCCGAAAAAGAAAAAGTGTTGAAAGCTACCCACCTTTTCGGACCGGTGGAACTCAACTCGGTGCGGGCCCAGTACGACGCCGGCTGGCAGGGCGGCGAGTACGTGCGCTCCTACAAGGATGAAGAAGGAATTCCGCAAGATTCGCAAACGGACACTTATGGTGCCATGGCGTTGGCGATTGAAACTCGCCGCTGGTCTGGGGTGCCTTTCTATTTGCGTTCTGGCAAACGTTTGGGCCGGCGGGTTTCGGAAATCGCTGTGGTTTTCAAACGGCCACCTTTCCTGCCCTTCCATGATGCGGCGGGGTTGGGGCAAAACACTTTGGTGATTCGGGTACAACCAAATGAAGGTGTGACCTTCAAGTTGGGTGCGAAGGTGCCCGGTTCGGAAATGCGCTTGCGCGATGTGACCATGGACTTCGCTTATGGCCATGCTTTCACCGAATACACGCCGGAAGCTTATGAACGGCTAATTCTAGACGTGCTGCTCGGCGAACCGCCGCTCTTCCCGCAGTGGACGGAAGTGGAAGAATCCTGGCGGATCGTAGACCAAGTGGAGGAATATTGGGCCTCCTCCCCCGAAACGCTGGAAACTTACGCACCGGGCACATGGGGGCCCGCCGGTGCTGATGCCATGCTTGCCCGCAACGGCCATACCTGGCGCAGGCCTTAGGAGGATCATGATTAGCCATATGACGGACACGACGTCCGCGAGAGTCGGTTTGGAAATTGATGAGCTGCGCGGCACCGCCGGTTCCGGAGCTTTGGGACGCGTGCTCACCCTGATTATTGTGGCCCGTACCGAAGGTGGCGTGCGTGACGCACTCTCCGCGGCGGCCGGCGCTTCGCGCGCTCATCCTTCCCGCGTTATCGTCGTCCTCAATCCGCAAGAAAATGCCGCACCTGCGGCTGGTACGGCGGCTCCGGCTGCTGGTGGTTCGGCAGCGGGCACAGACGCGACGGGCGCGGGCACACCGGGTACGACGGCACCGGGTACGACGGGCTCCGGCGCTGCTGCCGCGAACGATCCGGCGGGGAGCGAATCGCGTTTGGATGCGGAGATTCGCACCGGTTCGGAGGCTGGTGCCTCCGAGATCGTGATTTTGCGGCCGCGCGGTGCGGCAAGCGAGAACATGGAAACTCTGATTACGCCGCTTTTGCTTCCGGATACGCCGATTGTGGCCTGGTGGATCCAAGATTCGCCGGCCTGCCCGGCCCGTACCGATGTGGGCCGGATGGCGCAGCGCCGGATTACTACCTCGCGGACGGTTGACGATCCGATCGGTTTGCTACGCGCTTTGGGCGAAGGCTATGAACCGGGTGATACGGATTTGGCGTGGCCGGGCGTGACGCTGTGGCGTAACCATATTGCGGCCATGCTCGATGAATTCGTAGACCGGGAAATTGCTTCCTGCCGGGTGGCAGGCAACCTTTCGAATGCTTCTACGCAACTTATGGCGGCTTGGCTGCGTTTGCTTACCGGCAAGCGCGTGCACTTGGTTTCGGAACGCGGGACCGCACTGAATGCGGTGGCGATCAGTTTTACTGACGGCCAAGAAATGAGTTTGCAGCGCTCCCCCGGCACCGATTATGCGGTAATGCACCGCCCGGGCCGGCACGACCAAGCGGTCTCCTTGCCACGCCGTTCGATTGAGGCCATGCTGATCGAGGATCTGCGTGATTTGAATCCGGATCCGGCCTACGCCAAAGTATTGACCGAAGGGCTGGTGCTTTTGCACGCCGAAGACGAAACAGCGGCCGCAGCAAGCTGAGCTAGCTCCAGCCAAAAGAACTAGCTCCAGCCAACAACAGAGCTATCTCCAGCAAGCTGAGCTAGCTCCGGCAAGCTGAGCTAGCTCCGGCAAGCTGAACTAGCTCCCCAGCCAGCTGAACGATCTCCAGCCAGTTGCACCAGCTAAGACGTTAACTAGGCAAAGCAGGCCACATACAGGCACAAAAAAATGGGCTACTCTGCGCGAGTAGCCCATTTTTTGTAGTTTGTTTTAGCCGAACTTGACGATGAGTCCGATTAGCACCACCGAGATGAACCAGATGAGGGCCAAGCCCACGGTGATGCGGTTCAGGTTTCGTTCGGCAACGCCGGAAGAACGCATGGAGGTGGAAATTCCGCCTCCGAACATTTCGGAAATACCGCCTCCCTTGCCCTTATGCAAAAGGATAGAAAGGGTAAGGAGGATACTCGTGAGGAGGAGAAAAGCCTCGCAGATGTAGAGCAGAACGGTCACCAGGGGCGTCCTTTCGGTACGAAAACTATTGCAACATAATGCATCTTAGCCGGAAGAGCGCGAACGAGTGGAATGCTCGTTCGCGCTCTTCGTCACGTCAGCTAATCCGGCTTTACTGTTGGTAGGTAACGATACGGGCGAAATCTTCCGCCTTCAGGCTGGCTCCCCCAACGAGGGCGCCGTCAACATCAGGCTGCGCCATAATGTCAACCACATTGCCCGGTTTTACGGAACCGCCGTATTGGATGCGGACGGCTTGCGCCGTCGCCTCATCGAAGAGTTCGGCAATGCGCGCCCGAATGGCTCCGCATACTTCCTGCGCATCGGCCGGGGTGGCCACTTCACCGGTGCCAATAGCCCAGATCGGTTCGTAGGCGATTACAGATTTCGCTACTTCGGCAGCGCTCAGATCGGCGAGCATCGCATCGATCTGGCCTACCACGTATTCCACCTGCTTGCCTTCCTTCCGCACCTGCAGGGCTTCCCCGCAGCAGATGATCGGAGTCAAACCGGCATCCAGAGCCTTCTTGGCTTTCTGACCGATGAATTCGTTGGTTTCCCCGTGGTATTCGCGGCGTTCCGAATGGCCGACTACCACGTAGTTGCAACCGAGCTTGGTGAGCATGGAAGTAGAAATCTCACCCGTATAAGCACCCTCGTCGTGGATCGAAACGTCTTGGGCGCCGTAACGAATCTGCAAGCCATCGGATTCGCACAAGGTTTGTACGGACCGCAGATCGGTGAAAGGCGGGAGCACTACCACTTCCACTTTGGAGTAATCGTGCTTAACGTCTTCCAGCGTCCAGGCGAGCTTTTGGACCAAATGAGTTGCCTCCAAGTGGTCCAGGTTCATCTTCCAGTTCCCCGCCATAATTGGGGTGCGTGCCATATTTAGTCCTCCAGAACAGCAATACCGGGCAGGGTCTTCCCCTCGAGGAATTCGAGAGAAGCGCCGCCGCCGGTCGAGATGTGGTTAAACTTGGATTCGTCGAAGCCGAGCGTACGCACGGCCGCGGCCGAATCGCCACCACCCACGATAGTGAAACCTTCGGCATCCTGCATGGCTTGCGCAACCGCGCGCGTACCCGCCGCGAAATCTTCTACTTCGAACACGCCCATCGGCCCGTTCCAAACCACTGTCTTCGAAGCAGCAATGGCTTCCGCGAACAGATCAGCAGTTTCCGGCCCGATATCCAAGCCAGCTTCGGTGGCGGGCATATCGTTGGCGGAAACAATCGAGGAAGGAACTCCCGCTTCCGGCTTTTCTGCCACTACTACATCGACTGGCAAGAGCAGCTCCACACCCTTAGCTGAAGCTTCCTCGATGTACTTGCGCGCAGTTTCCAGCTGGTCGTCTTCGCATAGCGAGCTACCGATTTCCAGGCCCTTGGCACGCAGGAAGGTAAAGGCCATGCCGCCGCCGATGAGCAGTTTGTCTGCCTTCTGCAGCAGGTTTTCGATAACGCCAATCTTGTCGGAAACCTTCGAACCGCCAAGCACTACGGTGTAGGGACGTTCCGGATTATCGGTGGCTTTGGAAAGCGAATCGATTTCCTTGAACACTAGTTCCCCGGCTGCGGAGGGCAACAGCTTGGCCACATCGTAGTCCGAGGCTTGCGCACGGTGTACGACGCCGAACCCATCGGATACGAAAACATCGGCCAAAGAAGCGTATTCCTTGGCAAGCTCTTCGCGTTCAGCTTCGACCTTCGAGGTTTCGCGCGGATCAAAACGTACGTTTTCGAGAAGGACCACATCGCCCGCGGCCATCGCATCCACCTTGGCGTGAGCATCTTCGCCCACCGTATCGGCGGCCAGCGTGACTTCCTTGCCGAGCAGTTCGCCCAGGCGCTTAGCTACCGGAGCTAGCGAAAAGTCCGGGTTGACCTTGCCCTTCGGGCGCCCCAGGTGAGCCATCACGATAACCTTGGCACCGGCTTCGAGCAACCGGTTGAGGGTCGGAAGGGCAGCGCGAATACGGCCATCATCCGTAATATTCTTTTCCGCGTCGAGCGGCACGTTAAAATCGGACCGTACCAGGACCTTCTTGCCGGCCAAATCGCCTAGCGAATCAATAGTTCTCATAAAATCTTCCTTTCAGCACAAGGTGCCCGTGCGCATGAACATCATACGCACGGGCACCTCCCTCATTCATTGCGTGGACTAGCCGATCTGACTACAGGCTCTTAGCAACGATATTGGTGAGCTTGAGCAGCGACACCGTGTAGCCGTACTCATTGTCATACCAGGAAACAACCTTGACGAGGTCACCCAGTACCTTAGTGAGCGAAGCATCGAAGATCGACTGGTGCGGATCGAGCACAATGTCGGTCGAAACAATCGGTTCTTCGGTGTAGGCCAGGGTGCCCTTCAGTTCACCTTCAGCAGCTTCCTTGACAGCAGCGTTGATTTCTTCCGCCGTGATGCCTTCCTTGGAGGTCTGGAAGGTGAGGTCCACGAGCGAGCCGGTGATGACGGGAACGCGCACGGCGTAGCCGTCGAACTTGCCCTTGAGCTCAGGAATTACCTTGGATACTGCCTGGGCAGCACCGGTGGTGGTCGGCACGATGTTCTGCGCGGCGGCGCGAGCACGGCGCAGATCCTTGTGCGGGGCATCCTGCAGGTTCTGATCCGCGGTGTAAGCGTGGATCGTAGTCATCAAACCCTTTTCAATGCCGAACTTCTCCTGGAGAACCTTGGCAAGCGGAGCCAAGCAGTTCGTGGTGCAGGAAGCATCGGAAATAAGGGTGTGCTTAGCAGCATCGTATTCGTCATCATTGACACCGATAACGAAAGTAGCGTCTTCATCCTTACCAGGAGCCGAAAGAACTACCTTCTTGGCGCCGGCTTCGATGTGCTTCTCCATACCTTCGCGGGTGCGGAAACGGCCGGTGGATTCGACAACAATGTCAACGCCGAGTTCCTTCCAAGGCAACTGTGCCGGATCCTTTTCGGCGAAAACCTTGATTTCCTTACCATCAACAGAGAAGCCATCTTCGGTGAGTTCGATGGTGCCCGGGAAGTGGCCGCCGACAGTGTCGTACTTGAGAAGATGCGCAAGCGTCTTAACGTCGGTCAGGTCGTTAACTGCGACGATCTCAAAGTTGAGATCCAAGTCTTCCTTCTCCACGGCGCGAACGAATGCACGGCCAATGCGACCAAAACCGTTAATAGCAACGCGTACAGTCACTTAGTTTTCCTCCTCACGCGCTTTTAGCGCGTTCTATGGTTCCCGCGGATTTGCGGGGTAGGGACGGGAGATTTCCCGTATCCACTAGTAATTTTACAGGCTTGCGCGGGAAGAACGCAGGAGTCGGGAAAGAAGGCGTGCGACGTTGGGCACAAAGCCCACTGGAACATACTTATTTAGCGCCTAAAGTCCTGTTTTTTCGGGCGGCGAAGCAGGGTTTTCCGCGGTTCCCCAAGGTTCTTTAGGCGCAGGTAAAGCCAGCTTTCTGGGAGCTTTAAATAGCCAGTTTTCCAGGGGCTTAAAGGGCTGGCTTTCCGGATTTTAAATATCCGTATGCCCGGCCGCCCGCGCGTGGTCGAGCGTAGTGGGTACGTTCAGTTCTTCGGCCCGTTTATCAGCCAGGGCGTTGAGCCGCCGGAGCCGCCCGGCCACGGCGTCTTTGGTGGCCGGCGGATCGAGGCGTTCGCCGAGCATCGCCAAAGAATCACTCGGGAAGGCCACGCGGGCTTCCCCGGCTTCGCGCAGGTTTGCTGGAATATCATCGCCCAGGATTTCGAAGGCGCGTTGCACGCGCAGTACGGCAATCACGGCCGCGTTGGCGCTGCGGCGCATATTAGCGTCGTCGAAATTCGCGAGCCGATTCACGGTGCCTTGTACTTCCTTCTTGACGCGTAATTCTTCCCAGTGGATAACGGCATCGTTGGCACCCATGCGGGCCAGCATGTCAGAAATTGCTTCCCCACCGCGTATATCTACCCTTTGGGCGCCGCGTGCTTCACGTACCCGGTACTGAATATCGAGCCGGCGGGCTAACCCTCCTAGCCCGTAGGCGGCTTCCAGTTGCGGGCATACTACTTCCAAGGAAGCATTGCGCCCCGGCTCCATGAGTGAACCGCGCGCCAGGAAAGCTCCCCGCCATGCCGCGGCCGCATCGGCTTTCGTACCGCCCACGATAAAAGTGGCAATACCGGCGGTGGGGCGGCCACGTGAATCCAAAAGCCCGAGTTTGTGGGCGAACCTCTCGCGGGGGTCGGCTACCAAGATCCGGTAGCGCAGCCCTTGTTTCATTTGCGAGGATACCTGCGCCACCGCCGAATCTGCGCCGAGCACCTGTTCGAGGAGCGCGCAGAGGCGGCGCGCGCTGAGTTCATGGCCAAGTTCGCACATCAGGGCCAGGCGGGAATCCCGTACCACCAGTCCCCCGCCGAAGCGGAACATCGCCGAAATTTCGGCGATCGCAGCGGCCCGCGAGGTGGGTTTCACTTTCGCGAGTTCCTCTTTGACTGGCACGGTTAAAGCGGGCAATGCGTATCCTTCTCTTTCTCTACTGCGGGCAATAATAAAACAATCGGTGCACCCAGTGAATGCAGTGATTACCTAAAAACAGGTACTATCGCACCGCGAAATGGCGGGGCACGAAAAAATACCCTAGCGCATCGTGGCGCGGCGTGTCTGTGCCCTCCAGCCTCGTGCGAAAGCCATTTCGTGCAGTAAAATGGTTCGCCATCTCTTACTCAATATCCCTTGCGGCCTTCATGATTCCCTTGCGGCCCGCAGGAAGCCCGTATACGCCCGCAGGAAGCGCGTAT
Source organism: Actinobaculum suis (assembly GCF_900102025.1). Classification (GTDB taxonomy): domain Bacteria; phylum Actinomycetota; class Actinomycetes; order Actinomycetales; family Actinomycetaceae; genus Actinobaculum; species Actinobaculum suis. The sequence continues at coordinate 35,436 of NZ_FNAU01000006.1, read as the reverse complement.
GCGCCCGCTGGAAGCCCGAACGAAGCCTGCATGAGCCTATTCGATATCGCCCATGAGGCCTTCGAAAGCGTCCCGGTAAGCAGCAGCAAGGCGCAAAGAATCGTGGCGGAAAGGATGTTCGCGCATCCGCACCTGGCGGAGCATGAGCGTGGCTCCGGTAAGGCTGGCCGCTTCATACACGGCATCCAGATCGTCGATGGCCCGCGGGTCGGCAATAATCACGTCCAGCCGCAAGTCGGGGGCGTGTTCGTGGAATGAGCGCACGTGATCGGCCGGGCTCATCCCCAGGGTTTCGCGTTCCGTACCCAAGTTGAGTGCCATAACCCGCCGTGCTTTCGTGCGGACGAGCGCTTCGTGCAGATCTGGCACCAATAGGTGGGGAATTACCGAGGTGTACCAAGAGCCGGGGCCAAATACTACCCAATCAGCCGCATCAATTGCTTCTAGGGCTTCTGGTTGGGCCGGCGGATTTTCCGGAATCAGATTTACGTGTTTGACCCGGCCGCGCGCCGTAGCTACCTCTACCTGGCCGCGATATTGACGAATTTCGCCATCTTCTTCCACTTTCGCTTCAATATCGAGCGGGATGGGGGCCATCGGCACCACGCGGCCTTTAATCCGTAGGAGCTGGCCTACCCAGTCCAGGCCGCGCATGGTATCCCCGAGTTGTTCCCACATGGCCAAAATGAGTAGGTTGCCGAGGGCGTGACCACTCAAAGGCCCATCGGATTGGAAGCGGTGTTGTAACACATCGCGCCAAGTTTGGCCCCATTCGCCATCATCGCACAGTGCGGAAAGAGCTTGGCGTAAATCCCCGGGTGGGATCACATCGAATTCTTTTCGCAACCGGCCGGAGCTACCGCCGTCGTCGGCAACTGTGACTACCGCGGTAATCCGTCTGGTAATTAGCCGTAATGCGGAAAGCGTGGCGGCCAGCCCATGCCCGCCACCAAGCGCCACCACTTTGGGCCCCCGACTTCCCCTTTCCATCATGCGCCTCGATCCCTCATTTTTATGCTGTACTCTGCGGCTTCTGTAATGCTGTACAGCGGTGCTACTGCCTGGTTTGGTTCCTGCTAGGTTCCGGTTCCGTTCCTGCTAGGTTCCGGTTCCGTTCCTGCTAGGTTCCGGTTCCGTTCCTGCTAGGTTCCTGCACTCCCACCGCGCCGATGTTTCCGGACTACCTGGGTGTGACTGCATTGTGGTCCTACTGTACAGCGGTGTGCTTCGTTTCTAGTTCGTGATCTTAGCGCGTGGCACTTAGCGCGTGGGTTTAGGGCAGTGGGTGTGGCTTTAGGGCCGTGGATTTAGTACTTCGGCGTGGGTTTAGTTTGGTGGAAGTTGGTTATTCGCGTCCTAAATCGCGGTGGATGGTACGTACGGATTGCCCGGCTTGGCGCAGCTTTTCAGAAATTGCCCCGGCGATCGCTACGGAACGGTGTTTACCGCCCGTACACCCGATCGCGATCGTGGTATACGGTTTCAGTTCGCGCGAGTATCCGGCCAGAATGCCAATCAAGAGTTCGGAATACTTGTCCACAAATTCTTGGGCGCCGGCCTGTTCCAGTACGAAATCTGCTACCGGTTTATCGTGCCCGGTAAGGTGCCGCAGCTCGGAAACCCAGTACGGGTTGGGGAGGAAACGGACGTCTGCCACATTATCGGCGTCCATGGGCAGACCGTATTTGAAACCGAAAGACATCACGGTTATGCGCACATTGTCTTGCGTTCCATCCCCCACGAGGGAACGGATTTTCCGGGCAAGATCGTGGACGGAAAGCCCGGTGGTATCAATTACGGAATCGGCCCGGTTACGCAGGTCTGTAAGCAGTTTGCGTTCCTTGCGAATACCGTCCAGCAAACGTCCGTGTGGTTCGAGTGGGTGCGGGCGGCGCACCGCCTCAAAACGCTGGATAAGTTCATCATTAGAGGCGTCCAAGAAAATGATCCGGTAGTCCACCCCGGATTTGCGTACAACGTCAAGTTGGCCCACTAGTTCAGCGAAGAATTCGCGCGAACGCACATCGACGACGACGGCAAGCCGCTGCACTCCCCCATCTGGAGACATCAAACCCACCATGGCTTTGAGGAGCCGCGGCGGTAAATTATCGACGACGTACCAGCCCAAGTCTTCCAGCGTGTTGGCAGCGCGGGTACGCCCGGCCCCGGACATTCCGGTAACCACAATAATTTCAGGCACCTGTGCGGGTGGCAGATGGGCCTGTGCATCTGCCTGCGGCACCACCTTCGGGATGCGCGAAGTATCATTGATATCGCTCATATTCACCATCATGCCATAGTCGCGGGAGGTTACGCGGATGCGCACTCCGAGTTAGCGGAGATAGTGGCGCCGTCCGTGGCGGTCGCTGACGTTTCGGTGGTGGTTCCGGCTGGTGTTCCGTCCGCATCGGCAGTGCCCTCCGTTCCGGCAGCGCCCTTCGTGGCGCCGTGCGCAGTGCTGCCTGTGGCGTCGGCCGTTTCGGCGGTGCCGAAGAAATCTGTGATTTCGCGGGCAAGTTTGGGGCCGACGCCGGGAACTTGCTGTAGTTCTTCTGTGGAGGCGGCGCGGATACGTTTTACCGAGCCGAGTTTTTTGAGCAACGCTTTTTGTTTAGCGGGGCCGAGCCCGGGGATCTCGTCGAGTACCGAACGGGTCATGGCTTGGCCGCGCCGCTTGCGGTGGAAAGTAATCGCAAACCGGTGCGATTCATCGCGCACCTGTTGCAAGAGCCGCAAAGCGGCGGAATTGCGCGGAAAAATCACCGGGTATTCCTCGCCTGGCACCCATACTTCTTCGAGGCGTTTAGCCAGGCCGATCACCGCTACATCGGCGTCGAATTCGTCTACTACGCGTTGCACGGCATTGACTTGTGGCAGGCCGCCATCGACTACGAAGAGGTCTGGTTTATAGGCAAAACGGCGGGCCGGTGCGGCTCCGGTAGCATCCGCGGGGGTAGCCTCTAGGGTGGCCGGCGTGGCATCTTCTTCCCCACCGGCATCGTCACCATAGGCACCTTCTTGGAGGCGGCGGAGGCGGCGTCGCAAAACTTCATCCATCGCCGCGGTATCATCGGGCACGCCCTGACCATCCGGGCCTTTCACAATAAAGTGCCGGTAATCAGCGGTTTTCTTCAAGCCGTCTTCGAATACGACCATGGAACCTACCTGTTGATGGCCCTGGGTATGCGAAATGTCGTAACCTTCGATCCGCAGGGGCGCGCGCGGCAGATCCAATCCTTCGCGCAGTTCTTCCAAGGCTTGGGAACGCACCGTAATATCGGCGGCGCGCGCGAGCTTATTGCGATCGAAAGCTTGCTTCGCATTGGCGTGCACGGTAGCGGCAAGCTGCGCTTTTTGACCGCGTTGAGGGCGTTTCAAATGCACTGGCCCACCGCGGCGCTCGGCCAACCAGCGTTCGATTTCCGATTTATCGGTCGGAAACACGGGCACCCAAATTTCGGAAGGTATCGCACCGGCCGGAGTATGGTCGCGGTCATCTACCGCCTTCGGTGCTTCTACCCGGCGGTTACTTTGCGTTCCCACCCCACGGTACCGGTCATATTCGGGATCCCCATATACGTGGAGCAGTAACTGGCTAATTACTTCCGCGGGGTCCGTCCCGTCCGTTTCGGTAATCCAGCCGCGTTGGCCGCGAATGCGCCCACCCCGGATATAGAAAATCTGTACGGAAGCATCAATTTCATCCGCTTCCAAACCGATAACGTCGGCATTCAGATTGCCGTTAAAAACTACTACGTTACGTTCGGTAGCCGCCTGCAAAGCCTGAATTTCGTCGCGCAAACGGGCGGCCTTTTCATATTCGAGGGACGCGGCAGCTTCTCGCATTTCCTGTGTTTTTTCGCGGATGAGGGCTTGCCCATCCGAATCCATAAACGCAATAAAAGCTTCGGCAGCTTTCCGGTTTTCTTCCTTCGAAACCAGGCCGGCACACGCCCCGTTACACAGGCCAAGATGGGTGTTAAAACATGGCCGGCCGGTGCGTTGCCCCCGCCGAAAATCCGCGTCTGTACACGAACGCATATGGAAAATTGGGAGCAGAGAATCCAGCGTTTTTCGGATTGCCCACACTTTCGTGTAGGGCCCGAAATATACGTTTCCTTTTCTGTGTTTCTGCCGGGTGATATAGGCACGCGGATATTCATCCGCCATCGAAACCGCCACGTATGGGTAGGACTTATTGTCCCGAAACATTACGTTGAAGGGCGGCTCGAACTGTTTGATCCACGTATATTCGAGGGTGAGGGCTTCCACTTCCGAGCCGACTACCACCCACACCACGCGGGTGGCGGTAAAGACCATTTTCCGGATGCGCGGAATTAGGTTTTCCGGCGGTTGGAAATAGTTTTGCAGGCGGTTGCGCAGGTTTTTGGCTTTGCCTACGTAGAGGACGCGGCCTTCGCCGTCGAGAAACCGGTAAACCCCCGGATCCGTGGGAATGTCCGCGGTGCGGGGCCGATAGCTCTGTGGATCAGCCACTTTTCTCCTCTCCTCCGTACGTACCTGGCCAGATTCCTGTTTGCCGAGCTCAGATAGCCTTGCCCAGCTCAGATAGCCTTGCTTAGCCTAGATGTCCTTCCGCCCAGCTTAGACGCCCTTTTTGCCTAGCCTAGGCGCCTTCCGCCCGGGTGAGGCTTACTGGGGCGTATTAGCTAGCAGTTTCGCCAAGTATTGCCCGGTATAAGATTCCGGAACTTGCGCCACCTGTTCCGGGGTGCCGGTGGCGACGACGGTTCCGCCACCCGCTCCGCCGTCGGGGCCGAGGTCAATCACCCAGTCTGCGGATTTGATGACGTCCAGATTGTGTTCAATCACAATCACGGTATTACCTTGGTCCACCAGGCCTTGCAATACCAGTAATAGTTTGCGGACGTCTTCGAAATGCAAACCGGTGGTCGGCTCGTCCAAAATGTACACGGTTTTTCCGCGATTGCGCCGGTGCAGTTCCGAAGCTAGTTTCACGCGTTGAGCTTCGCCACCAGAAAGCGTGGTGGCGCTTTGCCCGAGCCGCACATATCCCAGACCCACTCGTTCCAAGGTCGCCAAATAGCGGGTGATGCGCTGGATGGGGTCGAAGAACTCGAGGGCTTCACTAATCGTCATATCGAGAACTTCTGCCACATTTTTGCCCTTGTAGTGCACTTCCAGGGTTTCCCGGTTGTAGCGGGCCCCGTGGCACACTTCGCACGGCACATAAACATCCGGCAAGAAATTCATCTCGATTTTAATCGTGCCATCGCCCTTGCAAGCCTCACACCGGCCCCCTTTCACGTTGAAGGAGAACCGGCCGGCTTTATAGCCGCGAACTTTCGCTTCCTGGGTTTGCGCGAATAGTTCCCGCACCCGATCCCACACCCCGGTATAGGTGGCCGGGTTCGACCGCGGACTGCGCCCGATTGGCGACTGGTCCACATGCACTACTTTTTCGAGCTCATCTATCCCGGTAACAGACGTGTGTTTACCGATCACGCCATGCGCGCGATTCAACTGGTTCGCCAAAGACTGGTAAAGGATCTGGTTGACGAGAGTAGATTTACCAGAACCAGATACTCCGGTAACCGCGATAAAAGTGCCGATCGGGAATTTCACGGTGATATTGCGTAGGTTATTTTCCCGCGCCCCTTTCACCACAATTTGCCGTTTCGGATCACTGGGCCGCCGTTTTTGGGGTACCGCGATCTGGCGCCGGCCGGCTAGATAGTCCCCGGTGATCGAATTCGGAGCTTCCAAAATTCCGGCTACCGGCCCCGCATAGACTACGTTGCCGCCCTTTTCCCCGGCTCCCGGGCCAATATCGATAAGCCAATCGGCACTGCGGATCGTATCTTCATCGTGTTCTACCACGAGCAGGGTGTTTCCCAGATCGCGGAGCTTACACAAGGTGGCGAGCAAACGGTCATTGTCTTTTTGGTGCAAACCAATTGAGGGTTCGTCGAGTACGTAGAGCACACCTACCAGCCCGGAACCGATTTGCGTGGCGAGACGAATACGTTGTGCTTCCCCGCCAGAAAGCGTGGCTGCACCGCGTGCCAAAGTTAGATAGGAAAGGCCAACATCTACCAAAAAGCCCAGCCGAACCTGCACTTCACGCAGCACTTGCGCGGCAATTTTTGCTTGGAAAGCATCGAGTTTGACGTTATCGAGATAGTCTTTCGCATCCGCAATGGAAAGCGAACACAATTCGTAAATATTGAGCTCACCAATACGCACGGCCAGCACTTCTGGTTTGAGCCGTGCACCTTTACACACGGCGCAGGTCACTTCCCGCATATATCCTTCGTAGCGGTTGCGAGTCCAATCCGATTCGGTTTCGCTGTGCTTGCGTTTCACATACCGGCGTACGCCTTCAAAGCCAGTGGAGTATTCGCGCATCCTCCCCCAGCGGTTCCGGTATTTCACTTGGACTTTAAAGTTCGAACCGTCGAGGAGCGCATTTTTTGCTTTTCGGGGTAGCTTTTGCCAGGGGGTATCGACGTCGAACCCGAGTTCTTCTCCGAGTGATTCCATTTGCCGGGTGAAGAAATCTTGGTGGGGCGTCCACGGAGCGATGGCGCCTTCCCGTAAAGTTTTGGTGACGTCTGGTACTACGAGGTCTTCCGCGACTTGCAGTTTGCTTCCGATCCCGTCGCATTCCGGGCAGGCACCGTAGGGTGCGTTGAAGGAGAAGGTGCGGGGTTCGATTTCTTCCAGTACGAGTTCGTGCCCGTTGGGGCAGGAACGTTTCTCCGAAAAACGGCGCATATGGCGCGGATCAGATTCTTCCACGTCCACAAACACCACGAACATCACTCCACCGGATAATCCGAGTGCTTGTTCTACGGAATCGGTGAGCCGGGTCCGAATACCTTCCCGCACCGCCAAGCGATCGACGACGACGTCGATATCATGGCGAAGTTTTTTATCCAGCTTGGGCGGGTTATCAAGGCGGACATCCTCCGAATCAATACGGGCGCGCGTATAGCCGGCCTGGGCGAGCTCTTCCAGTACGTCCGCATATTCTCCCTTGCGCCCACGCACTACCGGCGCGAGGACCATAAACCGGGTCCCATCCGGGTATTCAAGCAGGGAGTTCACGATTTGTTCAGCCGATTGGGCCCGGATCCGTTCCCCGCATTCCGGGCAGTATTGCACGCCCGCGCGCGCAAAAAGCAAACGCAGATAGTCATATACTTCGGTAACGGTACCGACCGTGGAACGCGGATTGCGGTTCGTGGACTTCTGATCAATCGCAACCGCCGGAGATAGCCCTTCAATAAGATCCACATCCGGCTTATCCATTTGCCCGAGGAACATGCGCGCATAGGAACTCAAAGATTCCACGTAGCGGCGCTGACCTTCCGCAAAAATCGTGTCAAAAGCGAGAGAAGATTTGCCGGAACCGGAAAGGCCCGTGCAGACAACGAGGCCATTGCGTGGAATATCAATCGTGATATTGCGAAGATTATTTTCGCGGGCACCCTGTACATGGATAACGTCACTCACCTGGCCAATCCTACCGTATGGAACAAATGTTCGAAAGTAGCGAGAGAAGTGTTTCACCGGCGGCGGCTAGGAACCGGCCTCGCCAGAAACCTGCCGCCGCTGCGCACCAACTGCCTCCAGAAACCTGCGGGCATGGTTTGGCACCCGAGACACAGCTTGGCATGCAATTAGAAGGGCCGCATGTCTTAACCGCCCGGATGTGGGCGGAGAGGCAAACGGTTACGGTAAGAAACCGCGCTGCACGCTGGTAATGTTGCTAAGCGTTATGAAGAGACTTCTAAGGTGGCGGCCAGATCCGCTAGTAACCGGTATTTTGGTAGCTTTGGTAGCCGGCTTGCTTATTCATGCGCCTGCCGGGCCCCGCCACGTCTTGGAAATTGTGGGCGACCTGGCCGTTGCCACGGTGTTCTTCGTGTATGGAATGCGGTTGCGAACTAGCGATGTGCTACGCGGTTTACGCAATGTACGCCTACACGGTTTGGTGCTTATTTCGACCTATGTGTTCTTTCCGCTCGTCGGTTTTGGGTTGGGGCACCTCACCGCACCTTTCTTGGGCGAAGGTTTCGCGCTCGGTTTTCTCTATCTTTCGCTTCTGCCTTCCACGATCCAGTCCTCCGTAACCATGGTGTCCATCGCCCGCGGAAATGTGGCGGCAGCCGTCACCTCTGCCACGATCTCAAATATTTTGGGCATGTTCCTCACGCCTCTGCTCGTGATGCTCTTCCTGGATGTGGGTGGGGCTAGCGGCGGCGGTCTTACCTCCGTGCTCCTCAAGCTGCTTTTGCCGTTCATACTCGGGCAATGCCTACAACCATTCGTCGGTAATTTTTGGCGCGCCCACCCCAAGCTAGTACGCACGGTAGATAACACCTCGATTATCCTCATCGTCTTTTCTTCCGTTCTCAACGCCACCGCAGAAGGCGCGTGGAAGGGAGTCACCCTGGGGACGATCGTGGTACTCAGCCTGCTGTGTTGCGTGATGCTCGCGGTCATGCTCGGCCTTACCTGGTGGACTGCGGGCCTGGCAAAACTATCGACCGAAGATCGCATAGTGGTGCTCATGTGCGGATCGAAAAAATCCTTGGCCACCGGGCTACCCATGGCCAAAGCTATTTTCCCCGGGCCCATCGTTGCCCCGCTGACGGTACCCGTCGTCGTCTTCCACCAGCTCCAAATCCTGGTATGCGCAATCATTGCCCGCCGGCTCGCTAAACGGCCATAAAACCACCATATAAACGCAACGGGCACATCACGCCTCCTAGAAACTGCAGCTGCCCGGCCAACGAAAGCGCCGCCTCGGCCTTGCAACCCAGGCGGCGCCTCGCGTAAAGAGCATCGCGTTTAGAGGCTCATAAAGCCCGAAACCTCACGGCTAGCTTTCCGTAGCTTCGTCTTCTTCTTCAGCTGCTTGTTGGCGAGCTAGCTTTCGGGATCTGACTACCGAAGCCACCACGGTAATAAGCAGGATCACGAGGATCAAAATGAGCGAACCAGCCGGCGAAGGGGCCGGAATAAACTCCAACATGCCATACGTATGGAAAGCTTCCAGGAAGAGCTTCAAGCCAATAAAGCCGAGGATTGCGGCTAATCCATAATGCAGGTAGACGAGCCGTTCCAGCAGGCCGTCAATGAGGAAGAAGAGTTGCCGCAGGCCCATTAGCGCAAAAGCGTTAGCCGCGAAAATAATGTAGGGCTCTTGGGTTACTCCGAAGGAAGCGGGAATGGAATCCAAAGCGAACATGAAATCAGCGGCGCCAATCGCCACGATGCACAACAGGTAGGGCGTTAGATGCCGCTTACCATTAATGCGAACGATGGCATGATCTCCGTGGTATTCATTGGTAACCGGGAAGATCTTGCGAGTGATGCGCACCAGCACGTTTTCTTTATATTCCTCGTTTTCATCCCCGGCGATCCCCTGCCGGGCTTGCCCGATAGCCGTGTAGATCAGGAAGGCTCCGAACAAGAAGAACACCCAGGCGAAGCGGGAAACGATAGCGGCTCCCAGCAAAATAAAGACGAGCCGCAACACGAGGGCAATGATGATTCCCCAGAACAGTACTTTTTGTTGCAGTACACGCGGCACCGCAAAGGACGCCATAATAATGATGAAGACGAAAATATTGTCCATGGACAAAGATTCTTCGAGCGCGTAGGCGGAGAAGTACTCCATCGCGAAGCCGCCTCCGTGCTGCAACCACACGTAGAAGCCAAACAGTATGGCCACGGAAACGTAGAACGCGAACCACTTTGCCGATTCTTTCATCGTCGGCTCATGTGGTTTGCGGATATGCCCCATCAGGTCAAAGGCAAGTAGACCGCACACGAGCACTGAGAGCACGATCCATTCCCACGGGTGGACCACCATATCCGGGGCCTCGGTAGCAACGGTCGTAGCAATATGAGAGATCACTATGAATCCTCCGGTAGAGCTTGAGCTAAATGAACCGAAGGTCTCCTTCCACCAATCCCGACTTTCTTTGGGTATGCCCCTTACCGGGCCTCACCTGGCGAAATGTGCGGTGCGGTCTCGGTCCGGGCGCAAGCGTGATCCGGCATGATCTAGCTAGCGCCGTGATGACGAACCGATATTTCCTGGAAGTACTCCCCTCCCGGCGCACCACCTTACCCGAAAGGCCTACACACATGCCCGCACCGAAAATGCTAATTAGCTCTCTATTTTTGCGCCTGTTCGGCGTGCCAGAGTTCTGATTTGAGATCTTTAATTTCGTCCCGGTAGCGGGCGGCGAGTTCGAACTGTAATTGTTCAGCCGCCGCATGCATTTGCAAACTCAGTTCGTTGATCATTTCCCGCAACTGCCCCGCGCCCTCGGCCCGCGCGATTTCTCGGGCGGGGGCACGCCCCTTCGCGTATTCGGGTTCGGTGCGATATCCACCGGCCAGGAGCGTTTCGGTATCTACGTCCTCGCGGGCGAGCATATCGGTCACATCGGAAATCTTCTTGCGCAAAGGTTGCGGATCGATCCCGTGTTCTTTGTTGTAAGCGATTTGCTTTTCGCGGCGCCGGTTAGTTTCTTCGATCGCTTCTTGCATATTCGGCGTGATCGTATCGGCGTACATGTGGACCTCGCCCGAAACATTGCGGGCCGCCCGGCCGATGGTTTGAATCAACGACGTCGTTGACCGCAAGAAGCCCTGTTTATCGGCGTCGAGAATCGCAACCAAGGAAACTTCGGGCAAATCCAAACCTTCACGCAAAAGATTAATACCTACCAGTACATCAAATTCGCCCAACCGCAACTGCCGCAGCAACTCCACGCGGCGCAAAGTATCCACATCAGAATGCAAATACTCCACCCGCACATCCCGTTCCGACAGGTAATCGGTAAGGTCTTCCGCCATTTTCTTGGTCAAAGTGGTAACCAGCACGCGTTCCTGTTTCGCGGCCCGCACGCGGATTTCTTCGAGCAAATCGTCGATTTGCCCTTCCGTTGGTTTGACTCGGATGAGCGGATCTACCAAACCGGTGGGGCGAATAATCTGTTCCACGTAACCATCGGAACGTTCCAGTTCATATTTGCCAGGAGTCGCAGAAAGATAGACGGTTTGTCCGATGCGTTCCTGGAACTCCTCCCACTTGAGCGGCCGGTTATCCATGGCAGAAGGCAGGCGGAAACCGTATTCCACCAGGGTGCGTTTACGGGACATATCCCCTTCATACATCGCCCCAATTTGGGGGACGGTAACATGCGATTCGTCGATAATAAGCAGAAAATCGTCCGGGAAATAGTCCAGCAAAGTATTTGGAGGAGTGCCCGGCCCGCGCCCATCAATATGCCGCGAATAGTTCTCAATTCCAGAACAGGTGCCGATATTGCGCATCATTTCGAGATCGTAAGTAGTGCGCATCTCCAGCCTTTGCGCCTCTAGAAGTTTATTTTGCGACTTGAGCTCGGCGAGCCGTTCCTCTAGTTCCGCCTCTATGGAAGCGATAGCGCGTTCCATTCTTTCCGGCCCGGCCACATAGTGCGAAGCGGGGAAAATATGGGCGGTGTCGGTATCGGCGATCTTATTACCGGTGAGCGGATGTAAAGTGGAGATCGCGTCGATTTCGTCGCCAAAGAACTCGATCCGAATTGCTAGTTCTTCGTAGACGGGAATGATTTCCACGGTATCGCCCCGCACCCGGAAAGTACCGCGCGTGAACTCGATATCATTGCGCGTATATTGCATGCCGACGAAGAGCTTCAGCAACTCATCGCGGTCGATCCTATCCCCCACACGCAATTGCACCATGCGGTCTACATATTCTTGCGGGGTACCCAAGCCATAAATACAAGAAACGGAAGCTACTACTACCGTATCGCGGCGCGTGAGCAGCGAATTGGTTGCCGAATGCCGCAGACGTTCCACTTCATCGTTAATCGAAGAATCCTTTTCGATAAAAGTATCGGTTTGCGGAACGTAGGCTTCAGGTTGGTAATAGTCATAGTAGGAAACAAAGTATTCAACGGCATTATTGGGCAGTAGCTCCCGAAATTCGGCTGCCATTTGCGCCGCCAAAGTCTTATTCGGCTCCATAATGAGCGTGGGCCGCTGTAACTTTTCCACTAGCCAAGCGGCAGTCGCAGATTTACCGGTGCCGGTAGCCCCAAGGAGCACCACGTCCTTTTCTCCGTTATTGATCCTCTCCGCCAGCTCCGCAATAGCGTGGGGCTGATCGCCCGAAGGCGTGTAGTCGGAGATAACCTCGAAGGGTTTTTCTGCGCGTTCGATACGAGTATCAACTGCCATGCCTACCATCGTACCCGTGTTCGAAGCATGCCGGTACGGCCCGCGATTCCCTGCCCCGAGAGTAGCGGTGAGTAACCCCCGGGGCAAGGATCGCCAAGTAGCGTGCAAGGTGCCTTGTCGCGCGCAAAGTGCCGGGTAGCGCGCAGATATCAAGCTGGTCAGGCAAAGTGCCAAGTAGCGCGCAGCTTAAGGTGCGGATGCAAAACCTCATCTTGGCGTGCGCGTGTGGCGCTTTATTTTGATAGACACATGCGAGTGCGCGCGGTGCGGAGCAGGTGAGCTGTGCCAAGCGCGGTGAGTCGCGTACGACGCCGTTGTTTTAGGCCGCGCGAACCTCGGCGCGCAAGCTCAGGCTGGCTGCCTCACCCGGGTTGATAACCGGCGCGAAATCCCGCACTCGCGTGGCTTCTACGCAGATGAACTTCTGCCAATCATCGTCTTTGAAATCGGCGTTTGACTGCGCTCCGGAAACCCCCGGATTCCACACCACTGCCTGCACCGATTCGGGAGAGCTGAGCACAATATCGCGGCTGTTACCGGCGTCGTGAATAACAATTTCGGCCGGGAAGGTGTAGAACCGGTCTACGGTTTGCCCGGTGAGCGGTTCTAGCGGCCCGGAAATCTCCGCGTTATCGCGCAGGCGGTCCACGCCGCCCCCTTCAATACCGGCGACCGTAACCGCTTGCGCATCGACTTCCCAATAAGCATGCAAAGCCATTTCCGGCTGTACCTCGCGCGTGGAAACATTCGTGACTGTGAAAGTGACTTCGAGGGACGCGCCCAACTTGATCCGCAATGCGCATTCCAGCTCCGCGCCGTGCGGGCCATAAGCTTCACTCGCGGGCAGCCGCAGTTCCAATTCGACTTCCCCTCCGGTTTCGTGGACTTCCGCAAGTTCCCATTCGTGGGTGCGAGCCCAGCCATGCAAACCCGCCTCTGCCGGGCCGAACCACGGAGTGATGACCGGAATGCCGCCGCGAATCGGCGTGCCGAGCGCAAAGTTCGAGGCTTCCGAAAGGAAAATTGCCGACTTTTGACCGGCCGGAGCCCACTGCGCGATATGCGCGCCCATACGGTATACGAGTGCCGAAACCGCTGGGGTTGCGATTTTAATGGCCTGCAGTCCGTTGTATTCCACCAGTTCGACGCCGTTGGCCGGGGATCCTGCCCAGGGAATTTCGCTCATCTTGGTCTCCTTTGAATCACTATTAGAGCTGAGCGTGCATGCCTGCCGAAATAGAGCTCTCTGCATGCGGAACACACTCTCCGCGTTTCACGGAGGAAAGTATTCTCCGCGCTTCGTGCGGAAAGTATTTTCCGCGCTTCGTGCGGAAAGTATTTTCCACGCCCGCCGAGAGCTTTCTCCGCAATTGGTTAGAACGCGGCCGGGGCGAGGCACACCACCAGATCAGTTTACGTGCGGAAACGCACGTTTCCTTAGGTCAAACGGGGGCGACTTTGGGGGTGGTTTTGATCTTCCCAGAGCCAGGCGGGCCCGCACTGGGCTAGTACTTCGCGTAACTGCACCGCTGTGCCGGCATTATTCACCTCAATGTGAGAGTCATTACGCCGCTCGGTATCACTCATTTGGGTTTTTATGCGCCGCCGTGCTTCTGCCGGTGCTACTCCCCTCCCGGCAAGCCGGGTAATGCGCGCCGCGGGTGGCGCGGTAACGAGGAGCACGGCGTCTACGTCCTTTTGCCAGCCCACTTCGAATAAGAGGGCGACGTCGAATATCACGAATTGTTCCGGCCTGGCACTGTCCATAATCTCGTGGGCACGGCGGCGGATCGCCGGATGCATGATGGCATTGAGCTGGTGGCGGGCCTGCGGATTGGAAAACACTATTTGGGCCAGTTGCGGCCGGCTGATTTCCCCGCCGGGGCCACTAATTTCGGGGCCGAAGGTTGCCACTAGTTCCGCGCTAAGTGGTGAACCGGGTGCTTGTAACTCATGGGCGATAGCATCTGCATCGGCCACGATGGTATTGCCGTGGAGCTGGGCAAGTAACTGGGTGACCGTGGATTTGCCGGTACCAATGCCGCCGGTTACGCCGAGCCGCAAAGCCCTGCCGGCAGGATGGGCAATATCGCGGAGTTTGCGGGCGTGGGCTGGGCCGGCAGTAAAAACTTTAGCGCTCATAGTTGTAGATTAGCGCGCGAGCTTGGTACGAGGCGCGAAGGGCAAAAGGATAGGGACCAAAGCGCTAAGGGCCAGGTGCGAAGGGTAAAGCACGAGAAGCCGGGCTCTCGGACCGAGGGGCCAGAGCCCCGGGCGCGCGGCGCGCGGCCCTGGGCGTGGCAAGCAAAATTCGGTATGGCAGGCAAAAGCGGGGCGGTAGGTGCTAGAAGTTTTAGCACCTACCGCCCCGCTGGAGCTTAGCAAGCCAATATTAAGTTTCTGGTTGCCGTAGCTTGCCGCTTAGTTGTTCGTGAGCTTTTCACGCAGCGCGGCCAGAGCTTCATCGGCGTCTGAATCGAGCGAGCTCGAAGCGTCCGTCGTCGAAGTGTAGGAAGAAGGCGCGGCATCATCAGCGGCGGTACGCGGAGCGTGGCCACCCCGAGCGGCAGCGTATTCGACTTCGCGTTCCTGAGCCTTGGCGGCCTGGGCCTTGTGGGCCTCCCAGCGAGCCTGGGCCTGCGCGTAAGCGTTCTCCCACTCTTCGCGCTGGACTTCGTAGCCTTCCAGCCATTCGTTCGATTCCGGATCGAAACCTTCGGGGTACTTGTAGTTGCCTTCTTCGTCGTAGTCGGCGGCCATTCCGTACAGCGAGGGATCGAAATCTTCGGAGTTCGGATCCACGCCTTCGTTCGCCTGCTTGAGCGAGAGCGAGATGCGGCGGCGGTCCAGATCAATGTCGATTACCTTGACGAAGATTTCTTCGCCAACCTTGACCACTTCATCCGGCGTATCCACGTGGTGCGAAGCAAGTTCGGAAATGTGGACGAGACCTTCGATACCGTCTTCGACGCGCACGAACGCACCGAAGGGCACAATCTTGGTGACCTTGCCCGGCACAACCTGCCCAATGGCGTGGGTGCGAGCGAAGGACTGCCACGGATCTTCCTGCGTTGCCTTCAAGGAGAGGGAAACGCGTTCGCGATCCAGATCGACGTCGAGTACTTCCACGTTGACCTTCTGGCCCACCGCAACCACTTCAGACGGATGGTCGATGTGCTTCCAGGACAGTTCGGAGACGTGTACGAGGCCGTCTACGCCGCCCAGGTCCACGAAGGCACCGAAGTTGACGATCGAGGAAACCACGCCTTCCCGGATCTGGCCCTTCTGCAGGCCAGCCAGGAAGTCGGAACGCACCTGCGACTGGGTATCTTCCAGCCAAGCCCGGCGCGAAAGCACCACATTATTGCGGTTCTTATCGAGCTCGATAACCTTGGCTTCCAGTTCGCGGCCCACATACGGCTGCAGGTCACGCACGCGGCGCATTTCCACCAGCGAAGCCGGCAGGAAGCCACGCAGACCGATATCGAGGATCAAGCCACCCTTGACCACTTCGATAACCGAGCCGCTGACCACGCCATCTTCTTCCTTGATCTTTTCGATCTTCTTCCAGGCACGCTCGTACTGAGCACGCTTCTTGGAAAGGAGGAGACGGCCTTCTTTGTCTTCCTTCTGCAGGACGAGGGCTTCGATCGTGTCGCCTACTTCAACCACGTCATCAGGATCGACGTCGTGCTTGATAGACAGTTCTTTAGAGGGAATAACACCCTCGGTTTTGTAGCCAATGTCAAGGAGAACTTCATCGTGATCGACCTTGACGACTGTTCCTTCGACGATGTCGCCGTCATTGAAGTACTTGATGGTCTTATCGACTGCGGCGAGCAGAGCTTCCTCATCACCAATATCGTTGATGGCGACCTCGGGAAGAGTCGAGGATTCGGGGGTGTTCGTTGTCATGTGTATTGAAAACTTCCGGATGGTTAATAGTTGGACTTAGCACCCACCTAGGCTGGGTGCAGTGTGAACGGATGTCCACACCAACGCAATATCTTACGGGGTTCGGTGGCTAAATGCCAGTGCGCGGCCGCGAAAGAAACGTCCTGGCGTGTCGCCCGGTACTCGCGCCCGCGCCCGGCACCGCAAGTTAGCCTCGTGGCTTAGCACCGGCGCGGGCACGGTTTATCGCCCTGCTGTGGCAATTTCTTAGTGGGCCGCGGCGCGCCAGTTATCGCCGTAGCCCACGCCCACGGAAAGCGGCACGCGCAGCTCGTAGGCGTTCCCCATTTCACGGCGCACAATTTCCTCGACCGGTTCACGCTCTCCGTGAGCAATCTCAATAACAAGTTCATCATGCACTTGCAAGAGGATCCGGCTTTGGTACCCACCTTCACGCAAAGCGCTTTCCACCTGCACCATGGCAATCTTGATGATGTCCGCCGCACTCCCCTGGATCGGTGCGTTGAGCGCCATCCGTTCAGAAGCTTCCCGCAGTTGCCGATTTGGAGAGTCTAGTTCGGGTAGATAACGGCGCCGGCCCAGGATAGTTTCCGTGTAGCCATCACGGCGTGCCCGTTCCACCAGGGAATTCAAATATTGGCGGACCTTCCCGAAGCGGGCGTTGTAGGCATCCATGAGTGATTTTGCTTCATCTGCCCCGATATGTAGTTGCCGGGCCAGGCCATAAGCAGACAGGCCGTAAGCCAGACCGTAACTCATGGCTTTAATACGCGAACGCTGCTGGGAAGAAACTTGTTCTTCAGGGATCTCAAAGACCAGGGAGGCTACGTAGCTGTGTAGGTCCTCCCCTTCGTTAAAGGCTTCGATCAGCCCTTCATCACCGGAAAGAGAAGCCATGATGCGCATCTCGATTTGCGAATAATCGGCTGTCATGAGGCCTTCGTAGCCTCGCCCGGCAATAAATGCTTCCCGGATCTGTAAACCTTCTTCCGTACGGGCATGAATGTTTTGCAGGTTCGGATCGGTGGAGGAAAGCCGCCCGGTGGCGGCCACCGCCTGTTGGAAAGTGGTGTGGATACGCCCATCAGCTTGCACCGCACGTTGCAGACCTTCCACTGACTGGCGCAGTTTGATGGCGTCCCGGTGTTCTAGCAGGGAGCTGAGGAAAACCTGCCCGGCAATCGCTTCCGGAGTTTCCTTATACGCAATTTTTGCGGCTAGATCTGCCAGCGCCTCCGCATTAGTGGTGTACCCGGATTTGGTACGCCGTGTTTTTGGCAAGTTGAGTTCGTCAAAAAGCACGCCTTGCAGCTGTTTGGGACTGGATAGGTTTACCTCGTGGCCGATCGCCGCATAAGCCGAACGGGCGGCCGCCTCCACGCGGGCATCAAAGTTTTCCCGCAAGTTTTCCAGATAGGCACTATCTACCGCTATCCCCACGTCTTCCATGCGTTCCAAAGTGGTGGAAACAGCTAGTTCCAGCGCGAGCAGATCGCCGTTTTCCCCAATCTGGTGCAGTTCTTGGCGCAAAACCTGGGAAAGCGGGGAGAGCACGGCAGCCTTCGCTGCGTCCGGATCCGCAGTATCGCTGAGGCCGGGGAGCACGCCTTCCGGCGCACTGCGTTCCATATCCACGCCCAAGTACTGCAAAACCAAATCGCCAAGTTCATAGCGGCGCCGATACGGATGCAAAAGATAGGCCGAAAGCACGGTATCGGCAGCCACGCCAGCCAGCGCATAACCCGAGCCGCGCAGCGCATGCCAAGCTTCTTTAGCTCCGTGCAAAACCTTCGCTATTTGCGCATTGCCCAACCACGCGGCTAGCGCCTGCGAATCGGCTTCCCCGAGAGTTTTGGGATCGATAAGTAGTACCTGCTGGCCGCTCGCAATCGCAATGCCGGTGGCCTCACCACGAGCCGGATCAGTGGTGCCTCGTACGTATACCCCGTAGAGCACGGATGGGGCCTCGGCAGAAGCCTCTGCGGCCGCGTACTTTTCCAGCCACTGGGCCACGGCAGTTTCACTCACTTCTAGGGCTTGCAGATCCACGGGCACGAAGGCGTTTTTGGTGTGCGCGGCACCGGTTCCCTTTTCGGTGCCGTTACCTTGTTTAGTGCCCTCATCTTGCGCGGCACCGTTTGCGCTAGGTGTTGCAGCGGAGACGGCGGTACCTTCGCGGATGGGGATTTCTTTGAGCACGCGGCTGCGCAACCGCGAGAACTCGAGCGTATCGAAGAGTTCATGCATGGCGGCTTGGTCTACGCCGCGCGGCTGGAATTGCGTCAAATCGCTGCCTAGTGGCAGGTCCCTAACGAGTTGGTTGATTTCTCGGTTGAGTTTTACTCGCTCGATATTGTCGCGCAAGGATTGGCCCACTTTGCCGGTAATTTCATCGGCATGCGTGAGGATGCCTTCTAGATCGCCGTACTTGGCGAGCCAGCGTTGCGCAGTTTTCGGCCCTACTCCAGGTACTCCCGGAATGTTATCGGCACCTTCGCCTACGAGCGCCGCCATATCTGGGTAGAGTTGCGGGCTAACCCCGGTTTTAGCTTCGACGCCGGCCGGATCCAGCACTTGCATGCCCAGGCGAGGATTCGCGTAAAGCACCGTTGTTTGGGCGGAGACTAACTGGTAGGAATCTTTATCCCCGGAGGCAATGAAGTTGTGCATACCGGCTTCTTCGCCGCGTTTGGAAAGAGTGGCGAGGATATCGTCGGCTTCGTAATCCTCCTGGGTGAGCCAGGCAATACCAAGCACGTCAAGTACCTGTTGGATGGTTTCCACTTGCCCTTTGAAAGGCTCCGGGGTGGGTTTACGCCCGGCTTTATATTCGTGATATTCGCGGGTGCGGAACGTGCCACCAGGAAGGTCGAAAGCTACCGCAATGTGCGTGGGCTGCCGTTCGTTTATTAGCCGCAGCAAAGTGGAAAGAAAACCGTGTACGGCATTCGTGTATTGCCCATTCTTAGTGTAGAAACCATCGGGTTTCAGGGCATAAAAAGCACGAAATGCCATCGAGTGGCCATCGATCAGGAGAAAACGTTCATCAGTCACGTTCTCTACCCTACGGCACCGCGGCGATTCGGGCAGGCCTACTTGTTTTTATTTGCCTTCCCGACTTGCTCAATCACCGCGTCGGCAACTTCCCGCATGGTCAAACGCCGATCCATAGAAGTTTTCTGGATCCACCGGAATGCTTCCGGTTCGGTAAGGCCCATATGAGATTCCAGGAGGCCCTTCGCGCGGTCTACCCGCTTGCGGGTTTCAAACTGATCTTCCAGATCTGTCACTTGGTCTTCCAGGGCCGAAATTTCCCGGCGGCGCGAAAGCGCAATTTCGACGGCGGGAATCAGATCCGCGGGCGTGAAGGGCTTTACCACATAAGCCATAGCGCCGGCGTCGCGCGCGCGTTCCACCAGATCACGCTGGGAAAATGCGGTGAGCATCACCACGGCGGTGTTTTGGTTTTCCATGATTTCCTTGGCCGCGGTAATGCCATCTTTACCGGGCATTTTCACGTCCATAACCACTACTTCGGGTTCGAGTTCGGCCGCCAAGGTAATCGCATCATCGCCAGTACCAGCTTCGCCAATAACTTCGTATCCGGCGTCTTCTAAAGTTTCAACGATGTCCAGACGGATGAGAGATTCGTCTTCTACTACAAGGATCTGTGCAGGTGCCGCAGAATCGGCAGACTTACTAGCTTTTCCCGCCATCGCTAATCACTCCTTCGGCTTCGTCAGCTTTACGCCAGCGCCGATTGTATTTGCGCCGCACCGCGTATAACCCGGGTTGCTGAGGAACCTACGTGCTTCGGGAGGGACTCGAACCCTCATGCCTTTCGGCGCTGCATTTTGAGTGCAGTGTGTCTGCCAATTCCACCACCGAAGCGAGACCGACCATCAGGCCGGCAAGACGTTAGCTTATCACTTCACGCCAGTAGCTTCACCTATTTTGTGCACGCGAAGCGTGTTTGTTGAACCCGCCACACCGGCTGGCATGCCGGCGACGATAACCACGCGATCCCCACGCTCTGCGAGCCCGAGTTCGGTGAGTCGATCTTCAACCTGCTGAACCATACCATCAGTCGAGTAGACCGTGTCGGCAATGTAAGTATCAGCACCCCACAGCAAGGCCATTTGGTTACGCACCTTTTCCCGCGGAGTAAAGCAGATAACGGGGAGGCGAGAACGATTCCGCGTCACCCGGCGAGCTGTGTGAGAGGTCTCAGTGAACACCACCACAGCCCGCACACCCAGGGCTTCCCCAATATCCAAGGCAGCCCGGGTAATCACACCATTACGGGTGCGATGCAGGGAAGAAAGCTGCGGGATCTGCTCCAAACCATTTTCTTCGGTGAAGGAGATGATGGAAGCCATGGTCCGCACGCATTCCACCGGATACAGCCCCACCGAGGTTTCTCCGGAAAGCATGACCGCATCCGCACCATCCAAAACAGCGTTAGCGCAGTCGGAAGCCTCCGCACGCGTAGGCCGCGGGTTCTGAATCATAGATTCGAGCACCTGCGTGGCCAAAATAACCGGCTTGGCACGCTTACGGGCCAAGGAGATAGCCATCTTTTGCACCACGGGCACCTGCTCGAGCGGCAATTCGACGCCGAGGTCGCCACGGGCCACCATAATGCCGTCAAAGGCCTGCACGATCGCATCTAAGTGTTCGATCGCTTGCGGCTTTTCAATTTTGGCGATTACGGGTAGGTGAATACCTTCTTCATCCATAATTTCGTGGGCGCGATTAATATCACTCGCATCCCGCACGAAGGAGAGCGCGATCAGATCGGCTCCATAGTGCAAGGCCCAGCGCAGATCAGCTTCATCCTTTTCCGTCATTGCGGGTAGAGAAACTGCCACGCCCGGCAGGTTGATCCCCTTGTGGTCAGAAACCGGGCCGGGAACCACAACTTCGGTCACCACATCGGTGCCGTCTTTAACCTCTACGACGCGCAAAGAAACCTTGCCGTCGTCGATGAGGAGAATATCGCCCGGGTGACAATCGCCGGCCAGGCCCTTATAGGTAGTTCCGCAGATTTCTTTGTTCCCGGCAACATCCCGGGTGGTGATAACAAAGCGATCGCCAACGTTAAGCTGCACCGGTCCTTCTTCGAAGGTTTCCAGCCGGATCTTCGGACCTTGGAGGTCAACTAGGACGGCGATCGGGTGGTCCAATTGCTTCGCGGCTGCCCGCACGCGATCAATACGTTTTTCATGCTCTGGGTAAGCGCCGTGCGAGGCGTTGATCCGCGCCACGTTCATACCGGCCTGAGCTAGTTCGAGAATTCGCTCCGCCGAATCTGTGGCGGGGCCGAGGGTACACACAATTTTCGCTCTACGCATGCTTTTATCCTATCCAAGCCCAAAGGAGCCCAATGGTGACTGGAGGCCTTTGTGATGATCACCGCGGCGAATTTTCCGGTTACTTTTGGGTCTCATTCCGGGCCGCTGTGACTTCGGTATCAGTATTAGTTACGGTCGCTTCACCGGTCGTCGTATCCGGACCGGTGGTGGATTCCGGATCGGTGGTGGCGTCCGGACCAGTGGTGGCGTCCCGATCGGCAGCCGGATCTGTGTCGGTGGCTGCACCCCGATCGGCAGCCGGATCTGTATCGGTGGCTGCACCCGGATCGGTGGCCGGATCTGTATCGGTGGCCGCTTCCAAACCTGCTGCTTCCGGCTGCAGCTGTGTGGCGGCGGTAACTCCCGGAAGATTTATCGAATCTACGGCCGGATCGTTTTGGTAGCGGCGGCGCAGGTAAATGAGAAGGAAAAGCCCGAGGAGGAAGACGCCGATAGCGGTCCACACGTTTAGCCGCAATCCCAAAATGGTATTGGCCGGGTCGATGCGCAAGGTTTCGATCCACAGCCGCCCGGCGGTATACACCATGATGTAGGCAGCAAAGCACTGACCGGCTACCAGGTGGAAACGCTTTTCCAGCCACACCAATACGCCCGCTCCTACCAGGCACCACAGCAGTTCATACAGGAAGGTGGGATGGAAAGTGGTGCCGGGAGCCATACCCGGGGGCATATGTGCGGCGTCGATCTCCAAACCCCAGGGCAGATCGGTGGGGCGCCCGTAAAGCTCCTGGTTGAACCAGTTACCGAGCCGGCCAATGGCTTGGCCGATCAGCAGGCCCGGGGCGAGCGCATCGCCAGCGGGTAGCAAACGTACTTTTTCTTGGCGGGCGCCAATCCACGCACCGCAGGCACCCAGCGCGATCGCGCCCCAAATTCCTAGCCCGCCGGCGCGAATATCGAAGGCCGCCCACGGGTTTTTCCCCGGCGCGAAGTAGAGTTGCCAGTCTGTAATCACGTGGTAGAGCCGGCCACCGATAATTCCGAAAATTACCGCCCAGAACGCGATCGTCGTGAATTTATCGGAATCTCCGCCCTTTGCGCGATAGCGCTTATCCGCAATAAACCAGGCGGCTATGATTCCGATCACGATACAGATCGCATACCACTTGATTTCTATCGGACCGAGCGTGAGAAAAGTATTTCCACTCGGTGACGGAATTGATTGCGGGATCATCGCTCTCCCCTCTGCGTAGATTTCCCGGGCCTACCTTATGTGTATGTACGACGCCGCTAAAAGTACGCTGTGCGGTTTTCGGCCGCCCCTAGTTTTTCTATTTCGAGGAAAGGATACCCGGTAAGCTAGAACGGTGATAACCCCCGCCCACGATATGCGTGCCGATGCCAAGTTTGTTCAGGCCCTGGCCCGGCATTGGGTACGACTCGCCCAAACCGCCCGGCAGCCGCAGCCAAACGGTAATACTGCCCGCGCGCCGAGAAATGCGCCCGGCAGGCTAATTTTTGGTATTGACGGCCGCAGCGGTGCGGGCAAAACCACTTTGGCGGGGAGGATCCAGCGGGAAATGGAAAAACTTGCGAGCCCGGCGCTCGCTACCGCTACGGGCGGAGCACAACCGACCGCCACCGGCGAAGCGCAACCGGCTACTACGAAAGAAGCGCATCCGGCCGCTGAGGAAGGAGCGCAACCGGGGCCGGGTTTACGGGTGCTCGCGGTGGAACTCGAAAACTATATCGCCGGTTGGCACGGTTTAGTTGCCGGTACTGTACGGGTGGCCGCGCACATGTTGGATCCTTTTTTGCGGCAAGGTTTTTTCGAGCTCCAGCCCTGGGATTGGCACTTGCAAAATTGGGCGGCGACGGGCGCTATGCGCAAGCCGGTTCGAGGTACGGCAGATGTCTTGCTCCTTATTGGGTGCGGGTCTACCAGTCAGGCTTGTGCGCCGTATTTGACGGAAAGTGTTTGGGTCACCGAACCGGTAGCAACGCGGCGGGCACGCGTGACGCAGCGGGAAGGCGATCCGAGCTCCTGGTGGGATATTTGGGCGGCGCAAGAAACAGAGCTTTTGCAAGCCCGTTACTCCCCAGATTTTGCTACCTATGTAGTGCGACCAGAAAGCTAGTAGCGCCACCAGAAACTTAGTAGCGCCGCCAGAAACTTAGTAGCGCGGCCAGAAAACCTGTAGCACAGCCAGAATGCGTGTAGCACGGCCAGAATGCTAGCGGCTCTTACGCGGCTAGGGTTCGCGGATGGCCAGTAGGTCAACGATTGCTACCAGGTCGCCTTCTCCATGGGCTTGTTCCTCGGGGATGAGCACGGCGATCCGGCTACCAATTTTTTGGTCTTGGATTGCGGTACGTAGCCCCGTCATTACTTCTTGGACGTGCAGTGTTTGCGGGCCGGGCCCCGCCCACGTGGAATCCAAGATTTCACCTTCCGTGTTGGCGAGTACATATTGCGCGATAACGGCGTCGTCTTCCCCTACCTGGGTGCCGGTACCCGCCACTAAGGGCACGATGGCAAGCTTCGAAATCGGGCCGCCTCCGCTAGTTATTACCGGGCCGGCATCTTCGGCGGTGTTGATACCGGGCATGCCTGCCGGTGGTGGCTCGGGGGTGGGAACTGGGTTTCCGCGGGCGTTCGTGTAAAACAGGTCGATCACTACGATCTCTACGGTGTTGTTATCGCCTTGTACTAGCCCGCCCCGTTCTATTAACAACCGCGAACCTTCTTTTTGGCCGATCACGTATTGGGCGAGGTCGCCGAGCTCGTCTGCGGTGGCATGTTGAAGGCGGACCCGCCCGGTGTCATATTCGTTAACTTGGTTGCCGGTGCGCGAATCGAAAGAGGTAGCGCGGAAAAGCACCGGGGAAGATTCTTGAATCATCACGCCTTCCCCGGCGCTCAAAGTGGTGGCACGCATGCCCTGCAAATGCGGTTTACCGGTAATCTGCACGGAGACCGGGGCCCCAAAACTACCGGTTACGTCTACCGACCACTCCCCGCCGCTTTCGCTACCGCAGCCACCTAATACCAGGGCGAGCGCGGCGGTGAGGGAAACAAGGAAGCCTGCTTTTGTCACGCGATCTCCGCCATGAGCTGGGTGGCTGCCGCATTTTCGGTTTCCAGCGGTTCTTCCAACAGTACCGTGGAGTTTCCGGCGGCCCCCATGAGGCGCAAACTGGTCCAATCCACGGCAATATCACGCCGGGCAGCTTTCCCGCGGCGTACAAACTCTCCGCGAATCTTCGCCCGCGTGGTTTGCGGCGGGTACTGCCGGGCATGAGCCACCTCTTCTGGAGAAATCAGTTGCCGGAGCATCCCGGTTTCCTCCATCTGGTGGCGCAAACCCGCAGGACCAATATCGTGATAGGCCAGGTCGAGGCGGGCTACGCGCGGATCGGCAAGGGTGGCCCCGGAACGATCCATGTACCGGCGCAACAAATGCAGTTTTGCCACCCAGTCGATTTCCGTTTCCACGCTTTCCAGGTTTCCGGTTTTCAATGCTTCCAGGCCGCGCGTCCACAACTCCAGCAAATACCGGCGCAGCGGATCCAGTTCGGCTAGGTAACCTTTTCGTTCCAAATGGCCTAGCGCCGCATCCCGGAAACGTTCCTGTACGGAGATCGGGTCCGTGGTGCCACCGGCGGCTAGTTCGAGGCGCGCCTGCCCGCGCAGGTTTGCCGCGGTGAGCCGAATCGCGTGCATATCATCAGCCAGCGCCAGATCCGGCATGATCGCCCCTTCTTCCAGCATTATCAAAAGGGCTTCCGTGGTAGCGATTTTCAGACCGGTAGTGGCTTGCGCGATATTCGAATCCCCGACGATTACGTGCATGCGCCGGTATTCTTCGGCGTTCCCATGCGGTTCATCGCGCGTGTTAATCATGGGGCGGGCGCGCGTTGAGGCGGAAGAAATCGCATCCCACATTTTGTGGCTACGCTGCGCGAATTCGTAGCTGACTTCGCCGTTTTCCGCGCGGAAGAGCATGCCCGCGCCGGTAATGATTTGCCGGGTCACGAAGAAGGGTACGAGCCTTTGAATCCGGTTCCGGAAATCCGCGCGCCGGTGCAACATATAGTTTTCGTGGCAACCGAAAGAATTACCGGCTGCATCCACATTGTTTTTGAACAAGTGGATTTCTCCGGCCACGCCTTGCGCCGCAAGTTTTGTATTCGCTTGTTGGGCTAGATCGGCGAAGATTTCATCCCCGGCCCGGTCATTTGCAAGCAGGTCGGTTAGCGAATCGCATTCGGCGGTGGCATATTCGGGATGTGCGCCTACGTCAAGGTAGAGCCGGGCCCCGTTCTCCAGGAAAGTATTGGTGGAACGGTTTTCTTGTACCACCGGTTCGAAAAGGAGATCCGCGGCCGTTTCTGGGTCTAGTGGTGGGGTCTGCCCGGTGGTCGAGGCGCAAGTTAGGCCGAATTCCGTTTCGATCCCCATCACGCGGCGCGGTATCACTGGCCGCCCTTCTGTACGAAGCCTTGCACGAAGGACGAGGCATTGGTTTCCAGCACGCTATCAATATCGTCTAGCAGTGCGTCGATCGCAAAATCCTGGTTTTTGACCGGAGTTTCCACCGTTTCTTGAGTGGTTTCTTCTTTGTGGCGCCGCGGTTGGGCAAATTCTTGTTGTGACATTACTTCTCCTTAGTCCCTACTAGGATCGTGCTACTGTGCTTTCTTTTCTACTGGTTTTCGGCGGTGCCGGCTGTGAGCTTGGCGATGAAATCGGCCGGAGTGGGAGAAGCGTCCAGCGCCTCCCCCACTTTTTCGCGGGTACCACCCAGCGGGTCCAGGAGTGGGATGCGTACTAGTTCTTCCCCACCCGCATCGACGACGCCGGAAGTCCAACTGGCAGAAATGACTTGCTTGCCGTACCGGCGGATCAGTTCGCCGCGCAAATAGGCCCGGGTGCCTGCAGGTGGATTGGTAACAGCCCAAGCCACTTCGGCGTCGGTAAAGAAACGCGTGACCCGGCCGGCCTGCGCCAGTTTGTTGACGATGGATCGTTCGGCACGTAAGTCATGCCATTGCAGGTCGATTGCCCGCAATTTATCGGAATCCCAGCTCAACCCGGAACGTTGCCGCATACCTTCCAGTAACTGGTATTTGGCCACCCATTCCACTTCGGGTGCGGCATCCCACAGGTTGTGGCGGAGTTTATCGAGCGTGTTTTGCCACAGGTCGAGCACTTCCCGGGTATCCCAATCCGGCCCGCCATGTGTTTCTACTAGCTCACCCACAACATCTAAATATTGCTGTTGGATATCGAGGGCCGTGCGATCTGGACCGGAGAACATTTCTAGTTTTTGTTGCAAAGTGAGATCGCGGGAAACAATCCACGTGGCCGGTACCGGCTGGTCAATCAGCGCGGTTTCTAAGCCCAGGGGCACTTCGTCTTGTTCGAGCATCCACAACACCAATGCGGTGGTGCCAACCTTCAACAAGATAGAGGCATCGAACTGGTTCGCATCGCCGCCAATCACATGGAAACGGCGGTATTGGTCGGACCACGCATGCGGTTCATCGCGCGTGTTAATGATCGGCCGGTTGAAAGTGGTTTCTAGGCCGACGTCGTTCTCTACATAATCTGCCCGCTGGGAGATTTGGAAACCGGGAGCTTCCGAACTTGGCCCCAGGCCTACCCGGCCGGTTCCGCACAGGATCGGGCGGGTAACAAAGAAGGGGGTGACGTAGCGGACGATTTCCGAAAATTCGACTTCACGGCTCACCAAATAGTTTTCGTGGCTACCGTATGCGGCACCTTTCCCGTCAATATTGTTTTTGTAGAGCACTACATTGCGCCCGCCGTCTCGCAAGATTTGCATTGCTTCCCGGGCTATGGCTTCTCCGGCGCGGTCCCACAGCACGGCTTCGCGCGGATTGGTTACTTCCGGGGAAGAATATTCGGGATGGGCGTGGTCTACATAGAGCCGGGCACCATTGGTGAGCACCGTGTTGGTGGCGTGCGGGAGAGCTAGTTCTTCGCGGGAGGGCCGCGCTATGTGTTGTAAATGTGCTCCGCCGCTGGGTGCGGGCCGGGTGGGGTCATCGGTAAGCATGGAAGGATCGGCCGCGGCTCGTTCCAAACGGAAACCGCGGGCATCGTGGAGCGGATCTTCGCCGGTGTAGTCCCACCGCACGGGTTCTGTGCAACCGGCAGCGCTTCCGTGGCGCCCATAAGAATCGACCACGATATCCGAAAGTTCGATCGGATTGGCGCGCGGATTATCTGGATCCAATACTCCAAACTCGGTTTCCAGACCGACGATTCTGCGGACACTCATACGGAACCTCCCAGTGTTTTCGAGTGTTTTGGCGCGGCAACGTAATACGTATATGCCGGCTGTGATTTTACACCTTTGGTATTACAGCGGGCGGATGGCGATAATACGTTCCCCGCGGGTACGCCCGTTTACTTTGGCCCATTCTTCGGGATCCGAAATTTGGTCCAGTTCGGAGTTCTCTTTCGCCTCCGCGGCCACGGCCGCGCGTACATGCGCGGAAGTAATACCCTTCTGCCCGGTTTCCAACAAAGTTTTAATCGCGTTCTTTTTGACGCGGCCCACGATTCCGGCCAGCATGGCTCCGGAAACGAAATCTTTCAGGTAGAGGGTTTCTTTCTTACCACTGGCGTAGGTGAGTTCCACGTATTCCATTTCGGGTGTGCAGGTGAAAAGTTCAGCCACGATTTCTTCGCCCAGAGCGCGCGCAGCGGCTTGCGCACTGCCATGCGCTTGGATCTCACTTTCGGCATACGGTAAATTAGGCGTGAGATATTTGGAAATAATATCGAGCGCCCCTTCCCGATCCGGCCGGCCAATGCGAATTTTGACGTCCAGCCGGCCCGGCCGCAACAGCGCCGGATCGATCATATCTTCCCGATTAGAAGCCCCAATCACGATCACATTATCGAGTTGTTCAACACCGTCTATCTCCGCTAACAGTTGCGGCACCACGGTAGTTTCCACATCCGAAGAAATACCGGATCCACGCGTCCGGAAGAGGGCTTCCATTTCGTCAAAGAAAATAATTACGGGAATGCCCCGCGAGGCCCGGTCCCGCGCGCGCGAGAAAATCTCACGAATCTGGCGTTCAGTTTCACCCACATACTTATCCAGCAGTTGCGGGCCTTTAATATTCAGGAAATAGGAAGCAGCTTTCCCGGAGGTAGCGTTTTGCCCGGCGGCGCTACTTTGCCAGATGGTGTTGCTTTGGGCGGGGGCGCTGCTTTGGCCGGCGGCGATTTGCCGCGAAAGGGAGGTTGCCACGGCTTTGGCAATCAGCGTTTTTCCGTTTCCGGGCGGACCGTACAGCAAGATGCCCTTCGGGGGTTTCAGGCCGTGTTCGCGGTATAGATCGGGTTGCTGGAAGGGCAGTTCTACCGAATCGCGAATTTCTTCGATTTGCTGGCCCAATCCGCCAATGTCTGCATAGGAAACATTCGGGATTTCTTCGAGCAGGAGGTGTTCCACATCGGGCCGTTCAATACGTTCGAGAATATAACCGGAACGTGTGTCGGCCAGATAGGTATCGCCTACCCGCAAGTCAGTGCCTACGAGTTTGCCGCCAATCCGCATCACTCGGGTTTCATCGGCGTGCACGCGCACGAGCACTCGCTGTGGATCGAGTACCATTTCAATTTGCACGATTTGGCCCGCGTTTTCGTAGGTGCCAATACCTACTACAACCATTTCTTGGTTGAGCCGCACTTCTTGGCCGGGCCGAAGTTGTTCGATGGCCACATATGGGGAGGCGGCCACGTTCATTTTCCGCCCGCCGGTAAGCACGTCAATGGAATGGTCCGCGCTGTGCCCGGCCAGGAAGGTACCGAAATAGGCGGGTGGTTTGGAAAGCGAATCCAGCTGATCGCCCAAATCTTGGATGCGTTTACGGGCGCTCAGTAAAGACGTCGAGAGCCGTTCGTTCTTCTCCCGCAAAGACGCCAACTCTGCTTCTAGCGCCGCATAGTTTTTCGGTTCTTCCAGAGCCATTAGTCCCTCCCCTGTAACTGTGTTTATTCTAAGCCAGTGCGCTGTGCTCTTGCCGCCGGGCGGTATCTATTTAGTCATTAGTCGTGTGCACGTTGCTGTGTACGCGCGGCAGCTTCCGCGGCGAGCTTTTCCGCAATTTTGGCGCCTTGCGGGCCAGGGCTAGATTCGCCACTGGATTCTACGTCTGCCCGGTGTGCCACATCGCGGCGCACTTTCCGTAGTTTTTTGGGTGCGATTTCTCGTTCGCCAAAATCTTCTGCCGTCCACTTTGGCCCTTCTGCCCCGGGCACAGGTTCAGCATAGGCACCTTTTGCGGGTCGGCGGGTTTCCCGGAGCGGCTGGGCGTCGGCGGCGAGCCGGCGCGCCCGGCACAAGAATCCGGTGTGTCCAATCATGCGATGATCTGGCCGTACCGCTAATCCTTCGGTATGCCAGGTGCGGCGCATGGTTTCTGAGCTAATCGGTTCGGTGAAGGCCCCCGTGGTTTTCACGGTTTCCGCGAAGCGGGAAAGTTGCGTCGTCGTCGTTACATAAACCACCACTACCCCACCGGGACGCAGAGCTTGGGTAATCGCGGGAACATGTTCCCAGGGGGCGAGCATATCGAGCACGACGATATCGAACCAGCCGGGCTCGAACTCGCCAAGTACCGCACTTGCGTCCCCGACCCGCAAATCCCAGGTGGTAGGTTCCGTGCCCAACCAGGACCGCACATTCCCAGCCGCGATTTCCGCAAAATCCTCACGTTGTTCGGCAGAAACCACCCTGCCGGTACTTCCTGCCGCTTGGATGAGCGTAATCGAAAGCGCACCCGAACCAGCACCGGCTTCAAAAACGCGGGCGCCCGGGAAAATATCAGCCTCGGTAATAATCTGCCCGGAATCTTTCGGGTAGACCACGGTAGCCCCGCGCGGCATGGAAAGCACATAGTCCGAAAGAAGGGGCCGCAAGGCCAGGAAGCGGCGCCCCGATTCTGATTCGAGCACGCTACCTTCGGGCTGCCCAATAATCGCATCGTGGCGCAGATTCCCGCGTGTGGACTGGAAATATCCTCCCCGGGTCAGGGAAATCGTGTAGTGCCGGCCTTTATTATCGGTCAACTGGACGCGTTCGCCCGCGCGGAAAACTCCACGCCTTTGTTCTCCTTGCACGCTTACCTCTTGTCTCTTCGGTAGTTATTAGCTCTGCGTCGGCTACTCGTTTGGGTCTGTTTTAGCACCGCTATCGGTTTGTGCCTGCACCGCGGACGACGCCGGATTAGTATCGGGCGTCTTTTGTGTAGGCGCGGCCCCAGGGGTGCCGGGATCTTGCGGTACTGGCGAGGCCGCGGGTGCTTGCGAACTTTGTGCATCCGTTGCCGCATTCTCGCGGGGCCGGTGCGCGGTGCGCAGGTACTGAGCTCCGGATTCACTCATAGCCGGAGCCTGACCGCCGAATGCCGGACAGATTGACTTAAAATAGCACCAATCGCACAGCCGCGACGTTTTTGGTTCGAAGTTACCGGTATCGAGTTTGCGGTCGATTTGTTCCCAAGTACTATCGAGATCTTGCTCGATTTCGGTTACGTCTAGCGGCGTCGGATCGTAAGTAAGCGTGCGCCCATCACGCAGGTAAATGATTTGCGTACGGGCCGGCAGCCCGGCACCGGAATACACCAAAGCAGTGGCATAGAAACGCATTTGGAATAAGGCTTCCGCCTGGTAGCGCACGTGCGGTGACTTACCCGTCTTGTAATCAACCACGCGCAAGGCCCCGGAAGGGGCTTCATCTAAGCGGTCAATAATCCCGCGGATCGCCAGGCCGGAAGGCAAAGTGGCATTGACGAAAAGTTCGCGCCCGCGGGGCTGCAAAAACTGCGGGTTTTCCATCTGGAAATAGTTGCTCACTAGCGTTTGAGCGGATTCAAGCCAGTTTTGCAGTTCTTCTGGACCAGCGAAGAGTTTTTCTGCCTCCGGATCTTTTTCCAAGTGCTTGTGCCATGCCGGGAGCACCTGCGAAACCGCATATTCGACGGTGCGTTGCGCGGGCGGCACATCGTAGAGATGTTCCAGAACCGAGTGCACGAGGGTCCCGCGTAGCGCCGCCGTCGACGGTTCTTCGGGCAGGCGATCCACGCTCCGGAACCGGAAAAGAAGCGGACACTGTTTAAAATCCTTCGTGCGGGAAGGAGAAAGCGCAGCATGTCGAGTCATACTTCTACCGTATCCCAGCGCTCCGACACTCTAACGCTTCCCTCCCCAACAACTCCGCAAATTCTTTCCACAGCAAGTGCCAGTAGCTTAGCTGAGGCGGATTCCAAGCAAGGCCGCGATCACTTCTTGCAGGCGCGGCCCAATACGGCCGCCAGCGGCCACATGCTGATCAACACGTGCCAGCGCTCGCGGAGTATCTAAATCCTGCGAAAGCGCCGCAATAACGGCCCGCTCCACCGCGGTTTCTGATGCGGAGACGGTACCTGCCACGGCGTCTGGCCGGCTTGCGGCAGCGGAAACGCTGATGGCACCAGGAACGCTGGCGGCACTAGAAACACTGCCCGCATCCGAAAGGCTTCCCGCACCACATTCGGTTCCGGTACAGGATTCGGCACCCGCATCGGAATCGTTACTGGCGGGCGTGCCGGTGGTGGCGGCCTGCCAGCTATGCAAGCGGGCTTCGGCTTGTGTGAGCTGGGCCGGCGTGTATTCCCAATCGGTGCGGTAATGGTGATTTAGCAATACTAAACGGATTGCTCGCGGGTCTACACCGGAGGCGGTAAGTTCGGAAACTTTCACTAGGTTGCCAAGGGATTTCGACATCTTCTCCCCTTGGTAGCCGACCATTCCCACATGGAAGTGGAAGTCGATATGGGACTGCCCGCCGGTAAGTTCACGCAGGTGCGATTCGCTCATTTCGTGGTGTGGGAAAAGCAAATCTTTCCCACCTGCTTGCACGGTGATCGCACTACCTAGATGGTCACGCGCAATCACCGCACATTCAATATGCCACCCGGGCCGCCAAGCGCCCGGTTTGCCACCTACCGGCCGGTATTCATCGCCGCGTACGCCCTTCCATAACATGGGATCAAGCGGGTGGTGTTTGCCAGGCCGCTGCGAATCCCCGCCATGTTCGTCAAACTCTGTTACCAAATCCAGGCCGCGGAAAACAGGTGCCTGCGCGAACTGCGAATCGGTAGACAGATCGATATAGATATCTTCGGCGCCCGGGTTTTCCGGATCGGCCAAACGGTAAGTGGCCGCGTGTTGTTCTAACCCGCGCACTTCTGCTTCTAGTTCATCCAAAATTTCGGAAACCGCCACCCATTGGTCGGGGGCCTGCACTTCCAACGCGTGCATATCGCCCCGGAACAGCGCGATTTGTGAATCCGCGAGAGCTCTCCAGTCCACGCCGGTGGCCGCGGCCCGTTCGAACAGTGGATCATCAATATCGGTGATGTTTTGTGCATAGCGCGGAGTTTTTCCGCCGGCAAGCCAGTACCGCACTAAGGTGTCGGCGGCCACATAAGTGAAAGCATGCCCGAGGTGCGTGGCATCGTAGGGCGTGATCCCGCAGGTGTAGAGCCGCGGTTGCGTTTCTGTTACCGGCTTGATCTGGCCGGTAGCCGAATCGAATAACTGCAAATCCGGCAAATCTCCGAGTTTCGGAACTGCCGGGGCCGTCCAGGTTTCCATTTGGTCTCACTCACTTACTTCAACTACGGGCTCCGCCTATTAGCTATAGCCGCTAGGCGGCCACTTCGCCGTGGCACACAGCTAGGTACTTCACTTGATTCTACGCAGACGGTTCATACGCCAACGATTAGCAGGCTGGGGATTCTTTTTCGCGTCAGATCTTTAGTACCCAGATTTTTAGTGTCTAGATCTCTAGTACCCGGACAATATCGGCCCCGGGGTGGAAGGCTTCCTCCCACCTCGGGAAATGTTTTAGTGCACAGACAGCACCCCACTAGTACACAGACAGCACTCCACCGGCCAGGCCGGCAAAGACGAGCACGGAAATAATCACGCGGTACACCACGAATGGCATGTAGGTGTGCGTCGAGATCAAGCGCAAGAACCACACAATTACCCCGTAACCGACCACGAAAGCCACGAGGGTCGCCACGATCGTGGGCCCTAACGCGATCGCATCGGTACCAATGTGCTTGAAAAGCTCAAAGAAGCCGGAAAGGACGACGGCCGGAATAGCCAGCAGGAAAGATACCCGCGCGGCTGCCTCCCGCGTGTAGCCCAGGGCCCGGCCGACCGTAATCGTACCGCCCGAACGCGAAACGCCCGGAATGAGTGCCATTGCTTGCCCCACGCCCAGCAGGAAGCCATCGCGGAGCGTGATGTTGTGCAAGCCCTTCGAGCGCTTGCCGTAATGGTCTGCCAGCGCCAGGAGAATCGCAAATACGCCAAGCACCGTGGCGGTGATGTACAAATTCCGCAGGTGAGTTTCAATAGTGTCCTGGAAAAGTAGTCCCAACACGCCGATTGGGATGGTTCCAATAATCACTACCCAACCCATGCGTACGTCCGGGTCGGATTGGGAAACGGGCTCTTTCCAGATTTTTACTGGGAGCGCCCGGAACCACTTCGAGATAATTCGCACAATGTCTTTAAAGAAATAGATGATCACAGCGGCTTCTGTGCCCAGTTGCACGACGGCGGTGAAAGCCGCGCCCGGATCACCCCATCCAAAAAGATCACCGACGATCCGCAGATGTGCAGAAGATGAGATGGGCAAAAATTCGGTGAGGCCCTGCACGAGGCCTAGTACTATCGCTTCGAAATACTCCACCGGCACAGCATAGCCCGCCCTCCCCGCAAGCGGGGGTTTCGTGCATTACTCTGGGAGCATGGAGCTTCGTTACGTCGGAAATTCGGGACTCGCGGTATCCTCGATTGGTCTAGGTACTCTTACTTGGGGGCGCGATACCGACGCCGCGGAGGCGCGCGGCCAACTGTTCGCCTTCCTTGATGCGGGCGGCTCCCTCATTGATGTTTCGCCCGGTTTTGGGGCGGGCGCAGCAGAAGAATTACTCGGCCAGTTACTCACTTCTGAAGTTTCGCGTGACCAACTGGTGATTTGCGGCCGGGCTGGTTTTGTAACCCGGGGCGATAGGCAAATCTACGGAGCGGGCCGCGGCCCGCTTTACGAATCTACGGCCCGCACCCTGTGCCGCTTAGGCACAGACTATTTAGACGTGCTCATTGTGGGTGGGCCTGATCCGGCTACTACCGATGCAGAAACAGCGGGAGCTTTGGCCACCCTGGTGGAAAACGGCATGGTGCGCTACATCGGCCTTTCCGGTTATCCAGCCTGGCGGGCAGCTACGATCGCCACGATTTTGGAGCAGCAACGCCTGCCGCTACTTTCCGTAGTGCAAGACGAATACTCGCTTCTACACCGCGATCCGGAAATCGACACTTTTGCGATGACGAATGGTTTAGGGCTCGGATTTTTCGCTACCTCAGCCCTCGGCCGCGGCGTTTTGACCGGCAAATATCGGCATTCCATTCCGCCGACCTCAAGGGCTGCCTCGGAACACTTAGCCGCTTTTGTAGACCCGTATCTAGATGAACGCTGCCGCCGGATTGTGGAAGCTTTGGCCCGCGCCGCAGACGGCCTGGGCCGCACCACTACCGATGTAGCTCTCGGATGGGCACTCGCCAAACCGATTTCGGCGGCAATCATTGGTGCCCGCACGGCATCCCAACTGATTGCCACGCTCAATGCGGTAGATGAGTTGCCGGATATCGTAATCGACGCGCTTGACGACGTGTCGTAATACGCTGGGTTCTTAATACGCTGGTAGCCAGGCACACCGGTGTGCTGGTAGCCAGGCACGCTGGTGACGTCGGACCTGACCCCCTGTTGGTGGACATAGGCTAGCCCCGGCGTTCAGCCGGAGAAAGGTAGTCTTCTACCATGTCCCGTAAAACATATTCCGCGCA
>NZ_FNAU01000004.1 GCF_900102025.1 Actinobaculum suis | reverse complement strand
CGCGGAATATGTTTTACGGGACATGGTAGAAGACTACCTTTCTCCGGCTGAACGCCGGGGCTAGCCTATGTCCACCAACAGGGGGTCAGGTCCAGCGGCTGCTTGCCTAGCGGCTGCTTGCCTAGCGGCTGCTTGCCTAGCGGCTGTTTGCCTAGCGGCTGGCGTTTCTCCGGTGGAAGGTTTTGCGCTGAATCCACGGCTGCCCCACCCTTCGCGTCTGTCTCGGTAACGCTGCTGTATGCGCTGTACCTCGTTGAGGTACTTACCTACTTCGTTCTTGACGGACAGTTACGCTAATGAGTTCACATAAATTCGGGGTGAAGCTTTTGTGAATAAAAAGTTTCCGGGCGCAGATCACATTTCGGGCGGTAATGTTTTATTGCGAGACGCGCGGCCAGGTAATTCTCCTGCTGGGCAGATGCAGATCGCCTACCGGGCAGCCACTTTCTTCCGGGTTAGCGCGAGGTGCCGGTAAAATCTCCCACCTTTTCCAGATAGCACTTTCCGCACAGGGATTCGTAGCCAACCTCGCCGTCGATCGCTACTTGTTCCCCTTCCGAAACGAAAACACCATTCACGGTACGACCATTGAAAATCGCTTTACGCTGGCACCGGCAAATCGTTTTCAATTCCTCGATCGAATGCGCGACCTGCAAAAGCCTATCCGAGCCGGGGAACCCGCGCGTTTGAAAATCGGAACGCAAACCGTAACAAATTACTGGTATATCTGCTTTGAGCACTACGCCCATGAGTTCGTCAACTTGCCGCGGATCCAAGAATTGTGCCTCATCAATAAGCACGCAGGCAAGCGGCGCTTTTTCATTTTCGACGACGACTATGCGGTACAGGTTTTCAGTAGGCGCTACCACGTAATCCACCTGGCGTTCGGTTCCGATGCGGGAGGAAATGCGGTCATCGGCCTTGGTGTCTATCGCGGACTTAATTAGCAGCACCCGCATTCCGCGCTCTTCGTAGTTATGCGCGATTTGTAAGAGGGCAGTGCTCTTCCCGGAATTCATTGCTCCGTATCGGAAATACAGTTTTGCCACAGCTTTCCTCCTCCACTACGTGCCGCGGTAACCTCGGCCCGCGGGTGGATATGCTCCCCCGCGGGCCTTAACTATAAACGGATAAAACCCACCGGCGCGCCGCGGCTTACCGCGCGGCTGCTGCCCGTTCCAGACCGGCCGCAATCAGGCCGGTAAAAAGCGGGTGCGGGGCATCCGGGCGGCTCTTAAATTCTGGATGCGCCTGGGTGCCCACATAATACGGGTGGATTTGCCGGGGCAGTTCCACGAACTCGACCAGAGAATTATCCGGCGAGGTTCCCGAAATGTGCAGCCCGGCCGCCTCTAACTTTTCGCGGTAGGCCGAGTTCACTTCGTAGCGGTGGCGGTGCCGTTCGGAAACTTCCCGCGTGCCATAAAGTTCAGCCGCGAGGCTCCCTTCCGCAAGCACGGCCGGGAAAGCACCGAGCCGCATGGTTCCGCCCAGGTCTCCTTCCCCGCCAATAAAGCGGGCTTGTTCCGCCATGGTAGCAACCACCGGATGTGGGGTGGCAGGAGCAAATTCGGTGGAATTAGCACCTTCCAGCCCGGCCAAGTTGCGGGCGGCTTCCACCACCATGCACTGCAGGCCGAGGCAAATCCCGAGGGCCGGGATTTGATTTTCCCGCAAGAATTGCAGCGCCCCAATAATTCCTTCGATACCGCGGTCCCCGAATCCGCCCGGAATCACCGCGGCCTGTACCCCAGCTAGAGCCTGGCGGGCACCTTCCGGCGTCGTACACGAAGCCGACTCCACCCAGCGCACCCGCACACGCCGCCCGTGTGCGAAACCGGCCGCGTGTAGCGCTTCGACCACGGAAAGATACGCATCGTGCAAGTCCGTATATTTGCCCACCAGCGCCACTTCGAGCGGTTCGCGATGTTCGGCCTGCGCGATCGCGGCAAGCAACTTCTCCCACTTTTCCCAAACGAATTCCTGCGTGCGCAAACCCAGCCGCTCCACTGCATAAGAATCGAGGCCTTCGGTCCGCAATACGCTCGGCACCTCGTAAATCGAATCGGCATTCGGGCAAGAAATAACCGCCGCTTCGTCAATATCGCACATGAGCGCGATCTTCTTTTTAATGCCCGCGCCCAGGCCAGTGGCCGAACGGAGCACGATGGCATCGGGCTGAATACCCAAAGAGCGCAGGGCCGCCACCGAATGCTGCGTAGGTTTGGTTTTTTGTTCGCCCGCGGCCGCCAGATAAGGCACCAGGGAGACATGAATAAACATGCAGTTTTCCCGGCCAATCAGATGGCGCACTTGGCGGGCCGCTTCCAGGAAAGGCTGCGATTCAATATCGCCCACGGTACCGCCAATTTCCGTAATGATTACATCTGGGGCACTACTCGCGGACGCGCTCGCTACCACATTAGCGGGAACGGCTTGCGCATTCGCGCTGGTTTCGGTTTCCGCGGCTCCGGTTTCCGAGGCGCCGGTTTCAGTTTCCGGAGTGCCCGCTTGGGCACGCATACGGGCAATAATCTCATTGGTGATATGCGGGATTACTTGCACGCATTCGCCTAAATATTCGCCGGCACGTTCGCGCCGTAGCACTTCCTGGTAGACCTTACCGGTGGTGCTATTAGCGTCTTTGGTGAGGTTAACGCCCAAAAAGCGTTCGTAGTGCCCAATATCAAGGTCCGTTTCGGCGCCGTCCTCAGTGACAAAAACTTCACCGTGCTGGAACGGATTCATCGTTCCCGGATCCACGTTGATGTAGGGGTCGAGTTTTTGCATTACGACCTTAACGCCGCGGGCCCGCAACAAATTGCCCAGGCTCGCCGCGGTAATTCCCTTCCCCAAAGAAGAGACGACCCCGCCGGTAATAAAGATCTGTTTCGTCTGCTGCGAATGCTGAGACTGCTGCCGTGGATTCGCGCCTGCCGCGCCCAAAGTTTTCTTCACGGACCTCCAGCTTAAGCCCGCTCTACCTGCTTGCGCAAGCGGGTACTACGACTTGTGCAAACAGGTACGACGCCGCCGCCCAAACGGGCCGCTTCTCCGCGCTCTTTTCGCCCCTAATTTCCGCGCTTTGGGGCCGCATCTCGACCTTATTTTAGAGCCGAATCACTATGCCCTTTCGGGCCGGATCACTATGCTTTTCCACCCGGCTCACTTTGTCCTTTTATTCACTATGTCTTTTTAGCGCCGAATCTCCACGCCGGTTTGGATGGAACTTGCAAATTTTTAGCCGAGCAGTCAGAATGTCTTCAAATACGATTCATTTGTTTCACGAAGGAACTCTTATGCAGCACACGTTGCCTCTCGCAATGCCCCTGGCCCTCGCCTCTGCGATGATGATGCCGGGCATGCTCATGTGTGCTCATCCCGCTTCCGTGAAACACAGCCGAATGTGACTTCACGCAGAATTTGTGAGCGGGATGCGAAAAGCTTCCCGCTCTTTTCGTTTTAGCTATCGCGGATTTCGCCGGCAGTAAGCCTTACCGGCAGGGCAGTAAGTATTACCAAAAAGTGCGTAAGTATTACCAAAAGGCGATGCAGCCAGGGCAAAGCGTCATTTCGGTCACGCACCAGCCAGCAGCACGCCGCTTTGGAAAAATTCCCGCACCGGCAAGGTGCTAGCGGTGGCAAGCATGGCGACGGCGTCGAACATGAAAAGGTACCCGCAGCGGTAAGCCCCCGCAGCGGCTAGGTAGCCCGTAGCGGCGAGGAAACCCGTAGCGGCGTCAAACCTGAACATAAATAGAAACCCGCAGGTAGCACTAGCTAAACAGGAACCGGCACAGAAAATGCGCCGGGCCGTATCATCCTCTATGAGAATCCTCTATAAGAAGGGAAAACGGGAATGAGTTCACCCCAGGCAGCGGAAAGGTCTGCCCCCAGCGAGCCGGCGCTCATCGAGCTGGAAAACATTACGAAAACATTCGTGGATGGTGATTCGCGCACGGTCGCGGTCAACGATGTGAGCTTGCGTATTAATCGGGGCGATATTTTCGGCATTATCGGGTTTTCCGGGGCGGGGAAATCGACTCTGGTGCGGTGCGTGAATCTGCTCGAACGGCCAGAACACGGGAAAGTGCTGGTGGGCGGGAAAGATCTCACGCAGCTTAGTGCCCGCGAATTGCGCCACGAACGCACCAAGATCGGCATGATTTTTCAGCATTTCAATCTGCTCCCTTCCCGTACCGTGGCCGAAAACGTGGCCTATCCGCTACGCGGCTCGGGCCTGCGCAAACAAGAAATTCGGGAAAAGGTAGCCCACCTTTTAGACCTGGTAGGCATCGGGGAAAAAGCCGGGGCACATCCCGGAGAACTATCCGGCGGGCAAAAGCAACGGGTGGCGATCGCCCGGGCCCTGGCCAACGACCCAGAAGTACTGCTGTGTGATGAGGCTACCTCTGCGCTGGACCCGCAAACCACGCAACAGATTTTGGATCTCCTAGCTAGTTTGCAAAGAAAACTTGGGCTCACGATCCTGGTGATCACACACGAAATGGCCGTGGTGAAACAGATCTGCAACAAAGTGGCCGTAATGGAAAGCGGAAAGGTGATTGAGCAGGGCGATATCCTGCAGGTTTTCACCGATCCGCAAGAAGAGGTGACCCAGAATTTCATTCGTTCCACTTCGCAGCTCACGAAGGCAGAACGGCTGATTGCGGAAGGTTCGCCGGTCACGCAGATTAGCGACGGCGAGCTGATTGTGCGGCTGCGTTACCGTACTAGCAATGTTTCCGAACCTATTGTTTCCGGGGTTTCCCGGCGATTCGGAATAAATTTGAACATTATTTTTGCGGATGTGGAGATTGTGGCGGGTAGCCCGGTGGGTGGGATCGTGGCCATAGTTTCCGGCCCGGATCGTTCCATCAGCACGGCTTTGGCTTATTTGCGCGAAAACAATATCGGTACGGAGGTGCTTAAAGATGCACGACTTCCTCGTTAGCATTATTCCGAATGTGATGGCCCGCCTGCCCGAGTTTTATCAGGCCATTATTGACACGATTGTAATGACGGTATGGTCAGGGGTTATTTCTTTCCTGCTCGGGCTAATTTTTGGCATCGTGCTCGTGGTAACCAAACCGGGCGGTATTTTGCAAAATGCGCCCCTCTACCAATTCACCGATAAGGTAACGAATATTTTCCGCTCGATTCCCTTCATCGTTTTGCTTACGGCCGTGATGCCACTTTCGCGCCTGATTATGGGTACGGCTATCGGCGTGGAAGGAGCGATTGTGCCCCTGGTATTCGGCTGCACGCCGTTCTTCACCCGCCAGGTAGAAAGCGCCCTTTCGCAGGTTGATCCGGGGCTGGTAGAAGCTGCACAGGCCATGGGGAAAAGCGCGCCGGATATTATCTGGAACGTTTATCTCAAAGAATCCATCGCGCCGCTCGCTCGCGCTACCACGATCACCACGATTTCACTCATTGGGCTAACCGCCATGGCCGGAGCCGTGGGCGCCGGCGGGCTCGGTAATTTCGCCATTCAATACGGGCACGACCGCAACATGCTCGACGTCACTTGGGTAACCGTACTGGTTTTGATCCTGATGGTTTCGATCGTGCAGATAATCGGCAATCGGATAGCCCGCAAGAACACTTGGAACTAAAACTTTTTATTGGACACGAAAGGAAAATGAAACTCATGAAAATTAGGAAAGCACTTGTTGCCGCTACCGCTTTTGTCCTCGCCTTGACGGGGTGCGGGGGTTCGGGTGGCAGCTCGAGTAGTTCGGCCGACGCCGGAAAGGACGCCCGCACTACGGTCAAGCTAGGGGTTGTGGGTACCGTCTACGAGGATTTGTGGAAGCCGGCTACGCAGAAGCTGGAAAGCGAAGGTATCGATGTGCAATTCGTGCAGTTCGCTGACTATACGACGCCGAACAATGCGCTCAACTCTGGCGAAATTGATCTCAATGGTTTCCAGCATGAGACCTTCTTCGAAAATGACATCAAGCAGAACAACTACAAGATTACAAACATCGGCTACACCTTTATCGTGCCGTTGAATCTGTATTCGGAGAAGATCAAGTCTGTAGATGAACTCAAGGATGGCGATACGGTAGCGATTCCGGATGATCCGACTAATGGTGGCCGGGCCTTGCGCGTGCTTCAATCGGCAGGGATTTTGAATCTCAAGCCGGAAGCTAGCGATTTGCCAACCGTTGCAGACATTGCGAGCTTCAATAAGCAGGTGGAGATCAAGGAACTCAA
Organism: Actinobaculum suis; assembly: GCF_900102025.1. Lineage (GTDB taxonomy): Bacteria > Actinomycetota > Actinomycetes > Actinomycetales > Actinomycetaceae > Actinobaculum > Actinobaculum suis. Next base: position 152,597 of record NZ_FNAU01000004.1, on the reverse strand, counting down.
GGCGAATATTATTGCTTCTTCCTTGCCGGATGTGACGGCTGGGATCGTAAATGATGCCTTCGCACTCGATTTCGGGTTGGGTTCTGACAAGGTGATCTACGAAGACACCACGCTTGACGACCGGCGCTACTGGAATATTGTGGCCGCGCGTACTTCCGATCTGGAAGATCCGGCGAAGGTGGAAACCTACCGCAAGGTAATCAAGGCCTTCCAGACGGATGAAACCAACGAGCTGTTCCAGACCGAATTCGATAGCCACTTCGTGAAGGCCGGCTGGGACGAAGACCTGCTCGCAGGCAAGTAGAAGAGATTTGCTCGCGGACAAGTAAAACTGGCGGGCAGCCGGAGCTGGCTGAATCTAGCGGGCCGCGGGGTGGGAGGCTAATTGTCTCCCACCCCGCGGCCCGCTTTTGCATCTAGGCCCGTTTACGCATTTTGAATGCGAGGTTTAACGCAGCGCCTTGAAACCGGCCTATTTGCGTCCCTGTGCCGGGCGATTCGGGGCGCTGTACGCTTGCCGCGGGCTCGCGGCTGCGGCAGCGTGCCAGAATCGCGGCGCTGCCCGCTATTTGGCTTGGCGCCGAGCGTAGACACGGCGGCCGAATTTGCAAAGCTCTTCCACGGCCAGTACCACAAGGCCCGCTCCAATGGCTAAGCCCCAATGTTGCGGAGCTAAGGAAACCGTGCCGAAGGCGCTCTGTAAGGGAGCCCATTCCACCACGGCAATTTGCAAAACGATGGCCAGCACGATCGCTCCCCACAGCCAGTGGTTAGAGAACATGTGTTTGAAAGCAGTGATAGTGGCAGAACGCGAATTGAGCGCATTCGTCAACTGCATGAACACCAGGGCGGTAAATACGGTAGTGCGGGCCGCCGCGAATTCTTCGCCCGGGGCTGCTAAGTGTTCGAAGCCTCCAATAAATCCTTCGGGGAGGCACAGGTCGTAGACGGCCAGCGAAGTCAGGCCCATTACCAGGCCGATCAGAATAATCTGTTCCCACATGGCCCGATCAATCACCGGCGCCCCGAGCGGGCGCGGCTTGCGTTTCATAACGTCGTCGACCTCGGGATCTACCCCCATAGCAAGTGCCGGCCCGGAATCTGTAACCAAATTGATCCACAAAATCTGGGTGGCGAGGAGCGGTACTACGGTGGCGGCCGGGTTTTGCGGATCGTGGAGGCCGATCAGCCCGCCGCACACCACCCCCAAGAAGACGGTGAATACTTCGCCCATATTCGAGCTGAGCAAGTAGCGCATGAATTTGCGAATATTGTCAAAAATATTGCGGCCTTGGCGCACGGCCGCCACAATCGTGGCGTAGTTATCGTCCGCGAGGATCATTTTCGCCGCTTCTTTGGTAACTTCCGTACCGGTGATTCCCATGGCGATCCCAATATCGGCAGTTTTTAGGGCCGGCGCATCATTCACGCCGTCGCCCGTCATCGCCACAATCTGCCCCTGCTTTTGCAAAGACTCCACGATCTGCAATTTATGTTCCGGCGCCACCCGCGCATACACATCAGTGCGGAGCACTTCCCGGTCCAGTTCTTCCTGGCTCATCCGGCTAATCTGCTGGCCGGTAAGCACCGCCGGTACCTTCTCGGCTTCTTCGCGCGGCATGCTCATCCCGAGTTCTTCGGCAATGGTTTGCGCGGTAACGGGGTGATCCCCGGTAATCATCACGGTGCGGATTCCTGCCCCGTGTGCCTGCCGAATCGCTTCTTTAGCTTCCGGCCGCGGCGGATCAATAATTGCCACCGTGCCTATATAGGTCAGTTCCGTTTCCGAAACCTCCCCAAAGTCTTCCGCTTCCGCTGCCTGCGCGGGCCGCAAAGCCACCCCTAAGGTGCGATAGCCGCGGGCGGAAAGCGCTTCCACGCGGGTCAAAATCTTTTTCGACGCCGCGGGCGTGAGCGGGCGGCTCTGCGTTTCCCCACCCACATATTCGGCGGTGCAATGCGTCAGCAAAACATCGGGCGCACCCTTGGCATACAACACGTAGCGCGGGCCCGGCGTGCTCGTAGGCTCTTCATCTGGCTTTTGGATTGCTCCGGGAACGTGTAGCGATTCGTCGATTTTTACAAGCACAGACATAAGTTTGCGGGCCGAATTGAAGGGTACTTCCGCAATCCGTTCCACCGCGGCGGGCTCTATTTCCCGGTTCAGTCCCAATTTGGGGCCGGCTACCAGGAAAGCAGCTTCGGTGGGGTCTCCCAAGATCTCCCAATCCCCCAGTTCATTTTCGGTGAGCTGGGCATTATTGGCAGCCATTCCGCCAATAATCACCTGTTTTGCTTCCTGCTGGGTAGGGAGCGGATCCCCTTGCGTAATTTTTGCTTCCCCTACCGGTTCATAACCGGTACCGGTAAGTTCCACCGTGCCAGAAGCGGTAACGATCTTCCGGATCGTCATCTCATTGCGCGTGAGCGTGCCGGTTTTATCGGAGCAAATCACCGAGGTAGAGCCCAGAGTTTCTACCGAATGCAAGTCCTTCATAATGGCTTTGCGGCGGGCCATGGCTTGCACGCCAATTGCCAACACCAAAGACAAAATGGCCGGCAACCCTTCCGGTACGGCCGCCACTGCCAAAGAAACTCCGAGCAGCAAAATATCAACCGCTTCGTGTAAAGAGCTCACGCCGTTGATAATCCACAGCGCGGCCATCACCGCGAGCGCAATAACAATCACGAGCAGGCCCAAAGTTTTCGAAATCCGGGCGATTTCTTTTTCGAGCGGGGTGGGAGCGCTTTCGGTTTCGTCCAAAAGCGTGGCGATTCTTCCCACTTCGGTATCCATCCCGGTGGCCGTTACTACGGCCCGGCCCACGCCGGAAGTAACCGCAGTCCCCTTGTAAACCATATTGAGACGGTCACCAATACCGGCTTCTTCTTCCAAGGTTTGGGGATTTTTCTGCACGGCCATAGATTCCCCGGTGAGGGAGGCCTCCTGGATATGCAAGGCGGTGGCGCTCAGCAAGCGGCCATCTGCTCCCACCGCGGTGCCTTCGGAAAGAGAAAGAATATCCCCCGGCACGATTTGCGAAGCAGAGATTTCTTGTAGTTTGCCGTCGCGGAGAACTGTGGCCCGGGCGGCTGCCATCGTGGCCAGCGCGGCCACGGCATCTTCCGCCTTATTTTCTTCCACAAAGCCGATAACTGCGTTGGCGATAATAATCACCGCTATTACCAGGGCGTCGATCGGTAGGCCGCTGGCGCCTTCCAGCCCCCAGGCCAGAAGGGAAATTACGATCGCGCCGAATAGTAAATAAATCAGCGGATCTTTGAGTTGCCTTACAAAACGCTTCCAGGCCGGTTCGGGTTCTTTTCCCACCAATTCATTGTTTCCGTAGCGGGTGAGGCGAGCCTGAGCTTCCGTAGTACTCAGTCCCGTGCCCGGATCTACAGCGAACTGGGAGGTTACCTCCTGGGCCGAGAGTAGCGAAACATCTTGCAATTCTTGGTGCTCCTTTGGATAGGTATAGCTTGCCGGGAGCACGCGAAGGCCCTGCAGGCACCGCGCCTAAAGGCCTTCGATGCGGCCAGCTATCCCACTCTATCCGCCTTCGATGCGGCCAGCTATCCCACTCTATCCGCCTTCGGTCCCGCAGTGTTCCACACTGGTCCCAAGCTCCGCACAGGTTATTGCATAAAATTTGCCGCTGCCCCCAGCAAATTTGCCGCTGCCCCAGCAAATCTGCCGCCGCCCGCAGCCGCAGTCCGTATAACCAGAACGGAAATCCCTAAAACCGGAACCGCAACCCGTAAAACAGGAACGGGAGTTTCGAACAGTCCCGGCACAGACCGTTCGAAACTCCCGTTCCTGTTTCCTATCCGAGGGTGCGATCTTGCAAGCAAGGCTGCACTGCCGGAGCGAATATTCTTAATACATAGATAATATTATCTGCACCTTATTCAGTACTATGCTTACGCGATTCAACGCTATCCTTGCGCGCTGCTCGGCTGATCGGCCGGGCACACAGTTCCTTCGGCTGGCAGTTCACCGCGGCGCAAATAATTCGTAGCAACAGTATCCGCGCACGTCGAAAGATCGGAATAGCTGGCCCCATGCCCGCTACCCGCCACCGTAAGCAAGCGGGCCTGGCCTAATTGGGTACGTAATTCTTCCGCGTATTTATACGGGGTGGCATGGTCCCCGGTAATACCGATCACCAGCACGGGATTCGAAACCTGGGAAGCGTCGAAAGTATCGGTAATATCCGTGCCGGTTTCGGGTAGTACCGCACATTCGAATTCCGTCAGTTCGCCCAGGATCTTATCGCGCGCCGGCTTGCCACCGTAGAACTCGGGAATCTCGTTCTCTTCCATATAAGCCAGCAAACCGGCTACATCCGGCGTCTTTTCCGCCGAAGGGCACACCACCAGTTGCCCCGCGGTATCGATTTCTGATCCGGGCTCGGCCGCCTTGGCAACCACTTCATCGCGAGCCGCCACATCGCCTTGCCGGGCCTTGCCCAATAGGTCTAAAGCGCTGGCGCGATCTCCATACAGGGCGCTGGTCAGGTATGACTGTAGTTCCGCACCGTGCATGGCAGTTCCATCGCTGGCCACGAGCGGGGTCGCCTCCAAAGATTTCTTGAAGTCCAACATTTCCCGCTCGGAAGTAAAGGGGCAAGTCACTGCTTCCCCTTCCAAGGTGGTTAGTTGCCCACAAGAATCTGCAAGTTTGCCCACCGCGCTCGCCACGGCCAATTTTTGATCGTACAGTGCCCGCAAACCAGCCCAGGCGGAGGCTTGCGCCGAATCCAAAACCATGCGCCCAGCTTTTTCGGGGAACAAAGTAGCGTAGGTGGCTCCCAGCACGGTCCCATAGGAATAGCCCAAATAGTTTAGTTCTGGTGCGCCGCTAATCGCGCGTAACATTTCCAGATCGCGAGCCACATAGGAAGTCCCCATGAAATGTGCCAGCGGGCTCGATTCGGCGCATTCAGCTAATTGCACAGCTGCCAGCTTCGAATCACTTTCGCATCGCACGGCCGTCGAATTACCGATCCCGCGCGGATCAAATCCCCACAGTTCATAGTCTTCCAACACGGACGCAAAGGCCGGTGAGGTAGCCATCACCATGGAATGCTGCACGCCGCCAATCCCTGGCCCACCCGGGTTGGTGAACATTACCTTGGGCTTTTCCTGTCCACCGCGGGTAGGAATCTTCGAGACGGCTAGCTCAACCGTTCGTGTATCGCCAGGATCGGCCCAGTTCAACGGCGCCTTCACGGTGCCGCACTGGAATGTGCTGACGTCTGTGCCGCTTTGCGTTGCCAGTGCGGCAAGTTCTTCACTCAGGCCGTCTGCTTCCGTGCACGGCCGCCAAGAAATATCTTGCGTATAAAAATCCGCGAAATTCTTTTCCTGCCAGGAAGCAGAAAGCTCGGTACTCGCCACCCGGCTCCGAGCGCTTGTATTACTGCCAGTCCCGCTATTGTTCGCCGGGTGCTGCCCGGCCGCGGCAGGCGCTGCACTACTCTGACTGGCACCCGCCGCGCTTGTGTCCGGCGTTTTACCGGGAGCATTACATCCGGCCAAAGCGCAAGCTAATGCCAGCGCCGCACCCATTGCCAACCGAAAGTGACGCCCGGGGAAGGTACGGATGCGGGAAGTACGCGCGCGCGATGTATGCGCGCGGGAGGGGATCGATGTGTGTGTCACGAAGGGATCTCCTTGTGGTCGAGCCGCACTATCCCCACCACTCGTGCGGCACGCGCCCGGGCTTGGTGTTCCCGCGGGCAAATTTTTGAGATGAGTGGTGAGGGTAGACGAGGAACTCCCTCTACCGAGCTTCCATCCCGCCCGGCATTTCTACCGGGCGTTACTTTATCTGGCCCCGCTGGCCCGCCGCGCCTGTTTTTCTCATTCCCGAGTACTACGACCCCAGACGTATTTCCACGGTCTCACCGTGCGGCTTTCTGAAATACCGCCGCACTGCTTTAGCGGTACCGCCGCGCTACTTTCCTATGGCCCCGCCGCGTTTTAGCGGCACGGCCGCGCGCCTTTCCAATGGTCCGGCCGCGCGGCCGCAGGTTTTGTTTTGCGCTTCTTCTTCCACCTTGCCCGCGGTTTTTAGCGCTTGCTTCCCGCCGCAATACCGGTACGGAATTCGACGACGTCGCCGTCTTGCATCACGTACTCCTTGCCTTCTTGGCGAAGCTTGCCGTGTTCTCGTGCCTGCGCGATCGAACCTTCAGCCACGAGCTCATCGAAGCTGATCACATCGGCCTTAATGAACCCCTTCTCGAAATCGGAGTGGATTACCCCGGCGGCTTGCGGAGCCGTATCACCCTTGTGAATCGTCCACGCCCGGGCTTCTTTCTCCCCGACGGTGAGGAACGTTTGCAGGCCGAGCGTGTCAAAGCCCACGCGGGCGAGTTGGTCCAAGCCTGATTCTGTTTGCCCGGTAGCTTCCAACATTTCCTTTGCTTCGGCGTCGTCCAGCTCAATAAGTTCGGATTCGAATTCAGCATCCAAGAAAATTGCTTGCGCGGGTGCCACAAACTCTTCCAATTCTGCCCGCAACTCGGTATCAGCCAAACTGGCATCATCCGCATTGAACACGTAAATGAATTTCTTGGACGTCATGAGCTGGAAACTCTTGAGCACATCCGGATCAAATTCAGCAGCATGATTAGAAAGCAGTTCACCGCGCTGCAACAAATCTTCGGCTTTTTCTGCTGCGGCCAGGGTTTCCGGCGGCGTCTTCTTCCCCGTCACTTCTTTCCGCAACCGGGGAATAGTGCGCTCCAGGGTCTGCAAGTCCGCGAGAATCAGCTCCGTGGTAATGATCTCAATATCGTCCTTGGGATCCACGCGGCCTTCCACGTGCGTGACGTCTGGGTCTGCGAACACGCGGGTCACCAAACAAATCGCATCAGCTTCCCGAATATTAGCCAAGAACTGGTTGCCCAGGCCCTCCCCTTCCGAGGCTCCGCGCACAATCCCCGCAATATCCACGAAAGAAACCGTGGCGGGAATGATCTTCTTAGCCCCGAACATATCCGCCAGCACTTGCAGGCGGTTATCGGGGAGCGGCACCACACCAATATTCGGTTCAATGGTGGCGAAGGGATAGTTCGCGGCGAGCACGCCCGCCCGCGTCAAAGCATTAAATAGAGTCGATTTGCCCACATTGGGCAGTCCAGCAATACCAATTGTCAAAGCCACAGGCCCATCCTAGCTGTTCCCGCCCGGCCCCGTGCTCGCTATAGTTTTGAGGGAAGCCACAAGTAGACGCGAACCAGCTGGTAAAACACGGATCACTTGGACGAGTTAGGTGCTGAATTATGAAAGTAGCTTTGGTTTTAGGTTCGGGTGGAGCTCGCGGCTGGGCTCATATCGGGGTGATTGAGGAGCTCGAAGCGCGCGGGCATGAAATCGTGGCGGTAAGTGGCTCTTCCATCGGCGCCGTCGTCGGCGGGGCCTGGGCGGCAAGAAAACTTCCCGAACTCAAAGAATGGATCACCGGTCTGACCAAACGCGAAGTGCGTAAATATTACGACTGGTCACTGGGCGGGCCCGGGCTCTTGCGCGGCGAAAAAATCACGGCCGCGATCGCCGGCGTCGTTGGTAACCCGCGCATCGAAGACTTACGCGCACCCTTCACCGTGGTATGCGTAGACCTACTCACCGGGCGCGAGGTCTGGTTCCAAAAAGGTCCGCTCCAGCCGGCTATCCGCGCTTCTTTCTCCCTGCCCGGCATTTTTTGGCCGGTGCGTGTGGGAGACCGCATTCTCGTAGACGGCGGCGTTCTCAACCCACTTCCCGTGGAACCGGTTTTGCCCACGGATTTTGATGCGGTGGTAGCGGTTAATTTGCGCGGCCCGGTACTGCACGATCCGCACGAACAGTACCTGGAAGCGAAGGTTTCCAGGGACGATAATGACGACGCCGCAGCAACTTCCGGCGCCGATACTTCCGGCAACGATACTTCCGGCAACGGTACTTCCAGCAACGCTGCTTCCGGCCTTACCGCGCCCTTGCGAGCCGTGGCAGATTCGCACATTTTCCATCGCGCCGGCGCGGCCCTCGAAGGTCTGCGGGAAAATATGGCCCAGCACAGTAAAGGATTCACGGCGGCTACCCGGGCGGCGATTTCCGAGGCGATACACCATAGGGACCCGCAAGCGCACCCCACTCCGGAAACCGAAAGTACCGCGAGCGCGGCGGCCCGGGAACTGGATATTGACGCGCCAACTTTTGGGCACAATCGGGCAATTGAAAGCCACGTGGAAGCGCCGGAGGAGATTTTGCCGGATTTGCCGAAAGGCATGAGTTTATTCCAGGTGGGTGAGCTCGCGATCGCGGCGATGCAAAATGCGATTGGGCGCTACCGGGCGGCGGCGATGCCCGTCTCGGTGCGAATTGAAATCCCGGCGGACATTGTGGATACTCTCGATTTTCATATGGGGAAAGAAATGATTGCGTACGGGCGGGAAAAGGCTGCCCGCGCTCTCGACGATTTTCCGCGCGCGAACTAGGGTTTCCGCGCCCTAACTCGGGTGCTAACTAGGGGTTTTCCGCGCGCGAAGTGCAGGGTTTTCCGCGCGCGAGCTAGGGATTTTCCGCGCGCGAACTAATTGTGTCGGAGGGGCGTGCTGGAATAGGCACATGGAGATTTCAGCACAGGTATTGGTCGCGCTTTTGGTGGCCTTGGCTATCGGTTTAGGTTTGGGGATTGTGCTCGGGCGGCTCTCCAAACCGGCCGGGGAGTACCAGGCGGTGGAACAGGCGCGCCAGGAGCTCGCGCAGGTGCAGGCGATGCAGGCGGCCGCCGAGGCGCGCGCGGAACGGCTCGAACAGGAAAACAATGGGCTCATTGAGCGCGCCCAAACTGATTCCACCCTGTTACGTACCCTCACCCCGATCGCCGAACAGCTGGAACGCATGGATAAGGTGGTGCGCAATCTGGAAACTAATCAGTCTGCGCAGCAGGCGAAACTCTCCCAACAATTGGTGCAGGCGGCCCGCACCCAAAATGATTTAGCGCGGGAAACTTCATCTTTGCGGGCGGCGTTGAGCTCTACTTCGGCGCGCGGCATGTGGGGTGAGGCGGAACTGCGGCGCATTGTAGAAGCGGCTGGCATGTTGCCACACGTGCATTTTGAGGAACAGGTAACGCTCCATAATTCGTCTTCCGGGGCGGATACTTTGCAACGCCCCGATATGGTGATCCATCTGCCCGGTGGTGCCCATATTGCGGTAGACGCCAAAGTTCCGCTCAGTTCCCTTTTGCGCGCCCAGGCGATTGACCCGGTAACCCAGGAGGAAGCGGCCCGCCAGGAAGAACTTTTGCAAGACCATGCCCGGGCGGTGCGTTCCCATGTGCGAGCTTTGAGCAAACGCTGCTATCACGCCCAATACCCTTCCTCTCCCCAATTGACCGTAATGTTTTTGCCCGCAGAATCTTTGCTGGCAGAAGCCGTGCAACGTGATCCCACACTTTTGGAAGATGCTTACGCGGGCGGGGTGGCACCGGTTTCTCCTTCTTCTTTGCTCGCGCTTTTGCGGGCGGTGGCAGCCGTTTGGGCTTCGGCGCAGGTAACCGAAGAAGCGCAGAGTATTGCCGCGCTCGGCCGGGAGCTAACCACCCGGCTTTCCACCGTGGTACAGCATCTAAATCGTTTAGGTAACGCTTTGGGCCGTTCGGTGGATTCCTATAATTCGGCAATTGGTTCTTTGGAATCGCGCGTGCTGGTAACTGCCCGCCGCTTCGCTTCTCTAGATCCGGATCTTCCCCAACCTTCTCCAATAAATGACGACGCCGCCCAAGTCCGCCGCATCACAAACCCGGAACTACGGGCACATTTTGAGCACAATAATGACGACGAAAAGGACTGGTAGCGGCTCGGGAATAGTTGACTAGAGGTGCAGACCCGGATACTCGTCCTGTGCATGTAAAAAGCCGGTTGCTAGAATGCTGAAGCAGTACGGAAGGAAGGTTAATGGCGTCGAAAATCCCGGTTCCGGCACATTTACCGCAACGCGCGGCTCAGACCAGCCCGGAACACCCTTGGCCAGTGCGGCTCTTGGCGGTCAAAATCCGCGAATACGTGGCCGCTATGTCCGGGTTGTGGGTAGAAGGCGAAGTTATCACCTTGCAAAGGCGCCCCGGTGCCCGCGTACAATTCCTCACTTTGCGCGATCTGGAAGAAAACTATTCGATGACGGTCAAAATTATGACCCATCTACTTCCCCTCGGGGTACAGCCAGGATCGCGCGTAGTAGTGTGGGCAAAACCGGACTATTACGCCGTCAATGGTTCTTTGGCCCTGTGGGCTAAAGAAATCCGTCCCGTAGGGGTGGGGGATATTCTCGCCCGCATTGAAGCACTCAAAAACCGTTTAGCAGCGGAAGGACTTTTCGATTCGCGTCGCAAAAAACCACTCCCCTTCCTCCCGCGCGCTATCGGCCTGATTGTGGGCCGCAATACCAAAGCTAAAGAAGACGTGATGGTCAACGCTTCGATTCGGTGGCCGGGCGTGACTTTCGAAGTGCGGGAAGTGCAGGTGCAAGGCCAAGGTGCGGTAGAAGCCATGATCCCAGCCTTGCGCGAACTAGATGCACTACCCCAAGTGGAAGTAATCGTGTTGGCCCGCGGGGGCGGTTCGGTAGAAGACCTACTACCGTTTTCCGATGAACGCCTAGTCCGCGAAATCGCGGCCACGCACACCCCTACCGTTTCCGCAATCGGGCATGAAGGAGATAACCCGCTCTCTGATTTAGCGGCCGACTTCCGGGCTTCTACCCCCACCGATGCGGCCAAACATATCGTGCCGGATGTGCGGGAAGAACAAGCAGGAATTACGGAGGCACGGGCGCGGATCCGCCGCGCTGTACAGCACCGGCTTTCCCGAGCCCAACAAGAACTTGACGCGGTGCGCGGCCGGCCGGTACTGGCCCGCCCGCAAACCATGGTGGAAATGCGGCAAACTGACCTTACGGGTTTGCGAGATTGGTTGCGTTCTCACACCAAGCGCTATCTGGCTGCTGGCGCGAGCGACGTCTCTAATCTGCTAGTTCAACTGCGCGCGCTTTCTCCGCGGGCTACACTCGATCGGGGATACGCAATTCTCTTGCGCGATTCAGGAGAGGTTGTGAAGTCCACTGAACAGGTGAGTACGGGCGATATGCTTTCGGCGGTCCTTGCCCACGGCCGCCTCAACCTGAATGTGAAAGGCGGTGCGTAGTGGCTACTTCCGAAATGCCCGCGCGCGGAATCAGTGCTGCTGATATTTCGCGTATGAGCTACGAAGAAGCACGCGGCAAACTAGTAGAGATCGTTTCCCGGCTCGAACAAGGATCCATTCCTTTGGAAGAATCCTTACGCCTGTGGGAAGTGGGCGAAGCCCTGGCCGAACGGTGCCAGCAGTGGCTCGACGGCGCTACCGAACGTATTCGCCGCGCCGAACAAGGCCTGCCCCCACAAACCGAAACCGCAAAGCCAAACGATGCAGTGCCCGGAAATGCTTCTGCGCCGAACAGTTCTGCTACACCTGCACAAAGTAGCAGTTCTGCCGCGCCGAACCGGCCTGCTACGCCGGCCGCTCCTGTACCCGGCAATGCTCCTGTTGCGCCGGGCGGTGCCGCGCAGTCCGCAAATCCTGATGTTACGCCCATCCCTGGTGCCACTACGGGTTCTCGTACCGAGCGGGTGAACGCTATTCAGGCTGCGGTGGATGGTATTAGCGCCGCCGATGTACCTGCCGTCCAACTCACCCCGGAAGAATTAGCAGCCGCTCGGGCCAGCCAGGCCACCGCGACAGCCTCGGCCACGCTTGCTGCGCAAACCGCGCCAGATACGCTTTCTTCTTCGGACGCGGCTGATACCGAAGATGACGATTTCGATCCCGACGAGTTCAGTGATGACCCGGCGGAATTTGATTCCCAGCCATTAGTTCGCCACCCCGAGGATTTCGAATGAGTTGTCTTGTACTCGGCGCCGTCTACGTGGACGGCCTTCCTAACGAGCAGCCCCAAGCACATGGCGCCATGTTCGGGGTATCCCTCGGGCTCGCCACTTTTGGCCGGAGCGTGCGTTTCGTAACCGACCTCGGCAATGACGAGGCCGGTAAACTCCTACGCGCCCAAGCAGATGCAGTCGGGCTGGAACTGTATTTGCGGCCCAAACGGGAACGCACTGCGCCCACGCCGCGCTTCACCCCGGAAATAGCGCGCGAATCCGGCCTACCCGCTCTCACCTTGCCCGAAGCTCCAAAAGAAGGAGCCCGGCGGCTCGACCTTTCCCTCTTTGACCCACAAGTACTCGTGCTCGGCGGCTCTGCAATGCACACCGAAGAGACCGCTACTCGCGCCCTGGAATGGGTAGACACAGCCCGCTCATCTGCCACAATCGTCTACTCACCCGCAATCAGTAAAGGCGTACGCACAAACTTCGACAAAGCGCGCCGGCAAGCCGAAAAACTCATCCGCGCCGCAGACGTAGTGTGCGTTTCTGCCGCGGACCTGCGCCAATTGTACGGAATCTCCGCCTCCACCCGTACGTACAACAAACTCGCCCAATACTGGTTCAGCTTCGGCCCGGCAATCGTCGCCATCCCCCTTGATAACGGCGAATGCATTATTTACTCGCGCGCGCAAGGCGGCGTAATCATCCGGCCCCTGCCCCGCACCCAAAACAAAACTCGCTCCAACAACAACACAACCAATAACACCGCGACTAACGGAATCTTGACCAACGGCACCGTGGCCAACCGCACCATGGCCAACCGCGCCGTGGCCAACCGCACCGTGGCCAACGGCACCGCAGCTACCGCAACGGCGGTGGCCACACCGTCCACTGCCACAGGTCCCGCACCTACCACAGTGATGCAGTCCGATGATTCTCACTGGGAAGATTCCCGCACTCGCGGCAACGCGGAGTTTACAGCTGCCCTAATTGATGCTTTAGATCGAGTGTCTTTGCTGGGAGCAAGCGTCCGCGAGCGCCTCGACGAAGTTTCTCTTTCGAATATTCATGCGGTCGGAGTTTTTGCGGCCACGGCAGCCCAGCTGGCTACCGAAAAACCGCGCGGAGTATTTCCCACGCGTGAAGAAGTAAGCCAATCGGTAACCGACGCCTACATTTAACACGAATGTACGGCTTAGCGCGGCGTACGGCGTCGTCATTTACCGCGGCGCCGATCTCGTTCCGTGTAGTCACGCAAGGCCCGCAAAAAATCGGTGCGGCGAAAATCTGGCCAGTAGGCTTCGCAAAAATACAGTTCCGTGTGCACAGACTGCCACAGTAGGAAACCGCTCATACGTTGCTCCCCAGAAGTGCGGATAACAAGATCCGGGTCAGGCTGGCCGGCCGTGTACAGGTGATTCGTAATATCGGACAGTTCAAAATCGGCGGCAGCCTGCTCAATCGTGTGCCCGGCACGGGCCGCTCCCCGCAAATATGCGCGCACGGCGTCCACAATCTCTTGCCGCCCACCATAACCAACCGCGATATTCACGCGCATACGCCCGCTATTCTCACTGGCCTCCTCCGCCCGGCGCAGACGCTGAGCAATATCTTGCGGGATAAAACTATCCGATCCCACGATCTGTAAAGACCAGCGATGCTGCGCCGCCAAATCCTCTACCGTGCGCGCAATAATATTCAACAAAGGGCCCAGTTCGGCCGGGTCGCGTTGCACATTGTCGGTGGAAAGTAACCACAAGGTCACCACTTCAATATTGACCGCATCGCACCAACCCAGAAAATCCCCGATCTTCGATGCCCCGCGCGCATGCCCAAAGGTCGGGCCTTTACCGATCTGCTTCGCCCACCGGCGGTTGCCATCCAACATGATCGCCACGTGCCGCGGCAGCTCCTTACCAGCAAGCTCCCGGCGCAAATTCCAGTCATAGAGGCGATATGCAAAATTTTTTAGCCCCACGCTAAGCTCCCGCTTCTCTTTCCGACCACCGGTCTTTTCATTCCGGCCACCCAGTCTTCTTTTTCCAACCGCCCGGTACTCCCCTATTATCGGCCAGGTTTCCACCCGGTGGGGCCACGGTCCAGGCGTGTGCACCAACACCACACTTTGCCGCGCGGCGGCTTACCCGCCCAAGTGCGCGGCGGCTACCCACGAAACACGCGGCGGCCCACCCGCCCAAGTGCGCAGCAGCCTTCCGCCCAAAGCACACGGCGAAGAGCTGGATTTGAAACTATGCCCACCTTTCTTCCGCCCGGAGGCCGGAGCGCTCTAGACTGAAAGGTATGAACACCAACACCCGGCCATCGCAACACACCGCACCGCTCACCCGATATCGCGAACGCAAGAAACAGCTCGCTAACCTCCCGAAACCGAAGCTGCGCGGGTGGCAACACGCGATTATGGCCCCGGCGGCGATTGCCGTCGGTATTGTGCAGATCTGCCTCGCCGATGGAGCAGGCCAAAAAGTAGCCTGCGCGATTTTTATGGCCTGCGCCGTGATCCTCTTCGGGCATTCAGCCCTATACCATTTGGGGAATTGGTCGCCTCGCGTGCATCGCGTACTGCGCCGCATGGACCACTCCAATATTTTCTTGCTCATCGCCGGCACCTACACGCCACTAACGATCGGGCTTATGAGCCCGGCCCATGCCCGCCTCTGTTTGACAATCGTGTGGGCTGGCGCAATTCTGGGTATCCTCATCTCCCACTTTTGGCCGAGCGCCCCGCGGTGGGTGTATGTACCGCTTTACATTGCACTGGGCTGGGTGGCCGTCTGGTTCTTCCCAGAAATGGTGCGCAATGGGAGCACGGCCACAATCTGGCTCATTTTATTGGGCGGAATCGCCTACACCATTGGCGCTATGGCCTACGCTTTCCGCTGGCCCAACCCGTGCCCCCGGTATTGGGGATTCCACGAGTTCTTCCACCTGGGTACCGTTATCGGTTACACCTTGCACACCATCGCCGTCTTCTTCGTAATCCTATAAGGGCTTTCGTAGTCCTGTAAGGGCTGCGCGCCGGCGTGCGGCCCGGTTTCCGACGCCGGCAAGCAGCGCCCGGTTCTCAACGCGGCCCACCGCGGCCCGGTTTCCGACGCCGGCAAGCAACGCCCGGTTCTCAACGCGGCCCACCGCGGCCCGGTTTCCGCGGCTGGCCCGCGCCCGGCACCCCGGAAGCCACCTAGGGCGCTGGCGGCGGGGCGCCTATTCGGCGGCTAATCCGGGGATTCTGGCAAATAGATCCGTTTCAATGCTTCCTTCGGCTGGCTGCCCCACCCGAGAAAATGCCAGGTAGAACTCCTCATAGGGCCACACGCGGGCTTCGATATCGCGCGGCGCGGCGAAGAAGAAACCTTCCGGATCGATTTGCGAAGCATGGGCACGCAAAGCGGCGTCGCGCTGCGGGAAGTAAGCGGCCACATTGATCCGCGTAGTGGGCTCATGCAAAGGTTGGCGTTGCGATAGCGCGGCAAGCCGTTCCGCGAAAGGCGATTCCATACCGGCCGCGAGCATAGCGTTATGGATCCGCCGGATACGTTCCGCGGAAAAACTGACGTCATAATAAACCTTTTGTACCGCCCACGGCTCTCCTAAATCCGGCCAGGTTTGGCTGGCCGCTACGCGCACTGCTTTCACCGAAGCCTCATGGGTGCGTTCGTGATCGGGATGCGGGTACCCGCCGTTTTCGTCATAAGTAGTAAGCACGTGCGGGCGGAAAGCCCGAATCTGGGCTACTAAAGCCCGCAGCACTTCCCGCTCGTTAGCATTTGCAAAACACCCTTCCGGCAGTTCTACATCCCCGTGCGGGTAGCCGGCCGGCAAACCCGAATCCACGAATCCGAGGAAAACCTGCTCGATGCCCAATGCTCGGGCGGCCTGCGCCATTTCTTCGCGGCGCAACTCCGCCATAGTTTTCCGGGAAAGAATCGACCGGTCAAAGTGCGGATTGAGGACGCTTCCCCGCTCCCCACCGGTCATGGTTACAACTCGTACACGCCCTGTTTGCGCGTATTTCGCCATCGTTGCCGCACCCTTCGACGATTCATCATCCGGGTGTGCATGTACACACATGAGCCGTTTTTCTTCCGCCATGCCCCTCCCCTATTTGAACTGTTGACTATCCTAGGGCTTTTCCTTGCTAGAACAACTACCCTTCCCGCACCTCAACATTTTTGCAAATCCTGGCTAAAGATTCCTGGCGCTGTTAGAATGCACGGGAGCTCATGCCCGCGGTTCGGGCATGAATTTTTATATGTGAGGGTCGTTTGCCGGCTTTCGCATGAAAGAGCTCTGTGGCGTCAGCGGGTTTCCCGGGACGCCTTTTTCGCACTTCGCACAGGCTTGCCACTCCGCACAGGCTTACACTGTGAATCTGCACCGTGAATCTGCACTTTCGAGCTACCGCCGCGGCCCTCTCTTAGTTCGCCCTCCGGTTGCAAAACCGTGCACATTCCGTGCGTTTCTGGCGTGCCTAACGTAAGCGCGTAACCAGCTCCGCCCACAATATAATCTGACGTTGCCGCGGCCCCAGCCGCGGCAGAAAACTGCGGCGCGAGCCGCGAGAGGAAAAATATGGCACAAGAACAACAAAATGGCACTTGGCTTTCGCCTGCCACATACGATCATCTCAAGGCCGAACTGGAAGAGATGATGACTACCCGGCGCGCGGACATTACCAAGAAGATCGAAGTGGCCCGC
The DNA here is from genome assembly GCF_900102025.1 of Actinobaculum suis. Lineage (GTDB taxonomy): Bacteria > Actinomycetota > Actinomycetes > Actinomycetales > Actinomycetaceae > Actinobaculum > Actinobaculum suis. The sequence continues at coordinate 135,964 of NZ_FNAU01000004.1, read as the reverse complement.
GCCGAAGGTGATCTGTCTGAAAACGGCGCCTACCAGGCAGCCCGCGAAGAGCAGGGCAAACTGGAAGGCCGGATCCAAGAGCTCCAACAACTGCTGGATACCGCCCAAGTATCTGAACCGCCCACGGGCGACGTCGTCGCCTCCGGGTGTGTGGTAACCGCGAAGATTGGTGGGGTGGAAGAAACCTTCCTCCTCGGTTCGCGGGAAGCTTCCGACCTGGTAGATATTGAGGTGTACCCGGAAACCGCGCCCTTGGGACAAGCGATTTTGGGTCTCAAAGAAGGGCAAAGCGCCACGTTCCGCAACCGGCGCGGGCGTGCGGTCACGGTAGAAATCCTGAAAATCCAACCCTACGAAGGCTAAACATGTTCGACTTTCCGAGCCTCGATGCCCTCTCCGCTATGCCCCGTAATGCCGCCGAGGCTTTACCGGGCCGGGCAGAACCGGTGAACCCGCATCCGGCGCCCCATCCGGTTTTGGGTACTCTCCCGCTCACGGCGCCGGCGCCCGGGCAGGGCCTCATCTATTTGGCCTCGGGTTGCTACTGGAGTGCTGAGGAACTGTATTGGAAAGCGGGCGCGGTGAGCACCGCGGTGGGGTTCATGGGCGGTTTTACGCCCAATCCCACTTATGCGGAGGTATGCACCGGCCGTACCGGGCATGCGGAAACCGTGCGAGTGGTTTATAGCGAGGATTCTTTGCCGCTCGCCGAACTGTTGCAGCTTTTCTTCGAGTCGCATGATCCGACCACCGCGAACCGACAGGGCAATGATGTGGGAACCCAGTACCGTTCCGCGATTTTTACGACGACGCCGGAGCAAGCCGCCCTGGCTAGTTCTATGTTGCACGCGTATCAAGAGGTGCTCACCGCCGCGGGCAAAGGTGAAATCACCACCGAATTGCGGTCAGCCAGCGAGGCCGGGCCGTTCTATCTGGCTCAAGAAGAACACCAGGCCTATCTTTTTAAGGTCCCGCACGGATACCGTTGCCATGCCCGGACGGGCCTACCCTGCCCGCTCCCGGGAGCTGGCCCGCTGGCGGCCGGTAACTAGCTGCTGGCCGCGCGCGGTAGTATCTCTGCAGGCCGGCCGTTTGCTCTGCACGCGATACGCACGCCGGCTAGTCTCCTGCTGGGTGTTAAACACAGGCCGGCTAGTTTTCTTGCTAGGCGCGCTATATACGAAAGGACAAAACATGGCAGAATCCGCAATGCCGCAGGTTTCTGGAGGTTTCGGAGACCGACCAGATTTCGAATGGCCGGAAGGCGAAGCCCCGCAGGGTTTGGTAGTGAAAACCCTGGTGGAAGGAGACGGCCCGATGGTTCGCGCCGGCTCGCAAATCGAATGTGACTACCACGGTGTGATCTGGGGCGGCAAGCTTTTCGATTCTTCTTATGATCGCGGCACTCCCGCCACCTTTGGGATTGGCGTGGGCCAAGTTATTGCCGGCTGGGACCGGGGCATCGTGGGGAAAAACGTAGGATCGCGGCTCCTGCTCGCCATCCCGCCCGCGCTCGGCTATGGCCGCCGTGGCATCCCGCAGGCCGGGATTGGTGGAGATGACGTGCTCGTCTTCGTGGTCGATATTCGCAAGCAGTTCTAGCGCGAGCGCGCGCCAATCTGGCCAGCGCTTGCCCGCGTTACAAACAGTGCTTGCTCGCGTAGTTATGCACAAAGCTAAAGGGTGGGTGCGAACCGAGGATTTCCTCGTGGTTCGCACCCACCCTTATCGTATTGCCTAGCTATGGAGGCTGTGCTATTCGCATTGCTCCGCATGGAAGCTCCGTGTGGAAACTTCGCTACTTGCGCTGGTGGCTCCTATCGCCACCATTACTGTTAGTTCTCTTACTGCTAGCTCTCATCTGAAGCAAAAATCGCGGCTAGGCGGAGAACCTCCAGGTAGATCCACAGGATCGTCATTACGATGCCCAAGCCAACCGTCCACGCAAACTGCTTCGGCGCACGATTAGCTACCGCATACTTCGCGGTTTCCAGATCCCCAATGAGCATGTAACCGCCGATGGCGATCATTACCACGCCCAAGATCAGTCCCAGCTTCAATCCGCCAAAGGAAAGCATCCGCAAAGAGCCGGTAAGGCCCGTGAGCATCAAAACTAGGTTGATCAGACCAAAAATAATGTAGGCAACGAGCACGGTAAGAACTACGCGCCGTCCCTTGGAAGACGTGCGTACCCTTCCGGACATATGCAAGAACACGGCCACTCCCACAACAATCGCCGTGCCCAAGATCGCTTGGAATGCCACGCCCGGGTAGATCCGATCGATCAGACCGGTAATACCGCCCAGCGCCACACCTTCCAAAGCGGAATAAGCGATTGCCATAGCCGGACCAACCATGGGCCGGAAAGCCGTAATCATGCCCACCACAAAGGCGGCAATGGAAGCCACCACGGCTACGCCGATAACAACATTCGGCGGAATGAAGAGCGCCGTCGCCACCCCGGAGACGATTGCCACACCGAGGAGAATGGCGGTCTTCACCATAGCGTCGTCGTAGGTCATGGCTTCCGCAACTGGACGGCTGGTGGCCGGCATAGCCCAAGCTTGGGCCGTGGCCTGCGCCGAATCCTGTGGTTTTGCTTCAGCGTACGGATATTGATCCGCTGCTACATAGGGATTTTGTTGAGCGGTGCGTGTTCCCCCGCCGTAATACGTCTGGTTAGGCGTTGACGCACCCGGCTTGAAATACGGGTTATTGCTCATAACCGGATTAGACACTCGAACTCCTTGATCGATACCTCCCGGGATGAGGACTACTACCTCAGCTCGGCCAGGTCACCGCGGGATTGTCACCCCCGGGCACACCAGCCCCGGTATTTACACCCACACATTTTCACGAGGAAGTCTGGGATTTCACTGTGAGACGCATGATGAGATGCATGACGATGTTCAGGGTGACCACCATATCCAGAAACACCCATGAAACGCCGAATAGCACCGAATGCTGAATCGCACTTTTTCGGTCACCCGTAATTATGTACTCTATGAGCGTGAGGTGCGGCATCGTACTTTACCACACACTGCGCCAAGAAAGGAGCGCGATGATTCAGGTTGAATCGCTGACGAAACGTTATGGCCCAACGCTCGCGGTGGATAATCTCAGTTTCACTCTTACACCCGGCCGGGTAACGGGCTTTTTAGGGCCGAACGGATCCGGCAAGTCCACCACAATGCGTTGTATCTTAGGCCTGGATCGGCCTACTTCGGGCCGTGCCACCATCGGGGGTGTGCCCTATTGGCAACTTACTTCCCCGCTCACCACCGTGGGTGCTTTGTTGGACGGACGGGCTTTCCATCCGGGAAGAACCGCGCAGCAGCATCTGCGTTCGATCGCCATCACGCACGGTATTCCTGCGGCTCGTGTGGATGAAGTGCTCGCACTAACCGGCCTTACGGCGGTGGCCAAGCGAAAGCTGCGCGGTTTTTCTTTGGGTATGGGCCAACGCGTGGGAATCGCGGCGGCGCTCCTGGGAGATCCGGAAGTATTACTTTTTGACGAACCGGTTAACGGGCTAGATCCGGAGGGTGTGCGCTGGGTGCGCCAGCTGATGAAACAACTCGCGAGTGAAGGCCGCACAATTCTGGTTTCCTCGCACCTCATGAGCGAAATGGCTCTCACCGCAGACGACCTTATTATTATCGGGCGCGGCCGCCTCATCGCTTCCGGTTCTATCGAAAGCTTCACGGAAAGCGCTGCCAACACCATTGTGTTTATTGGCGGGCCAGTACTTTCCGCGATTGAGAAAACCTTGCACGACGCCGATATCAGTTACGAACGCGTGGCGAGCGATGTTTCTGGTGCGGGCCGCGTGGCAGTTCGAGGTGGGAATGCCCAACAATTGGGCCATATTCTTGGTTCGGCCGGGGTGGAAGTGCACGAGCTAAACACCACGCATCGTTCCTTGGAGGACATCTTCATGGAGATCACGGGCGAGGCCGTAGATTACCAGGCCGGCGTGAAGCCCGGCGCGTACGGTCCGTGGCAACCGGGCCCGGCAACACCGGCCGACCCGGCCGCACAAGGCGGCCCGGCCGGCCCTAATTATCCGCATCCAGATTCGTTCCCCGGCACCGGAGGTATCCGATGAATACGCCTTCCGCGGCAGCTGCGCCGCAACCATTCAGTTCTTCAGCTTCGCAACCGGCGCCCGCATCACAACCGGCGCCCGCATCGCACCGGCTTTCCCGGTTCGCCGATCCGGCCTATCGGGTTACTTTCTGGCGAAGTTTCCTTTCTTCCTGGTACAAGATCACACATACCGGTTCGATTCGCTGGGTCACGGTGTGCGGCGTCGTCGTAACTGTACTGTTCGCAGCCATTATTACCTTTAGCTTTGCGACGCTCGACGAGATGGGGGCGATACTTTCCCCTTCGAAACTGCAGATCACCACTAGTTACGTTGCCCTCGTGGGCATGATGGGCCTAGCGATGCTCTTCTTCCTGGCTTTCGGGGCTTTGAGCGTGACGAATGAATATTCGGTGGGCACGATGCGTATCACGGCACTGGCGGACGCTTCGCGGATTCGTGAGTTTTTGGGCCGCGGTTTAGCGATTTGGCTTTATGCACTGGTCGTCGGAATCGTGGTACTGCTGGCTACGCTGCTTTGCTTGGCCTTGTTTGGCGTAGGCTTTAGCACCTCCGGCCCCATGCTTTCCGTGTATTTGCTGTATGCGCCGGTACTGGCTTGTAGTTCGTTGCTGGCCATGGGCGTGGGTTATGCCTTACGTTCTTCAGCCGGGGCGATCGTACTGACGGTTGCCGTAATGTTGCTGGGTGATTTGGTGCGGCTCATTCCGGTCAAATTTGTGCAAGAACAGCTGGTGCAGTTCATGCCACACGCCGCTTTCCCGGCGGCGCTCACTCCGGAGGAGACCCGGCACATCGTCATGGATGCAACCGACCAGTATCTACCGCAGTGGGCGGGCTTCCTGGTGTTCCTCGCCTGGACCATCGGCGCCTGCGCGATCGGTTTTGCCAAATACCGCAAATCTGATGTGTAGATTGCCGGTAAGAAACCAGAGTTGCTGACTGCCAGCATAGGGCTGCTGGCAAGCCGCACAGGCTGCGGCGAATATTACAAATAACAGCTGTGGGGCCGGGAGATTTCCTGGCCCCACAGTTTTGCTTCCTCGTGGTACCCCCGGTGGGACTCGAACCCACACTGAGCCGATTTTAAGTCGGGTGCCTCTGCCGATTGGGCTACGGGGGCGCAGACCTCATTGTATGCGCAAATCGCCACTCACCGCGAGGAATACCGAGCGGGTGTCTTTGATTTTCAGCACGCATTTATTCTATATGCCGCGCGCCACGCCCACGCTACACAGCGTCGTACGCCGCGCCGCACCACACCAAGCCGCATGTCCCGCCGCGCCCGCGCCACACAGCGTCGTACGCCGCGCCGCACCACACCAAGCCGCATGTCCCGCCGCACCCCGCCGCATCCGCGCCACACCGCGCGCAGCGAAATGCTTCACCGCTTATCTGTGTTTCTCATGATGTTTGTCCGCAGCACGAATGTTTTCTTCCGGCTAGGCTGGATGCAGATTTATCGCACGATTATGCGGCTCTTTGCCGCACGAATAGGGGAATTATGAGTTCACATCGTGACGCGTCAGAAAACGCTGCCGCGGTTGCGGCCCCCGCGTCGGGTACTAAGCCCACGCATCTCTCCCGCAACCCTTTTAAGCGGTACCGGCAGGCTCTCGAAAATGATGCATTTGCTGGCCTGGTATTGGTAATTGCCGCACTCATCGCACTAATTTGGGCTAACTCACCGTGGCGCGGAGCTTATTTTGCGCTCGCAAACACCGAGGTAGGACCGGAAGCACTCGGTCTTCACCTCAGCCTCGCCACCTGGGCGGCAGACGCCGTGCTCGCCATTTTCTTCTTCACCGTGGGCATCGAACTTAAAGAAGAGTTCACTATCGGTTCTCTAAACTCGCTACGCAAAGCGAGTTTGCCGGTGCTGGCCGCAATCACCGGTATGGCCGGTCCGATTCTGGTCTACTGCGCGGTACAAGCCATTTCGGGCGCCCATATCTATCAAGGTTGGGCAATTCCGGTGGCCACCGATATTGCCTTTGCGCTCGGCATTCTTTCCCTGTGTGGCACGGGGATGCCTTCCGCCGCGAAGATCTTCCTCATGACCCTCGCGGTTGCAGACGACCTGGGCGGAATTATCGTTATCGCCGTCTTCTTCTCTTCCGGCATCAATTTCTTGTGGCTCGGCGGCGCGGTGCTTGCCGTGCTCGCCTTCGGCTTCCTTTGCGCCAAACGTTGGAACCGCTGGTGGAATTTGTGGCCCCTGGGCATCCTCGCCTGGTATTGCACTTTCCAATCCGGAGTGCATGCCACGATCGCGGCAGTGGCGCTCGGTTTGCTGGTGCCCACGAGTTTGAAGAAGGGGGAGACGACGCCGCTCACCCACCGCTTCATCGAAAAAATGGACTTTTGGTCCTCCGGGGTGGCCGTACCGGTCTTCGCCTTCTTCGCGGCCGGCGTGAGCGTGGTTGATTCGGGCGGTCTGGGCGCTCTAGTAACCGACCCGGTAGCCATTGGTATTTACCTCGGCCTGCCGCTCGGCAAGTTCATTGGGATTGCGGGTGGCACCTGGCTGTTCGTAAAACTCTTCCGCCTCCAGCTCGATAAAGACCTGCACTTTGGGGATATCATCCCGATTTCAGTGATCGCTGGTATCGGGTTCACGGTATCGCTCCTTATTGCCACGCTTTCCTTCCCAGCCACAGACCCGCACGAAGCGCATGCTCGCGTAGGCGTGCTTATGGGCAGCCTCATTTCCGCGATTATCGGCGCGATTCTCACGCGGCTCCGGGTCAACTACCGGCGCAAGCACGATATGTTGCACCTGGCAGATCCGGATCCGGGAATTGTGGACGATACTCACGAAGTACACCCGCAGGAACGCGGCTAGGACCGGCGGCGCGCTGCCCCGATACCACGCGGAACGTGGCTTGGCCCGCGGCCACAAGCCGCGGCCCACAAAGCCGCGAGCTACAAGCCTGATTCCAAGTTGCGGGATCCAAGCCACGGGTTCCCAGCCGCGGGCCGCAAGCTGCGAATCACGCCGGGTAGCCGGCTGCGGGTTTCAAGCCGTGGTCACTCCGAGTAGCCGGCTGCGCAGAGGGAAATGGCGAGTTTCCGGATTTTTCGAATCCCAAGAAAAGTCCAGGAAGTTTCAACGCCCTTCCAAGAAGGTGCGTGGAGAATCGTACATACGCGAGGCAGATAATCCGGATTGCTTGGCAGGCGGCTCGGATGAAAGCCTCGGTAGCGTTACCGGCTTTGTTCCCTTCTTCCTGTAGCGTTACAAAATAATCCGATACAAATAGACACAATCTAGTTATTGCTGGCAAGGTTTGCTAGCAAAGTGCCGGTGGCCCGGAGCTTCCAGGAAGCATTCCGGGCCACCGGCATATTCTGTGCCGTAGCCACGGCACACCTAGCAGCGCGGGGCTTGGGGTTCGCGTGCCGCCCACAAGGCCAGGCCGTCTAAAATATCGTGTTCGGAGATACGCACCGCGGCTAGTTCGCGGCCCTGTGCGGCTACGCGCTGGGCAATCCGGTTCACCACGGTTTGCCAGACCAGCGCACCAGACGGAATCATCGGCACCCGCCCGGGCGCCATAAAACCGAGAGCTTCCCGCTCGGCGCGGGGCGAATAAATATACCATTCGCATACGTCCCGCACGGCGCTTATCGGCATCCGCAAACCGTGGATCTTTTCCGAATCATAGGTTTCCAAGTCCAACCATTTGGCTGCCACCGAGGTAACCGTGCCGGCCAGGCCGATTACTTCGGCTGCTGCGCCCAGGTCCACATGTTTTTCGGCTTCGTCTAGAGCGCGTTCCACGTCTGCCCGCGCGGCGGCAACTTGTGCGGGGGTGGGAGGATCCTCATGCAAATGCCGTTCGCGCATACGCACCGAACCCACGTTCATGGAGTATTCGGCCAGCACTTTCCCGGCGCGGGTGCCCAGCACTAATTCCGTGGAACCACCCCCTAGATCAATCGCCAAAATCGGGGAAGACCCAGTGGTTTCCAGGGCGGAAAGCGCCCCGCTAAAAGAGGTTTCGGCTTCTTGTTCGCCGGTAAGCACCTGCGGGCGTACCCCGAGTAGGTTTTCCACTCCGTCCAAGAAAATATCGCGGTTTGCCGCGTCCCTGGTAGCCGAAGTTGCCGCAAACCGAATCGATTCCACCTCGTGCTTTTCGCATTGCCGGGCATAGTCTGCCACGGCCGCCAAAGTGCGTTCCAATGCCGGCTTCGCAAACACCCCGTTTTTATCAACACCTTGGCCCAGGTACACGATTTCCATGGTACGGACGACGTCGTGCAACGCTTCCCCACCGGCACCCGGAACCTCCGCAATCAGGAGACGAATCGAATTAGTGCCGCAATCTATGCCCGCCACCCGCACGCTAGTCCTCCTCACAGTGGCACACATCGGGCTGCCACCCGCTCATTTCCAGGGCGCGATCCCCAATCGGGCACACTCCCTCCCCAACCGCCAGGGCATAGCCCGCGAGCGCGTGCAAACATTTGACGCGCGTGGGCATTCCCCCGGCAGAAACATTAGAAATTTCGGGAACCTGCCCCAAAACCTCGCGCCGCGCAATATACGATTCGTGGGCGCGCTGGTAGGCGGTAGCAAGCTCGGTATCTTCGGTAAGTTCGGCGGTCATTTCGGCCATCCGGCCATCGGCTTCCAGGCGCGACATTTCCCGCACCACATACGGCAAGCTCAAATAGAACAGGGTGGGGAAAGGCGAACCGTCAGCCAGGCGCGGCAAAGTGATCGTCACCGCCGGTTTTCCGCAGGCGCACCGCGCCCCAATACCGACGACGCCGCGCGGCTCCCTTCCCAGTTGCGTGGCGATCGCCTCCAGGTCACCCGCGCGCACGGGGCTCGCATTAGCGGCAATGGAAGTCAACAGGGCCGGAGTTATTTCCGCGCCGTCTTGCGTGTACTGCATTCTCTCTTTCCTTATTCGGTGCAGGTAGTTTTGGTACCTAACTCGGTGCCGATAGTTTTGGCGCCAAACTCGGCGCCGGGTCGTTTCAGTGCCAAGCTCGGTACCGGATCGCTTTGGCGCCTAACTCGGTACCGGGCGTTTGGGCGCCTGATTGTCTTATCCTTCCGGGGCGGGAGGTTCCGCGGCCGCGTCTTCACCCGCGGGTGCGGGTTCGCCTTCTGCTCCGGCTTCGCCCGCTCCGGCAGGTTCGGCCCCGTTCTTTGCTCCGGCTTCGACTTCTCCTTCGGGAGCGGAAGTTTCCGCGGCCGGGGCGGGTTCGAGGAGCGGGGTGTCATTCGGGTTATCTACCTCGCCGTCGCTCGCATACCCAGCAATCTGTGTAGACTCCCACCAGGTGATATACCACGGGGTCTTGGAACGCCGGGTGCGATTGGCTTCCGCCACCTTTTCTTCCTGCCGTTCCTGAGCCGTAGCTTCCGAAAAACCGGGCGTGACGTAAAGGCGTTCGCCAGGAACCACATAGCCGAGCCGGAGCCGAGCTTGCTGGCGCACGTAATCGTCATCTTGCCATTGCGCGAGCTGTGCTTCCAAATCGGCAGAACGCTGCTGCAGATCCTCATATTCAGCCCGAACCTGGCGTAATTGCTCCTGCTGCCCCAAATATCGCGTAAAAGTAGGCGTAATAATAATCAGGGCTAGGACGGCGAATAGGAATACCGCGATCAGGCGGAGGGAGATTGTGCGCGGCCCGTTTCCACTTTCGAAAGTAAGCCCGCGTTTCCCCTGCGGTTTCTTGGGGCTACCGCGGCCGGTGCGTGCGGTACTTTGCCCGCGCCGTGCCTTACCCGGGCGTGCGCCGCGCGTTTCGGAGCGCCTTTCTGCGCGGTTGCCGGTTTGGGTGCTTCCACCCAGGGTAGCTTGCGCTTCTGCTTTCCGGTTGCGGACTTGCCGTGCCACAGTCCGCCGACGCCGGCCCTGCCCGGCTCGCTGCGGTGCCGCGCCTGGCGGTGCGGAAGCGGCCGGTGAAGAACCCGTGGGTGAAGGCGCGGTTTGGGAAGTACCCAGCCGGTTTGGGGTGCCACTTGCCAAAGGCGAAGGTGCGACCGGGGCGGCCAAGGGGCGCTGCTCACGACTATTCGAAGTTTTTTCAGTCCGCTTGTTACCGCCGCGGAAAAACCCCCGTAAGCTCCGCCGGTTTTCGGCGTCGCCGCTTTCACCCCGGGGCCGGCCGCGCCGCGCTGGGGGTATGGGAGGACGCCGTGAACTCATACACTCCAGTCTAAGCACTGCCGCGATACTTACCCACCGTGCTCGCCGCGCGCCACACGTGAGAAAGTGCGCGGCTGGCGCTATGCGCGACAAGGTTCTACGCAGCTAGCGCTATACGTGACAAGGCTCTGCGCAGCTGGCGCCGTGCGCTAAGAGAATCTACGCAGCTGGCGCCGTGCGCGAAAAAGAATCAACGCAGCTCGCGCCGTACGCGAAAAAGACCTGCACGGGGACGGGCGGCGAGCTTCAGTGTGTGGTCAGCTTTCGTATACGTCTTCTAGGCGTGCCAGGCCGCGCAAATCCGGGGAGGAAGCGAGGAGGGCTATGGCGGCAAACGAGGTAAGGAGCACCGCCACGCTGAGCAACCACGCAGATCCTACGGCCACGATCCCGCCCGCGAGCGGGGCTGCGAGCACGTTGCCCAGGCCAGCTATCACTAGGAAAGCGGCCTGTACCCGGCCCTGCAAGGATTCCGGGGTAACCGCAAAAACGTACCCGAAAAGCCCGCCATTCACCGCGGCGGAAGGGAGCATCGCTACCGCGCCCAAGGCGAACATTGCCCACGGATTACCAACCGCAAAGGAAAATGCCAAGAGCGCCAGGGCCATGCCGTTCAAACCCCAGAGCACCACCCGGCCTATCGGGAACGTATCCGTAATCTTGGGCGCTACGAAACTGCCTGCTAATCCCCCAATGGCAAAACCTGCATAAATTATGCCGATGGTAAGCGTGGATTGCCCGCCGCTCCGGCCTGCGAAAACCGTGGTTTGCATGGCCAAGAAGAGTGCCAGATTAATCAGTGGCGCCGCAATCGCGATTCGGCGGAGCACCGGGTTTGAACTCAAAAACACAAATCCGCCAAATCCGTGCCGGCTCCGGGGCGCGCGCGGATTTGTGCCGCGCCCCGGAACCGATTCCCGCGCATTCTTCGAATCCGGTGGCAGATCATCGGCAACGTCGGGGCCAAACTCGGCCGAATCTTCGTGTGCGGATGGCTCTTGTGGTGTGGGCAAATCTTCGCGTGCGGGTGGCACTTCGCGCGGCCCCAGATGTCGTTTGATATTCCGGAGTGCTAGCACCATGCCGGCGAATCCGCCGGACCGCACAAAATACACAGCGGCCGGATGTAACGCGTAGAGCGCCCCGGCCAGCGGCGATCCCGCGATGCTTAGCACATTCGAACGCCCGGTTGCCAGGCTCATGGCGCGGGGGAATTCCGCGGGAGTCACGATGTTTTTCAGCGCGGCATCTTCCGCCGGGCTGGAAAAATCAACCGCGAAGGTGGTGCACAGCAGTAGCACTACGAAGGCCACGAGCGCCCCTACCGGGGCCGGCCCTTCGTTAGCGCCAAGGTGCAGGAACTCCATGCCGATGAGCACCCCTGCCAGCACCAGCTCGGCCACGGCCGCAAAGTTCATGCACCAGCCGATTATTTTGCGCCGGCTCCGCCGATCCGCCAGGCCACCGCCCAAAAATGCCGCGAGCAGGCCGCACGAGTTAATAACTCCCACGAGCAACCCGGCGAGCGCGGGCTCGCCGGAGACGTCAACGAGAAGCATCGAGTTGGCAATCGCCAAGCTGGAGCTCAGCGCGAGCGTGGAATCACCGAAAACCCACCACGCATAATCGGCGCGTCTAAATAATTCCGAGTATCCGGCCATGCGTACCGCTCCGTTTCCCCACACATTCTGATTTCAAACTTAAGAAAGCACACCCGGCCGCTACCTCAATATCCAAAACCTGCCGATTGGCACATTACCAGGGGTTGGCCGGGAGTGTATCCCGCGGCCAAATCCCTTAATCGCCATTGAGCATAAATTAGCCACGCGAAGTTAGTGGCTTCTGCCAAACAGTACTGCTGGACCTTGTGGCGCAACACAAATGTTCGGTATGCGCAACACAAATGTTCGGGCATGTAGGAGGGGCGGGTCGCTTATCTGGCGACCCGCCCCCTCCTTTCGGGCTACCGTGCCCGTATATTGCTACTACCTATGCCTGGAAGCGCGGGAAGGCGGAGCGGCCCGCGTAAACCGCGGCATCGCCCAGTTCGTCTTCAATGCGCATCAGCTGGTTGTACTTGTTGACGCGTTCACCGCGAGCCGGCGCCCCAGACTTGATCTGGCCAGAGCCGACAGCCACCGAAAGATCGGCAATCGTGGTGTCTTCGGTTTCACCCGAGCGGTGCGAAACCATGGTCCGGAAACCATTGCGGTGGGCAAGGTCAACGGCGTCGAAGGTTTCGGTCAAGGTGCCGATCTGGTTTACCTTCACGAGCAGGGCATTAGCTGCCTTCTCCTCGATGCCGCGGGCCAGGCGCTTCGGGTTGGTGACGAAGAGGTCGTCGCCCACGATCTGCACCTTGTCCCCCACTTCGGATTCCATCCGGGTCCAGTCAGCCCATTCGTCTTCGGAGAGCGGATCTTCGATAGAAACGAGCGGGTACTTCTGGATGAGATCTTCGTAGTAGGAAACCATTTCCGCACCGGTGAGCTGTTCACCTTCGAAGTGGTACTTGCCATCCTTGAAGAACTCGGTAGCGGCCACATCCAGACCCAGAGCAATATCTTCGCCCGGCTTGTAACCGGCCTTTTCGATGGCTTCAATGATCAGATCCAAAGCTTCCGCATTCGAATCCAGGTTCGGCGCAAAGCCACCTTCATCGCCCAGGCCGGTGGCCAAACCGCGCCCCTTGAGCACGGACTTGAGCGCGTGGTAAACCTCGGCGCTCCAGCGCACCGATTCCTTGAAGGTAGGCGCACCGATAGCCATGATCATGAATTCCTGAATATCCACATTCGAATCGGCGTGCGAACCACCGTTGAGGATGTTCATGCAGGGAACCGGCAGGATGTGAGCGTTCGGGCCACCCAGGTACTGGTAGAGAGCCAGCCCTGCGGATTCCGCGGCCGCATGTGCAGCAGCCAGGGAAACACCCAGGATCGCGTTAGCGCCCAGCTTGCCCTTGTTTTCCGTGCCGTCCAGATCGAGCATAAGAGCGTCCAGCTCCCGCTGATCAGAAGCGTCCATACCAATAACTTCCGGCGCGAGCGTTTCATTCACGGCCTCAACCGCCTGCTCAACGCCCTTCCCACCGTAGCGCGAATCATCGCCGTCGCGCTTTTCTACGGCCTCGAAGGCACCGGTGGATGCGCCCGACGGAACCGAGGCACGCTTATAGGTGCCATCGTCCAGAACTACTTCAACTTCAACCGTCGGGTTGCCGCGCGAATCGAGAATTTCACGAGCGTTAACCGCCTCAATGAATGCCACAGGTACTCCTTACGTGTTGGCGAGCCCATATCTTCGGGCTAGCGGATCATTCCGCTTTGGCTATTATCTCCCATTCGCGCCCCAACCGGGCCGTTTATTGCCTTTGAAATCGTTTCCTACTAGTGATTTCGGCCAGAGCTAGCCACATTTCGGGACTTCTGTGCCCTCCCCTATGAGGAACTGCGCACATTCCCCCACGAGACGCTGCGCACATTTAAAGCCGCACGGCTTCCTGCAACACCTTCCTGCAACACCTTCCTACAACACCTTCCTGCATCACCGCCTACAAACACTGCCGGTACGCGCCTTCACCCGATTACGCCAGCTAAATCAGGCACTTGGGCCAAATCGGGCATATTCCGCAGCTTGCGTATTTTTGCAAACATAGCTACTCGGCGTTTCTCACATTCTGAGAGATTTGCAGAAAGCCGCATTGAGACTATATGGTTTCTTTCATGTTTATCACGTCGCGCTTTATCATGTCCGCCCAGCCTGCTTCTGGCTCCGCGCGCATGTTCGCCATGCGCCTCTGCGCGATGTGTATGTGTATGATGCGTGGCTAGTTTTTACGCCCCAGATCTCCGCATCCAGAGTTACCAGATGATTGGTAGTGCGTGACCGACAAGTCCGTGACCGATAGTCCGTGTACGCATTTTCGGTTCCCGCTACACCAATTTGCATTGGCATTTTCGTTTGAGATCCCGTGCGGTCTAGCCCGGCGTGCTACCCGGTACACCGGCCTGGTTCAGTTTTCTCCGCGCGCACTGTTTACCTAGCGCACGATTTACCTAGAAACTTTTAGGCACCGGTTCGCATTTTCTGCCGAGGGAACCCCCGCGGCACGAAACCGGCAGCGGAAACAAACCGGCCGCGCACAAAAACCTGGCGCTGCTTACCAGATATCCACAGTTATCCACAGTTGGATTTCCGTGGCCACGCAGTTTCGGGTTACTTCTCTAAGCAATTTGCCCGGGCCACGCCACTTTCTGCGTAACCCATTCTGTAGCAACCTCGCGATACTAATTACGGTGTCATTTTGGTTGGTTTCATTATTTCTGGGTGTCAATTTCTATTTCTGACCATATTTTTCGGCCCACTGTAATTTCCTTTTAGACCAAAATTCTACGAACAACTACAAGGAGTACCTCTATGTCTACCAATTCTGCTGCTTCTGCTGCTGCCACCGGAGTTACCGCGAACGGCAATTCCGCATCCGGGCCAGCAAGCGACGGCGTCGCCACCCACAACAGCGCCGCCACCCACAACAGTGCAGCTACCCGCCGCGGCGTCGCCACCCGGCTGGTACATACCGCACACAAAGACGAGTTCGGGGCAATTGCCGAACCGATTTACCTCAGCTCCAGCTACCGGCTCCCGGCCGATGGCAGCGAGGCCCCCTATGCGTACCAGCGATCCAATAATCCCACCCGGGAAAGCGCGGAACGAGCCGTGGCAAGCCTGGAAGGGGCGGCCTACGCGATCGGCACGGCCACCGGTATGGGCGCAATTTCCACAGTGTTCTCCCAGCTCAAACCCGGCGACCACGTGGTTTTGACCTCCGCGGTTTACGGCGGCACTTTCTTGTACGTGCAAGAGTTCTTCGCTGCCCGCGGCATTACCGCCAGTTTTGAAAGCGATCTCAATAACCTCGAGGCGCTTCCGGAAAACACCACGCTCGTCTTTATTGAAACACCTACCAATCCCACTTTCCGCGTCACCGATATTGCCCACGCCGCGAAACTCGCGCACGCGGTCGGCGCGCAGCTAGTAGTAGATAACACGTTTAGCACCGCGCTGTGGCAGCGGCCCCTCGAACTGGGCGCAGACGTAGTGGTTTATTCGGCCACCAAGTTCCTCGGTGGGCATTCCGATGTACTCGCCGGGTTTATTGTGCTCAACGACGCCGCCGCTTACGAAAAGTACAAGCGGGCCACCAAGGCGCTCGGGAATGTGCTCTCCCCCTTCGATTCATATTCGATTTTGCGCGGCCTGAAGACCCTTGCTGTGCGCCTGGATAAGCAACAGGAAAATGCGGCGGTTTTGCGTGAACTGCTCAGCTCCCACCCGGCCGTGAGCCGAGTATTGGTGCCCGGCTGGTATTCGAAGCAGGAAGCCGAAATCCAAGCTGCACAAGCGGCCGGTGCTGGTTCGGTATTCGGTTTCGAATTGGCTCCCGGCCTGCGCCACGAAGATTTTGCGCGCGGGTTAGAACTGATCGCTTACGCGGTTTCCCTCGGCTCGGTGGAAACCCTGATCGCTCATCCCGCCACGCAAATCCACGAAGACCTCACGCCTGCCGAACGGGAAGCCGCCGGAATTTCCGACCAGCTAATCCGGGTTTCCGTGGGCATTGAAGATATCGCGGATTTGCAGGCGGACTTGCGCAACGCCCTCGATACCGCGCTAGCCGCTCGGAAGCAGGCATAGCCAGGCTGCGGCTCCGCCGGAAACAGGCGTAGCGCGGATTCCACACGTAGCACGGGTAGAAGGTTCCACACGTAGCGCAGGTTCCACACGTAGCGCGGGTTCCACACGTAAAGGAGTAAAACAACATGCGGAAACATTTTTTGGCTGGCGGCCTCGCACTCGCCGCCGCGTTCTTCCCCTTAACCGGCTGTTCGCAGCAGGCGGGCAGCGGAGCAGGGGCCAGTGATAGTGGCACTAATGCCACCAGCAGCGAAGCCTCCCCGGCCGGTTTGACGGTACGGGAAGGAGAATTGCGAATCGGGTTGGATGGTAACTTCGCGCCCTTCGGTTTCCATGATGAAAATGGAGAATTGGTGGGCTTCGAGAAAGAAATAGGCGATGTAATTGCGCATGATTTGGGGTTGCAAGCCGTATTTATCGAATCGCCGTGGGATTCTCTCATTGCCGGCCTGGATACCAATAATTACGACGTCGTTATAAACAACCTGGTTCCCACCGCGGAAAGGAAACAAAAATACGACTTTTCGGACATCTACTATGCCATGGATACGTGGGTAGCCGTGCCGGAAGGATCTGATATACACGCGGAAACCGACCTAGCGGGGAAGAACTGTTCCCAAACCGCTTCTTCTAATTTCGCGGGTATTGTGCGGGATAGTGGCGGCACCGTGGTGCCAGCTACGGATCTGGCAAGTTCGATAGAGCTCGTACGCCAGGGCCGGGCCGAATGCACCGTGCATGCCGGTATTACTTTGGCTTACTACCTCCAGCAGCATCCGGATTCGGGCTTGCGGCTAGTACCTCTTCCGAGCGTTCCGCATGACGATACCGCGGTAATGCTCAAGCAGGGGAATCCAGAATTGCGGGAGAAGATCAACGAGGTAATCGCCAATCGCCTTGCGGATGGCACCTTCGATGTGATTCTCGCCAAGTACACCCCGGCCGATTGGCAGGCCACTGCCAAGGAACAAAACGAGACCGCTAGCTCAAACTAAACCGGCCCGCTGCCGCAAACTGCCGGTACCGCAAACGAAAACCCAGCTAAGGCTGAAAAACAAATTCAGACCGGCGCGGAAAGCTAGTAGCGGCTTCAGCTTCGCCAACGGCTTCAGCTTCGCCAGCAGCTTCGCGCCCGGAAACAAGAATCAGTAAAGGAAACATCATGAAAACTAGGAAGATAACGCAGATTTTGGCCGCGGCCGGCGCCGCCCTCCTCGCTTTGACGGCCTGCTCGGGCAACTCAGGCCAGGGCGCGGCGGGCACCGGAGCTTCCGGTGATCAAAACGGCGATGCCAGTAGTAATACTTTGCGTATTGGTTTGGAAGGTACTTTCGCACCTTACGGCTATCACGATGAGAGCGGGGACCTCGTTGGTTTTGAAAAGGAGATCGCCGACGCAGTAGCCGCGCACTTGGGCCGTACCCCGGTATATGTGGAGTCACCGTGGGAGTCGCTAATCGCGGGGCTGGATAATAAAAACTACGAGATCGTGATCAATAATTTGGCCCCCACCGAGGAACGTAAGCTGAAATATGATTTCACGCAGCCGTATTACACTACGCATGCCTTCGCAGCCGTTCGCGAAGATTCTGATATTCACACCGAATCTGACCTAGCTGGGAAGAAATGCGCGCAAAGTGCTTCTTCAAACTATGCCGATAACGTGCGAGCAGTAGGGGCAGAGATTACGCCGACCTCCGGTTTCGCGGATTCGATTCAGCTGGTGGAGCAGGGACGGGCAGATTGCACTGCCAATGGAGATATCACGCTGGCTTACTATTTGGAAAAGCACCCGGATTCGAAACTGCGTCTGATAGAAATCACCAGTGCACCTGGAGATGATACTGCCATCATGCTCAATAAGGGTAACGAAGAGCTGCTCGGCCAAATCAACGAGGCGCTCACCCAGATCAAGAACGACGGCACGCTTGACGAGATCATTGCCAAGTACACGCCGCAAAATATTCCGGCGGCCAACAACTAAGTAGCGACGGCGGCTGGGCCCGGGCCGCACCTGCGGCCGTGGCGCGACACTGCCGTACTGACCGCGGCCCGGCACTGGCGGTGCCGGCCAACGGTTTGGCACTGCGGTACTGGCCACGGCCTGGCACTGGCGGTGCCGGCCAACGGTTTGGCACTGCGGTACTCGCCGCGGCCCAGCACTGCGGCCCCGCAAAACTTGTTCCCGGCGAAAGGTAGAAAATGGAACGCGCAATCGAGCTGTGGGTGGAATCTTTCCCCGCACTCATCTCGGCAACCGTTACCGTCACCATTCCGCTCTCGCTTATTTCAATCGCGATAGCTTTGGTACTCGGTATTATCACCGCCCAACTGCGGCTCTCTAAGCTGTGGATCTTCCGTGCCATCGGCTGGTTTTATGTGTGGATATTCCGCGGCACCCCGCTTTTGGTGCAACTGTTCATCGTGTTCTTCGGTTTGCCTTCTATCGGCCTCTACCTTTCTCCGTGGACGGCCGGGGTAGCTACTTTGTCCCTCAATACCGGGGCTTATGTGGGTGAGGCAATTCGCGGTGCCCAGCTTTCGGTACCGGAAGGCCAGTGGGAAGCGGCTCGTTCTTTGCGGCTGAGCCGGTGGCAGACTTTGCGGCACATCATCTATCCACAACTGTGGCGGGTGGCTCTGCCCACTTTGATGAACCAGTTCATTGACCTGGTAAAGGGCACTTCCCTAGTTTCGGTTATCACCTTGGCGGATCTAACCCAGGTAGCCCAGCAGATCACTGCCCGTACCTATGAGCCGCTCATTATGTACGTTGAGGTAGCCTTCATTTACCTCGTCATTTCCACGGTTTTGACGTGGATCCAGGGCCGGCTTGAAAAGGCCACATCGCGCTATGTAGTGAGGACCAATGATTAATCTCCAAGACATTCAGAAAACTTTTGGGAAGACCACTGCTCTAGCCGGGGTAAGCCTGGAGATCCGAAGCGGAGAAACCACGGTGATTATGGGGCCTTCCGGTTCCGGAAAATCCACGCTGTTGCGGTGCGTGAACCTCTTAGAGTGGCCGGATGCGGGAAAACTCGATATCGACGGCGCCGCGCTCACCTTCCCAGTAAAGGCGAGCCGCGCGCAAATCGCGGCTATTCGTGCGAAAACCACGATGGTGTTCCAGCAGTTCAACCTGTTCCCGCATAAAACCGTTTTGGAAAACGTGACGATTTCCCCGCGTTTGCATGGCACCCCCGAAGCGGAAGCAACCCAAGTGGCGGAAGATCTCCTGGGCCGGGTGGGGCTAGCCGGCTATGGGGAACGCTACCCGGCCCAACTTTCGGGTGGCCAGCAGCAACGAGTGGCTATTGCCCGGGCCTTAGCGCTCAACCCGGATTATTTGCTGTGCGATGAGCCTACCTCTGCCCTCGATCCGGAACTGGCGGCAGAAGTTTCCCGGGTGCTACGCGAAATCGCGGAGCAAAACCAGTCCATGGTTATCGTCACCCACGATATGAACTTCGCGCGCCGCGTGGCAGATCGCGCCGTGTTCTTGCTCAACGGGAAAATCTATTACGACGGCGATCCTGCCGGATTCTTCGATTCCGCCGATCCGCGGATCAAACAATTCCTCGCCGTCTACGGCGGCTAAGACCCAGCGCCCTAGGCCTTGGTAGTGCGCCTAGTCGTTGACTCCGGGTGCACTGCCGATGCTGGCGAGGAAGATGCTGTGGATAAAATCTGCCACCCATTCGATAAGAGCATCGCCTTCTAGAAGGTGGCTTTGCCCGAGCTTCTTTCCACCCGCATCCGGAATTGGCACTAAGAGGGTGCGAATTGCGGGTTTGAGCAGGGCCCGCGGATGGAGCCTGCGCAAACGCGCCTGTTTCGAATCCGGTAACTGCACGGGAGCGAACCGCAGGTTTCGCCCCGCTACCGTAATTTCGGTAAGCCCGGCCCGCCGTGCCAACTCGCGCAAACGTGCCAAGGTAAATAGTCTTTCGGCGGCTTCGGGTAGTTCCCCGTACCGGTCGATCATTTCTTCGCGAACTTCCGCCCGCTGGGCATCATCGCGAGCATTGGCGATCTTGCCGTAAATTTCCAAGCGCAAACGTTCCGAAGGCACATAGTCTTCCGCCAGATAGGCTTCCACCGGGAGCTCGATGCGCACTTCGGCAGCGGCGTCGTCTTCCGGTATGGCTTCCCCGCGAATACGTGCCACGGCTTCCGAAACCATGCGCACGTACAAATCGAAACCGACCCCTTCAATATGCCCCGACTGTTGCCCGCCGAGCATATTGCCGGCCCCGCGAATCTCCAGATCTTTCATCGCCACCTGCATCCCCGCACCCAAATCGGTGTTGGACGCAATGGTGCGCAAACGTTCCAAAGCGGTTTCGGTGAGCGTATGGTCCGGGGAGTACAAGAAATACGCATAGGCGCGTTCCCGGCCGCGGCCCACCCGCCCGCGCAACTGATGCAACTGCGAAAGCCCCATTTTATCGGCGTTATCTACAATCAGGGTGTTCGCATTAGCAATATCCAGCCCGGTTTCCACAATCGTCGTACACAAAAGCACGTCGATTTCGTGTTCCCAGAACTGCTGGATTACTTCCTCAAGCTGGCGTTCCCCCATTTGCCCGTGGGCGATCGCAATGCGTGCCTCGGGCACCAAATCGCGGATTTTCGCCGCCACCCGCGGCAAATCCTGCACCCGGTTATGCACAAAGAAAACCTGGCCATCGCGTAGCAACTCGCGGCGAATCGCGGCGCTCACCTGTTTGTTTTCAAAAACGCCCACGTACGTCAAAATCGGGTGGCGTTCTTCGGGCGGAGTAGCCAAAGTAGACATTTCCCGCACGCCGGTTACTGCCATTTCCAGCGTGCGCGGAATTGGGGTGGCAGACATCGAAAGCACATCCACATTCGGATACATTTGTTTCAGGGTTTCCTTATGCTCCACCCCGAAACGTTGTTCTTCATCAATAACCACCAAACCCAAATCTTTGAAACGCACGTTCCCGGTAAGCAGGCGGTGGGTACCAATTACGACGTCGATCGTGCCGTCCCGCAACCCCGCAATTACCTGCGCGGATTCTTTCTCCGATTGGAAACGCGAAAGCGCGGCCACTTTCACCGGGAAACCCGAATAGCGTTCTTCGAATGTTTCCCGATGCTGATCGACCAGCAAAGTGGTTGGCACCAAAACCGCGACCTGTTTATTATCCATAACGGCTTTGAAGGCCGCGCGCACCGCAATTTCGGTTTTTCCGTATCCCACATCCCCGGAAATTAGCCGGTCCATCGGCGCGGGCCGTTCCATATCCCGTTTCACTTCTTCGATGGTGTGCAACTGGTCGGGCGTTTCTACGTATTCGAATGCGTCTTCCAGTTCGCGTTGCCACGGCGTATCCGGCGAAAAAGCATGCCCGGGGGTGGCTAAACGTTGGGCGTACAAACGGGTAAGTTCCGAAGCAATCTGCCGGGTGGCGGCCCGCGCTTTTTGCTTGGTTTTTGCCCAGTCCGCACCTCCCATTTTGTTGAGTTTTGGCGATTCTCCGCCCGCGTAGCGGCTAATCTGGTCCAGCTGGTCGGTGGGTACCCACAGTTGGTCGCCGGGTTGGCCGCGTTTTGAAGGCGCGTATTCGAGTACTAAATATTCGCGTTGGTTGCCACGCCCGGCTCCGATAGCGCGTTTTTCCATGCGCACAAATTTGCCGACGCCGTGGCGTTCATGGACCACAAAATCGCCGGGCCGCAAGGAAAGCGGGTCCACGGTAGTTTTGCGGCGTTTGGGCAGCTTGCGCACGGCCCGCGTGGAAGAACCCCCGCGGGAAGTAATATCGGCGGCCGCCAAGAGCGCGAAATGCTGCTCGGTAAGTATGAAGCCTTCGCCAATGGGCGCCGTGGCCACATGCGTCACCCCGGTTTCCAGGCGCGCTGGCAAATCTTCACTAAAGCTTGCCGGGGCGCCGGCCTCTCCGAGCTGTTCGGTGAGTCGCCGGCCCAGGCCCGCCCCTTGCGTCACCAGCACGGTACGCCACCCGGCTTTGCTCAGCCGGCGAATTTCGGCGATGGCCTCATCTACTTTGCCAAGGAATTTGCGTGGCTGGCGGGCCTGCACTCCCCCATTTTCGGGCGCCGTAAAACCAGCTACCGTCCACCAGGCCTGGCCGCGTTTTCGGGCTTGTGCTTCAGTTTCTTCCAGGGTTGCAAAATTAGCGGCTTGGGCGGCTACCGGTACCGGGCCGCCGGACGCTGCGGCCGACCATGCCGCCTCCATAAATTCTTCGGTAGTTTGCAGTAGCGATTCGGCCCGTTGCGCCGCCGTTTCCGGTTCGGCCACGATTATGCGGGCATCGGGCGGCAAAGTTTCTACCACCGGCACCATTTTTTCTACCAGTGCCGGCGCCAAAGATTCCATGCCTTCTACCGGGATACCCTCGCTAATCTTCTCGAGCATATCCACGGCTCCCGGTAGCTCCGCCTGGAGCTGCTTAGCGCGTTCGCGCACTGCGTCCGTGAGCAAAATTTCCCGGCAGGGCGGGGCATACAGGCTCCCTTTTTCCGCGATGGATCGCTGATCGGCAACCGAAAAGCTGCGGATTTCTTCGACGTCGTCCCCAAAAAACTCCACCCGTAACGGGTGGGCTTCGGTAGGCGGGAAAACATCCAGGATGCCGCCCCGCACCGCGAACTCGCCGCGCCGCTCCACCATGTCCACCCGCGTGTAGGCCGCGGCAGCCAACCCGGCCTCAATGTCTTCCATGCGAACCTGTTCGCCCAGGCGCACCCGCACGGGAGCGAGCTCGCCAAGGCCCGCCGTAAGCGGTTGCAACAGCGCCCGCACCGGCATAAGCAATACCCGCAAAGGTGCAAATTCTTCCGGGTGGGCGAGGCGGCGTTGCACGAGGATCCGGCGCGCTACCGTATCTGCGCGCGGAGAGAGCCGTTCATGCGGGAGGGTTTCCCAAGAAGGGAAAACTTCGACCGCATCTTCGGGCAAATAAGCCCGTAACGCGCCCGCCAATTCTTCCGCTCCCCGCCCGGTGGGCGTGACTACGACCTGTAGCTGCGAGTTTTCTGGCCCTTGCGCGCCGCCACCTTGGCTTTGCGAGCCGCCACTTTGGCCTTGCGGGCTGCCACCTTGGCTTTGCGGGCCGCCACTTTGAGTTCGCTCGCCGTGCTGGCTTTGCTCGCCGTGCTGGCTTTGCGCGCCGTGCTGGTTTTGCTCGTCGCGCCGTTTGCGCGCGCCCAGCTTGGTAGTATCTGGCGTTTCGGTAAGCAAAGCCACCAGCGGTGCAATCACCCCGCGGGGCATGGGCACATTTTTCTGTTTGGCGCGCGAGCTGATTGCCTCGCTGACCACCGGATCCTGTGCCAGGATCGCGAGCAGTGGGCGCAGATCCATTTTTCTCCTTCGCTGAGCAGGTGCTTGCTAAGTTTTTCTTGCTAGTGCTTACCGAGTTTCTTGAGCCTTGCCAGGTTCCTTAGGAATTACTAAGTTTCTTGAGCCTTGCCAGGTTCTTTGGGGCTTGCAGATTTTCTGAGGTTTACCAGGTTCCTCAGTGATTACTGAGTTTCTAAAGGGTTACCGGGTTTGCGAGTTCCGGGTGCTATCGGCGTCTTGCTAACGCCGGTGCCTAGCGGCGGCGGGTTAGTGCTACCGGTGTTTAGTATGCAAGTGGAGTGTGGCCGTTTCCAGGCCGTTTCGCACCACTTCCTCCGCGGCATCCGCCGCTTCCTCAATAAGCGTGCCCAGGTCCTTTTTCTCCGCGCCCGAAAAGCGGCCGAGTACATAATCGGCAGGGTCTTGCCGGCCCGGCGGCCGGCCGATTCCGAACCGCAACCGAATATAGTTTTTGGTGCCCAGAGCTTGAGAAATCGACTTCAGGCCGTTATGCCCGCCTTCGCCCCCGCCGCGCTTCAGTTTGAGGGTACCGTGCGGTAAATCAAGTTCATCGTGGATAACGATGAGGTTTTCCGGCGAGCAGTCATAGTAGCGCAAAAGCGCGGCCGTGGGCCCGCCCGAAGTATTCATATACGTGTCTAAAGTAGCGAGAATAACCCGCTGCGCTTCCGGCCCATACCCGGCACGTACGGAAAGTTGGTGGGTACGCGTCTGCCGGTGCGCGCTAAGCGTGCCGCTAGCGCGTTGCGCCAAGCATTCCACGACGTCGTGCCCAATATTGTGGCGGGTGCCTACGTACCGTGGCCCAGGGTTTCCGAGCCCAACGACGACGTACATACTGGCCTACCTTCCAGTGCGGGCAAGCCCGCAGAGCCCCAAGATCACGCGGATTCGGGAACTCTGCGGGCCTGCGAACAATAACCTTATGCCTGCCGAAGCAAAGCTTGGGCAGGTGGCGAAGTGTTTACTCGCCGTTCGTTGCTCCGTGTTCTTCGGATTCTTCACGAGCTTCTTCCGCCTGGGCTTCGGCCACGGCGGCGTCGGCTTCTTCAAGCGCCAGATCAACTTCCGGACGCATAACGGAAACCACAACTTCTTCCGGATCGAGCAGTACTTCGACGTCGTCTGCGTGCTGCAGGTCGGCAGCGGTGATCTGCGAGCCGTCTTCCATGCCTTCCACGTTGGCAATCACGGAATCCGGAATGTCGATAGCCGGAGCTGAAACCTGCACGTTGAGGAATTCGATGGTGTGGATCGTGCCCGGAGCCGATTCGCCCACAACTTCCACCGGAACTTCCACTTCCACCTTTTCGTCGCGCGTCACGCGCTGCAGGTCAACGTGAATAATGCGGCGGGTAACCGGGTTGCGCTGAATGTCCTTGACCAGTGCCAGGAGATTGCCGGATTCGGATCCTTCTACCGTTACGCTCAGCAGGGCGTTCGGGTTGTCCTTAACAATGAGGAAGAGATCGTGTGCATCAACGGTCAGGTGGGCCGGAGCGGCACCGTGTCCGTAAAGTACCGCGGGGGTTTGGCCATCGCGGCGCAACCGGCGGGAAGCGCCCTTACCAAATTCCTGGCGTTCTTGAGCCGTGAGGCTCTTCTGTTCCATTGCCATAAATATTCCTTCTTTCGGTTTCAGGTGCCCGGGCAAAAAGCTGCGATAAAGCGTTTGCCGCCCGCTGGCACCGAAATACTTTTACCGTGTTGACCTCGTTTTACATACGCAGGCCAGCCCGAAGGAATGTGCCTGCTACGTCGATAACGGAGTATCGGGATTTCCCGCTCCCTCGCCGAAGCAACCCCGCTATTATAGACGGCTTCGCCCTGCCACGCCAGGGCCGAGGCTCGCGGGAAATGCCCCGGCAAAACCCATAACCAGAAAACGCACGGAATGCGGCACAGAATTCTGCGCAAAAGCGGCTTAGTACAAAGGTGGCTCAGCACAAAAGCGGCTCAGTGCAAGAACGGCTTAGTGCAAGAGCGGCTTAGCGCAAGAGCAGCTTAGCGTAAGAGCGGCTCAGCGTAAGAGCGGCCTAGCGCAAAAGTAGCCAGAAGAAGAGGGCTAGGCCGAAAATGAGGATGAGGATATTGATCACGCGGTCGGAGAAGAACCGGCCGAGTTTCGGGCCTATCCATCCGCCCACGATACCGCCGGCCATCATGCTTAGGGCGGCCGGGTAGTCCACCGCACCCATCGCGGCGTAGTAGATCCCAGCAACCAGGTTGGCGCCGAGGGTAACGGGTGCTTTCATAACGAGGGCTTCCCGCGTGGTCATATTGGTAAGGAGCCGGGCCATCGCCATGTACAAGATGGCGGAGGCGGCGCCAAAATATCCCGAGTAGATACCAACAATAAAGACGAGCACCATAAAGGCGCCGGTGCCAATATTTACCCGGCGGCCGAGGCGGTGCAAGATCGGGGCGATGACAACTGACAGTACGGAGAAAAGGACGAGCCAAGGTACAACAGCTTCAAAAACGCCCGGGTCTGCAACCAGTAGCAGGTAGCCTCCGAGCGCGCCTCCCGCTGCCCCAATCAGGTATTGGGGCCACCGCGGGTAGCTACGTACTTGCCGGATTTGCCGAAAAGCCGCAATTGTGGTTCCGGTACTGCCACCAATGTTTGAAATAACATTTGTAGTGTTAGCGATCACCGGCGGAAATCCGAGCATAAGCAGGGCCGGGTAGGTAAATACCGAGGCTGCGCCCGAAAGATAACCAATGATTGCACCAATAAGTCCAATACCGAAAACGCTTACGAGTAGCACTGCCTCATCATATCTAAGAGCCTGCCGTGCCGCGCCTACCGCACGTGTTACCTTGGCCCGCTCTGCCAGCGGGCACAGTTTAATAAGCGCCGCCTAATAGGCGCTGCTTAATAAGCGCCTTATTAAGCACCTATTAATAAGCACCTATTAATAAGCACCTACTAATAAGCACCGTCGAATAGCGAGGTTACCGAACCATCCTCGAATACTTCGTCGATCGCCCGGGCTAGTACCGGTGCGATTGAAAGTACTGTCAAACCCTCGAAACGTTTTTCTTCCGGAACCGGAAGCGTGTTGGTAATGATGATTTCACGGCATCCGGCTGCTTGCAGCCTTTCCACTGCCGGGCCGGAAAGCAGACCGTGCGTAGCAGCCACAATAACTTCTTTTGCCCCGGCTTCTTTGACCACATTAATTGCGCCGACCAAGGTACCCGCGGTGTCGATCATATCGTCCACGATGATCGCCGTCTTCCCCGCCACATCACCCACCACGCGGTTAGCCACCGCCACATTAGCCCGGCTAATATCCCGGGTTTTGTGCACGAAGGCCAGCGGCACTCCACCCAGGCGGGCAGCCCACTGTTCTGCCACCTTGATGCGGCCCGCGTCCGGGGAAACCATAACCGAGTTTTCTGGATCAATCCGCGTGCGCACGTACTTTACCAAGGTCGGCATTGCCCACAGGTGGTCTACCGGACCATCAAAGAAGCCTTGCGACTGGGCGGCGTGCAGATCCACGCTCATAATCCGATCCGCACCGGCCGTCTTGAACATATCGGCCACGAGGCGCGCCGAAATCGGTTCGCGCCCCTTATGTTTCTTATCTTGCCGGGCATACGGATAGTAAGGCATGACCGCGGTAATACGTTTGGCCGAGGCGCGCTTCGCCGCGTCCACTAAAAGAAGAGCCTCCATCAACCACTTGTTAATCGGGTCGGTGAAGGACTGCAAAATAAATACATCAGAGCCGCGTAGCGATTCTTCATATCGCACGTAAATTTCCGAGTTCGCAAAATCGTACGCGATAGTGGGAAGGAGACTGATCCCTAAACCTTTAGCTACCTCCTCCGCTAGTTCCGGAAACGCTCTGCCCGAAACTAAAACGAGCCTTTTGTCGTTCGATATCCGTATCCCAGTGGCCATGAATCCGTTTACCTTTCCCCGCATACTTTTATGTCAGCTGCGTTAACCCCGGGCCTCACCAGCCGAAACGTAGGGTTAACTCTTCACGCGGCACGCGAAAACCAGCGCCCTCTAACGGTACCCGCTTTATGCATTTCAAGCTATGAAAATCTCAAGCTATGAGTTTTCAAGACTTTCACCCAGGCGGCGCCCACCTTGCCCTACAATAAGCAGTTTTGCCGCGAACCTATATGGGCGCCGCTAAAGCTTACCGGAGCGTACCTGGACTTACCCGAAACATAATACCTAGGCTCAGGCCCCGCGCATACCAGGCCAATCGGAGCGTGCCTACTTCTCATCCTGCTCATCCGCGTGCCATCGCCTACTACTCATCCGCGTGGCCCATCGCCACTATTCATCCGCCTGGCCGCCCCACCACAATGCGCACCGCATCCGCAGTTAGCAGTTAGTTGGCGCGCGTCCCGTATTCGCCCGGCCCTACGCGTTGCCCCCGCTCGATATGTACATTTCCGCGCAAAATCGTGAAGGGCTCCACCACCGCATCAGGTTCCAGCTCTGCTTGCACATCAATCCAGGTGGTTGCCGGGTCAATAATGCTCACCCCGGCCCGCATCCACTTTTCCAAGATGCGCCGCCGCATATCTGCCCGCAGAGCCGCTAATTGCACCAGGTCGTTCGCCCCTTCTACGGTGCGATAATCGGGCGCCATATACGAACCAATGCCCGCGCCTTCCCGGTAAGCCTGCGCCACCACATCCGTGAGGTACATCTCCCCCTGGGCGTTGTCGGTGCCGAGGCGGGCGAGACTGCGGCGCAGGAAAGCGGCGTCGAAAACATAAGTAGAGGTATTGATCTCGCGGATAGTGCGCTGCTGCGGCGTTGCATCTACTTCTTCCACGATTCCGGATATTTTGCCCTGCGCATCCCGCACAATCCGCCCATATCCGGTAGCTTCCGGTACTTGCGCGGTGAGGACGGTAACCGCGTTTTCCCCGTGGCGCGCGAACAGCTCCGCCAAAATATCGGAAGTGAGTAGCGGGGTATCTCCGGCCATTACGAGTACCGGCCCCGAAATGTTTTCCGGCAGCCCGGCTAAACCGCACCATACCGCGCGCCCGGTACCTTTCACTTCGTCTTGGTCGGCAATAATGACCTCCGGGTCAACCGCGAGCGCATGGCTAGCTACCTGGGCACGTTCATGGCGTACCACTACCACCACGTTTTGCGGTTCCAGGCCGCGCGCCGCCACGATCGCGTGCCCGAGCAAGGTGCGCCCACACATTTCGTGGAGCACTTTCGGTAGCGCTGATTTCATGCGGGTGCCTTGGCCGGCGGCCAGGATAATAACTGCTGCGGGAGCTGCCATCGCTCATTTCCCTTTCGAGATCTACTAGTAGCATTCGCTTCTTCCGGCACCATGTTATCTGCCGCGGGCGCGGATGGCAGTGCAGATTTGATGGCAAGATTGATGACAGGGTTGATTTTCCGCAAAACCCAAATTTTGTTCCGCCCCTAGGATTCGAACCTAGACATACGGTTCCAAAGACCGCTGTGCTGCCGTTACACCAGGGCGGATCGCTTCCGTTACGTTTCCGTTCCGAAGCGCACCGCCATAGTCTAGCGAATAATCCCCCGTTAGGCATAATAGAGCTATGTCACGAATTGAATCGACGTCGGATAATCAGGGCAAAAGTGCGCCGAACCGCCCCTATAAACGCGTCCGCATGACGCGCAACGAACGGCGCGTCCAACTGGCGCAAGTGGCGCGCGATCTATTTGCCCGCAAGGGGTACGACGCCGTTTCAATCGAAGAAATTGCGGCCCAGGCCGGAGTTTCCAAACCCGTCGTTTATGAACATTTTGGCGGGAAAGAGGGTATTTACAACGTGGTGGTAGATCGGGAACTTACCACTCTTTCGGAGCTCATTTTTTCGAAGATGTACAAGGACGCACGCGCGCGGGAAACCCTGGAGGCGATCGTCGTCGCTGTTTTCGAATACATCGAAACTAATGAGGCGGGCTTCCGGCTCCTCGTGCAACGCTCCCCTTCCACTTTGGAGGGAGATTCTTTCTCCACGGTGCTCGCCGACATTGCCGATATCGTGTCGGAACTCATTGCTCCCATGTTGGAAGCTTCCGGGATCGATCCGCGTACCGCGCCGATTTATGGGCAAATGCTCGCCGGCGGAATCGGCCAGGTAGGCCAGTGGTGGGTAGATGAGAAGGTGCCAGATAAGGAAAATCTGGCTGCCCACGTAGTCAATTTCGTGTGGGACGGATTGCGCGGCCTGGAAACCGAACCAAAACTGCGCGGCTCCACCCCCACACCCCATCACCCCGCACCGTGATAAGCAATCCCGGTTTCCGAAAACTCCAGAGAGCGATGCGATCGAACCCCTACACGAATGAAAGATAGTGGCATGGCGCACTTATCTCAGTTATAATTAGCCGGTATCTATGAGGGCCTTACCGGGCGCCAGACAGCAAGGAGCAAGGGTGCTAAGTCTCCGCAAGATCAATAAAAGCTTCGGCTCACATCAGGTTCTCAACGAGCTGAGTTTTGACGTTCGGCCCGGCGAGATTTTTGGCTTTGTAGGAGCTAATGGCGCCGGCAAAACCACGGCCATGCGCATTATTTTAAACCTGCTATCGAAGGATAGCGGTGAAGTGCTCTGGGATGGGGAAGAAATTACTTTTACCCGCCGCCAAAAGATCGGCTATATGCCTGAAGAACGCGGTTTATATCCGAAAATGAAGGCTCGGGAACAGCTCATTTACTTTGCGCGTTTACACGGTTTTTCTACCACGCAGGCCGCTAAGAATGCCGAAAAATGGGCTCGTACTCTTGGTGTTTATGAACGGCTAGACGATCCGGTGCAAAAACTTTCTTTAGGGAACCAGCAGCGCGTGCAATTGGCGGCCGCCCTGGTGCATGAACCGAAACTTTTGATTTTGGATGAACCGTTTTCCGGGTTAGATCCCGTAGCCGTAACCGCAATGAGTGAAGTGTTGCGGCTCATGGCGGATGCTGGCGCACCGGTTATGTTTTCTTCTCACCAATTAGACCTGGTGGAAAGACTGTGCGATTCGGTCGGAATCATGGCCCAAGGGCGGTTGCTCGCACACGGCTCGATTAGCGAATTGCGCGGAAATGCGCCGGCGCCCCTCGCCGTCGCCGTCGCCGCCCCACCAGAAACGGTACAAAGCACCCTGGCTACCCTCGGAATTACCGCCCAACCTGACCCTTTGGAAGGCACCGGAGATGCACCTGCACGCCCGGGCCTCACGCGCGTTATTTTCAACCTCCCCGCCAATGTGAGTGACCAGGCGGTTTTGCGAGCACTTACCCAGATAGGAACCCTGCACGAGTTTGGGCCGCGCCGCCCCCACCTCACCGAACTTTTCAAAGACGCTATCGAACAGGAAACTCCCGCCCCGGAAAGTGAGGCCGCCTAATGCTCCGCGTTATTATCGATCGCGAATTTCGAACCCTCTTATTTTCGCGGGCGAACATAATTAGCATCGCCGTAGTGGTGGCGATTTTCCTCGGCGCAGGGGTGGTAGGGCGCTTCCTCCTCAACGACGCCGATACACCGGAAGTCACGAAATTCGCCGTAACCACGCAAACCGCGCCGCTAGAACCTCTCCTGCGCGAACAAGGCGTGGAAGTGGAAAACGTGGGAGAGGCCACCCCGGAAGAAGTGTTCGCGCGGGAGGACGCTCCCGATGCGGTGATCGGCGGCACTGCGGAAGTGCCTCATGTGTATACCAACAGCCGCGGTGCGCCGAGCAGTCAGTATGTTGAAATAACGAAAGCGGCAACCGTGGGCAGCTTGCTCCGGCAAAGCAATATTTCTCCGGACATACAAAGCAAACTGCTCGCCGCGGAAAGCCTGAGCAGTACCGATTTGACCGAAAAAGCCGCTTTTGCGGACACAAACTTTTTCGGCGTGGCGGCAGGAGTTATAGGCGCATCAATTATTCTCTTCGTAACCATGAGCGGAGTGAATGGCATTCCGGTACGTGTGGTAGAAGAAAAATCGAGCCGCGTGGTGGAAATTATTTTAACTACCGTCAAACCCTCTACCTTGTTGCTAGGAAAAGTCCTCGGCGTGGGCGGAGCCGTTTTGGTGACTAACCTGACCTATATTGTGGGCGCGCTGGCCGCGGTTTATATTTCCGGAATTATGCCAAGTTTAGGCCTAATCACTGAAGTTGGGATCTGGCCGATTCTGCTCAATATTCTCATTTGGGTAGTTTTCGGATACTTCATCATGGCGGCATTTGCCGGCGGGATTGCGTCCATGGTTTCACGGCAAGAAGACCTTTCCGGCCCGCTTTCCGCCCTGATTTTCGCCGCTTTAATTCCCTTCTACGCGGCTGTTTTCGGCCTGCAATCATCCATTGATGCCACCTGGTATAAAGTGCTTTCCTTCGTGCCCGGCTTTTCGCAGTACTTCATGCCAATCCGGTTCGGTGCTAATCAATCCGGCTGGTCGGAACAGCTTATTGCCTATACGCTGGCGGGGCTGGCCGTGATTCTGCTCAGCCGCTTGGGCGCCGTTATCTACGAACGCTCTATCTTGCGCATCGGAGAACGCGTGAAGCTCTCCCAGATCTTCCGCAAGGCGGCGTAAGCCGGAGAAACCAGGGGCGTAAGCCGGAGGGAAACCAGGCGGCGTAAGCCGGACGGAAGCGGCGTAGCCGAAAGGAAACGCGGCGTAGCCGCAGCGTTCCGGGGAGGGGAGCTCGGAAGAAAGCTCCTAAGGGAGGCGTTTCTAGGGCGTTCGCATGATTCGTGCCGGGTCGCGGTTTACGGCCCATGCAATTGGTGCGATCGCGGCCAGCACCGAGATAATCACCAAGATGAGCGCGCTCGCCACGGTGTAATCGAGCGGAATCGTGGCCAATCGG
This sequence comes from Actinobaculum suis, assembly GCF_900102025.1. Lineage (GTDB taxonomy): Bacteria > Actinomycetota > Actinomycetes > Actinomycetales > Actinomycetaceae > Actinobaculum > Actinobaculum suis. Next base: position 103,793 of record NZ_FNAU01000004.1, on the reverse strand, counting down.
GTAGCCGCGTAGGTGTATGCCACCAGCGCGCCTATCGCGGCCCCGATACTGATTGGGATCGCAACTCGTAGCAGGGTGAGTAAAGCGAGATCAAAACGAGTAATTCCGAGGGCGCGGCGCCGGCCCAAAATCCGCCGATACAGTAATACGTAGGTGAGAGTAACGACGGCGGTGAGGAATCCGCCCGCCACCAGAACCGTCAATAGAATCGACTGCCCGTACCGGGCATATTCCCCACCGGTCAACTCACTTACTATTTGCATGCCCGCATTCTCCACCGAAATTTCGGCTCCGCCCTGCGCCGAAATATAGGAAAGCAAGGCTGTCTGCACATCTGGCAGCACCTCCAAAGAACTCGCGAGCACATGCAAGCTTTGATACGCCGCCGGGTGCGGATCTGCCTGAATAAGCACCCCGTTCGCGAAGGAAGCAAATCCCGGGCGAGGAGCACCCTCACCTACCACGGGAAATTCTTGGCCGTCGCGATCGGTAAAGACGCCGGCGGGAACCTCCCAACCGTATTCTGCAGCTTCCCCGGTTTGGATTAAGGCCTCCCCTGTTTCCGGGGCGCGGCCGAGACTTGACGCATAGATTGCTTCCACATTTGAGACCGTCCAAGCAGGAACTCGCAGACCGGGAACCGTTGGCTCAACATCGTCTACTTTTACTACCCCGACGGCTATTTCTACGCCGCGCGTTGCTTGGGCTAATGCTAAAACCTCCGGCGTGATCAGGCCTTTCTTTTCGCGGATTACGAGCATCCGTGAGGCGGGATCCTGCAGTTTTTGCGCCAGTACGGTTTTTTGTGCTTCCTGTTGCCCGGCCGTCAACAATGCTGCCAGGCAAGCACCGAGGGTAACCAATAAAAGCAAGAGGGAGGGGATTTTTTTGGGTTTGCGCGTCTTTCCACGCTTCCCGGATTAGTTCACGCCACCGCATTTTCCACCGCCTCCGTAATATTGAGAACTGCTGAGCAATTTGCCATTACAAACGGATCGTGGGTAGCAATAATAACTATCCGTCCCTCTTCGCTGGCTGCCCGCAAAAGGTCGAGCACGGTACTGGAATTATCCCGATCAAGGTTCCCGGTGGGTTCATCTGCCAAAATAATCTCCGGATTGTTCACCAAGGCCCGGCATACCGCAACTCTTTGCCCTTGGCCTCCAGAAATCTGGGTGGGCCGCTGCCCGGCGATCTGCGCCAAACCGACTTTTTCGAGCAGCTCGAGCGCTTTTCCTTCTAAGTTTTTGCGGGTTTGGCCCGCATAAAGGCCAGGTTCGAGCACTGAATCGAGGATGGTGCGAAAGGCGTCTAGCTCCGAATCTTGAAAAACGAAACCGATATGTTTCGCCCGAAATTCTGAACGGCTTGAATCCGGTAAGGAACTAAGTTCTCGGCCGCGATATGTAATAGCACCGGCTATCGGTGTAAGCATAAGACCTAGCAAATACAGCAAGGTAGATTTACCAGCCCCGGAAGCACCGGTTAGCGCCGTCATCGTACCGGTCGCAAAACGTTGGTTGAGTCCACCAAATAATTCCGGAGAGTGTTTTTCGTAGCGAAATCTTAAGCCTTGGCAGGCCATGCTCAGGGGCTCACTCATGCGCCAGCCTCCCCGAACACGCGGATAGTGGTACCAGGTTCCACCCCTTCTACGACGGCGATGCCTTCCGCCGCCCCTTTCATCGTGATCGCTATGTGATTTCCAGCTTCATCCACCACATAAGATTCACCTTTAGCGTTGGTCATAATTGCGGCGCGCGGCACGGCGGGGCCGGTTACGGCCGGGATTACTTCTACCGCAGCTGGCAAAGATACTCCTTCACCACCGCCAAGGCCTTCGCATTCGGCTCCGCAAGCAGGCCCGCCGTCTTCGCCTTTTAGGGAGATTTTATAGAAGCCATCCTCCGTCCGCTGGTTCATATCTGATATTGCTACACGCCACTTTTGCTCTCCATTTTGCAAAGTAACAGCAGCTCCGGCGGGGATTAGATTTCTTTGCTGTTCGCTGACCATGAGATATACATTCGGATCACCGGTAGTAGCGGAGATAATATTCTCTCCACCCTGGAGATCTAGGCCGGGTTTAGCGATCTTGCGATCAAGAACCAGGGTGGTAGGAATACTTGGAATGGCTACGAGTTCACCCAGTTGTATCGTGCCAGTTTCTTCTCTCCCCTGTGATTTTTGCCAGGCCTTCACTGCTTTTTCGGTGACGGGACCAAATTCGCTATCAGCCCGGCGCAGATATCCCAGATCGGTCAGCAACTGGGTGAGCTGATGAACGTCAGAGCCGCGGGTTCCGGGAGCTAGCTCGCGGTAAAAAGGAGTATCTCCGCTGACTACCCGGACGGGCACCCCGGCTACCGCGTACACCGGATCGCCTTGCCCAAATTCTCGGGCATCTGAGACCCAAGTAATTACTCCCGCCAGTTGGTTTGCTGCCACCGGCGCCAGCTGGCTTTCTATACTCGCAGCCAAATCTAGCGTCCGCCCCACGGTTTGTTCGGAAACCTTTACCAAAGCGGGAGTAGAAGATGGTTCTGGTGTGAACGTTTTGCGACTCAGAGTAGCTCCGGCCCAGTAAGCTCCACCCGCAACGAGCACCAGGATAATAAGAATCCCAGCGATTTTTCGCTTCATATCCGACCTCCACTCTGAGCGTCATCATTAATGCGTTGCGAAACCAATACTTAGTCAAAAGAAGACCTTGACGAACGCACACTATCAGGTTACATTAATCTCACTATTTCGATCAACGCGGTTCGAAAGAGGGTTCCATCGCCTTATACGGAGGTCAAGATGACGCAGCAACGGGTACTTCGCGCCGCAATACTCGCTATGGTGGGGTGCACCTTGGCGCTCTCCGCCTGCGATGCTCAAAGCTCTCCACCGGATTCGAGCCCCAGCACCACATCGAGTTTTTCACCGCGTGATATCAACACCTGGAAACCGAGCTTCACTCCCGCACCGCGCCCGGTAAGCGCAGAATTCGCCAAACAATCACGCCTCGACCAAGTCAATCAGGCGCTATCCACAGCAAACCCACCGCTACCGGCAATGACTGAAAGCGAGCTTCCACCGGTCATCCGTGAAGTCAGCTCAGAAGAGTGGACTGACGTTATGGTCACGTGCCTCACTGAAGCCGGATTTCCCGCCAAAAATGAAGGCGGGTTGCTCACCACGGAAGCGCCGGAAGAGCAACGATCGGCCGAGGCCAAAGCTGAAGCTAACTGTGTTGCACAATACCCGATTGCAGCGAAATACACGCAAAAATGGGGTGAAGAGCAGTGGCGCATCCAGTACGAATACCTCACCGGTTTTTACATCCCCTGCGTGGAATCCTTCGGCGTAGTAGTAGACCACAGCGCCATACCCAGCGAAAAAAGCTATGTGGAAAACGCCCTCAGCGAGGGAGCGCTTTGGCACCCGATTTTCGAATGGCCGGAAAACCAGAAGAACCAAAATTTGGTAAGCACCGAAACAGAAGAAGGAGAATCCTTATCCCGCACGTGTAGGCAATTTTCACCAGATAGATACCTCTTCAATTAACTTCCTCGCGCCTGGGGTATCCGGGTTCCTCGCCGCCGGGTTCTCCGCCTGCGGGTTCTCCGCGCCGGAAATATGTCCCCGTGCTTCTAGAACTGCCGAAGTTCAGGGCTACAGTTCCTCGCTCGCTACTCTAGTTTCCCGGCAGCCTCCAACCATTGTTCTTCCAATTGTGTGGCTTCGGCTTCGAGTTCCTTCATGTTCTGGGTGAGTTCGGCTAGGCCTTGGTAGTCGCTTTGGTCATGGGCGAGCATCTTTTCTTCGATGCGGCCAATCTGCTGGTTGGTTTTATTTAGCTTACGTTCAATCGCTGCTACTTCTTTTGCCAGGGCGTGCCTTTGTGCCCCGGTTAGTTGCGGTTCGGTAGCAGGCCCGGTTTCCGAGCCGGGCACGCTCGGGGCAGTACCGTCCGGCGTCGTTCCGGTTTTCGCGGCGAAAACCGCCGGCAAACGTTTCTCGCTTTGCGCCTGCAAACGCACGTACTCTTCCACCCCGCCGGGTAGGTGCCGCAACGTGCCCGCGAGTATCGCATATTGCTGGTCGGTAACGCGTTCTAGCAGGTAGCGATCATGGGAGACGACGATAAGGGTGCCCGGCCAGGAATCGAGCATCTCCTCCAAAGCGGCCAACGTATCGGAATCTACGTCATTGGTGGGCTCGTCAAGCGCGATCACGTTGGGCTCCGCCAGCAGTAGCATAAGAATCTGCAACCGCCGTTTTTGCCCGCCGGAAAGCTCAGCTACCCGCTGGGAAAGCGCTTCGCGCCGAAAACCGAGCCGCTCCAAAAGCTGGGCAGGCGAATACTCTTTCCCATCAATTTGGAAACTCGTTTTATGGCGGGCAAGTACCTCCCGCACGCGGTACCCACCAATTTCTTGCAGCTGCGAAAAGCGCTGGTCAAGCACACCCAGTTTCACCGTTTTTCCGCGTTTTACCTGCCCACTGGTAGGTTCCAGCTCCCCGGCAATAAGCGCTAAGAGGGTGGACTTGCCGGCCCCGTTAGCACCGAGAATACCCAGGCGATCACCCGGCCCGATTTTCCAGGTAATATTGCGAAGCACTTCCTGTGCCCCGAAACTCACGGACACATTTTCCAGATCCACTACTTGTTTGCCCAAGCGGGCCATGGCCACATGCTGCAACTGCACCGAATCGCGTAGCGGCGGCACGTCCGCAATCAGCTCATTGGCAGCTTCGATCCGGAACTTTGGTTTCGAGGTGCGTGCCGGAGCACCGCGCCGCAACCAGGCAAGTTCTTTCCGCATGAGGTTTTGCCGTTTTTGTTCTGCCACTGCACGCATGCGGTCCCGTTCCACCCTTTGTAATACGTAGGCGGCATACCCGCCTTCGAAGGGTTCAACGATAGAATCGTGGACCTCCCAGGTTTGGGTACATACTTCGTCCAGGAACCAACGGTCGTGCGTGACCACGAGTAAAGCGCCTTGGTTTTGCGGCCAGCGGCGGCGCAAATGCCCGGCCAACCAGGTGATACCTTCCAAATCCAAATGGTTCGTAGGTTCGTCTAGGGCGATAACATCCCAATCTCCGATAAGCACGGCGGCTAAAGCTACCCGGCGGCGTTGCCCACCGGAAAGCTCACCAACCTTCGCATCCCACGGAATATCAGCCATGAGCCCGGTTATAATATCGCGAATTTTCGGGTTGCCGGCCCACTCATGTTCCGCACGGCCTCCTACCACCGCCTGCCCGGCACTGTTCTCTGGGTCTAGGTTATCGCCTTGTGCGAGCAGGCCAATTTTTAGGCCGGTGCGCCGGGTAACCCGGCCCGCCTGATATTTCACGGTGCCGGCGAGCATTCCTAACAAACTGGATTTGCCGTCCCCATTACGGCCCACAATTCCGATGCGGTCCCCCTCGGCCACGCCGATCGTCAAAGAATCAAAGACAGTTTTCGTAGCGTATTCAAGGCGTAGTTCATGCGCGGTAATCAGTGGCGTTGCCATCTATAAAACTCCTTTATTTGCCGGCGGTACGGGCGATACCGGCGGTGCGGGCGATGCGCAAGAAATCGGTGATGCTAAGAGTTTCGCCCCGCGCACCCGGATCAATACCGGCCGCCACTAAAATTTCTTCTGCCTTTTCGCGGCTACCCGCCCAGGTTGCGAGTGCCGCGCGCAAGGTTTTCCGCCGCTGTGCGAAGGCCGCATCGATTACCGCAAAAGTTGCTTCCCGCAGTTTTGCGTTCTCCAGGTTTTCCTCCCCAGCCAAAGTTTCTCCAAGCTGGCGCTCTGCCGCACCAGGACGCTCCGCCGCACCGGGTTGCTCTGCCACACCGGGAGACTCCGCCGCACCGGAATGTTCCGCCGCACCGGGACGCTCCGCCGCACCAAGCTGGTGCTGCAGTTCTCCGGGCTGGCGCCGCTCCGCGATTACGAGGGCAGAATCTACGCGCGGTACCGGCCAAAACACGCTCCGCGAGATTTTCGACCCGCGCCGCACCCGCGCATACCAAGCCGCTTTCGCCGAAGGAGCACCATAAACTTTCGAACCGGGCGTAGCTGCCAACCGTTCTGCCACTTCTAATTGCACCATCACCACGGCGGTGTGAATCGTGGGGAACCGTTCCAAAATCTGCAATAGTACTGGCACTGCCACGTTATAGGGCAGATTTGCCACGAGCTTTTCCGGTTCGTGCCGCCCGGCCCGCGCGCAGGCCGCGGGAAGCGTGAGAGACTGCGGGCCGGCCAAATGTAGTGCATCGCCTTTGGTGACCGCGAAATTATCGGGAGCGGCCCCGTGTACCGTGAGGGTTTGCGGCAGTGCGCCGGCCAGTTTTTCGTCAATTTCGACGGCGGCTACCTGGGCGCCGCGTTCCAGTAACGCCAAGGTAAGGGAGCCGAGGCCCGGGCCTACTTCAAGAATAAACTCGCCCGCTTGTACTTCGGCTTCCCGCGCGATTTTCCGGACGGTTCCCGGATCGATCACAAAGTTTTGGCCGCGGCTTTTCGTGGGCCGCAAGCCGAGCACTTGTGCCAGGCCGCGCACGTCCCGTGCCGTTAACAGATCGAGTTCGGGCAACTGCCCGTTCTTAGCTTGGATATCAGTCATCGCCCTCGAGTCTAGAACACTCACTGGCCTGCCACTGCAATCCAGCACTAAGTTTTCCGCGTCGAGTTTTCAGAGCGAGTTTTATAACCGGTTTTGAACGGCTAGTTTCTAGTACCAACCCACGGAATTGGAGTGCGCTAGGGCGCCGCACGGGGTGCCGTAACGGCCCTGAATATAGCCCAGGCCCCACTTGATTTGCGTGGCCGGGTTGGTACGCCAATCCGCTCCCGCAGAAGCCATCTTCGATCCTGGTAGTGCCTGCGGAATCCCATACGCGCTCGAAGAAGGATTTTGCGCCAGGTGGTTCCACCCAGATTCCCGGTTCCATAAAGTAACGAGGCAGGAGAACTGGTCTCCACCCCAGCCGTAGGAAGAAAGCATGCCGGCAGCAATTTCTTGGGCCGAACCGGCCGGTACGGCTACTGCCCCGCTCGGTGCACCCCCACCGTTGCCACCCGTATTCTCGCGGGCACTCGGCGCGGCCGTGCCTACCTTCACCACTTCGTCCACGCGCTGTTGCTTTTGCGCGGTGAAATGCAAGGTACGGGAAACTTCCTTCCCGTTTTCCACCCGAATTTGGTAGGTGTTAGCAGAAACGCCATCCTGCCCGGCGGTTTCCACATCCCGTTCGCCTTGCGGCAAGGCTGCGTCTTCTACCTCGCTGGTTTCGTGGGCGTCCACTACTTCTTCTGTCACCATCTTGTATTCCACGCGGGTGATATTCACGGTGGAACCATCGGTAACGGGCGCCGCCAGTTCCTGCGAGACGACGTCGTCCCCATCTACCTGGATACCCGCTTCCTGCAAGGCATCATGCAAAGTAGGGGCCGTAGTGGTGATGGTCTTAGAGGTGCCATCAAACACGAAAGTAACAGTTTTGGCAGCGTTATTTGCGGCCAAAAGATGGGCTTTTTGGGCCGGATCAGGCTGATTATCGGTAGCCGCCTGCGCGGTATTACCCATGGTACCGGCGGCGAAAGCCACGGTAGGGGCCGCAATCAAGACGGAAGCCAATGCTGCGGTAGAGCGCGCCAGGAGCGAGCTGGGAACATTGGTAGCCGTGGTTCCTACCCGCGCGAAAGTGGAGGTGTTTTTCGCAATCTGCGTAGCCGCGATAGCTGCCGCTTCCTGCGCTTCCCGTTCGGCCAGAATCAGCGCACGCCGCGTGCCAGGCTTCGGAGCATCGGCCATCGACCGAGCCACCCGTTCGGAAATACTGGAGTTTTCCCCGCCGTGACGTCCCAAAGCTTTCCCCTTCTCGAACCTTCTACAAATCCGTTCATTCTGGGCTATCTAACTGCGTAGATGCTAGATATTAGGGCTCTGCGAGCTATGAATCGCCGTTTCTAGGAGCGGTTTTTGCCACTAGGTCCCGGCCGGATCCACCCGAAATATCTCGGATTTATAACGAATCGAGATCGATTGTAATCAAATCGTGACCTTCTGGCTACTGCCCGTGGTGAGTCCAACAAGCGAGCTGATCAACAAGCGAACTTCCGGCATTTTGGAAGCGGAGTGTTCTAGATTTATTCCTATGAGCAATTCGGAGTCCCAGCCGCACGAATCCGGGCAAAGTGCCACGCCAACCAGCCCGACCTCAGCCCCTCAGGCTCAGGCTTACGCTAACCCGGCGCATCCGCGCCAGACCACCTATCCAGGCCCACAGTCCTATCAAGGTCCACAGTCTTACCCGGGCACACAGGCCTACCCGGGCCCGCAGGCCTATCCGAGCCCGGCCTATCCCGGTACAAACCAAGCTTTCCCCGCGCAAGGCTATCCAGCCTACCCACCTTACGGTTCCATACCCACCCCACCGGTGCAAAACAAAACCGCGCGCGTGGCCCGCGGTATCGGCGTCTTCAACCTGTGCTTTGGCGTGTTGTTAGCGATAGGGCTGTTTACCTTCCCGGTACTCACCGGGCAAGTAGACGCGGGTAGCACCGCGGAAGAAACCCTTCTCTCCACCCTTATATATACGGACGCCGATCTCCCCTTCCTCCTCGCGCTCGCCGGCATAGTGGCGGCCATAATCGGTGCCGTTTTCGCTTTCTATCGCGGCAGGCTTAGCACGCTTGCGGCGGTACTGGTACCGCTGGGTGGCGCGGTGCTGGCAGGGGCGCTCCTTGCTTTCTGCCGAGCCGACGCCGTACGCCTCACCATTGATTTCGGTGCGGCTTACGGGTGGGGCTTTTGGGTCTACGTGGTAGGTGCCGGCGTACTCATAGTTACCGGGTTCGCGCAAATCGTGGCCCTGGCCCGCGCCGCAAAGCTGCAATCCGCGGCGCGTTAGTACCGCGCGTTAGTACCGCGCGAGCTTTAGATGCCGTATACCTCGCGGGTATTAGCATCGAGCTGGCGGCACCACACATCTAGTGCCAAGCCGCGATATTCTGCGGTGGCACGCACGGTGTAGGCCACCGCGTAGGGGGCGTTCGGGTGCCCGCGCCAAGGAAGCGGCGTCAGATATGGGGCGTCGGTTTCTACAAGCACGAGGTGAGCAGGTAGTTCCTGCAAAGCCGCCCGAAAATCCGTGTTTGCCGGGTAGGTAACATTGCCGGCAAAACTCGCATACCAGCCTTGTTCGGCCAGGATGCGAGCCATTTCTACATCTCCCGAATAGCAGTGGAAAACCGTGCGAGCAGGAGCACCATCCCGGCGCAGAATATCGATCACATCCGCGTGGGCTTCCCGGTCATGGATCTGCATCGGCAAATCCAGTTCCTTTGCCAAGGCAATATGCATGCGGAAGGATTCCTGCTGGGCGGCCTTCCCGGCCTCCGCGGTACGGTAATAGTCCAACCCGGTTTCGCCAATGCTCACCACGCATTCTTCCGTGCGGGCAAGTTCGGCAACCGCGGCCACAGATTCTTCCAAACTGTAGGCTAAGTGATCCGCATTCTGGCCGTGGACGATTCCATCCGGGCCCGGTTCGGTTACTCCCGCATGCAAGGCCGCATCATTCGGATGGATTGCCAGCGCGGCGCTAATGTACTGCGGGAAAGCACGGGCCAATTCCACGGTGCCGCGAAGCGTGCCGATCTCGCACCCGGAACTAATCGCGTGCCGCACCCCGGCAGCTTCCATGCGCCGCACTTGTTCTGCCCCGCTTAGGGGCCGGCCGTCTTCCCCGGTGCCGTCTTCCCCGGTGCCGTCTTCCCGGTTGGGATCACCGGTCACCGTAATATGCGTGTGGTTATCTACCACCGGGTATGGAAGTGGTTCCGGAATATCCGGAAAAATATGCCGCTTGGATTTCTTTTTACTCATCCTCTTCGCCCAGGCCCAGCCTTTCCAGTTCTTCTTCTACCACGGCCGGATCCAGCTTTTGGAACACCGGTTTCGGTTTGGAAATTGGGGTGCCTACCTGTACCGGTTGCCGCTTCCACGGCCGCGGATTGGTGTAATCGCCAGTAATGATCGGATACGCCTTCCCCGAATCCAAATCCGTGGTTTCTACCAGTTGCGGCATGGGCGCGATATCGCCTGCCCCGCCCATTACTGCGTCAATCGTATTCGAAGAATGCGGTAGGAATACGCTCATCATGGTGTTCAGATCCGAAACCGCTTGGGCAAGAGTATGCAGTACCGTGGCCAGGCGCGGGCGCTGCGCCGGATCTTTCATCTTGAAAGGCTCCGTAGCGGAAACATACGCATTGGCTTCTCCCACCAGCCGCATAATCTGCGTGAGGGCGGCACGCTGGTGGTGTGCCGCAATATTTTGCCCCACGGCTTCGAAACCGGCTTCGATCTTATCGAGCAGTTCCCGATCAATATCGGCAAGTTCGCTCGGTTCCGGGATTTCCCCGAAATTCTTCGCGATCATCGCCGCCGTCCGATTGACGAGGTTTCCCCAACCGGCCACCAGTTCCGAATTATTGCGCCGCACAAATTCGGCCCACGTAAAATCAGCATCCGAAGTTTCCGGGCCGGCAATCGAAATAAAGTAGCGCAAGGCGTCCGGCTGGTAGCGTTCCAGCACGTCACGCACATAAATCACCACATTTTTCGACGACGAAAACTTCTTCCCTTCCATCGTCAAGAACTCGGATGCCACCACTTGGGTGGGCAGGTTCAAACGGCCCAGTTCGCCCGGTTCGCCGCCGCGTTTCCCTTCCCCGTTATAGGCCAGGATTTCCGCCGGCCAAATCTGGGAATGGAACACAATATTATCCTTACCCATAAAGTAATAAGAGCGGGCCTGCGGATCATTCCACCACTGGCGCCAATCCGCAGCGCTCCCCTGGCCGGCCTTTTCCCGCCGCCGCGCCCATTCGACCGAGGCGGAAAGGTATCCGATAACGGCGTCGAACCATACATATAGCCGCTTATTGGGCTGATCTTCCCACCCGGGTACCGGAATCCCCCAGGTAATATCGCGAGTCATTGCGCGCGGGCGAACGTCTTCCAGTAAATGCTGGGAGAAGGAAATAACGTTAGGCCGCCATTCTCCAGTTTTTTCGACGCCGTCTAACCACGTACTCAGGCTCTCCGCCAGTGCGGGAAGATCCAGGAAGTAGTGGTCAGTTTCTTGGAAAAGTGGGGTTTTCCCGGAAATCTTCGATACCGGATCGATGAGATCTTGCGGGTCAAGCTGGTTGCCACAGTTATCGCATTGATCCCCGCGGGCTCCCGCGTTGCCGCACAGCGGGCAGGTGCCTTCAATATAGCGATCGGGCAGGGTGTTGCCGGTATCCGGGTCGATCGCCACCGGCGTTTTTTGGATCACCATGTAGCCGTTATCCCGGCAAGTTTCGAACATTTGCTGCACCACACGCTCGTGATTAACGGTGGTGGTACGTGTAAACAGATCGTAGGAAAGGCCGAGGGCTACGAGGTCTTCCACAATGATGCGGTTATTACGGTCCGCAATTTCTTCCGCGGTTACGCCTTCTTTATCCGCCGCCACCATGATGGGCGTGCCGTGTTCATCGGTACCGGAAACCATGAGCACGTTTTCCCCTCGCATTCGCATATAGCGGGAGAAAACATCGGAGGGAACACCGAAACCTGCTACGTGGCCGATATGGCGGGGGCCGTTCGCGTACGGCCATGCAACCGCGGAAAGAATATGCGTCATACCCCTAAGCCTACTCGGCTCGGGGCACTAGTATTCCCAGCAGAGTAAAGCTCCACCAAACGCGCAAGCTAAATCACATTCGGAGTTTGGGCGTCCCAGGGTCTTTTGATGGCGGTTCTTTAGAATGAGGCCATGCCTGCTAATTCCTCTTTACATTTGCCGCGCCGCGCGCGGCCGCATTGGGTTTCCCCGGGGCCTGATCCGGCCCAATTGGCGGCCGCAGAACGCGCGGCGGAAGCGGCAGCGCAACAACGCCGGCTTCGCCACGTGCAGGCAGGAGGGCAGGCGTACCCGCGGGACGTCGTCGTGGTACATGGCGATCCGGAAGAAACTTCCGCGCAACTCAAAGCCGCCGGAGAAGGCCTCCTTGGTTTGCGCCCCTCCGACGAACGGCGCCCACCTTTCCCGCGGCGCCCCCGCCGCATCTAGCGGCTACCGCCAACAACTAGCGGCCACCGCTAAGCAGCTGCCCGCGCAACTAGGGGCTACCGCTAACAGCCAGCGGCTACCGCTACGAATTTGCCTCGGCGCGTGCATACTGGCATGGTTTTGCGTATGTTTGGCTTTATCGCCCCTTGGCCCCGGGCGGAGCTTCACGATAGAATCACGGCGCCGGCCCTGATTCGTATTAGGTAAGTTATTGGTGAGAGGGCCGCACCCCGCTATTCAGGGAGAGAGAATAATGATTGAGGATTCTCGAGTACTCGTCATCGTGGACGTGCAGAAAACCTTTTGCGAAGGCGGCGCCCTCGGCGTCGAAGGTGGAAACGCGGTAGCGGAAAGAATTGCTGACTTCGTAACGAACAATGCCTATAAATATGATCTCATCCTCACCACGCAGGATTGGCATATTAACCCCGGAAAACATTTTTCCGATAATCCGGACTATGTAGATTCCTGGCCGCCGCATGGCGTGGCCGGCACGGAAGAGGCGGAGTTGCATGATGCCATTGCTTCTTTGCCCATCGACGTGTACGTGAAGAAAGGCCAGTATTCGGCCGGATATTCCGGTTTCGATGGGAAAGATTCCGTGGGTGATTCCCTGGAAGAAATCCTGCGCGATCTGGATACCAAGTATGTAGACATCGTGGGCATTGCGGAATCTCATTGCGTGAAGGCCACGGCTTTGGATGCGCGGCGGCGCGGCTTTGAAACTCGGGTCTTTTCCGACCTGACGGTTCCTACCTCCGAAGAGCTCGGCGTGCTGGCCCGCTTCGAAATGGATGAAGGAGGGGTGGAACAAATTGATTCTTCCCACGCCTTTGATTTCTATGTAGAACCGGAAGATCGCCTTCTTCCCGAGGATGAGGATGAAGACTTCGAGTTTTCCTCGCGTTTCCCAATTCGTTCCAGCGCTGGCGGGTTACGGATGCCGATTCACGCTGGTGATGAATACGAAGTGTACGACGACGATGATTTCGACGATTTCAACGAGGACTTCCAGCTGGACTACCAGAAAACAGAGCGGAATAAGGATGACGAAATCCTTGCCGAGCTTGAAAAATCCGCCCGCAATCTGCCCAGCATTGATGATCCGGTAGAAACCGCCCACCCGGCGGGAGATTCCCGGGCTAATAGCACGGAGGCTACGGATCCTGAGGCTAAGAGCGCGGCAGCTACGGATACTGCGGCTAGGGCTAAGCCAGCTGCAGATTCTGTGGCCGCCGGCGCGGCCGCAACCGCCGCAGAAACTGGTGACGATGCCGAGGCCCCTATCTCTATTAATAGCGGCGCGGTAGAGGAATTTGATGATGAACTCGAAGCCCTCTTGGGCGATGAGTTCGACGAAGCCTTAGCAGGCATCGACCTCGATGCCGACTTTTCCGCCGAGGCCTCCGAAGCCGATTTCGACTTCTCCGATATTGAGGTAGATCCGCTCAACCCGGATGGCGACGGCAAGAAATAGCATGGCCTAGTTTTACCCGCATCCCGGGCCGGAAACGCGCACCCGCGTTTCCGGCCCGGGTTTTCATGTATGCGGGCGTTATTTTTTCGCGGACGGGCGTTTTCTCTCCGTGGCCGGGCGTTATTTCGCGTTATTTCTCCGCGAGCGCGGCCCGGTAAAGTTCGTTTTTCCGCAGGCCTGTGTGCCGGGCAATAAAGGCGGCAGCGTCTTTTAGCCGCACCCCGAGCGCGGCTAGTTCTTGCACTTCGGCCACTGCGGCCGGCTGTAATTGTGCGGCTTTTTCGGCCGGGTCTGCACCAGCTACTACCAGCGCAATTTCTCCCCGCACTTCCCCCGCGAACTTTTCGGCCAAAAAGCCCAGCTCTCCCGGCACTACTTCTTCATGGGTTTTCGTTAGTTCGCGGCATACCGCGGCCTGCCGGCTTTCTCCGAAAACTGTTGCCAGGGTTTGCAAAGTGGCGGGCAGGCGGCGCGGTGATTCAAAGAAGATCATGGTGCGTTCCTCGCCCTGTAGCCTTTGTAATACGGCTTGGCGTTCGCCATCTTTGCGCGGCAAGAAACCTTCGAAAGTAAACCTGTCACTCATAAGCCCGCTCGCTACCAGTGCGGTGAGTACCGCGGAAGGGCCCGGTATTACTTCCACGGGAAGGTCTGCTTGCCGAGCGCGCGCTACCAAACGGTAGCCCGGATCGGAAACCGCGGGCATTCCCGCATCAGAAACTTGCAGGACGGTAGCACCTTGCTCAATATCCGCAATGAGTTGCGGCCCGCGCTCGGATTCATTGTGCTCAAAATAGGAAAGCACACGGCCGGATGGTTGCACCCCCAAGCGACCCGCGAGATTCATGAACCGCCGCGTATCTTCCGCCGCGATCACATCCGCCTCGGCCATAGCTGCCAAAAGCCGCGGGCTGGCATCGGCGTCGTTACCTATAGGAGTTCCCGCCACCACAAGTTTTCCGGTTTCGCGCATATCCATGCCCCCCAGTGTAAACGGGTACGGGACTACCCTTGCTTTGTTGACACTGGGTCAAAGGGATTGCCTGCTTGCCATGCACAATACGAAGCACAGCAGAACCGGTACTAACCACACGCTTTAAGCGGGCCAGAACTGGCGCCATGCGCACACTGTGGTTGGGCAAGCGCCGGGTGCGGTTCACCCCTAACCTGGCGTAGCTCGATAGAATCCTGACGTGAGCCACCAAGAGCAAAACCCTGCTTCCGTGCCCGGTGCAGGCATGCCGCGCACGGGCGTATCTAACACCGGCGCCGGCACGCCCAACGCAAACGCCTCCAACGCGAACGCCTCCAACGCGAACGCATCCAACGCGAACGCGCCCAGTGCAAACGCGTCCAGTGCAAACGCGCCCGCCGCAAGTACTGCTCCTAGCGCGAACATGCCCGCAAGTACACCCACCGCAAGTACACCGGATTCATCCGTACCCCAACCGCAAACTGTGCAGTTGCCACACATTACCGCCGGTCACTTTGAGAACAGTCTGCGCGGTCGCTTGGGAATCGCGGGGGCGGGGCAGCGCCTGTTACCCCGGGCGCAAGCGCGGGCCGGCTGGTTGGTGACGCTCGCCACCGGCCTGGTGGCCGCGTTAGTCAGATTTGTGGGCCTGGCCCACCCGCACCAACTTATTTTCGACGAAACCTACTATGTGAAGGGCGCGAATTCTTTGTTGCGGCTCGGCTACGAAGCCGATTGGGAGGGCGGCACCGAAAATGATGCGCTCTTTGCCGCCGGTGATTATTCCATGCAGCAAACCGGCGGCGACTATGTAGTACATCCTCCGCTCGGGAAATGGATAATGGCAGCCGGGCAAGCCCTGTTTGGACAGCAGAGTGCTTTCGGGTGGCGGTTTGCTACCGCGCTCATCGGGGTTTTTGCCGTGATGTTGCTGGTGCGGGTAGCTTTGCGGCTCTTCCGCTCCCCTACCCTCGCCGGTTTTGCGGGCCTAGCGATGGCCCTAGATGGTATGGGGATTGTGCTTTCCCGCACCGGGCTACTAGATAACATCTTGGCCTTCTTTATTCTCGCCGGTTTCTGGGCGATTCTGCGCGATCGTGAGGCCACGCGCGCCACCCTGGCCCAGCGTGTGGCCCGCTCACCCCTGCGCCGCAAACCGCTTTCGGTACCGCTTGCCCCGGCTTCTGATGCGGGGAAACAAGAACGAACCAGCTGCCCGGCACCGCGCGCCGCCGCGCCCGCGCATAATAGTTCTGTTTCCACCGAAACCGCGGAATTAGTGCCTGCCGCTAAAACCGCGGAATTAGGGCCCGATTCGGAACAGTTTTCTCCGGCTAGTGCCTGGGGCCCGGCGGTTTTCTGCCGCCCTTGGTTGCTGGTTGCCGGCCTGCTGTTCGGGATGGCTTGCGGCGTGAAATGGTCCGGTTTTTATGCGGTAGCGGTAGGCGGCATCCTCGTTTTCGCGTGGGGTTGCGAGGCCCGGCGTAGCGTTGGCGTGCGCCGCTGGTTCAGTGCCGGCATTTTCCGGGAAGGTCTCCCCGCTTTTTTGTGGCTCGTCCCCACCACCCTGCTCACCTACTTGGCGGCCTGGTTGCCCTGGTTTACCAACCCCCACGGATTTATGCGTTCCTGGACGCCCGCGCAGGTAGCGGCCGATATGCAGGCTTATCACGCCCCGCAGTTTTCCTTCCTGCCCCAAGCTTTCAATAACTGGCTCGCCTACCACGCGAAGATGATGGAGTTCCACACCCATCTTTCTTCAGAGCATACGTATATGTCGCAAGCCTGGGAGTGGCCACTCCAGTTGCGCCCAGTTTCTTTCTATTGGGTAGGGAGCGACGACGAACGTATGCGGCAAGTGTGCCAGCAAGGCCATGAATGCGTGGAAGCAATTACTTCTATCGGAAATATTGCGGTGTGGTGGCCAGCCGTCCTGGCACTCGGCGTCGTGCTTTTCGGCGCTTTCTGGCGGCGCGACTGGCGGGCGTGGACGATCCTCGCCGGCTATGCGGCTACCTGGTTGCCCTGGTTCTTGTACGCCAATCGCACAATTTTCCAGTTCTACGCCGTCGCGCTTCTCCCCTTTACGGTACTCGCCCTCACCTACGGAATAGCGTTCCTCACTGGTTCTCTTCCCGCACGGGAAGTGACCGCGCCCGTTACCATTACTCCGCGCGGGCGCCGTATCTTCGCCGCGACCTCAGTAGTTATTGTGCTTTTCGCGGCTTTCTGGTATCCAATTTGGACGGGAATGACGGTGCCGCGCTGGTTCTGGCAGGCACATATGTGGCTTTCCAGCTGGATTTAAATATTATTATCTCACTTTGTATATTTCTGGTTTCCTTCCAGATAACTTTCAGTTAGGAGGAAAACACTGTATCTCGTTGGCGCCGGCGATTACGCTCGTAATACCGCCGCGCGCAGTTTTAGCAGGTTGATTAGCATAATTTGCCCGAAGGCAAGGAGGAAGGAATGAGCACATCGAACCCATCCGATGCCGGCTGGAACAACTCAGGTAACCAGCGCCCACAGGAAGGTGGTAGCGGCAACACTGGCGGTTCTGCTTCATCTCCTGCCAACGCCAGCAGCACCCAGCCGGGAACTAGCTACGGCCACAGCTCTACTTACGGTTACGGCAGCGGCTATGGGCAAGGCTACGGTTCCGGTTACGGCCAGGGTTCCGGTTATGGCCAAGGTTCAGGTTACGGCCAAGGTTCCGGTTACGGCCAAGGTTCCAGTTATGGCCAAGGCTCTGGTTATGGCCAAGGTTCCGGTTACGGCCAGCCCGGTGCCTATTACCACAGCACCAATTCCGGAGCTGATTACCGCGGTTCTTATCCGTGGAGCGGCGGCCCGCAGTGGCAAAACCCGAATTCCACCTGGGGACAGCAGGGCACTCCGTACGGTTATGGCTATCCAGATTATGCGGGTATGGGTGCACCGGCGGCGCAAAAGAAACGACCTTCGAAGGGCGTTACGGCGCTGCTCATTGTGATTGGCATGGTGTTAGCTTTGCTGGCCGGCACCGGGCTCGGCTATTTCGGGTTGGGTAACTCACGCCAAGATTCTTCCCAAGGCTGGCTCAACCCTTCGGACGGTTCTGGCCACCAGCTACCTGATTCCGGCATCGACGGGCACCAGTGGGGCCCTTCCAATGGCAACCCGGTAGATCCGTACATGCCGGTGCCTAACTATGAGCCCGAAACTCGCAATGGGGGCACGCCGATCGATCAGGGCACGCGGGTGGAAACGCCCGGCGTCGTACTCATTAACACCACTTTGAGCGCGGGGCTAGGTGCCGGTACCGGTTCGATTTTGACGGCGGACGGCCAGGTGCTCACGAACTACCACGTGGTGATGGGTTCAAATTCGGTGCGCGTAACGGTACCCACCACCCAGAAAACCTATGAAGCGGAAGTGATCGGGCACGACGAAAAGCGCGATATTGCGCTACTGCAACTCCAGGACGCACACGACCTGCCCACCGTGAAAATTTCCGATTCGCAGGTGCGTTTGGGAGACGACGTCGTTGCCGTGGGGAACGGAAACGGGCAAGGCTACTTAACGGCGCTGGCCGGCAAGGTAACCGGCATCGACGAAAACGTGGAAGTACAAGATGAAGGTGGCGGTACGAACGAACAGCTCACCGGCATGATTCGTACTTCTGCTGATATTGTGCCCGGCTACTCGGGTGGGCCGCTTTTCAATTCCGACGGCGAAATCGTCGGCATGAATACTGCCGGCAATCTGGGGAAGACTTCCGAAACGGCTTTCGGTTGGGCGATTCCAATCGGGGACGTTACGAAGGTGGTGGAGCAGATCCGCGCGGGCGATGAATCTGGCACCGTGCAGATCGGCCGGAATGCGGCCCTAGGCGTGACCATTGTGGGAACGCAAAACGGGGCGGCAGTACAGTCGGTAACGGCCGGTTCGGGCGCCGAAGCTGCCGGTATTGAACGCGGCGATGTGATTACCGCGGTTGACGGCAAGCAGCTCACCAATGCTTCGGATGTTGCCAAGTATATTCGCGGCAAGAAGGTGGGAGATACGATCGAGGTTTCCCTCATCCGGGGCAATACGAATAAGCAAGAAACCGTACAGGTCACGCTCACCGAATCCCCGGTGAACTAAAACCGCGGGGCACTAGGACCCGCGGGAGCTAAAACCCGGTGCGCCAGGGGCCCGCGGGGAACTAAACCGCAGAGGAAAACTAAAACCAGCGGGAAACCAAAACAAAAAACGCGGGAAATAAGATAAAAATGTGCGGCGCGGCTGGAATTATTCCCAGCCGCGCCGCATATTTATACTTCCCGGCCGCGCCGCACGCTATGCTCGTTTTTTTGGTAAGAGCTAGCGCTTTCGCGGTGTTAAGCGCCTTTCGCGGTGCTTAGTGCTTTTAGCGCGGCTTAGATCTTTAGCGGCTTAGCGCTTTTAGCGGTGCTTAGCGCAGACGTTTGGAAGCGATCTGGGCACCTTCCGTCAACGCTTCGAGCTTTGCCCACGCGATCGAGGGGAAGATACGCCCGCCAAGACCGCAGTCGGTGGAGGCGATAACCCGGTCCGGGCCCACAATATCCGTGAAGTTTTGGATGCGGTCGGCTACCAGTTCCGGATGTTCCACCACGTTGGTGGAGTGCGAAACCATGCCGGGAATAAGTACCTTATCTTCCGGCAATTCCACTTCCCGCCAGATCTTCCATTCGTGGGCGTGGCGCACATTCGCTGCTTCGAAGGAAATGCCGCGTGCATTCACCTTGAGCACCTTATCCACAATGTCAATAAACGGAATATCGGTGGTGTGCGGGCCGTGCCAAGATCCCCAGCACACGTGCAAACGCACCTGTTCCGGATTAATTCCTTCCAGGGCCGCATTAATAGCTTCAATCCGCACTTCTACCCATTTGCGGTAGTCCTCCACCGGCGGTTCCGGATTGATTTGATCCCAACCTTCCGCGAGGGAAGGATCATCAATCTGTACGGTAAGGCCGGCGTCGGTAATGATCTTGTACTCTTCGTGCAGGGCATCCGCCATGGCGAAGAGAATGTCATTTTCCGTCTTGTAGTAGGTGTTGGAAATCCGCGCGGCCGAACCGGGAGAAAGTGCCGCAATAAAACCGTCAGCAGCGGAAAGCCCATTTGCCCGGAGCGCCTGCAAAGTAAATTCCACATCGCGCTTCACATCATCATGCCCGGTATATTTCACCGGCCCGGTAATCGTAGGCATCTGCGCTTCCTTGCCCTGCGCCTGGTAAATACCGGATTCTGGATTCGTGTAGGCGTCCTTGAAACGCACCCAATCCCGCCGGTTATTAAAGGTAGTGAGCTCTACTGCTCCCCCGCCCGTGGTCTGCCCCTCATGTAAACCTTCATCGGTGTACTCCAACCCGCTCATCCGGGTGAAAGAATACGTCCACCAAGAACCGTAGTCCTGGAAGTCCTTCATCATGTGCCCGTATTCGCCGTCGTTGAGGATATCGATGCCAATATCATGCTGCTTCTTTACGACGTCGGCCACCGCGGCGTCCAGTTGGGCCTGGAAATCTTCGCGCGACATCTCGCCGGCAGCCATCTTCGCGTTGGCCTCCCGGAGGGAATCCGGGCGGGGTAGGGAACCCACGTGCGTAGTCAGGATCCGACTCATTCGCTTTCCTTTCGCTGTTTTTACTTTCTAAACTCGAAACAATCGGTTTATGTACTACCGAGTTTCACTTCGGTTACTGCCGATTTTCACTTCGCGTGCCACCCTCCGCGGTGCGGTTTTATTGTTTGCCACGAAGCTACTTTCGTGCCGCTACCGGGATATTTGTACCCGTACGGCGTAAGTACACATTAGTGGAAGTAACCAGATTGGGCGCGCCATCTCAAGAAACGGGCGCGGCGCCCGGAAACTCGCCCGGCATGTTACTTCCCCGCGTGGTTCTTTGCCGTGCAGTTTCTTTGCCGTGCAGTTTCTTCGCCGTGCAGTTTCTTTGCCGTGCAGTTTCTTCGCTGGGCATTTTCTTCGCTGGGCATTTTCTTCGCTGGGCATTTTCTTCACGGCGCAGTTTCTGCACCGTGCAGTCTCCCTCCGCGTTGCACCAAATGGTACAAACCCCACATGCAATCCAACTAAGCCCTAGAATGGCCCGGTGACTGCTCGCAATGAAACTTCCGCGCATCTGCGCCGTGACCTACAAAACCGGCATATTCAGATGATCGCCCTGGGAGGGGCTATCGGCACCGGCCTGTTCTACGGCTCTCATGAATCGATTTCCCTGGCCGGGCCAGCCATTCTTCTTACCTATTTGGTGGGCGGATTCGTTATATATCTGGTTATGCGCGCGCTGGGAGAAATGAGCGTGGAAGAACCGGTGAGCGGGGCTTTCAGCCACTATGCCTACCAGCATTGGAGCCCGCGGGCCGGTTTCATTTCCGGGTGGAACTACTGGTTCAACTATATTTTTGTGGCCATGGCGGAACTTTCCGTGGTGGGCTTGTACGTCGAATATTGGTTCCCGCAGGTGCCACGCTGGCTTACCGCCGTTTTCTGCCTGCTGGTGATCACCGTAATAAACCTGGCGGGCGTGCGAATTTTCGGGGAGTTCGAATTCTGGTTCGCCCTAATCAAAGTGGTGGCAATTATTGGCATGATCGGGCTCGGTCTCGTCGTTATTTTCCTGGGTGTTACCGGCCCGACCGGGGAGGCTCCTTCCTTCGCCCACCTGGTAGACCACGGCGGTTTCTTCCCGAACGGGCTCGGTGGCGCAGCCGCTGCTTTCGCGGTGGTTATGTTCAGCTTTGGCGGGATCGAACTAATTGGAATTACGGCCGGGGAAGCACATAATCCACAGCGCTCAATTCCGCGGGCAATCAACGCGGTGATTTGGCGGATCTTACTGTTCTACGTAGGGTCTTTGACAATCATTATGGCCGTGGTGCCGTGGGACCAGATCGACGGCGAAACGAGCCCCTTCGTGCAGATTTTCGATTCCGTCGGCGTGAAATTCGCGGCCCATATCCTTAATTTCGTGGTACTCACCGCCGCGCTTTCCGTCTACAATTCCGGGCTGTACTCCAACGGCCGGATGCTCTATGCCCTCGCCGAACAAGGCAATGCGCCACGCGTGCTACTCAAATTGTCCTCCCGCGGCACCCCGTATGTGGGAGTGCTCGTAAGCTCGGCCATTACCGTGATCGCGGTATTCGTAGTCTTCCTTTTCCCAGACTTTGCCTTCACCTATTTACTTTCCATTGCCCTCATTGCGGCACTAATTAATTGGGCCATGGTGATTATTACCGAATGGAAATTCCGCTCGAAAATTGGCCCGGAGGGCGTTGCTAAATTGCGCTTCCCCTTGCCGGGAGGCCGCGTGAGCAGCGTTTTTGTGCTCATTATGCTCGCCCTTTGTGCAGGGCTAATGGTTTACCTACCGCAATATCGCATCGCTGCATTTATCGGACCTTTATGGCTACTAATACTATTTATCGCCTATGAAATTAAAATCCGTTTACCCCGATCCGCGGGCGCAGATCACCGGTTGCACTGAGGTGCTGCATTAAAGATGCATATTTTCGAACTATCGTGAACAGCAATTTAACTTTGTGCACCTTTAAATTTGTCAGTTGTCTGACATGAGCGGGGATTCACAGCGCTTCCTAGTCACAATCCCACTTTTTGAACGATCTCTCCGTAGATAATTCCACTATGCGTGGTTTTGCGGTAATAGATGTTGAGACAACCGGGTTTGCTCCCCAACGTGCGGACCGGATAGTCGAAGTGGGATTAGTGCTCCTCGATGAGCACGCTACCGAAGTGAGCTGTTTTCACTCGATGTTCGATCCCCACCGTCCGCTTGGCCAGGCCGTCACGCATGGTATTGCACCGGAAGATGTGGCCGGGGCGCCTTCTTTTTCGGCCCTGGCCCCCTGGTTGCTAGAAACTATTTGCTCGCGCATTATCGTTGCGCATAACGCACAATTCGATCTTTCCTTCCTCGCCGCTGAGTTCGGCCGGGCCGGCCTGGGTATCAACCAAGATATCCAGGTAATCGATACGCTCGCCCTAGCCCACCGGTATCCTTTCGGGCAGCGCACAAATAATCTTTCCGATTGCTGCAAAGCGCTCAGCATCGGTTTTCCCAGCGCCCACTCCACACTCAAAAATGCCCGCGCCACCGCTTCCCTACTCCGCCATTTCCTGGCCGAAGCCACAAGTTCGGAAGCACTGCTAGAGCTTGCCAAACGCGTCAATGTTTCGACGGCGCAAAGCGGGGCCATTACCTGCGCCGTCGCCTAAAACCTGCGCCATCGCCTAAAATCTGCGCCCTCGCGTAAAAACCACTACCGTACTTGCCCGGTTTACCAGCGCGCTGCAACGAACGGCCGCAACGAACGGCTGCAACGAGCCGGAACCAGGCAAAGCACTGGGCCGGCACCATTTCTGGTACCGGCCCGGTACTACTATGTTTTTCTATTTCCCGCGCCCGGCGCCGCGCGCGGGGCGATTGGGCTTAGAAATCGCTATCGATCGGCGAATCTACAACCACCTTGATATTCACGAATTCGTGAATGCCTAGGTCAATCAGTTCGTGGCCATAGCCGGAACGCTTTACCCCGCCGAAGGGAATATCGGCGGCTACCGCCGTCGGATGGTTCAGGTAAACCATGCCGGTATCGAGCTTGCGAGCTACTCGCTTGCCCCGTTCGATATCTTCGGTGAATACCGAACCTCCCAGGCCATAGGGGGAGTCATTGGCCAAGCGGATCGCTTCTTCTTCATCCTTTACCCGGTAGATTTGCGATACCGGGCCGAAGAACTCAACGTAGCGAGCTTCGGCATCCTCCGGGATATCCGTCAAAATAGTGGGCTGGAAGAAGAAGCCATTCTCGGGCAGTTCAATCCCAGCTTCTTCGGCCTTAGCTCCTTCGGCCACCGCCTTATCAAGCTGTTCTTGCAGGTCCTTTACGGCCTGCGCGGAAGAAAGCGGAGCCAGCTGCGTGTTCGGGTCCATCGGATCACCGGCCACGAGCTGCTTCACCCCGGCCCGGTACTTTTCCAGGAACTCGTCATAAACGGCGTCTACCACGATCATGCGCTTAGAAGAGCAGCACACCTGCCCAGCATTCCAGTGCCGGCCGGTCACCGCCCAGGCAACCGTCTTATCAATATCGGCATCTTCGAGCACGATGAAGGCATCAGTGCCGCCCAGTTCCATCGTGGACTTCTTCAGATACTTGCCTGCCGTGGCCGCAACCGCGGAGCCCGCCACTTCGGAACCGGTGAGGGCCACTCCGCGCACCCGCGGATCAGCCAAGATTAGATCCGATTGGCCGTGTGAAGCGAAGACGTTGATGAAGCCACCTTCGGGCAGGCCAGCTTCCCGCATCAAACCTTCGAACTTGAGAGCGCACTGCGGCACGTTCGAAGCGTGCTTGTAGAGCAGCGTATTGCCGGCCATGAGCTGCGGGGCCGCCACCCGGGCCAGCTGGTAGTACGGGAAGTTCCAGGGTTCGACCATGTAAATTACGCCCTGCGGTTCGTAGTACAGGGTGGCGCTACCTTCCCCGTACTTCGTGGATTCCAGTACGCGGGGAGCCAGATATTTCTCCCCGTTCTTCACATAGTCCTCAAACATGCCGATGCAGATATCCACTTCTGCCTTGGCCTCGGCCAGGGTCTTCCCCATTTCGGTGGTTATTACCTTGGCATAATCTTCTTTTTCGGCCTTGAGGATATCGGCCGCCCGTTGGAGTACTTCACGCCGCTGCGCGTAAGAAGTTTCCTTCCACTCCTGGAAAGCAGCATCGGCCTTCCCAATAGCTTCACGCACCTGATCGTCCGTGAAGGTGTCAAATTCTTTTTCCACTTCTTCTGTATAAGGATTCGTGGTCTTATAGGCCATTGTTCCCACTCCCTTGTGCTACAACCTGCGGTTTTCAAGACTTTCACTGTTGTCGATGCGCGGAATAACAGGTGATTCCCACGCATCTTCGTTTAAGATTACCGCAACTGACGCACTTTTGGTGACTTTCCTCTCAGCTTAAGAATTCATCCAGCCTTCTTTCAGACACTTTTCGCGCACCTGGCACGCTTTCAGGAATTCTACTAAGGGGGTCCACCTGTTGAACCGCCAGTCCGAGTTTCAACAGATTCCACCTAGGGTTTAGTACACCCATATCAACAGATACGGGCTGCTCGCCACCTCATCCACGCGCGTGGCGACTGCATTCATTTCTCACCTGATGGAATGGAATTTATATGCGAAAACAACCATGGTTGCGGGTCGGTGCAATTTTTGCGTTGGCCGCGCTCCTCACGCCGGCTTCCTTGCCGGCGGCTGTAGCAGAGCCGGGAGGTGGAGCCGAAAACTCGCAAAGTGCGGCTACGGCATCTCCGGCCGAAATTGGTGGTATCCGCCGTGGCGATCCGGAGGCGAAAGCCCAGGTGCAAGCCAAGGCTGAAGCGGAGATAGCGGCCAAGGAGGAAGCCGCTGCCACCACTCCGCCCGCTGGCGATGAAGCCACCGCCAAGGCAAATGATCCGCTCGCGCAAGTGCCCGCGGTAGCCGCAGATCTCGAAGCGCAAGCCCAGGCTCAGCGTGAGGCGGCAGCCGCTACCGCGGCAGCCACCGATGATCTCGATCCGGAAAGCTTGCAAAAGCTCGGCATTAACCCGGCAGATATTATCCGCCTGGATGATGCAACACTAGTAAATGTAATCGTGACGCTGAAAAATCAGCCGGCCACGCCTTCTAGCGCTACTGAAAACGCGAACGTAGCGGCACAAAATGATCTGCTCGCCCGCTGGACGGATAAATACGGCCTGCAAGTGGATCGCCAGTTCGGCTTCCTCTTCAACGGTTTTTCTGCTTCCATGCCGGCCGGCCAGATGACGGCCCTCGGCTTGGAGCCGGAAGTCGAATCGGTGAAGATCGAACGGCGCTACTACCCAACGGAAGACGCACTGCCGGAAGGCGATAAGTCTTATCCCACCGAACATTCGGCCCGGGATCAGCAGGGAGCTTCGGAGGCCTACCGGGTTGCTGGATCTGATGGCACCGGTACCGTCGTCGCTATTGTGGATACCGGTATCGATACCAGCCACCGGGATCTGCGCCTCGACGATCCGAGCAAGGCCAAGATCAAAGCCGTGAGCACTTCCGGTACCTTCACGGAGAAGGTGCCCAATGGCTTCAACTACGCCGATCAGACCTACGAAATTATTGACACCACCGGTTCCGAACACGGTCAGCACGTGGCCGGCATCGTGGGCGCGAACGGCCTGCAACCCGGGGAAACCTTTGAGCAGACCGGCCGGGTAGAAGGCATTGCACCCAATGCCCAGCTGTTGGCGATGAAAGTCTTCTCCAACGGCGGCGGCGGAGGCGCTGCCGATGGCGATATTATCGCCGCGATTGAAGACTCGGTGAAGCTCGGTGCCGACGTCATTAATATGTCTCTCGGTTCGCCAAACGGTAACTACGAAGAATCTTCCGGTACCGCCGTGGCGATCCAAAAGGCGAAGGAAGCCGGGGTTATGACCGTCGTCGCCGCTGGTAATGACGGCCAGAACTTCTCCCCAGCCGGGGAGAATACCGATGCTTTCGGTTTCCTCGATGATGGCACGGTAGGTAGCCCCTCCACGGTCGATGAAGCTTTCTCTGTAGCTTCGATCAATAACACGCATTCCACGCAACCCAAGGGCGTAGTCACCGCGAACGGCACCGAACGGGACGTAGCGATTTCGATCCAACGCGGGGAAGCTGATAATAAGGACTACCCGGTAGTCAACGCCGGTACCGGCAAACCCGAAGATTTTAAGGGCGAGGCCGCAGACCTTTCCGGCAAGATTGCGCTAATTGAACGCGGTGGAAACACCTTCGAAGATAAGTTCCGCAATGCCGTGAACCACGGCGCGGCGGGCGTCTTCGTTTACAACCACGCGGAAGGCGGGGACGAATTTGTGGGCATGGCCGGCCTTGATTCTTTCAATGTGCTCGGCGGTTCCCTCAAGCGTTCCGACGGCCTGGCGATCATTGACGATCTCACGGCCGGCAAGGAAGTAACCTTGCGCGCCACGAAGGATACGATCGTCTTGCCGAATTCGGCACCCGGCGAACCTTCTAGCTTCACTTCGTGGGGCCCCACGCCCACCCTCGATTTCAAACCGCAGATTGCGGGCGTTGGTGGGCAGGTGTACTCCCTGCAAAACAACAATCGTTACGCTACCGAAAACGGTACGTCCATGGCTTCCCCGAATGTGGCGGGCGCCGTGGCCGTGATGCGGGAACTCTACGTTCAGCGTTACCCGCAGCTGAACGCGGTCGAAACGAATACGCGTATCCAGCAAGCTTTGGCAAATACCGCCCAGATTCCGACCTCTACCGCCGGGGTGCCTTTCGCCCCGCGCCAGATTGGTGCGGGTTTGATCCGCGTGGATCAGGCGGCCCAAACGCCCATCACCGCAACGGTAGATGGCAACCCGTGGGTGGCTTTGCGGGAAGTCAAAGGACCGGTGAGCTTCACCGTTACTTTGGAAAACCATTCGGATGTTTCCGTGGGCTACACTTTGCCGGCCCAGCAAGTGGTCAATGAGACCAATGCGGCCGGGGAAGCAACCACTACCTTCCTTTCCAAGGAATCTTTGACGCCGAATGTTTCCACGGTGGAAGTGCCGGCTAATGGCACCGCCCAGGTCACCTTCACTTTGAAGCCGGATACGAAGAGTGGCGATCATTTCATTGAAGGTTGGGCGCGCTTCGCTTCTGCCACCGCGGGTGTTCCGGATCTTTCCGTCCCGTACCTCGGTTTTGTGGGGAACTGGAATGCGGAACCGATCGTGGCTAAGCCGGGTGAAGATACGCTCGGGATCGGCGCAAAGACGGGGCTGGTAGCCCCTGCCATGCTGTGGGGCGTATACCAGGTGTACCTGCCGGCCGATGGCCTGAAGTACTGGATCTCCCCGAACGGAGACGGC
Organism: Actinobaculum suis; assembly: GCF_900102025.1. Classification (GTDB taxonomy): domain Bacteria; phylum Actinomycetota; class Actinomycetes; order Actinomycetales; family Actinomycetaceae; genus Actinobaculum; species Actinobaculum suis. The sequence continues at coordinate 76,264 of NZ_FNAU01000004.1, read as the reverse complement.
TACCTGGATTCTGTGATCCCCTCCTACCTGCTTTTGCGTAACGCGGGAGATTTCCGCTACGAAGTGCTCGACGCCAATGGCCAGGTAGTGCGCGACCTTTCCCAGCAGCAAGGTCTGCGCCGCTATATTGCGCGCACGTATGAGAAGAAGGGGAAGAACGCTAGCGTTTCACCCAGCTTCGCGGCTTTCGATGGAACGGTTTACAACCCGCAAACGGCTAAGGAAGATCCGGTACCGGATGGGGTTTACACCTACCGGATCCAGGCCCGCTTGGGTGAAGGCTTCGAATGGCAGCAAACCGATATGCAGTTTGGGGTCGATAACACGGCGCCGGTAATCGAGATTTCGAATCCGGTGGCCGGCAAGGCCAAGGTGACGGTAACGGACGCTACCTCCGGGGTTACCGGGGATCCCACCGTCAACGATCCGCAAGGCAAGCCACTGCCGCTCACCAAGCTGGATAACGATACGTGGGAGTTCCCGGTAGAAAACGGTTTGGCCTACGTAACGGTAACCGCGGTCGATCACGGTTTGAATACCGGCACTGCGGCGAAGGTATTTGCTCCGCAAAACCTGGTGGTTACCAATGCGGCTGCGGTAGATGGCCAGCTTTTGGGCGCCAGCTCGAAGGTGGTTTCCCCGAAGGATCCTTCCGTGTTCGTGCAGGGCGTGGTCTCCGGTGACATCACCAAGGTGACGCTCAACGGCGAAGATGCCAAGATCTTCGAAAATGGTACCTTTGCTTCCCTCGTCCCCATCACGGAGGGCGCGAATAAGGTAACGGTGGCTGGCTTCGATAGCACCGGTACGCAAGTTTCCTCCACGGAGCTGAACTTTACGTATGATGCCACCCCGCCGGTCTTGCAAGTTTCGGGGCTCGACGCCGCTGGCCGCTTGGCTGTGGCGGAAGACGGCTCGGCAACTGTTACCGGCAAGGTTACTGATGAACGGGAAGGCGCACAGTTGAGCGTGCGGGTGAATTCCACCCCGGCACAAGTGGCTTCCGATGGCACCTTCACGGCAACTATTAAGGTTAAGCCCGCCGATTATGCGGTCTCGATTTCCGCCTCTGATGGCGTGAACACGGCCACCGAATCGGTGCTGATTGCGGGCCGCGATAAGCCGGCGCCGGCAAAGTTTGTGAACCCCTCGTTCACAAACATGGACTGCCGGGGCCTGAATATGTGCTTCGTGGGGGCGAGCGCAAAGCCGGTAGACGGCGTCGTCACCCTCACCGGTAAACTCGGCTCGGACGTTTCTGTTTTCGAGATCACCCCGCAAAACCGGGCCCAAGATGATGGCACCATGGCCAATCCGGAACCGGTAGCGGCCCAGATCGCTGCGGATAAGACCTTCACTGTGGCCTTGCCGCTCACCACGGGCATCAATAACGTGCATGTGAAGATCGTGGACGCAGACGGCGTTACCCGCGCCGACCAAGCCATGAATATCTTCTTCGATGCCACGCCGCCCACGGTGGAATTCACCGAACCGCATCTGCTGAACGGCACCCTGTTCACTAACCAGGATCAGGTGCGTTTCGCCGGTTCGATCGAAGATGACGGCTGGGGCTACAGCCTCACCATCAACCGTAATAAGGTTGCGGACTTCTTCGGTGACGATAACTGGGCCGGGGGTAAGAACCGGCAAGAGTTCAGCTACGATGTGCCGGTTGCGGACGGGGATCGAATCCTCATGTTCGCAAGCGATTCGCACACCCAGGTGCTGGGATCGGTGATTCCGGTGGTGGTTGATAAGGACGCTCCGCAGGTCACGATCGCGGGAGTAAGCGAGAATCAGCTGCTGCGCGAAGCCGCACAGGCACAGATTTCGGTCCAGGATCCGAACTTGGCGTCTTTGCGGGTGCTCGTTGATGGCGAGCAAGTGGATATGCAGGAAACGAGCCTCGTGGGTGAAGTGCAGTCGGTGGAAGAAAGCTTCCAGAATGTTTCTGAAACCCAGACGGTCTCCACGCAGGTGACGGCTACCCGCCCGGAGCAAACCGATTTGGGTTATGCCTTCGACGCTTCCACCCTGCCGGCCGGTACCCACACGATTCGCGTGGAGTCCACCGATTTGGCAGGTAACGTAACCGCGCAGTCCGTGACCTTCACCAAGGATCTGGCACCGGTTATTTCCGGTCCGGATACGGTGGAGCTCACCGTGGCCCAGGAACAAGCTGGTGACCAGGCTGCTTTGGCGGCCCAGGTGCTGGCGAACTACCAGGTGGAAGACGACGGCGCTGCTGGCGTGGAAGGCGATACCAGCCTCGCGGTGGTGCCGGGCACGGTGCTCGTTCCCGGTGAGAACACGGTAAACCTCGTGGCCACCGATGCGGCCGGGATTTCCGTAATCCGCACGGTAAAGGTGACGCTCAACGTCACCAAGCCGGAAGTTGTAGAACCGCAGCCGGGCACGGGCGAACAACCGGGCACCGGCGAACAACCGGGCACCGGCGAACAACCGGGCACCGGCGAACAACCGGGCACGGGCGAACAACCGGGCACGGGCGAACAGCCAGGCACCGGCGAACCTGCGCAACCTGCGCCGAGCGAGCCCGCGCCGAGCGAGCCCGCACCCAGCGAGCCCGCACCGGCCAAACCGGCCACCGGCAATGTGTACCTGCGGGACTCTTTGAGCTCCGGGGTGGCCGATCAGCAGTTCCAGTACGGCAATAATGGAGAAGTCGTGTTCTTCGGCGATTGGGATGGCGACGGCGTTGCCACCCCGGGTGTGCGCCGCGGTAATACCTTCTACCTGCGTAACTCGAACACTAGCGGGGTTGCCGATGTGGTCTTCGCTTACGGGAACCCGAATGACGAGTTCCTGATTGGTGATTTCGACGGCGATGGTAAGGACACTGTGGCAGTGAAACGGGGCAACACCTTCTACGTGAAGAACAGCCTCACCTCCGGCACCGCAGACCTCGACTTCGCCTACGGCAACCCGAACGACGCCGCCCTCACCGGCGACTTCGACGGCGACGGCAAGGACACTGTGGCAGTGAAGCGAGGCAACACCTTCTACGTGAAGAACAGCCTCACCTCCGGCACCGCAGACCTCGACTTCGCCTACGGCAACCCGAACGACGCCGCCCTCACCGGCGACTTCGACGGCGACGGCAAGGACACTGTGGCAGTCAAGCGAGGCAACACCTTCTACGTGAAGAACAGCCTCACCTCCGGCACCGCAGACTCTGCTTTCGTTTACGGGGCGCCCAGTGATGCCGCATCGATTGCCAACTTTGGCAATGGCATCGGGGTAGCAGTTTCCCGCTAAGGAATTACTATCTGGCCGCTGGCCGCTTGCCGCACCCACGTGTGGCAAGCGGCCAGTTTTTGTTTTTGCCGCGGCCGGCAGTGCCCGGCTTGCCGCAGCGGGCAGTGCCAACCTTCGGGGGTTTTCCCGCCGCGGCAGCCGTGGAGCCAGTTTTTCCCGCCGCGACCTCTAACGTCAGTTTTCTCGCCACGGCACCGGCAGTGCTAGCCCGAGGCTGGATTTTGATACGGTTTTCCCATGAGCTTGCATGCCGTGCTTACCGGTCTTGGCCTTGCCGATATTCCCGCAGCCGTACTCTGGGATATGGACGGCACGATTATTGATACCGAAGATGCCCTTTCTGAATGCTCCCGTGAAATTGTGATCGCCCATGGCGGTACTTGGACTGCGGCAGATGGAGCTTATGTGCTGGGGGCTTCCGTGGCCGATCACGCTGCCCGCCTGCAGGAAGCCGTGGCCCGCGGGCCACAAAAAACTGCAGACGGCAGTGCCCTCCTGGATGAAGTAGAAGAACTACTGGGCGAACGGGCTTATTCGCGGTGCCAGCTGGTTACCGGCGCCGCCGAATTATTGCGCGCTTTCCGCACGGCCGCTATCCCCCAAGCGTTGGTTACCGCCACTTCGGGCCATCTGGTCACCTTAGCTTTAGAATCACTTAGCGAAAAATATTTCGATACCGTAGTAACCGGCAGTGACCCTGTGGCTGCCAAACCAGATCCGGCCCCCTACCTGGAAGCAGCCCGCCGGCTAGGCGTGAATATTTCCGAGTGCCTTATCTTCGAAGATTCCTTCCAAGGGCTAGCGGCAGCCCGGGCGAGCGGAAGCCATGTGGTCGACGTCGTCGCCACCCCGCTCACGCGACTCGCACCTCTCCTGCACGTCTAATCAAGCCGGCTTCTGCCACGGCTAATTACTCCAGATCTTGCACTGGTAAGTACCCAGCTCCTACACAGCTAGCACGCCGGTTCCTACACAGCTAAGCACGTTGGCATACGAAAATCTCCGCGTGCTCGGGCACGAACTCTTCGCCATTTGTTGCGCAAGTGTTCACCCGGGCGATGCCGCCACGTAAATTTACGGTGACATGCTTCCCCGGTAGCGCAGTTTAACTGCTACGACTACGAAAGGAAAAACATGTCGTCCACAGCTAATCGTCGTGGCTTCACTCGCGCCCTGCGCGCCCTTACCGCTGTTGTTTCCACGCTAGCTCTAGTAGCTTGCGGTGGCGGGAATGGAAATTCAGCTGCCAAATCGGAATCTGTTGGCAGCAATTTGGAAGAGATCGCCGCGAAGGCGAAAGAAGAAGGCGAAGTTCGCCTCATTGCCTACCCGGAAACCTGGGCTAACTACAAGGGCCATTTCGCCGGTTTTGAAGAAAAGTACGGCGTGAAGGTGAAGGTCGATTCTCCGGATGCTTCTTCGGCAGAAGAGTTGCAAGCGGTGGAGAACCTCAAGGGGCAGGCAACTCAGCCAGATGTGCTGGATATCGGCTATTCCTTTACCAATGCGGCCATTGACCGCGGCCTGATTGACCCCTATAAGCCTTCAAATTGGGATTCGATCCCGGACCATTTGAAAGACCCGGATGGGAACTGGGTTGGCGCCTACTACGGCGTCATCGCCATCGGGGTAAATATGGACAAGGTGAAAGAAGTACCGAAGACTTTCGCCGATCTGAAAGACCCGCAGTATAAGGGCCAGATCGCGATCCCGGGTGATCCGCGCCAGGGAGCTTCCTCTATCGCTACCGTATTTGCGGCTTCCCTAGCCAATGGTGGTTCGCTCGATGACATTCAGCCGGGAATTGATTTCTTTGCGGAACTGGCTGATTCTGGCAACCTCGTAACGGTTTCTTCCGCCGCGGCCGGATTGACCCAAGGTGAAGCAGATATTATCTTCGACTGGAATTACAACTGGTTGGGCCGGGAAGAACAGCTCCGGGCAGACGGCGTGAACTTCCAGTACTTCGTGCTGGAAGACGGCGTTTTCGGGAACTATTACGCCCAGCCAGTAACCGTGAATTCTCCGCAACCGAATGCGGCCCGCCTTTGGGTGGACTGGTTGACCTCCGATGAAGGTGCGGAACAGTATGCGCTAGGTGGGGCCATCCCGGCGCGTTTCACGGAACTTGCCGAAGCCGGAAAGCTTTCCGATGAAGCCCTGGCTTCTTTGCCTGATCCCGAGATCGTGGCCCAGGTGAAACTACCCTCCGCAGAACAAGGCGATAAGGCTAATAAGGTTATTGCTTCCGAATGGGCTAAGAAAGTGAAGATGTAGACCCATGACTTCTGTAGCCCATCCTGTTGAACAGGAAAAGGCCGCAGGTGAGAAGCGCCGGCGCCTGCCCTGGAGTTCGGTTCGTGCCGGCACCTGGGCAGGCGCCCTGCCTTTCTTCGCCTTCATGGCCTTCTTCCTTATTTTCCCGTTGCTGGCCAATCTGGTTACGGCCTTCCGCGCCCCCGATGGCAGTTTCTCCTTCGAAACGATGGCGGAAGCGATGGACAGCACGCACCGGGAAGCTTTTGTGCTCACGACCAAGCTTTCCGTGCTCACCGCTTTTATTGGCGCGATCCTCGGCACGGTCCTGGCTTGGGCGCTACAAAGCGCCCGCAAACCCGCCTGGCTAAACTCTTTGGTACGCAGCTTTTCGGCTCTCGCCTCCCAATCCGGAGGCGTGAACTTGGCTTACGCTTTTATTGCTCTGCTCGGCGTACAAGGCTTACTCACCGGGATTTTGAACAAGCTGTTCCCCGGGATGCTAGACGGTTTTTCGATTACGAGTTTCACCGGGGTAACCCTCGTTTACCTGTATTTCCAGATTCCCCTCATGGCGGTGCTCATGCTTCCCGCCCTCGGCGGCATCAAGAAACAATGGTACGAGGCGGCCGCCTCACTGGGTGCCACGCGAGCACAGTACCTGCGCGACGTCGTTATCCCCGTTTTGTGGCCGACCTTGCTGGGTTCTTTCCTCCTGTTGTTCGCGAATTCTTTCGCTGCCTATGCCACAGCATTCGCGCTTGCCGGAGGTTCGCTCAACCTCGTGCCGATCCTCATTGGTTTCTACATTTCCGGCAATGTGCTGCTCAACCCTGGACTCGCGGCCGGCCTGGTGACCTGGATGATGGTCATTATTTTGGCTGCCATGGGTATCCGTTTCTACCTAACCCGAAAGAGTGACCAATGGCTGAAGAACTAATCGCAACCCGGCAGGCCCGGCCCGCCTCCCAGCGGGTGCGGCCCGCTTCCGAGCGGGTGCGGCCCGCCTCCCAGCGGGTGCGGCCCGCTTCCGAGCGGGTGCGGCCCGCAAAATCAGCTTCGCCGCAAGCCCGGGGCTTGCGTGCTTCGGCCGATTACAACTGGGGTACGGTCGCGATTCTTGGCGTGGCTTTGGCAGGGTTGTTACTCCCTTGGCTGGCGGCTGCCGTTTACGGTTTTTCGCGCCCGGGCAAGCCCTTTACGTTCGACCCACTCCTCGAAGTATTCGGTTTGGGGCGGGCCGGCGAAGCGCTGGTGAACACAGTTTTGCTTACTATTGCCACCACGCTACTCATGCTGGTGCTTTTGGTACCCACCATCGTGTTTCTCAATTTGCGGGCCCCGCAACTGGCGAAAGCCGCGGAAACACTTTCTATTTTGCCTATGGTGGTGCCGGCCGTAGCCCTCGTTTCAGGGGTTTCGGAGCTGTATCGGGCCATTATCCCGGCTTTCGTTACCTCGATTTGGTCTCTGGTGCCGCTCTACGTGGTGATCGTAATGCCGCTGTGTTATCGGGCGATCGATGCGGGCGTGAAATCTCTCGATTTGCAAACCATGTTTGCTGCCTCCGCTTCTTTAGGTGCTTCGACGGCGCAAACCCTGGCTCGGGTAATCATTCCCAATCTACGCGTGGCAATGCTTTCTGCTTCGCTGCTTTGTATTTCCGGAGTGTTGGGCGAATACGCAATGGCTTCCTTGCTCGGCCACTACACCTTCCCGGTGTACATGGTGGAAGTTTCTTCCTCCTCCCCCAAGGGTGTTGCGGCACTGTCATTTATTGTCACGATCATTAGCTGGTTCTTACTCCAGGCGATTTCTTCCCTCGCCAATCATGACCAGCGCCGCACCCGCCGCAAGTAAAGGATTTAAACGTGTCTCATTCTTTTGTACATATGCGAAATATTGTGAAGTCCTTCGGGGACGTCACCGTACTTAAAGATCTCGAACTAGAAATAAAGCAGGGTGAGCTCGTAGCTTTGCTCGGCCCTTCCGGTTCGGGCAAATCAACCTGCCTGCGCGTATTAGCCGGGTTGGAAACCGCGGATGCGGGCGAGGTACTCATTGACGGGAAGGATATTGCTAATACGCCTACCCGCGAGCGCAATATGGGTATCGTTTTCCAGGCCTATTCTTTGTTCCCGCATCTGACCGCCCAAGAAAACGTGGAATACGGTCTGAAAATTCGCGGGCAAGCGAAGGCTAAGCGGCGCGGGCGCGCCCAGGAACTCTTGGAGATGGTGGGCTTGGCCGACCAAATGGAGAAATTCCCGGCGCAAATGTCTGGCGGGCAGCAGCAACGCGTGGCTTTGGCGCGGGCTTTGGCAATCGAACCGAGCGTTTTGCTTTTGGACGAACCGCTTTCGGCTTTGGATGCGCAGGTACGCGTACAGTTGCGCGATGAGATTCGCCGTATTCAGCAAAACGCGGGGATTGCCACTCTCATGGTGACGCACGATCAGGAAGAAGCGATCACCATGGCCGACCGCGTAGGCGTAATGAGTAATGGCCGTATTGAACAGATTGGTACCCCAGAAGATCTGTATCTGCATCCGCAATCGCCTTTTATTTCCCAGTTTGTGGGTGTAGCCAACCGGGTGATCGGCAAGGTTATGGGAGATGATTTGCGCGTTTTGGATACTGACTTGCGGATCGTGAACCGGGATGCGCCGGCCGCGCAAGGTGAACTGGCAACCGCTTTGATTCGGCCTGAACAGCTCATTATGGAAAAGGATCCGGAGGCGCGCTATAAGGTTATCGACGCCCAGTTGCGCGGAATGTCTTCCTCGCTCACGGTGCAAGGAGATTTGGGGCAAGGCCTTTTGCGGGTCGATATGCTCGCCCGCGAAGCTAGCAAGTTTGCTTTGGGCGACCGTGTTTCCCTACGCGTAGCCCGCACCGACACCGTGGTGGATACCCCCTCCGAGGATGAGATTGCTATCTACCGCCGCCTCGAAAAAGCCTGGAGCGCCCTGTGAACTCATTTGCCCGTAATGCGGCTTCCGCCGCGCATGTCACTCCCTCGCAAGCTTCGCGAGGTTCACAGCCCTCGCAAGCTTCGCAGCCCTCGCAGCTCTCGCAGCTCTCGCAAGCTTCGCAACCCTCGCAGCTCTCGCAAGCTTCGCAGCCCTCGCAGGCCTCGCAAGCTTCGCAAACCGTAGCTGCACCAGGGCCGCAAGCCACCCCGGCGCAGGCTATGCAGGTTTCTTCTACTTCGCCCGCGGTCCGGCCGCGCCCGCTGTTACTTTTGGGCCTGGATGGTACTCGCTGGTCGATTGCGGCCGAACCGGGAGTGGGTACGAATCTGCAACGCCTGGCCCGGGAGGGTTCCTGGCATCAGATGACGATGGAAGTGCCCACGATTTCTGCGCCCGGATGGGGTTCTATTCTCACGGGTACTACCCATGCGGAACACGGTTTGCGTGACAATTCCTGCGTGGGTGGCCGCACGTGGAACTGCCCAGATTTCCTTAGCCAGGCATTTTACGAAGATCAGCGCACTACCACTTTCGCCGCTGCCGGTTGGCCGGTTTTGGTAGATCCAAGCGGTTTAGGCCCGATCATTCATCCGCGTATGGAACAGCAATATGCCGGTTTGCATAACGTGATCGTGCGCGACGGCGAAACTTATGGCTACCAGCGCATCGACGCCGAAATCGCAGATATTGCCGCAGCGAAGTTACGTTCCCCGGAGGCTTTTGACGTGGGTTTCGTGTACTTTTGCGACGTGGACGACGCCGGCCATGTATACGGACTGCAAGGCGAAGAATACCGCGCGGCAATCCGCCGAGTTGACGCCCATGTGGGGCACCTCATCGAGGTGATTTCGGCACGGGATGAAGACTGGCTGGTGGTGCTCACTACCGATCATGGCCACCGTGATGAAGGCGGCCATGGCGGAGATTCCCCGCGTGAACGCGAATCTTGGGTAGTGGCATGGGCTCCTTCCGGCAATATCCCGAACTGGCCCGAAATCATTGAGCCGTGGGAATTGGCCGGCCTCATGCTGGCCGCCCGCCGGGCCTAGCCCGCCACCGCGCCACTTCGAGCCTAGCCCGCTACCGCGCTACTCCGGGCCTAGCCCGCTACCGCGCCACTTCGAGCCTAGCCCGCTACCGCGCGACTTTTGGCGCTTGCCGGCCGCCGCATTTCGGTTTCTAGATTTTACCGAAATGCGGCGGCCTTTCATCTAGCAAGCGCTGTTCTTCCGCATTCCGCGCGATAATCGTATTTTTGCCCGTAAGCCTGCCAGGGCGCTGTTTAGCACCGGACTTGGCGCGAGGCGTAGCCGCGCTCGTTGCCGCGCCTGTTGTGTGTTTCTTTGCCGCTCCTGCTGCCGTGCGCTTGGCCGCTTGCTTCGCCGCGCCCGTAGCCGCGCCCGTAGCCGCGCCCGTAGCCGCGCTCTGCGGCTGCGGCGCGGGGGCATGGCTGCGTGCCGGACGTGCCGCGCCCGCTGGGGGCACGGCGGTCACCGGGTTTTGCAGGGCTTGTACCAGTGCTTCTTCTGCGCTAGCAATTTCTCCGCGCGCGAGCCGTGCTTGGTCCACCGTGGAAAGCTGGATCGCGGGCCGGTGCCGCCGCCGGCCAGTACTGCCTTCGGAGGGTTTCTTTGCCTGCATGATTTAGCGGCCCGGCTGGGAGTTTTGGGAAGAACCCGGTTTCGAGTTCTGGGGAGAAAGCAGACCGGAACGGCGTACCACGTTGCGCAAAATCGCGTCGATTTGGGCGCCGCGGCGCTTAATATCCAGTTCTGCGCGCAATGCCTTCATGAAGTCCAGTTCGCTTCGTTCCACGCCGTCCGAACCGATCCAGGCCACCATGGCATCGAGCTGATCGTCCGAATATGCGGCGAGCGGCAAACCCGGGGTTATCTCCGGGCGCGGGCCGCGCTGTTTGCGTGCCTCTTCCCGTTCCGTTTGGGCGGCGGCCTGCGCGAGTTCCCGTTCTACTTCCGCATGGTCATCTTCGGTACCGAAAGCCGCCCAGGCTGCACTTTCCACCGTGCTCGGCACTTCCACCGGTTCCGGCCCGCTCGGGGCTGGTTCTGCATCTGCACCCGGCCGGCGCAAAAGCTCAATAATCCGCTCTGTTTCCCCAGCTGGATCCAAGAACAAGGAAGCCGTGAAAGTCTGATACACGCGCCACCCCAGCTCTTCCAAAACCTCGGCCGTATAGCGGTCCCGGCGGCGTAGCGAAGGCTCGGCCACGTAGTCATCGACGTCGAGCAGCACCGCAACCTTGTGCCCCGGTTTCACGCCCGCTTCCACCGCGGTGCGTACGGCGGCGTCGGCACTGCAACTAGCGTTGTGGGCGCCGCTCATACTAGGCGCCACCGCCGCTTCGCTCGTACCGGTACTAGACAGTTCCGTACTAGCCGGCAAGGCGGCACCGCCGCCGGAGACCGCACTGGGCGCGCCCGCACTCGGGGCGGTGGGGTTTACAGTCGGAGCGGAAGTTTCGGTAGACGCTCCGGAAAGCGGAGCAATAGCAGCTGACGTACCGGCGGGGCTTTCCGCGGGTTTAGTTTCGTCTTCGTCACTTTCGGTGACGACGATGGGGATCCGCATCCCCGAGTCATATCCGTAGTGGGTGGCCACGGAAAGGCCGGCGGCTTGGAGGCGGCTTACCAGGTCTGATTCCAGAGCGGTGAAGCCCACCATGCTCGGTTCGGCGTGGTTAGCGCCCCGCCCACCCGCTATATCGAGCAGGTATGCGAGCAGGCGCGGGCCTTTCCCGCTCAGATCGTCGATGTCGATTTCTCCCGGGCCGATCGCGGAAATGATTCGCGTATCGCGCCGCGCCGCACAAACTGCTGCCACCAAACCGGAAACGCCTTCCGGCCGGAGCAGGGGGCCAAAGGAGTGGAGTACCCGGCCGTGTACGGTTTTTCCGAAGCCGACCGTGAGAATAATAGAATCGCGGCGCAAACCTTCCGCTTCTACCACGTTGAGCACGGCGAAAGGTTCGGGCCCGGATTCGCGCAAGCCATTGGCGAGGGCCGGGTTTTCGGCCACGGCCCGGTCGATTGCTTGCCGTACCTGTTCGGTGTGGCTTTCCGATATTGATACCACTGCCAAGGATTCTTGCGGCCGGCTCAGCGCGTGGTTGACTACCGCATCTACTACGGCGTCGACCTCGGCTGGGGTAGCTTCCACCATGCCGGTGGAAGGGGCAGGCACGCCGCGCCCATCTACCACGGTAAGCAGGTGGGGGTCATTTTCGCGCGTGCTTGGCATGGGGACGAGTACGTCTCCATATCCGAGTTCGGATAGGAACTCGGTGGCCAGGCCGTCATGTTGGGTGCGGAAGGCAGGTAGTTCTACGTGCGGTAACACTTCGGCCAAATCCGCCAGGGCGCTGCCGGGTTCTGCCCCGCGCACATCCCCAAAAGCGGCGATCTGCCCGCCGCGCACCATCACCCCCAAAACACGCGAAAGCGGGGTGCTACCAATGCCATCTAGGAGCACTACGTCTGCCCAGGGGGCGGGCGGCAAAATATGTGCTACCACGGCGGCCGGCATTACCCACACCGGGCGGGAAGCTTGGACCAGCGCCGAATAATCGCGGGTAACTTCCGGGAGAGCCGCTACCCCGCCCGTGCCCAAACGCGCATCCAACGTGAGGGTATCTTCCCGGTATTTACGCGCAATATTGCGCATATTTGTTACCGCGGCCCGCATAATCGGCCCCGGCAAAGTTTCCGTGTGCTGTTTATCGAGCGTGCGGAACTGGGTGAGCAGTTCGGTAAGTTCGGCCGGCCCCAAATCGGCAAGCACCGTATTGCGAGCAATGAGCTGTTCGAAAATCGAATTGGTGAGGGCCAATTCGAGTTCGCTCGCAATTTTTTGTACCGGAACTTCGCGTTGCGCGCAGTCTTCCACCAGTGCGCCCAGCCCGCGCCGGTGCAAACCGGAGAGCAACTCATTGCGCCGCGGCTGGCTGGCAATCACCGATTGGCCGGCCGCGAGCTTGCGGGTCAAAGCCACAAGTTCTTCGATCGGCATCTGGTCAAGTTTGCCAATGCCGGGCAGGAAGCTTTCCAGTTCGGCTACGCGTTCTTCCACTTCCCGCGCGGTAGCGCGAATCATCGGCATACCTTCCGGCAAAGTGGGCCAGGAAGAATCCGAAGAATACCGCCGCCACACTTCCCGCTGTTTTTTGACCTCCAGCAAAGCATGATGCATGTCGTGCACCGAAACTCCGGGCCGCACATAGTCCTTGGCTTGTTTGCGCAGTGCCCGGCGTTGACTCCGCTTCATGCTTTCCCCGTGCTGGGCGCGCCATTCATCGGTCGCGGTCGCAATCACCATATCTTCCACCGAGCGGGCATAAATATCCGGCTTGAAAACGTCGAGCGTGGCGGAAACGCCGTCGAGCATCTTGGTTTGTTCGATCCACGCGGCCACCGTGGCCGGCCGGTCCAAACCAGTTTCGGAAGCGATCCGTTGCGACTGTTCCATCGCCAAGGGCACGGTTTCGCTCGCCATTCGCGATGCTACCGAATAGGCACGTTCCGCTTCCGCTTCGGTACGGACCGTGGAGGTTGCCCACGGCGAACCGTCCGTCCCTTCAAAAGCGCCGGCCCGGGCCGCTTCCACCAGCTGTTCGAGCACTTCATCCCAGTGTTCGTAAACGTCGCGTGCCACATCCGCAGCTAGGCGGACTTCCGTAGCCGGAGCGTGCTGCCCGTGCGTGAGTTGGGTGAGTTTTTGTAAGACGTCGTGTACAGACATTCCCCACGCCGGATCGGTTTCGTGCAGAGCCGCCACATAGTTTTTGAGGGCCCGCCGGGTTTCCTTGAGCCGCGCCCGCAATTCTAGGGTAGCGGCGTCGTCCACCTCCGGTATCCGTTGGCGCAGGCCGGTACGCAACCGCAAAGGTGCCCCGTCCAAATCCGTAAAGTCGACGACGAGGTTGCCCACGCCGAGCCGGTTCATTTCTTCCACGAAAGCGCGCGCTTCGTTCGCGCTTCCGGGCACGTACAAAACCGAACGGCCCGAACCGGCAGCGTCGGCTGCCACGGATACTTTCGCCCCGAAGTCGTTAGATCCGGGCGGGGTGTCAATAACGACGTCGCGGCCCGTGGCTACGGCTTCCACCGCCGCCAGTTCGGCTACGTCCTGATCGCCTACCCCGCGTTCACCTTCCGGACTGCGGTCTTCTCTATCGGCCGGGGCTAAGGGAACCGTGGTGAGTTTACGGGTTTCGGTATGGCCCGCAACTGCGGCCAACACTCCCGAGCGGCGAATATAGGGCCGGGCTTGGTTGACGTCTTCGAGGATTTCCCGGTTCGGATCGATGAAAATTCCGAGTTTGCGGGCCGGTGTATAGCTCGCGCCCGGCAAATATATTTGCGCGAGTTGGCGCACCTGGTTGAGCGCTTCGTCTTCGCTCATGGATCCCAGGGAAGAAAGCTTGCGAATCTCCCGGGTGGGAGTGCCGTGGGCGCGCAGCGCCGCAATAATCTTCGGGTTCACGGAAATATCCCGCGTGGGGACGATGCGGCAATCTTTGCCTTCGTCTTCCAAACGGACCGTGCGTAAAAGCACCGCGTGGGTGACTTCTTGGACTTCCCGGACTGCTGTGCTTGTTTCCAAATACGAAGAATTAGGGCGGGCGAGGGCTTCGGCTTGCGCATTGTCATCTACCGGGCCGCCGCTGTAAGCAGAACTGCTCGCGGCAGAGTTCGCGGTAGAGTTGCCTGCTGCGAATGCGTGGGTGGCGGCGCCGGAGGTGCTGGCCGTGCCGGCAGTGCTGGAAGTGCTAGAGGTACCGGTTCCGGAAAGGTTAGCGGAGGCCAGGCCCAGGCCCGCTTCGGCAGCGGCTTCGCGCCGGCGAATCTCTAGCGGATCAAGTTTGAGTTCCCCGGTTTGTTCATAAAAGTTTTCGAGCTGGTCGCCATCTTTGCGAGGAGGTAGTTCCGTCCAGGTGATCTCCCCGATCGCGAAATGGACTACCGCATATCCGTACTTTTCCCGGTTTTCCGCGATTTTTTGGCGCAGTTGGACCAGCGTGCTGAGCGCTTCGTTTTGCGCGTACGGTTCCCGGATCAAAGACGTAAGCAGGGCGGGAGAGCCGGAAGCGATTTGCGCGGCACCGGTTGGATGCGGATGGGTGAGATCAATTACCGGATTGGTGCCCTTAGATTCGTTTTCAGCGACCGCGGCGGTAAGTTCTTGGCGCCATTCATCTAGCGCTGTGGCCAAAAGCTCTTCCCGGCTAGGTTCCGGTAGTTGCACCGCAGGTTCGGCAGCTTCTTCCGCGCTGGTCATCGCGGTGGCACCGCCCCCGCCCCAAAAGCTTTCACCGCTAAGGCCGGTGTTCCGCGCTTCTGCGTCACGCGAATCAGTACGGGAAGAAGTGCCGGCAGCCCGGTACCGACGGCCCGAACGTAAGGCGCTACGGCGCGACCAACCGCCACCCAAGGCTGCGTGCCGTGCCGGTGGAGTTCCCGCCGCCCGGCCCGGCCCAGCGGAGGGCCGTGATTCCACACTCGGGGCCAATGTTCTACTCGTAAGTTGGGTTTCGCTGCGCGCGGTTACATCCCGGTGAAGTGGTAGTTCTAAATCAGCGGGAGATTCTGCCGCGTTATCTGCGGCACTGTTGGCAGAGGCGACGCTGGCACCGGTGGTGCCCTCCGCTGCGCTTGTGGTTTCGCCGGGCGTTAGTGAGAAGCCCGCGGTACTATCCGCGCTCGGCACGGAACCGGGTTCCGTGAAGCTGGCAGCCTCCGAGTTGGCGACCTCGGAACTGGCAGCACTCGGTGCGGGGCTTTCTGCGCTCGGTGTGGAGAATTCCCCGGCTTGTACTTCCTCCACGCCCTCGCGGGAGGCATTATTTTTATTGCGATTGCGCTTGAAGAAAGGACTCACACCAATACCGTAGCCGCGCGCGCATAAAAAATCTTGATCCTCGCCGCGATATTTTTCGCACGTTACCCGTATTTCTCAGGGCAAAGATCGGGCACGCAACCCGGCCTGCGCGTAAATCTCCTGGTATTGCCCACCCACATGCCGGATCATTAGGCGTCCCTGTTTTTCAACCAGTGACAATTGAGTTCGATACTCCGCCAACGCGCGGGCCGCCGTATCCACATAGCCGCTCACATCTACCCACGTAAAAGCGCCCTCGGCAGGCGGGGCAACAGCCGCACCGCCGGGCGTAATACCGGGTGCGCTGCCGAAGGTATCGCCGGAGGTATCGGCGGAGGCAACGCTGCTGCCGGAGGCAACGCCGCTGGAGGCAATTTCGAAAAGCGGCAGGCCGGTGCGCCGGGCCACGCCAAGTGCGATTTCATGGGCCCGTAAATGATCCGGGTGCCCGTAGGAACCTTCCGCGTCGTAGCCAATTAGCACCGTGGCACCGATGGCCGTAGCCAGGGTAACGGCGTCGTCAACCTCTTGGGCCAGGGGAAGCAAAGCCAGCGCATTTGCGGGAGCCTGCGGCGCCGGACCAGCCAGGCCTTCCCGAATCCACCGCATCCCCGAATCCGAATAGTGGCGCGCGTGAGCACCGGGGGCCAAAGCCGGCGGAATGCCCAAGAAATATCCTGCCTGGGCACCCAGGATTTCCCGGCCGCGCGCAGTTTCCCGCAAACGTTGCGCAATAAAATCCTGCGCGGTGGCATTTTCCGGGAGCACCCCGGGAATTGCCTCCCCCATTTCGCCGCGCGTGCAGGTAAGAATCGAAACTTGGGTGCGGGCGGCCAACGCGGCCACAAGGGCACCGGTTTGCACGGCTTCGTCGTCCGGGTGGGCATGAATGAAAAGCACGTGCCCCATAACTACTTGCCGAGCCGGAGAATCCAAAAAACTTGCAAGGTCGAGCGGGTGGGCGGGGCTACTTCCCGGGGTTTGGAAACTTGCCGGGGCCGGTTGCTGCGAGCTATTTTCCGGGACCGGCCGGGCCGGGTTATTTGCCGGATTATTCTTTGCGTGTACGGGCATGTTTTATGAAACCACCGATTCGTAGGCAGCAATATATTCACGCGCGACCTTATCCCAAGTGTGGGCGAGGGCGAACTGGCGGCCTCCGGCCGCATGCTGGGCCCATAGTTCTGGATCTTCCAAATAACGCACTACCGCTTGCGCCCATTCAGCAGGTTCGCGCGTGCGGCACAAGGTTCCCGTGACGCCGTCGCGCACGGATTCGGGAATCCCGGAACTGCGCCAAGCTACCACGGGTATCCCGGAAGCGGAGGCCTCCAGATTGATGATCCCAAACGTTTCTGAATAGGAAGGGCTAATAAGCAACTTGGCATGAGCGAGCATGACCGCCAGGTTTTGCCGGGAAAGCGGGCTAATCATGCGCGTATCCCCGGCCACGCCCACCGCGGCTGCTAAGTCTTGCAGGTCTTGTTCATAGCCCGCAAAATCACTGGACGCTTCTCCCGCAAGCACGAGCAACGGCCGGGCGGCAACCGGAATTTCTGCCAGAGCGCGAATCGCCAATTCTGGTGCTTTCAAAGGTTGCAGGCGCGCCGCGAAGAAAATATAGGGCCGCCCCTCCGTAACCTGCATTACTTGCGCCGGGATTTCCGTGCCGGTAGCCGGATGGAACAGCTTTGTATCGACCCCGGGATGCACCACTTTTACCGGGCCGCGCGGCTGCCCGTAATGGTCGGTAATCATCTGTGCTTCGGCCTGCGAAACCGCCACGATCAGATCAGCAGTGCGGGCAATTTCAGCTTCCCCAGCCGCCCGCCCCGGAGATTCGGCCGGTTCCCCCAGTTCCAGGCCCGCTCCTTCCGGCGCGGCTACCGAATGGTAGGAAGCAACTAACGGCACCCCGGCCCGCCGAGCTACTGGCGCGGCGGCCACGCCCGCAAACCAGTGGTGGGCGTGGACAATATTCACGCCTTCCCCATAGTTTTCCCACCAGTTTTGGAACTCGCGTGTGAAAGGCGCAATCAGGCATTCCGCCGCCGATTTAGCGACCATACAGGCCGGGCCGGCCGGCAGGTAGAAAACCCGAATTCCCGGGCTGACTTCTTCCACGTAGGGCATATTCGGAGCAAAATGCCTGGTCACAATATCTACGCGGTGGCCGCGAGCAGCGAGCGCGCCGGCCACTTTGGTGACGGTAACATTTAGCCCGCCCGCATCTGCCGAACCGGGGGTTGCCAGCGGAGAGGTATGCACTACGGGCATTACAATGCGCAGGGCTGGCTTTTCTTCCTCGGTTTGCTTACCCATCGCTTCCTCTCCGGGCATTTTCCTTCGGCAATAAAACACGGCGCGAGCGTAGCGGCACGCGCGCGCATTACATACCCGCGGCGGTGCCAATTCACCTGCTCACCGGGCCAATCAGGCGCCCCGACCTTTTCGTGCCCCCGAAAGGATTCGAACCTTCGACCTACCGCTTAGGAGGCGGTCGCTCTTCCCCTGAGCTACGAGGGCAACCCGCTTAGTCTACCGCGCCCCGCATCTAATTCCGAGTGCTTGTTAGCCGCTTCTCGGTTGTCTTAAGGTGCGGGTTTGCGGTAGGGCGAGATTAGATGTTTTGCGGCGCGGAATTTGCGGGCCTGGCAGGCGGCCGGCGCCGTATCCGCGCGCCATGGCCCACGCCATGCCCGGCACAGCCTCCCGCGGCGCCAAAGTTATGCTGCCGCCGCACCAAAGTTACGCTGCCGCCGGGTTTTCGCCGTCGCTGGGTTTAGAACCCGGCTTCCCAGGGCACGTTCGTATTCGGGGCGTGCACGTTTTCGGCCGCGCGGGCTGGTACTACCACCACGGGAGATTTCGCATTGCGGAGCACGCCTTGCGCCGTCGACCCGAAAATAAACTGCGCCACGCCGCTACGGCCGCGCGTACCGACCACCACGAGGTCTACCGAGGAGGAGAGTTCGCCGAGTAAGCGCGCCGCCGAACCTTCCACGGCGTAGCATTTGACCTCGATTTCTTCCTTGCCGGTCATGATTTCCTGCACAGTTTCTTCCAGCCCCACCCGGGTATCTTCCAGAACTTCCTTAGCTAGTTCGGGGCTCACGAGCATCCCCGCCTGGGATTCCACGTGCACGCTGTTGATGGCGGAAAGTTTGGCGCCCCAGCGGCCGGCCATGCGCACGGCTAGTTCTACTGCGTAGCGGGAGGCGGTGGAGCCGTCTACGCCTACTACGATGTGGCGGATGGGCAGGCGGGTGCTTTCGGTGCGCGGTACTACTACGGTGGCGCAGTAGGCACGGGTGGTCACGTAGGTGGCTACCGGTCCGGGTTCAGCACCTCCCGTGGTGTCTGCACCCAAATATCCGACGACGACGCGGGAAGCAATTTTCGACTGTTCAACGAGCACCTCTCCCGCGGAGCCGGCTTCCACATGAACACTTATTTTCAGGCCAGTAGTATCAGTTTTTGCCAGGGCTTCGTGGGCGATTGATTCGGCACCCACGCGGGAAGCTTCTGGATCCGGGCCGGGCTGGTAGCAGGTCACTGCGCGCAGTTCGGCACCGCGATTGCGCGCTACCGCTGCTGCCCACCGCAATGCGGCCAGCGCCGATTCCGATCCATCGACTCCCACGACTACGAGATTTTCGTGCACGTACATGCCGCTATTCTTCCACTTTGCAAAGCTAGCCCCAAATATTAACGCGCCAATATTTTACCGTCCCGAGAATTACCTGGTGACAAAGCATTGCCGAACCGCGCCCGGGCATAGAAAAACAGCAGGTGAGCCCGCAAGCTCACCTGCTGTTTGAGTGCTAGGCGGATGCCCGGCACCGAAATATTTTTCGCGCTAGCGCGAGGAGTATTGAAATTCCCGGAGTGGAGAAAAAGTTTTTATTTCGTGTTGTTTAGAACACGCGGATAACGGTGGGCGTACCTACCCAAGAATCCGGACCGACCGTGGTTCCCATGGACGGGTTCCAGGCGGCTACGTTCTTGCCATTGCCGAGCGAAATCGCTACGTGGCCCGGCCAGTAGAGAATGTCTCCCGGCTGTACATCCGAGTAGGCAACCTGCCGACCCGCCGACAGTACGGAGGCCGGAGTGCTTCCGATGGAAACTCCGTGCTGGGCATATACCCAACGCACGAAGCCAATGCAGTCCCAACCCGAAGGAGTGGTGCCACCCCAACGGTAGGGAGAGCCAGCGTAGGCCAGAGCCGTTCCGGTAACGGAAGAGCCCGAGCCGCTGACCGCCGCGCGCGGCGTTACATCTTCTTCGTCAGCGGCGGTAGCTGCCTGCGTGGAAGTACCACGCGTTGCCGTTGCCGTGGTGGTTTGTGCTTCTGCAGCTGGCGCCGCTACTTCAACCTCGGGGGCCGCTTCCACGCTGAAGGCGTCCGCAATCGCTTGCGTATCGCCTACTTCGATCTGTTCGATCTTCCACTGTGCATCTGCCGGGGCCGTTACTGCTTCCGTAGCAACTGCCTCGTTATTCGCGTGCGGGTTAGATACCGCCTTTAGAGGGGTTGCCTTTGCATCCTGGGTATCCGCAGTGGCAGCCGGAATCAAGGAACCGGTGACAGTGCCGAAAGCGAGAGCGGCAATAACACCGCGCCCTGCAGAAGAATTGAGAATCCCAGTCTTAGCCTCGCGATACGCATGGCTTCCCGACATAAAAGAACTCCTTGGTGAACCTTCAAAACTCGAAACCAGAGAGAGCGCGCTCTCCGGATATAAGAAGAGAGTACCTAGCTTTCTCCGAAATGTCACGTTTCGATAACAGAGCGCTACGCCACTTTCTTCGCAAACTATTAAATCAATCCCTAGAACTGGCGAGATTCCGCCAGTTTCCGAGGCGCAACACCGCCGTTATCGCACTGGTCCGCAAATCACAAAGTTCACGAGAAGTTACGATCTGGTTACGTTTTTTTGTGACTGGGGGCATACAGTTCGCAGTTTGCGGCAGCTGCCAGAAACAGTGAGCTTTCCGGCCGCTATGCCTCTTTAAGCGCCGCGTATACATTACCCGAAAGTCCGCCGCTGCGCGCCCCAATTTCTGGCGCGGCCTGTTAGTCTGCTCACCGCGCAGCCGCATGCCCCGCGAGCCTAGACCTGTAACTGCAGGTGCTTTTGCATCCACTCTGTAAGCTCTAACGACCCTTTGGCACTCTGCGCAATAACGTGGCCATCTGCGCCGGCAGCTTCTGTTACTCCCGCACTTGCTTGGGGTGCTGTGCTCAGTTCCCCGCAGTGGGCGCATTCGGCTGCGGTGGCGGCGTCAATAATGCGGATTTGCTGCCCGGGCATTACTCCGGCTTCGCGCAAAGCCAACAAAACCTCCGGCTCAGTTTGCAGGGTTTCGCCAATCCGGGCCAGCGTTACCGTATCGCTTTGCGCACACTCCGTACTCGCGGTGCTATCCGGGTGCGGTGCCTTAGCGGCCTGGCCGGCGCCAACCGAGGTTTCGCTGCGGTCTGCGGGACCGTGCGCCGGCGTCTTTCCACCTTCTGACGCACCACTGCTTTGGTTTGCTGCCTGCGCGGCGCGGCGGTCGGCGAGATATTTTTCTACCGAGACCAGGCCGGCCGGGCGGGCCGCATTTTCGCCTGGGCCCAGTACATCTGCTGCCGGGATGGGGTTGCCGAAGGGATCTCGACTGGCGTCTTTCACAATCTGCGCGATCCGGGCTTCCAGTTCTTCACTCATTACGTGCTCCCAGCGGCATGCTTCCAGATGCACATGCTCCCAGGGCAGGCCGATCACGTCTACCAATAGCCGTTCTGCTAAGCGGTGCTTGCGCATCACGGAAGTAGCCCGGGCACGCCCCCGCGCGGTGAGCCGTATAACCCGCTGTTTATCTACAACCAGGAAACCATCCCGCTCCAGGCGGGCAGTGGTTTCCGAAACCGTAGGTTTGGACTGGTTGAGCCTTTCCACAAGCCGTGCCCGTATGGGGACGATCCCCTCTTCTTCTAACTCGTAGATGCACTTGAGGTACATCTCGCGGGTATCGACGAGACCTTCCCCTTCTGGCCGACTACTCATCTATTTCACCCTCCGTTTTCCGGGATTTTGGCGCTGCTTCTTCGCTTGCGCTTCCGGCATCGCAGGTACCTGCCGCGGCACTTTCCTCCGTGATGCCCATCCCGTTCACATTATCCATGTTTTCTGGAATTTCTACAGTTTTCTTTTTCGATGCTTTTTCTGCCGCGTGTTCTGCTTGCTGGCTCGCAGCCCTTTCGCGCCCCAGTTCTGGCCCGGCCTTTTCTACCGGGGCTGCTTCTTCAGCCGGGGCCGACGCCGTGGTGGCTGCCTCTTCTTCTGCTTGCTCTTGTTCGTGTTCTAGCGGGCCAAGGATTTCAAGGTGCAGGGGTTCGCGGATGCGGTAGTGGATTTCCACGTCCCACTTGTGGCGGCCCCAGATGAGTGCGCCCACAACAGCAACGGCGCACCCAATAGCACCCATGCCCACGCCCCAGCGGGCGCCAAAGCCATCCGAAATCCACCCGGTGAGCAGAGCCCCTACCGGGACTACGCCTTGCACGACGGTCTGGTACAGGGAAACCACGCGGCCGCGCATATCCGGAGCGGTAGACATCTGCACGGCGGTATTAGCCGCCGTGAGCATCACGATCATGAAGTACCCAACGGGAATCAGTGTGACCGTGTAGAGCCAGAAGCTAGGCGCTATGGCATTAATCGCCATGGCTATGGCCAGGCCGCACCCCGCGCCAACGACCGAGCGCACGCGTGGCTGGGCGGTGCGCCGAGCTCCGTGTAGTGCACCGCTGAGCGAACCGATGGCGAGGACGGATCCCACTACCCCAAATTCGCCGGCGCCCTTATCGAAAACGGAGGTAGACATAGCCGCCGTCGTCAAATTGTTGTTCATGGCAGTGCAGGAAGCGATACCCACCACCACGAAAATCAGCATGAGATCGGAACGGCGCCGCAAATATTTGAGCCCGTGCACGATCCCTTCCACGGTCCCTTCCTTCTGTTCGGACTGCGGAGCCGGATGGAATTCCTTGGGCCGCATGAGCAAAAGAGCTACTAGCGTGGCCAAGAACATGGCGCCATTGATAACGAAAACCCACCCGGTGCCAACCGCGGCAATGAGCGCGCCGGCCAGGGCCGGGCCAATCAGGCGGGCAATATTGAAGGACATCGAATTCAGCCCGATAGCGTTCGGGAGCGAACGCGGCGGTACCAACTCCGAAATAAAGGTGAGGCGCGGCGGTGAATCAAAAGCTGCCACGATCCCCAAAATGAAGGCGAAAAGGCACACATTTCCCAGATTGGCCGTGCCGGTAAGTATCAGGGCCGCCAAACCGAAAGCGGAAAGCATTTGGCCCAGCTGGGTAACGAACACTATTTTGCGTTTATCGAACCGGTCTGCCAAAGAACCGGCCACCGGCATCACAAAAATAACGGGCACGAACTGCAGGGCGGTAATAAGACCTACTGCGGAGGCGCTATTATCGGTGAGATCGTTGATAACAAGCCAGTTTTGCGCAATTCTTTGCATCCACGTACCCGTGTTTGCAATCAAAGCCGCAAAGAACCAAACTCGATAATTGTAGAATTTCAGGCTGGCGAATGTACGCCCCAAGAGTGCTCAGCTCCCCGCGATTATCAGTAATAAATATTGCCTTCTGGCGCCGTCTTGCGACAGAACGGTTTTATATTGTACGACAGTTCTGGGACACCTGTCTCTGTCTTATTGATCGCTACCCTTCGCTGCGAACGTGCCGAATCAGCAGCGGCAATACCGGCGGGGTGCAGTAGCGACGCCTGTTTGCAGCGGCGCCGGTTCGCAGTGACGCCGGTTCGCAGCGACGCCGGTTCGCAGCTGGCTGCTTTGCCCTGCCGCAGTCTGCCGCGCCGGGCAAAATAGATTGCGGGAAGGCACGGCCGCCGCCTTTCCTTGCTTATTAGCTACTTGTTATTTGCTAACAGCAAGGGCACGTAACCGTACCTCCCCGCGGGAGTTACCTATGGAATTATGTGTGCGCCGCCAGCCGGCACGCGCCCGGATTTAGCTTGTTCTACAGCTTCCAAACAAGCATTTAGATTCCGAGCAATCTTTGCAGCGGATCTAGCAGGAAGTAGATCACGAAGAGTACCGCGGAAACCCACATGAGCGGCTTAATCTGCCGTGCTTTACCCATGAATACTGCCATGAGCACGTAGAAGATGAAGCCCACGCCAATGCCCACAGTAACCGAGTAGGCAAAGGGCATGAACACGATGGTCATGAAGGCCGGTACGGCTTCTAGGCGATCTTCCCAGTTGATTTCGATTACGCCGTCGAGCATGAGCAGACCCACCGCGACCAGGGAAGGTGCCGCCGCTTCGGAGGGCACCAAGGTGACCAACGGGGCGAAGAACATGGAGAGAAGGAAGAGCACGCCCGTAGTGATCGAGGCGAGGCCGGTACGCGCACCATCAGCCACGCCGGTGGTGGATTCCACGAAGGATGTGTTCGAGGAGACGCCGCCCATACCGCCGGCCAGGGCGGAAAGCGAGTCAATGAGGAGCACGCGCGAGGTACCTTCGGGTTGCCCTTCTTCGTCCAAGAGGTTACCTTCCCGGCCCACTGCCACCATGGTTCCCATGGTGTCGAAGAAGTCGGCGAGCATTACGGAGAAGGTGAGGACGACGACGGCGATAACCCCGATCTTTTGGAACGGGCCCACGATGGAGAATTCGCCAAGGGTCGCAAAGTCGGGGATTTGTATCGGGCTTCCAGAAAGTACCGGAGCGCTACCCGACCAGCCGGTCACTACGCCGTCGGCACGCAATCCCGGGCGGGACACCTGTTCCACGATAACGGCGAGCACGGTAGAAGTTACGATGCCGATCAGCAAGGCCCCGGAAATTTTCCGCGCAATGCACACGAAGGTTACGAGCAGGCCGATTACGAATACGAGGAAGGGCCAGGAAGATACGGAACCGTTAATTCCGAAGTTGAGGATGGTGCCGCCTTCTGCGTTTCCGGAAACGATGCCGGCATTGGTGAGGCCAACGAGCGTAATGAACAGGCCCAGGCCCACCGAAATGGCGGTGCGCAAGAACTTGGGAACCGCCCGGAAAATAGCTTCCCGCAGGCCGGTGAGCACGAGCAGAGTGATCACAATACCTTCGAGGACGATAATGCCCATGCCGTCTGCCCAGGTCATACCCGGAATCTGCACGATTACGGCGCCCACCAAAGTATTCAATCCCAGCCCGGCAGCCATGGCCATGGGGAAGTTCGCCACCGCCCCCATGAGGATTGTCATTACTCCGGCAACGAGGGCGGTGCCGGCCGCAATTGCCGGCATATTCGGTTCTGTGCCTCCACCCAGGTACATGCCGGTGGAATCCGGCCCGGAAAGAATAATCGGGTTGAGGACGAGGATATAAACCATGGCGACGAAAGTTACGAGGCCGCCACGAAGTTCACGCGCTACGGTTGAGCCGCGCTCCTTCACTTTGAAATAGCCGAGAATCCCGCTCGATTTGGTAGGTGCGGATGATGCATCGGGCGCGGACGTGTTTTCAACCTGCGTTTTAGCAGTCAATGTATTCTCCTTATACGCGTTTCTAACGCGGAGCGCCTAGGCGCCTGGCCCGGCCGTACGTGGCGTGGTTGCGCGCCGCGGGCCCGGCCCCGTACCGGCTGAGGTGCTGCTTGCGCCTCACGAACGACGGCGAAAGCCAACGCCGGTACGAGAAATTGCCTCTGACTGGACTAATTCTCTCCGTCTGCCCGCGCAGAAGCAACGCAAATCTCGCCATTTGGGCATTTGGAGCGAGATCCGTCTCGCCATTCGAGACGCGCCTGCGGTTTTCCGCGACATTTCGCGGTTTTGCCTCCACTGTGAGTTTCCTCCCGGCCTGCCAGTTTTAGGGTTCCGCCCTGCTGGTCGCCCGGCCACCCATTTTTAGGGTTCCGCCCTGCTGGTCGCCCGGCCACCCATTTTTAGGGTTCCGCCCTGCTGGTTGCCCGGCCGCCCATTTTTAGGGTCCCGCCCTGCTGGTCGCCCCGCCTGCGGAGAACGGATGCGAGGGTCGGATGCGGCGGTCGGTGCGGCAGCTGCCAATGCTCGCGCTTAGGGCACGCTGGCTACCACGAGTTCGCCAAACCCGCGCACGCGGAGTTGGCCTTCGGCGTCGGGCACAAAAATTGCTTGACCGGTGTTGAGCATTTCGCTTCCGGCGTCGGTAGTTAGTTGCGCCGCGCCTTCGAGGCAAAGGACGGTACGTGGGCCGCGGGCACGTAACGCTTCGGTGGCGGTGGCGTCACGTAAACGGACAACAGAAAGTTCGAAATCGTCTACCGGGGCATAGAAGGTTGATACCGCAGCAGACATTCGTTCCGGGGCGATCCGGATGGGCGGGGCAGCAACGGTGTCCATAATGCGCAGTAGCTCGGGCACGTCCACGTGTTTGTGGGTGAGCCCGGCGCGCAACACGTTATCGGAGGAGGCCATAATTTCTATCGCTGTGCCAGATAGATATGCGTGCACGGTTCCGGCGGGTACGAACACGGATTCGCCGGGCCGCAAGCTGAGCGGGTTGAGCAGGAGGGAGGCGATTACGCCGGGGTCTTCTGGGTAACGCTCGGCGAGCATGCCCACGATGCGGTCGGCACGGGGGCTGGGGCTTTCTCCCCGGGCAAGCCGGGCCGCGCAAGCCTCAACTACCGCTTGGATTTGCTCACTATTGGGCCGAGTTTCGGCTGAAAGTAGCCACGAGAAAACCGTGCCTATACCTTCTTCCATGAGCTCTAACATGCGCGCAGAAAGTTCGGTATTCAGGCCGGAAAGTACGCCGGCAATGCGCCGGCTAGTGCGAAATCCGGCGAGCGCTTCAAAAGGCGTGAGGGCGTAGGCCAGTTCCGGTTTATGGTTTGCATCCCGATAGTTTCTTTCCGGGGCATTGCGCGGAATACCGGCGGCATCTTCTCGGGCAAAACCGAAGCGTGCCTGTTCTAAAGAAGGATGCACTTGCAAAGAAAGAGGCTGTTCGGGCGCAATAATTTTGAGCAGGTACGGCAATTCGTTGCTGTGCCGGGCTACTTCCGGGCCCAGCGCGGCTACTGGATCGCGGGCAATGTATTCCCGCAAGGATAAATCTGTAGGCGCGGTGGCGCTATTGTTACTCGCTTCGCGTTCGTTGCGCGCATCGCGGCCGCGGTTTCTCCAGTGGGTTAGCCGCCGGCGGCGGCGCTGTGTGTTAGCTTCCAAACGGTGATCGGCCTGCGGAGATTTTGGGTAGAGCTGGGCTGGATCAAATAGCGGGGTATCCGCGCTGCCACCTACCGTGGCCGAATCGTCTGGGTGGGCCCCAAACCAGAGTTCCGCAACTGGGATTTGCGCGGGCGCATAGCCAAATAAAGCCGGAATTGCCTGCGTGCCACCCCAGTCATAGGCACGCGCACGGCCCTGCAGCCGTAACACGCGTCAGTCCTCCGATTCTTGCCCGGCCAGATAGCGGCGCCCGCGTGAACCGCGCCGCACCACTCGCCGCCGCGAACTTGCCAAACTTGGGAACAGTTCGGGATGTGCAGCGCGCGTTGCCCGCGGCGAATCCGTGCCCGCGGCCCCTGCTTCGCGAGTTTTCGTGCCGCGCGTTTTCCTGCCGCGCGATTCCTCGCGCGCAGAACCCTTCCGCGTAGATTCCTCGCGTGCAGAAACTTTCCGCGCAATATCCTTCCGAGAAGAACCCTGCCGTGCCGAGTCTGTGCGCCCCGATTCCGCGCGTGCTGATTCTGTACGCCCTGATTCCGTGCGCACCGAGTCCGTGCGCGCCGAGTCCCGGCGCGAGATGCGCTCCCGCCTGCGCGTCTTTTCTTTTGCCGGCTCGGTGCTGTCCGCCGGCGCGGCTTCGGCAGCGCGGGCTTGCTGGGCGCGCCGCTCCCGCCGCGCTTCACGTTCGCGGCGTTCGTATTCTGCTGCGGCTTCTTCCTGGTTGCGCTTTTCAGCTTCGATGGCTTCCATACGGTCTGCCCAGGGAACCCAGCGCGGGGCCAGCATGGCCTTTTCGCCCGGCACCATTTCGTATTCACTAATGGTCACGCGCCGCGAGCGCGGGGCCCGGGCTAGGGTGACTGCCCAATACCAGCCCTGGTAGCCGGGGTGTTCGCATTTGAAATAGTGCGTGAGTACGCGTTCTTCTTCCAGAATCAGGCCGGCGTGGGCGCCCACATACCGTTCCGGGATCTCATTTTTGAGGAATTCTTGCGCAGTTTCACTCGCGCGTACGAGCAACCGCTCCCCCTCGCAGTCTGCTTGCGGGTAAACGCGGTCTGGTTGTTCCGGAGTTATAACTGCCGCTTGTGCCACGGCTTCTAGTTTGAGATCAGCCATCAAATTCATCGGCGAGGGCACGCAGTGCGCGGGCCAGCCGCCGGCCTCCTTCCGGGTAGCGTCCGCGCCGCAGCTGCCCAGATACCGAATCGAGCAGACGAATCAGATCTTCTACTACCGGCACCATGTCTTCTGGGGGACGCCTATTAATATGCGCGAGGGATTCCACCGGTTCCACTATTTCTACCGTGAGGGCCTCCGGGCCGCGCCGCGTATCAGCCACCGAATAGTCAACTCGTGTGCCGCGCTTGATGCGCTTCACCCCCGCGGGGAGAGCATCGGCAGGCAGATACACTGACACACCGTCATCACCGTCGATGAACCCGAACCCCTTCTTCTCGTCGAAGAACTTGACCTTACCGGTTGGCAATTTACACTCGCTTTCTAGGAAAAACCGCCCGGCCGGCGGCCGCGCGGAAGCACCGCCCTAGTATAGCGCGAGCCCTGCGTAGGCTACAGTTGCCCCGCTGACATACCTTTCGCTACGCGCGCGGCGCACTTGTTGCCGCTGCCTTGGGTTGCTGCCGCCTGGAGATTACCGCTGCCTTGGGCTTACCGCTACCTGGTTTGCGGCTACCCTGGGCTTGCCACTTCCGGTAGTTTTGAGGCATGAGATTCCGACGCCGGAAAGAAACGCAGAAGGCAGCGCGCCACCCCGAAAAAGTCGCGCGGCAAAAGAACACCAGAGTGTGGCATCCGCGCGGTAGGCGGGCCATCGGGTTAGCTCTGGCCACGCTGTGTGCGGGCGTAGCTACCTTATTTCCGGCCGGCCCTGCCCGGGCTGAAGAACCGCTAAAACAAATTTCTGCGGTCACCGATACCGCGCAGGTACTTACCAAGAACGAAGCGGCGGATCTGCGCACCCAGCTCAATGAGCTGGCGGCAAATACCGGCCAAACCGTGCGCTTTGTTTTTGTGGATGTTTTTGATGGTGCCGGTGCGGAGGATTGGGCCCGCAAAACCCATGATCTTTCCGGCCAAGCAAAAGATGCCACGGTGATTGCGGTTGCTACCCAGGCCGGCCAGGTTTCGGTGGGCTACGGGCCTCAGTCTTTCACTGCCGAGGAAGTGCGGGATGCTTTTGACTCCTCGGCCATGAACGCTTTGCGGGAAGGTAACTGGGCGGAAGCGGCCGAGCGGGCCATCCAAAATCTGGAAGCCGAATACGCCAATCAACACGATTTCAACCCGGCCCCGTGGATTATTGTGTTCTTGCTGGTGGGCGCTGGCGCGGTGGTCGGCGTCGTTATTTACCGGAAACGTAAACACCAGGAAAGTGAGCAGCTGGATGCGCTTGCCAAGCGGGCTTCCGGGCAACTTTTAGCGGCCGACGACGCCGTACGCGATGCCAGCGCGGAAGCAGAGTTTGCGAAGGCCGAATTTGGGGAGGCGCAGGCCGCCCAGTTTGCGGAGGCATTCCAACAGGCACGGGCTTTGCTGGCGCAAGCTTTTGAGATTCGCCGGCAATTAGATGATGACGAACCGGAAACTCCCGCGCAAGCTCGGGACATGCACAACCAGATCCTCGCTTTGAGCGGGCAAGCCCAACAGTTGGTAGACCAACAAAACGCGCGACTGCGCGAGCTGCGCGATCTGGCACAAAACGTGGAGCGGCGGCTTAGCAAATTGGCTGCTTCCTGCCAGGACTTGCGCGCAGGTTTGCCGGCTGCGGGGCAACAATTAGATACCCTCACGCAGCGTTACGGTCCGGAAGCGATGCAGACTTTGCGAACCTTGCAAACCGAAATTCCCGGGCTACTCGAAGCTTGCGAAAAAGCGATCCGGGAAGGGCAAGAGCACGTGCAGGCCGGGAAACGTAACCAGGCGGTGCCGTTTGCGCGGATCGCGGAAGAAGCTTTGACGCCGGCGCAGGAAAAGTATCAGAAGATTTCGCACGCCCAAGATTCCTTCACGCAAGCCGAAAACGAACTGGTGGAACGGCTGAAATCGATTTATGCCGATATTGCGGATGCGGATCGTTTGGGTAGCGACGACGCCCATATCCAGGCCGAAAAAGAGGCCGCCCAGCAAGTCGTCGGCACTTATAACCGGCACGGGGCCGATCCTTTCGCGGGAATTGCGGCGCTCACCGAGGCGGAAGCCGCTTTGGATGAGGCGCTAGTGCAAGTGCGCACCGAAGAAGAAAACCGGCATCGTATGGTGGCCACGGCCGGCCGTTTGCGGGAAAAGGCGGGGGCTGCGGTGGCCGCAGCGGAAGACTATATAAACCAGTACCGGCGGCTGGTTAGTAGCCCTGCCCGCACTGCTCTCAACTCTGCCCAGCGGGAATTAGCGCACGGGCAGGCCTGCGAAGGCAGTGACCCCGAAACGGCGGTTTCCCGATACCGGAAAGCTGATTCTTTAGCGCAACAGGCTTTGCATCGCGCCCAAACCGACGTCAATTCCGGTTGGGATGACTATCAAGACCGGCGCGGCGGGCACAGCGGCGGCGGAGACTGGGGCAATTTCTTGGCCGGCGTGATTATTGGCGGCCTAACTTCAGGCAACCGCGGCGGCTGGGGCGGTAGCTGGGGCGGCTGGAGCGGCGGTTCCGGCGGAAGTTCCGGTGGGAGTTCTGGCGGTAGTTCCAGCGGCGCAAAGGGAGGAGGTTTCTCCTTCTAAAGTTTTGGGCGACGGCCGGTGCCAAGCTGGGTTACACCCGGCTGCGCTACAGCTCTCGCCGGCAGGCAAAAAACAACTAAAAGCCCTGCATAAGGATGCAAGACCACCCCGGTTTTCAGTAACGTAAGAACATAGAAACGCGGCGCTCCGGCGCAAGTATATTTCCGGCGCTCCGGCGCAAAATAGTTTTTCGGCGCGTGGGCGCGGAAGGAAGGACAATAATGGCGGAGAAGCAAACGATTTTGGGGCGGATTAGCCAGCTCGCCAAAGCGAATATCAACGCTTTGCTCGACCGGGCGGAAGATCCCCAAAAGATGTTGGATCAAATGGTGCGGGACTACACCAACTCGATTGCGGAAGCCGAAGACGCCGTGGCCGTAACCATTGGCAATCTGCGGCTATCCGAAGCTGACTATAAGGAAGACCTACGCACTGCCCAAGACTGGGGTAACAAGGCAGCCGCTTCGGTAGCCAAGGCCAATGAGATGCGCGGGCGCGGGGATGCGGAAGGCGCGGCCCATTGGGATAACCTCGCCAAGGTTGCTTTGGGCAAGCAGATCGAGTTTGAAAAAGAAGCCAAAGAGGCCGAACCGCTTATTACCAGCCAGCAACAAGTAGTAGAACAGCTCAAGAGCGGGCTCATCCAGATGAAGGAGAAGCTCAACGAGCTGAAGAACAAGCGTGATTCCCTGGTGGCGCGCCAAAAGAGCGCTGCTGCCCAGGCACGTGTACAAGACGCGATCAGCTCGATCAACGTGCTCGATCCAACCTCGGAACTCTCCCGCTTCGAAGAACGCGTGCGCCGAGACGAAGCCCTGGCCGCGGGTAAGGCGGAAGTGGCTAGCCTTTCCCTGGCCGATCAGTTTGCCGAGTTGGAAGATCATTCCAACGACGCCGAAATCGAAGCGCGTTTGGCCGCCCTCAAAAGCGGCAGTGCACCCGAACAAATCGAAGGCAAAGATTTCACCTCTTACTAAAGCGCGCTAAAGCACTACTAAGGAACTGCTAACTTACAGATTCGCCCCGGTTCGCGCCGATTTTCCGGCCCGCACCGGGGCAATCCCTTTCCCAGTAAACGTCCAGAAAACTCCCAGAATTCACGCGTTCAATGTCTAAGTATGAGTGCTCAGAGCAATATTAGAAACGAAGAAAAAGAACCGGAAGCCACGATCCTCGTCGTCGACGATGAACCATCCTTGCGCGAACTGCTTTCCGCCTCCCTGCATTTCGCCGGATTTGAGGTACTCACGGCGGCAGACGGGCAAGAAGCCCTGGCCCACCAGCAAAACCAGTCAATTGACCTGGTAGTTCTTGACATTATGATGCCCGGCATGGACGGCTTTGAAGTACTGCGCCGCATGCGGGAACGCGATTCGGACCTGCCCGTACTTTTCCTGACCGCGCGTGATGACGTGAAGGATAAAGTACAGGGCCTCACAATCGGCGGCGATGATTACATCACCAAGCCTTTCTCTTTGGAAGAAGTGGTAGCGCGGATCCGGGCGGTATTGCGCCGCTCCAACCCGGAAGAAGCGGATTCGCCGGTGTTACGCTATCTAGATCTGGAACTGAACGAAGATTCTTACGAGGTGCGGCGTGCCGGGCGGGAAGTGGAACTTTCCCCCACCGAGTTCAAACTTTTGCGCTACCTCATGATCAACGCCGAACGTGTGGTCTCCAAGAGCCAGATTCTGGATCACGTTTGGGATTACAACTGGCAGGGTGAAATCTCCATCGTCGAATCCTATATTTCCTATTTGCGGCGCAAGATCGATTCTCCGGAAAACCTGGGGATCACTGATCCGGAAGAAGCGAAAAAAATCGTCCCGCTAATTCACACGCGGCGTGGTATCGGCTACGTCCTCCGCGGTAACAAAACCTCGAAGTAGGTGAAGCCCGGCGATGCGGCAATCTGCAACCCAAGAAACGCCCCAGCAACAGGCACACACTTTCCGCACTTCCCCACAAGCCGGCACGAAGCAACGCCGCGGGCGGGAAAACCGGCGGCAAAAGGCGGCGTCTACCATTCCTCACCGTTCACTCACGAAACAGCTAGTGGCGGTTTTCGTGGTAATTATCGGTGCCGCAATTCTCTTCTTAGGGATAGCCACCACCACGCTAATGCGGCAATACATGCTCAGTTCTACCGATGCCGACCTGCGCAATTCTGGCTATAGCGTGGCTGACCGCCTGCTCAATGACATCGAAAACCAACGGCAGATCGAAGGCCAAACTCCTTACAGTTTTTCCAACTACTACATTTACCTGTCTTTCGGGGCTTCCCCGGACGTTGCTGTAGAGCCGATCGAAATCCGCCCCTCCACTTCTTTGCGTTATGGCATCCCGGGTAACCCGGAAGGAATTATCAAGCAGGCTTTGCGGGGCGGCGAAGACGCCAAGGTCAACCGTGATCCTTTCACGGTGGCTGGCGAAAATGGGCGGCAAAAATGGCGTGCCCTCGTGCTGGACGTTAAAGATGAAGGCGGGCAAGTGCTCGGCTACGCGATTATTGCTCAGCCCCTCGCCCCGATTATGTTCACCGTAACCAGGCTCGCTTTGATCTTCGGGCTGCTCGGGGTAGCCACGATGCTGGCTGGCACACTTGCCGTGAGCGCCACAATTTCCCGCACTTTGCGTTCCTTGCGCGATATTGAACGGGCCACGCAAGCAATTGCGGCCGGCGATCTTACGAAACGCGTTCCCCACGATGACGACGCCGATGAAGTGGGTTCTCTGGCCACTTCCATTAATACGATGCTCACCCAAATTGAAGATGCCTTTGCGGATAAGGAACGCAGCGAAGCCCAAATGCGGCAATTTGCTTCCGATGCTTCGCATGAGCTACGCACTCCCCTCGCTACCGTGAAGGGCTACACCGAGCTGTACCGGATGAACGGGGTACCCGAAGATAAAGTGGCCGACTGTATGGGTCGCATCGAATCGGAAGCATCTCGCATGTCCGAACTGGTAGAAGACCTTTTGCAACTAACTCGGATGGATGAGGGCCGGCCCCTCGAATTGGAATCTCTCTCCCTCACAGATGTCGCGGAAGATTCCCTCTACGATCTGGAAGCCCGGGCACCCCAGCGGCATTCGCAGCTAATTGGTTTGCAAAGCCCCGAACCACCCAATGTCATAATCACGGCCGACCACAATAAGGTCACCCAGGTGATCGCCAATCTGCTCAGTAATGTTTTGGCACATACTCCGGAAGAAACCCCGGTAGAGCTCGCGGTAGGCATTGATAACGGTTGGGGCATTATTGAAGTACGCGACCACGGGCCGGGTATTTCCCCGGAAGATTCCGAAAAGATCTTCCAGCGGTTCTACCGTACAGATACTTCCCGCTCCCGTGCCTCTGGCGGCTCGGGCCTAGGCCTGGCGATCGTGGCCGCGATTATGGGCGCCCATGGCGGCAGCGCGCACGCTTTCGAAACTCCGGGCGGCGGCCTCACCGTCCAACTTGCTTTCCCGGGTGCTTCCAGCGATGAGATTGCCATGCGCGCGGCCGGCCTACTCTCTCCCGAAGAATCACCGGCACCCGCACAATCCGCAGAGCACTGACACTAAAATAAACGCGCCGCGAGCGCCCGACAGCACGGGAAAAGAAAAACTGCCCTATTTGGGGTCGAAGGCGCTAGTACCGTCGGTTTCCACCGGGTGGGCGGTTTTTTGTTCGAGCATGAGCTCGATGGCGCGGAATACGCGTTTCATATAGGAATCGGCGTCTTCCCCTTCTTGGCCGTACATGGGTTTGCCAATAAAGAGGAATACTTCGCTGCGCGGTTTGGGCAGTACCGCGCCTACCGGCATGGCTTCGTGCCCGCCCGCCATTGCGATTGGCACGATCGGTACTTCGAATCTTTGGGCGAGCGCGGCGGCCCCGGCTTTGGGGGTGCCAAGTTCGCCGGTGCGGGAACGTGTACCTTCCGGGAAAATCAGGATCGGCACTCCGGCCCGCAAGAGGCGGCCCGTCATTCCCTTCGCGCGGCCCGGTTTCAAACCCCGTCCGTGTTTCGAAGGCGTGTTCTTCTTTCTTTCAATCGGATAAGTGTTGAAAAACAGCGAGGTGAGGCCAGAAATCCCCGGGTTGCGATAAAAATAATCGGCGGCTGCCCCGGTGGCCAGCCGTTCCGTGAGCTTATCGGGCAGGAGGGAGAAAATCATGGGTGCATCCAGGTGCGAAGAATGGTTCGGCACCAACACGAAAGCCCCGTCTAAATCCTCAATGTTTTCTTCCCCCAGCACGGTACTTTTCAGAACCGTGTTTAGTACCGGTTTGGTGAGGAATTTGCGCACCCGATGCCGGCGCTTGGCTTTGCCGTCGTCGAGATAGGGATCAATCGGTTCGAGTTCCTCCACTACCGATCACCTCACCCCGTGCTCGCCAAGTTCTGCATTCGTGGCCTGAATTATATCGTGGTTCGTGCCGACGCCGTCGTTAAACGTACCTGCAACGGTACCTGTGGAAGAACCGGAACTTGCTGCGGGGCTCTCAGCCGGCGTGCTCGCAGGTACAGCAGCACTCGGTTTGGTAGAAGCGCTTGGTTTGGTGGATGCGCTAAGTTTGGCAGAAGCGCTCGGTTTGCTAGAAGCGCTAGATTTGGCGGAACGCAGGGCACGGGCTACCCGGTTCACGACGCGGCGTGGCCCTTTCTCCGCTAAGAAAGTAATCACCTGGTAGCGCCGGCTCGGCGTACACCGGATCTTGCCGCGCTCAGCTGCGCGTAACCCTGCCGCCGCCACTTGCTGGGGGTCGAGCCACAGGAAATCGGGGACGCCGCTACGCCGCCCGCCAGAGGCACGGTGAAAACCGGAGCGCACCCACCCGGGTAACACGGCCGTCACCGTCACGCCCGTTCCGGCCAGTTCCAAGGCTAAGGATTCAGACCACACCCGAATAAAAGCTTTGATGGCCGCATACATGCCCATCGGCACAAAACCTTGCACCGAAGAAATATTGATAATCTGCCCCGAACCGGCTTCCCGCATTTTTTGGGCTACCGCTCCCCCAAGTTTTACCGGGGCCCGGCCCATTACCGTGAGGGCCGTTTCCGCCTCCGCGAAGTCTGTGGTGGCTAATGGTTGGTAAAGGCCCGTCCCCGCATTATTGACAAAAACGTCGAAAGCAAAATTCCGACTCGCAACCCATTCGCATAGGGCAGTGACCGTTTCCGGATCGGCCAAATCAGCCCGGATTTGTTCGCACGCAACGCCGCTAGCTTGCAATTCGGCAGCGGTTTCAGCCAGCCCGGTAGTTCCCCGGGCTACGATCACCAGGTTGTAGCCGCGTTGGGCGAGCAGCCGCGCGAAAGCCCGGCCAATACCGGAAGTGCCGCCCGTTATTAAAGCGATAGGTTTACCGGCGGGAGCGGTAAAACTCGGGTTTATAGTGGTCACGTTTCTACGTTAGTTGATCGGGTGGCCTGCCGCGTGGCGGCGCGCCCGCTTCCGCTTCCTGTCCAAACCAGGGCGGGGCATAAGGGAAGGTTTTGTGAGCGGACGTTTGCGGTTTCACACCGCCTAGGCCTTGTTATTGCTCCGCCCATGTTTTTGCCGACTAGACTGCCACTACGTTAGCGCCCACCACGGGGGCGGCAGCGATGCGCGGGAACAGCCCGCGGGGAGGTCTCATGGGTGAAATACCTGCGTGGTTGCCTGCAAGCTACTACCGTTCGGTGCGAGGGCTCGGTTCCCCGGCCCCGCGTGAACAAATCGAAGCCGCCAGTGCGGAGTTGATTGCTCGCTGGAGCGACCCCGCCCGCACTTTCCACGGCCTTTCGCACGTGGTAGCGATGCTCAAAGATTTAGAGGCACTGATCACCGAAACCCACTCACCCGATGTAGTGCGTTTAGCCGCGTGGTACCACGGCGTCGAATTTACGACGCCGAAAGACGCCGGCACCCGGCGCAACCCGGGCGAAAACGAGTTCGCTTCGGCTTTGGCCGCGCAATCGGCTTTGCGAGAATTAGACGTGCCCGAAGAAGCTTCCCAACGCGTAGCGGAATTGATTCGTGGAATGGCCAGTAAACATCCCGAAAAGTGGGCAGTGATTGGCGGTTCGACGAGCGGACCGGTAGATCCGCGCGATATTGACCTCATGGTTTTGCGTGATGCACATTTGGCAGTTTTGGCAGAACCACCGCAACACTACCGTTCCTATTTGGACTGCTTGCGCCGCGAATACTCGTTCTATGACGATTCTTCCTACTACCGCGGCCGCAGTAGCGTGATCCAGAAATTACTTTCCCGCAAATACTTGTATTTCACGCCTACCGCCCGGCAATGGGAAAACTCGGCACGGCAGAACCTCACCGCCGAACTTGACCGCATCTTGGCGGCTTATCCGGAATTGCGGAGCACGGACAGTCCGGCCCCGCGCGGTAAAGAATATTTGCCCACACCCGGCTTCCCCACCCCGGAACCGGCGGCCGAACCGCTCGCGGAGGCAGAGGCGGAGCCGGCCGCTGCCCCACACGCCGAGGCACCCGCTACGGCTGCTTCCGCTACAGCTACTTCCGCTACGGCTGCTTCCGCTACAGCTCCCCCGGTTAAACCGGCATCCGCTACGGCGGCTTCCGTTAAAGTTCCTGCCGCTCCGGTTCCAGCTGTACCGGCAGCCGCGGGCGCAGCTCGGGAGGGTAAGCGGCGCCGGGAAGAAGTTTCGGAGAAAATCTTGCGGCGGATTGAGGAATCCCAACATGCTGCAGCTTTGGAACGGGAAGTGCGGGAAGCTTTGGAGGCCAAGGCCGATTCGCCTTTGCGTGATAAAACTCTGGCCTCTGAAACCGGGAAGCTTCCGCGCCTCGATCCTGAACTCTTGTCTGATATTAGGGCCCAAGCTAATCCGGATTTGCCGCCCGCGCCCACGCACGGAGTGGAGCGCGAACCGGAAGAATAGCGCCGCCAACCCCTAGCACCGCCTTCTCACAGCGCCGCAAACCCCTAGCACCGCCAACCCCAAGAAAAATATCGAGCGCGGCCAAAAAGTCGGATTGCGGAAGCGGCACGTAGCTAGCACAAAACGGGCGGGCAACGTAAAGTTGCCCGCCCGTTCGGCGTCGTTATTTAGAGCGCGTATGTGTATTCACGGCCGCGCTCACGCGCGGGGCGCTTTAGTACATGCCGCCGCCCTGTTCGCCACCCTGGTTATTGGTTTCCGGTTCCGGCTTATCGGCCACAACCGCTTCCGTGGTGAGGAACAGACCCGCGATGGAGCCCGCGTTCTGGAGTGCAGAACGGGTCACCTTGACGGGGTCCATAACCCCAGCCTTGAGCAGGTCTTCGTATTCGCCGGTAGCCGCGTTCAGGCCTTCGCCCTTGCCCAGGCCCTTGACCTTTTCGGCTACGACTCCGCCTTCCATACCGGCGTTGATCGCGATCTGCTTGAGCGGCGCCTGGATGGCTACGCGTACGATCTCCGCACCGGTTTCTTCGTCCTTATCATCGAAGGTGAGCGAATCGAATGCTTCCGCACCGGCCTGGATGAGGGCCACGCCACCACCGGCGACGATGCCTTCCTCAACCGCGGCCTTCGCGTTCCGCACGGCATCTTCGATGCGGTGCTTGCGTTCCTTCAGTTCCACTTCGGTAGCCGCGCCGGCCTTGATTACGGCCACGCCACCGGCAAGCTTCGCCAAACGCTCCTGCAGCTTCTCCGTGTCATATTCGGAGGTGGAGTTTTCGATCTGCTTGCGGATCTGCGAGGTGCGGCCTTCAATATCTTCAGCCGTGCCCGCGCCGTCCACGATAGTGGTCGAATCCTTGGTAACAACAACCTTGCGGGCCTTGCCGAGCATGGAGAGGTCCGTGTTCTCCAGCTTCAGACCCACGGATTCGGAAATTACCTGGCCGCCGGTCAGCACTGCCATATCCTGCAGCATTTCCTTGCGGCGATCGCCGAAGCCCGGAGCCTTCACGGCTACCGACTTGAAGACGCCACGAATCTTGTTGACCACGAGGGTGGCCAGCGCTTCGCCTTCTACATCTTCTGCCACGATGAAGAGCGGCTTGCCCGCCTGCATGACCTTCTCCAGCACCGGGAGCAGATCCTTCATATTGGAAATCTTGCTGTCTACGAGCAGGATGTACGGATCTTCGAGTACCGCTTCCTGACGTTCGGAATCGGTTACGAAGTACGGCGAAAGGTAGCCGCGGTCGAAGTTCATACCTTCGGTGAGCTCCAGTTCGAGCTCCAGCCCGGTGGATTCTTCCACCGTAATAACGCCTTCTTTGCCGGCCTTATCCATAGCTTCGGCAATGACCTTGCCGATTTCCGGATCGCCCGCGGAAATGGCGGCGGTAGAAGCAATCTGATCCGGCGTATCAACTTCGGTGGCGTCTTCGAGCAGCTTGGCGCAAACCGCCTTGACTGCCTTATCGATACCCTTCTTCAACGCGATCGGGTTCGCGCCTGCTGCCACATTGCGCAAGCCTTCCTCAACCAGCGCCTGCGCCAGAACCGTAGCGGTCGTGGTACCGTCACCGGCCACGTCGTCGGTCTTCTTCGCTACTTCCTTGACCAGTTCCGCACCGATGCGTTCGTACGGATCTTCCAGCTCGATTTCCTTAGCAATGGAAACGCCGTCGTTCGTGATCGTGGGGGCGCCCCACTTCTTGTCCAGAACAACATTGCGGCCCTTGGGCCCAAGAGTCACCTTGACGGTATCGGCGAGAAGATTCAAGCCGCGTTCCATAGAGCGGCGAGCATCCTCATCGAAAAGAATGGTCTTTGCCATAACGGATTTTCCTCCCCTAGGGATGTTTCCGGCTGATGCCCGCGACGGACGAAGCGCCAACCGTTTTCCATAGCGGCTGGAAGCTCCTCATCGGCCGAACGAATTATCACTCTGTCACTTCGAGTGCCAGTTAGAATTTTGGCACTCGAACCCGGAGAGTGCAAGTTTTAGAAAATATTGAGCCACGCTTCACGCTCGCCGCAAATACGGCACAAACCCGCGATTTTCCGCCCTTTTACGGAAAACTGCGCGCCGCAAACTTGAGTCTTTGGAACTCAACTTTTCGCGCCTGGCGAGAGTGGGAAGAAATACCGGCGGTTTTTCAATACCAAACAGGGTTTGCCGCACGGGTGTCACGCGCTGCGGCCACGGGTTAGC
Organism: Actinobaculum suis; assembly: GCF_900102025.1. Lineage (GTDB taxonomy): Bacteria > Actinomycetota > Actinomycetes > Actinomycetales > Actinomycetaceae > Actinobaculum > Actinobaculum suis. The sequence continues at coordinate 36,754 of NZ_FNAU01000004.1, read as the reverse complement.
ACACCTCACCGGGAGCCTCGCCCATCACAAGTACCGCCCAGGCAGTGCTCTCACTGATCCGGTGGCTGGCGCGTCCGCGCGCGGTGGGCTTTCGCGGCAAGCACGCCCGCCGGGTCCTCATATTCGGCGCGTTCGCGCGCGGTGGGTTTCGCCTAGTCCACGAGTACGACGACGATCTGGTTGCCACCCGTGGCTTGTGCGTTTTCCACGAAATCGGTGATCCCTAATGCCGCACCAATTGCTTGCACGGTAGGTAGATCGGCTGCGGCCGGGTAGAAGATCTGGCTATGGGCCGGGGCGGCGTGGCGGTAATTACCAATCGCCACATTCGTATATCCGGCTTCTAGGAGAAGGTTCTGGTTCTTTGCCGCGTAGCCATTAATTCCGGAAGCGTTGAGCAAGGAAATAGACTTCGAAGTATCGGCCTGGGGCGTGGGATTTTCGGTTGGTTCTGCTTCCGCCGCGTCCGCATTTGCCTCGGTTCCATCTTCTGCCCCGTTCGCACCCGGTTCCACCGGTTGGCCGGGTTCCGGTATCGGGCTTTCACCGGGCTGTTCGCCTTCGCCATACACCGGCAAAGAAGCCGAGGGATCCGGTTCTGGCGTGGCCGTTTCTACCACGGCCGGGGTAGGAGATTCCTTCACCAAGGAATCTACGTTTACATTATTGAGCTTTATCAGCCCAATTCCCACGAGGGGCGCCAAAATCAAGACCGCCACCAGGGCGATCCACCATTTCGCATTCGATTTCTGTTTGCGGTGCGCGCCTTGGGTTACTCGCTGGCGTGCCGCGATATCGAATTCGTCCTCCGGATACTTCTTAGCCACAGCTCTAGCCTAACCTTTCACCTCTGCGGGAACGATTCCCCACGCCCGAATGTGCCGCGCTCCCTAGCCCGCTCTGCGCGTAAATTCCGGATCCGGCGTACTAGTTCCGGATCCGCTAACTCCGCCGCGGGCTTTTCCACGGCACTCGCCACCAGCAGGTAGTACTCGGTTTCTGTCATCCCCAAAGCGGTGATCGATGCCGCTTTGCGCCGAAACCGCGAACGCCAGGTTTTCTCATTATGCAAGACTTTCTGCTCCGCGGCAGTAAGGGGCTCGGTGGCAAGTGTGTTAGGCACCTCGCGCGCAGGCTGTTCTTGAGTAGCGGGCTGTCCTTGGGTAGCGGCCGGCTGTTCCTGGGTAGGCGCCTCGCGCGCAGCCGCCTTCGCCTTGCGTTCTTCTGCAGCACTCACGTACCCGATTCGCCTTCCTTCTTTGTTCTTGTTCCCTAGTGTTCCCCCGGCGCTTTTCCCCGGCGCTCTTTCGGGTAACCCCACCCCGGCGGACGCCCTTCGGGAAGCCCCACACCTTCGGGAAACCCCATACCTTTCGGAAAGCTTTGCCCGTTTTGGCGGTGTGGCTACTACCCTGGGGTTTATGCAACCGCTTTCCGAGATCATTGCCCCCGATTGGGCTGCCGCACTTTCCAGCGTAGAACCAGATATTCACCGCATGGGAGATTTCCTGCGCGCCGAAAACGCCGCACAGCGTGGTTATCTCCCGGCCGGCCAGAACGTATTGCGCGCTTTCACTTATCCGCTGGCGGATGTGCGCGTGCTTATCGTTGGCCAAGATCCGTATCCTACCCCCGGCCACCCAGTTGGACTGAGTTTCTCGGTAGCTCCGGAAGTAAAACCAATTCCGCGTTCCCTGCGTAACATTTTTCAAGAATTGCAGGCCGACGTCGGAGTTGGCACCCCAGCCACCGGAGACCTTACACCGTGGTGCCAACGCGGTGTAATGCTCCTAAACCGTGTGCTTACCGTGCAACCCGGGAAACCTGCCTCGCATCGCGGGCACGGCTGGGAAAAAATCACCGACCACGCGATTCGCGCCCTTGCCCGGCGCGGCGGCCCACTGGTGGCCATTCTATGGGGCCGGCAGGCACAAGAATTACGTCCGCTACTCGGTTCGATCCCGGCGATTGAAAGCCCGCACCCCTCCCCGCTCTCCGCTTCGCGCGGATTCTTCGGATCCCGACCCTTCTCCCGCACAAACGAACTCCTGGTTGCGCAGGGAGGGGCGCCTATTGACTGGTCTTTACCGGTAGCGAATGGCTAGGGTGCAACTTCCAGCGTAACCCCGTGCGCGGCAGCTTCGGCAGCAAGGGTTTCTTGGTTGGAGCTGGTGCTTGGTACCAGTTCTGCTATTTCTTGCAGAGTTTTTGCGTTCGGCGTCTTTTTGTAAGCTTTTATCGCTTCCGCCACGCTATCTGGCATCACCCCAAAGCTGTTTTTCACTTTGCTCAGGTACCACGTTGTACCCGGAAGGTTTGCGTCCCATTCCATGGCGCACGCCCACGCGTTATCCCAGTTTTGTTCAGTAACCTGCGCCGGGAAACAATCCTGCTTTTCCAAAAAGGCCACTTCTTCCGGGTTATTTTCCCGCCAACACGTAGCCACATCCTCCGGATCGAGAAAAGTGACCGGCGCTACCAGCGTACGGCCAGATTCGAGGGTGTAGGTTTTCGTGTTCGCATACGCGTCCGTACATTCCCGCATCTTGGCGACGGCGGCCTCGCGCGATACCGATGCGGGCGGCTCCGCGGTGCTGCGTGCAGAGCGCATGAGACCATAAACTACAGCCGCACAAAGGGCCACGCAGATTACTGCGATAACGACGCCGACTGCTTTTTTTCTGTGCGTTTTTTGCTGTGCGTTTTCCATGCCAGGGCCTCCTTGCCCGCGGGTGTACATCCTGCATTCCGCCAACTGTCTATTTTGGCCATCGGTTGTGGCTTAGAAAAAAGCTAACACGGCGCGAAAGAGATAAAAACACCCGGAAGCCCAAATTGATTACGCCGAGAAAGTAATATGAATAGGAGGTTAACGGATGGTTGCACATCAGTAAACTGGCGTTTGCGCGCAAATGTCAGCGGGCGCGATCAAACAAATAGCGAGCACTACCGGAGACCGAACAGACAGTAAGAAGCGCCGAGCAGACAGTAAGAAGCTGGCGGTAATCAGCAAATAAAACTGGAGCCCCCGACAGGACTCGAACCTGCGACCCCCTGTTTACAAGACAGGTGCTCTACCAACTGAGCTACAAGGGCGTGGCCCGCTAGGCGGGCACTGAAGAAGTGTACCGGTTTCTAAGGAAAAGTCCCAGTGCCAGGCCGAGATATAAGCCACGGACCAGCACTGGGACCTTTTTGTTATGTAATTTGCTTCGCATTACGGCGCCGCCGGGCTGTTTTGCCGCCGGGGTTCCCCACCGCCGGGTTGCTCTGCCGCCAGGCTGTTTTGTTGCTCGGTTGCTTTGTTGCTCGGTTGCCTTGCCGCCGGGTTGCTCTGCTACCGGGTTGTTCTACGCCCGAGCTTGCCACTAAGTGCGCCTAGCGGAACCAAGCGCGCCTAGCGGAGCCAAACGTGGCTAGCAAAGCTCGGCTAGCAAAGCACGGCTAGCAAACCTTGCTACTTAGCGTTTTCAATGGCCTTGAGCAGGGCGCCATTCGCCCAGTTTTCATTGTACTGTTTGCCGTTGATCAGGATCGTCGGCGTGCCGGTGAAACCGTTCTTGGTGAACTGCTTGAGGGCCTGCTCAGACAGTTCCTTATAAGCACCGCCGTCGATATCTTGCTTCATCTGCGCCACTTGCTCGTCACTGAGCCCCACGAGTTTAGCTTCGTCATACAGGGCGGAAACATCTGGCGGTTGCACGCCCCCTTCGGTGGGCTGGGCAAAGAGCGGAATGGTGATATCCGCGAACACCTTATTGTGGAAGTCCAGATACTTATCGGGAGCGTGCTCCGCGATCCAGAATTCGATGCGCTGCCCGTCTGCAGAGAAGGGAATATTCGGGTAAATCGAGGTGGGATAGTACTCGAGAGTAATCTTCCCGTCCTGAGCCATCTGCCGTAGAGTTTCGGCGTATTCATCGTCCAAAACCGTGCAGTGTGAGCACAGGTAATCGAAGTAAATCGAAACCCGCGGCACTCCACTATTAGAGGTACCGGCAGCCAGTTCCTTACCGATACTGATTCCGCCGAATTCGTTAATTTCCTGCGGCAGTTTGGTGGTGATCTCCGTGCTCGACTGTTCACCCGCATCCGAGATCGCCGACTTCTTATTGCCGGAAACGATGTACCAGATCGCTGCTCCCACCAGAGCCACCACCACGATCCCCACGATTATCGCGATTAGGCGGTTGCGTTGGGTGCGTTTCTTTTCTTCCTCACGAAGTTTCGCGGCCGCCTCGCGGGCGCGCTCACGGCGTTGTGCCTTCGTTTCGTTTTTCGCCATTCTCTTCCTTCAGTGTTTCGACGACGCCGAACGCTTGCTACGCCGTCGCGCATTAGCATCATTTATAGCGTATCGCCTTTCTCAGCCCGCAAAGGCGGACCCGGCCACAGTATTCCCTTTGATTTAGCCAAAAATGGATTCCAAATCGACGTCGGGTGCGCCGGGAATAAAGAAAGGTGCGTCCGGTAGCGGCGCCCATTTGGTTGGCGTGCTTAGCGTGACGGCCAGTAAAGCCACCGCGCCCAAAGCGAGTAGCACTCCCCAAAAACGCCGGTAACCGGGCGAAGGGGCGAGCACGGAAAACACGATCCGGGAACCTTCCCGCGTCCACGCACCGCCCGGGCCAAACCACGACATTAGCACTGCACCGGTAGCTCCCGCCAGGAACGCAAAATCAACCGTTACCAGCTCAAAAAGATAAAGCACCCAGGCCAGGGCGAGCCCGCCAGCGGCCCCGGTAATCACCATGCCTATCCCGTTTACCAGGGCTTGCGCGCAAGCCAGTGGAAATCTGCCCACGGCCCACAGCAAATCGCCACTATGTGTTCCGCCCGCCGCAAAACGCCGTTTTTGCAAAGCCCCGCGGGTGATCGCGAGCGCGGCCAAAACGAAACATCCCAGCACGTAGGCCAGGCCGGTGGGTATCGGCCAGCGCCACAATAGTTGCACCAGGATGCATCCGGCCAGCAAAGTCAGAAACGGTGCGTTGGCAGCAGGCCGCGCCCAGCGGGGTGTGGGTGCAGGTGCGGCCATTCCTGCCGGAGCGCCCGGCCAGCCCGCGCCCTGCTCACCTTGCCAGGCACCAACCTGTTCGCCTTGCCAGGCGCCGCCGGGCTGGGCTTGCCCGCCCGGTACGCCCACGTTCGGGCCGGCTCCGGCGGGCGGTTCGCCACCCGGCCAGCCCGGGGCGCCATTATTATTCGCCACTGGTACCGCGATATCGACCGGCGGCGCCGCTTGCGGATACGAAGCTGCTTGCGGCGCTACCGCCGGGGCCGGTGTTGCCGCCGGCGACGCATAACCAGCCGCGGGCTCGTATTCGTTATCGGCCTCAAAATACTCGGGCGCTAACTGATATTTGGGGGCTACCGGATAGGCCAAAGTTGGCGTTCCCGCATGCATGGCCGATTCCTGCCCGCCCGGCAGCATCTGCGTGCGATCACTATTCGGCCCAGCGCTGAGCACCTGCGTGCGGTCACTATCCGCCCCCGCGTTAAAAACCGGCCCGGCACTAAGCACTTGCGTGCGGTCAGTATCCAGCCCCGCGCTAAGCACCTGCGTGCGGTCACTATCCGGTGCGGTACTGCCCGGCTGTAAACCTGCTTGCGCAGCGCCGTGGTAACCAGATCCCGCCTCCGACAATTCCGAAGAAGCTAGGGCTAGGCCTGAATCGTGTGGAATGCCGGAATAGGGCCGCGTAGCATCCGGATCGTTAGTTCCAACGCCTGCTCCGGCAACGTCGCCAGTGCCCGCTCCAGCAACGCCGCCAGCGCCCGCTCCAAGGCCGCCGCCGGCGCCATCTCCAGCTCGAGCTCCAATTTCCGCGCCGGAAGCAATGCTAGCGCCGAGGGCCGCGCCGGCCGCAGCACCCAGGCCGGCGGCAGCGCCCATTCCAGCGGCACGGCCCAGGCCGGGTTTTTGCCCAGCTGCCCCTGTAGATCCTTCTCCGTCTCCCGCTATCGGCGGCATATAGGCACGGGTGGCCTGGTTGGGAGCAGGCGGCGGAACCGGAGCACCCTGCCAAGCTTGCGGATCGCGCAAACACTCGATGAGTTGCGCATACGGCAAGCGTTCTTCCAGCCGGCCGGCCAGGGCTTGCGCGAAAGCCTGGGCGATTGCGGGCGGGACACCAGAAAGATCGGCCTCGCCGTCGAGCACTTTACGCATGATTACGGGCGCGCTATCTCCTCCGTAAGGATCGTGGCCGGTGGCGGCAAAAGCGATCACGGCGGCGAGCGCCCAAAAATCGGCAGCTTCATCAGGTTGGGCGCCCATGAGCACGCGCGGGTCTAGGTAACCGGGCGTGTGGGTGATCGAACCGCGTTGGGTGAGCCGCGTATCGCTACCCGTTTGGGCGATACCGAAGTCGATCAGAATCGGGCCGGCCGAAGAAATCATCACATTAGAAGGTTTCAGATCGCGATGTAGCACCCCTATCTCGTGCACGGAATGTACGGCGTGCCCCAGCCGTGTGGCAAGTTCTACGAGGTCATGCCGGTCATAGGGGCCGTCGGTGCGCACGTCTTCCGCCAAGGTAGGGCCATCAACCAGTTCGGTAACGATAAAGGCAGTTTCGTCCTCGATCTCGGCATCTAACACCTCTGCCACATACGGACCCTTCACCCGTTGCAACATGTCCACTTCACGGCGCAAACGCGTCCGCCCGGCCGGGTCTGCCACCGCCGCCGGGTGTAGCAGCTTCAAGGCAACACGCGTACCGCCACCATCAATCGCCTCGTAAACCGTAGACATTCCGCCCTGGCCGATCGACCGCACCAGGCGGTACCCTCCGATGTCGCTATGCATACCCCAAAGGTACCCGAGGATAATTGGCTATCCCGCCACCTTAGTTTTCGCTCTCCGGTAGAGCTATGTAACGCCGCCGCAAAACGCCAGCGCCAAACCAGCCCCTTACCGGTCTCGGGGCCTTCCATAAACATCTCTTCGGGAGATAAGTCCCAGCAGGTCAGCAGGTAAATTTTACGCATGCGGCGACCCGCCGCGTGATGTGTTCTTGCTAATTGCGCGTACCGCTCTTGGCACTGTAATAATGTAAGTGTTCGCACCGCCAGGCATTCAGGGATGGGCCTGCTCGCCAGCGGAGCCACCACTATTCTGTTTTTATTTTTAACGCATCTGGCTATTCCGAGGAAGGACGGCCATGGCATCCGTTACCTTCGACGGCGCAACCCGCCGTTATCCCAACGCGGTTGCACCCGCCGTTGATAACCTTGATCTTTTTATTAACGACGGCGAATTCTTTGTACTCGCGGGCCCGCCGCGTTGCGGCAAATCCACGGCCATGCGCATGTTGGCGGGGCTGGAAAGCGTGGATTCTGGGCGCATCTACGTCGGTTCGGAAGACGTAACTGACTTGCCGCCAAAACTACGCGACGTAGCTATCGCTTTCCAAAACTATGCGCTCTATCCGCATATGACCGTCCGCGAAAATATGGGTTTCGCACTAAAAATTGCCGGAACGCCTCTCGAAATTATTGCGGAACGCGTGGAAGACGCCGCCGAGGCCTTGGAACTTTCCGGGAAGCTGGAACTCAAACCGGGCGATCTCACCCGCGCCGAGCGGCAAAAAGTGGCTATTGGGCGCGCGCTGGTGCGTACCCCGAAGGTTTTCTTGATGGACGAACCGCTCATCAATTTGGATATGGACCTGCGCGCTCACACTCGCGAACTGATTCTTTTGCTCCAGCAGCACAATCAGGTGACCACCGTTTATCTCACTGCCGACCCGCAGGAAGCCCTAGCCTTGGGAACCCGGATTGGGATAATGAACGAGGGGCGGATGGTGCAGATCGGCACGCCCGCAGAACTGGCAGAACATCCCGAAAATAATTTCGTGCAGCGCTTCCTAGAACAGGGCCAGTAGCTCCGGCGTCGTGGTTTATCTCACCGGCCGCCCGGCAACCAGGCAACTCGCCACCCGGTAACCTAACACCCCGGCAACCAGGCAACTCGCCATCCGGCAAAGCCGACCATCCGGCAACCTAACACCCCGACCGTCCAGCAACTTAGCACCCCGGCAACCTTCGAAAACTTGGCAATCCATCCCCACGCGGCGCCGAATTTGCTCTGCCTCACTATCTATTTTTAGCGATCGCATAAGCCCCGTAAGTGTTTTACCCTAGGGGTGTGAAAGCCGAGCTCAGCATTACTGCAGCCCAGGTCGAACCCGATCTGATTGACCTGCCTTGGTCTTACCCACTCGAAACCTGGCCGAAAAGACTTATTGCCGCCTTACCGCGGGGCATTTCCCGCCATGTGGTGCGCTTCGTGCGGCTGGGCGGAAAGAAGACGATCGCCGTAAAGGAGATTTCTGAACCGGTCGCCTTCCGGGAATACGAACTGCTGCGGAGCCTGGTCAAACTCAATTTGCCCACGGTCACGCCAACCGCCGTCGTCACGGGCCGGGTACAACAAAACGGGGAACCGCTCAACGCGTGCCTCATTACCGACCACCTCCCCTACTCTTTGCCGTACCGCGCGGTGATCGGGCACGACCACCGGCGCGAAGCGATTAATCGCCTCATTGATGCTTTGGCCGTGCTCATGGTCCGTTTGCATTTAGCCGGGTTCTTTTGGGGTGACGTTTCTCTTTCCAATACGCTGTTTCGGCGCGACGCCGGCTCTTTCGCCGCGTATTTGGTAGACGCCGAAACCGGGGAGCTTTTCGATCCGATCACGGACGGCAAACGCCACTACGATACGGATGTGGCCCGCACGAATATTATTGGCGAGCTCATGGATCTGATTGCCGGCGGTATTTTGCCCGAAGATTTCGACGCGATTTCCGTAGGTGACTATTTTGAGAAGCGCTACCACGAACTGTGGGACGAAGTTACTGCCGTAACCACGATTGGCCACGGTGAAAAGTGGAAAGTGACGGACCGCGTGCAACGGCTCAACCGGCTCGGGTTCGACGTCGATGAGCTTTCTATTACTACCCATCCGGGGGCCAGCCAGCTAAATATTCAGCCGAAGGTGGTGGAAGCTGGGCATTATGCGCGCAAGGTGGAACGGCTTGCCGGGCTGAACGTGGAAGAAAATCAGGCGCGGCGCATCCTCAACGATATTGGCGAATACGCGGCTACTAACGATTTAGAAGGCCAGCCGGAAAGCACTGTGGCACACGCCTGGCTTCGGGATGTGTACGAGCCCACCATCGCCGCGATCCCACCTGAGCTTTCCGGAAAGCTTGAACCGGCAGAGATTTTCCACGAAATTTTGGAACACCGCTGGTTCATTTCCGAACGGCAGGGCCGGGACGTACCGCAGGCGGAAGCCGTGCAGTCTTTCATTACCGAAGTGCTCCAGCACCGCCGGGACGAAAAGGCTTTCCTGGACGCTACCGAACCGGAAATCCTGCCGGAAGCAAACGAAACCCCGGCCGGTGCGGACGATACTTCGCCCACCCCAGCCGGGGAAGAAGCACGTGAGTAGCCTCGCGGTAGTGCGCACTTGCCTTAGGCGCTTACCTCAGGCCGCGGCTTGTTTAAACTGCGTACCTCAGGCCGCGGCTTACTTTAGGCCGCGGCGAGTAGCTCGGCGATTTGGATGGCGTTGAGCGCCGCGCCCTTACGCAGGTTATCGGCCACGCAGAAGAAGGCGAGGCCGCGGCCTTCCGGGGCGGCCTGATCGCGGCGAATCCGGCCCACGAAGCAACCATCCTTGCCGGCTGCCTGCAACGGATTCGGCAGGTCCACTACGTGCACGCCGGGGGCTGCACGCACTAGCTCGGTAGCCTGCGCTACGTCTACTTCTGCGCTGAACTCGGCATTCACGGCCAAGCCGTGCGCGGTGAAGACCGGGATACGCACGCACGTGCCCGCCACCCGCAAATCTGGGATACCCAAGATCTTGCGCGATTCATAGCGCAGCTTTTGTTCTTCGTCGGTTTCTAGCGAACCGTCGTCTGCCAAATTGCCGGCAAAAGCTACCGCGTTGAAAGCAATCGGCGCCTTATAAACATGCGATTCCGGGAAATCCACGGCCGTGCCATCCAAAGCTAGATGGCGATAATCTTGCGTTACGGCCGCTTCAATCTGCTCGGATAGTTCTTTTACGCCAGCCACCCCGGAACCCGATACGGCCTGGTAGCTGGCTACCGTGAGCCGCTCCAAACCATACGCATCATGGAGCGGTTTCAAAATCGGCATGGCCGCCATAGTGGTGCAATTCGGGTTCGCAATAATCCCCTTGGGGCGATGCGCGAGGGCTTCCGGATTTACTTCCGCCACTACGAGCGGCACTTCCGGATCATTGCGCCAGGCCGAAGAATTATCGACCACGGTAGCCCCGGCTTGCGCAAAGAGGGGTGCATACTTTTTGGAGGTAGACCCACCGGCAGAGAAAATTGCAATATCGATACCCGAATAGTCGGCACCGTCTACGTCCTCTACGGTCACTTCGTGGCCGGCGTAGCTCAGCTTCGTACCCGCACTGCGTGCCGAAGCAAAAAAGCGTACGCGATCCGCGGGGAAGCCACGTGCTTCCAACAGCTCGCGCATTACCCGCCCTACCTGGCCGGTTGCGCCAACCACCGCAAGAGTCAAACTCATCGTCCTGTTCCTCCGTACACCACGGCCGCGTGCGCCGCATCCAAACCGAACACGGTGTGTACCGCGCGGGCAGCCTCTCCTAATACTTCTTCATCTACCACTACGGAAATACGAATCTCCGAAGTGGTAATCATATCTACGTTTATGCCCAGGTCTCCCAGAGCGCCAAAGAATTTCGCGGAAACCCCGCTGTGGGAACGCATTCCGGCACCCACGATAGAAAGAATCCCGATCGAAGGTTCTACCTTAATGTCTTCAAATCCAAGTTCGCGTTTGCGGGCGTTGAGCGCCCCCACCACGCTATCTACGTCTGCGCGTGGCACGGTGAAGGAAATATTAGAGAACCCTTTCCGCGAAAGCGACGTGTTTTGCACGATCATGTCAATATTGCCGTCTTTTTCGGCAACGGCGGCGAAGATCCGGGCCGCCACTCCGGGTTTATCCGGCACTCCCACCACGGAAATCTTCCCCTGGTTGCGATCTGCTGCAACTCCGGTAACCGTTGGTTCTTCAATTCCACCCGATGTGAGTTGTTGGCTGGTATCTTCCACTATCCACGTTCCTTCTTTGTTAGAGAACGACGAGCGCACATGCAAAGGCACGCCGAACTTGCGCGCAAATTCCACCGCCCGCAAATGCAAAACTTTCGCACCGTGTGCGGCCAGTTCCAAAGTTTCTTCATAGGTCATAAAGGGCAGCGGCGAAGCAGCCGGAACAATCCGCGGATCGGCAGTAAATACGCCGTCCACGTCCGTATAGATTTCACAGGCGTCCGCACCCAGGGCAGCGGCAAATGCCACCGCCGTCGTATCCGAACCGCCCCGCCCCAAAGTGGTCACATCATTATCTTCGTTCACACCCTGGAAGCCGGCGATAATCGCCACGCAATTATCTTGCAAGGTGCGCACGATTCTTTCCGGGACGATCCCAATAATCGAGGCTGACCCGTATTCTTGATCGGTACGCACTCCGGCCTGCTGCCCGGTAAAGGCACGCGCTTTCACGCCCAGTCCGTTGACGGCCATAGATAGGAGGGCCATCGAAATGCGTTCCCCCGCGGTGAGCAAAATATCGAGTTCCCGCGCCGGCGGGTTATCCGTCACTGAGTGCGCCAGGTCAAGCAGATCGTCAGTAGTATCGCCCATTGCTGAGACCACCGCGATCACCTGGTTGCCTTGCCGTGCTGTTTCCGCGATCCGCGCGGCAACACGTTTTATCCCCGCCGCTTCCGCGACGGATGATCCTCCGAATTTTTGAACTATTAGCGCCAAAACAGCCCACTCCTTTTGCGGCTTTGCTGGCGTAATTCTAACGAGACTTTCACGCGGGATGCGCGGTTATCTCACGCCATACCCCAATGTGTGATGAGTCTTGCTCAGTTTTTCGGCGCGGCCGGCGGGTTTGGATGCGCGGCGCGGCTGGTTTCACCGTCCGGCGTGGCAGGCGGATTTGTATTCGCGGTAGGCCCAGTTTCAGCGGCCGGCGCGGCCGGCGGGTTCGGGGGCGTAGCCGGGTCGGTTGCGGCTTCCGGTGTGGCTGGCTGCGCGGGGGCGGCGTCGAACCCTGCTACCTTGGTGCGGCCCTCGAAGGCACGCGAGAGGGTGATCTCATCGGCATATTCGAGATCGCCACCCACGGGAAGGCCGGAGGCGAGCCGGGAAATTTTGATGCCGATCGGGCTGAGGAGGCGGATAATGTAGGCCGCGGTAGCTTCGCCTTCGATATTTGGGTCGGTGGCGAGGATAACTTCTTGGACCGCTCCGTTTTGGAGACGTTGCAGAAGTTCACGAATACGCAGGTCTTCGGGGCCGATCCCGCGGATGGGATTAATGGACCCGCCGAGCACGTGGTATTTTCCGCGATATTCGCGAGTGCGTTCGATGGCCACGATGTCTTTAGCTTCTTCCACCACGCAAATGGTTTCTTCTGAGCGGCGCGGATCGGAGCATATCGTGCACACTTTTTGTTCGGTAACATTTCCGCAGATTTCGCAAAAATGCACTTTTTCTTTTACGGCAAGCAGCGCATCGGCCAGTTCTTTTACTTCTGCTTCGTCTTGTTCGAGCAGGTAGAAAACTATTCTTTGCGCACTTTTGGGGCCGATACTGGGCAGGCGACTAAAGGCGTCGATGAGGTTTTGTACCGCACCATCAAAAATTCCAGCCATTAGTAACCGCTCTCCTCGCTCTCCGTAATTTCCTCAATAATCTGCGCCTCGAAAGTTTCGAGCACCACGTCCACACCGACCACGGAAGATTCCGAAATCTTCGGATCATCTGCCGAAACCGATTCCTCATCCAACCAGCTTGGCGAGCCCGGCGCCGGCGTGGCCGAAGCCGGATCCAGGCTATTGCCCGCCCGGTTTGCCGCAGCGCCCGCATACGCGGCAGCGCTAGCGAAAGTGCCGGTGGCTCCACTTGGTGACGACGCCGTTTGCCCCGCTCCCAGGCTACCTGGCCTGCCCATGCTACCGGGCGAAAGCTCACTCTTCGCCGTCGCGGAACTACCCGTTACCGGACTGCCGGCCGCCGCGACACCCGCTACCGGACTGCCAGCCGCCGCGACACCCGCTACCGGGGTGCCCGCTGCTGAGATTCCTGCTGCTGCGGATCCTTCCGCTCTTGGGGCTCCCGCACCGGTCTGATCTGCACCCGGGGTCCGTGCCGGGGTGGCCGGTGACATCGGCGCCGGCGCGTTGCTCGCGGCGGAAGGTATGCCCGGGGCGACCCCGGGGGCACGCTGCCCGCTTTGCATTTCCCGCACGGCCTGAACTGCCGAAAAGCCCGGGCCTTGCGGGTTTTGGTGGGTCTTGGGCATGGTCGGAATCCGGAAGGTCGGCCCCGGCGCCGGCGCTGGCGCGGGCGCAGGCGATTCCGGAGTTTCCGGCACTCCCGGAACTTCTGGAGCCGGACTCGGTGTTGCCGCACCGTCCGGCGTTGCCGCTACGTTGGCGCCGGCTTGGCTAGGCCCGGCTGCAGCTTGCATTTCTGCCGGGAAACGCGGCATGGGCATGCGCTGCATGTAGAAGGGAACTTCTTCTTCCGGGTATTCCTCTTCCTCGTCCGAAATTTCTTCCGGCAAAGGCGGCGTTTCGCTACCGGCCGGTGACTGCGCTATATTCTTCGCGCCCGCGAACGCGGGCTCAGCTTTTGGGCGAGCATCATCACCTTCCGCAAGCTGTGCCTCCGGCACCGGACGTGCCGTAATGTTTTGCCCCACCACCTTGTTCGTAAATATCGAGAGGTGTTTATTAAGCCGCTCCAAGTTGCGCGGATTTTCCAATAATTGCAAACCGCGCTCGCCCGCAAAAGCGATAGTCACCGTATTTCCGTCCTGACTCACCGGGCGCGCCGGTTCTGCAAAAATGCCCTGCGCGAAGGCCCCCGACGTAGTGACCGCTTGCCACTGATCCTGCAAAACCCGCACGAAATCCGGTTCTTCGCGCGGCTTGCTCTCCACCTCTTCGTGCGGCTCGTTCGCTGCCTCTGCGGGAGCCGCGCCCGCCCGAGCCGGGGTGGCAACGCCCGCGGATTGTGAAGCCGCCGGAGCAGCCGGTACAGGTGCGACAGGCGCAGCTGTTGACTCAGCCGGTGCAGGTGCGGCAGGGCCGCGTTGCGCCGTGCCTTGTTGCACGGAAGCTTGGCGGGCCGCAGCCATAACGCGTTCCCGGGCGACATCGCGTGCCGATTTTCCGCCGGCCGCAGCTGGCCGGACCGGAGCCGTGCCCGGTTGATCCCCGGCCTGCGAAAGCGCGGCGCGAGCTCCGGCGTCGTCGGTAAAACCACCACCACCAAAACCGGCACCGTTTACCGCACCCCCGTGTTTTTGATACGCAGGAAGCAAGAGGCGCGCGCAAAGCAACTCGAGCTGCAAGCGCGGCGAGGTGGCGCCCGTCATATGCGAAAGTGCTTCATTGGTTTGTTCCGCACTATAAGTGGCACGCGCGGCGCCCAGAGCTTGCGCTTGCGCCACCATCTGTTCGTAACGGTCTTGGGGAAGGGAACCGAGGGCGTCTGGCGCGGCCTCCCCCGCCAAAGAAATCACTACCAGATCGCGGAAACGCTGCAGCAAATCAGCCACGAAGCGGCGCGGTTCGTGCCCGGCGCCAATCAGCTCTTCCACGGTGGCAAATAATTTGCCGCCATCTTCAGCCGCCACCGCCGCTACGGTACGGTCCAGCATCGCCGAATCGGTGTACCCGAGCAGTGCGATCGCCCGTTCGTATTCCAGGGTAGAAGATTCCGAACCGCCCATGAGCTGGTCGAGCACAGACATCGAATCGCGTACCGAACCACCCCCGGCGCGCACAACGAGCCCCAACACGCCCGGCCCGGGCGTGAAACCTTCCTGAGCGCAAATCCCCGCCAAATATTTTTCCATGGTGTCTGGAGCAACCAGGCGGAAAGGATAGTGGTGGGTGCGCGAACGAATCGTGCCAATCACCTTTTCCGGTTCCGTGGTAGCAAAAACAAATTTGATGTGGGCTGGCGGTTCTTCCACAAGCTTCAGCAGGGCGTTGAAACCCTGCGTGGTCACCATGTGCGCCTCGTCAATAATGAAAATCTTGTAGCGGTCGCGTACCGGGGCAAAAGCGGCACGTTCCACGAGGTCACGTGCGTCGTCTACCCCACCGTGGGAGGCGGCGTCCATTTCGACGACGTCGAGGGAACCCGCGCCATCTAAGGCCAAGTCGCGGCAAGAATCACATTGCCCGCACGGGGTATCGGTGGGGCCCTGCGCGCAATTCAGGCAGCGGGCCAAAATCCGCGCCGAAGTAGTTTTGCCGCACCCGCGCGGACCCGAAAACAGGTAGGCGTGCACGGTGCGATTAGCCCGTAAGGCGGCCATCAGGGGCCGCGTCACATGATCTTGCCCGATCACGTCTTGGAATCGCTCCGGTCGATACTTCCGATAAAGTGCCATGCTCACGCTCGCCAGTCTACGTTGCCGCGGCGCTCGTGTTGCATCCACTCCCCAAGGGGTAACCCACATTCGCAGCAAAACAGGGCAAATATCGCAGGGCCGGTACAGGCAGACACAAGCTGAGACAAGCCAGCTGGAGCTTATACGCTACAAATATCGGGCTTATAGGCCAAAGATCGCGGGGGCCGGTACGAACTAGCTGGGCCGCGCGGCCCGCCCGCGCAAAAAAAAGACGCCCCACGCACCCGTCAGAGCCCGCATACCCTTGCTGCCTTCCGACCCTGGGGGAGTTTTGCGAGATAACGCCGCGTGGGGAGTCACCGGTGATTCTACAGGCCCGGCCCGTCTAACCAAAACCTGTGTGGGTTATCTCGCCTCTCAGCAGAAAGGCACGCGGGCGCGGTAATACGGCCCGAAGAGGCGAAAGCAACGGAAATAGCAGCGTGAGGTGCCGGGTGACGCTAGCGAGCCCGAGATCTGGCCAGCGTGGGAACGGACCGGCGCGGGAGTAGGTATTGGCCCGCGCGAGGCCCAGGCGTGCGCAGCACCGGTAGGCGAAGGTTCGCGTGCTTTAGGTGTGCCATGCCCCGCCACGGGCGCGTAAAGTTAACGAGTGCGCGAAGCGCGTACTGGATGTTGAACAAAGGAGCACCATGGCATTCCTATCGGATGAGCTACTGAGCACTCTCCATGCACGGGCGGCCGCACACGATGCCGCTAACGAATTCCCTTTCAATGACTACGAAGATTTGTGCAATGCCGGCTACTACGCCGCCTTTGTTCCGGAAGAATACGGCGGGGCCGGTTTGAGTTTGGCGGAGATTGCCGCCGAGCAGACGCGTTTGGCGAAAGCCGCGCCGGCCACGGCACTGGGCATTAATATGCACCAGATTATTGTGGGTTTGGGCCGCTGGCTGGTACGGCAAGGGGTAGCCAACGGAGAAAAGATTTTGCGGGAAGCTGCCGCGGGCAAACTTTTCGCTTTCGGGATTTCCGAACCGGGCAATGACCTGGTGCTTTTCGGTTCCCTCACGCAGGCCCGGGAAGATGGCCAGGGCGGCTATCTGCTTTCCGGTACCAAGGTTTTCACTTCGCTCGCACCCGCTTGGGATTGGCTCATGACTTTCGGGGCGGTTACTTCGGAAACGGGCACGCAGAATGTGTTTGGCCTCGTAAACCGGAACGACGGCGGCTTTGAGATCAAAGACGATTGGCATGTGACGGGGATGCGGGCCACGCAGTCGAACACTACGGTGCTCCAGGAGGCGCGGATTGCGCCGGAAAATGTGCTCGGCTTGGTGAACCCCGGGCCTTCTAAGGAACCGGTAGTGTATGGCATTTTCTCGAATTTTGAGATTTTGCTGGGTGCTACCTATCAGGGTATTGGCGAACGGGCGATTGAAGTAGCGGCCGCGCACGTAAAGCAGCGTAAGTCTGTATTGCATCAAGACGTGTATGCCAATGATCCGGATATTCGGTGGCGTATCGCGGAAGCAGCACTCACCATGTATCCCGTGGGGCCGGCGCTACGCGAATTGGCGCATAGCGTGGATAATGGCGGGGAGTTGAGTGACCCGGGCGAATATCCGCGTTTTTCCGCGGCCAAGAATTTGGCGGCGGAAGCTTCTTTGCGGGCCGTCAATGAATGCATCCGCGCCTGCGGGGGCAGCTCTTACTACGAAACGCACGAACTTTCCCGTTTGTACCGGGATGTGCTGGCCGGCCTCTTCCAGCCTTCGGATCAAGAATCCTTGCATTCGGCCTGGGCGAGCATGGTGCTCGGCCCGATCGAAAAGAAAAACTAGGCCCACCGGCCGCTCGGCGCTAATCGCTTAGCCGAGCGGCCAGTGCACAAAAACCGCTAGGCCGCAAAGCTGCTGAGCCACGGCCGCCAGGCGAGTAAGCCGTGCGGCACGCAGCCGGGCGCCGCTTTCAAAGCGGCGCCCGGCTGCTGGCGTTAATGCCGCACGTTTATTGTTTTTCGGCCGGAACGAGTACGGCTCGCATGCGGCCATCAGCCCCGCGCTGCATTTCCACTCTGGCGGAGCGGCGCTTGCCCGGCCGGGAAGAGGCCCCGCTCGCGCGCCAGCCGGTTTGGGTGCCAGCCCGGCTACCTGCTCGGGCCCGAGCCCGGGAGAATGCGCCGAAGCCGCGCTGGGCTGCAAACTCGTCTTCGCCAGACCAGTCTGCGAGCACACCGGTGTGCGGGTCGATCAGTTTGCCATCTGCCCGCTGGATCGGTTCCCCACTTTCCATGGCTTGGGCCCAGGCCTTATGGGCCGTGGAAACCATGAGTTTGATCCGGTTGAGCTGGTTTGTTTCCGAAGCCCCCGGGTCGTAATCGATCGAAACCACATTGGATTGCGGGTAGGCATGCCGCAAGGCGCGGAACATGCCCCGGCCCACCACGTGGTTCGGCAAACAAGCGAAAGGCTGGGCGCAAATAATATTCGGCGCTCCACTTTCGATCAGCTCGATCATTTCCCCGACCAGCAGCCAGCCTTCCCCAGCTTGCGTGCCCAAAGAAATAATCTTCTGGGCCTGAGCTGCAATATGGTCGATCTTGGCTGGGACGTCGAATTTTCCGTCGGTGGCTGCCAAAGCATCCCGCATCGGCTTTTCGTATACCTCCACAGCCTTAATCCCCAGTTTTTGAGCGCTCCGCCCGGCCTTCGTGCCCAGCCCGAAGTGTTCCCACTTGTAATCGGCCACGTACATGCCCTGCAAGAAGAATGCGGCCAAGCCCGGGAGCACGGCTTCGCAACCTTCAGATTCGATGACCCGTACGGCGTCGTTATTAGCATCCGGGTGGAACTTCACCAAGATTTCGCCCACCAACCCTACGCGCGGGCGGCGCGGTTCATCGCGTAGCGGGAGCTCATCAAATTCGCGCACAATATTTTTGATAATCCACGTGTAGCCCACGCGCCGGCCCGCGGTTTCCGAATAGCCGGAACGGAAGAATTCGCGAGTAATGGCATCCCACCGTTCGTACAGCCGCATCGCCGCGCCTTCTTCTACTTCGTACGGGCGTACGCGCAACAGCACGGTTTGGAGCAGATCGCCAATCACTACCGCTTGTACCGCCCTATGTAGCAGCTGCGGCGTGAGTTTGAACCCGGGGTTAGTTTCAATGCCCTGCGCGGAAAGTGCAATCACGGGCACCTGTGGATAACCGGCGTCCCGCAAAGCTTTCCGCAACATGCCCACATAGTTAGTGGCCCGGCACATCCCACCGGTTTGCGTAATCGCCACACTCGAACGATCCGGATCGGCCCCGCCCGTCACAAACTTATTGACGAGCTGGCCAATCACCATAATCGCCGGGTAGCAAGCGTCGTTGTTAACGTAACGCAAACCGAGTTCTACATCTTCGCGCGAAGCATGTTCGAGCACCTCGACGTCGTACCCGGCCCGGGAGAGAATCGGCTCAATCATACGGAAATGTACCGGCGACATTTGCGGTACATAAATCCGGTGCGTGCGGGCCTCTTCCTCCCCGAATACCGGCGCTCCGGCCGGCGTGATCGAGTAGCCTGCTTCTTCCTCGCTTTGCGTGGTATCGATATCCACCGAGCGCATGGCTTCACCGTTCGGCGCGGTAAGTTTCCCAAACGACGCCGCCGCCGCGGTCTCTTCGGCAGCAGATTGTTCGGCGGCAGCTTGTTCGGCAGCAGCCTGTTCGGCAGCGGCCTCTTCGGCAGCGGCCTGTTCGGCAGTAGCCTGTTCGGCACGTTCGATTGTCGCCGATTGCAGGGAGCGCAAACGAATCCGAGCGGCGCCCAGATTTGAGTTTTCGTCAATCTTCAGGGAAGTGTAGATATCGCCCGTCTTTTCCAGGATTTCTTGCACCTGGTCCGTGGTTACCGCATCGATCCCGCACCCGAAGGAATTGAGCTGCACCAAAGACAGATCCGGGGTGCGCCGCACGATGGCTGCCGCCTCGTATAGCCGTTTGTGGTAGGTCCACTGGTCGCGCACATACAGTTCGTCCGTAATGGTCGATTCCGTCATATCCCCGGTAAGGGCATCTTCGGAAAGCACTACCATGCCCAGGCGCTGAATGAGTTCGGGAATACCATGGTTGATCTCCGGATCAATATGGTAAGGCCGGCCGGCCAGCACGATTCCGCGCATATCGTGTTCGCGCATGTACTGGAGTGCCCGATCCCCTTCCGCCTTAATATCGCGGCGCACATTCTCCATTTCCGCAAACCCGGCATCCACTGCCCGGCGGGCTTCTTCCACGGTCACGCCCGCATAGGCGAAACAGTTCGCCAATTGTTCGGCCAGTTTTTGCGGATCATTGAGGGTCACAAAGGGATAGAGGAAGCGGACTTCCGGATCGTCCAAGCCCTCAATGTTTTGGTCCAGTACTTGCGGATAGAAAGCCACAATTGGGCAGTTGAAGGTGTTATCGGCGTCTTCGAATTGTTGGTATTCGTAATTCACGCACGGCATGAAAATGGTTTTGACCTTCTTGGAAAGTAACCATTCAATATGCCCGTGGGCAAGCTTGGCCGGGTAGCACACGTTTTCGGAAGCGATGGATTCCATACCGGTTTGGAACAGCCCGTGCGAAGACCGCCCGGAAATACGCACCCGGAAACCCAGCTCGGTAAGAATCGTCCACCACAGCGGATAGTTTTCGTAAATCCCCAAGGCGCGCGGAATTCCAATCGGCCCGCGCGGGGCGGGTAGGCCGCGCGGGCGGCGGTACCCGAAAATCCGCTCGTATTTGTAGTCGTACAAGTTCGGAATTTCCGACTTTTTCGGCCGCTTTTCCAGGGAAGCTCCCCGATCGCACCGGTTCCCGGAAACCTGGCGGGTACCATCATCAAAAGTAGTGATCGTGAGTTTGCACCGGTTTTGGCAAATCTTGCATTCGCGCTGTTCGGTATCGAAAGCAAAACCGTCTAGATCCCGGCGCAACATGCTCGAAGTGCTACCTTCTTCCCAGTTGCGTTGGGCCGTCAAAGCCGCCCCGTATGCTCCCATGAGCCCGGCAATATTGGGCCGGATTACTTCCCTACCGGTGAGCAATTCGAAGGCACGCAAAACGGCGTCGTTCAAGAAAGTACCGCCCTGGGCCACCACGTGTTCCCCGAGTTCTTCCGGCGAACGCATCTTGATTACCTTGTACAGGGCGTTGCGCACCACTGAATAGGACAGGCCGGCGCAAATATCGGCCGCGTTAGCGCCTTCTTTCTGCGCGGCTTTCACGGCCGAGTTCATAAACACCGTGCACCGCGAACCAAGGTCAACGGGAGCCTTAGCCTGCAAACCGGACTTTGCGAACTCGATAATATCGGTGCCCATAGTGGCGGCGAAAGTTTGTAGGAAAGAACCGCAACCGGCCGAGCAGGCTTCGTTCACGGAAATGGAATCCACCGCGCCATTACGGATCTTGATGTACTTCATGTCTTGCCCGCCGATATCAATCACGGAGGTGACATTCGGGGAAAGGTGGGCGGCAGCCCGGTAGTGGGCCATGGTTTCAATCACGCCTTCATCCACGTGCAAGGCCGCCTTGACCAAATCTTCCCCATAGCCGGTAACGGCCGCGCGGGCCAAATACGCCCCTTCCGGGATGGCTCCCATAATTGTGCGGGCCAATTCCACGGCGGCCTGCACCGGTTCGCCCTCATTGGAACCGTACGTGGAATGCACGATCTGCCCATCAGCGTCGATGAGGGCCGTCTTAATCGTGGTGGAACCGGCGTCGATACCGAGCCAGAGCGGGCCGCGCGCCTGTTTAATATCTACTTGCGGCACGGTGGCCCGGGCGTGGCGTTCATCAAATTCGCGTTTTTCTGCCTCGTTTTCAAAAAGCGGGCGCAAAGTGGGCGCCGCCGAACCCAAAGACTGGGCATGTTCCAAAGCATCAATATATGCGCTTACCGGTTGGGTTGGCCCACTAGCTAGCATGGCCGCGCCCAAAGCCACGTAGAGCTGGCCGTTTTCCGGGGTTACAAAGTTTTCCACCTGCTCGCCCAGTACCCGCCGGAACGCTTCTCGCATTTGCGGCAAGAAATGCAAAGGCCCGCCCAAGAAAATAACGTTTCCGCGAATCGGGCGGCCCGCGGCCAGCCCGCCCACGGTTTGAATGGCCACCGCTTCGAAAACGGAAGCGGCGATATCTTCATGCCGCGCCCCCTGGTTGATAAGCGGTTGTACATCAGTTTTTGCGAACACCCCACAGCGGGAAGCGATCGGATAAATCGTCTCGTACTTTTCGGCAAGCGTGTTTAGCCCGGCCGCATCCGTATTCAGCAGGCTCGCCATCTGGTCAATAAACGCCCCGGTACCGCCCGCGCACGTACCGTTCATTCGCTGTTCCGGGGTGGGTTTCAGATAGGTGAGCTTGGCGTCCTCCCCGCCCAGTTCAATCATTACGTCTACATCCGGGTTGAGCCGCTCAATTGCTTCCGTGGAGGCCACCACCTCCTGCACGAAGCCCACGCCCATGCCTTGCGAAACCGAAAGCCCGCCCGAACCTGTAATCGCCGCATACATGGATTCTTCTGGGAAAGCCTCTGCCACATCGGTGAGCAGACGCAACATTTCCCGCCGTACGTCCGCATTATGGCGCCGGTAGGCCGAGAAAATGATTTCCGTGCCGCGCGTGACCACCGCCTTGACCGTGGTGGAACCTACGTCTAGCCCCAGCCGCAAAGTGGTATCGGTTGCCGGCGCGGTTTCCGGAGCAGTTTGCAGCGAGGTTTCCGGGGCGGTTTGCGGCGTGGTTTCCGGCGCAGTTTCCGGGGCAGTTTGCGGGGCAGTTTGCGGCGCGGTTTCCGCGTTTGGCGCCGCCGCCGGCGCCGTCTTTTCCGCGCGCGGTGCGCTTGCCGGTCCAGTCTGAGCATTGGGAACGGGAGCACCCGTCATAGTTCTGTACCCCTCCGAGGCGAATCAGCGTATGAGATGTATGACTGCCCGCAAGCTCGGGTGACGCGAACCCGCGAAGCTACCAAAATGATCGTTCTGTAATTAGTACTTGTTCAACCATAACGATCGTTCTGGTCAGTATGTTATTTCCGCCTATTTCCGTGATGCTAATCTTGCGTAATTCACAGCGCGGTAGATTTGCCCACAACTTTCGGTAAATATGCCCATGTTTTTTCCTAAACACACGCATTTTTCCCAATCCTCGCCCGCGTTTTACCCTAAATTCCTGCCTTAGCGGCAGGCACATTCTTGACTTAACGGCAGGTGCGCGGCATTTCCTTACCGGAAAACCCTGCAACGCCGCTTAGACTGAGGGTATGACGTCTCACAAATCTTGCCGCCAGGAGATCTTGGCGGCCACGCGCCGCCTGATTCTCACCAAAGGCGTTTCCCAAGTTTCTATTTCGGATATTGTGCGCGAATCGGGGACGTCTGCCGGGGCGATCTATCACCATTTTGAAAACAAGCCGGCGATCTTCAAAGAAATTATTGCGGAAGCTATTTCTGCCCCGCGCTGGGCTATCAATTTTGCTTCCGAACAGGCTCTGGCCCCGCACGATATTTTGACCATGGCTTTTGACGCGCTCGACGCCGATCCCGAACGCGCCCGAGTTCTGGTACAACTGGGCGCCGCCGCTTTAGGCGATGGCGAATTAGGCCGGCTACTCAAAGATATCTACAACGAGTTTTCCACCAAGTTGCTCAACCTCATGCAAACTTGGGCCCGCGAGCAAGGCAATCCGGAAGCCGATATGTGCGGTATCGCCCCGATCTTTATTGGCCTTATCGAAGGCTATGCGATTCAAAGCATACTTTTCGATAGTTTTAACCACCGTGCTTACCGCCGGCAGGCAGTGGCCGCTATAGCGCATGTGCTGCCGCTAAAAAGCGCTCCAGCATCGCCGGCCCCTGCGGAGTCATAATCGATTCGGGGTGGAATTGGACCCCGTACACCGGGTAGCGCGTATGCTCTACGGCCATAACTTCGGCGTCGTCGCAACTACGCGCGGTAATCCGTAACTCCGGCGGCAAAGTATCCTCCCGCACCGCCAAAGAATGGTAGCGCGCTACTTCTTGCGTGGCTTCCAGCCCGGAAAAGAGTACGGATTTAGTGTCGACGGCGGCCGGGTCGCTTTTCCCGTGCACCACTTTGTGGGCGTAGGTAATTTCTGCGCCGTACACCTCGCAAATAGCTTGATGGCCCAGGCACACGCCAAGAATCGGCACTTGCGGGCCCAGCTTAGCTATAAGCTCTTCGCTGATACCGGCGTCTTTCGGGAAACCCGGGCCGGGCGAAATCACGATCGCTTCCGGATGCAGGGCCGCGATTTCTGCTACCTGCAGGGCGTCATTGCGCACGGCCCGCACCTGCGGATTGAGAGCACCAATCACCTGGTAGAGGTTATAAGTGAAAGAATCGTAGTTATCGAGAAGCAGGATCATGGGAACACCACATTTCCAGGGCCGATGAGTTCTTCAGCTACGCGCAGGGCGTCTAGCATCGCGGCAGCCTTATTGACGGTTTCGCGGTATTCGGTTTCCGGTACCGAATCTTGCACGATTCCGGCCCCGCTGCGCGCCCACACGCGCCCGCCCGCTTTATAAGCACAACGGATAGCGATGCACACGTCCAGGTTGCCAGAAAAATCGAGGTAGCCGAGCGCCCCGCCATACAGGCCGCGCCGGTCCCCTTCCAGTTCGCTAATGATTTCCATGGCCCGGATTTTCGGTGCCCCGGAAAGCGTTCCGGCGGGAAGTAGTGCTTCGACGGCGTCTAGCGCGTCCTTATCCGCGCGGATCTTCCCGCGCACTACCGAACCGATATGCATTACGTGGGAGAAGCGCAAAATCTCCATGTACTTTTCCACTTCTACCGTGCCAAACTCGGAAATCTTGCCAATATCGTTACGGCCCAGATCTACCAGCATATTGTGTTCGGCCCGTTCCTTTGGGTCCGCCAAAAGTTCGGTGGCCAAGGCTTCGTCTTCCGCGGGTGTTTTCCCCCGCGGCCGCGTACCCGCTAAGGGGAAAGTGTGGAGTACGCCGTCGGCAAGTTTGACCAAAGTTTCGGGGGAAGCCCCCGCTATTTCGATCGCGTCCCCCGAAAAATAGAACATGTATGGGGAAGGGTTGATCGTACGCAACACCCGGTAGGTATCGAAAAGCGAACCTTCGAAAGGCGCGGAAAGTGCATTAGAAGGGACGATCTGGAAAATATCGCCCTCGTGAATAAAGTGCTGGGCGCGGCGCACCAACTGCGTGAACTCGGCTTCGCTGAGCGCCGCGGTAATCGGCCCGGTAAGGCGGCCGTGCGTATGCGGGCTCGGCGTGCCAGATACCAACAACTGAGCGAGCTCTTGCAGATGTGCGGCGGCGCGGGCGTAGGCGGCTTCCAAATCTGGGGCCTGCACATCAATATTGGTTATGAGCTGGATGGTTTGGGCGTAATTATCGAAGGCGATCACGGTTTCAAACAGCATGAGGTCTACATCATTGAAACCATGCGGGTTCGCGGCCGCTAGCTGCAGCGAAGGTTCGGCGTATTTCACGTAGTCGTAAGCGAAATATCCCACCAGCCCGCCGGTAAAAGTAGGCATGCCCGGAACTTTCGGGCTGCGGTAGCGGGCCAGAATATCCCGGATTATTTGCGAGGGGTGTGCCGTAAATGTTTCCCCGGGAGTGATGGTGACTTGGCCGTCCCGGGCGGTAACTTCCAGGCTCGGATTTAGACCCAAAAATGTGTAGCGACCCCAAGTGTTATTTTGGCCCGCGGATTCGAGGAGGAATACGTGGTCGGAAGCATTTTTGAGGATCGCGAGCGCACCTACCGGGGTAAGAAAATCGGAAAGGAGGCGCATCGCCACTGGGCAACGCGTGTATTGGCCCGCGGCGGCGTATTCGCGCACCTCGTCTAGGCCGGGGTGTAATGCTACGGAATCGGTACACATGCGGTTAATAGTAACGCGTGGCAATGCGCACGCGAAGGTAAAACAAAATACGCGCAACCGCGCACCCCGCATATACTCCAAACGGTAAGCACCCGGCTAACTATCTAGGTGCTGGCCCCGCAGTGGTAAAACGTTGCCGCCTCGTGGTCGCCGCGCGGCCAAACGGTACGCGGTCACAGGCTTGCGGGAGATAACAGTGCGGGGCGGTAAGCCACCAGCAACTGCAACGGGCAAACAGACAAAGGAAGGGCGGGAAACGAGTGGCGGAACACGAAAACGGCGTATCCCCGGAAATACCGCAGGAAGCGCTTTCGAAAGCAGCCGAAGCCGAGGAAGTGCAGGTTCCGGATTTTCTTGCGAACCCGCAACGCACCGATATTTTTCTGATCGGCATGCTCTTCGTAATATTCGTGTTTGGGATTGTGCTTATTCCCTTGCGCACCTGGCTTTTGAACCACCCGTGGGCTTACACCTTGCTGGTGGGTGGCTATACTTCTTCGGTGCTGGGCGGGGCGAATGCTTCGGTGGGCGATGGCCCGTGGTGGGGTTATTGGCTGTGTACGCTGGTGGGCGCGCTGAAGTTCATGCCTTTCTACTATTGGATGGGCCGGCGTTGGGGCATGGACTTTATTGACCTGTCTACCCAGTACACGCCCCGCGTGCAACGGTTGGCGCGGCGGGCGCTGGCCTCGCGGCGCGCTCAGGTATTTACCTCCTGCCTGGTACCGGTGGGTTACTGCCCGGGCCCGATCCCGACGTCGATCGTGAACGGCTTGCTTGGTTTCTTACGGCAACGTGCCTGGCTAACGGCGCTCCTCAATATTTGTTCCCTTTTGGCGGTGAACGGCGTCTTTATTGCACTCGGCTGGACCTTTGGAACTGAAGTGCTCGCGGTAGTGCAGCTCATCAACAAATACCTGCTCTGGTTCACCTTGGCGCTCATTGGCCTTGCTTTCTTCCAAGCCTGGCGCGGCGCCAAGAAAAACGGAAAATAGCCGGCGCCGCGCCCGCGCCTTCCGCTATCCGTACCGCACCCGCGCCTTCCCGCTACCGGGCTTGAAACAACCACCCACGGCGTCGGCGCCCGGGCCTAGCCCGCGTGCGCCCAGTTTTCGCGTACTTTGATGATCAGCTGGATTAGGTATTCGACGCCGGGTAGGGCCGGCTGGCGCCAGGCCACATCGAGGGGAATACTGGCCGGTGGGCTGATCGGTGCGGCAGAAAGGCTTTGCGGGATTTCCAAAGCGAAATCTTCGGGGACCAGCGAATAGGCCCGGCCGGTGGTGAGCATATAGGAGTACGCGCCCGAAACGCGCAAGCCCGCATGGGATATTTCCGGTTCGATCCCGGCCCCGTGCAATAGCCCCACCAAATAGTCGTAATAGCGCGGGCTGTTTTCCCGCGGCCAGATCAACAGCTTCTTATTACGTAAACTCGCTACTTCTACGGGCTTATCGGGATGGAATTTGCCGGGTCCAGAAACCACCCAAATGGCGTCCTGGCCGATCGTGGCCCCGCGCGCGCCAGGCGGGGCTTGTACAAAATGCCCGGCTACCAAATCGGCCTGCTCCCGGATAAGCAATCCTTCTAGTTCCCCGGTTCCCACTTCCAAAAGCTTCACGCTCGTGCGCGGGCTCCGGGTATTTGTTTCCTGGTCGAGCGCCGCGAGCACCGCCGGCGCTAACCGGTTCACCAAACTGGGAGAAAGCCCGAAACGGACGGTTTGTGTGGCCTGCGCGGCCCGGGCTAACTCACCCAGCTTTTCCGCTTCCCGCAACACCAGGTCCACTTGTTCTACGAGCGCCGCGCCGGCCGGCGTCAACCTCGATCCGGCCCGGGAACGTTTGAAAAGGACCACCCCGAGCGCCCGCTCCAAATTACGAATATCGTTACTGACCGTGGGTTGGGAAACCCCCAAAAGCTCGGCGGCCTTACCGAAGTGTTCAGTTTGCGCCAATACCGCAAAGGTGCGAAGCTGATGTAGCGTGTACTTCATAAGGCTTTCCTATCAAAGAATAGGTAAATAGGTCTGGTTCCAGCTCCTATTTTCGCATTAGATAAGGCCTAAGAGAACCATCTAGCATGCAAAGGAAAGAAAATGGCTTCCATTAAAATTGCTGATTCCATCGTGGCCGCGGTAGCGGCGGGCAAGCCGGTTGTTGCCCTCGAATCCACCATTTTCACGCACGGGTTGCCGCGCCCCCGCAACTACGAAGTGGCGCTCGAAGGCGAAGAAGCTATCCGCGCCCAAGGTGCCGTTCCGGCTACCATCGGCGTATACCACGGCGTGCCCACGGTAGGCCTCACCCCGGAACAGATCAAGGAACTTAGTGAGGACGACGACGTCTTCAAGGCCTCCATCCGGGACCTGGCTTACGGTGCTGTAACCAAGAAGAATGGCGGCACCACGATCGCGGCCACCACTTTCTTGGCATACAAGGCCGGTATCAAGGTCTTCGCCACCGGCGGTCTGGGCGGCGTACATCATGGCGCTTCCGAAAACTTTGACGAATCTGCCGATCTGTTGGCTTTGGCCAAGTATCCGATCGTACTGGTGAGCTCGGGTGCGAAGGCCGTGCTGGACATTCACGCCACCCTGGAACGATTCGAAACCCTTTCGGTGCCGGTAGTGGGCTACCAGACGAACAACTACCCGGGCTTCTACGTGGCCGATTCCGGTTACAAGCTGGCCAACCGCGTGGAATCGCCGGAAGAAGTGGCCACTATTTTCAACACCATGCGGGATATGGGCCTTTCGGAAGCGATCTGCGTGGGCAACCCGGTTCCGGAAGCCGAACAGCTCGATCCGGAAGGCTTGGACGTAATCATCGAAAAGGCTTGGCAGGCCCTGGAAGATCAGAACGTGGAAGGCCAAGCAGTAACGCCCTTCCTGCTCGAGTTCATTCGCCAGGAAACCAACAATGCCAGCCTGGACGCCAATGTAGCCCTGTACTTCAACAATGCGCGCGTGGCCGCAGATATCGCCGCGGCACTTGCCTCCTAAGAAAAACTGATGCGTCATGCTAGGTGTTATAGGAGATATTGTTCAAGACATCGTGATCTGGTTACAGGAACCGGTGCGCCCGGCAACTGATACCAGGTCTGAGATCACCATGACCCGCGGAGGTTCTGCCGCAAATGTGGCGGCCTTCGCGGGTAGCCGCTACCCCACGCGTTTTATCGGTTGCGTAGGCGATGACCTAGCGGGGATCACCCTCACCCGGGAACTGGAAAGCCACGGAGTGGAGGTGAAATGCCAGGTGGCGGACGCTACCGGAATGATCGTGGTTATGATCAACGACCATGGCGAACGGAATATGTTTCCTTCGCGCGGGGCTTCCGGGCAATTACAAACCATTGCCCCGGAGTGGCTGGACGGCATCGAATTGCTGCACATCACCGGTTATTCGCTCCAAGGCAACCCCACCGCCGATTCCGTGATTGCGGCCGCGAAGCAAGTGAAAGCACAGGGCAAAATGCTTTCCTTCGATGTTTCTTCCACGGGAATGATCGACTTTTTCGGTATCGATAAATTCAAAGAGCTAATGCGCGAACTGCGCCCAGATTTTGTTTCTGCCAATGAAGACGAAACAAAATACATGGACCTCGCGCACGGCGACCAGCCGGGAGAATTCCTAGCCGAACTGCCGGAAACTACCCTCCTGGCCCGGGCGGGTAAAAATGCCACCAAGATATTTATCGAAGGAAAACTGCACGCTACCGTGCCGGTGAAACCTGCCAAGAATCCGCGCGATATGACGGGAGCTGGCGATGCTTTCAACGCCGGTTTCCTCGCCTCATATTTGCGTCATCGCGATGTGATCCGCGCTACCGAAGATGGTCATGCGCTGGCCCGCCGCGTGTTGTACTCACCAGGTGCCACCGAACCACGCGAGGATGAGCTCGCAGACCTATAGTAATCAACCTATAGTAATAAACTTGCGCGGGCGGGCGGGACCATAGTTTTCGACTAGGCCCGCCCGCCCGTCTGAACCCCTACTAGCTCAAAGAGGAGCCACCTATGAAAACCACTACCTCCCGCAGAGTCGTGGATAAAACACCAAGTGTTCCGGTGCTTATGATCGCGCTCATTGCCGCGATCTTCGCCTTCCAACTCAACGCTTCCATGCTCTCCCCCGCCCTGGTGACTATGGAACACCAGCTCGGTGTTGATGCCAGCCAAATTGGCCTTACCCAAACAGCATTCTTCGCCGCGGCCGCGCTGTTCTCCCTCTTCCTCCCCCGCTGGGGCGACCTGATTGGCCGGCGCCGCATCATGCTGTGGATGCTCGCCATTACCGGAATCGGGTGCGTGATCTCCGGACTTTCCGCATATGTGGGCGGAGTGCCCCTATTGGCCGTGGGCCGCGTTATTCAGGGCGTGGCCGGGCCGGTGGTTCCCATGGCACTGATTATGTTGCACGTACAGGTGCCCGATAATCGCCAATACGCCAAACTTATGTCTGTGCTCACCGCAATCAACGGCGGTATTGCGGGTGTGGATGCCTTGGCAGGCGGCTGGCTCGCCGATAAATGGGGTTTCCAGTCCGTGTTCTTTGTGATGGCCGTGGTGTGCTTGATCGCCGTCTTCGCGATCTGGCACGGCACCGTAGAATCGCGCGCGGAAGAACAGGTACCCATGGACTGGAAGGGCACGTTCCCGCTGGTGATCGTGCTTGCCGCTCTCTACTTTGCCTTCAACGAGGCCGGCAAACTGGCCGAAGCGAACTGGGCGCTCTTCGGCGCACTCATCGTGGTAGCAATTATTGCCTTCTGGATTTTCTGGCAGGTGGAAAACCGGGTGGAACACCCGCTAGTTACCACCACGTATTTGAAGCAACGCCGCACTTGGGCTCTGCTAGGTACCACTTTGCTGACCATGACCGGCGTTTTCGCGGTGATGAACGGGCTGGTGCCAGGCTTGGCACAAGACGCGACGGTAGGCCCGGGAATTAGCGCCGCTGAAGTTTCCTTCTGGACGCTTTCCCCGTACGCGATTGCCGGCCTGCTCATGGGTCCGATCAGTGGCCAGTTGGCCTCCCGTTTCGGTTACAAGCGCGTATTGCAGGTGGGTCTGTTGCTCACCAGTTGCTTGCTTTTCTTCACCGCTTTCGTAGCCGATCGGCCCACGCGCCTGCTGCTCTTGCTCATTAGCATCGCGGTGGGTATTACCTACGCGGGTATCGTCAACATTATGCTCAACGGTTTGGGTGTGGTACTCAGCCCGGCCGATAACCAGGGTTACCTGCCCGGCATGAATTCCGGTGCCTTCAACCTGGGTGCCGGTTTGAGCTTCGCGATCCTTTACGCGATCAACACCTTCGTGGGGCAAAGTGCCGACGTGCTTGCCGGCTACCGGTGGGCGATTATTGGCGGGGCGGCGCTGGTGCTGTGCGCGCTGGCCTTCTCCTCCCTGATTCCCCGGCCCGACGACGTTAGCGACTCCGCTTCCGCGCAAGCCTAAACTGCTTTCCGCGCAGGCCTAAATACAATTATTAGGGCCGCGGGCGGGGCACAAACCGGGTTTATACCTTGGCTTGGGCCCTGCCCGCGGTTTTTTAACCGGCAAGTTTTAGGCCACGACCCGTACTTTCTGAACTGTAAGGACTTTGGAACTAAAACGCCATACGTGATCTATGCGGGCCGCTGGCATTCTGCCCTAGCATTGCAACTTTTGTGACCAGGGCGGCACTACAAGTGCTACAGGTATGCGATAGCCTAACAATTCTGCTGTTTTGCACGCACCGCAAGAAAGAGAGTTAGAAGCCCATGCCTCACAAGACGCGGCCAACTGCATTAGACACCATTGGGTCGTTTAAGACCGCATTTTCTTCCGGACGGACGTTTATTACGGAAGTACTTGCCGGCCTGGTGGTGGCATTCGCAATGATTCCGGAAGCGCTCTCATTTTCGATTGTGGCGGGCGTAGACCCGAAGGTCGGCCTTTTTGCTTCCGCGGCGATTGCGATCACGATCGCGTTTACCGGAGGGCGGCCGGCCATGATGAGCGGGGCTGCCGGTTCGGTGGCACTTGTAATTGCGCCGGTAATGCGCGATTACGGCATGGACTATTTGATTGCCACGGTATTGCTTGGCGGCCTGCTGCAAATCATTATGGGTGTGGCCGGGGTGGCACGGTTGATGCGTTTCATTCCCCGATCCGTAAATATTGGCTTCCTAAATGCGCTGGCCATTTTGATTTTCTCGGCCCAGTTGCCGCATCTAATTAATGTGCCGTGGCAGGTTTACCCACTAGTTGTTGCGGGCGTGCTCATCGTCTGGTTGCTCCCCAAATTGACGAAGGCGATCCCTTCCTCTTTGGTGGCCATCGTGGTCCTCACCATCTTCGTCGTCGTGACGGGTATTGGCGTACCCACGGTTGGAGATATGGGCGAATTGCCTTCCTCTTGGCCTACCTTGCTGATCCCGCAGGTGCCACTGGCCTGGGAAACTTTGCAGATCATTTTCCCGTACGCCTTTGCGATGGCTTTGGTGGCCACGATGGAATCCCTGCTCACCGCGAATATTGTGGATGATGCGACGCAAACCTATTCGGTTAAGTCCCGAGAAACTTGGGGGCAAGGCATTGCTAACCTGGTGGCCGGCCTATTTGGCGGCATTGGCGGTTGCGGAATGGTGGGGCAGACCGTAGTAGGCATCCAGGCCGGTGCTCGTACCCGCCTTTCCACCCTGGTTTCCGGGATATTTCTCCTCGTATTGGTGGTGGCACTCGGCGATATTACCGGGCTGATTCCGATGGCAGCCCTGGTGGCCGTAATGCTAACCGTGGTGGTGAGCACCATGGATTGGAATTCGCTCAAACCTTCCACGTTGCGCGTGATGCCATTTTCCGAAACTTTCATCATGCTGGTGACGGTGATACTCACGGTATCTACCGGAAACTTGGCGATCGGCGTGATTGCCGGCGTGGTAGTGGCAATTATTGTGTTCACACATAACGTTTCCCAGTTCACGGAGCTAGAGCGGGAAAGCACTCCGGAAGGCACCACGTATCGGATCAGAGGGTTGCTGTTCTTCGCCTCCTCGAATGATCTCTTCTACTCCTTCGCCTTCAATGAAGACACTTCGCCGGTAACCGTGGACCTAACCGGAACCGTTCTTTGGGACGCTTCCGCGGTTTCCACCTTGCATTCGATCCACGAAAAATATCGCAAACAGGGCAAGACCATGCGCGTGACTGGCTTGCGCGAAGGCGGCCGTTCGCAAAAGATGCTGAACCGCCTCTGGGGTGTTGATTAGCTTTCACACGTGACCAGGTTTTAGCTGCCTGCAACTAATTCCCGGCTAACCGACTGCTAGCTACCGGCCACCGGCTAGTAGCTGGGGCGGCCACGGCCGCCTGCAACTTTTGGCAACTTGACCGCTACGGTGCCATATTCCGAGATACTGGAGTGGAACAAGCTACATCTTTGGTAAAGGAGCCAATATGTTACGTGTGAGAGAATCCCGTTCGCGCCAGGTTAAGTCGCTGAACGGCACCTGGGATTTCAAGGTCGATACAAACAATTCCGGCTTTGCGGAAAAATGGTTCGCCGGCCCGCTCGACACCAACCGCAAGATGGCAGTACCTGGGTCGTACAACGACGTCTTCATCGATAATGCCACGCATGACCACGTTGGTTACGTGTGGTACCAGACCACTACCTTCGCTCCCAAGTTTGGCGAAGATCGTCTAATCCTGCATTTCGGCTCGGCAACGCACGAAGCCACGGTGTTTGTTAATGGCACCGAAGTAGTGAGCCATGTGGGCGGGTACCTGCCCTTCGAAGCCGATATTACAGATCAGGTGCAGGCAGGCGAAGAATTCACGATTACGGTGGCGGTTGATAATCGCCTCGGTTGGAATTCCATCCCGCCGGGCTATGTGGATCAAGACGTGGACGGCAACGATGTGCAGCACTATTTCCACGATTTCTACAACTACGCCGGTATTCACCGCAGTGTCTCGCTTTACACCCGCCCCGCGGTTGCCGTACAAGATGTCACGATTGTTACCGACATTGACGGCACGGACGGTGTGGTGAAGTACGACGTCGTCGCCAACGGTGCGCAGCAGGTTTCGGTGCGCGTGCTGGACGCTACCGGCACGGAAGTTGCCGCTGGCGAAGGTGCCACGGGTGAACTGCGAGTCGCAAACGCTGATTTCTGGGCTCCCGGCCACGGCGCGCTATACACGCTCGAGGTGACGGCCGATAGCGACGTCTACCCGCAGCGCTTCGGCATCCGCACCGTGACGATCGAGGACGGCGTGTTCAAGATCAACGGCAAGCCGTTCTACTTCCGCGGTTACGGCCGCCACGAAGACAACTACATTCGCGGGAAGCAGCACGACGACGTTTCGATGATCAACGATTTTGACATCATGCGTTGGCAGGGTGCGAATTCCTTCCGCACCTCGCACTACCCGTATGCCGAAGAAGTCATGGACTACGCGGACGAACAGGGTTGGGTGGTAATCGACGAAACCCCCGCTGTTGGTTTGAACATGGGCATTGGCGGCGGTATCTTCGGCTCGCAGGGCTTCACCACCTTCTCCGAAGAAACGGTAAACAAGACCACCCAAGAGGCGCACGCTCGCGAAATTCGCAACCTCATTGCGCGCGACAAAAACCACCCGTCGGTCGTCATCTGGTCGATTGCTAACGAACCGGAAACGAACACGGACCCTTCCCGCGAATACTTCAAACCACTCGTCGAACTGGCACGGGAAGCTGACCCGACCCGCCCGGTTGGTTACGTGAACGTCATGCTCTCGACCCCGGACGTTGAGAAGATTACCGACCTGTTCGACGTCATCATGCTCAACCGCTATTACGGCTGGTATGTGAACACGGGCAAACTGAACGACGCCGAAGCGGCGCTACGCCGCGAAATCGACGGCTGGATCGAACGTTTCCCCGGCAAGCCAATCATCTTTACCGAGTACGGCCCAGATACGCTAAACGGCAACAAGGACTTCTTCGCCCGCCCGTGGTCCGAAGAGTTCCAGGCAGATAACCTCGCCATGTTCCACCGCGTGTTTGACGACTACCCGCAGATCCAGGGTGAACAGATGTGGAACTTCGCCGATTTCCAGACCGTTCCGGGCACCATGCGCGTGGCGGGGAACAAGAAGGGTATGTTTACCCGCGACCGCCAGCCCAAGCTCAATGCCTACAAAGTGCGTGAACGCTGGCTCCGGCTGAAGGAGGAACAAGGCGCCTAGCTCCTGGTCTAGAGGCGCTTAGCTCCGAGTTACGAGGCAGAGCGGGCAGGGCCTCACCCGCTGCGTTTATGTTTTTCGCAGAGCCGCCCTGCCTCTTGCACGCATCCCGCAGATGGGGAGCCTGGTATGTTTCTGGCTTTACCGGCCCGGACCAATACCAGGCTCCTTTTGCGTGCCGTGCTAACGCTATTGGACTACTGGGGCGGGGCCCTTTCTCCCACTTTTGTACAGCCGGAGCGGGGCCCGCGCTACCCCTATTGGACCACTGGGGCGGGGCCCGTGCTACCCCGCACCGCGAACTCAACCGGAAGCAGGAACGTTTTGCGCTCCCGGATTCGGCGGTTGTTGTTCTGCCAGATCAGCGATTCGGCCGCCTTGCGACCGATGTTTTCACCACCGGAGGAAAGTGAGGTGAGAGGTGGATCGGCAAGGGTAGCCAAATACGAATTATCGAAACCGACTACCGAGACGTCCTGCGGCACTGCCATGCCCCGGCGGCGAATTTCGCGGATGAAACCCACCGCCATCGCGTCATTAAACGCAACCACCGCGGTGCCATGTTCCGGCCGCCACCTGCGAGCCGCTTTCTCCCCACCTTCAAACATCGCTACGAGGCCACGCACCTGCCGCACGTAAAGTCCCCGCTGTTCGCACTCGCGTTGCAGAGCACGCCAGCGGAACGCGTTCGTCCATGATTGTTCCGGCCCGGCTAAATAGGTGAGCCGCGTATGGCCGAGTTCTTGCAGGTGCTCGCACATTTCGTGGACGCCACGTTTGACACCAGCAACCACGCACGTGTGCCCAGTGGCGTGCCTATTGATTAGCACTACGGGCTTTGCGCGCCCGAACTTACGGATCTCCGCGAGGCTCAGGTAAGAAATCGGAAAAGCGATGCCATCGAGGAACGGAAGCACCGCATTAAGAGTCCGCTTCTCGGTTTCGGGAGTTCCCGGGGAATTGATCACCACCATGCTGTAGCCCTTGGCCGCCGCGGCATCTTGGAAGCCCTTGAGAATATCGCGATAAACCGGATTCGCAATCTCTACCATCACGATTCCAAGTAAGCGCGGACTTTCCGATTCTTCCCAGTAGACCGATCCCGTTTGTTTGTAGCCGAGCGTGCGGGCGGCTTCATGTACCTTGGCAACCGTTTTCTCGCTCACGCGCGCCGGCGAGGAGAAAGTTCGCGAAACCGTGGAGGCCGAGACGCCCGCAAGCTTAGCGACGTCGTAGATAGTTACATTGGCGTGCTCGGTCATGGTTTATCCACACCCACTCTCACGCTCACGTGTTGCCATGCAGCCATAATATCTAGCCAAGCCTGCGCGCGGGAAAAACCTTCGGACTCGAAGTTTGCCACGCTTTAGCTCTTATCTAGCCGCGCCTGCACGCGGGAGAAACCCGGGACTATTTCAGGTGTTCGGGTGTTCGGGTGTTTTGGTTTGGGTGTACTGGTTTGGGTGTTGCTGATGTGGAAGGTACTACTGGCACTTGCCGCTATTGGAGCTTCCTGCTTTTGACGTTTTACCGCTACAGGCGCTTACCGCTACGGGCGCTTGCTGTTCCGAGATGAAAGTGCAGTTTTCGAAAAGGGGAGCGTTGACTGATCTGATCTGCTTCGCGCAAAGCCGTTTGACCCCTTCTCCTATGGCAATTGGGCTACGCTGCGTATTCCTCTGTATTCCTCTTTTATATACCGTTACACTTCGGCCAATCCACGAATAAGTGTTAGATTTCGCGACGGCGTTACCCTGCGCCACAATTTTGTGTCGGACCCTGCAGCTAACATGGGGGCTATGACGGCACAGGTTACAGGTTCAACGCTTACCGAAACTCAGCGGCGCCACAACGCGCAGACTTTCGCGGAAACGTGGCGCGGGCGCGGCTATGAAAAGGGCGATACCCAACAGTTCTGGGGTAATCTGCTGCGTTCGGTCATGGGCATGCCGGAAGTTCAAACCGTCACGGGCGTGCGCTACGAGGAAGGCACCTCCCGGCGTGGCTATATCGATGCCATCATTCCGGATGCGAAAACACTCATCGAACAGAAATCCATCGGCGTCAATCTTGATCATGCAGAAATGCGCCAAGGCCAGATGGTTACGCCTTTTGAACAGGCTATGAACTACGC
>NZ_FNAU01000017.1 GCF_900102025.1 Actinobaculum suis | reverse complement strand
CTCTATCTGTGGGTTATTCGGTGCGCTTTGCCTGCCGGGTCGTCGGGGTATCCACAGCGGCGTACTACAACGCCCGCAAACGCCACCAGAAGCCTAGCGCGGATAAGTACGCCGCTTTGCGCAGTTGGCTGGTCACCTTCGCTGGTGAGTACCGACGCTGGGGCTATCGCCGCGCTTGGGTGAAAGCCCGACAGGCCGGCTTTACCTGTGGCCGTGATGTGGTGCGCCGCCTGTGGCGCCAGGAGGGTCTGCGGGTCTTTCCTCGCAAAGCTGCTAAGCGACGCTGCTTGCCCGTGCCAACACCCCGCACGCAGCCAGCGACGTGTCCGGGGCAAGTGTGGGCGCTGGACTTCCAGTTTGATAGTGACTACCAGGGCAAAACCTTCAAGATCTGCAACGTGATCGACGAGTTCACCCGTGAGCATGTTGGTTTCGAGGTCGCTCGGTCAATTACCGCTACTGCGGTGATTGACCTGCTGGAGAATTTAGCCACTGTGCGTGGTGGTAGACCTCGGGTATTGCGTATGGATAACGGCCCGGAGTTCATCAGCCAAGAGCTGACTCAATGGGCAGCCAAGCAAGACACTATCGAAGCGTTCATCCCACCGGGAATGCCCTGGCATAACGGGTTTGTGGAGTCCTTCCACAACCGGCTACGTGACGAGCTGCTAGAAGACGAGATGTTCGACGACCCTGCCCACGCGTCGCACTGCCTGCGACTGTGGTCAGAGCGTTACAACACGCATCATCCGCATTCGAGCCTAGGATTTATCCCACCGACTGAATACGCCAACCAATGGCACCAAACCCAGGAAGGCACTCAAACCGACCGGTCCTAAAAACTAGCCCGGCCCATGCGGGCGACACAAAATGACAAGTACTGCTACCGGAACTGTATGAGACATTCGGAGTAGCCACGGAAAGTGTCTGCTAAACAAAGGCCTCCCCGTAGGAATTATTCACGCTCTCCCCGTAACACCATCAGATCCGCGCGCCGATCCGCAATAGAAATGAAAGCCCAGACGCGAGTGGAAACCACCACCCCACCGACAATCCCTCTAATCCAGTATCAACAAAACAAGGGTAATCCCAATCACCCCCATGTCCACTTTGCGTGGGGGCCTTCTTCGTTTTCTTTTGCTACAACAAACCGGTCAATCTCCAGGTAGGGCCCAATTCAGGCTTCGTGAAGCCCGGTCGCCTGTGCTTCGAACATTTCTCTGTAGAGCCCGCCCTGCGCCATCAAGGCGGCATGTGTACCCGATTCCAGAATTTCGCCGTTGTGCCACACAAGAATCAGGTCCGCGTTCTTGGCGATACTCATCCTGTGCGTGACGTAGAAAGTAACGTTCGCGTGCCCGGTTTTATCGAGGAACACCTTCGCCAGTTGCTCTTCCGCAAACGCGTCTAGGGCACTCGAGGCTTCGTCGTAGGCAATTCTTCCGGCCTGCGCGTACCGCAATTGGAAGCGCGCGCGAGCCACCGCCAGGCGTTGCCATTGCCCGCCCGAAAGGTCATGCGCACCTTGCCAACGAGTGCCGAGCACGGTGTCTTCACCCTCCGGCAAATCCGCAAGCACGCCCCCAAGTTGCACTTCCTCCAGCGCTGCGCGCACCGGATCAGCTTCCCGCGTGAGGTTTGCATCCTGACCGGCCTTCGGTTCTTGCACGAGGTTTGGTTCCTTAGCCCGGTTGGCCAGCTTCGCCACCCGGTCGCGTGAGAAGGCCACGTTTTCCATGACTGTTGCTTCGTAACGTAAGAAGTCCTGTAAAGTCGCGGCGACGCCGGTGGCCTCACCTTCCCACTCGCATACGCCGGCGCTTGGTTGCCGTAGTCCGAGCGCAAGATCAAGGAAGGTGGTTTTCCCGGATCCGTTGCGGCCGACCAAAGCAACCGTGCTCCCGGCCGGAATCTCAATGTTTACATCGTGGAGCGCATTTTCTTCCGTGCCCGGATATCGATACGTCAAGCCCTCGCAGCGCAGGGCCACCGCGCATGCCTGCGAGGGCGCCGCGGAAACCGGAGGCTGGCCTGCCACTTCCGCGTGGCCCTGGCCCGCAACCTTCGTCTGCTCGCGGCAGGCGGGCGCTTCCGTTGTGTTTTCCCGAGCAGTTTCGGCAACGCTGCCCGCGTTTGCGTGGCGTTCTTCGGTGGTGGAGGTAGCCGCGTAGTGGGCGCACTGCTCTTCCACCCACAGGGCGCGGCGGACCGCCCGCGTTGAGCCGAGCAAACCGCGTAGCAACTGCGGTACCGCCCAAGTAACGTCCTTGAGCTGCAAAGTAACGAGGAAGGCACCGGCCAGGGCCGAAGCCATGGCTGCGCCCGTCGTGATCCGCAAGGTCAAGAAGATAATGACGACGGCGGTAACGAGTGGGACGATGAGCGTGGGCAAGGCCATGGCCCGATATCGGGTACCAGCCGCTCGGTCATAAGGCGCACGCCAACCCCGCAGCGTTTTTGCGAACCGGTCGCGCAGATACGCGCCGGCATGCCACAGGGTGCTTTCATTACGTGCCAGCGGTGTTTCTACAGTCTCGTAGAGAAGATCGCGGCGCTCTTCCTTGCTTGCTGAGGCCGTTTCTGCCTGCTCATCCACGGCGTCTAAACGGTTTTCTATCAGCAGCGCGGGGATTGCCCCGAGAGGAATCACCACCAGCCACGGCCAGATTAAAACTGCCGAAACCGCAACTCCAATGAATTGCATGATGATCCGCAAAGCAGAGAGCCACCCATTCGCGATCTGCGCGAGCAACCCGGCTCTTTGCGTGAGCAATTGAGTTGCGGCAGCTAGTTGTGGTTCGGCCAACTGGTCTACATACGGAACTGCCGCGAGCCCGCGGGCGATCGAAGCATCATAGGAATGCCCGACCGCACGGATCACGTTGAGCCGCGCCGTCGTACCTACCACGGTGGCGCAAATATTGAGGAAAACGACGCCGGCTAGAATCCCGGCGCAGATGCCCATCAGCTGCGCATTATGTTGTAATGCTCCTTCCACCATGAGAGTGACGAATACCGGGGCAAGCCCTCCGGTCAGAGCCGCTAGAGGCTCAATGAGGGCCAGCAGGAAAGCTTCGCGAGCACTGCGCCAGGCTCGGCGCATCACGTCCGAGACGGCGCGGGCGCGGGAAATATCGCGCGGTGAAGACATCCGTGCTGGTGGAGAAGACTGCGAACTATCCGATGCTTGCGGTTCTGTTGCACGCACGACTACTCACTCTCCTGTCCGTTGTGCGAAGTATGAGCGACTTCCGATGTGCTGCGGGTATGTGCGTTAGTGCCAGCAGCTTGGGGCATTCCGGCTGTTTCCCGCGTGCTGGTGCCGGCAACGTGCCGCGTGCGGATGCCGGTCACGTGCGACATTCCAGCTTCTTCCTCCGGTTCGCTTTCGGTTGTTTCGGGCTGATCGGCATACAGGTGCCGCTGGGTTTCGAACATGTGGTAATAGGTGCCATGTTGTGCCATGAGTTCTTCGTGGGTGCCGTCTTCGGTAATCCGGCCCCCATCCAAAACCAAGATCCGATCAACGCTTTTTACCGATCCCAACCTATGCGTGACGAGCAATGTTGTGAGCCCGCTGGTCAGCGTGCGGAAATCTGCGAAAAGGTCGCGTTCAAAAATCGGGTCCATGGCTGAGGTCGGCTCATCGAGGATCACGAGCCCGCCGCGTCCGCGCGCGAAGTACAGGCACCGGGCCAAGGCAATGCGTTGCCACTGCCCGCCGGAAAAGCCGGTCTTTTCCGCCGTTTTCTCGCCGCTCGTGAGCCACTGCGCGTCCACTCCGGCAGCCTGTGCAATATCCGTTACGTCTACACCTGGAAACTCTTGGCCAAGCTGAATATTCGCGAGCGCCCCGAAGGGATAACGAGTTGGGGATTGGAAAACGACCGCTGCTTGCCCACGCGGCGCCCCTCCGTCGATGCTGATTTTTCCAGCGTCCGGAGTTTCTAAACCAGTGAGGAGCTTAATCAGTGTTGATTTCCCGGAACCGTTGACGCCCACCAGCGCCGTCGTCGTACCTGGCTCTAAAACGAGGCTCAGGTCAGCGATCACCGGGGCGGAATTTTCCGGGTCGTAACTAAAGGAAAGATGATCGATCTCCACCTTCGGCGGGCGTATCGAGCCGGCATCCAGTGAATCAGCGCGCGCGGTTGGCGGTGCCGATAGCGCAGGGCTCGGCTGCGTGCGTAGCGCGCGGAATTGGGTGAGGCGGCCGACGACGCCGTTGTACACACTGTAGATAATCGCGGAAGAACCGATCATGCCCAGGCCGGTGAGATTCATGGCCGCACCGACAACCGTTACCACGGTACCGGCAGTGGTGGCTCCCGTCCCGGCGCTCAACGCTAGAGCCACGAAACCTCCCAGGTAGGCAAGGAAAACGAGGATGGCAACCAGGAATACGCGGCGCGCCTGCCCGGAAACCGCACCCAGGCCGGATGCCTTGTACTGGCGCCAATACTCTTCGAAACGCCGCAAGAAGATCTTGGCCGTGCCAAAAATACGGAGTTCGCGCGCATTAGTTGAGCGCGTGAGCAGGGCGTAATAGTAATCTGAGCGCGCCTGGGCAGCGGGCGGAGCACTCTCGAGGCTTCGTGACCACCCAAGGCTTATGTATCCCAAGATTACCTGTGCGCCGGCTAGGAGAATCGCGATCCAGATATTCCACTGGGCAATGAGCAGGAAAGAAAGGAATCCGCTCATGCGGTAGAAGACGACCGTGCAGGCGTTATCGAGGGCGTCGGTGACCTCCCAGCGCGAAAGATCCTTGGTGGTGCGCGAGATTTGCGGGGCCGATAGCTGCGCGGGAGGCACGGCAAGGATTGTGCGGAACCAGTCGCGGTGCAAGTTTTCGAGGGCGTAGCTGGTGCCGCGCCCAATCAAATACTCGGAGATCGGCTCCAAAATCCCGCTGGCAATAAGTAGCCCGGCTACTGCCGCAAGATATCCCCAGATGGCGCGAAGTTGGGCGCCATCTAGTACGGCTTGAGTGAGCAAACCGAAAATGAGGGGCAGGGCAGCTGCGCAAGCCGCTTGCGCCAGCATAGCTAGCAGGGCCGTACGCCCCCAGGCTCCAGAAATACGCCAGAGGTGGCCAATCCACCATATTTTCACGTGGTTCTCTCCTTTAGAGACTTTCATTAGCCCGCTTCCCGGCAGTTACCGCTTTTCTTGCTCCGCTAACGAGTTTTCTTACTCCGTTAACGAGGGGGTTCACGTCCAAGCCCTGAATCATTGCGGAAACCACCTCCGCCTCAAACCGCCGAGCCGACGCCTCGCCACTAAATGAAACAAAACTCGCAATACGCCGGGCCGTTTAACGTTACAACAATCTGATCAACTGCACACGCCTCTGCCAAAGCTTTAATTTTCGAAACTGTGAGAAGAGACCCGTTCGTTATTATTGTTGCCCCATAGATTGCATCTCTAGAAATTGAGCTTCTTACCTTCTCCGAAACCTCAACCATTCTGCGGCAGCCCATCATCGGCTCACCACCGAACCATCCCACGCGAATCTGGCGAACGTTTGAGGCTGTTGACGCCGCGACAATGCGGCCTACAACTTTATCGGGTCCATCTGGTAGGGGCCTATCTTTTCGACGTACCTGTCTGCAATAGCCACAGGCCAATACGCCCCACATTGCACCAGAAGAAACAGTAGAAATGATAAAAGCCCCAGAACCAAAAGGTTCTGAGGCTTCCTCAGTAGTGGCGGGGGCTGGATTTGAACCAACGACCTCCGGGTTATGAGCCCGGCGAGCTACCGAACTGCTCCACCCCGCGGCGACAGATATCTATATTACTCACCTTTCATCAAAACCGCAAGGTGTTTTGAGTAACATCGCGCATCGCGCATTCGGAAGCCGCACAACATGAAGTCTCGCGGCATGAGGCCGCGCACCAGAAAGCCGCGTACCGGGAAACAAGGGCCGCGTACTAGGAAGTAAAAGGGAAAAACAAAGCAGGCGGGGCACGTTCACGATTGAACGTGCCCCGCCTGTAGTCAAACCGGCCTTAGTTTCAGAGACGGCGCTTAGTGCCGAAGCGAGCGGCGCCACCTTAACGGCGCTTAGTGCCGAAGTCAGCGGCGCCCCTTTTATTTAGGGCGGAGTGCCCTACTTCTTAAGGCCGGAGTTCCTTGTCCGCGGCTACGGCTTGGTCCAGGGCCTTTTGGAGCTTGTTTTGAGCGGCTCCGTAGCCGGCCCAATCGCCCTTCTTCATAGCCTCTTCCGCTTCCGTTACGGCCGCTTGCATATCGCTCAACGCTGCGTTCAGCCGATCCTGTGCCGGAGCGTCCGCTGCCGGGGCGGGCGCTGCCGCCTCGCCAGGCGTTGGCGCGGCAGTGGGCTTATCCTTCGGCGCTTGCGACTTCGGAGCCGGCGTGGCTCCATCCTGCGCGTCCTTGCCATCGCCTCGCGCTGCTGGCGGTACGCGGTCGCTCTTCGAATCTTCCAGCGCGGCATCCCCGGCTTTAGCACCGGAATCACCACCGAAGGTTTGATCCAAAGATTCCTGCAAAGTGGGCGCGAAACCGATTCTATTGGAATCCCCGAAGGCCGTGAGCACGTACTGCATCAACGGGTAGCTCGTACCCGAAGAAGCCTGCACGAACACGGGCTGCACGTACAACATGCCCCCACCCACGGGCAAGGTCAGCAAGTTACCGAGCCGCACCTGGGTACCACCCTGGTTGAGCAGATTCAACTGCCGGGATACGTTCTCATCCGCCAAGAAGTTATTCTGCGCCTGGCCGGGACCCGGCACCGTCAAATCTCGCGGCAGCTCCAAGAGCCGCATCTTCCCGTAACCTTCGCGGATCTTGCCGTCCTCATTACCCGCATTCGAATCGACGGCCAAGAAGCCCGTCATAATATTCCGGTTGGTTTGCCCACCCGGAATAAAGGGCGTAGAAAGCGAGAACTCGGCACTATCTTGCCCCGGCATTTGCAAGGTCAAATAGTAGGGCGGCTGGGCCACTCCGGCGCCCGCCTCCGGCTGGTTCGTAACAAAAGCTCCCTGCTGGGTAGTCGTCGTAGCCCCCGGATCGGTCGGAATATTCCAGAAGTCACCGGTGGTGTAGAACGAACCCGGATCCGTCACGTGGTAACGCGTGAGCAACTGGCGCTGCACCTTGAACAGATCCTCCGGATAACGCACGTGAGCCATAAGATCACCCGGCATTTCCGAAACCGGGGTGAGCATGCCCGGGAAAATACGGTCCCACGCGTTCAGAATCGGATCTTCCGCATCCCACTGGTACAAAGTCACCGAACCGTCATAAGCATCCACCACGGCCTTCACCGAATTGCGGATGTAGTTGACCTGCGCGGATTGCTGCACCTGCCCGGTCAGCGCATCCACCGTCGCTTCTTGCAAAGATTCGCGTGCCGAATACGGGTAGGAGTTCGACGTCGTATAACCATCTACCATCCACACCAGCCGCTTCGGCGTATCCGGATTCCCATCCATATCCACCACGGCCGGGTACACCCGGGAATCAAGCGTCAGGTAGGGGGCTACGCGCTGCACGCGTTCCTTCGGATCACGCACGAACAGAATCTGGGATTCATCGGTAACCCGGTCCGAGAACATGATGTCCGTAGAGCGGTATTTGATCGCATACATTAGCTTGTTCCAAATCCCGCCCACCGAGGGACCGCCGTTACCGTCATAGGTGTTGTACTGTTGCCCGCCCGCAGAATCGGAAGGGTAATCAATTTCCCACGGTTCCGTACCTTCCGGGGCGCCCACGATCGAATACTCCGGCAAGTTTTGGCCGAAGTACACGCGCGGCTCATAGTCGCCCAGCTTGTTGATGGAAGCCTGACCATCGGCCGCAATACCAGCCTGGAAGAACTG
Organism: Actinobaculum suis; assembly: GCF_900102025.1. Taxonomy (GTDB): domain Bacteria; phylum Actinomycetota; class Actinomycetes; order Actinomycetales; family Actinomycetaceae; genus Actinobaculum; species Actinobaculum suis. Next base: position 29,684 of record NZ_FNAU01000017.1, on the reverse strand, counting down.
CGGCTGGCCTTGCGTCGTCGTCGTATTACCGTAAGCGGCCGCTACACCGAAACCGTGCGTATACACCGTGTGTTCGTTAATCCAGGTGCGCTGGTTGGGATCTAAGCCATCCAAGTTCAAGGCACGCACGCCAATTACGGTATCGCGCAAAACCCCTTCTTTTTCATCCGGCAGCTGGTAGCGATCTACCGCCAACTGCTGCGGGAAGGCATAGTACTGCCGGTTTTGCTGCATCTGGTTAAAGGTGGGGGAAACAATATTCGGATCGAGGAGCCGAATTTGTGCGGTTGCTTCCGCATCCCCCGCAAGCAGCCCAGACTCGGCTTCCGTACGGGCCTGGTAGGACTTGGTCTCAATATCGTCCATCCCGTAGGCCTTCAAAGTCGCATCAATATTGCGCTGAATGTACGGGGATTCAGCTTCGATTGCGTTCGGCCGTACCTGGAAGCTTTGCACGAGCTGCGGCCAGGCCCAACCCACGGCCAGCGCGGAAACTACCGCCACGATCACGCCCGTGGTCACCAACCGCCACATGCCGCGCAAGGCCGAAACCACAAAAAGCACGGCAATAATCAGCAGCAGAATCGCCAGGATCGTTCGGCCCGGCAAGACCGCATTAATATCCGTGTAAGAAGCACCCGAGAAACGTTCATTTTCTCCCAGCAATAGGTTGTACCGGGAAATCCACAGCTGCGCCGCGAAAATCAAAATGAGAAGGAAGCCGAGGATCGTCAAATGTACGCGCGCCCGGTTCGTGGTGCGGAACTTGCCATCTTCCACGCTAATTCCGCCATACAGGTAGTGCCCGATGGCAGCCACCGCGGCCGCCACAATAATCAGCGTGGTGAAGAAGGTCAGAATCGACTGAATTACCGGCAAAGTGAAAACGTAGAAGCTAACCTCGCGGCCGAACTGCGGATCCACCTCCCCAAAGGGCGTGCGATTAATCCACGTGAGATAAGTGCGCCATTCCCCGGCCAGCGGCGCCCCAAAAAGCAGGGCAATCGCAAAGGGCAAAATCAAATACGTAAGCCACTTGTGTTTTTCGGCCAGGTTACGGTAGCGCAGCACATTCGCCGGAATTGAAACCGAATCTGCCTGTTTTGGTTTCGTAGCGCGAAGGTTGACGATCACCGTGGCCATCGTCAGTACGACGCCGATAACGCCGAGCGCCAGCGCCCACCCCCACTGGGTGAAGAAAACCCGCACTGCACCGAGCTGGGAATACCATTGCACTTCCGTGTAGACGTTTGCGGTAACCACAAGCGCCGCCACGATAAGAGCAAGGATCACCAGCGTGGGGATGAATGCTCCCAATCCCCCTGATCGGCGCGTGCGCGTCGAAGTCTGGTAAGTAGTCAAGCTGAAGTCCTAACGTTTCCGTGTTCTTTCGCACACGGCTTTTCCTACAATCTGTTAAACGATAACCGACCGCAGGCAGCGGAACCAGTTTCCACGCTAGATATGTGGGCAAAACTTTCTTCAGCGAAAAATATTTTCGCCTATACCTACCAGGGGTTTACTCTGCGTCCGCCGCAGGAAGGGCCTGCACGCCCCTGCACGCCCCTGCACGCCCCTACCCGCACCTGCCCGGTTTTGCTCGGCAGGTTTTATTCTGCGTCCGCTACAGGAGGGGCGTCATCCGCAGGAGAGGCATCTGGCACGTGCGGGGCAGCTTCCACAAGCTCGCGGCAGGTGGGTAGCTGCGGGCGCTGGCCCGCACCAATTTGTGTGGCCGCCGCTATCGCTTCCTGAATATTGCGCACCGCCCACACGTTCATGCCTTCCGGTTCCCAATCCACAGTTTCCGGGCAGTTTAAAGCCGGGGCAAAGAAATCCGTAGCCCCTTCCGCCGCCGCGCCGCGCAATTTATGTTGAATCCCGCCAATCGGCCCCACTTCACCGTTGAAAGACATCGTGCCAGTCCCGGCAATCGTGGCCTTACCAGCAAGCGACCCGGGCGTGAGCTCGTCATAAATAGCGAGCGTGAACATCAAACCGGCGCTCGGCCCACCAATATCTTCTACCGCATACTTTGCCTGCACCGGCGATTCGACGTCGCTCACCGTCACGCCGATGCCCAGTTGCGAACCGGGTTTCACCCAGCCGGAAGGATCGGGACTGTAGGCGGAAGTCACAATTGTGACTTCCCCGGGCTCGCCCTCGCGCAAATATCCCACCTGAACGGGGGTGCCCGGAACTGTTTGTGCAAGCAGTTTCGCCATTTGCAAGAAACTAGTAGTTTCTACGGACTTCGTGGCGCCCGGTTGTGCGCCGTCGGCCGCGGCACCCGCGGTACCAGACTCGCCGCCCGGCTCGGTGCTAGGCGCGTTCCCAGCGGCGCTTCCCGGCACACTAAGTGAGGTAAGCACATCGCCGGCGGTGAGCTTTCCCGCGGCCGGGCCTCCTTCCAGAGCTCCGGTAACGGTGAGTTTCATGCGCACGGGATGGCCCGCCAGTTCGGCAGCAACATCTGCGGCCACGGTTTGCGAATCTTGCATGGCGGCTTCGTTTTGGGCTTCATCTTCCGCGGCCGTATAGGAGCGCGGGTAGAGGGCACGAATGGGCAGGAGCTGCGAGTTTTTATCGAGCAGGGCCACCGCGGCCAGGGCACCGGGCACACCCACATCCGGGTTTCCCGCGGCAGATACCGTGGTCATGTAGTAGTTTGATTCTGTTGGGTAAGTCTCGGCACCGGAAATGTCCACGAGTTTGACGCCGTCGATCTCCCCCACGGTGTCGATAGCGGGCCCGGCAGATTCAACCAGGTATGCGCCCGGGGTGACGAGTGCGATAACGGAGGCGACGGCGAAAGCCGTGCCACTTCTCAAAGTTCCTTTAGCCACCTGCCCATCATGCACCACGAGTCTGGAAAATAGGATAATTTCCCATACCTTTCCTAGTACCTTGGGAAGGTAAAGGTAAACGCGTGCGGAAACGTGCGAAACACGCCCCCGCAAACGGGCACGCCCGGAACGAACGCGCGGGTACCGTCCCCGCACGGAATAGCTACCCGCGGATTATCCACCCGCGAGCTGCCCGCGGACCACCCGTGAGGGAATAAACCGCGGCCCGGCGGCGTTGCGTGAAGCTGAAATTGCTCGCTTTGGCCACGCAATCTGGAATAGTGTGAACCGAGCGATGAAGGAGGAGCAATGGCCGACGCCAACCCGAATGACGAATTCGAGAAGATGTTGCGAGCGGTTTTAGGAGACGAAGCCGCCGAGCAGATTCTGGATTCTATGCGCAATAATCCGGGCGGTATGCCCGGCGGCGGTGCTGCTATGCCCGATCCGCAAAGTTTCCAGATCGTGACGAACCAAATCCGTTCGATGCTGGGCAGTGCTGGGGATGGCCCGGTGAACTGGCATGTGGGTGAACAAGTGGCGCGGCAAACTGTGATCCACAATGGTTCTTCCACGCCTTCTGCTTTGCAAGGGGAAAGTGCACGATCCGCATTGGATACGGCTTCGCTGTGGCTAGACCCGGTGATCGAGATCGGCCCGGTTTCCGGCCCGGCCCAAGTGTGGAGCCGCCTTGACTTCGTGGCCCACTGCCTACCTACCTTTAAGAAACTCACCGAACCGGTAGGGGAAAATATTGCGCGCGCTTTCCGCGAAGTAATGGCCGAACAGTTGGAGCACGCCCCCGAAGAAATGCGCGCCATAATCGAATCCATGTTGGGCGGCCAAGAAACTGGCAGCATGACGGACCAGATTGTTTCTTCCATCCTGGGCGTGCAATACGGTGGCGGTTTGGCACAGTTGGCCGAAATTTCCTTTGGTACTACCGACGCCGGCCTCCCGCTAGTCGAGGGCGAGACTTGTGCTTTGGTACCGGAAAATATTGAGGCCTTCGGGGAGGGGCTCGATATTGAGGCTTCCGAACTGGAGCTGTATATCGCGGTGCGAGAGACCGCGGCGGCCCGGCTCTTCTCCCGCGTCCCGTGGTTGCGTACCCGCATTTTGGATAATGTGGCCGCTTTTGCTTCCGAAATTTCTATTGATACGCAAGCGATCGAAAACAGCGTGCGGGAAATGGATTTGGATCCGCAACACATGATGGAAGGCCAAGTGCCCGAAATCGATCTCACAGACGTGTTTGCTTTCGAACTGAACCCGGAACAGGAAGCTTCGCTAGCCAGCCTGGAACACTTGATTTCTTTGGTGGTGGGCTGGATTGCGGCGGTAACTGCCGACGCCGTAGCTGCCCACTTGCCTTCCGCCCGCAAACTCACCGAAATTTTCGTGCGCCGGGACGCTACCGAAGCGCCTTTCAACCAGGCTTTCGGCCCGCTCGTAGGGTTTGAATTGGCGCCGCGCCGCGTGCGGGAAGCCACCGCTTTTTGGCGGCGTGCCAAAGCCGAACGGGATATTACCGGCCGTGATGCTCTGTGGAACCATCCGGATCTGCTGCCCACGCCCGAAGATTTGGACAACCCTGATGCTTTCTTTAGCGAAGAGACCGATTCTTCGCTCGAACAGGAACTCGATGCTTTCCTGGCTGAACTGTTGGAAGGCGCGGATAACGACGCCGCTCCCGGTAACGCGGATAGCACTTCCGGTTCCAACCCCGCAATTCCGCATGAGCCCAGCTGGGGCGAAACCGTGACCGGCGATGCCAATGCACGGGCCACCGCGGCCGGTGCCGGTACTGATGCCGGTGCCGGTGCCGATGCCGGTGCCGATGCCGGTGCCAATTCTGCCCCAGGGGAGGCGACCGGCTCCGCTGCAGATTCCGCGGAAGATTCCTCGGCAAGCTCCGCCGAAGATACCGCGGGAAGAAGCTCCGCGGAAGGCGCTGCGGGGAGCTCCGCCGAAGGTCCGGCTACAGATACGACCGCAGGTTCCGGCCCCGAAAATACACCGCCCGCTTCCTAAACGCGCGGCGACGTGGCACAGCTTTGCGCAGTTTAGCGGGGCTTGACACAGCGGGCTGCCGCTTGGCACAGCGGGCTGCCACTTGGCACAGCGTGGCGCGGCTTGGAAGCCTAGCCTGCGCTGAAATAACGAATTGGCGCGGTTGCGCCACTTACGCATGCGCCACTTACGCAGGATTGGCTGGATTGGCACCGCTGGCACACCTGCAGGCCTGCCCGTGGGTAGCTGACCTGTGGATTGGGAGTTGGCGGGTGTGGTCAAGCGGTCTAGTCTGCGCCCATGAAGATCAAATCTCGTTTGGGTGTTTATTGGCGCAACCGCGCGGCCTTGCAGATTGGCACTGATCCGCGCGCCGGAGTGGTGATCGCTGGCCTTTCGGCGCGCGAACAAGATTTCATTTCCGCGCTAACCGTCGATAGATCACTACCGGAAATAACTCGGCTCGCCCAACAACATGGCCTCAATACAGACCGCCTCTACGAATTATTAGAGCTACTGCACCGTGCCCGCGTAATTGACCACCCGCTCTCGCTTCCCGATACCAGCTCTAATTCGTCTCCCGGTACCGGCTCCAACTCGCTTCCCGATACCAGCTCCAGTCCCCGCCCCGGCACTGCCTCCACTTCTCTTCCTGGCACCGGCTCCAGCCGGCTCCCCGGAACCGCCCCTAATTCACTCCCTGGTACCGCCTCAAGCAGTGAAGCGCTGGCCGCGAGCGCGGCAGATAATCTGGAAACGGGCGGCGCCGAGAGCCAAGCTGAAACTGGTGATGCAGGTGGCATGCTGGCACCGGTTGTGGGAAGGCATATTTGCGTGCCGCGCTTAGATCCTTTGGGCGTAGAAATCGTGTTTGCCCTGGCGCTTGCCGGTGCGGCCAGTGTGGTTACTTTCGACGCCGCACCCACGGGTTTTGCGGACCATCCGGCGTTATTAAACGTGAGCCAGATAGGCACTGGTACGCGCGTGGAGGCGATGCGCGGAGCTTTGGGGATGCGCGATTTGCAACTGGAAATCACGGTGACTACCGATCCCCTAAACACGAAAACTGTTGCTACTACGCGGGGGCGGGCCACCGCAGCGGAGGTTGTGGTGGACGCGGCGGTGGTGACTGCGGCCGGGGCGATTAATCCCTTGGAATGCGATATTTTCTTCCAGGCGGGTATCCCGCATTTACTGGTGTGTTCGGAAGATGTGGACGTAACGGTCGGGCCGTATGTGGTGCCGGGCCAGAGTGCTTGTGCCCGGTGCGTGTATGAGCACCGAGTTGATGCGGATCCGGAGTGGGCTTATATTAGCCCGCAGCTTTTTACGCGGCCGCCCGGTTTTGCCCCACTTTTGGAACTGCAGCATGCCGCTTTGTTGGCCGCGCGAGCCCTATGCTGCCTAGAGCTGTGCGACCAGCAACTGCGAATTCCGCCCCCGCCGGGCATCCCGGGCCTGGCCGTGATCCGCCCTGGCGCTACCTGCGCCTGTACTGCCACAGATTTCCCTCCCCTGGACATTCCGCAACCTGCTCCACTGGTATCCGAATCACCCACCGTGATTTCGGACCGATAGTTCCATCGCCCCGGCGGGAATCCCGAGCTACCCGCGTTCAGAGCTACCCGCGTTCACGGCCACGCTCCGTGTTTAGGGCTGCCCGGTGCTGAGGACGCGGAGGAGTTCTTCTCCCCAGCGGGCGAGTTTGGCTGGCCCGATACCACGAATTTTCCCGAGTTCTTCCATGCTGGCCGGTTTGCTTATCGCGAGGGCGCGGAGCGTGGTGTCATGGAAAACCGTGTATGCGGGTTTATCGATTGCTTGGGCCATATCGGCACGCCACTGCACGAGGGCCTCAAACAGGGGTACGTCTGCGGCATAGTTTTCGCGGAACTCTTTATCTGCCGCGGCGCGCCGTTCCCGCCGGCCCCGCCGCCATTCCGTAGCCGGGCTTTCCGGTTTTGGCCACAGTTGGTCTAGGAAACGGGAAGCCTTCCGGCCGCGACTATTACGCCCTTTCGCATAGGAAACTTGCAAGAAATCCTTAGCCCGCGTAACCCCTACATAAAGAAGCCGGCGTTCTTCTGCCAAGGCGCGCGGAGTTTTTGCCAAGGAGATCGGCATGAGCCCTTCACTCATACCCGCCAGGTATACCCGTTCCCACTCCAAACCTTTCGCGGCGTGCAAAGAAGAAAGCGTGACCCCTTCTATTTCCGGCACGTTTTGCAACTGGGAGCGTTCTTCTAGGTCAGCCACAAATTCGCGTAAATCGGCCCCGCGTTTTTCTTCCATATCTTGCGCGAGCACCAGCAAGGCATGCAGTGCTTCCCAACGTTCCCGGGCCGAACCGCCACCTTCGGGAGCTTCATCCCGCCACCCCGTTTGCCGCAGCACGCTTCGCACATTTTCCGCCAGTTCCCCGGTTACGCCAGCCCGGGCGGCCGTCCGCAAAGCAACCATGGCTTCGCGTACTTCCCGCCGGGAAAAGAATTTCTCCGATCCTTTCACCTGGTAGGAAATTCCGGCCCGGCCCAGCGCGGTCTCAAACTCTGCCGACTGCGCATTGGTCCGATACAGGATCGCAATATCGGAAAGCAGCGTGCCATCTTGTTGGGCGCGCGCAATCTGTTCCGCAATTTCCGTGGCCTCAGCTTCTTCATCCTCATATTCGCGGTATTCCACCGGTTGCCCGGAAGCCACTTGGGAAACTAGATGTACTGCCCCTTCGCTTTCATCATCGGCAATGATCGTATTGGCCGCTTCCACGATTTGCGGCGTCGAACGATAATCACGCACCAACTCGATTTCTTTCGCTTCCGGGAACTCCTTCACGAAATTCGCTAAATACCAGCTCGAAGCACCCGTAAACGAATAAATCGTTTGGGAAACATCCCCCACCACGCAAATGTCTTTCCGCCCGCCTAACCAAAGTTGGAGCAGGCGATGTTGCAGGGGCGAAACGTCCTGATATTCATCCACCACGAAATAGCGGTATTGGGCGCGGATTTCCCGCGCAATATCCGCACGATCCAAGAGCACGCCAATGAGTAGGAGGATAACGTCTTCAAAATCGATTACGCCGCGTTCAGTTTTTACGTCTTCGTATTTATGGAGCAGCTGGGCGATCATTTCCGGAGTTTGCCCCGCAATATCGGTACGCCCGGCGGCGGTGGCCCGTTCCGCATACTTTTCAGGCGTCACCAAAGTAACCTTCGCCCACTCGATTTCGGCGCTCAAATCACGCACCGAAACCCGGTCTGTTGGCATCCCCAATTGTGCGGCTGCCTGGGAGACTAAGGGAGATTTCGATTCGCTGATTGGCGGGATTTTTCCACCCACGGCCGTTCCCCAAAAATAAGACAGCTGGCGCAAAGCTGCCGCGTGGAAAGTTTGTGCCGCTACACCACCAACTCCCAAGTCGCGCAGGCGGGAGCGCATCTCCCCCGCCGCACGCGAAGTGAAAGTTACCGCGAGCACATTATTCGGGTGGTACTCTCCCGTGGCGACGCCGTACGCGATCCGGTACGTGATCGCCCGCGTTTTTCCGGTGCCGGCACCTGCCCGCACCACTACCGGGCCCCGCAAAGTTGTGGCCACGCGCCGCTGTTCCGGATCCAAGAATTCGAGTAGTTCCTGGGGATTTTCCACCACTATTTCCTCCCTCGCTAGCCTTTCCTATTAGTACAGACTAGCTAGGACAACCGACTAACTAGCAAAACCGACTAACTAGCAAAACGGCGAGGGGCGCGGCCGGCGCCGCGCCCCTAGCCGGAATCATACGCACTGTTACCGAGATTGCCCTGCCAGGATTGCCCTGCCAGCTAATGTATTCGTCTTGCTGCTGTGCTCGGCTAGTTATTTACTAGCCGAATCTTCAGCCGCGCCAATTATTTTGCTTGCCGCTGTGCCTGGCACGCTACTTGCTAGCGAGAGCTTCGGCCGGGCCGGTTTCCGGTTCGTCCGTACTTGCTTCCGCATTCGCGGACTGGCCGCTACCTGCCGCGGTTTCCGGTTCGGCTTGGCGGCGGTGGCCGATACGCTTGGCCTTTTCGCCAGTTTGGTCTTCCTCCCAGGAACGTTGCAGTTCCTCGCCTTCCACTTCCGCGCCGGCCGGGGCCGAAGCTGGGGTGGCAGGTTCCAAGGAAGTGCCACGCCAACGGGAAATCCAACGCATGCAATGGTAAATAATGATCGCACCAAAAGAGCCGAGCGCAATCCCGGAGAAGGTCATATCCCCAATCACCCAGGTGTAATTAGCAATTGCCACGATCATGGAGATAGCCGCCGTGTTCAGGTTTACCGGGTCGGAGAAATCCACGCGGTTTTGCACCCAAATACGCACGCCCAACATGCCGATCATGCCGTACAGAATCGTGGCCGCACCGCCCAGCACACCCGCCGGAATGGTCGCAATAATGACGCCGAACTTCGGGAACATAGAAAGCGCGAGTGCCGTAACCGCCGCAACTACATAGGCCGCCGTCGAATAGACGCGCGTTGCGGCCATAACCCCAATATTCTCGGCGTACGTCGTCGTACCCGAACCACCGCCGGTACCGGCCAACATGGTAGAAAGACCATCGGCGAACAGGGCCCGGCCCGTCAAACCGTCAAGGTTGTGGCCAGTCATCGCGGAAACCGATTTTACGTGCCCCACGTTTTCCGCGATCAACACGAGCACCACCGGCACGAACAGGCCAGCCGTGCTGAAATCGAAAGCCGGGGCGTGGAAATGCGGCAAACCTACCCAGCCCGCATCCGCGATCGGGGAGAAATCCACTTCCCCGCGCACCACCGCGCACAAGTAACCAATAAGCACGCCGATAAGGATCGACAGCCGCCCAATCAGCCCCTTGAACAACACCGTGACCAACAAGATCGCCACAATCGTCACCACCGCTGTAACCGGCGCTTGCTTCACGTAGTTCCAGGCAGAAGGCGCCAGGTTGAAACCAATGAGCGCCACGATCGCGCCCGTCACGATCGGCGGCATGAGTTTATCGATCCAGCTCGAACCACAAACCATAACAATGGCCCCCACCAGGAGCAGGCAGGCGCCCGTGAGCACGATCCCGCCCTGCGCGAGAGCTTGCCCATGTGCGTCCATCGTCCCGCCCTGCACGTATCCCGTTACCGCGCTAATTGGCGCAATGAGGGCAAAAGAAGAGCCCAGGTAACTGGGCAATTTTCCGGCGGTAATGAGGATAAAAAGAAGGGTTCCAATCCCGGTGAAGAACAATGTCGTCGAAGGATTGAAACCCGTAAGCAATGGAACTAGGAACGTGGCCCCAAACATTGCAACCACGTGCTGTATTCCGATTCCTATCGTGGCCGGCCATGCTAGCCGTTCATTAGGCTGAACCACATCTCCCGGGGCAATATGTACGCCATCCCCGTGCAATTTCCAGATCTTTGCCACGCTTTACTCCTTGTTTGTGTGAGTGATTGGCCAAAGCGCCTCCGCGATATTACACCCGGCAGTTTTAGCGGCGAGCGAATGCGAGGTAATTCGCATTGTTCGCCAAGTGTCTTTCAGTGTTTTGCGGGGCGCGCGATGTGGTTTGCCCGCGGGCCGCGTCAATTCCCCATTCGCCGGCAAAATAAATTACCGTTGAGAGCGTGAGTCAGGGAATTGTAGAGGCGCGCCGCGCCTATCGGAAAAAGACGCAGCAGCGGCAAACCATCGTGTTTGGCACGCTCGGTGGGATCTTATTGGTGCTCCTCGCCTTTTCTCTGCTGATTTGGGTGGGAGTGTTACCTTCGCCGATCAACAAGCCGTTTTCGCGGCCCGCGGCCCCACCCCCACCGGTGGTTCCGTGCGCGCCGGCGGGAGCTACCGCCGTCGATCCGGCGACCATCAACCTGCTGGTCTACAACTCGACTAACCGGGGCGGCCTGGCCAGTAGCGCTGCGAAGTCCTTCACCGCCGAAGGCATGAACGTTTCTAATACCGGTAATTGGAACGACACGGTGGAAGGCACCGCGCAAATCATTTCCGGCCCGGAAGGTCTGCCTGGCGCTTACACGGTAGCGCGCTACATCCCCGATTCCACGATCGTTTTTTCGAACGATATGAGCGGAGAATCCCTTACCGTGGTGCTTGGCGATAACTACGACGGTATTCGCACCGCCGAGCAAGTGGCCCAGGAATACCCGGATCCCACCCTCACCTCGCTCCCGGAATGCATAGACACCGAAGCGGCCACCGCAGAAGCCCAGGAACGGATCCGCAATAAGTAGCATGCCCAGCCCCGCGGTTTTATCGGCCGCGCGGCTTTGCCGGCCGCGCGGTTTTACCGGCCGCGTGGCTTTGCCGGCCGCGCGGTTTTACCGGCCGCGTGGCTTTGCCGGGTTCGGGGGCTTTGCCGGCCGCGCGGTTTTACCGGCCGCGTGGCTTTGCCGGGTTCGGGGGCTTTGCCGCGTGCGCTAGTTTGCTGAGGTGAGTTTATCGGTGGCGTCCGTGTACAGCGTGGTGAAGTGTTCGACGACGACGTGGCACGTTTCCGGATCGAACTCAATACCAACTTCGGCGGCTTCGGCCGCGAAGAACTCGGCGTGCACGCGCTGCCAGTACTCCAAGCTCAGATCGCCTTCCCCTTCGCTGTGCGCGATTTCGGCGTCTACCTCGCGGAAAGGAATGACTTCCACTTTGGTGATGGCAATTAGTGCCCGCGGAACTCCCCGGCCATCGGTCACGATCGCAAGCTCTCCGGCCTGCGGTAACTCTTCTCCTTCGGCGGTATAGGTCTCCCGCAAGGAACTGGTGACCGTCTTTTTACCATCGACCACCAATTGGGCAAGCTCATCAGCCATTTCCTCAGTACCACCAAAAGCGAAGGCGGGCGGGCGCAAAGTGGTGAGATCTTCCGCCCCGGTAAGCACTTCCAAAGGATTGAGCTTGGCGCGCGTAATCGCCCGCGTCCAGAAAGCCTCAACATCGGCGTCCACCGGTTCTGGTACCCAGTTCGCATCAAATAACTGGCCGGCCCCAGCATCTACTCCCGCGCCGTCTTGCGCGCCATTACCTTGCGCGGCACTATTCTGCGCGCCGCTACCCTGCGCGCCAGCGTTTGTCTCCGCCGCGCCAGCGTTTGCCGCGCCTGCGTTTACCGCGCCAGCGTCTTTCCATGGTTCGGGGATACCGAAAATATTCCAGGCCATCATGCTTCTCCTTGCGTTATTCTGCTTCTGCTTCCCGGGCTTGGCGCAAACGTTCTTGTTCTTGCCGTAGTTTTTCTGCCAGTCCGGTGCTTTCCAAGGCATTGCGAATCCACTGGGCGGTTATCATGCGGAAACTCGTGCTGAGGATAATCCCGGTACCGGTTATGGCCATCACTTTGCCGCGCTTTTCTTCCCAGCGGCGCGCCCCTAGCGCGGTGAGTACCACCCCGGCGCCGACTTGCCCCAGCGCGGCCCCGATCATGAGCCGCGGGTGTTGCAAGTAGATCTTGCGGTAAAGTTTCCAGAACCCGGGCCGGCTGCCCTCCCCGGAAACCTCGTAGGCCATGCTCGCCTGGAAACGTTTCCCAAAACCTTCCGGTTGGAAAACAGTTGCTCCCGGCACTTCGCTCGGATCGAGTTCCCCGGCCAGGGCCTGCGTGATTTCTTCCGGCAACCCCAACGCGGCCACAAACTTTTCGACCCCTTCGCGGGCGGGCGCGTTTAGCGCATCGATCAGATCACCGGTGGCAACGCTCGGAAAATCACGCAAAATTCTTTGTACACGCGCCCCCGAACCCAGTTCTTGTCGCGAAAATTGTGACGCCACCGCGGAAGCTTCCGTGTGCCGCATATCGGAAAGAGTGTCGATCCACTTCCAGGAAGCAATCCCCGATTCTTGCCGAATCACTAGGACCGGGTTGCGCTGCCCGCTCGGATCCACAGACAAAATAAGCACAAAACCGGGCCGGCCCCCAATCCGGGCATCCCGCGAAATTGGCACATTGGCAATCATCGCATTCGCCCCATCGGCAGCCTTCAACACCGCGACCGGCTCGCCAATATTAGCGGCCACTCCCGGCACCCGCGCGAAAGACACATCCGAAAGTACCAGCATGGGGCCATAATTTAGCGTCGGGATTTTCCCTTCACCGGAAGCTAACAAAGCCTCACCCGGTTCCGAACCCGGCGCCGTATTTTCCAACGGTACCGGGGCCGACGCCGCCGCCGGTATCTTCGTTGCAGCAGGCGGGTTTCCCCCGGCGGGCGCACTGTCCCCCGCGAGCGCACTGTCCCCAGCGGGCACGCTATCCTCCGCGAGCGCGCTCTCCCTCGCGGTCACGTCTTCTGCGAGCATCCTTTCCGCGGGCGCACTTTCTCCCACAGCTATGCCCTCCGCTACTAAGGCAGTGGGATCGGCGTATTTGAGATCGTCTTCGGTGATTGGTACTTCGCCTAGGTCGATGGTGTCCCCATAGATTTCGGCGTCGGCCTCCACCCGGATTTTCCTAAGCTGGGCATAAGCTGCTTCCAGGAAATCCGTGAGATGTTGCCCCGGCACAATGGTCTCCGTGCCGTCCGCACCGGTTTCGATGGTGGCGATGCGTCGGCGCCGGCCGGTAACCGCGATCTCGAACCGGAATAGGGCACCTTCGTGCTCCCCGCGAGCTACTACACCTTGCTCAGCAAAGAAGTTTTCGATATCTGCCGGGCTCGTCAGCGATTGGTCATTACGCAGAATTTCTCCGCGAACCGGCCGCCAAGGATAACGCTTCTCCGCATTTTCCATGCCTTACCGCCTCTCCAATGTTAAGGGCTTGCGAGGTAATGCCGGCGGTACGCGCCAAGCGCGGCCACCGCATCTGCATACACGTAATAGCGTAGCCGTTCAGCGGCCAAAACCCACCCAGCCTAGCCAACTGTTTTGCGAGCTCCGCCCAGCTAAAACTCAGGCTATGCCTTTTTGCGAACTCCGCCCAGCAAGACTCAAGCTAAGTCTCAAACTCGGCCAGGGCTCAGACTAAGCCTCTGCACGGCGGGCCCGCCGCACGCGTTCCACTTCGAACAGGGCAATCCCAGTAGCTACCGAAGCGTTGAGGGATTCCATGCGTTCCGAGATCGGAATGGACGCGATTTGATCGCAGGTATCGCGCGTTAGCCGGGCCAGGCCACGGCCTTCCGAACCGGTGACCAAAACCAGCGGAGCATCCGCCAAATGCAAGTTTTCAATGGAGACTTCGCCCCCGCCGTCGAGCCCCACCACGAAATAGCCGCGCGACTTCAACGTGGTAAGTGCCTGCACCAAGTTGGTGACCCGCGCTACCGGCATGAAAGCAGCCGCACCGGCACTCACCTTCCACACGGTGGCGGTAACGCCGGCCGCGCGCCGCTCCGGAATGATTACCCCATCCGCTCCGAAAGCCGCCGCGCTGCGCATTATCGCGCCCAGATTGTGCGGGTCCGTAATCGAATCGAGGGCGATGAACAATGGTGCTTCATCCCGGGCCGAAGCGCGGTCATCCGCCTTATCCGCAAGATCTTCCAGATTCGCATAGGCATATGGTGGCACCTCGATGGCCACCCCTTGGTGGTTTTCGTTGCCCGCCATGCGGTCGAGTTCGGTGCGCGAAACCTCGATGAGGGGCGCGCCGAAAGCCGTTGCTTTTTGTGCTACTTCCGTGAGCCGCTTATCGCCCGTCATGGAAGCGGCGAGGAAAACTCGCGCTAAGGGTATACCGGCCCGCACTGCTTCGAGTACAGAATTGCGGCCACAAATTAGTTCGTGGTCTTCCTGTAAGTGCAGGATGCTACGCAATTTCGGTACCCGCGCGGCCTTTCGCGCCGCTTCCCGCTGGGCCCGTTCTTCTGCTTCCCGCTTGGCCTTATAAGCCTTGTGGTAAACGCGGTCCTCCGCCTTCGGGGTGGGGCCGCGTCCCTGTAACCTACGCTTACCTTTACCGCCGCTACCCTTCGTGGGGCCTTTCTTGCCCCGCGGGCGCCGCGTACGTCCGTCCGCCATACGTCCTCACTTCACTGCTTTTACGTGTTTTACGTGGATTGGTTCTGTTTCCGGTGCCGGAGTTGTGCTCGCGCCTGCTAACCCTAGGCTGTTTCCAGATGCCAGCGCGCCCCATCCGGAGAGTCTTCCACAATAACACCCGCTGCCGTCAAAGTATCGCGCAGTGAATCGGCTCGCGCCCAATCCTTTTCTGCCCGGGCTTCGGCCCGCTGGGCAAGCAGACTTTCCACGATCTTGCTCAGTGCCTCCCCGGAAGCGTTGGTACCTGCCCGATCGCGCCACGGCGCGGCCAAAGGATCCAGGCCGAGCACATCCAACATGGCCCGCACCTTGGTTTGGGTTTGCCGTATTACCGGGTCATCGCGTTCCGCGAGCGCATTATTTCCGTGCCGCACTTCCTCATGGATAGCCGCGAGCGCGCCACTCACATTGAGATCATCGTTCATGGAATCCACGAAAGCTGCCGGTAGTTCAGAAAGCGGGAGGGTAGCTACGGCGTCGGCATCTACTTCGCCCACCGCATCCACGGAACGTTCCACAAAACCGGCCAGCCGCTCCCACACGGCCGCCGCTTCCGCCAAAGTTTCCGGAGAAT
This sequence comes from Actinobaculum suis, assembly GCF_900102025.1. Classification (GTDB taxonomy): domain Bacteria; phylum Actinomycetota; class Actinomycetes; order Actinomycetales; family Actinomycetaceae; genus Actinobaculum; species Actinobaculum suis. The sequence goes on along the minus strand of NZ_FNAU01000017.1, from coordinate 14,272 downwards.
ATTCGACGGTGGAACGGTAATGCACGGTACCCAGGGCGAAGCGAAGTACCACTGCCGGTACCTCCCGCAAAATATTTTTCACTTCGAGGGCGTTCCCTAAGGACTTGCCCATCTTTTCGCCCTTCACGGTAACCCACGCATTATGCATCCACAGGCGGGCGAAGGGCCGGCCGGCTGCGTGGGCCTGGGCCTGTTCGTTTTCGTGGTGCGGGAAACGCAGGTCGATCCCGCCGGCGTGAATATCGAATTCGTTACCCAAATAGTGGGTGGCCATCGCGCTGCACTCTAAGTGCCAACCGGGCCGGCCGCGCCCCCACGGCGCATCCCAGGAAGCGGTTTCCGGCTCGCCCGGTTTGCTCCCCTTCCACAGCGCGAAATCGTGCGGATTGCGCTTATCGGGTTCCGCTTCACCTTCGTCTGCCACCATGTGGGAAAGCTTTTGCCGGGTTAGCGAACCGTAATCAGGCAAGGATTTTACGTCAAAATAGACGTTCCCGTTTTCACCCAGGTAGGCATGCCCGTTATCGAGAATGTCTTGCACTAGCTGCAGCATCTGCGGAATGTGGCCGGTAGCGCGCGGTTCATATGTAGGTGGCAATACTCCGAGCGCTTCATAGGCCTGCGTAAATTCGCGTTCGTAGTGGTAGCCCCAAGCCCACCAGGGTTCGCCATGCGCGGCAGACTTCGCCAAAATTTTATCGTCAATATCCGTGACATTACGGACCAGCGTTACCTTATAGCCGAGGCGGCGCAACCAGCGCACCAGCACGTCGAAAGCTACGGAGGCACGCATGTGCCCAATATGTGGGGAGCCTTGTACCGTGGCCCCACACAGATAGATTCCAACCTGCCCCGCGTGGAGCGGCTCGAACTTCCGGTTGGTCCTGTACAACGAGTCGTATATCTCTAAGCTCACCTCTTCAGCTTAGTCGTATTCGGCGCCCGGCACCTAAACCGCTCAGATATCGTGTTGCGTGCGATATTGTCCCGTTTACTGTTTGGCAACCCGAAATCCATGCCGAACGTTTATTCTGGTGCGTATGGCCGAAGAACTTGAAGCTACCGGAACTGCGCCCCGCAAGCGCCGCGGCGGCTTTATTACACGCAAAGTTATGGCATGGTCGCTCTGGGATTGGGGATCTGCCGCTTTTAACTCGGTAGTGACTACTTTTGTTTTCACCCCGTATCTCACCACTGCCAGGCTTTTCGGGGAAGACGCTAATACGCACGTAGCCTGGGGGCTTTCTGCCGCCGGCGTGATTGTGGCTTTACTGGCTCCGGCTATTGGGCAGTGGGCAGACCGTACGGGCAAGAAGAACACGCTTTTGACGATTACCACTTTGGCCACGGTGGTCTGCATGATCGGCATGTTTTGGGTAAAACCGGGCCCTTCCCTAGTGTGGCTAGGCGTATTGCTCCTAGCCATCGGCAATATTGTGTTCGAAATCGGTTCGGTGGTGTATAACGCCATGGTTACCGACATTTCGGAGCCGGGGAACGTGGGGAGAGTTTCCGGTTTCGGTTGGGGTATGGGTTATGTGGGCGGCATCGTATTGCTGTTGCTTTTGTACGTGGGTTTCATTGGCCCGGATGTGGGTTGGTTTGGCGTTACTTCCCACGAAAGTCTCGATATTCGCGTGTGCATGTTGGCTTGTGCGGTGTGGACGCTGGTATTTTCGGCGCCTTTGATGCTCACTTCTGCCGATACGGAACCGCAAGACGTTGCCCGGCTGGGAATTATTGGTGCCTACCGCCAAATTGTGCGGCAAATTATTACCTTGTGGCGCACGAACCGTTCTGTAGTGTGGTTCCTTATTTCTTCCGCGGTGTACCGGGATGGTTTGGCTGGCGTTTTTAGTTTCGGTGGGACTTTAGCGGCCGCTGCTTACGGTTTTTCTGCCGGGGAGGTGATGGTTTTCGGGATCGCCGCGAACTTGGTGGCCGGGGTGGCTACGATTATTTTTGGGCGGCTCGACGACCGTATCGGTTCGCGCCGGCTGATTATTGCTTCGCTTTCGCTCATGTTGGTGGCTGGTTTAGGCGTGTTCTTATTGCGCGGTGCCGGTAAACCCGCTTTCTGGGTATGTGGGTTGCTGCTCTGTATTTTCGTGGGCCCGGTACAAAGTTCCTCGCGTACCTATCTGGCGCGGATTACTCCTCCGGAACTGAGCGGGGAAATGTTTGGCTTGTATGCCACTACCGGGCGGGCGATCTCTTTCCTTTCCCCGCTGTTGTACGGGGTTTCTATCGCTGCCGGTGCTGCCCTCACCGGGGTTTCCCGGGCCGACGCCGCACACTTCGGCGTGCTTGGCATCGCGATCGTATTATTTGCCGGGCTTTTGCTCTTCTTGCGCGTGGATCGCGAGGAAACTCCGGCGCTGGGCCGGGCATAATCGAGCTGCGGCAGGGCATAATCGAGCTGCGGCCGAGCATAATTTTGGCCGGCCCGGGTAACAGCACAAAAGTTACCGGGGCCGGCCAAACCAAAGTAGTTACTTCTTGGCGGTCTTCGACTTCTTCTTAGCTTTCTTTTCCGCCGCGGCTTTGGCGGCGGCCTGGGCACCTTCTTCTAAGATTTCGTCTAGTAAGGCGTCCGTATCTTCTTCGGAAAGTTCCCGGGCCAAAGCTACTTCCGAACCGAGAATTCCGCGAGCTTGTTGCAACATGCGCTTTTCTCCGGCAGAAAGATGCCGATCGCGATCGCGGCGCGTCAAATCACGCACTACCTCCGCCACCTTCATTACGTCACCGGAAGAAAGCTTCTCCGAGTTCGCCTTGTAACGCCTGCTCCAATTAGAAGGTTCCTCAATATCGACGGCGCGAAGCACATCGAAAACCTTCTGCAACTGTTCTTCATTGGAAACATCGCGCACCCCGACCTCTTCCAGGGAGGCTTCGGGAACCTGAATAACCATGTCGCTCTGGGTCACATTCAAGGTGAGGTAGCGCCGCTTCTCACCCCTAATCACCTTGTCCGAAATATCAATAATTTCGGCGGCTCCATGATGAGGATAAATAACGGTTTCGCCAACCTTAAACGGCATCGAGCAACTACCCTTCCAAGCTTGCCCACCGCGACTAAACTCGCGCTATACAAGGTGCCATTCTACCATCTGGGCTATATTACGCGCGAGTCCTTCTTTTCCACTCTCCGCGATTATCTGCCGCGGTTATGGCTCGCACTCACCTACCGCGGTTAGAGTACCCCGCGCGCACCTACCGCGCCAACGGCAGCACTTCTCCCCCGCGCTCACCGCTGTGGTTAGCGCACCCTGCGCCAACTGCTGCGATTAGCGCGCCCCACGCGTACCCCAAGCGGTTCCCGGGCCAACCTGGCCAACCGGGCTAACCTGGCTAACCGGGCTAACCGGGCTAACCGGGCTAACCGGGCTAATCCGTAGACACCAGCTTGTAGCCCAGACCGCGCACGGTCACCAACATTTTCGGGTTCCGCGGCTCTTCTTCGATCTTGGAACGAATACGCTTCACGTGTACGTCCAGGGTCTTTGAATCCCCCATGTAGTCCACGCCCCAAATCCGGTCCAAAATCTGCGACCGCGTGAGCACTCGGTCCGGGTTGCGAATAAACAGCTCCAGTAATTCGAATTCGCGCAGGGGCATCTGAATTTCTTCGCCCGCCACCCGCACTTCATGCTTTTCGGTGTCCATTTCTACCCGGCCCACCCGCAGTACTTCTTCCTCTTCTTCCAGCGGCCCGCCACCTTCCACGCGGCGCAATACCGCCCGCACGCGGGCCAGGAGTTCCCGATACGAATAGGGCTTAGTCACGTAATCATCGGCGCCGACTTCCAGACCCACCACTTTATCGATCTCCGAATCCTTGGCGGTGAGCATTATGATCGGCACATTAGATTCTTGGCGCACTCGGCGGGCAATCTCTTCCCCGGAAAGGCCGGGCAGCATGAGGTCCAAAAGAATCAGATCCGGGGTGCGGGCCCGCACGCTCTCCATCGCCGCATTACCATTCGACGCCGTCTCCACCTCGTAGCCTTCACGTTCCAAATTGAACGCCAACGTATCGCGGTACGCAGGTTCGTCGTCAACCACGAGAATCCGTGTCATCTAGTATCTATCCCTTCGTTTTCTCTACTCGCTAGCGCGGGTAGTGCGGCGCTTTTTCGCCGCCGGTCTATTACTTGTTGCTGATACGGGAAGTTTCCTTCGCCTCAGTGGCGCCAGTTTTAGTGGTACTGCCCGCCAGCGGCGCGATTTTATTTGCGGTTTTATCTCTGCTTCCCGCGGGAAGTTGCGCGGCACGCTCCGGAGCTCCCGCGCGACTTTGCGGAAGTTGCGCGGGAGCCGGGCCAGCCGTAGCTGTGACTGAGGCAGGGGCCGCAGCGTTCGGACCAGGCCCGGTAGCGGCGGCCGTGCTCGGAGCTGCGGCAACCGCCGTAGCAGGGGCCGTAGCTGGGCCGGTCGAATCCGGAATATACGGCTCGGGTAGCACGATCGTGAAAGTAGATCCTTGCCCCTTTTTGCTCCACAACCGGATATGGCCACCGTGGTCTTGCACCACGTGTTTGACGATGGCCAAGCCGATCCCGGACCCGCCGGAGTTCCGGTCCCGCGCGTGATCCCCACGGTAGAAGCGTTCAAAGATACGTTCATGCAGTTCTGGCGGGATACCTTCCCCTTGGTCGATCACCGCTATTCGCACTTGGTTTTCCTCCAGGCTGGTAGCCACGGAAACCCGGCCGTGCGGGCGGGTGTAACGCACCGCGTTATCCAAAAGGTTACGAATCGCGGTGGCCAACATTTTTCGGTCCCCATACACTCGCAACCCCGGCGTTCCTCCCGTGACTATTTTCACGTCACGTTCAGCGGCTTCCACTTTCATGCGGGCCACAGACTCCGCTATTACCGCATCCACTTCCACGAGTTCGGGTACCGAAAGCGCGTCTTTATCCTGTACCCGCGAAAGCTCAATCATGTCCATAACCAGCCCGCGCAGCCGCTCCACCTCTAGGTTCAGCTGGCCCGCAAAATGGCGTACCGCTACGGCGTCGTCTGCCGCACTCGCGATCGTTTCCGCAAGCAAGGAAATAGCACCCACGGGAGTTTTTAGTTCGTGGGAAACATTCGCCACAAAATCGCGCCGGGTTTCTTCCACTCGGATTTTCTTCGTATTGTCTTCAAACAGAATGAGCACCCGCCCATTAGAAAGCGGCGCGCCGTACAAGGCGAGGCGAATATCGCTTTGGTCTTTGAGCACGGAACGGCGGATACGCAAGCTTTTCCGCACTATCTCCCCGGTGCTCCGAATCTCCGCGGCCAGCTGTTTGAATTCCGGGCGGTCCAGGGCCCCGTTCTTTACGATCCCGAAACTGTACGCCTGCGTAGAGGCACGTTCGACGACGTCTGCCGGGCCCACGAGAATATGAAACTCGGGAATCGTATCGAGGATTCTGCTCGCATTGAGCTCGGATTCGGCTTGCACGGAACGGGCACTAGCGCCGTCTTTGAACGTGCGTTGAGAATGCATGTAGGCAAGCGAGGCCGTAACTCCCACGGCCAGTCCGAGCAAAGCCGCGATAAGTAAAAGCATCATCATCTGCGGCGGCACTCCAAGGTCGAGATTCGCCGCGGGAAGCATTCCGTGCATATCCTCAGAGTAGCGAGGATTTTGGATTGCGGGAAATGCGTGAGGCAGCGCGAGCCGCGATTTACCGCGCGTTTACCCGCCCGTATTTTCCAGTTCATCATAAGCTGGTGTTATAGACGCCGAGTGCGCCTCCCGGCGCCTTATGCCGTGCCTGCATTTGCATTCAGGAAAATAAAGGAGCATGTATGCGCGAAGAATTTCGCAATGAAATGAGGGTGCTTGAAGAAACTCTCACCTTAATGGCCCGTAGCGCCTCGAAAGCCATGGATCAGGCAGCACAATCGCTCCGCGATGCCAATTTGGGCCTGGCTGAAAGCGTGATTGATGCGGATTCGCATATCGATCATTTGGAGCGGCAAATCGAAGAAATGGCGATTTCCTTGCTGGCGCGGCAGGCGCCCGTTGCCTCCGATTTGCGTACGGTGGTTACCGCCTTGCGGATCGCTACCATTTTGGAACGCATGGGTGATTTGGCACGCCACGTGGCCTATATCGCCCGCGGTCGCTTCCCGCAGACTGCCGTTGATGGCGATGCCTACGATCTGATCGTGAAAATGGGTGAAGCCGCCGCGAAGCAAGGCCAGCGAGTGGCCAAGATGATCGAAACCCAAGATATCGAGTTGGCGAAGCAGCTTGAGGCCGACGACGACAAGCTCGACGAACTGCACCGCCAGACTTTCGATTTGGTTCTGGATGAGAGTAACGATCTGTCCCGGCAAACCGTGGTGGACGTGATCCTTCTGGGTCGTTTCCTGGAACGCTACGGCGATCAGGGCGTGAATGCGGCCCGGAATATGCGGTTCTTGATTACTGGCCTGCATGTTGATGTGGAACCGCGCCCGAGCACTGAAGAAGAAATGCTCGGCTAGGCCGCGCGAAAGCTGGGCCTAGGCAAAACTAGGCCTTGGCGAAGCGAGCCCGCGCGAAAGCTAGCCGGCCCGAAAGCTCGGCCGCGCGAAAGCTAGCCGGCCCGAAAGCTCGGCCGCGCGGAAGATCGCTACATAATAATTGCCCCGGGGTAAGCCGCTTGTGTGTTGCGGCTACTCCGGGGCTTTTTAGCAAGAACTAATTTGTTTTGCCTTGGTTGGCAACCCTACTTGCCTTGGTTGGCAACCCTACTTGCCTTGGTTGGCAACCCTACTTGCCTTGGTTGGCAACTTCGTCGATCTTCTTTTGTGCTTCTGGATCGAGGTACGTGCCGCCCTTCTTGACGGGCTTGAGCGTTTCCTCATCCAATTCGTAAACCAGCGGAATCCCGGTAGGAATATTCAGACCGGAGATCGCTTCATCCGAAATTTCATCAAGGTGCTTGACGATGCCCCGCAGGGAATTACCGTGCGCGGCGATGAGAACCGTCTGGCCAGTCTTGATGGTGGGCACAATTTCCGATTCCCAGTAGGGAAGCATGCGCTCAATAACGTCCTTCAAGCATTCGGCCCGCGGTACCGGTTGGCCGGCATAGCGCGGATCCTCATCTTGAGACCAAGTAGAGCCGAGTTCAATGTTGGGCGGCGGAACATCGTAGGAACGGCGCCAGGCCATGAACTGGTCCTCGCCGTATTCATCACGAATTTCCTTCTTGTTCAAGCCCTGCAAAGCACCGTAGTGGCGTTCATTGAGCCGCCAATCGCGGTGTACCGGGATCCAATGCCGATCTGCGGCATCCAGCGCGATATTCGCCGTCGTAATCGCGCGACGCAGAAGCGAGGTGAACACAACGTCCGGCAAAATGTTATTTTCCTTGAGCAGTTCGCCGCCGTGCTTCGCTTCCGCCCGTCCCTTTTCAGACAGGGGAACATCAACCCAACCCGTAAACAGATTCTTCGAGTTCCATTCGCTCTCGCCGTGGCGGAGCAGTACGAGGGTGTACGTCATGCCTACATTCTTTCACGTGAACGCTCTTGCTTCCAGGACGTTGGGCAACAGGACGTTGGGTAACTAGCGGCCTGGCCCGGTTTGCCTGGCCCGGTTTGCCTGGCCCGGGTAAGTTGCGCGAGCTTAGCAACCCGGAACGGTATCGCTGGCGTCACTACCGGGCGCGCACTCATCCTGGACAGCCGTGGGGCTCGGAGTGGCCGGGGATTCCTGCGGAGTACCAGAACATCCCGTCATGAAAATCGCCGCGCAAGTGAGGGCGGCTGCTGCTAATAATTTCTTCACGAGTCCAGCCTACCGCCTTGCACAGAAATGGTTTTGTGGGGCGCTATAGCCAGCGCCGCTACCGCCGCGTGCGGCTCGGCATGAATTTTGGTGGCTGGCCGCGAGAACCTTCTGCGCGTGCCCGCTACAGGAGCAAACTGCCGGCACCAACTACGATTGCTAGCTACGCGCGAGAGCGGAACGGATGGGTTGTGAGCCGGCGTCGGCCGCCCAGCTTGAACTAACTGCGTGCGAGCGCGGAATAGAAACTGGTGTAGACCACTGCCATAACGATTACCACCAGGCGCATGGTTTCCGTATTGGCCAACCAGAGCAGGACAAATGTGAGCAAGGCGAAAATGGCGAGCACCACAACTTCCCGCACGTCGTATTCACTCAAATAGAGGGCGATGCCACCGCCCAATAGCGCCAGCCCCATGCCCGCCACGAGTAACCAGAAAATCAGCGGCGAAGTGCTGGCGTATTCCGGGTTTTCGCGAAACTGCTTGGCCAGGATAATGAGACATAAAGCCCAAATCACGCCGGGCAATGAGCGCACAGCGTCCTCTCGCGATCCGCGGCGATTACCCTCCATGCCTCTCCTTTCTTTTCCTTTCCCTACTTCCCCTACTTCGTTAGCAAACCGCGCGGGTGGGGCGGCCACATTGCCGCCCCACCCGCGCCGGCGTCGCCATAAATTACGGGAGTGATTCCGCGCCGGCCCACACCACGCCAGAGCTTAGGACCGAAGTCCCGAATCTATGTTCAGTCTTTCGCCATCTGATAAATCACGTGCCAGCCCTCTCCCGGCTCAATCTTTGCGACTTCCGGGAGCGCTTTTTCAATGTTTTGCCGTACCTCGGTGAGAGTAGAACCCTGTGCTTGTAGTTCGGGCAGGTGATAGCCCTGGGCCGTCCAAGCTCCATCCTCGTTACGTAGATTTACCTGAAAATTCCGCATTTTCGTTGCTCTTCCTTCCTGAGCATTCGTGTCTTGTGAAGGTCGGCCGCCCGCCCCTTCACGCCTCTTCGCCTTCCATTGTAGGCCTCGCCACGCGCGCGCAAGAAGCACCCACACGTCCCCTTTCCCGGTGATTTCTTAGATTGCATTTTGGATTTTGCGCTACGGAACCCAGCCCCGCCGTTGAGTTTTCAACATTCCACCTCTGTCTAGATAGCGACACACTATTGCTCCTGGGACTTTCGGGCTATACGGTTAGGGATGCCTTACCACTTTGGGGGTAAGGGTCACCTAACCGTGACCCGGCCAATTTGCGAACGTTTTACCTCCAAGTGAAAGGCCGTACCTGTGGCCGGCGAATCCAGTTTGGAAGCACGGTCACTCCGTTGCCCAGATAGCACACCTGCGGCGCGGAGCACAAAACCTTGGGAAGGATTTATGTGAATAAACGGCACGTCCGGCGCAAATCCGGCACCAGCCTCGCCGCCGGCACCAGCCTCGCCGCCGGCACCAGCCTCGCTGCCGACGCCCGGCGCAAACCCGGCAAACCCGTCCGCAAACCGCGCCGCGCCGCAGATCAAGTACTGGCTGGTTTTCAGCGCCGGCACCGGATAACGATCGCCGCCACCGCGCTACTCTTGCTTGGCGCCGCAATCGTGGCTATTGGGATGGGCCAGCTGGCGATTTCTCCCGCGGAAGTAGTACGGATTTTGTGGAAATCCGCGGCGCCGCTAGTGGGAATCAATACCGACCACATATCTGTAAGCCCGGCCCATCTCACCGCGGTGTTACAGATTCGCCTGCCACGCGTCATTTTGACGATGCTGATCGGCGGGGCGCTAGCAATTTCCGGTGCGGTGCTGCAGAGTTTGTTCCGCAACCCTTTGGTTTCCCCGGACATTGTGGGAGTTTCCTCGGCTTCTGCCTTTGGTGGGGTGCTCGCGATTTTGCTTGGCACTTCCAGCCTGCTCTTGATGGGGAGCTCTTTCCTTTTCGGCTTGCTAGCGGTGTGCATTGTGCTTTCCATTGGCAAAATCCGCACCAGTTCGCCCACTTTGACGATCGTGCTGGCCGGCATCGTGGTTTCCGCGTTCTTTAACGCCATGGTTTCCCTCATGACTTACGTGGCTGATCCGTACGAAAAACTACCCTCGATCAATTTCTGGCTCATGGGTTCTTTTGCTGCCGCAACCTGGCAGAAAGTGACGGTGGTCTTGCTGCCCGTCTTGGCGGGTTGCCTCGTAGTTTTCGCGTTGCGTTGGCGCATAAACATTTTGAGTTTGGGGGATGAAGAAGCGCGTGCTTTGGGCCTCAACCCGGGCCTGTTGCGGTGGACGTTAATCTTCGCGGTGTCTTTGCTAACCGCCGCCGCAGTTTCGGTTTCCGGGGTGATCGGCTGGGTAGGTCTGGTAATTCCGCATTTGGTGCGTTTACTTGTGGGCCACGATAACCGAGTGGTGCTCCCCGAATCTTTCCTAGCGGGCAGCTTCTACCTGTTGGTGATCGATACGATCGCGCGCTGCGTTACCACCGTAGAAATTCCGATCGGCATTCTCACTGCCACTATTGGGGCACCAGTTTTCATCGGCCTGCTGGTGCAAAGAGCACGGAAGGGACAGTCCATTGCTTAAAGCTACAGATCTGGGGCACGCCTACCAGGGTGATGATTTCCTTTTCCGCGAGGTTTCTTTTTCCGTGGAAAACGGTGATTGTTTGGCTATTTTAGGGCCGAATGCGCGGGGGAAAACCACGCTGCTTTCCTGCCTTTCGGGTATTCGCGTACCGCGGGAAGGGCATGTTCAAACAGACGGGCCGGTGGGTTTCGTACCGCAATCGCAAGCGGCCTCGCACCATTTTTCGGTGCGTGACATGGTGCTTATGGGGCGCGCGCGGAACCTGCGCCCGTGGTCCACTCCCCAGGAAGAAGATATCGAGGCTGCTTGGGCCGCCCTGGAAAGAGTGGGGATGGCCGAACTTGGGGCCCGCGATTATTCCTATCTTTCTGGCGGGCAGCGCCAGTTGGTGCTCATTGCCAGAGCTTTAGTAGCAGAGCCGACGACGTTGCTCTTGGATGAACCTACTTCCGCCCTCGATCTGCGCAATCAGCGCCGAGTGTTGGAAATTATTCAAAGCCTGCGTGATGACGGCATTGCTTGCCTTTTCACCACTCATGATCCCTCCCATGCCTTCCTTATTGCGGGCCGGACCATGGTGATGGATGCCGAGATTCTGATCGGAAAGACGGAAGAAGTGCTCGATAATGCCCGGCTATCTACCCTGTATCGCACCCCGGTACAGGTTTCGACCGTGCAGTTCGCGCAGGGCACGCAGCGCGTGGTCCTTCCGGACTACACCGCGCCCGAATCCCAAATTTCCACAAACAAGTAATTCACAACCAACCGAAAGGACAATACATATGCAAAGCACCCGCACAAAAACCCGCACTCGCACAAAAATAGCGGCCGGGGTGGCCGCACTCGCCCTCTTCCTTACGGGATGTGGAGGATCGCAGCCAGCGGCGGATAGTTCTAGCGCGGCGGCTGATTCCACCGCAACTGCCACTGCTCCGAACGGAAAAACCACGGTAACGGTTACCGATCAGCGCGGTGAGCAGATTACGGTTGAGGCGCCCGTGGATAAAATTGCTTCCGCGGTTATTCCGGCACCGACCATTATCGCCGCCGTCGATGGTTCTTGGGACAAGATCGTGGGAATCAATGACTCCCTCCTCAAGGCTAATAAAGAAGGAATTATCTCCAAGATTTTCCCCGCTTCCGTTGAGACCCCGGTGGTTTCTGACCGTCAGTTCACTCCCAATATGGAAACCATTTTGAGTTTGGAGCCGGATGTATTTATTCAGTGGGGTGATCGCTCAGCTGACATTATTGAGCCACTTGATAAGGCCGGCCTGCCAGTTATTGGCCTGGAATACGGCACCCAGGAAGACCTGGAAACCTGGATCAAGATTTTCGGGCAAATCCTGGCCAAGGAAGACCGGGCCAACAAGTTGATCTCCTACATGCACGATTCGCAAAAGGAAGTTTCGGAAAAGGTGGCGGCCCTGGGTAAGCCTCGCGTCCGCGGCCTGCAGATGAGCTATAGCGCGGAAAAGATTTCCGTAAGCACGGAAACAAATTATGCGGAACATGTATTCAACCTGGCCGGAGTGGAAAACATGGCCCGTTCATCGTTGACGGAAGACGGCGTCGTCTCCCCTGAACAGGTACTTGCTTGGGATCCGGAGATTATTTTCCTTTCGGCATTTGACGCTGCCACCCCGGAAGATCTGTATAAGGATCCGCGGCTGGCCGCAGTTTCGGCGGTGAAGAATAAGCGCGTCTACCGGGCTCCGCTCGGGGTTTACCGGTGGCAAGTGCCGTGCGCGGAATCTCCGCTGTACTGGAATTGGGTGGCCGCTTTGGCCTACCCGGGTGAATACCAGGTGGATTTGCCGCAGCTAATGCGGGAGAACACTTCGTGGATTTACAACTACGAACTTACCGACGCGGATATCGCCCAGGTTCTCCGGGTCGATATTAATGGCGAGAGTGCGAATTACGACGCCGTTGCCAAGGGCGCGCAATCATAAGGGCTCGCACTGCACTACAAAACCAATAAAAAAAGGGGTGATACTTGTGGCTACAATGCTCAAGGTTCTACCGGGTAAGCCAACCACGCTCGGCGCGCCACAGGCGCAAACACAAACACAAGGCCCAGCGCGGGAAACCGAAACTGCGGTTAAGTACATCGATATTTACGAACTAGCAAATACCGATCTTTCACAGGTTTCGGGGATCAGCATTAGCGGGGCCTGCGATCAAATTGAATTGACCAAGCAACGGCAACTGCTCAGCGCGTGGGTGCGCGGGGGCGGCCGGTTGCTACTAAATGGACATCCGCGGCGGGTCTACGTGGATGAGTTGCCGCAGATTCGGAAACTTGATTTTCATGGGGCTGCCGATGTGTGGCTCAGCGAGGTAGAAGCGCATCCGATTTGGGAAGGCGTGCGCCGGCAGGAATTACTTTATCGTACCGGAGTGCCCGGCAAACATTCTTTTGCGGAATTGGAAAAAATCGGCGTCGCTGGTTTTTATGGGCATGCTTATCTGGGCGACCTTCCCGAGCAGGCAGTGATAATTACGGGAATCGGGCCTTACCGCCTGCCTGTGGATATTGCTTACCGGCTCGGGGCCGGCGAGGTAGTGGTCCACGCGGGTAATGATTTGGATTCTTTCACCGAGATGGGGCCCTCGACCTATAAATTGCGTACGAATATCGAAAACTATCTGCTGGGGAGGAACTAATGAAGAAGATTGCGTACGTTCATACAGGTTCTTTCTTCCACCTTGCCACGGTGGCAGACCCAGCAGTGCGGGCCCGCAATGTGGAAGCAGTTTACTGGCCGGAGTATGCGGGCGATTTTACCGAGTTTGATTCAGTGTTCCTCGCCGCGCGGTGCCACCGCGCAGTTATTTCCCGTAATGCCGCAAAGCTGGTGCGTTTCCTGGACGGTGCTGGCCGCAAGCTTTATGTGGATGGCTCTTCCCAGGTTGGTGAGTGGTTGCCGGGAACTAATGAAGTGATGCGGGGTACGAACTTTTGGGCCTGGCGCACCGGGGAAAACCTCGGCCGGATTTCCGTCAATAAAGACCATCCGCTCTGGCAGTATTTGAGCGAAGAATCCGTGCACTGGCACTACCACGCCGTTTTGGATCCCCCGGCTACCGCTACTCCCCTGGTAATCCTCGAACCGGTCCCGGCCGCGGAGTCTGCTGCGGGTGCGCAACCTGACGCCCTCGCGGCAGGAGCCACCGCGCCACTAACTGCCACGGAACCAGGTGCCGCGCAACCGGCTGCCACGCCGCCGGGCATTGACCCGTGGGGGCATGATTACCGCGCAATTCCGGGCCACGCGAATGCGCTGCTCTACTACGACGCCGGTACTTTCCCGGCGGAGATAGTTGTTTCCACGATGGATGCCAGTTATCACCACGGCTCGGGCTTTATGCCCGGTGCCACCCAGTTGCTTTACCGCATGCTTGACTGGTTGCGAGATTAAAGCGGCAGCTTCGGCGCACATAATGCCGAATTTTATGCGTACTTTCTTCCGCGTAAGTTGCGTACGTCTACGACGCCGATGCGGGCCGAGGCAAAACACCTCGGCCCGCATTTCTCCGCTCGGATATGAGTGCAACCAGGCCCGGCCTCTGCGCCTGGCCAAGTTCTACCAGCACCGCCTTACCAGGGGATTCTTTGGAATCTACCGATTTTCTGCGGCTGCTGGGCCAAGTAGTATGCCGGAGGTGCGATTGGTGAGGGGACGCGTTTGAAGAATTCCTTGCGCAACTGCAGGTTAAGTCCCGGTGTATTCAAAAATGCCTCGCCGAGTGTCACCGGATTGCGCCGGCGCAAACCCACCATACGCGGAGCAACCAAAGCCGGATAACACTGGCACTGGCCTGGGCTGGATTAAATAGACCATGCGATTTGAGCGTGTCTTCCGTGACAGCCCCTGTTGGGCAGGAAGACTGGTAATCATGAAGAAATTCT
>NZ_FNAU01000033.1 GCF_900102025.1 Actinobaculum suis | reverse complement strand
CACAACCGGCTACGTGACGAGCTGCTAGAAGACGAGATGTTCGACGACCCTGCCCACGCGTCGCACTGCCTGCGACTGTGGTCAGAGCGTTACAACACGCATCATCCGCATTCGAGCCTAGGATTTATCCCACCGACTGAATACGCCAACCAATGGCACCAAACCCAGGAGGCACTCAAACCAACCGGTCCTAAAAACTAGCCCAGCCCACCTATCAAAGAATTCACTGGCGGCTCCTCTCTTATTGATGCGAGTCGAACTATCATGAGCAACTGTGAGACTAGGCCCACCCCACTTCAGTCGCGCCAGTAATTATTGTCACGAAAATTTCGCGAAAGCACGTTGACAGTAACGATTCCTTAAGGTTATCGTCCAACTGTCCTCGCGAAGAGGTCAAGGCACTACCGCCTTTTCCGCGCTGCCCGCCAGCAAACATGGCGGCATAACGAAAGAAAACATATGAAATCACGGTTTGCGCAAGTATTTGTTGCGCTAGGTTGTAGCGTCGGCCTGGTTTTTTCCGGCACCCTTTCAGCTCACGCGGCTGAGCAAGGTGCGGCACAGTCGCAAATTACCAACACAGCACTCCCGCAAAGCCCTTCATCGAGTGAGGCACCTTGCGTCGCACCGATTGTCGGGGCAGTGACACCACTCAACACGGCTAACGCCGGCCCCACGTTCGCTTCCCTACAGTCACAAGCACTACTCCCCACGAGTTCGAAGCAATCTTGCTACCGTCAATATGAGAACGATGCAAAAAAATGCAGAAGAGCCCCCGGCGGCGCTCGCGGAAGGGCGATTTGCTGGGCATCTATTAGCGCAAAGCTAGGGCTCTGCATCGCTCGAGGAGGCAGGTAGGTCGAGCCATGTTCACTCGTACATACTTCTCGAAGAACAACCTCCCAGTCACGGCAACAATAGCTATAGGAGATTTGGTGCGAACGGACGACGCCACCGAGTGCTCAAGCCAACTCACCGTCAAAGGGGACGACGTTGATTACGACATGTCAATTATTGGCATTGATCAGATTCAAGCATTCGAAAACAGTGCGTCCGTCCTGCAAGCAATAGTAGAAAGGGAAAACCTATCACTTGACGCCACCATTGCCGAGTGACGTACGGATTAGTTGGCGACAGATTCAAGGGGAGCTTCACAACGAGCAGGCTCCCAAAAACTCAAAAGCAGGGCTGTTTTTGAATCACCATTCGATAATTCGTCTCCGCTTTTCGAAAGCCAACACCGCCAAGTTACTGCAACTAGGTCCGATGTTTTGCGCATTACGAACCGGCGTCTTAAGAAACCCGCTTATTCGTTAGCCCTGGTTCGCAATCAGGGATTATTTAGGTATGCACAAATTAGCGGTTTGATGGCCGGCATATCCCCGCTGCAACGGGTGCATAATCAGGACAGAGGAGCATTTTTAGAGGTAGCTACTCCAAGAAATCAGGGGTACCTTCGTCCACTCCCATGTCTGCGGTTTCCAACTCTAAACCGAACGTGATTCCCGCCTGGGAGTGAGTAAGCTTTTCATCCGCAAAATTACCCCAGCCCGATCAGTACCTAAGCCCATAGTGCGCAATTTGAGACAACGGCAAGTTCGTATTTTTGGCCTGGGCTGGATTAAATAGACCATGCGATTTGAGCGTGTCTTCCGTGACAGCCCCTGTTGGGCAGGAAGACTGGTAATCATGAAGAAATTCT
>NZ_FNAU01000012.1 GCF_900102025.1 Actinobaculum suis | reverse complement strand
CCAGGCCCCAGACACCTTCGAAAAACACGCGTCAGCTACACTTGACCTTGCAGCATAAACACCACCCCCATGTCCACTTTCCGGGGGTCGGGCCCGCTAGGCAAGCAGCCGCTAGGCAAGCAGCCGCTAGGCAAGCAGCCGCTAGGCAAACGATCACTAGACAAGCAGCCACGAGGAAACCAGCCGCTAGACAAGCATCAGAAATCACCCCCGGAAACACGTCGGAACTCCCCGCCAAAAACAACCCAAGCCGGTGCACGCGAACAATCGCCGTCACGGCGTCGCCGCCGTTTTTCTTGGTATCACCTGCGCCTCGCCCTCACCAATCCGGCCACAATCTTGGGAATCTTACTGCTCGCGCTTTTTGCTGTGCTGATTTTAGCGCCGGTTATTTCCCTCTTACTTTCCGCGGTGCAAGTAAACCCGGGCGATGCGCGGCGGGCGGGAAGCCCGGAAGGTAGCTTCACTGCGTACTATCTGGAACGCGCAGTTAGTTCCAAAGTTTCTCCCATAATTTTTGGGAGCCGTTGCTCAACACGTTGGGCCTAGCCGCGGTTACTATTGTGGGCGCGCTTGCGTTGGGCGTGCCGGTAGCTTTCTTGCTTACGCGCACGGATCTGCCCGGGCGGAAATGGTTTTCCACGGCCCTGATCGTGCCCTACATGATCCCCGCGTGGACCTTTGCCCTCGCCTGGCGGATTATCTTCAAAAACCGGAAAACCGCCGGTTCGATTGGATGGTTGGAACAGCTCGGCATCTCGCCACCAGACTGGCTCGCCTACGGGCCATTACCCATTGCGATTATCTTCATTTTGCATCTCACACCTTTCGTGATCCTGTTGGTGACCAATGCGATCGCCAATATTCCGGAAGAATTAGACGAAGCTGCGCGTATTTTCGGGGCCAAGCCGACCATTCGGGCCTGGCGCGTCTATCTGCCCCTACTCAAACCCTCGATTATTTCTGCGGCCACCTTGATCGTGGCAAAAGTGATCGGCGAGTTCGGGGTGACCTATGTGCTGGGCACGCCCGCCGGCTTTGACGTACTGGCCACTACCTTGTACCAGTCTCTCAATACGCGCCAAACCGGAGTGGCAGCCGTTATTTCCGTGGTCATGGTAATAATTGGGGCTTGCTCCCTGTGAGTGGATTTCACCTTCGTGCGCAATACGAAGAAATACACCACCGTTTCCGGGCGCGGGCTGGCCGTCAAGGTACAAAAACTGGGCCGCGCCAAACCGTGGGCAACCAGCGCGATCGTGCTCATGTTCCTAATTTCGGTAGTGATACCGCTCGGTGCACTGGTGCTTTCCACGGTCATGCGCACGCCCGGCGTGATGAGCACTGATAATTTCACGCTCGACTACTGGATCGGCACCGATCTTCCCTTCGCTAATTTCCGGGATGGCGTTCTCATTAACTCCGCTACCTGGCAGGCCGCCAAGAACACGCTGCTCTTCGTAGGCGTGGCGGCCATAGGATCAGGCGTGCTCGGCATGCTCGTTGGTTACGTAACCGTCCGTTCCCCGTGGCGGTGGATCGGCACGGCCCTACGGTCTTTGACCTTCACACCTTATTTGGTGCCGGGAATCGCTTTCGCTTCCGCCTATATTTCCATGTTCGCCCAATCACACGGCCCCATTCCCGCCCTGTACGGCACCGGATGGATTCTGATTTTCGCGATGATGATGGACGAAATGCCTTTCGCCTCCCGCTCCGGCGTTTCCGCCATGATGCAACTTGGAAAAGAACCGGAAGAAGCCGGGCAGATCCTGGGCGCGGGCTGGTGGAAACGCATGCGCACCATCGTCTTCCCGATTCAACGCAGCGCTCTGGCCTCCGCGATCCTCCTCCCGTTCGTTTCCGGAGTGCAAGGCCTTTCCCTGGTGATGGTGCTGGCCACTCCCGGCACACAGTTGCTGACCACGCTCTCCATGAACCTGGTGGATTCCGGATACGACCAAGCTGCCAATGCCATCACCACCCTGATTTGCGTGCTCGCCCTGGCCGGTACCTGGTTGGCCCGCAAGCTATTCAAAGCCGATCTTTCCACCGGAATGGGAGGTTAGAAAGTGGCCGTGTATTTTCGCCTATTCGCAGCCTTGCCGCGGCTATTCGCCGCGCATATACGCCGCGCGGCCTCGCAGCTGTTTGCAGTGCCGATCCCTAACCCCTATCTCCAGTGCCAAACCAAAGTTTTTGAAAGGAACGTTCCATGAGCATCGTGTCTCTCCAAAACGTTACGAAGGTCTTCCCGGGTGCCGAAACGCCTTCGGTTGACGATGTGAGCCTAGAAATTAAAGAGGGGGAGTTCCTATGTTTGCTCGGACCTTCCGGGTGTGGTAAATCCACTACCTTGCGAATGATCGCCGGCCTGGAACCGCTTACCTCGGGTGCCATTTCGATCGGCGGCAAGGTGGTAGACGACGTCGTCGCCTCCCGCCGCGTGCCGGCCGAGCGGCGCAATCTGTCCCTCGTTTTCCAAAGCTATGCCCTCTGGCCGCATATGTCCGTGCGCGAGAACGTGGAGTTCGGCCCGCGCTGCCAAGGTCTATCGCGTACCGAGACAAAACAGATCGTGGATGAATCTTTGGAAAAACTTGCGATCACGCAGTACGCCCAGCGTTACCCGGCCGAGCTCTCCGGCGGCCAGCAACAGCGGGTGGCGATCGCGCGGACTCTGGCCTCACGCACCAATGTGATGTTGCTGGACGAACCGCTTTCCAATCTGGATGCCCGTTTGCGTTTGGAAATGCGATCCGAGTTCCAACGCATTCACCGGGAAACTGGTTCCACAATGGTTTTCGTAACTCACGACCAGTGGGAAGCGATGACTCTTGCCACCCGCATCGTGGTGATGAACGAAGGGAAAATCCAGCAAGAAGGTACCCCCATGGAAATCTACGGGCGGCCCGCCAATACCTTTGTGGCTCAGTTTATGGGCTCCCCGCCGATCAATATGATCGACGCCGAAACCGCGCACGGTGCCTTAGGTCGTTGGCTGCAAGCGCGCGGCTGGCAGGCCCATACGGCCGGCTTCCGCCCCGAAGATTTGCGGTTCGTACCAGTAGCCGCAGCTGGCAGTGCAGGCACTACGGGAGCTACGGGCGGAAACGGGCAAATTCGTGGTACGGACGCCAGCACGCGTAGCCCCACGGCAGCAAACGCCAGTGCTGGTGCTGCAGGTGTGCCGGCAGATGCTTTGCGATTCGAAGTGGAGATTTCGGGCGTCCTCCCCACCGGCGGTTCCTGGATTATCGAAGCTAAAGAAGGAGATACCACATTCTTCGGCACTGCTACGCGCCGGCCGGCCCTCGAATACGGGCAGCGGGCTATCGCCTGGGTAGAGCCGGAAGCCATCCACTTGTTTAACGCCGCGGGCAACCGCATCGAACCGGGGCAACGCACAGGGCGGTAGCCAAATAACACAGGGCGGTAGCCAAATAACACAGGGCGGTAGCCAAAAAAAGCAGCGCTCGCGCCTGCCGCGCCTGCCGCAACTGCCCGGCGCACCCGGCACACCCGCGCCGGCTGCCCAACAACTTAGTCAATGCACACCTAGGCAATGTAAATCTCCGGAACAACACGGAAAAACATACAAAAAGGAAAACAAGGAAAAACTATGAAAACGAAGAAAACACTGCGGGCTGCGCTCGCGAGCATGGCCGGCATCTGCTTGGCCCTTACCGGATGTTCCAATACCGGTAGCTCCAACGGGGAAGCGGCCACGGAGGATAGCGGTGCGCCGTCGGCGGCTTCTACCGTGGATACGGATTTTGATTTGGAGGAGCTGATCGCGGCTGCCAAGAAGGAAGGCCCGATCACGATTTACGATAACGCTTCCGCAGTGGAAGACATGGCCGAGGCTTTCACCGCAAAGTACGGGATCGAGGCTACCGGGGTGAAAGTGAATGCGGCCGAGGCATTCGAGATGGTGACCCGGGAAGCACAGGCTGGCAATGTGCAAGGCGATGTGGTCGCCATTCAGGACGTGCCGGCACTTACCAATGATTTATTGCCGAGCGGGCACGTTTATTCCTGGATTCCGGGGGATCTGGTAGACGATATTGAACCGGCCCAGCGCGACCCGCTGATTATGATCAATGACCCGAACTTCTGGACCTACAACACCGAGGTCTACGATTCTTGCCCGGTTTCGAATGTGTGGGAGCTGACGGAAGAGGATTGGAAGGGCAAGGTGGCCATGGAAGATCCAGAGGGTGCCAATAAGATGCTCGACTGGTTCTCGCAAATGTCCCAATTTGGTGAAACCGAAATGCGCGATGCCTATAAGGAACATTTCGGTAAGGAATTTGCGGGCGAATCTGCTACCGAAGAATGGGTGGGCAAGCTGGCCGCCAATTCTCCGATCCTGACCGATTCGAATGAAAACGTTTCGGCCGCGGTGGGAGCACCGGGCCAAAGCGAACCGCCCGTGGGCCTCATGGCTTCTTCCAAGTACCGGAACATTGAAGAAAAGGGCTACCACATGGGCACGTGCGATAACCTCAAGCCTTGGGCCGGCCTGGCCGCTCCGAAGGCCATCGTGATTGCTTCCGGTACCAAGAATCCGAATGCGGCGAAACTTTTCGTGCATTTCGCGCTGACGGAAGAAGGTATCGATCCGCAAATCTCCGACGGTAAGTACTCCTCGAATACGGCCATTACGCAACCCGAAGATCCTTCCGGTGCAGCCGCGATGCGTAGCAAGATCTTCTTCTTCGATAACGCGGGCGCGACTGAAGACTGGGATTCCCGGGTGGAATGGACCGATCTGTGGCGGGTCAATAACAAGTAAAACGGCCCGGTGTGCGCTCGCAGGTAACTAGCCGGTGTGCGCTCGCAGGTAACTAGCCGGTGTGCGCTCGCAGGTAACTAACCGGCGTGCACTCGCAGGTAACTAATAGGGTGGGAGAATGGCTATGAATTCTATTGTGCAACGCCCGCGCGGGATACTCCTCGATTTTGGGGGCGTGATCGTCAGTACGCGGAAACGGGAAACGTGGGTGCAAGAAGTTGCAGCCGAGATTTCGCAGCTTATCGATGGCGCGCTACCGCTGGAACGCATAGAAGCGGATGTGCGAGCCGGAGAGACCGCGGCGAAACTCGTGCGGAATGCGCTCGCCCGGCCAGCCCGGGCACCCGAGTTCACCCATACCGGGTACATTCTCGATTTCGTGGCCGCGGAATGGCCAGAGCACCTGCGCCGGCAAATAGCCGAACATGCTTCCCACCTGTGTTACCTCACGGGATTGCGTAGCGAGGAACGGGAAATGCGGCGCGGCACGCGCGAACTCCTGGAATGGTGCCGGGCGGAAGGCATCGCAGTGGGGATAGCTTCCAATGCGCTTTCCGGCCGGGTGCATCGCGAATGGAACCGCGACCACGGGCTGAGCGGCTTTTTCCGGGCCGAGGTATATTCCGATGAAGCCGGGATCCGCAAACCCGATGCGCGGTTCTTGTGGCGCGCCGCGGAAGCGATCGGCGTACCAATTTCCCAATGCTGGTACGTGGGCGACCATCTTGATCGCGACGTATTGTGCGGCAAACGTGCCGGCGCCGCCAGCGCGGTGCTCATGCCCGCCCCGAACGCCGAAAAACGGCCCTTCGCAACCGAGGTGGAGCCGGACCTGACGGTTGCCGACCCGGCAGAGTTACTTTCCGTTCTGCAGGGTTTGCCGGCGCGAGGGGCAAAAACGGCGGCAACTTCCGCGGCGACGTCGAGCGCACCGGAAACCTCCGCACCGGAAACCTCCGCACCGGAAACCGCCACGCAAGTTGCCGCGCCAACTTCCGCGGCAACTATTTCGAAAACCCGTACTGCGGAAACTGCGGAACGCGTGGCAGCGGCCCGGCAGTTGCGCCGCCAAGCCGAAAACGCGGTGCTCCGCGTGGAGGAATACTTGCGCGGCGCATTCCGCGGGAATATGCACGTGGAGTATAAGGAGGGCGTGCACGATCAAGTAACCGAACACGACCGGGCGAGCGAGAAAATCCTGATCGACGCCCTGCTCGCGCAGTGCCCTACGGCGAGCATCATTGGCGAAGAATACGGGATGATTGAGGGGAGCGGGCCGGTCACTTTCTATTTGGATCCGATCGATGGCACCTCAAATTTCGTGCAAGGCATCGCGTTTTTCTGCGCTTCTGTGGGGGTAGCGTACGACGGCGAAATTTGTGCCGGAGCGATTTTGGACCCCATGGCACGCAACCTGTTTTCAGCAGATAGCGAGGCCGCATATCTCAATGACGCCGTGCTGCGCACCCCGCAGGCGCTACCGGCCGGAAGGGCCACGCTCATTACCGGCTACCCCACGGTGAAGGATCTAAAAATAGATGGGGAAGCGGCCCTGCAACGGCAGGCCCAGCTGATCCAGAATTTCTCTTCGGTGCGGCGAGTAGGTTCAGGGGCACTGTCTTTGTGCCATGTGGCGGCCGGGTGGACCGATAGCGCGCTTGGTGCTTCCGTAAATGCATGGGATATTGCGGCAGGAATGCAGATTGTGCGCATGGCCGGCGGTACCTACCAGCCGCTCTGGTATGGCGAACCAGAACCGGGCACGGCGGATCAAGATGCCCTCGGCTATTTGGCGTGGGGCCCGGGCGGGAACTATCCCGTGCTCGAACAAGTAGCCGCACAAATCCGCGCCGCACGCTAGTGCAAGCTAGTACACGCCGGTAGCGGCGGCGGTGAAACCCACCCCGCTCCGCGGTAGGCAACGCTAGGTAGCACTAGGTAGAAGCAAGGCGAGGCTAGGCAGAGGCAAGGCGAGGCTAAGCACAGGCTAGGCAGAGGCAAGGCGAGGCGAGGCTAAGCACAGGCTAGGCAGAGGCAAGGCGAGGCGAGGCTAAGCACAGGCTAGGCAAAGAGCGGTAAGAGTTCGGTGAGCGTATCCACGGTGTAGTCGGCCTCGGAATCGAGGGGGATACCCGGCGTGAAAATCATGGCGGCCTCAATTCCGGCCCGGTGCGCGGCCACCGCGTCGATCGGGCGATCCCCAACCGCTAAACAGGTTGCCGGATCTAGGCCGTGCTTCGCCAAAATAACCTGAAACATTTCCGGATCCGGTTTGCGCGCATACCCGTCCGGCGCGCACACCATCGCATCCACCGTCACGCCCAAACCTTCCAGCAAAGCTGTGGCCGATTCCCGGTCCCGGTGCGTGACCACCAGGTTCAGCCCCGGCACGGCCGCCGCCAAGGCCTGCACTCCGGGCATAGCCGGGGCCGGAAAACGCTGCCAGCGCCGCTTCACACTCCGCTCCGCTTCCTTGAGCACCGCGGCGGGCATCCCATATTTTTCGGCCAGTTGCGCAATTGCCGCCCGAATCGAAACCCGGGTGAGCGGAGCAACATCCATCACGTCAATCTGGTGCCCGGCCGCCTGCACTGCCTGCTTGAGCGCCGCATCCACCTCCGGATATGTATTCACCATCGTGCCACCCATATCCCATATCAGATGTTGCTTCTTCATCCCCACAATTCCTTCGGTTCCGGCGGCCGCGCTCGCGGTGTTTCCCGGCGGGCCTATTTTCTTTTCTTCCGCCCTATTTTCCTTTGCTGACGTTCTGCCCGGGTGCCTACTCACAAAATTCTAGCCGCGGCGCGGGAAGTTGGCACTTTTTGTTTATAGGCAGAAACTCATTTTGGAAAAAATAGGCCTAGAATCGGAGGAACATTTATAGGCGCTCGTATCCATTCGAGGCCTAAAGAGGAAAATAGTGGGGAAAGGAAAATGGGAGTTCTACCTGAAGAAATTCGGCTCACCCCGGCACAGGAACAGGAAGCAATTGCGGTACAAAAGCACTTGCACGCCAATCCGGAGCTTTCGCAGCAGGAACACGAAACGGCAAAGTATCTGCGCGAACAGTTCTTGGCGATTCCACTTCCGGAGGGCGTGGAACGGCAGGTTACTACCGCGGCGAACACTGGTTTTGGGGTTTCTTTCCGCAACGGGGAGGGCCCGGTGGTAGGTTTCCGCGCGGATATGGATGGGCTTCCGGTGCGCGAACTTACCGGTTTGCCTTACGCTTCCCAGCGCACCCAAGTTTCTGCCGAAGACGGCGAAGAATCCCCAGTAATGCACGCGTGCGGGCATGATTCACACATGGCGGCCGCGCTCGGGATTGCCCGACAATTGCTCGCCCACCCGGATTTGTGGCAGGGCACGGTGGTATTTATTTTGCAGGAGGCCGAAGAGATCGGGCAGGGCGCTAAGGCCATGCTCGCGGATGGTTTTTGGGATCGCCTCCCGCATCCGGAAGTGCTTTATGGTGCGCACGTGATTCCGCGGCCGGCCGGCACGATCAGCATGTATCCGGGCGGGGTCACCACCGCGACGGATGGTTTTTCCATTACCGTGCGCGGTAAGAGCGGGCACGGTTCGGCCCCGCACACCAGTATCGACCCGATCGTGATCGGTGCTTCGATCGTGATGCGTTTGCAGACGATCGCCGCCCGGGAAACCGATCCGGACCGCATGGCTGTGGTCACGGTAGGGTCTTTCCGCGCGGGCAACCGCTGGAACGTGATCCCTGCCGAAGCTGAATTGAAAATCACCACGCGGAGCCGGGACGCAGAAACACGGCAGATTATTTTCGACGCCGTACACCGCATTGCGCGGGCGGAGGCCGCGGCGGCCGGCGCTCCCGAACCTGAAATCAAAGTGCTAACGCGCGTACCGGCCACGGAAAATGATCCGGCTGAAACCAACCGGTTGGCGCAGCTATTTGCGGCAGAGTTCGGGGAAGAGAACATGGTGCCCGAACCCTTCGGCTTTTCGGAAGACTTCTCCGAATTTGCCCGCTACCTGGATATTCCCTACGTGTTCTGGCTGTACGGCGGTTTTTCGGAAGCACAAATGAACCGGCCGGGCGGGCCGGTAGCTAACCATTCGCCGTATTTCTATGCCGATCCGGAACTTTCCCTACCTACCGCCATTCACGCCGGGCTCGTGGCCATCCTCTCCCGGCTCGGGAAGTGAGTTTCCGGCCGGTAAAAAAGTAGCGCGATCGCCTAGGCGTTTGCGCATTACGTCAATTGCTTGCGGATTGGAATCGACCAGCACGAAGCGGCGGCCTAACTGTGCCGCCGCTTCGCCGGTAGTACCCGAGCCCGCAAAGAAATCTAATACCCAGTCTCCGGGAGCAGCAGAAGCCGTAACAATCCGGCGCAATACGCCCAAAGGTTTTTGGGTGGCATAGCCGGTCTTTTCTTTCCCGGTAGGGGAAACGATGGTATGCCACCAAACATCGGTGGGAAGTTTGCCGCGGCGTCGTTTTTCCGGGGTAACCAGACCGGGAGCCATATACGGTTCCCGGTCCACTTCCTCGGAATTGAAGTAGTAGCGGGCCGGATCTTTTACGTAAACGAGAATCGTATCGTGCTTGGCAGGCCACCGGCGTTTCGTTCGGCTCCCGTAGTCATAGGCCCAGATGATTTCGTTGAGGAAACAATCCCGGCCAAAAAGCGCATCCAACATGACTTTCGCATAATGCGCTTCCCGGTAATCCAGATGCAGATAGAGAGTGCCGGTAGGGGTGAGGAGCCGCCACGCTTCGCGCAAACGCGGCTCCAAAAAATCCCAGTAGTTCTCGAAACTATCGTCGTAGCCGAGCACTTCTCCGCGTACCGTTTCATAGGTTCGCCCTCCAAAACCTACGCGTTCACCCGTTGCGGCCCGCCGCACTTGGATAGTTTGCCGTTCTTGGCGCCGCCCGGTATTAAAGGGCGGGTCAATATAGATCAACTGGAACGAAGCATCCGGAAAATCTCGAATAATTTCCAGATTATCGCCTTCAAATACCAGGTTGTCTCCGTCTGCATGCCACATACTCATAGATTCTCGCCGGCCAGATCACCGGCCTCGCTTCCTACCTCCCATACTGATTATTCCTGGCGGGCGCGCCAGCTACGCGTGCGGCCGGGCCCACCCGCATCAACGCGCGCAAGCGCGGGCGGGCCGCACTGACACCCGCGCGCGAGCGCGCCGCACTCACGCGGGCACGCTATGCATCGCGCCCGCGTAGGCGCGAAGTCCCGCCAGTTACCGTACCCGCGTGCCGTCGGCGAGTTCGAAAAGATGGCGCAATACTTCGCCCCTGCCGGTGCGCAGGCCATTGTGCTCGTTTTCGGAACTAATGAATAGCTTCACGTCGGGCAAGTGTGCCGCCGTTTCCAAGGAGTATTCCACGGGCACGTAGGCATCGTGGAAATACACGGCGGCCGCACCCTGCGCCGCGGAGTTCCGCAAAGCGGCGGCGTCGTACAGTTTTGGCCACTGCCAGGTGGCGAGCAACTGCGTTACTTCCTTCCACGGTTGGAAAGCGGGCACGGTGTCACTCCACTGCGAAAATACGTGCTCACCGGTAAGTAGCGTGGGATCTTCCCGGAACTGTTCCGGCAAGCACCGCTCCGCACTCCAATTGGTGACTACCCCATCCGCATAAGAAGATTCGTGCATTACATAGTAAATCGGGTTGCGCCCACCGTAAGGCAACATAGCCGCCAGGTCATAGCGGAAAGCATTGGACTGCGGATCTTTCTCGAGCAGGTAGTACAGGGAAAGCCAGCCATCGTTCATGCCCAGCACATGCCCGATGGAACGCAGCCGCGATTCAGAAACCACCTCGCCATCCGGGAGCACAATTTCACCCTGCCCGGCCCGTGCTACCAAGTCGCGCACTTTCGCCCGGTGTTCGGGGAAACGGCGGTAGTAGCTCTCGGAAAGCCACCGCATCTTTTCGTAGGTGAGGGAGTACACGTCGTCGGCACTGTGGTCGATCGCGGAAAGCCCACCGGTGAAATATGCCTGGTCAATTGATTCGGGATGCACGGTCAAATAATGCAAAGTGGTGAAGCCACCAAAAGACTGCCCCAGCAGATTAATCTTTTCCGCGCCGAGTTCCGTGCGCAGGGCCTCGCAATCCCGCACGATCCCATCGGCCCGCAAATGGCTCATGTATTCAGCTACTTGCTCCGCGGTGCCGGTTTCCAAAATCGCGTCGTTTACCGGGGTGGAAAGCCCGGTACCGCGCTGATCCACCATTACCACGCGGTACTTAGTGAGTGCGGTTTCCAACCACGACGGCGTTAGCGGGCTACCTGCCGGGCGCGGCGCTTCACTGCCCGGGCCGCCCTGCAAGAAGAAAAGATAGGGCAGGTTTTCCCCGCCGGGCCGGGTAACTATCCGGGCAAAAATTTCGATTGTGCGCTTATCTGCGCTCTGGGTGGTGAGCGGTACGGTGAGCCGTATTTCTTCCAGGCTGAGGTTTCCCAGCTGCTTCGTAGTTCTAGTCATGAATACCAGCGTACAGCCCTGGCAGCTACACTATGGGCCATGGAGAATGCTAAAGCGGAAGCTTTCCGCGTGGCTGTGAAAGAAAACGCAACGTCTTTGGCCCGTTTTATTACGGCTTCGCCCACTTCGTATCATGCGGCGGCGGAGATTGCGCAAGCTTTGCGCGCGGCCGGGTTCCGGCAAGAAACCGAAACGGAAACTTGGAGCGGCGCGCCTGGCGGGCACTTTATTGTGCGCGGGGGCGGCGTGTTGGCCTGGTGGATTCCGGAACAAAAGGTGCGTGGCTACCGCATCGTCGGTTCGCACACGGATTCGCCCAGCCTCAAACTAAAGCCGAATGAGGCCTCGCAACATTTCGGTTTTACCCAGGTGGATATGGAAGTTTATGGCGGGCCCTTGCTTGGTTCGTGGCTAAACCGCGATCTCGGATTGGCCGGCCGGGTTACCGACTATGCGGGCCAAACACATCTCGTAGCTACCGGCCCGTGCATGGTGATCCCGCAGATCGCCCCGCACCTGGACCGCTCGGCTTCCACCAAACTTGATCTAGATCCGCAACGCCACCTGCATCCCATCCTTACGGTGCCGCTCCCGGATAACACGGAGGATACGGCGAGCACCTCCACGGCCACCGGTAACAACGCGGGCAACGGTAACGGCGCGGCTACCGGCGTTGGCGCTGCCACCGGCGCTGGCGCGGCTACCGGCGGTGAAACTGGCCGGGCTGCGGCGCAGTATCCTTTGCGCCCGCTCTTGGCCGCGGCGAGCGGTGGGGCAGTGCGGGCCGGCGATATTGCTTGGCACGATATTTATGCTTACACGGTAGAACCGCCGGCCCTGAATGGGGATTACCTTTCCGGCCCCCGGCAAGACAATCTGGTTTCCGTCCACGCTTCTTTGCACGCTTTCTTGCGCTATGCGGCTAGTTCGCAAGCTCGGGAAGCGGATTTTGTGGCCGTGTTTGCTGCCTTCGACCATGAAGAAGTTGGTTCGGGTACTACGAGCGGCGCCGCCGGCCCGATTTTGGAAACTGTTTTGCAACGGTGTGCGATTTCGTTGGGCGCCAGCCCCGAAACGTACGCGCAAATGCTTGCCGGCTCCATTTGTATTTCCGCCGATTCTGGCCATTCGATGAACCCGAACTACGCGGAAAAGTATGACCCCGATCAGTACCCGGTAGCCGGTCACGGCCCGATGCTCAAATTCAACGCCCAGCAACGGTACGCTTCCGATGCTGTTTCCGTGACCGCGGTATTGCAGGCCGCCCGGGCCACCGGCACCCCGGTACAAAACTTCGTTTCCAATAACTCGGTGCCCTGCGGAACCACGATCGGCCCGCTCACCGCCACCCGGCTCGGAATTTCCACGGTAGACGTGGGAATTCCTTTGCTTTCCATGCATTCAGCCCGGGAACTGAGTCATAATGCAGATACGTACTGGTTGCGCCGGCTCATAGAAGGCTTCTGGCTGGGCGAGGCGGCTCGCGAACCCGCGGCGCTTACTGAGGTGCCCGAGAACGCGGCGGCTACTAACGCACCCGGAGTAGCAGGTGCTGAGGTATCCGCGGGTGCGGCTGCTGGGGCAGCACCCGAGGTAGCAGCTGGCACGCCAGACCCATCCGTCGCAGCTACATCTGCGCCCGCACCGGCCGGGGAGGGCCAGTAACTATGGATATGGAATACTCGCCGATCTATAATTTCGCGCATTCGCTAGACCGCGCGGTTTTCGTACGTCCGGAAGCACCTTCGATCACCTACGGGGAGCAAACCTGGACGGTGCGAGAAGCCGCGGATACTTCGCGCCGGCTCGCCCAACTTTTGGTGCAGGCCGGCATTACCCGTGGCGACCGGGTGATGATGGTGGCGCGCAATTCGCCCTACCATTTCTTCCTGGCGGTGGCGTGCGCGCGGATCGGCGCTGTATTCGTCCCAGTTTCTTTCCGCCTCACGCACGTGGAGTTGCAGCGCCTCGTCGATTTTTGTGCTCCGCGCGTGATCGTGGTGGAACCGGAAGTGGGAGCCGCAGGTCCCTTCTCTTCACCGGGTACTTTGCTCAGCTTCGTGATCGACGACGACGTCCAAGCCCCACCGTTCACTCCCGCCCTCAAAAATGGGTACATCGCACTGACGGCATCGTTTGCCGGCTTTTCGGCAGATTTCCTTTCTGATGGTAAGCGCGGACTGTCGGCACTGAACACGAATGGTTACCCGGAAGGGGTGGCCGTTATGATGTTTCGTCCGGCCCTGCCGGAAGCTCCACGCGCGATTGAACTCACCTACGAAAACCTGTGGTGGGCGGATCGTAACGCCCAAGAATCCTTCGGCATCGGCGTCGACTCGGTGCTCCTACTCGCCTCTACCTGCTGTTCGATTGGCGGGCTGAACGGAGGGACGATTTTCCATTTCGCGCGCGGCGGGCACACGATTATTACGCGGAACTTTGAACCGGGCGGGCTGCTCGATGCGATCGAAATGCATGGCGTTAACAGTCTTTTCGCGGTTCCTACGGTTTATATGCTCATGTTGGAACACGAATCGTTCCTCCGCCGCAACCTAAGTTCTTTACACACCCCGCTAATCGGGGGTACGCCGGTGCAACCAGCTTTGCTGGGCCGGCTCGACGCCGCTGGAATTCATGCCATCAACGTGTGGGCGAGCGCGGAAACCGCGGGCCCGGGTGCTTTCCTGCCCTCGCGCTATTCGGCAGAAAAACCCGGTTCGGTAGGCCGGGCGGTGCCCTATCTAGAGGCGCGGATTACCGGCCGAGACGGCCACGAAGTAGCACCGGGAGAATGCGGGCATCTGGAATTTCGCGGCCCGGCAGTTTCGGACGGTTATTGGCATGGCGAGGCTTACACGGAAAAATCTTTCCACGACGGTTGGTTCCGCTCCGGCGATCTAGCGGTAATTGACCGCGACGGTTTTATTTCCCTGCACGGGAGAGTAACTTCCACGATTAAGTCCGGTGGAGAAACCATTTACCCGGAGGAAGTGGAAGATGTGTTACGGCAATATCCGGGCGTAGCCGAGGCCGTGGTATGTGGCGTCCCCGATGCCCTGTGGGGTGAACGGGTAGCGGCCGCCGTCAAAATGAATACCGGGGAGTATCCCGCCACCGGGCAGATACCTGCTTATACGGGTCAGATCCCGGTGCAAACCGGGGAGCGCCCGGTTTACCCAGGGGGAGGGGAGCGCCCGGCATACCCGCAAACCGGCCGCATACCAGCCCAAACCGGGGAACGTCCGGTGCCTACCGGAACGTACCCGGCACCTATCGCCACGGGTTCCATAAGTGTTGCTACCGGCCCGGTGCGAATTCCGCGTTTGCGCGCTGAATATCACGAGGATGCAGGGCAGAACATTTATGCAGAACCGCAAGAATGTGGGGAAAATGGCACTCCTGCGAGCCTGGCAACCGCCTCGCATCCGGTAGAAGGGGTTAAGATTCCTACCTTGGAAGATATGCAGGCTTTTGCCGGTAGGATCTTGGGGCGGCACAAGTTGCCGCGAATTTTGGCCGTTGTCGATTCCTTACCACGGGATAGTAAAGGCAGGCCATCGCGCCAGGCCGCGCGCGAATACTTGCTAAAGCTCCGTTCGGGTCACCCTTCCGAATGAGTGGTGGAAGCTAGTAGCACTGAGAAAGCGCAAGTGATTAACCTGACCTCCCGTAGCGGAAGTTGAGTAAGTGCGCGAGCCTATAGGTAATCTTTACGGTTGCCAGGAAGATTCAATGCACTGCGCCACGCAAAGCTTCGAAATTTTCGCGGTAGGTGTAATCTTCCATGCATGGCTTTTGCGGGTCTTGGTTCTTTTGAGCTCACCCGGTTCTTTGAACTAACCCCGTGAAAGACTCAGGCCCGTAGTACAGGGGGAAACCGAGTGATTAGATACATAATCCGGAAGGTCGGATCCTGGCTGGTACTCGTGTTCTTAGCAGTGAACATGACGTACTTCATGGCATCCGCCTTCCTCGATCCAACATCGAATTATTCGGAAAGGCGTCCTCCGATTCCGCCGGAGCAAATCCAGCGTTATTTGGAACCGATGTACCTTTCCGATAACCAGCCGCTTCTCACCAAGTGGTGGCACTGGCTCACGTCCATTCTCACGAAGTGGGATTGGGGTGAAGGCTTCGTCGGCACCGGCGTGGTAAATGAGGAGATCGCTAACCGTGCCGTAGTCTCCGCGCAACTCTTGCTGGGCGCCACCATTATTGCGGTGGCTCTGGGCGTTGCTTTGGGCGTATATACCGCGTCCCGCCAGTACAAGCTTGTGGATCGCGTGATTATGGGCTTCTCTGTGGTTTGCATGAACCTGCACACCGCAGTGGTTTCCGTGGTTATCGTTATGTTCGGCGTGTGGCTAAATAAGACCACTGGCACCACGGTTTTCTATGTCACCGGGGCCGCCGGGGGAGATGTGTCCTTCCTCGAATTCTTGCAGCGAGTCACGCTACCAACGCTTTCGCTCGTCATTATTAACTACGCGAGCTACCACATCACCCAGCGTTCGCTGTTGCTCGATAACATTGATCAAGATTATGTGCGTACTGCGCGCGCGAAGGGCCTTACCCGTAACCAGGCCATTCGCAAGCACGCTTTCCGCACTTCCCTCATCCCGATTGCCACCTCGGTTGCCTTCGCTATTCCGGGTATCTTCACCGGCGCAGTTGTGACCGAATCTATTTATGCCTGGCGTGGCATGGGCCAGTACCTGGTGCAAACGATCGCGAAGAACGATATCCATGGCGCGGTAGCTACGGCCGCCTTCAGTGCGGTGCTTACCGCTGTAGGCGCCATCCTTTCGGATATCTTCATCGTCATTGCCGATCCGCGAGTGAGGGTGAGCTAAATGAGCACTATCGATCCAAACTTAGGCACGTCTACCGGCGTCGCCTCGCGGCCGGCCGATGCCGCTTCCTATGAAGAATCGGCGATGGTGGAAATTACCAGCATGAAGAAGACGACCCTGTACCGGCGTCGTTTCATGCGCAATAAGCCGGCTGTATTGGGCGTCATTATCTTCGTGCTCTTGGCCCTGTTCGCGATTTTCGGGCGATACACCACCAAGTGGACCTACTACGAAGTTGATACCGGGCAGTTCTCGAAGCCGCCCAGCGCGGAACATTGGCTCGGCACTACCATGGCCGGCAATGATCTGTACGCGCAGCTCATTCACGGGCTCGGCCGTTCCATGGCAATCGGTCTTTCGGTAGCTATTTGCACCACGATCATTGCCTCGATCGTTGGTACGGCTGCTGCCTACCTGGGTGGCCGGTGGGAATCGGCGATTTTGACCGTGTTGCACTTCCTCTTGGTGATCCCGAGCTTCCTGCTTACCGCCCTCGTGGTGGCTAACCGCGGTGGTGACTGGAAGATCCTCACCGTGGTGCTCATACTTTTCGGGTGGATGTATAACGCCCGAGTCATATGGTCGCTGGCACTATCCGTGCGTGAACGCGAATATATTAAGGCCGCGCGTTTCATGGGTGTGCCGGGCTTCAAGGTCCTTACCCGCCATATGATCCCGAATATCGGTTCGCTCCTCCTCGTTTACGCGGTGCTCGGCGTGATTTCCGCCGTAATGTCCGAAACCTCGCTTTCCTTCCTCGGTTTGGGCGTGAAGCTCCCCGATGTTTCACTCGGTAACCTACTCGCCGACGGCGCCGGCTCCTTCCGTACCGCCAGCTGGGTGTTCTGGTTCCCCTCAATTACTTTGGTTCTTCTCACGGTGTCTATGCAGCTCATCGCTGATGGCCTGCGCGATGCACTAGACCCGAATTCTTCGGCCGGAGGTCGCTTGTGAGCACTGAAACAAATCCGCAAACCGCAGTAACCGCCGAGGCGGCGGCTCCTAGTGGACTGCGCGGGCACGCGGCGCGTATCGCCCCGCACACCCCGCACCCGCCTCTCGATCCGGAAAGTGCTGCGCGGTATGGCAACCCGGTGCTTTCGGTACGCGACCTCAAGGTGCGTTTCCCCTCCGAAGCGGGCGTTGTGCACGCCGTCAACGGGATGGACTTCGACCTGTATCCGGGCCGTTCCCTCGGTATCGTGGGCGAATCTGGTTCTGGAAAGTCCGTGACCTCGCTGGCGATTATGGGCCTGCTGCCCGAATACGCCTCCGTGGAAGGTTCAGCGCGTTTGGGCGACGCGGAACTTATCGGCCTGACAGATAAGGAAATGTCGCGGCATCGCGGTGCCGATATTGGCATGATCTTCCAGGATCCGCTTTCCGCGCTCACCCCGGTGTTCTCCATCGGTTACCAGTTGCGTGAAGCTCTGCAGGCGCACGACCGCAAGCTTTCTGACCGGGCCGCCAATGAGCGAGCCCGGGAACTGCTGGAACTGGTGGGTATCCCTAATCCGGAACGCGGCTTGAAATCCTATCCGCATGAATTTTCGGGCGGTATGCGCCAGCGCGTGGTAATCGCGATTGCGATTGCCAACAATCCGCGCGTGATTATTGCTGATGAGCCGACGACGGCGCTAGATGTGACCATTCAAGCGCAGATCCTCGAGATTATCGCTAAGGCGCAGGAAGAAACCGGTTCGGCCCTGATTATGATCACCCACGATATGGGTGTGGTGGCCGGGGTGGCCGACGACGTCATCGTGATGAAGAATGGCGACCCGGTGGAGCGGGGCACGGTGGAAGATATTTTCTACCACCCGCAAAATCCGTACACCATCAAGCTGCTTTCGGCAGTACCGCGTATTGACCGCAAGTCGAACCAACCGCTGGTCACTTCGGAAGAAGAAGCGGTGGAATACCGCCGCCGGCTGGAAGCCGGTGAATTTGACGAAGAAACCGAAGCTACCGGCCCCAAGGATTTCTCCCAGGAACCGGTGGTTTTGGAAGTCAATCACCTCACCAAGAAGTTCCCAATCCTCAAAGGTGCGTTTATGAAGCGCCGTATCGGGTGGGTACACGCGGTGAATGATATTTCCTTCAACCTGCACCGCGGAGAAACCATCGCGATCGTGGGCGAATCCGGGTCCGGTAAATCCACCACGCTCCTGGAAATCATGGATATGGGCGCGGGTAAGGATCTGGAAGGCGAAATCATTATCGCCGGCAAGGATGTGACCAAGCTGAGCCGGCGGGAACGGCGCAAGCTGCGCAGCCACATCCAGATGGTGTTCCAAGATCCGATGGGCGCACTCGATCCGCGCCTCACCGTCAAGGACATTATTGCCGAGCCCCTGCAGTCGCTGGGTTGGGAAGGCGATATTGATAAGCGTGTTTCCGATCTGATGCACCTGGTGGAACTGCAACCGGAAATGATCGACCGGTTCCCGGCCGCTTTCTCCGGTGGGCAACGCCAGCGCATTGCTATCGCCCGTGCCCTAGCTACGGAGCCGGAAATTCTGGTACTTGACGAACCGGTTTCCGCGCTTGACGTGACGATCCAAGCGGGCGTGCTGAACCTATTGGAAAAGCTCAAGGTAGAACTTGGGGTTTCCTATGTGTTCGTCTCCCACGATTTGGCAGTGGTACACCATATTGCCGATAAAGTCGCTGTTATGTATTTAGGTGAGTTCGTGGAAACCGGACCTACCGAACAAGTATTCGCTAATCCGCAACACCCGTACACGCAGTCCTTGCTGTCCGCGGTGCCGATCCCAGATCCGAAGATCGAACGGCATCGGAAGCGGATCCACTTCGAATCGGACACCACGAACGTGGTCTACGACGAAGGAAAAGAGCCTTCGGCTTACTTGGAAGCTAAGGCGAAAGCGAATAAGTAGCAGGCTCGCAAAGTAGTAAGCTACGTAAATAAGCTACGTAAAGTAGCAAGCTGGCAAACTAGTAAGCTCACAAACTAGCAAGCTCGCAAAGATGCGGCTACGCGGATTATCTCTCGAAGGTCCGCGTAGCCGCTGTCCAATATATGGGCATTTTAAAGTGAGAAAATGAACTTTAAGCGATCTGGCCCGCACTGGGCACTCACCTATGCTTATTGTTTAAACATTCTGACGCCCGGCGATCGTTCGAGCGTTAGGCCATGGGAATCCGCGGGTGGGTCCGCGGGGTGTACATGGCACTTATGAAGGGAATCGGAATGAAGAAAACTGGATTCATTGGGGCGCTCGCCGCAGTGTCCGTGGTCCTGGCCGCCTGCTCTGGTGGTGGATCGGGAAGCTCCAAGGCTGCCGATGGCGGAAATAAGGATGCCAAGGGCGCAGCTGAAGTGGTAAACGCAGATGGGGTGCAGTACCTCAAGGCGAACTACGCGGACCTCAAGCAGGGTGGCGCACTACGCCTCCCGCTCGGCGAACTCACCGCGCAACAGAATCGTTTCCAGCAGGAAATGACGGCAGATACCGATACGCTATGGGATTGGTACAACCCGCAGATTAGCGGTTTTGAAGCAAATGGCGAATTTGCTCCGAACCCGAACTATCTCGAATCTGCTACTTCGGAAGTTGTTGACGGAAACACGGTTGTGAAGTACAAGCTCAACCCGAAGGCGAAGTTCAACGACGATACACCGATCGATTATCAGGCATTCCAGACCACCTGGAAGGACAATAACGGTACCGATGAAGGCTTCATCGTGAACGGTACCGATGGTTACTCGCAGATTAAGTCCGTGGAAAAGGGCGATACGGATCAAGACGTCGTCGTTACCTTCGATGGGGCTTATCCGTGGTGGCAGGGTCTGTTCAACAGGGTTTTGCACCCGGCCGTGAATACGCCCGATGTATTCAACAATGCTTACAAGAACAATGTGAAGCCGGAGTGGGGCGCGGGCCCGTACAAGGTGGAAGAGTACAGCTTCCAGAACGGTACGATCTCCTTCGTACCGAATGAGAAGTGGTGGGGCGAAAAGCCGAAGCTGGACAAGGTGACTTTCCGGGCCATGGATTCCCAGGCCACCATTAACGCCTTCACCAATTCGGAAATCGACGTGGCCGGGGTTTCTACCGCTGAAAACTTGGCCGCAGTGGAACCGATGAGCGACATCAATATCTACACCTCGATGCTTCCGGCTAACTACATGCTTACGCTGAACTCGGCTTCGGATGCTTTCAAGGATCCGAAGGTGCGGGAGGCCGTATCTATGGCTGTGGACCGTTCCGCGATTGCGGACGTACGCTTCCAGGGCACCGGCTACAAGGAAGATCTTCCCGGTTCCTTCATTCAGTTCTCTACCCAGCCGGGCTATGAGGATAACTTCAGCGCTGTGGTAAAGCACGATCCGGAAGGGGCGAAGAAGGTCCTCGAGGAAGCCGGCTACACGAAGAATGCTAACGGCGTCTTCGAGAAGGATGGCAAGCCTCTTTCCGCCCGTTACGTTATTTTCGGTGATAACCAGACCACCAAGGCTATGGCCACAGTGGTTCAGCAGCAGATGAAGGATCTCGGCATCGATTTGCAGATCGATTCGCGCGCTTCTGCGGACTTCTCTTCCACGATGAAGAACAAGGACTTCGACATGGTGTTCTCTGGCTTTAGCTCCACCGATCCCTTCGGTGTGGCTTACTTCGGCCAGATCTTCTACTCGCCGGATGCTCCGCTCTTCTCTGGTCTGAACAAGTCTGGCACCGGTACACCTGAACTGGACGCTAAGATCGACGCTTTGGCCAAGATTTCTGATCCGAATGAACAGATCAAGCAGGGCAATGCGCTCGAAAAGGAAGCTTTGGCACAGTACGGCCTGCTCCCGGTTCTCAATGGCCCGGCGCAGTCGGCAATGAAGCGCGATCTCGCGAACTTCTCCACCGGTTCCTTCCGCACCAATTTCGTCGAGAACGTTGGCTATGTGGAAAACGCTCCGGAATGGAATGGCACGCAGCAAAAGTAATTGCTAAGCAAGCCTTATAGGCAGCCATAAAGCAATAAAACCCCGGTGCCCCGGCGGTAGTGATACGTAATTATCACGACCGCTGGGGCACCGCCATACCCGCCTAATAAAAGCTGCTCTCGTGCAATACCTGCCCACGAATAATATTCGTTCCCATACCGTGACCGGTTCCCATACGGTAGCCACTCGTGAACCGTAGGTTCCTTCACGCTGTAGCTGTTCGGACACGTGACTACTCACGAACCGCAGGCTCCCTCATACCGTAGCCATTCCCGTACCGCAGCCGCAGGTAGGTGTCGATTTTCCCCGAAATCTTAAAGATACGTGTCCAGTATGTGGACAAAAGAGATGAGAAAGTAAACTACAGGTAACGTATTCCCTCAATGGGGCTCACCTATACCTAATACTTACTGAATGGACATTTAAGTGGCTGGGAATATTCCCCTCAAGTCACAGGTAGCGCGCTGCAAACCCGCGTTATTGGCTGAGACCCAAAACTTTCATGAAGGGAATCGGAATGAAAAAGACAGGATTGATTGGGGCCCTGACTGCGGTAACCCTGGTCCTTACCGCCTGCTCGGGAGGCGGATCGGGAAGCTCGAATGGCGCCGAAGGTGCAGGTAAAGGCACCGGCGGCGTTGAGATCGTAAATGCTGATGGCGTGCAGTATCTCAAGGCCGACTATGACTCTCTCAAGGAGGGTGGCGTACTGCGACTCCCGCTGGGTGAGCTGACCTCGCAACAGAACGTCTTCCAGCAGGAAATGACCTCTGATACGCGTGACGTATGGCAATGGTACAACCCGCAGATCAGCGGTTTTGAAGCAAATGGTGACTTTGCTCCAAACCCGAATTATCTGGAATCTGCTACTTCGGAAGTCGTTGATGGAAACACGGTTGTGAAGTACAAGATCAACGAGAAGGCGAAGTTTAACGACGATACGCCGATCGATTACAAGGCTTTCCAGACCACTTGGAAGTCGAATAACGGCTCCAACAAGGAATACATCGTCAATGGCACGGATGGCTATTCGCAGATCAAGTCCGTGGAAAAGGGTGATACGGATAAAGACGTCGTCGTTACCTTCGATGGTGCCTACCCGTGGTGGGAAGGTCTGTTCAACGATATCCTGCACCCCGCAGTAGATAGCCCGGAAGTTTTCAATAACGCTTACAAGAACGAAATCAAGCCGGAGTGGGGCGCGGGCCCGTACAAGGTGGAAGAGTACAGCTTCCAGAACGGTACGATCTCCTTCGTACCGAATGAGAAGTGGTGGGGTGAAAAGCCCAAGCTTGAAAAGGTAGTTTTCCGGGCCATGGAATCCCAGGCCACTATCAACGCCTTCACCAATTCGGAAATCGAAGTAGCTGGTGTGTCTACCGCTGAAAACCTGGCCGCGGTGGAACCGATGAGCGGCATCAATATCTACACCTCGATGACGCCGGCGAATTTCATGCTCTTCATGAACTCGGAATCGGATGCTTTCAAGGATCCGAAGGTGCGGGAGGCCGTATCTATGGCAGTGGATCGTTCCGCGATTGCGGACGTCCGCTTCCAGGGCACGGGCTACACGGAAGAACTGCCGGGCTCCTTGGTGTATTACTCAAATCAGCCCGGTTACGAAGATAACTTCAGCGCGGTTGTGAAGCACGATCCGGAAGGGGCGAAGAAGGTCCTCGAGGAGGCTGGCTACACGAAGAATGCTAACGGCGTCTTTGAAAAGGATGGCAAGCCCCTTTCGGCCCGTTACGTTATCTTCGGTGATAACCAGACCACCAAGGCTATGGCCGCGGTGATCCAGCAGCAGATGAAGGACCTGGGTATTGATCTGCAGATCGATTCGCGTGCTTCTTCGGAGTTCTCGTCCACGTTGAAGAACAAGGACTTCGATATGAACTTCTCCGGGTTCCGTTCGAGCGATCCCTTCGGTGTGGCTTACTTCGGCCAGATGTACTACTCGCCGGATGCTCCGCTCTTCTCCGGCCTTAACACCTCTGGTACCGGTACGCCGGAACTGGATGCCAAGATCGACGCATTGGCGAAGGTCTCTGATCCGGACGAACAGATCAAGCAGGCTAATGAGCTCGAAAAGGAAGCTTTCAAGGAGTACGGCCTCATTCCGGTACTGAATGGCCCTTCGCAGTCGGCCATGAAGCGGGAACTGGCGAACTACTCCACCGGTTCCTTCCGTACTAATTTCAAGGAAAAGATTGGTTTCGTAGAGAACGCTCCCGAATGGGACGGCTCGAAGCAAGGCAAGTAACACCTTGCGCAAGTAAAGCCTTGCGGAAGTAACGCCTTGCGCAAGTAAAGCCTAGAGCGCTCTTAGAAACGCGAATCTAATAACCTGAACGAGTGCCCCGGCGGGCAGTGACCAAAAGAT
This sequence comes from Actinobaculum suis, assembly GCF_900102025.1. Classification (GTDB taxonomy): domain Bacteria; phylum Actinomycetota; class Actinomycetes; order Actinomycetales; family Actinomycetaceae; genus Actinobaculum; species Actinobaculum suis. Next base: position 50,610 of record NZ_FNAU01000012.1, on the reverse strand, counting down.
CACGACCCGCCGGGGCACTCGCCTGTGGGAAAGAAGGTGGTGGCCTTCGGCATGTAGTGGTAGTCAGCGGCGGGCCGGCTGTGGAAGGATTACGGGCATGTCCTCCACCTATCGTCTTCGCTCAGCAACGCAAAAAGCGGCCGCTATTGGTTTCATCGCGGTGGGAATCTTGGCCGTGGTGGCACAGATCTTTTCCGGTTCGGGCTGGAAATACGTGCCTTCTACCGCTATTTTCGGTATCGGCATGGCCGTTTTGGGCTGGGCCGGATTTTGGTTGCCAGCAGTGACGATAGACAACCAAGCGGTGAGTTTCCGGAATACTTTCCGCACGGTACGGATACCTTTTTCCCAAATCAGCAGCGTCGATTCTCGTTTTGGCCTCACCGTAACGGATGTGCGCGGGAGGTCTTTCCGCTCGCGCTGCTTCGGCGCCACTGGCGTGGGGGCGCGTTTCAAAGCCACCGGAGAAGACGTTCCCGTCACCGCCTCTGGCCACATCGATATCACTACCTCCACCCGGTCGGCATTCAACCTCATCGAAGATCTGCGCGATACCTTCCACGAACTTACGCGTAATTCTGCCGGCCAGCGCATTACCAGCAGCCCGGCCTGGGACCGCATTGCCGGCATCCTTGCCGGCCTGGCCATCGCGGGTTTCGGAATCTGGTGGACTAGCGCCCTTTCCCTGCAGGCACTACCGCTGTAAAAGTGCTACCGGCGCGCGGTACGGCGTCGTACCTGCGGCTAGCGCGCCCGCCCGGAACCACCGCATATAGCGCGCCTGCCCGGAACCGCCGCATCTTGCGCGCCTGCCCGGAACCGTATCCCGCGCCCGCTACTTTTACGTACCGAGCTTTCGTGTACGGGATTTTTACGTGCCGGGAGCGGAAAATCAGGTTGCGTAACGCGTACGGCTGTAACTGCGTAACGCGTATGGCAGTAACACTGCTAACACTCGCCGCCCGGGGCTTGCCGCATACGAGTAACATGGCCTGGGCGCTTCCCTTCGGCACCGCGCCGCTTCTAGTGGAAGCTAGAGGAAGCAAGAAAGGCACATTTTTGAGCACTCGTAAAGATCTTCGTAATGTCGCGATCGTGGCGCATGTTGACCACGGTAAGACCACCCTAGTGGACGCCATGCTGTGGCAGGGCGGGGCTCTGGGGGATCGCGCGAACCCGGAAAAAACCGGTACGCGCGTTATGGATTCCGGGGAGCTGGAACGTGAAAAAGGAATTACGATTCTGGCTAAAAACACGGCGATCCATTACCGAGGGCCTTCCGCTAGCGAATTTGGGGCACCGGACGGGGTAACGATTAACGTGGTCGATACGCCCGGGCACGCGGATTTTTCTGGAGAAGTGGAACGCGGTTTGTCGATGGTCGACGGCGTTGTACTCCTGGTGGATGCTTCGGAAGGGCCGCTTCCACAAACGCGGTTTGTACTCCGCAAGGCCTTGGAAGCGCACTTGCCGGTGGTGACGGTGATCAACAAGGTGGATCGGCCGGACGCGCGGATTGCGGCAGTGGAAGAGGAAACGGCAGACCTGCTTTTACAGCTGGCTACGGATTTGGACAATCCGGATGAAGAAGCCCTGGAAAAACTTTTGGACGTTCCCGTGATTTATGCTTCGGCGAAGGCGGGTTATGCGTCGCTGCAGCGGCCGGCAGATGGCGAACTTCCCGATAACCCCGATCTCGAACCGCTGTTCAAGGCGATTTTGGAATACATTCCGGCTCCCGAATTTGACGAAAACGCGCCTTTTGCCGCGCAGGTAACCAATCTGGACGCCTCGCCCTTCTTGGGCCGGCTCGCATTGTTGCGTATCTACTCCGGGCGGCTGGAAAAGGGCACCACGGTGGGGTGGGTACGCCACCCGCAGGCAATTGTGGACGGTATTGAAGAACAAACTAGCGCGGAAGAACACCACGCGGAAAGTAAAGCTGCGGCAGCCGGCACCAACGGTACCGCCCCGCAGATTTCTTCCGTGCGGATTTCTGAGCTATTGGTAACCGAAGGGTTGGAGCGTCGCCCGGCACAGAGCGCTTATGCGGGCGATATTGTGGCCGTGGCTGGTATTGATGAGATTACGATCGGCGATTCTTTGGTGGATCTGGAAGATCCGCGCCCGCTCCCGCCCATCCACGTGGATCCGCCCGCAATTTCCATGACCATTGGTATTAATACTTCGCCTCTGGCTGGCCAGGGCGGGAAGGGCCACAAGCTCACCGCTGGGCAAGTAAAGGCCCGCCTGGAGCAAGAAACCGTGGGTAATGTTTCGATTCGGGTTTTGCCTACCGACCGGCCGGACGTGTGGGAAGTGCAAGACCGCGGCGAACTCGCGCTGGCGATTTTGGTGGAACAGATGCGGCGGGAGAATTTCGAGCTGACCGTGGGTAAACCGCAAGTGGTGACTCGCATGATCGACGGTAAACTCCATGAGCCGATGGAGCGGACCACGATTGATGTACCCGAAGAATTCCTGGGTACCGTTACCCAGTTGATGGCGGCTCGCAAGGGACGCATGGAAACCATGGCGAATCATGGGAGCGGCTGGGTGCGGATGGAATTCGTGGTTCCGGCGCGCGGCATGATCGGTTTCCGTTCCCAGTTCCTCACCCAAACTCGCGGTACCGGTATTGCGGCTTCCATTTCTGATGGGTATGCGCCGTGGATGGGGGAGATCGAATCGCGCGCCACCGGTTCTTTGGTGGCCGACCGAGCCGGTCAAGTTACGTCTTATGCTCTGTTGCGGTTGGAGGATCGCGGTACTTTCTTCGTTTCCCCGGGCGATGAAGTGTATGAAGGCCAAGTGGTGGGCGAAAACCCGCGCGATGAGGATATGGACGTGAACGTGGTGCGGGCCAAGGAAATGACGAATATGCGTTCGGCGACGGCGGACGTGATGGAAGTCTTGCAGGCACCCCGGCAAATGACCCTCGAAGAATCCATTGAGTTCGCTTCCAATGACGAATGCATTGAGGTAACTCCGGAGAAGATCCGCATCCGCAAGGTCGAACTATCCGCGGTGGAACGCGGCAAGCTGGCTGGCCGGCGCAAGCGTGCCGCGAAGAAGTAGGGATTGGCTAGGCTGAGACCTATGACCTTTGGTGCGCATACACAACCGCCTGCCGGAGACTCGCCGGCCAGAAACCTGCCTGCTGGAAACCTGCCTGCCGGGGCCTCGCATCTTGAAAATTGGCAGAGCGGGGGCCCGCAAGCGGGAAATCCGCCGGCCAGAAACCCGAACCTGCCGGCCGGCGTGCCGGTGGGCGCCGGTGTACCGGTAGAACCGGGGTTCCCAGCAGGCTCCGCCGTGCCGGCAGCTAATCCGGCCCTGCCGGAAGATCCATACGCGCGGAGTAAATCCCAGCCGGTGTGGTTGCGGGCTCTTATGGGCGCAATTTTGGGTGCCTTTGCGGGCATTTTGGGTGTGGTGACGCATGGCGGAATGGCCGGCCTACCCGGATTGACTCTCAATATGATGTGGGTAGGCCCCATCATTGCTTTCGCGGTGCTCGCCACGGGCGCCTGGTATACGCTCGATACCTGCAAGAATGTGGGCTGGTTGAGTTATTACGTGGTGGCCGAAGCACTCACCTTTGCTTTTATGTGGCGGGCGCCCGCGAACGACGTCGTCTTGGTGAACGCAACGCTGGCAAATATTTGGCTTGTGCTTGCGCCCATCGCGGGGGTGGCACCGCTGGTGGTATATGCCGTGCGGCGCCGCCGCAATCTTCGGCGAGAGCAGCGCGAGCTTTACCGGCAGCAGGAAAACTCCGGCGCGAATATGGCAAAACAGGGCTAATAAGAAGCAGCACGCGAGTGCGCGGTGGCGTCTGCAAGGTGCGCCGCGCCCGCCCCTGCGCGCCGCGAGATCCAGGTGCGTGGGAACGGGGGAACCGCGGCGTAAAAAGGTAGAATCTGGCGCGTAGCAGAGGGAGTTGAAGTGGCAGATTTTGAAAAAGACGGAAACCTTCCGCACTCGGTGCCCGAAAACCGGCCGGAAGCAGCCGCTGAAACGAGGGGTTCCGCCGCACAAGGGCATATAGCTGTACCAGCAGGAGCCGCTGCGCAAAAGCCGACCCCGGAAGCTGGGGAGGGTGCTACTGCGCAAACCGAGAGCCTGCCCGAAGCACGGCCAACCCCCGAAGTAGAGCGTACTTCTGAAACACAGCGAGCCCCCGAAGCAGGGCGCACCTCCGAAACGGAAAATGCCGCAACGCAAAAGTCGGCTGCTGAAACACCGGCTGCGGAAACGCCTGCTGTTGTTGAAACATCGGCTGTTGAAACACCTGCTGCGGAAACGATGCTCCTTCCGGAGCCGCAACCAGCTGCCGCACCAGAGACCGGGCCGGCGGCAAAGCCAGAGGCGGCCATGCAAGCGGCGGCAATGCCTGAGGTAGCCACGCAAGCGGCGGCAAAGCCAGAGGCAGCAACACAAAAACTGCCGGTGGTTTCTCCCTACGCTAGCCTGAGTAGCGAAATTCGCGCGCAGGCCAATAGCGAGGCCACGCAAGCTTTACCTGTTGCCGGTATTACCCCTGGGGCCGGCGGCGCGGGCACCGCGCCAACTGCCGCTTATCCGGCCGCGGCCTATCCGGTTTCCGCAACGGGCAGCGCGGGAGCCCCAACTGTGGCTTACCCGAATGCCGCTTATGCGAATGGTGGCTACCCAGCACCAGGATTGCAAGGGAACGCAGCTCCGGGAGGCGGCGCTCGCCCAGTTCCTGCATCCGCTTCGGCATCCGCGCCCGGCCTCTCGTCCGCACCTGCTCCGGCACCCGCTCCGGGATCCGCGCCCGCGCCGGCACCTGCGGTAGCAAATGCGCCTGCGCGACGTTTGCGCTGGCCGTGGGTAGTGCTCACGCTAATTATCCTGTTGGCCGCGGCCTATACGGGCCTGGCATATTATGCTTCGGGCCGGGTGAGTCAGAATACGAAAGTTGCCGGTATTGAAATTGGTGGCCTCGATCCCGAGGCGGCGCAAGCTACCCTCACCAGCGCGTTTACAGAACGGCTCAATCGGGACGTTACCTACCTGGTAGATGGCCAGGTTTATACGGCCAATCCGGCAAGCTACGGCTTACAAGTAGACGTGCCGCAGACTTTGCGGGGCTTGACTGAATTCTCTTTGGATCCGCGCCAAGTGTGGGCTCACTTTGTAAGCGAACATGAACTTGCGCCCGTATACACTTTTGACGAAGCTCAACTTGCCGCGCACACCGAAGAACTCATGGCGAGCACCGGCACCCCGGCTGTAAATGCCACCTTGCAATACGAGGGGATTGCGCCGGTGATCACGCCCAGCCAGTCGGGGGCGGCCGTGCCGGCAGATGTTGCCCGGCAGGCGCTCTTGGATGGCCCGCTACAGGGTCAGGAAAATGTGGAGCTGGTGGCCCAGCGGAGCGAACCGCAAATTACGGATGCCCTGGCCACCCAAGCGCAAAACGAATTAGCCACACCGCTGGTTTCCGGAGATGTACGGGTCAAGGTGGGAGAAGCCCAAGCCGTGCTCCAACCTGCCACCCTCGCCCAGGCGGCAAGCTTTGCTCCCGGTGAGGCGGGCCTGCAACTCCAACTTGACGGCAAAATCTTGGGAGATGAAGTGCGCAAGCAACTGCCGGATGCTTTGAAGCCGGGTGAAGACGCGCGCATCGAGATCGTGGACCACACCACTCCCACGATTATTCCTTCCGTGGACGGGCAGACGATTGATGATGCGGATCTGGCAGCGCAGGTTTCCCAAGTGGGAATCAAAACGGTAGCGGCGGAACGGGAAGCTACACCGAAAGTGGAAGCAAGTCCGGCGTCGTTCACCACGGAAGATGCCGAAAAGATGGGGATCAAGGAAGTGGTGGCAGAAATTTCGACGCCGCTCACTAGCGATTCGGTACGTACCACGAATTTGCGGGTCGGTTGCCAGAAGGTAGCGGGCACGCTTGTCAAGCCGGGCGAAAAGTTCTCGCTCTTGCAAACTTTGGGGCCGATTACGCACGCGAATGGTTTTGTGGATTCGGGCGTGGTGGCCAACGGTTTCAATGACACAGCGCTGGGCGGCGGGCTGTCCCAGCTGTCTACGAATACTTTCAATATTGGTTATTTGGCTGGTATGGAAGATATTCAGCACAAGCCGCATTCGAAGTATTTTGAGCGCTATCCGATGGGCCGGGAAGCCACTTTGTGGGAAGGTTCGATCGATATGGTGTGGGGCAATCGCACGCCCTATGGCGCGGTGATTGACAGCTATATCGCGAACGGCCAAGTGGTTACTAAGCTTTGGTCCACCAAGTATTTTGACGTGAAGACTTCGACTTCGGCGCCGCGTAACTACACCCAACCCACGATGGTGCAAGATTCTGGGCCGGGTTGCGAACCGCAGGGCCGGGGCGGGCCTGGTTTCACCGTCACGGTGGCGCGGACCGTTACCGACCCGGAAGGGACAGTGGTTGAGGATTCTTCGTACAACTGGACCTACCAGCCCGTCAACGGGCGCACCTGCGACTAAGGTGAGGGGTGTGCCGAGCCCGCGAAATCAGCTAGGCTAACGCGGACAGCCGTGTGACTTGCACGGAAACCTACTTCGCGTTTGGTACCAAGCGCAGGAATACTGGGACAGCTGCGGTGTTTGCAAGAAACGCGAGCAGCAATGCTGCTTGCAGGAAACACGAGCAGCAATGCTGCTCGCAGAAAACGTAGGCAGCCGCGTTGCTTGCAGACGGCACGGCCAAGTTGCTTGCAGACGGCACTGCCGAGAAACACAAGTATCCGCGCGGTGAGCTAGCCGTAGTAGAAGAACTAGCCTTAGTAGTGAGTGAAAAAGTAGCGAGAAGGGAAGTGGACCGGTGGCTTATGTAATTGCGATGCCGTGCCTCGACGTCAAAGACAAAGCATGCGTCGATGAGTGCCCGGTGGATTGCATCTACGAAGGTAACCGAATGCTCTATATTAATCCGGAAGAATGCGTGGATTGCGGGGCGTGCGAACCTGTGTGCCCCACGGAGGCAATCTATTACGAAGATGACCTCCCCGCAGAGTGGAATGTATTTGCAGAGCTCAGCGCCGAATTCTTCACTGATTTGGGCAGCCCGGGTGGGGCTCAAGAAGTCGGGCCGCAAGATTTCGACCCGCCCTATATTGCCAACCTGCCGGCAGACGCGAACGCGGAAATGGTCCGCGCCCACGACGCCGGCGAGCTATAACGCTCACGCGACGCCGGCGGGCTATAGCGTCCACAATGCCGGCGGGCTAGAGCACCCATGTCGCCGGCTTTCTTTTGCGCCCGCCCGGTAGGCGTGCATTGCCAGGTATGCGTGCATTGCCCGGTAGGCGTGCACTGCGCCGTAGCCGGCCGTAGCCGCCCAATCAACCGGCGGCTACGGGGTTCCTACGGGGTTCACACACCACTAGCCGGGCTAGATTTTGGCCGCGAGGGCGCGTACCTGGTGCCAGGAGGCCGCAAAGGACGGTAGCAGGGGCAGCGATTCGACGGCGTCGATATCCACCCACTGCAAAGCAATGGATTCAGCGTCGGGTACCGGGCTCACCTCACCGTCTATACGTGCCACGAAAGTGGTGTATTGCCAATCACCGCGATCTGCCACGTGCTTGGCGCAAATAGAGAGCGCACTAGCTGGGATCCCAGTTTCTTCCCCGAACTCGCGCAGAGCGCCCTCGCGCGGCGTCTCATCCCATTCAATGGCACCGCCAGCTACCGCCCAGGTTCCGCCGCCGTGCGACCACTGCGAACGGTGCTGCATTAAAAGTTCTAACCGGCCGGCCGCGGTGCGCCGGAACGCCGCCACTCCAGCCGCGCCTTTCATACCCCAATGCCGCGTGCCGTCCTGGCTGAGCATAAACCCGTCCGCGCCGTGGCTGTAGCGGCCCTTCCGCGTGGAAGCCAAAAGTTGCGCCGTCCACGCGGGAAGAACCCCGCGTGCCGGGGTTGCCGGCGCCGCCCAAAACTGGGTGAAAGAGAGCCCATATTCAGCGGCCATGCGGCGCAGTAGCGGCAAAGAGAGACCGACGACGCCGTGATAATCGCCGTCGATCTTTTCAATATAAGGCCCGCCCCGGCCATCGGTAGTAAAAGAGCCGGCCACTTCGAGCGGTTCCCCGGTGGCAATATAAGCGTCGATTTCCGAATCGGAGAGCGGAGCAAAATGCACACGGGCATGGGAAACAGCACCCAAAGAACGCAAAGTTCCGGCATGCACCAAACAGTGCCCGGTATGTAAAACCCCAGACTTGCCACGCATTTGCCGCAACCGTTCTCGCGCCACCGCAGGAGAATGGGGTTTGCCGTGCACTTCGCCCGCAAATTCAAACATAGAATCGCAACCCAGCACAAAATCGGCGGCCGGCTGCGCCGCTGCCGGCAAAGCGCCAGCTACAGCACGCGCTTTAGCGGAAGCTAGGGCGAGTACTTTTTGGGCCGGGGAGGCCCCGCCGCGTTCCAAACGCGCCAGCAAGGCCTCCTCATCCACATGTGATACCTGTACCAGCGGTTCCACGCCCGCGGCCTGCAAAGTAGCGAGGCGGGCCGGGGACTGGCTGGCTAAAAGCAACTGCAAACGCGGCAATACCGGGCCGTCCGCAGGGCCGGGCCCGGCCGGGCCCACCCCGGGGAAAACATTTGCCCGGTCTTTAGGTGGGCGCGGGGGAGTAGTTTCGGGTGCTTTTTCTTCCTCGCTCATGCGAGCTCCTGCCGCAAAACGTCGAGGCCCACACCGCCCAAAGACAGTGCTTGCATATGCCAATCCTTAAGATTGAAGGCGCTTCCTTTTTCTTCGCGGGCATGATCGCGCAGCTCATTCCAAATCCGCTGGCCGATCTTGTAGCTGGAAGCTTGGCCGGGCCAACCCAGGTAACGATCCAACTCGTAAGCAAGGAAGGATTCTTCCATCGCCACGTTTTCGCGCAAGAATTCCCAAGCACTGGCATGATCCCAGGGCTTGCCGGTACGGGCGGGCTCGTAGGCAGAACCGGCCGGTTGGACCGCGAACTTGGCCCAATCCCCGCTGTCTTTACCCAGATGCACGCCCATATCAACGATAATCCGGGCCGCCCGCAGCCGTTCCGAATCCAAAACGCCCATGCGGTCGCCCAGATCAGATTGGAACCCAAGTTCGGCCATGAGCTGTTCGGCATACAAAGCCCAACCTTCGCCATGCCCAGAAACCCAGTAGGCTTGCCGCCGCCACGTATTGAGCATGCCCTTCAAATAGACCGCCAAGCCCAATTGCAAATGGTGGCCGGGCACGCCTTCGTGGAACACCGTCGTCTTCTCCTGCCACGTGGAGAACTTGGTAACCCCGGTAGGCACTGACCACCACATGCGGCCAGGCCGGGAGAAATCATCGGAAGGTCCCGTGTAATAGATTGCGCCGGAATCCGAAGGGGCGATCATGCACTCAATCGTCCGCATCGGTTCGGGGATATCGAAATACTTTTGTACCGCTTCCATTGCTTCGTCCGCGGTTTTTTGCATCCACGCCTGCAGTTCTGCCACCGAGTTGAGGGTGTAGCGCTCTTCTTGGTCGAGGCGGTGCATAGCCTCTCGCACGCTCACCCCATCGCCATACAAATCTTTGGCGATCTTGCGTTGCGCCCGGTCGATGCGGCGCAATTCGTGCAAGCCCCATTCGTAGGCGGCATCCAGATCCACCGTAGCGCCTAAGAATTCGCGAGAGTGGAGGGCGTAACGGTCGCGGCCGACGGCGTCGTACGTAACTGCGTGCGGGGCGATCCGTTCCCGTAAGAACTGGGCAAGCTCCCCGTAAGCGCGCCGCGCCGCTTCCTCCCCGGCCTGCAAAGCACGGGCGGTATCCGGCTGGGCCGCCATGCCCGCCTCGCGTAATTTCGCGAAGGAACCCGTGGGGCTCGCTGCCTGTTCGGCCTGTTCAATACAGCGCGTTACCTGCCGTAAGGGGAAAACCGGGCCTTTTTCTAGGCGGAGGCTAAGCGAGGTCTGATATCCAGCTAGCGCCCCGGGCACGGCCTGCAAACGCTGCGCGATAGTTTTCCAATCCTCCCGCGTTTCCCGGGCCATCACATCGAAAACTTCGGAAATACCCTGCACGGGAGAAGCCAAATTGTTCAGCTCGCCCACCGATTCGCCAGCTTCGAACAATTCAATTTCCAAGCCCAGCCGTTCGCGCAGTCCCGCCGCCGTCACGCGGTCGGTAGCGTCCGCTTCCGGTAAAGTAGCAAGCTCGCGCAAGGTGGCGCGGGCCAGGTCAACCTGGGCAGCGATTCCGTCTGGCGAAACATCATCCAGCTGGGTTTCCGGAGCGCCAGCAATGCCCGTATACGTTACGGTTTCTGGCGAAGTATCCAGCTTTTGCTGATAATAGCGTTCCGCAAGCGCATCAATTGCGGTAAATTCACGTTCTGTCTGCACTCCTTTACAATAGTCGTTCCGCTTCGCTTTGGCTTGTGGGGCTTGCAGGTAGGGCTTAGCGGGTGGGCTTGCAGGTAGGGCTTGCAGGAAAAATATGAACCGCTAAAGTAGTGTGTGATGAGTACCACGGCGTGCTAGGCTTTTCTAGTAGAACTCAGCAGTAAACATTCTGAAGACCAACGTGTTTGAAGGGAGGAGTGCTTTGCCGGAACAATTCGCGTTGCCGCAAGGTATAGCCACGCCAGCCGCAGCAACGCATACAGGGCATACACCTTCAGAGCATCCGGCGCCCACCGCGCAGCCAGCTAACACCGCGCAGCCAGCTAACACCGCGCAGCCAGCTGCCGCCGCACAAGCAGCGCCTACGGCACCCTCCGCAAGCACTACTACGGGTGCGCAGGCGCCGGCAAGCCCCAAATTGGTTTCCCCGCAACGTTTGATTGACGAAGTGATGGGCCCGGGCCCCGCGAACGGTGCAGAGGCGCTCAAAAATGCGGGGAAAACGGAACATTTTGCACGTTTTGCGGAAAAGGAGCGCCGCCGCGCTACCCGGCCCGGCCGTTTGCACACCACCGATGTTGATGAATCAGCACGGATTGCTAAAAGCCAAGTTGAAGCTTTTGAAGATGGTGGTGTGCTCGATGAAAAACACGGCGGGCCGCGTTCGGAACGGGTGCGCCGGCACGTGCGTCAATTGGAAGGCGGCGAACCTACTTATACTTTGCGGGAAGCTGGCGAAATCACGGGTATGGGTGCGGAAGCCGTGCGCCGCATGTGGCTGTCTCTGGGTTTCCCCACGATTGCTGACGAAAACGAGCGGGTTTTCACCAATTTGGACATTATGGAACTGGCTCGCTGCGCGGAGGTTATCGAGGAAGGTTCCCTCAACCAGGTGGCGGTGAATGCACTTTTGCGGGCCAGCTCCCACACTTCAGACCGGCTGTTGCAGTGGCAGCAAGAAACTTTGGTGGAACTGGCCGGCCGCGAATACGGGTTCACGCCGGTAGAGGCCCGCAGTTGGGTGCTCGACCATTTCATGGACTACGAGCGCCTGCTCCAAGAAATCCTCACTTATTCATGGCGCCGCCAGCTAGCGGGCTTGCTGCGCCGCTCCGAAGCCGAACTTTCCCAACTGGAAACGGCCAATGTGGATTCCCTGGAGCTGAACCGCGCCGTCGGCTTTATTGACCTGGTGTCCTTTACGAGCCGTACCGAAAGGCTCAACCCAGGCGAGTTTATGGACCTGATTGAGGCCTTCGACTACACCTGCCGAGACGTTATCGTCAGCGGCGGAGGGCGCGTGGTGAAAACCCTCGGCGATGCCTTCCTGTTTATTGCCGACGACGTCGTTACCGGTGCGAACGTGGTTTGTGACGTGGTAGACGCCTTGGGGGCGATACCCGAAATGCCGGCCGTGCGTGCCTCGCTCACCTGGGGGCCGGTATTGGCCCGCTTCGGTGATGTTTTTGGCGCGCCGGTGAACCTGGCTTCTCGTTTGGCGGACGTGGCCAGCCCGGGCACGATCCTGACTTCCAAGCAAGTGGCCCAGATTTTGCAGATGGTGGCCGAGGGGCAATTTATGGCTATCGGTGTGGGTTCGCCGGAGTTGCAAGGCTTGGGGGAAGTGGCAGTAGTGGAGTTGCGGCGCGTGGCCGCGGCTGATGAAGACTTTGCGGATACTGATTTTCAGCCGCATCTGCCTTAGAATTGACCATGTGACGAACCTCTTGTTAGTGGAAGATGACGCGGCTATCTCGGAGCCGCTTTCTCGCGCTTTATCGCGCGAAGGATATACCGTTCGCCTGGCCGCAACTGGCAAAGAAGCCGTGGAAGCCATGGGGAAAAGTACGGATTTGATGGTGCTCGATTTGGGCCTGCCGGATATGGACGGCTTGGAAGTGGCCCGGTATGCTCGCCAAAATGGTTTCACTTTCCCCATTTTGATTTTGACGGCCCGTAGCGAAGAAGTCGATATGGTGGTGGGCTTGGATGCCGGAGCCGATGATTACGTGACCAAACCCTTCCGGCTCGCCGAACTTCTGGCTCGCGTGCGGGCACTCTTGCGCCGCACTGATCCTCCCGAAACGGCGCCGCACGAATTAGCTGCTCAAGACATTGTGATTGATACGGCCGCTTACCGGGTTACCCAAAACGGGAAAGAACTTCCGCTCACCAGCAAAGAATTCCACCTGCTTTCGGTACTTATTCGTAACGCGGGCAATGCGGTTTCCCGTGAGGAACTCTTGCAAGAAGTTTGGGGCCCGGAAAACGCCGAATCCACGAAGAAGCTCGATATGCATATTTCCTGGTTGCGGCGCAAACTCGGAGACGACGTGGACCACCCGCGCTATATTTCGACCGTGCGGGGAGTGGGTTTCCGGTTTGAGGACCGCTAATGCGGTTACGCGCAGTATTACTCTGCGTCACGGTAGCGGGCGTAGCGGGAGCGTGTACAGGTATACCGCTCCTGCTGCTTCTTGACCACTATTCGCGTACCGGTTGGGACCGGCCCACCGCCGTGATCGGCCTGGCCATCGGTATTTTTCTGGTGAGTCTGGTGGTGGGCGGGCTGTTCGGCGTCGTCGTGGCACGCCGCGAATCGCGCAAACTAAGCGCCCATCTGATCTATTTGGCAGCCGCCGCGGAACAGCTCGGTGCCGGGCAAACCCGCCCGCGCATGAAACCTTCCCGGATTGAAGAAATAGATCTTGTGTACCAGGAAATTCAGCGTGCCGCCGACCGTTTCGCGGGGCGTCTTTCCGCCGAACGCCAGTTTTCGGCAGACGCTTCGCACCAGTTGCGCACGCCCCTCGCTTCGCTTTCCATGCGGTTAGAAGAAATTCAGTATCTTTCCGACGACGCCGCGGTAAGCCAGGAAGCTACCCAATGCCTGGAACAAATAGAACGGCTCACGCAGGTTATTGACGATTTGCTGGCCCGTTCCCGGCAGGAAAGCGCGGGCACGGAAGCGGTGGCGCTAGAACCGGTTTTCGCGCAACAAAAAGCGGAATGGGAACAGGCTTTTGCAGCCGCGGGCCGGAAAGTGGAATTCGTGGCGGCCAGCCACGGCCCGGTTTTAGCCAGCCCCTCCGGGCTTTCCCAAATTATTGCCACCCTGGTAGAAAACTCCCTCAAATACGGAGCGGGAACCACCACGGTGAGTTCGAAAAATGTGGGCCAAGGTGCCGTAATCAGCGTGGCTGACGAAGGGGAAGGGGTGGCCCCAGAAATTGCCGAAGCGGTTTTCACGAAAGGTTTTTCTACCGGCGGCTCTACCGGGATAGGCCTACCGCTGGCTCGCGATATGGCCGAAAGCTTTGGCGGGCGGCTGGAACTAACACAAAAACAGCCCCCGATTTTCACGCTCTCGCTCCGTGCCCTGCCCGAAGAACTAGATCCGCGGCGAGTAATGCCCAGCGGAGGCGTAATTTCTGTGGGCGCGCGGCGGCGACGCTACTGAACGCCTGGACAGCCTGGACAGCGTGGCGGGTGGTGCGGAACCCCTGGACGGTGTGGCCGGTCGGTACTGAGGGGCGGTACTGATCTGTGGCAGGTGCGGGGCGTTATTTATCTGTGGCGGGCGTGGCCGGCGCCGCGAAGACCACGGTTTTATACATGACGTACCGGAAGGCAGTGCCAAGCACCAGGCCAACGATATTGGCGGAAATATTATCGGCCAGGGCAGAACGTAAGCCCAGCACGTAACGCGAAAATGCCAGGCAAACCAAGGCAATCAGCATCCCGCCAATATTCACGAGCGCAAATTGGGTGAACTCGCGTGGTTTATTGTTAGTGCGCACCTTCCGGAAAGTCCACAAACGGTTGGCCACCCAAGAAAAAATTACGGAAACGCTGACGGAAATAGTTTTCGCCGTCATGGACGGATCACCGGGAAGCTGCACGATACCGGCGTGCGCGAGCAGGTTGAAGAGCCCTACATCTACCACGTAGGAAGCGAGCCCAACCGTGCAAAACTGCAAAAACTCGATGAACCACTCACGAAAAGACTGGCCTTTAAGGAACTTATCGACCAGTTTCTGGAGACCTGCGCTAACTGCCACGGCTCTCAGTGTAAGCGAGCCGGAGAGGTTAGGGCTGGATATCGATACCTATGGCTTCGGCCTGGGTGATCGTACCTTGGCGTACCTTTTCGAAGAATTCGGGAGTGCGCTGCGGGTCGAGCAACACATTGGATTGCCCGTTGGCACGGTAGTTGAGATCCGCGATGGGTGGCACTCCGGAAACCCCGGATTCGCCGAGCACGGAACGCAAGGACAGGCCCGCGCGGCCAAGGTCTAGCAGGGAGCTATCTTCATCGGTGGTTAGCGCACTGGCCGCCGCACCTACGAGGTCACGTTGCCGCTGGGGATTTACGAGGGTAGAAGCGGAAGCGGCCTTGGAAATCAGCTTCGAAATGACTTGGCGTTGCCGGTTGGTCCGCCCGATATCGCCCAGCGGATCAGATTTACGCATACGGGAAAATGCGAGGGCGGTGGAACCATCCACATCATGGCAGCCGGCCGTCCATTCCATCCCGGAATCAACATCCGAAACATCGGCGTCGTAACACAGGTTGACGCCGCCTACCGCATCTACCAGGTTCGCTACTCCGCCCATCGAAACCTGAATGTAGTGATCAATATTCAGGCCCGTAAGGTTTTCGACCGTGGCCACGAGAAGTGGTTCCTCACCCAGCGCGAAAGAAGAATTGAGTTTGCCATGCCCGTGGCCGGGGATTTCCACATACGAATCACGCGGCAAAGAAATTAGGGAAGTGGTGCCGGAGGCGGGGACGTGCAAGATCATGATCGTATCGGCACGGTGGCCGCTAATCGCCCCAACCGCGCCGGCACCATCTACATCCGAATCGCCTTCCCGCGCGTCCGAACCCACAATTAGGTACGTGGTGCCGGGAGTGTTGCCGGAATTGCTAAGCGCGGCCACATGGTTCATTTTTCCCGAACCATAAACGTACAAATATGCAACCCAAGCCACCACGAGCGCGATTACCAGCAAAAAGACCAGCAAAACGCGCCGCCCCCAATGCGGCCGGCGGCGAGCTGCCGCTGCCCCAGGGGTGCCGACGCTGGAGCCCGCGCCACTACCTGCGCTCGGCCCGCCGCTGTAGCCCGCGCCATAGCCTCCGCCGTAACGCCCGGCGGAATTGGCACCTACGCCGGCGTTTTGGCTCGCCCGCGGGTGGGAGCTGAAACTCGCGCCGGGGCCAGCGCCGGGCCACCCGTGTTCACCCGGGCCACCTGCCCGCTGCGCGGCAGCATCGTCTGCGCGCCGGGCCGCCTGGCCGCCCGGGAGGAAAGCCGGTGGTTGCGAGCCGGCATAGCGTTTGCCCGCAGCGCGCGCATCAGCCTGGGACAGTCCAGCCGATGCGTCTTCGCCCGGCTGTGCACTGCCGCGCCGGGAAGGCGCATAAGCATCGCCGAAGAATTCCGGATCGCCGTAGATATTCCCGGGCGTGGCGTTCGCGTTGTTTTCGCTCCCCATAATGGAAGTGCGCCGCACCTGACCAGCGGGCCGGCGCGGGGCGCCGGCCCGCTGCCCGGCTGCCGTGAGATTTTCTTCCATTTGCGCGCTCGGCCGCCATTCTGCCCGTGGGCTGGGGGCCTGTTGCCAGCGCGGATCGGGAAGCTGTTCGCGTGCTAGTTTTTCTTGCCGGCGGCGCAGTTCTTCGCGCCGGGCGGCCCGTGAAGCGCCAGGGTTGCCGCCAGCATTCGCAGCGCCAGAATTAGCAGCTGCCCCGCCGCGCGCGACCCGTTGGGCGCCCGCCTGGTTAGGGCGCGGGCGGCGCCGCTTAGGTTCAAACGAGGGCGGTTGTTGATTCATGAGGGACACCTGCTAGTTTGCTAATTGTTTCTACAGTTGTGGTTAAGGATAGTGTGGCGATCTCGCGATGCGCGGGGATCTCTTCCTACGTTTATACCGTATATGGCAGTAATATTCTCTCTTTAACCTTGCCGCAATTCTGCCGCCTTGCAAACCTGCCCGCGCCGGAAACTTGCCGGGCCAGAAATCCGTTTGCGCCGGAAATTCGCTCGCCTTGCAATTCTGCCACCTTGCAAATCCGCCGCCGCCCCAATTCCGCAGGAGCAGCAAATCCGCCAGCGCCGCAAACCCGCGGCGGCGGTTACCTATTTTCTGGGGATAGCGTTTTCCCGTGTGCATACCGGAGTAGTGGGGGAAGGCTGCGGCTCAGTTTGGCCCGCCTCGCCGGCTCCCGCACCACCGGCTCCCGCACCACCGGAACCCGCCTCGCCGGCTCCCGCGTCAGTTCCGGCGCCGGTTGTACCTTCGTTCGTGCCGGGTTGCAGGCCGCCTTCGTGCCCGCCCGGAGTGGAAGAATTGGCAGCCGGTCCGGATGCCGGGTTGCCTGCCTCAGCTCCCGCGCCGGAATTATCCGTGGCGGGGTTAGCGGCGTCGTACCCGCCACCGGCAGGAAGCGGTTCCCCGTTGTTATAACCTGCCGGTTCGTAGGCACGCGGTTCGTTGGCTTCCTCATACATTTCGAAGGGGACGTCATTGTTAATTGCCCACCACACGTATTTCGCGGACTTATCTATTACCACCCGGTTGCCCGAATACTGGAAAGGCATGGTAGCAAAATGGATATTTTTCGGGTCTATTCCGCGCACCGAATTAGCTAGGCCGGCGATTGTGGAGATTTGGCCCAGCCCGGAAGAAACACTCACGGATTGGGAAACGGCGTCTACCACGCGCAAAAGCTGCGGCGCATCTGCCAGCAAGTTTGAGCTGAGCACCTCGTTGGCCACGGCCA
Organism: Actinobaculum suis; assembly: GCF_900102025.1. Lineage (GTDB taxonomy): Bacteria > Actinomycetota > Actinomycetes > Actinomycetales > Actinomycetaceae > Actinobaculum > Actinobaculum suis. The sequence continues at coordinate 33,419 of NZ_FNAU01000012.1, read as the reverse complement.
TCACCAGTTCTTGTTGGCGGCCGATCCGCGAAATATCGGAACCGTCCCCGATCTGGTAGCGGGCACGGGCCAATGCTAGAGCCTGCTGACCGTCCAACAACCGGCAACCGGCCTCAATATCAAGACCAGCTTTTTCGTCGTGCATAGGTTCTTCGAAATACATGGGCACGCCGTTAATTGCGTCCACGCTGGTAATGAAGGAAGCGAAATCTACTACCACGTAGCCGTTGAAACGCAGCCCGGTTTCTTCCTGCAAAGTTCGCATGGTACAAGCCGCCGCAGAAGCAACATCACCGGTTTGCCCGCCGGCCGCAAAAGCGGCATTGAAACGCACATCCGTCATAGCTTTCGTAGTGGTGGTTTCTTCGCTATCCGGGCCTTTCCGGATCGTGCAAGACGGCACATCCACCGCGGTGTCGCGGGGAATGGATACCACGTCAACGCGGCTACGATCAGCCGCAATATGGACGATCATGGTGGTATCGGAACGCATGCCTTCTACTTCGCCGGCCGCCCCCGACCCATCAACATCCGAAGCCCCGGATCGTGCATCCGAGCCGAGCACCAGGAAAGTGAGGGGCTGGCCCGCGGCAATGTCTTGGAGTTCGTTCTCCTTAGTTTCAGGTAAGAGTTTCGTAATATCCGCGCTATCGATATTGCCTTGCACGCGCGACCACAGGTAGCCAGCGGCGCTCCCAAAAGCTAACAGGAGAGCGAGAATAATCAGGCCGAAAATACGCATGATGCGAGGGCCTCGCCGCTTGCCGAGGAGATGTACTGGGGCCCGGTTACTATTCGCCACGCGTCCATCATAAAGGCCTGGAACCAGAAAACGGCGGAAGAAGGGCAGTCTGCAAAGCGATTTTAGAGGAGGGCCACGGTGATCTTGACCGCACACGGATATTTCCAAGTAGGCTAGGCGCGTGGATATACGAGTGGTAACCGTGGCCTATAACTCTGGTACACAACTTGCAGACTTTGTGGAATCGCTCCCCGGTGCTTTTAGCACGCCCTACGAACTGGTGATTGTGGATAACTCCGGGTTCAATGAGGACGCTTTCGCGCTGGCGCGGCGCCATGGCGGGCAATACATTTGCCCGGGCGATAACCTCGGCTATGGGCGAGCCGCGAATCTGGGGGCTGCCGGGTTTACCGGCCGGTGGCTGTTCGTAGTAAACCCAGACGTAGTATTTGCCCCCGGAAGTGGGGACGCCATGATTTCCGGGGCGCGCTTGTGGCCCAAAGGTGGCGCTTTCGGCCCGCGCATCGAAACTCCAGAAGGCGAGATTTATCCTTCCGCCCGGCGCTTCCCACGCCTAGGTTCGGGCATCGGGCACGCCCTTTTTGCAGACGTGTGGCCTAATAACCCGTGGAGCCGTGCCTACCGAGAAAATGCGGACACCCGCCATGCCCATACCGTGGACTGGTTGAGCGGTGCCTGCCTCTTGCTTCGCCGGGAAGCTTTCGCCCAGATCGGTGGTTTTGACGACGCCTATTTCATGTTCTTTGAAGACGTCGCACTGGGGGAAGCACTCGCCCGGGCCGGCTGGCAGTCAGTGTTCTTGCCGCAGGCACATATCTCCCATGAGCAAGGCACTTCTTGGCGGGAACGCCCCGCGCGCATGATCCGCGAACATCACCGTTCCGCCGCGCACTACCTCGATGAGGTTTACCGCGGCCCGCTCTATGCTCCGTTGCGCGCCGCTTTGCACACGGGTTTGCGCGCCCGGGCAAGTATTCTCACTCGCGGGAAAGCATAGGGCAGGGGAAAGCATAGGGCGGTTTAGTCGCGGGCGAAGACGTCGCGCGTGAGGACGGGTTTTTCCGTGGCTGGCATGTTTGGATCGCGCCGGTTGGTGATTATGGCTTCCACCTTGCCGGTGAATTCTTCCCAATCCTCGAGTACTGGTAAGCCGTACAATTCGGGACCGGTGAGGGCGGGATCGTAAATATAAACTTGGACGCCCCGAGCAGCGATTTTCTGGGCCAGTTTTACGGTCGCCGAAGCTCGATGGTTATCGGAGCCCGATTTCATGGCTACCTTGTAAATACCAATGGTCTTGTAGCCGGCTTTCGCTACCCGATCTGCCAGGTAGGTAATCCGCGTTTCATTCGAATCCACGATCGCCGAAATCAGGTTTTGGGGCACGCCTTCAAAATCGGCGCGCAGTTCCTTCGTATCCTTGGGTAGGCAGTAGCCGCCGTAGCCAAAGCTCGGATTGTTGTAATGGGAGCCGATACGCGGATCGAGCCCCACGCCGTCGATAATCTGCTTGGTATCGAAACCGTGCGTGAGCGCGAAAGAATCCAACTCGTTGAAGAAAGCCACCCGCATCGCCAGGTAAGTATTAGAGAAAAGCTTGATGCACTCGGCTTCGTTCGTATCTACGTGGAGAATTTGAACGTCCGGTTGAAGTGCCCCTTCCGCCAAGAAGTTACCGAACTCGGTAGCGCCTTCCTGATATCCGGAAACTACGATCCGGGACGGGTTGAGATTATCGTAAAGGGCTTTGCCTTCCCGCAAAAATTCGGGGCTGAACACTAGTTTCGCTGCCGGGTGGCGGGATTGCTGGGAAGCGGTATAGCCGATGGGGATGGTCGATTTGATAACGATCACGGCCTGCGGGTTATGTTCCATCACCTGCATGATCGTGGCGTCTACCGAACCGGTGTCGAATTCGTTGCGTTCTTCGTCGTAATTGGTAGGGGTAGCGATAATAACGTAATCGGCCCCGGTGATTGCTTCGATGTTATCGGTGGTGGCCCGGAAATCGAGTTCCTTTTCGCGCAGGTACTCGGAAATTTCGGCATCCTTAATTGGGGAAATCCCGGCGTTGAGTTGGGTAACCCGTGCTTCGTTTAAGTCCGCACCAATAACTTCGTGCCGCTGTGCCAAAAGTACTGCGTTGGCAAGCCCGACGTAACCGAGACCAATTACCGCTATCTTCATTTCTCTTAAAATCCTCACTCGTCCGGTATTTTCCGAGTCTAGGGCGAAAAGAACCGCAAAACTGTGATTCCTAGTGCAGCCGCTGCTCGTTTTCGGATACTATCAGCGCTCTTGCCCAAAAAAGTGTTTTGTGGGCACGGGGTGGTTTAAACAGCCGCTATGCCGGCACATGACGACGTTTCGCCAGCAGTCCCACACGGTGGCGTTCCGCCGCCCAGTAGCGTTGCGATGCCAAGAGAGCTCTAAGGCGGTCGGTCACTAGTTAGCAACGGGCCACTAGCTAGAACGCCCAGCGCCATCCCGAACCGGGCACTCCGAATGGATTGTAGTGAAGATAGCCGTGTTCCGTATCGGTATCGAGGGCAAGCTTTCCCGCAACCGCTTCGCCGGGATTTACGAAGGGCTGGATTGCTTCCGCATCGCCGAAGCATTCGTAGCTCTTCACGCTCAGCGTGCCCTCCTCGATCACCCCGGCCGGATTCGTAATGTACCAAACGTCACGGTCCAAAGTGAGGAAGGGATACTTGGGATCTTTCGCCGCGTATTCGGGGCTCATCTGTGCGCTCAGATCAATTACGAGGAAATTATCTTTACTGGGATGTACCGCGCTGCCGTCTAGTTTCGAAGGGCAAGTGGTCTGCTGCGTAATACTGTTGACAGTCAGCTCAAACACCGAGGTATTCCCACTGTCTGCGGCAAGTCCGATCGGAGTGCCCACGGTAGCCTCCACATCCCCTTCCGGAGAAGTTGGTACCGTGCTCGGTTCTTCCCCCGCGGAAGCAGGAGAAGCGGAAGCTTGCGTGGAAGCTGCGGGGGCGGCGTCGGCACCGGGTACGGCCTCGCGACCAGGTGCGGCGCTCGCTACCGGTACCGGATCAGGATATGGATCTGCGGCCTGGGCGCTCTTGCTACAGCCACTCAGCCCGCACAGCCCAAAGGTAGCTAAACCGAAGGCCGCGCCTGCTGCCACAGCTTTTTGGAAGAACGCGTGGCGGAAAGCTTTGCGGAAGGAAGGTTTCCGTGAGGAAGGTTTCCGTGAGGAAGGGTTCTGGAAGGAAGGTTTCCAAAACAATGTAGTGCGGTGCGGGGCGAGGCCGCGTTGCCGGGTGCCTTGCGAGTTATTGCTAGCTGTGGGTGCGTGTGTCATTGCTTCTGTGCCTCTCTTGCTGGGTGCTACTGCCGTCCCTTAGGGCCTGCTCAGCTTTACTGGGTGCTACGCCGTCCCTTAGGGCCTGCCAAGTTCTGTGGGGCCGCTGCTTTGTTCTTGTTGGCTTTAGCGGGCTGCTTTGCCTGCATTGCCTGGTTCTGTTTTCTTTTAGTAACGGGTGAAATCTCCATCGGGGAGGAGCACGCCGTGGGCGCGGGCCTGTGCCTGCCGCCAAGGCGTGGCCACGTAAACATAGGCGGGCCCCAGATTCGTATCCACGATTTCGCGCGTGTAATTCATCCGGTTGAGGGAACGCCCCGGTACAAAACCTTCCCAACGGTCCAGTTTGCGGATCATCTGGTTGTAGTTCGCGGGCCCGAAGGTGAGCACTTCTCCAACCAGCCCGTGATTTCCAGGTACTGCCCACGGCCACACCCCGCGCAACGGATTACCGTTGGTCACCCACAGTTCCGCCCACGGTGCCCGGGCAACTCGCTTCGAGGTATAGGTACCATTCACCACGAAATCTGCTTCCTGCCCGGTACGCAAAGTGCCGTAGACCATCACCGGTATACCTGCCGATTCCGGTTCTGCTTCCATCCGCCGCACCATGAGCGTATCGCGGCCGTCCCCGTTCCAATCGCCGGCGTAAACGGCGTCGATATTGATTCCGTAAGCGAAAACCGTTTCCGCTATACCGGTTTTGAGGTCGTTTTTCACGAAATATTGGTTACCGCGGCGCACCGCTAGCGTATCGACGCCGTCGCCGTCCCAATCGCCTACCAGCACAGAGTCGTTTGGGTTACCGTAAGTAAACTCGTGGTCGGCGATTCCGGTTTCTAGGTTGTTCTTTACGTAGTACTTGTTGGCGCGGCGCACCGCCAGCGTATCGCGGCCGTCTCCGTTCCAATCACCTACCAGGACGGTATCGCCCGGGTTACCGTAGACGAAAACTTGGTCCGCCACACCGGTTTTGAGGTCGTTTTTCACGAAGTATTGGTTACCGCGGCGCACCGCTAGCGTATCGACGCCGTCGCCGTCCCAATCGCCTACCAGCACAGAGTCGTTTGGGTTACCGTAAGTAAACTCGTGATCTGCTATGCCGCTTGCCAGGGAGTTTTTGACGTAGTATTGGTTGGCGCGGCGCACCGCCAGCGTATCGCGGCCGTCTCCGTTCCAATCACCTACCAGGACGGTATCGCCCGGGTTGCCGTAATAGATCGAAAAGTCGGCCACCCCGCTGGTCAAAGAGTTTTTGAAAAAATACTGGTTGGTAGCCCGCACCGCAGGCGCGAGCGGCAAATTGGGCAAAAGTGCCGGAGCTGATCGCCCGGTGGCCGATGCACTAGCGGCAGGATAGGCAACCTGGGTGGCGGAAGAAGTTGCCGCCACTGTTCCAACTTGGTTGGTGGCAGAAGCGGCAGGCATAGCGCCAAAAGTAGATGCTCCCAAAAGTAGCGCGGTGAATCCGGCGCCGATTCTGCGCCTTCTGCGCGTTCTTCTCGTAGTTGTTCGCGCAGCTGCTCTCGTGGCTGTTCTGAGGGGTATTGCAATCTGAGTTTCCATGGCTATCGCAATCCGATCTGCTCGGCGGTGAGTGGCGTTAGTGCAATAGTAGATGAAAAGCAGCGTTTTAGAAGGGAAAGTTGCCCTTGCGAAATCGGTTGTGCACTGAGCTCTTTTACACCCGGTAAGCTTGCCTTGCATATCACCAAAACAAGTACGGCCAAAAGGAAGGTAGACCGATATGGGTAAGCGCGGGCGTTGGGGCCTCATCGTTGCTTGGTTTTTACTGTTGGGCACGGGTATCGGATTGATTGTTCCGGCTGATGGTGGGCCAGATGAGATGGCACACCAGGTCTATGCCTACGCCGTCGTTTCTGGGCAAGCACCCATGGACGCAAAAGGCACGGTAGAAGTCCCGACCTACGTAAAAACCGACGAATCGGACTGCTGGCGTGATTCCGAGGTTACATCCGCACTATGCGCGCGGCAAATCGAGGGGCGTGATTCCACAACCATGGTGGAGGCGCGTTCCGCCGCCGCGAACTATCCTCCGCTTTACTATGCGATAGTCGGGTGGCCGTTACTCTTCCTCAGCGGATGGCCGGCTTTATTAGGCGTGCGTATCCTCAGCGTATTGCTGTTTAGTTTGCTGGCCGGCACTGGTATTTGGAAGCTTTCGCGAGAAGGGCGCGATTTCCCAACCTTGCTGCTTACACTTGCCGTCACCACGCCCTCGGTATTTGCAATCGTAGCGGGGGTTAACCCACAGGCCCTTGAAATTGGAGCGAGCATCCTCTTTGCCGGTTATGCATGGAATTGGGTGCTTTATCGCGGGCAAAATAGGATACCTTGGCCCGCTCTTACCTTCGCGGCGGTTTTGATGATCCTTTCACGCAGTGTAGGCATGTTGTGGGCGATAGCGCTGAGCCTTGTATTTCTGGTTGCGATGCCGTGGCCGCGGTTGCGCCAGGAGCTTGCCCGCCGCGGGCTGTGGACATATGCCGGGGTATGTGCACTAGCCTGCGTAGCTGTTTTAGCGTGGGGTTTGTTGTTCCCACAACCGCTACAGGAGCCGGAGCCCCAATCGATCGGCGGGGTAGGCCCCATCGTGCATTTCATGGGAAATCTCCTTCCGGAATGGGTAACCCAATACGTGGGTGTAATGGGTGGTGCACATACCGCGCGCATGCCGCAGCCTTTCGTCTACCTATACTTGCTGATCCCTCTCGGCCTGCTTTGGTGCGTGCTGGTGCATGGCAAATGGCGGCAAAGGCTGGTGCCGATTCTCGGAATACTATGTGCTGGTGCGCTTTGCCTGGTAATCGTGATTACCTTGTGGCCGCGTACCGGCCCGATGTGGCAGACGCGCTACGCAATGCCGCTCATTATGCCCGTTAGCCTGTACGTTGCCGCTTTGGCAAGTAAAATCTATGGCCGTATCCGCCTGGCACCATCTGGTACGTATCGCCCGGATAGTTCCAAGGTATCCGGGGCAATATCCGATAAAAGTGCGCTGGTAGGCAGTGAACTGGTAGGTAGCGAAGCTACCGGTGCAGCCACCGGAAATTCTGCGCGTGGAAGCGTTACTGTAGCGGGTGTAGGTTCCAACACCGTTCCCGCGCTTTCTTGGCAACGGCTCGACGCCGTGGCCGCGCGCTTTGCCGGCGTTGTTGCAGTTGTGTGTTGGCTGTTCTTCCTGCGTGAATCTGCCGCGCGGTTCTGGCAGGGCGCTAGTTGGAGCCTTGACGTACTCAGTTTCTTGTATTCAATGCCGTGGTCAGCCCGCCTGGGAATAACACTTGCGGTGGCAGCGCTCGTTGCTGGCCTAGTGCTGTGTTTCTACCTCATGCGGAAGTCTCGTGGCGAGTTTGCGCCATCTACAAGTGACGCCGAAACATTGCCAAAAAGCGAACCTGATACACAAGCAGCTGATACGCAAGAACCTGGTACGCAAGCAGCTGATACACAAGAAGTAGGAGTTGGCGCGCGAGATCCGCAAGAAACTCCAGCAGAGCCGTAAGGTACCTCAGCAGAATCGAAGTTAACAGGAACAGAAAATACGCGGTAGGCGCGGGGATAAACACAAAGTTCCCGGCACGACAGTTAGCGCTAACTACAGCGAAATTGCTCTGAAATTGCCTCGAAATAGTGAACTGTTGGGTAGCTGGCTACCAAATGAGGATAGCTAGCCGCTAAATGCTTGGTTCGAGAGAGAATAGTTAAACTAATGGCCGCGCGAAACCCTGAGTGTTTCGCGCGGCCATTAGTTTGCTAGAGCCTTACGGCTCCGTGTTAGCCTCCGTGAAGCCAGGCTAGGAAGTTTTAGTGGCCAGCCTTGCGGTACTTGGCTTCTACTTCTTCCTTGGCCGGGCGCCACCAGTCTTCATTGGCCTTGTACCATTCGACGGTCTGGTGCAGGCCTTCCCGGAAGTCCTTGTATTTCGGCTCCCAGCCGGTTTCTTCCACCAGCTTGGAGTTGTCGATGGCATAACGCTGATCGTGGCCGGCACGGTCCGCTACGCGATCGTAATCATCGGCAGCCCGCCCAAATTCTTCGTTGATCATCTTGATCACTTGCAGGTTATTGAGTTCACCATCGGCACCGATCAGGTACACCTCGCCAATACGGCCCTTATTGATGATTTCCCAGACGGCCGTATTGTGGTCGTACACGTGGATCCAATCGCGAACCTGGGCCCCATTACCGTAAACGCGCGGGCGGATACCATCGATCAGGTTGGTTACCGTACGCGGAATGAATTTCTCCACGTGCTGGTAGGGCCCGTAGTTATTCGAGCAGTTCGAAATCGTGGCCTCCACGCCGAAGGAACGTACCCAGGCATGCACCAGCAGGTCCGAAGAAGCCTTCGAAGCCGAATATGGGGAAGAGGGCACGTACGGGTCACCTGGCAAGAAGCGCCTATCTTCGCCGATCTCCAGATCGCCATACACTTCGTCGGTCGAAACGTGATGCAAGCGGGTGCCGTGGCGGCGGCAAGCTTCCAGAATCGTGTAGGTACCAACAATGTTGGAACGAATGAATGGAGAAGGATCGAGGAGCGAGTTATCGTTATGCGATTCGGCGGCGAAATTCACCACTACGTCCGCATCCTTAACCAGCGGATCAACCGTATCCATATCGGCAATATCGCCCACCACGAGTTCCACCCGGTCCAGGCCTTCGATCGACTTCGGGTTGCCGGCGTAGGTGAGTTTATCAAGCACCACTACTTCGGCATCCGGGTGTTCTTCCACCGTCTGATGAACAAAATTAGCGCCGATAAAACCGGCTCCACCCGTTACGAGTACACGCATGGGATTCCTTTCCATAAAGTTCTGTGAGCGCCGTGCGGTTCCGCGCATCTTTCTGCGCAGGCACGAATCCGCCCACATCCTTTCTTATACTTCACGCTACCAAGCCTGGCTGAGCCGAGCGAGCATGCAAGTGCGGGTCGCGTGAAGTTTCACCACGTTCTAACGTACACGAGCGCGGGCCTGTAGTGCGCGGTAAATCGCCGAGAGATGCACGGCAGAACCGCACAGAGGTCCGATCATGAGCGCAGAAATAGTGCGAATCTCTAAAGCGGCTGGCATAAACATCAGCGTTACAGAAATAACGACGGCGAGGGCCCAGCCGGCCATATTCCAGCGATGTAGATCTAAAGCCAGCGCAATTGCCCCGCCCAGCATGAGCAAGGCCAAACAGGCCGCTGCGGCTACCAATAGCCCCAACACTAAGCCCGGGACCACATAGTCCGGTCCGTAAATGAAACGCATCAACCACGGGCCCAAGAAATAAGCGGCCACGCCGCCCATCGCGGCCACACCGGCAATCCCGGCGAGTAGTTTCACCAAGGCACTTCCGACCTTTTCCGGCCGGTCTACAAAAGCGGCGATCACCATGGACTGGAAAGCTACGAGCGGCATGAGCAACGGCGCCCTAGTTACCGAAACTGCGGTAACTAGGGGAGCGGCCGCGCTATAAACCGCCGCGTCACTAGTCAGGCTCATAAGCATCGGGAAGCCGTTAATAAGCACCGCGGAGAAAGCCGTAGCGGCCATGGCCTGCGCCATACGGGAAAGCAATTGGCGGAAATCGAGGCTAGCTTCAGCCCGCCAAGCTCGGCGTACCGGCTGCAGGCAACCGAACCCAGCCCAGGTGAGCGTGGCCAGGGTAACTCCTACATACAGGCCTGCCAGTCCGGTACCGGCCAGCCCGGCCACTCCGGCCAGCACCAGCCGCACCGTTGGTTCAGCAGCGGAAAGAACCGCAAAGAGGTTCCAATTGTTCTGCCCGGCCAAAGCGCCCACGGTCCCGAGCTGGCCCGGGTAAGCGAAAGCGACGAGCATCAAAGTTGGCACCATGAGTTCTAGTGGAGCTTGGGCACCGAAAATTGCGCGCCAGGCAGGCCACAGCGCGGCCACCACCAAGGCAGCCAGCACCGCTATCAATCCGATAGCCGCAAACACCCGCGTGGTTTTCCTATCCGCGTTAGCTGGCGCCGAGTGTGGCGCAGTATGGTCCGTACCTGCGGGCACACTGTCATTGCCGGTATGGCGAGCGGCTCGCACGGCGCGCGTCGTCTCATTTTGGATCCCGGAAAGCACCGCGGTGATAGCGGAAAACGCCGACCAAAAAACCAAAAAACTCGCGTTATCTTGCAAGCTAAGCACGCGCGCGGAGACCACGGTGAGGAAGAAACCAGCGAGACCAGAAACGATCGCACTGGCCGCAACCGCCACCACATTTGAAGTATTCGCAGCAGCGGAAGCGTGCGGGGTGGCCGGCGGGCGAGAAGGGGAGGCTGTACTCACGAGAGCCTTTCGAGAATCATGGGCAAAGCCCGTATAGAGTTGGATGTTGACGAAAGTAACCTTACGCGCCAGGGAGCGCAAGATCGGGGCAGTATGGCAAGAACGAGCGTGTGTATGGCCACCTACAACGGGGCGGAGTTTTTGCGCGAACAGCTGGATTCGATACTTAGCCAGCTGGATGCGGATGACGAAATCGTGGTGGTCGATGACTGTTCTACCGATGCCACGCCTGAAATCTTAGAGGAATACGCGCAGCAAGATAAACGCGTACGGGTGATTGCCCGGCGCGTGAACTTCGGGTACGTACGTACTTTCGAACAGGCCCTGCGTGAAGCTCGCGGTCAGTATCTACTCCTTTCTGATCAAGATGATGTGTGGACTACCGACCACGTAGAGGTGCTGCTGCAGGCGCTCGGAGCACAGGAAGAAACTATCCAGGCGCCGAACGCGGAACAGCCTGGCGTGGAGGTGCCGAACGGGAAAACCGCGAACATGGTTTCCCAGGAAGTGGTTCCGGTGCGTGTAGCCGCTACCAATTTGGGTACTTTAGGTGGGCCGCAAGCTTTGCGTGGACCATACGGGCAAGCCGATTGGCATTTGCGGGAAGCCGATTCGAATCGAGGCGCGCGTAATATTGCCGGTATTTTGGCAGGAAATATGCCTTATTACGGATGCGCCATGGGAATCACCGCGACTGCGCGGGATGCGGGCCTCTTGCCGTTCCCGGCTTTCCTTTCCGAATCGCACGATCTGTGGATTGCACTGTGGGGCAATGTGCACCAAGTAATGCAACATCGGGAGGAACGCACGGTATTGCGCCGTTTCCACGCGGCTAATGCTTCTCCCTCCAAACCGCGCGGAGTGGGAGCGGCCCTGCACTCGCGGGCCATGTTGTTGCGCTGCTTGCGGGAAATTCGCCGGCGGCAAAGCCAGAGCCGGCCGGGCCGTAACTAGTACCGGGCCGTAGCTAGCACCGGGCCGTGACTAGTAAACAGTGCTGCTAGCGCAGGCACACCCGCAAACCGTGCTAGCGCAACCACACCCGCAAGCCGTGCTAACACAAGCACACCCGCAAACGCTGTTAACGCAGGCACATCCTGCGAACTTTCGAAACAGCTGGGTTCTTTGAGATAGCCCGCCGTCTTTCTTAGGGAGAAGTGGGTAATTTTCTCCGCGGAGAACTGGGAAATTTTCTTTAGCAAGAATTCGATAATAAGGAGTAGCCCGTGAGTTTTGACATTATGTTGCCCTTCTGGGGAGAGCCGAAATATCTTTTTGAAGCCGTGGAATCCGTTCTGGCACAAGATAGTGAGGATTGGCATCTCACCGTGATTGATGACCGGTACGGTGATCCACAAGTACCGCAGTATTTAGCGGCCCTTGACGATCCGCGTATTACCTACCTAGAAAACGATGAAAACCTGGGCGTGGCAGGTAATTTCCGCCGTTCTATTGAACTGGCCACTTCGGATTACCTCATGGTGATGGGTTGCGATGATGTGCTCTTACCGAACTACGTTTCCACCATGCAGCGGGCAATCGCTACTAATCCGCAGGTCGATATTATCCAGCCGGGTGTGGAAACTATTGATTCGGCCGGGAAAATCCGGTGGAACCTGGCCGATCGGATTAAGTACAAACTCCGGCCTAATACTTCTGCCGGACCGCAAATTCTGACCGGAGATAACGCCGCTTCGCGGCTTTTGGTGGGGGATTGGCTGTACTGGCCTTCGCTCACCTTCCGGCGCGAGACCATCGCCGCTACGCCTTTCCGGGAAGGGTATGAAGTGGTACTGGACCTCGGCGTCGTGATCGATATCCTCATGGGCGGCGGAAAGCTATTGCTCCTTCCGGAAGTAACTTTCCGGTACCGGCGCCACGACGAATCAGTTTCTTCCGTCAAACTCCTGGACGGTTCACGGTTCGCGGAGGAACGAAGCTACTTCGCCCAGGCGCGGCAAGCAGCGCAAGCACGCGGGTGGAAGAAAAGCGCGCGGGCCGCAAACACCTATCTAACTTCCCGGGCGCACGCTTTAGCGCTACTGCCGCAAGCCATAAAACACCGCAATAAAAACGGTGCGAAAACTTTGGTGCGGCACGCATTTGGCCGCTTGTAGGCGCGCACACGTTGACGCGCGGGAAGTGGCGCGCGGGAAGTGGCGCGCACGCGGAAAATCTGCGCGCGGAAAGTGGCCCGCCAACGATGTGGAAAGGGACCCGCGAACGCTACGGGGCCGCGCACAAGTTGGCGCGCGGGCAATCTCTGGTGGTTAGTTTTCTGTTAGTTTTCTGCGCGGTGAGCGGCGGGCGCAGAAGGATCGATTTCGCTAGCCGGGAGGGAAGATTCCACGCGCCCCAAGCGTGCTTCCAAGATTGCTACTTCTTCGGTGAGTCGGCGGCGATCCTCTTGCAGGGCAGAAACTGCCGCCGAAAGTTGGATCGAAATAACCAGGAGGATAAAAGCGGCGGCTACCAAAATCATATTGGAGGCACGCTGGAAACCGAGCAGATCAGAAACCCAGAACAGCAAGGGCGGCCAGATCGCGATCACGAGCAAGCCGATGCCGATAATGAACCAGATATACACGTAGGTTTGCTTCAGGCGCCGCGAACGCAAGAGCCACCACAGGTAAAGCAAAAAGCACAGTGCCGCAATCACCGGCAGTAGACGTACCATCCAGGCGCTCATTGGCGTCCCTCTTCTTTCTTGTTGAGCTCTTTTTCGCGTGGGCGAGTGGCAGCCACCGCCATCGAAATCAACCCGCGCAGCAAAAACTTTGCGGATTTCCACACATTATGCGATGGCTGGCCGGCGATGCGTTCGCGCATTTCTACGCCCACCTGTGCCACGCGCAGATTGTGTTTAGCTGCGATCACCAAAGCTTCGATCGTATCGCCCAGATATTCGGCCGGCATTTCCTCGGCCAGCACTCCAATGGTTCGCCGGTTTGCGAGTTTGAAACCGGAAGTGGTGTCCGTGAGTTTCACCTTGCAAATCCGGGAAAGGATCCCGGAAAGCAAAGACATCGCCCAGGCGCGCGGGCCGCGCACCTCGTAGTTACCCACCCCCGCAAAACGGGCGCCGATCACGAGGTCAGCCCCGGTTTCCTGCATGGTTTGTACGAGTTTGGCAATATCAGCAGGCCGATGCTGCCCATCCGCATCTACCTGAATAGCCATCTCGTAGCCGGCCCGCCAGGCGTACCGGTAGCCGGCGCGCATCGCGCCACCCACCCCGAGGTTGAGGGGGAGCGTTAGGGCAGTGGCTCCGTGTGCTCGCGCCACTTGCGAGGTGCTATCGCGAGAACCATCGTCAATCACGACGACGTGTGCTTGCGGCACATATTCGTGAATCTCCGCCAGGACCGCTGGCAAAGCTTCCTCTTCATTCCACGCCGGAATGAGGATCGCCAGCCCGGTGCCATCAAAACTGCAACTTGCCACGCCTATAACTCTAACTGCTAACCGCACTGCTTACAGGTAGGCGCCGCGCGCCGGTGCACGCCGGTAGAGTGGCAGAATTACACCGGGAAGAAACCGTAACATCTACGTAAAACGCAGCTGCCTGAAAAGGAAAGGGAAAGCATGGAAAAAACTCGGGCTAAACATGCTGGTGCGGCGCGCAGTAAAGGCCGGGCCTCAGGCCAGCACCGGTGGTTTTTCCCGCGTTGTTTCGCGGCCCTTTTCGCCGTGGTTTTCGGACTGTCTTTATTGACGGCGCCTTTTGCCGGGCCTGATGAACAGGCACATTTCCGCTACGGCTACGCGGTGGTGACCGGGCAAGCACCACTGGAATCCGATACGGTACTTGTTCCGCGCTACCTGGCCGCGGCAGATATGCAATGTTGGAATGATCATCCAGAAGACGTGCGCACCTGCCCTGCCGCTAATTTGCACGCAGGAAATACAGAAATTCGGGTGCCAACGACGGCGGCTAATTACCCGCCCTTGCACTATTTGCTCACGTGTTGGCCTTTGCTGTTCACCCAGGGGCCACTAGCACTTATCGCGGTGCGTTTCCTTTCCGCCGCGGTATTTTCTGTGCTCACCAGCTGCGGACTTTCGCAGCTGGCAAGGGCCGGCTGGCGTGGCCGGGCGGCGCTGCCAATATTTGCGGCGCTTTTGTTCCCCACCTGCCTAGCTGTTGGGAGCATGCTCAATCCGCAGGCCCTGGAACTAGGATGCGCGATTGCTTTTGCCGGCCTCTGTATACGTTTGTTGGGCAGCGCTGCGGCACCGGCGGTAACGAATTCTCCCGGGAAGGATTCTTCCCGAGCAGATTACGCGCAATCTGGTTCGCGCTCCGCGTCTGCGATTGCGGCAATACCCAGAGGGCGTATCTTGCTGGCAATGGCACCAATTTTGGTGCTCTGGATTCTGGCCCGGCCGGTGGGCCCCTTTTGGGTAGCCGTAGTAGTGGTTGTTTTCGCCCTGGCGCTGGGCTGGCGCACCTGCCTCGCGCTTTTGCGCCGCCGGGAATTATGGATCGCTGCGGCAAGCGCTTTCGCCGCCTGCCTGGTATGGCTATGGTGGCGCTACCTGAGCGCAGCAACCGTACCGGTAGCGGGGAACGTGGACTACGGCGAACTACTGTTACAGGTGTTCAGCAAGCTGCAGCTGCATCTTTCTTCCGTGCTGGCCTGGGTATCGGTTCCGGTTCCCAGTTATTTGCGCTATCTAGCCGAAGCACTTCTTATCGGCACCCTCATTATTGGTATTTGGCGAGGTAACAGACGGGAAAAAATCGCGCTCGCGGCCGGAATAGTATTCTTCCCGCTTACTATCTTGGTCGTGAACGGGCAGGTTTATGCCGAAGCCGGATACATGTGGCAACTGCGCTATAGCTACGCTCTCCTTATGCCCATTCTCATGCTTGCTTGCTATGCCGCAGCGAGCAGAAACCAAGAACCTGCCACGCAAAGAAATGGCGGCATCGCAGAGAAGAAAAACAATACCGCGGGAGCCCGCAACAGCGCGGTTAGAACAAACAGCGAGGTACGGACAAATAGCGAGGTACGAACAAATGGCGCTAACGGCGTCGAGAATGTTTTCCGCGGCATCTGGATTGGCATGTGTTTGGTGCTCTGGATCGGGTTCTTGTGGAATTTCCCGCAACGCATGTGGCTTGGCACCGCGCGTATGAATCCGAGCTTGTTACCTGGGATGGTAATAGCGGCCTGGCTGTTCGCGGCTGTGGCAGTGTTTTGTTGGTTCTGGCTCATCGGCCACTGGGAAAGGAACTTGGACACTGAGAGAGGAAAAAGTACGCGCGGAAACCCGTGTTTGGCACCATAAAGCGAATGCGTACTGCAAAACTAGCGAGGAGAAGCTAAAGTGTTCCGAAGGCAATAATTCGGAGGCGGGAGCACTCCGGAGGCTCTGTGAAATCCAGACGATTCGTAGAGTCTGCAAAATCCTAACGAAACTGAAAACCAAAACACGCATACATTCACGCCGCGCAATGAGGTGTGGAGGCGGGCACCGGAAAGGCACCGGAAAGGCACCGGAAAGCTGCCTAGTGCAGGGCCTTTGCGCACCGAGTACTGTACTGGGAATGGGTGTATCACGTGGAGGATAGTAAGGCTGTGGGGTTCTACTCGAAAGCTATCCACTGCTGATTCAACCGCGCGATTTAGAAAGCCGGAATTTCTGCCGGCGTGCTCATTGCGCCAAATGCCGCCCAAGTTTCGTACTGTGGGCCGGTGGTGCGAGTAACACGAGAAAAGGAGTGAGGGAAGCGTATGCCGCGCGTAGACACTGCCGGGAACCTTCCGCAGGAGGAAGTATTGAACGCGGGGACCCCGGTTGCTTTCGAAGTACCGGTAGGCACTCCTACGCGCACGCGCTGGGGCCGGATTTGCGATTTTTTCCGATCCGCAGATGGTATTGCCAGCACGGTGCTCTGGCTCTTCCTTTTCGGATTTTTGGCGGTCACGGTTTTGCCGGGGATGACTTCTAGCAAGGTTTTTGGGCCAACGGGCCTCCTGCAAATGGCAGACCCGTGGCGGTGGACGCTCGAATCTGAAAAGGATCAGATCCCAAATAGCGGGCAATGGGATGTATACGATAGTGTTCTTCCTGAATCCATTTTCATTACTGAGTCCGCGCGCGCTGGGCACTATCCGCAGTGGAATCCCAACCAAGTTGGAGGTACCGAAGGTGGCGCGGTGCCCAATGTGGCGCTTCTTTCCCCACTCTCCTTACCCTGGTGGATTATGCCCGCCGCCTACGCTCCGGCAGGCGTAAAAATATGCGAAACGATAGCGGTAGCGCTCGGATTCTTCCTGTTGCTCCGGCGCCGATGGAAATTCGCTAATTTCACGGTACCATTGGCCACCCTCATGTACATGAGCTCGGGATTCATGCTCGCTTGGACGGGGTGGCCGCAAACCCGGGTAGCGGCCATGCTGCCCCTCTTGCTATGGAGCGCAGAAGCGCTGGTGAGCCGCAGAAAGTGGACAACTAGTGCCTGGTTCGGGCTGGTGCTAGCTTCGCTACTGCTGGGCGGGTTCCCCGCGGTGGCGATTTACGGGTTATACCTTGCCGGCGGGTTTTTCCTTCTACGTTTTGTTACCGAATGGCAGGGGATACGCGAAGCTCTCCGTACGCTTGCCCGCGGCCTCCTCGGGGGCATGCTAGGCCTGGGCCTTTCCGCTATACAAATGCTCCCGTTCCTAGATTTCTCGAGAACCTACGTTGATTTTGAAACACGGCAGCGAGGCAGCGGCCCATTGCCGAAAGAGGATTTAGCTACCGCCCTGGATCCGTCTATCTTCGGAGTTGATTTTGATTTGGCTAAATGGCCTACACATTGGGTGGAAGGCCTGTCTTACATAGGTGCCACAACCTTGGTTTTAGCCGCAATCGGAGTTTTATTTGCATATACGGCAAAGCGCGGTATCGCAAGCTATTTTGCGATAGTAGCGGTTCTTCTCCTTACCGGACTATACGGTGAGGACATCGTGACTCATTGGCTTCTCAAGATGCCTTTCTTGGCTAGCTCTTTCCTGGGCCGCGTACGGGTAGTCATGGACCTGGCATTCGTTGTGCTGGCCGCGATAGGTGCGCACACGCTCTATGGAGGCGCGCCTCGCTGGAATGAGGCGCGCGACCGCTTGCAACAGCGTTGGTACCCGAGGATCCGCACGATTTTCGCCGGAGCGGTGATCGTATATTGCGGCTACCAGTTGCGCGATAGTGAGAATCTGGCGCTGGAAAAGCTTGCAGAAGACTACCCCTCCCAAGTCATTCAGCACGGAGTGACCATGGGGTATGTGGTAGGTACTTTACTGGCGGTGCTGGTAATTATTGCGTTGTGCGTGACCTCCAAAGAAGAACGCACCCGGGCGCTGGCCCTTGCAGCTTGCGGCGGGCTAGTTGCCGGCCCGGCTACCGCGACCGCCCGCACGTGGTGGCCGCAGTCCAGTACGGAAAGTTTCTACCCTCCTACCGCAACACACGACTTTCTGGCAGCTAATTTGGGGCAGGATCGATTTGCGCCCGTATCTATAGCAATGCTTACAGGATCGCAAGATGCATACAACCTACGAAGCATGAATGGGCACAAGTTTACGGATCCGAGATATGTGGAAATGCTGGAAAGAATTGATCCAGATGGAAGACTCTCAGCTACTTATTCGATGACGAGCTGGAAGGGACTGCGCGGGGCTGCGGAGCATGGAATCTACGACAGATTGGCCGCACGCTACTTTGTGACGGGCCCGGAAGACCTATCGTTGAGCGTTTCCGATGCAGTAGAGGATATGGAGCCAGTGGTATCGTATGCACTCAGCTCCGGTGGTGATACTGTTACGAGCGAAATTCAGCAAGGGCCGTTGGATGCCCTACTAATTCGTTCCTTTGGCGATGAAGGATTGAGGCAAAATAACGGTATTTCGCACCTGCAGATTACAGACTTGGAGGGCAACCTCCTAGCAGAAAGCCGCATTCCCTTGGACGGCATGATCGATCCGATGGTGTTACCGATTGATGGAACTGCGATCCCGGAAGATCAAATGTGGCAAGCTCAGCTCAGTCTTGAAGATACCGATGCGCAGGCTACCGTGGGCGTAAATGAGACAGGAAATCTCGTCAGCAAGCCGCTTAGCTTCATGGAAGAGCTGGGGATGGAACTTGCTTTCTATGACGGCACGTTTATTTTTGAGCGGCCGGGGGTACTCCATCGCATCCGCTGGGCAGATGAGCAAATCGTAGCCACAGATCCGCAGGAGCGGTTAGACATTATGGACGATCCGGAAACGCCCGGAGAAGCGGTGATTTTGGAATCTCCCGATGTCGTACGTGCGGAACCTTTAGGTACCGGGGAAATTACTAATATTGATACACCGAACCCGGATGATACCTATATTACGGTGCGCTCCGATGGCCCGGGCTGGGTAGTAGTAGCTGAAAATCTGCGGCACAAGGGGTGGCAGGCTAGCCTTGATGGGCAGAGCACAGAAATTGTGCCGGCAGAGTATTTCGCGGGAGCAGTTTTTGTTCCAGATGCGGGCGAACACGTTATTACTTTGAAATATCGGAATCCATACTTCGAAAAGGGCAAGTGGGTTTCCCTGCTTTGCCTCCTCGGAACCCTCGGTATCCTTGGCGGAGCGGCGATCAGTAAGCGGAAAGGTAAAAATAAGTGAAGGTATTCGTGCAGATCCCGTGCCTGAACGAAGAAGCGACCCTCGGGACGGTGATTGATTCAATCCCGCGGGAAATCCCTGGTGTTTCCGAAGTAGAAATCTTGGTTATCAACGACGGCTCCACCGACCGCACGGTCGAGGTAGCCAAAGCACACGGGGTGAAACATTTTGTGCACCACGCCGGCAACCAAGGGTTAGCACGTTCTTTCCGGGACGGTACCGATTACGCTTTAGCACACGGTGCCGATATCGTGGTGAATACCGACGGCGATAACCAGTATCCACAATCAGAGATCATTCGCCTCGTGGAACCACTGGTGCGTGGAGAAGCCGATATTGCGATCGGGGATAGGCAGACCGCCACGATCAAAGAATTCTCCTGGTTCAAACGGAAGATGCAGGCCTTTGGATCTGCCGTAGTAAACCGCGCCGCCGGCACGAAGCTACCGGATGCCGCCTCGGGCTTCCGGGCGTATTCGCGGCTTGCTCTCTACCGTCTGAACGTGATCACGCAATTCTCCTACTGCATGGAAACAATTATCCAAGCAGGAAATAAGCAGCTGCGAATTGCTTCCATCCCGATTACCACAAACCCGAAGACGCGCGAATCGCGTCTCTTCAAAAACATTTGGCAACACATGTTTAAATCCGGGTGGGCGATTATTCGTTCCTACCTGATGTTTAAACCCCATGTGCCCTTGGGACTTACTGCCATACTAACGGGAATCATTGGGCTCATTCCCTTCATCCGCTTCCTGGTTTTCTACTTGATGGGTTATGGCGCGGGGCATATCCAATCTCTAATTTTCGGCTCGGCGATGCTCGTGGCCTCGATCATTTCGGTAACGATTCTGATCGTTGCGGATCTGCAGAAAACCAACCGCACTCTCATAGAAGACAACTTGGAACGAACCAAGGAGCTGCTGTACGGCCCGCCGGCACCCCAACAACGCCACGAGCCGGCACCGCAAAAACGCAGCGAGCCGGCACCCCAACAAGGCAGCGAGCCGGCACCGCAAAAACGCAGCGAGCCGGCGCTAACTGATACCGCGTCGGCCACGCCGCCCGCGCACGGCGTCGCGGATACCGGCGAATAGTTCACGGCGCCTTTCCGAGCCCCGATCAATGAGGAAACCATTGAAGGCCACATATTTGCCTGCCCACCAGGTGTAACGAATCCGCCACCGGGTGGGCATTAGGGCCCGGCCGTGCCGCACCAAATCAAGAGTGTTACGCACAATGTAGTAATTGCGCATGGGGGAGTGCACGTGTACGGGTTGTGCCCGGCCGGGAAGCATCACCACTTCATCGCCAAGGGAGTGGTGCAAATGCGCGGCCGGCACGCAGATCAATCGCCATTTGCGGGCATGGGCCCGCAAACCCCATTCCAGGTCCACATGGTCGATAAACATCGCGGTGTTCATATCACCGACGTCGTCTAAACACTCCACGCGGATAAGGCATCCGGAAGCAACCAGAAATGCCACGTCTAAAATCTCTTGCGCCAGCTCTTCCGGGTAGGCGCGCTTAGGCGCCCAGCGGCGCGCTACATATACCAACTGGTCGGCCCCCGCGCGATCTTCTGCGGGAAGCGGGCCGGCTGCCCCGATCCGCGGATCGGTCTCCAAGCCGGCCAATAAAAGCGAAACCATATCGGGCGCCGGCACAGAATCGTGATCGGAAAGCAAAATATGGGTGGCTTCGAGCTCGCGGGCCCGGGAAATACCTAAGTTCTGTGCGGCTGCTATCCCCAGATTGGTACCGGTGGCCAGAAAATCAGCGCCGGCGCGCGCGCAGAGTGCCGAAAGTTCGCGCACAGTGGCACTAGCAGAGCCGTTATCGACCACGACGACGGCCGCTACCTGTGCGCTCAGCGCTTCCAATAAGGCAGAAAGCGCCGGCGGGTTGTACGTAACGACTACTGCTACCACCCGCGGCGTTTCCCGCCCTGCGACGTCTTGGTCTGTAACTTCCTGCCCTGCGGCTTCCGGGTGGGTAACTTCCCGATCTGCAAACTGTGTTCCCACTAGGCGCGCAAACCTGCCTGGAACTTTTGGTAATCGGCGTAGGTGGGGAGAAGACCTTGTGCCTGGGCTTCACTAAGGCCGGGGGCGGCGGTGTCTTTCTCCGAAAGCAGCAGCTCGAGTTTCTCGCCGTTGCGGCCGGTCTCGGGGTATTCCAAACCAATTTCTTGGCACCGCGGGTTGATGCCGTGTTCGCGGCCGGGCGCGTATTCGGCCGAACACATGTAAAGCACCGTGGAATTATCTTCGAGCGCCACGAAGCAATGGCCCAAACCTTCGGAAATGTAGATCGCCTTCCGGCTCTCATCATCCAAAAGCACCGAATCCCACTGCCCGAAGGTGGGGGAGCCCACTCGGATATCCACCACAAAATCCAGCACGGCGCCGCGCGGGCACACTACATATTTGGCCTGCGAAGGCGGGATCTCCGCAAAATGGATACCGCGCACGGTTCCCGCCTTAGAAACTGAAATATTCGCCTGGCGCAGATCGAGCTTATGGCCCACCTTTTCCGCAAAAAGGCTCGACTTATAAGCTTCGAAGAAGATTCCACGTTCATCGGGGAAATGCTTGGTAGTAATTTCCCACGCACCCTCGATTTTAAGTTCCTGGATTTCCATGTTGAGCACGCCTTTCTATATGCGATACCGCCCCGGCCACGCAAGCCGAGCAAGTATCAGCAATCTATGATCTCGAAGCATATGGTACGTCACCCGGTACAAAAGAGATGCATAGAGTAGACTTTCCGCTTAGATTGAGTGAGGAAAAAGTGGACCCGGAGAAGCCAGGTTCACTCATGTGACGTAGGCGGGAGGTCCGGAATTTGGCCAAAACCAACGTCCGGCAAAATCGATCATTGTCTCAGATCCGGACGCTAATAACTGCATTCGGGCAGCGTGATCTGAAAGCAAAATTCAGCGGTACCGCATTGGGCTGGATTTGGTCGCTCGTGGTGCCCATGGCCACCCTAGCGATCTACACCCTTATCTTCGGCGGGCTTTTCCGCATGGTTCCGCCCGGGATAGCTTCCCGGCACGAAGGCATTGGGATCTTCGCGGTCTGGCTTTTTGCCGGGCTTACCGTATGGGGATTTTTCCAAAACTCTGTGAACGCTGGCATTAACGGCCTCCTTTCCTCTGGAGGTCTCCTGCAAAAGGTGTACTTCCCCGCTTACGCGCCGGTGCTCGGTGCCGGCTTTGCTATCGGCGTACAGTCCCTTATTGAAGTGGGTATCTACCTGGCAGTTATGTTGCTGCTAGGCAACATTTCGTGGACTTGGCTCCTCATTCCTTTCGCGCTCGGGTTACTAGTGATCTTCACCTGGGGAGTGGCTACCGCCATCGCTATTTGGAATATTTACGTGCGCGATCTAGCCCATCTGGTTGGAGTGTTCCTGCAACTGGCTTTCTATGCCACACCGATTATTTATACCTCCACGATTGTCCCGGAGAGTTGGCACGGTATTCCGTTGCGCTGGATCATCGAATCTTCCCCAATGGCTGAATTTATCAATCTCTTCCGGGCCCTTACCTATGATCTGCGAGCCGGCACCTGGGAAGAATGGTTAGCCTGCCTGGCTTGGACCGCACTCGCGGCGCTCCTTGGCGCCTGGGTATACAGGAAATGGGGAGCGGACTTGGGAGAACGGATCTAAAGATGCAAACACAGGGAAACCAAGGTTCCGAGCACGATTCGGAATATGCGATCGTCGTCGAAAACGTGACGAAAAGTTTCCGCATGCAATCGGATCGCCGCGATACGTTCAAAGAACGTTTCG
Source organism: Actinobaculum suis (assembly GCF_900102025.1). Taxonomy (GTDB): domain Bacteria; phylum Actinomycetota; class Actinomycetes; order Actinomycetales; family Actinomycetaceae; genus Actinobaculum; species Actinobaculum suis. The sequence goes on along the minus strand of NZ_FNAU01000012.1, from coordinate 10,552 downwards.
TGAAGGGGCGCTCCAAGCACGTCCACGAATTCCGCGCGCTAGATGACGTTTCCTTCAAGATTAAGAAGGGCACCACTTTTGGGCTCATTGGCCACAATGGCTCCGGTAAATCCACCATGCTAAAAATTTTGGCGGGAGTTTATCGGCCTACCTCGGGAAAAGTTCTTGTGGAAGACAAAGTGGACGGTCTCTTGGAGCTAGGCGCTGGATTCCACGGTGAACTTACCGGGCGGGAGAATATTTATCTCAACGGGGCAATCCTGGGCCGCAGCAAAAAGCAAATCGAAGACACAATGGACTGGATCATCGATTTTGCTGATATCGGACGATTTATCGATGAACCCGTAAAGGTGTATTCCTCCGGCATGACGGTCCGGTTGGGTTTTGCGGTAGCAGTAGCTATACAGCCCACAATTTTGGCGGTGGATGAGATCATTGCCGTGGGTGATGAAGAATTCCAGCGCAAATGTTTTGAACATATGCGGGAATTGCGGGAAGCAGGCACCACTATCGCCTTGGTTACGCATTCGCTTTCTTTAGCGAAAGAAATGTGCGACGAAGTAGTTTGGCTCGAACACGGAAAAGTCCGAAAAATCGGATCTGCTGATGAGACCATTTCCGCCTATGTCTCTGCTGTTAACGCGAAGGAGGCAGAGGCACGCATTCGGCAGAACCAGGAAATCGGTGATGATGAGTTCAAGATGAACCAGGGAAGTGGGGAACTTCGCGTAACTGGTGTGGAAATTATTGATGATGCCGGTAATCCCATGCCTTTCTTGAAATCGGGCGAGCCGGCAACGTTGCGAATCCATGTGCGTGCTGTAGAAACCCGGTACCGTGTGGAAGTTGGCCTGGGTTTTGCGGTTGCGAATGGAGTAACAATTGCGGGGCCCAATTCGCGCGTGGCGGGTAATTTGTATGATTTCGAAGTTGGCGAAACCTTCGTAGACTATCGTATGGATCACGTAATTTATGAACCCGGGGTTCTTTGGCTAACGGTATCCCTGGTGCGAGATGGGCATATTTTTGACTATTCAGATAGGCAAATTCAGCTCACCGTCCGCGCGGATTCGGTATCTGAACAGCCCGGTGTGATACTGATGCCACCAGGGCAATGGAGTAGTGCAGCAGGGTCCCCGATAGAAATATCTACGCAAAGGAGTGACTGTGACCGATAAGGACGCACAAAACGCTAGCGAAGAGCTAAGGCAGTTACGCGCCGCGCTGAGAGCTACGCAAGGTCAATTAGCCCAGGAGCGGTTGGCCCGGGAGGAAGTGGAAGCGCGTCTGCGCCGGTCCGAGCGACTACTTGACAATGCGTGGGAACAGTTGGCAACCTTGCGCAATTCTGATTCCTGGCGCGCAACTGCACCGCTGCGCTTGGCTAAGCGCAGGTTCGGAGCGCACTTGCGATGAGGGTATTCCACTGGAAAAACGGCGAGCTCGTCTCCGAAGCATCGCGCGGGCAAGTACGCATAGAACGCGGAGATATTGATGCTCTCGAATATTCGGAGCGGGTAGCCTTGATCGCCCAATACTCGGTTGGTGAAGCCCAACCGCGTTCCCTTTCCCGGTATTTGGAAGAACTTGCGCGCAATGATTTCCTGCCGGTTGTAATTTCGGTGGCACCATGCACTGGGAAATTAGAGTTCCCACATGGTTTACCGGAACAGACGATTATTATGCGCCGGCCGAACATTGGCTACGATTTCGGTTCCTGGGCTACCGCCCTCGGCGTTTTGCCACGGGTACGGGAAAAATCCGTGGTACTCCTGACGAATGATTCCATGCTCGGCCCCTTCGCCCCGCTCGCAGAAATCTTGAGTTGGGCGGCGCAACCCGGCATTCCAGATATTCGTGCACTAACCAGTTCATATCAATTTGCGCGGCATCTGCAAAGCTATTTCCTGTGTTTCCGAGGTGGCATTCTTGCCGATGACCCGTGGGTGGAATTTTTCAACTCCATTCGGGTACAACCCGGCAAAGACGATGTGGTGCTCCAATACGAACTCGGGGTGTCTCGCCTGGCTTTCGCGGAAGGATACTCCACAGAGGAGTTCGTGGCGGGCCCGGATTTAGGAGTGCCCTACGGTAACCCCACTATTGATGGGTGGAAGAAAATGCTGGATTGGGGCGTGCCCATGCTCAAGCGTACGATCATGACGCATCCGGCTACAGAACAAGAAGGTGCTGAAGCGCGTGCCTATATCGCGCGGAAATTCGGCGAGAATATTTCGGAGTGGTAATGAAGGACCGACGCAAGAACGCTATTGAACGCCGCCTTTCCTACACGGTGGCCCGTGCCCGGAACGCGGGAGCAAACCTACTCCGCTGGGGAAGTATTCATGGTTTGCGGACGGAGCACCCGGCCGATTTTGTGGAATACGTGGCCCGGCAGGGCGGGCGGCAAAATCCTGGTTTCCCGGAACAGTGGCGGCTAGACCCGCAGTTTGAGATAGCTAACCCAGCGCGGGTGGCAGTGGTTTTGCATTGTTACTACCCCGATTTGCTTCCGGAACTATTCGCCCACCTAGTGCACATTCCGGTGGAATTCGACCTGTTCATTACCAATGCCAGCGGGCAGGAACTGGATATTCCGGCTCAAATTAGCCAGCAGCATTGCCATACCCTCGTGGTCGAAGTGGAAAATCACGGGCGGGATATTTACCCGCTGGTACAGCTCGTCAATTCAGGAGTTCTCAACCCGTATGAACTAGTTTTGAAAATGCATACGAAGAAGAGTGCTTGGCGGGAAACACATGCCACCTTGGAAGGCAGCGGGCAGGTGTGGAAAGATCAGTTCCTTACCGATCTTGTGGGTTCTGAAGAAACCGTTCGTGGCATTCTAAATGCTTTTGCCGCAGATACTTCCCTAGGTACCGTTACCGCTCGCGATTCCATTGTGGGTAGCGAATATTGGGGTGGTGACCAGCGGTTGGTGGAACAGCTGCTGTGCCGTATTGAGCTACGAATTGATCCGGATAAGTTGCGTTTCGCTTCGGGATCTATGTATTGGACGCGCGGTTTCATATTGCAAGGTTTGCGTGCCTTTAATCTGCAGCGTCTAGATTTTGATGAGGAAGCCGGGCAAATTGATGGAACGACGGCGCACGCCGTCGAACGCATACTCGGGATTGTGACCGAGGAGGCGGGCCTCACGCTGGCAGAAACCCCGCAGCTTTTGGAGGTATCTGCGACCGATACCGAAACCGGAAAGGAAACAGACCATGCCGCTACCCCCGCGGATAATGGCTGGCAACGTTATGCGCGCGATGCTAGCCGGCAGGCACGGGCGCGGGTTATTCCTTTCTATTTGCCACAGTTCCATGATTCTCCGCATAACAACCGCTGGTGGGGGAAAGGCTTTACGGAGTGGACTAACGTAACTTCGGCGGTGCCTGCCTATGGCGGGCACTACCAGCCGAAAATCCCCACAGAACTCGGTTTTTATGATCTAGCACGCGATTCGGTGCGCCAGGCACAGCAAGAACTTGCCAGCGCGCACGGCATCGCCGGTTTCATGTACTACTACTATTGGTTCTCCGGAGAAAGGCTTTTGAACCTGCCGATTGAAAAGCTGCACGCTTCGGATATTCAAACCCCATATTGCATTATGTGGGCGAACGAAAACTGGACGCGGCGGTGGGACGGGCGTTCGCAAGACGTCCTCATCGGGCAGGATTATGATCGCGTTCCCGCGGAAGATTTCATTGATGACATTATGGAATTTCTGGCGGACCCGCGCTATATGCGTTACAAAGACAAGCCAATTATCGCGGTATATCGGCCCGGGCAGATGCATAATTTCCCGGAAGTAGTAGCCGAATGGCGCCGCCGGGCGCGGGCCGCGGGCGTGGGAGAACTGTATGTGCTGGCCGTAGCAGTAGCGAAGGATTTCGATTCTCTGGAAGGCACCGTGGAAGAAAACGGGCTGGATGGCACGCTACAATTCCCACCCCATAACCTGCCGTGGGTAGCTGGCCCGGCTGCGGAAGTGGGATTGGATTCGCGTTGGCGTGGAAACTTTATGAGCTATCAGGGTTCTCTGGAAGCGTCCATTGCGCAGGCACCGGAGCTGGAGGATCACGATTATCCGGGAGCTATGGTCACTTTTGATAACACTGCGCGGCGCCAGTGGCGGGCAGATACTTGGTACGGATCTAATCCCTACTCCTTCCGCCGCTGGGTGGGTGCCTTAATGGATACCTTGGCCGCGCGCGAACCAGCAGATCGGATGCTCTTCATCAACGCCTGGAACGAATGGGCGGAAGGCGCCGTACTGGAACCCACCACCCGATTCGGGAGGACTTACTTGCTCGCTCTTCGCGATGCGATCTACTCCTAGAGGTAAGAGCCAGTAGGAGTACCCTGGCAATTAGCCATTGGTTATCTTTTATTTAGTTGCTAGGTATGCCCCGCGCGTTCGGCCACATAATCGGTGGCATGGCGCGCGGGGCAATAATCAGCGCTAAACTTTCAGGAATTGTGCAGGTATAACGCTGCGCACCCTCGATCAAAGGACATGTTGAATGCGTTGGATCATTACCGGAGCGAAGGGAATGCTCGGTCAAGACCTCGTGCAGCGAGTGCTACGCGAGGAACATGATGTGGTTGCGCTAGATCGCAACGAGATTGATATTACCGATCCGGCAAGCGTACGGCAGGTAATTAAAGATGCGGATGTGATCGTTAACGTTGCCGCATACACCGCCGTCGATAAGGCGGAAGAAGAGGAAGCGGCAGCTTTCACCACGAATGCTACCGGGCCCGAAATCCTCGCTCGCCGGGCTGCCGAAATCGGGGCGAAGCTCGTGCATATTTCCACGGACTATGTTTTTTCGGGTGACGCCGTAGACCCTTATGAAGAAGATGGTCTTCTCGCCCCGCGTAGCGCATATGGCCGCACAAAGGCTGCCGGAGAGTGGGCGGTACGTACAAACACTGATGACTACTACATTATTCGCACTGCCTGGCTGTATGGCGCGCATGGCAACTGCTTCCCGAAGACGATGATCCGGCTCTCCCAAACCCACGATGAACTCACCGTGGTTACCGATGAAGTTGGCCAACCTACCTGGACTTGCGATCTGGCGGATCTGATTGTGCGGCTGGTTGCTGCCCAGGCGCCTTCCGGGATCTATCACGGCACGGCTTCTGGAAAAACCAACTGGTGGAATTTCACTCGGGAAATCATGACCTCGATCGGGAAAGACCCAGAAATCGTCAAGCAGACCACGGCTGCCGCTTTCAACCGTGCCGCTCCGCGCCCGCATTTCTCGGTGCTCGGCCACGACGCTTTGGAACGGGCCGGAGTGGAACCGATCGGTAACTGGTTAGAACGTTGGCGAGTAGCCGCTCCGGAAGTACTCGCGGATGTAACGCCGGCACCGGTATCAGAAACGGACAAGTAACGGAGTGTGTATGAGGGTTCTCGGCTTTGGTACCTACGATGTTTCTTCCCACCCGCGGGTTGGTATTATCCTCCGCGGCCTGGCCGAACATGGGGCAACGGTGCGGGAACTCAACGTACCACTCGGTATTGGTACCGCCGGGCGGGTGGATGCCCTACGTAATCCACTCGCTGCGGCGCGTTTCGGGGGCCGGCTCGCCTCCTGCTGGGGGCGCCTTGCCCGCCAGGCACGGCGTTTTCGCGGTGCCTGGCGGCCCGACGCCGTAGTGGTTGGTTACCTGGGCCACTTTGACGTGCTCTTGGCGCGGCGTTTATTCCCGCATTCGACGATCGTGCTGGATCATCTCATATTTGCCCGGGATACCGCGGCGGACCGGCAACTTGATGGGGGCCTGAAAAATACGGCTCTGGGAGCGCTCGATACGGCGGCTTTACGCAGTGCCGATATTATCGTGCTTGATACCCCGCAGCATCGGGAGATGGTTCCCACCGAGTTGCGGGAGCGCGCAGTGGTAGTACCAGTAGGTGCTCCCGAAGAATATTTCGCGGCTCGCCAGCAACGGCGAACTAGTGCGGACATAGCTGCCCGGCCACCACGAATTGTTTTTTATGGTTTGTATACGCCGCTACAGGGCGCGCCGCATATTGCGCGGGCTTTGGCACTTTTGGGTGAGGCCGGATACAAGGCCGAAGTAACCATGATCGGGGATGGCCAGGAACGCGGCGAGACAGAAAGTATTTTGGGCGCGGGCGTGGGAGATGTGCGCGTAACCTGGGAAAACTGGGTGGATGCCGCAGAACTGCCGGCGGTTATTGCCCGCCACGATATCAACCTGGGTATTTTTGGCACTTCGGCGAAGGCTTTGCGAGTAGTGCCAAATAAGGTTTATCAAGGAATGGCGGCCGGCCTCGCCACCGTTACCTCGGATACGGTTCCGCAGCGGGAAATACTCGGGGAGGCGTGCCTGTATGCCCAGCCGGGTAATTCGGAAGCTATCGCAGAAGCGCTTGCGGAACTTTTGGATAGTCCGCAAGTTTTACAGGATATGCAGCTTGCGGCGAGCCAGCTTGCCGATAAGACATTCCATCCGGCAAATGTGGCCACGCCTTTGGCACGCCGGCTCGGTTTAACCAGGTAGGTTTGTAAAGGGCCGGTAAACGGGCCCAATGGTAGATGCCAAGTGAACACGGCATCATAAGAGGACACAGCACCCCGTGCACACGGCAGTGGCGTTATCGGAGTAAACAACGCTAGCTGCGCAAGCCGCGCGAGCTGGCAACTAGCGCGAGCTGGCAAGTAGTGCAAGCGGCGCTAACCGTGCAAGTAGCTCTAGCTATGCAAGTAACGCTAGCTGCACAAGCCACGAGGGGCGTGCCTAAGCGCGGCAGAAAAGGAGTAAGCGTGGGTAATGCAATAAAAACCGCGGGCCGGAAAATAGTGGCATTCCTGCGCGGCCCAATCTTCCGGACGGGTTTTATGGTTTTGGCGGTGGTCGCGGCTATCTGGGCAGTGGTTGCTAATTGGGAAGAAGTGGTAGCGGCCGCCAGCCAACTCACTCCGATCACCCTTGTTTCGGCCTTCCTAATGGCGGTGCTCTACGTTCCCGCCACCATGCTTTCGTGGCGGGCGGTTATCAACGATATTGGGGAACCGGTGCCGCCGCGGGTGGCCCGCCGAATTTTCTTTTCCTCCCAGGTAGCAAAATACTTGCCCGGTGGGGTATGGAATTTCGTGGCCGCCGCGGAAATCGGGCGGGACTATAAAATTTCTGGCCGCCGTTCCTTCTTCGCACTCCTGATATCGATGGCAATATCAGTGGGAACCGGCCTAGTTTTCGCTCTTCTCGCGGTTATTTATGGGCCGGCAGAGATAATGCGCGAACATATATGGGTGCCTTATTTGCTCCCGATAGCACTGATTTGCCTCACCCCGTGGGTACTTAACCACCTGGTCAATATTGCTTTGCGGATCCTGGGCCGCGAACCTCTAGAACGCCCATTATCTGCCAGTGGTACTCTTCATGCAGCCGGTTGGGCTTGTGCTTCTTGGCTGATTATTGGCCTGCAACTGTGGCTTATGCTCATCGAATTAGGCATGGCCACCAGCATGGAAACTTATATTCTCCTGGTGGGCGGCTACGCCCTCGGGTGGATCGCTGGCTTCCTGGTCTTCTTTGTACCCGCCGGCATTGGCGTGCGGGAAGTTGCCCTTGCCGCAGTGCTTTCCACCGCGGTTGGCTACGGTGAAATTGTGGTGGTGGTGCTCCTTTCCCGCGTTTTTACTACCTGTGCAGACCTGCTTTTGGGGATCACCGCTTCGATGCTCATGCGTAAAGACAAGCACGCGCCGCTAACGCCCGGCCAAACCGGAACAGCCGATACCGGGCCGCAAAAAGCGCAGTAGATAAGCGGATAAAAGCGGCCGCCCCGGCAAGGTTTTTGCCGGGGCGGCCGCTTTCTCCGTTGGTGAGTCACGAATTACTGCTCGCGCACAATCTTGTAAATGTATTGCTGATTCTTTCGCGCCCGCTCCTTTACGTTTGCCTCTTCGAGAAGGGTACGCGTTGGTGTGCCGGATTTAACCGTGGGCGTCGGGGTAGGCGCGGCGCCTTCTGCCGGAGCAATCGTACGCGCCGTAGCTTCTGGTTCTTCTGGTTCGAAATACTCGGCCGGGGTGTTGTGTTCTGCCCAACGTTCAATTGTGAACGTCCCCGCGGGTTCCAGGCACTTAAACCCGCGTGTGCCCAAGTATCCGTCAGAAAGGTCGCGGGTGGAAACAATAGTCGTCAGATTTGGGAATCGTTGCGCTAATTCGCATGGGCTGAGCAGTACTTGCACCACATCGTAATTCGGGTTGCTGAAGATCGGCGTCGAATAACGAGACCAATCAAAGAAGATATACCCGCCACCACGACTCCAGTACTTCTTATGGCTATTATCCGGATCTAGTTTTTGCCATTCGGAATCTACCGGACCGGAACGTAGAAGCCCCGAGAGTGTGGGCACTCCGTTTGCGATAAGTAGTGCATTTCCGGCCATCGAATCGGCTACCCATAATTCGTCGTTAGCACGCGCTTCCTTTCCTGCTTCACGCAACATATTAGAGGCGTCTGTACCGCGGAAAGAGCCCAGTCCGAGCTGAATTGGTGGAGTTGCGGCAATACTGGAAATTCCAAGTGCCGCGGCGACCGCTGTAGTGATAGTCCGGCGTGGCCGATACACGAAAATGAAGGTTACCGCGGTGCCAATAAAGGCCCAGAAAATGACATCTTTATAGGAGAACCGGGGTAAATAACGAACCAAGAGTTCAGACCCGGAATGCATCAGTAGCAAGGCGACGACGGCGGAAGCAGCTAATGCCGTGCCCAGCTGGCCTTCCCGGATCTTGCTCAATGAAAGCATGAGCCAAACGGCTATGAGCGTACCTACCACTTCAACGGTGCGAGCCACCGGCACCGAATTGAGAAGTGGAATTTTTACGCCGAATCCGCCCGTTCCCACGAAGGACCAGCTGAACCAGATGAGACACCAAATGCCGAGCGCGATTTCAGGAAGTCGGTCAATGAGTTTTTGCCGCTGATAAACCAGCACTAAGACGAATGGAATAATGATAAGCAGGAAATTCCATGATGTTGCTAGCTCACTAATGTTACCGGCATAGGAGCCGGGCATCGGCACCGGTTTGACGTGCGTCCGGTTCAAGCCAAAGAGGAAGTTGGCAGAAAAAATCCAGCCCATATCTAGGGCCTCTCCGGTGGAGAGGCGTTGCCCCGGATATACCGCGCTAGAAAGAGCGGCAAGACCTTTTCGACCTTCCCACATGATTCCTGCTACCAACATTATTGTGCCAACGGCAGTACTACCTAAAAGTGTGAGGGACCGCCGATCCCAGCGTGTGAGGACCTTAACACCGGTGGCTAGCAGTATGCCCCCACCCAGAATCAGAGACCACACAAGGTAACGGCTCGCGATTCCAGCTAGCAAGATAGCCGCCAATACTCCAAGTAAGCCGGCAGGTTTCCAACTACGCCGCTCCGCGTAGCGCGCTGCGAGAAGTAGGCACACGCAACCAAGCACAGTGAAGCCCACTTGGTCGGAAATCTGGTGAGTCCACCACCAATTCGCGGGTGAGAAAACAGCAAGAAAAGCCGCTGCCCAACCTAGGTTCCACCTCCCACCCATGAGAACTATCCAGTAGGGCAAAGCCAGCAACAAAACTAATGTAGAAAGCCACCAGTTTGCGGCAAAGTGCTGTGCATCCGGAAGGAAATTAAAAACCTTGAGGAGCGTGGTATCCCAGAAAACCAAGTGTTGGATAGGCCCGATAGGGATTCGTTGCACAATGGAAGATTCTTCGGAAAGCGGGCCGGTGGTGGGCATGTCGCCGGTTTCCATCATGGAAAGTTCCATTGGGGTTCCAGCCATGAACTCATCAGATCTCATTGGCTGGGGTGGACCGATTGTTACCGAGTCCGGTCCGTTTCTAAATTGGTTGCCGAGCGAAGAAGTAGTTACCGCAAAAACAGACAAAAGTATATAAACCGCGATAACTACAACCGTCAAACGCCAGTGCCAGCGCGGGGCAGGAGGAATGGTCCACTCGGAGTTACGCCAAGAAGAGGTGCTAGAAGATGCTGGCTGCTTCGGCTTCTGAGACCGGCTCAGAAGTGATGGTGCTTGCAGCGCCGCAGATCGTCCCGAAGGTCCAGTTAACGTAACCACAGCAGTCCTCTCGCTCTCCTCATTCTTTAGCACCGAAAAAGTTTAGCAACTATTGACCAGGAAAAAGGGTCTGCATATGTGCAGGTGCTCATTTTCTGGCGCTGTGTCTGTGCATGGTTTTCGCCTGGGTAAATAATAGATGTTGTTTGACCCGCATTCTGTCCCTGAATATAGTGCTGAGACAATATTTCACTTACATGAATGCCGCTTTGTGCTTTCTGGAAACGATTTTTACCTATTTGTGCGACATGGGAGGTTTTGCGCATGTCTACTCGGTTTATTCGTTCGGTTTTGGTAGGAATGCTAACCATCGTGTTAATAAGTTGGACCTGACCCCCTGTTGGTGGACATAGGCTAGCCCCGGCGTTCAGCCGGAGAAAGGTAGTCTTCTACCATGTCCCGTAAAACATATTCCGCGCA
>NZ_FNAU01000026.1 GCF_900102025.1 Actinobaculum suis | reverse complement strand
TTTTTTTGGAGTCGTTTTGGGCTCTTTGCATTTTGTTTTTTGTGGAGAGTTTGATCCTGGCTCAGGACGAACGCTGGCGGCGTGCTTAACACATGCAAGTCGAACGGAAAGGCTTCTTTCTTTTTTGATTGGAGTGCTCGAGTGGCGAACGGGTGAGTAATACGTGGGTAACCTGCCCTCAACTGTGGGATAAGCTTGGGAAACTGGGTCTAATACTGCATATTCTTCTGTCCTCGCATGGGGGTGGTTGGAAAGTTTTTTCGGTTGGGGATGGGCTCGCGGCCTATCAGTTTGTTGGTGGGGTGATGGCCTACCAAGGCGTTGACGGGTAGCCGGCCTGAGAGGGTGGTCGGCCACATTGGGACTGAGATACGGCCCAGACTCCTACGGGAGGCAGCAGTGGGGGATATTGCACAATGGGCGGAAGCTTGATGCAGCGACGCCGCGTGGGGGATGAAGGCTTTCGGGTTGTAAACTTCTTTTGGTGCAGAACAAGGCTCGCACTTGGGGTGGGTTGAGGGTATGTGCTGAATAAGCGCCGGCTAACTACGTGCCAGCAGCCGCGGTAATACGTAGGGCGCGAGCGTTGTCCGGAATTATTGGGCGTAAAGGGCTTGTAGGCGGCTTGTTGCGCCTGCTGTGAAAACGCGGGGCTTAACTTCGCGCGTGCAGTGGGTACGGGCAGGCTTGAGTGTGGTAGGGGTGACTGGAATTCCAGGTGTAGCGGTGGAATGCGCAGATATCTGGAGGAATACCGATGGCGAAGGCAGGTCACTGGGCCATTACTGACGCTGAGGAGCGAAAGCGTGGGTAGCGAACAGGATTAGATACCCTGGTAGTCCATGCTGTAAACGTTGGGAACTAGGTGTGGGGTCCTTTTCCGGGGTTCTGCGCCGTAGCTAACGCTTTAAGTTCCCCGCCTGGGGAGTACGGCCGCAAGGCTAAAACTCAAAGGAATTGACGGGGGCCCGCACAAGCGGCGGAGCATGCGGATTAATTCGATGCAACGCGAAGAACCTTACCAAGGCTTGACATACATTGCGATATTCCAGAGATGGGGTAGCTTTTTTGGTGGTGTACAGGTGGTGCATGGTTGTCGTCAGCTCGTGTCGTGAGATGTTGGGTTAAGTCCCGCAACGAGCGCAACCCTTGTCTTGTGTTGCCAGCGGTTTTGGCCGGGGACTCACGGGAGACTGCCGGGGTTAACTCGGAGGAAGGTGGGGATGACGTCAAATCATCATGCCCCTTATGTCTTGGGCTTCACGCATGCTACAATGGCCGGTACAGTGGGTTGCGATACTGTGAGGTGGAGCGAATCTCTGAAAGCCGGTCTCAGTTCGGATCGGGGTCTGCAACTCGACCTCGTGAAGTGGGAGTCGCTAGTAATCGCGGATCAGCATTGCCGCGGTGAATACGTTCCCGGGCCTTGTACACACCGCCCGTCACGTCACGAAAGTTGGCGACACCCGAAGCTCGTGGCCTAACCATTTTTTGGGGGGAGCGGTCGAAGGTGGGGTTGGCGATTGGGACGAAGTCGTAACAAGGTAGCCGTACCGGAAGGTGCGGCTGGATCACCTCCTTTCTAAGGGGTTTCCTGCGCTTGGGGTGCTGTGTTGGTGTCCTGTTTTTTGTGTGGGGTTTGTTTTTTGCGATCGGGGTTTTTCTTTCTGGCATGCTGTTGGGCTCTTGGGTACTTGTGCCCGTGCTGCCTGCGTGGCTCGCATTGTTTGTTTGGTGTGGGTTGTGTGGTGTTGGTGTGGTGGTTGTGAATCGTATAGTGGATGCGAGCATTTTTCTGTAATTTCTGTGTTTTGTTGTGTTTTTGTAGGTGTTTTAGGGCGTTCGGTGGATGCCTTGGTGTGATGGGCCGAAGAAGGACGTGGTGGCCTGCGATATGCCTCGGGGAGTTGGCTTGCGTGCGTTGATCCGAGGGTGTCCGAATGGGGGAACCTGGCCTGCTTTTTGTGGGTCGCCTGCTGCTGAATTGATAGGTGGTGGGTGGTTACGTGGGGAAGTGAAACATCTTAGTACCTGCTGGAAGAGATATTCTGTGAGTAGTGGCGAGCGAAAGCGGAGGAGTCTAAACCTTGTGCGTGTGATAGCCGTCGGGTGTTGCGTGCGGGGGGTTGTGGGGCGTGCCTTTTCCCTTGCCGACGTGGGGGAGCGTAGTGATAAACCGTGCTGGTAGTTGAAGGGTCTGGGATGGCCTGCCGTAGTGCGTGATAGCCGTGTAGATGAAACTGGTGTGGCTGCGTTGGTGTGTGCCCGAGTAGCGCGGGGCTCGTGGAATCTCGTGTGAATCTGCCAAGACCACTTGGTAAGGCTAAATACCCATTGCGACCGATAGTGGATAGTACCGTGAGGGAATGGTGAAAAGTACCCCGGGAGGGGAGTGAAATAGTGCCTGAAACCGGGCGCCTACAATCCGTCAGAGCCCTTTTTTTTGTGGGGGTGATGGCGTGCCTTTTGAAGAATGAGCCTGCGAGTTAGTGGCATGTGGCGAGGTTAACCTTTTGTTGGGTAGCCGTAGTGAAAGCGAGTCTGAATAGGGCGTTTAGTTGCGTGTTCTAGACCCGAAGCGGGGTGATCTACCCATGGCCAGGGTGAAGCGCGTGTAAGAGCGTGTGGAGGTCCGGACCCACCAGGGTTGCAATCCTGGGGGATGAGTTGTGGGTAGGGGTGAAAGGCCAATCAAACTCCGTGATAGCTGGTTCTCCCCGAAATGCATTTAGGTGCAGCGTTTTGTGTTGTTTTGTGGTGGTAGAGCGACTGGTTGGTTGATGGCCTGTTGTGGGTACTGATGTCAGCCAAACTCCGAATGCTGCAAGGCGAGCAGGGCAGTGAGACTGTGGGGGATAAGCTCCATTGTCGAGAGGGATACAGCCCAGATCATCGGTTAAGGCCCCTAAGTGTGTGCTAAGTGGGAAAGGATGTGGAGTTGCGTTGACAGCCAGGAGGTTGGCTTAGAAGCAGCCATCCTTGAAAGAGTGCGTAATAGCTCACTGGTTTAGTGGTTCCGCGCCGACAATGTAGCGGGGCTTAAGTGCACCGCCGAAACCGTGAAGATGGCTTCCATGTTTGTGTGGGGGTTGTTTGGTAGGGGAGCGTCGTGTTTGGGGTGAAGCTGGTTGGTGATGACTGGTGGACTGGATGCGAGTGAGAATGCAGGTATGAGTAGCGTTTGGCAGGTGGGAATCCTGCCGGCCGTATGACTGAGGTTTCCAGGGGTAGGTTTGTCCGCCCTGGGTTAGTCGGGTCCTAAGGCGAGGCCGACAGGCGTAGTCGATGGGTGACCAGTTGATATTCTGGTACCGGCCTTGAACCGTCAAGTGTGCTGCGTGTTGATGTTAACTGCCATGAAGTTGCTTGGGTCTTCCCATTTGTTTGGGTTGGTTTGGGTGGTGGATTTGTGGGAACCAAGATGTGTGGTGCAAGCGTGTTAACGGGTGTGACGCAGAGTGGTAGCTTCGCGTGCCTAATGGCTTGGCACGTCTAAGGGTGTGGCCTGTTTCTTTGGTAAATCCGGGAAGCGTGTGGGTGAGGCCTGATGGTGACTGACCTTTTTTGGTTGGGAAGTAGAGTGAGCCTGTGCTGCCGAGAAAAGCATCGACGTTAGGTTTGGGGTTGCCCGTACCGTAATCCGACACTGGTGGTTGGGTAGAGCATACTAAGGCTTGCGAGTGAATCGTGGTTAAGGAACTCGGCAAAATGCCTCCGTAACTTTGGGAGAAGGAGGGCCCTTGCCTTGAAGCTGCCTTTGCGTGGCTAGGGGTTGGGGGTCGCAGAGTTTGGGGAGAAGCGACTGTTTATCAAAAACATAGGTCTGTGCGAAGCTGTAAGGTGATGTATACGGACTGACGCCTGCCCGGTGCTGGAAGGTTAATCGGACTGGTGATCCCTCTTTGTTGAGGGTGAGGCTGGGATGTTAAGCCCCAGTAAACGGCGGTGGTAACTATAACCATCCTAAGGTAGCGAAATTCCTTGTCGGGTAAGTTCCGACCTGCACGAATGGCGTAACGACTTCTCCGCTGTCTCGACCATGAGCTCGGTGAAATTGCAGTACGAGTAAAGATGCTCGTTTCGCGCAGCAGGACGGAAAGACCCCGGGACCTTTACTATAGCTTGGTATTGGTGTTTGGTGCGGTTTGTGTAGGATAGGTGGGAGACTGTGATCTGGTGGCGCTAGTTGTCAGTGAGTCGTTGGTGAAATACCACTCTGGTCGTGTTGGATGTCTAACTGTGGCCCGTGATCCGGGTTCGGGACAGTGCCTGGTGGGTAGTTTAACTGGGGCGGTTGCCTCCTAAATGGTAACGGAGGCGTTCAAAGGTTCCCTCGGCCTGGTTGGTAATCAGGTGTTGAGTGTAAGTGCATAAGGGGGCTTGACTGTGAGACGGACGTGTCGAGCAGGTACGTAAGTAGGAACTAGTGATCCGGCAGTGGCGTGTGGAAGCGCTGTCGCTCATCGGATAAAAGGTACCCCGGGGATAACAGGCTGATCCTGCCCAAGAGTTCATATCGACGGCATGGTTTGGCACCTCGATGTCGGCTCGTCGCATCCTGGGGCTGGAGTTGGTCCCAAGGGTTGGGCTGTTCGCCCATTAAAGCGGTACGCGAGCTGGGTTCAGAACGTCGTGAGACAGTTCGGTCCCTATCCGCTGCGCGCGTAGGAGAATTGAGAAGGGCTGTTCCTAGTACGAGAGGACCGGGACGGACGAACCTCTAGTGTGCCAGTTGTTCCGCCAGGGGCATTGCTGGTTGGCCATGTTCGGGAGGGATAACCGCTGAAAGCATCTAAGCGGGAAGCTTGCTTCGAGATTAGTTCTCCGACCAATTTTGTTTTGGGTGAGGTCCCCTGTGGATTACGGGGTTGATAGGCCGGGGGTGGAAGCCTTGTGAGGGGTGGAGCTGACTGGTACTAATGACCGACCATCTACAAAGATTGTTTTTCATGGTTTTTACGGTTGTTTTGGTGTTTGTGTCTGCTATGCGATTCTTGACTACCAGATCAGCACGGCCACACGCGTACTTGTTGTGTGTGTTTGTGTGGTTGGTGGTGTTTGGTTTTTGGCGGTGGTTTTAGCGGTGGGGTTACGCCCGGTTTCCATTTCGAACCCGGTAGCTAAGGTCGCCTGCGCTGATGGTACTGCGCTCGGGAGGGCGTGGGAGAGTAGGTCGCTGCCGCCAAAA
>NZ_FNAU01000010.1 GCF_900102025.1 Actinobaculum suis | reverse complement strand
AGGCCCCAGACACCTTCGAAAAACACGCGTCAGCTACACTTGACCTTGCAGCATAAACACCACCCCCATGTCCACTTTCCGGGGGTCGGGCCCTAGAGCAGGTGCGTACGCTCGTAAGCTAGCGAGCCATCATCAGGAAACTGGTAAAGCTGTGCAACTTCTGCTGGAGTACGGGCCCATACCTGCTGCCGGCTGCTGAGCACTTGGCCAAAAGGGGAATTTTCTTCCGTAATCAGGGTGGAACTGAAGTGCGGGTACCCGGATACTCCGATGGTGCCAAATGCTCGCTGACGTTGGAAATAAACATAGAATGCAACCAAATCAGCTTGAGGCAGTATCTCGTTTACAAGGTTGACGAAATAACGGGCAATTGTCCGCCGGTCCCGGGAGGGATGAAGAATTACCAAGGCGTCAACCAGGCGCTGCGAAAACTGTAGATTTGTTCGCAAAGCGCCACCTTCCTTCCGAGCGTGAGCGGTAACAACTCACATCAGTATATCTATCTAATCTAGTCTCTATCGTCTTTTCGGAGGAGGGATATCTTCCCGAAATCATCCCCATAAGCCACGATCTTAGGGCCGAAAATCTATACGCTTGCGGCAATGAAATGCAGGTGCGTCAGGTGCGTAATGACGCTTGCACCGGATGCAAAGTAGCATCCGGGGAACGTGGAAGGAACGACATGGCTGCATATAAAGGTGTAGCAACGGACGCCGACGGTAATGTAAGCCTCGAAAAATCGGCGAAAAAATCGGCAGCTTCTGGGTTCTGGGGAGCCCTGGCCGAATATTATGATTTTGGCCTGTATGGTACGGCCTCGGCAGTGATTTTTCCGGCCGTATTTTTCGGGGCCGGGGAAAATCACACGCTAGCAAATATTGCTTCCCTGGCCTCGTTTGGTGTGGCCTATTTGGCCCGGCCGCTGGGGGCCGTAGTTCTCGGCCATCTCGGGGATACTTGGGGTCGGAAAAAGACTCTCCTCCTCACACTTGGTTTAATGGGTTTCGCTACCTTGATAATCGGCCTCTTGCCTAGTTACGACGCGATCGGTCCGGTAGCGGGCGTGAGCTTGGTGCTGATGCGATTGATCCAAGGTTTCTCGGCTGGTGGTGAGCAAGCCGGTTCCACGGCGATGACGTCTGAGTTGGCTCCGCCGGAAAAACGAGGCCGGCTGGTGGCCTTCACTATGCACGGCCTATTAATCGGCCAATTGTTGGGTATTGCCGCCTTTATCCCGGTTTCTACCAATGAATCATTTCTTCTCAACGGGGGTTGGCGCATTCCCTATTTCGTCGCTATTCCGCTGGTGATTTACGCTCTCTGGGTACGTTCGAAGGCAGATGAACCACGCGATGTGTATGAAGCGCTCGCTCGCCAAGAAGCGGCTAAGGATCCCACGGCCGTACAGGTGAAGCCAGAAAAGGTGGCGGCACCAGCTAAGCCGGCTCCGAAGAAAAAGAGTTCTCTCGCCGAGCTCTTTAAGTATCACTGGCGGCAAGTTATTCGCGTAATGGCAATGGCCCAATATGCAATTACCGGTGTGCTCGTCTCGAACTACATGCTTAACTACGGTGTCACCTATTGGGGCTGGGAAAAGGCCACCCTGTTAGCGCTCGCCACGGGAACTCTAGTTTTGGGTGTTCCTATTCAGCCGCTGTGGGCCGCACTTTCGGATAAGATCGGCCGCCGCCCGGTATATCTCATCTCGATGATTTCGCTACTGGTGCTGTTCCCCTTCGTTTTCTGGATGATTCAAGAAGGCAACTTGACGGTATTAGTGATCCTTCTCTTCGTTATTGGCCTGCTCGCGACCGGCGGCAACGTGGTGCAAGCTCCCATGTATACCGAAATGTTCCCCACGCGTTTGCGGATGACTGGTTATGCCGTATCCACTCAGATTGGCAATATTATTGTTGGCTTCACTCCGATGATTGCCGCCCTTCTGGTACGTCCCGGAGCCTTCGGTTGGGTACCCGTGCTTACTTTTACCTCCATCATGATGGGGCTGGGTATATTGGCCTGCCTCTCCACCCCGGAAACCAAGGGAAAGGTCATTACGGACGATCTGGAACAGGAAGTAGCAAGCCACGCTGGCAACTAAAAGCTAGGAAAAGGCGTAATTTATTGTAAAAACGCATTAGGGCAGCGGGGTGGTGGAGACGTAGAAAAATACGCCGTAAACACTTACACCGGTTGTGGGTGCTCCCAATATCGGTGGTGTGGCGCTCCTGTAATCCAAGCGAGAGAGAATCAAACAAGCGCGAAGGCCTCGGAATGCCCGGGGCCTTCGCCGGTCGAGCTAGTCGATACGCGCGAGGAGTAACCCGTCGCCAATCGGCACGAGGGAGGTGGTTATCCCCTCCGTGCGGGAGAGGTGTTTGATGAGGTTACGGGTGGCGACGACGTCGTCCTCCCGCCGGGCCGGGTCAGCTACTTTTCCTCCGAGCAAGGCATGAGCCACCACGAGGAGCCCGCCCCGGCGGAGTAGACGCAAACATTCGGTAGCGTCTCCTTCGGCTTCCAAAGGATCACCATCTAGCAACACGAAATCGTAGGAGCTGGTGGCCAGGCGCGGCAAAATATCGGCACTGGCGCCATTAATCACGCGTACGCGCCCAGCTCGCGCCCCGGCTTGCCGGAAAAATTCGCGGGCATGATGCTGTGCTTCGGATTCGATATCGATCGTGGTGAGAGTAAGGCTAGAATCTTGGATCAGGTAGAGCCCGGAAACTCCGGTACCGGTACCAACTTCTACCGCCGCGGTAGCACCGGAAAGAGCGGTGAGCATTCGCAAAAAATTTCCCGTCGCTGGAGAAATACTCCGAATCCCAAATTCTGCTGCCAGATCGCGAGCGCTGGCCGTAATGGGATCTTCCACCACGGATTCTTCCGCGTATGCCCATGCCTGCACAAAATCGGCCATTCCTGCTCCCTGTAAATAAAACTAGCTGCCCCGCGGCGGTGGGGTAGTGTGCTGTTCCCGCTTGCGCGGTGTTGCTCCCGCTTGCGCGATGTTATTCCCGCTTGCGCGGTGCTGTTCCCGCTTGCGCGGTACGAATCCATCTTAGGCGAGTTGGTCCGGTTAGGGCTTTTTGGCAGGCGTGACTCTGCTCTATGCCTTGCGGCAGGTTGCCGGCTGCCCGCGGTAGTTACCGGACAGGTTTCCCGGTTAGTTTTGGTGCGGCCGGGGCCGCTGGCTGAGCTGGGTGGCAATTTCCCGCAGTTCCTTACCAGCTGCTGTTTCCACGAGGGAGAGTACGGCGGGGGTGCCGGCGTCGGCCCCTTCTCGGATGGCGGTTTCAAAAGGAACCTGCCCGAGCAACGGAACTTCATAACCGAGCTTGCCGCTGAGCGCCCGGGCTACCGTTTCGCCGCCGCCCTGCCCAAACAAGTATTCACGTTGCCCATCCGGCAGTACCATCCAAGACATATTCTCGATCACCCCGGCAACCGGTTGGCCGGTCTGTTTCGTGATCGTGCCTGCCCGTTCGGCAACGTCGGCGGCGGCCGATTGCGGAGTAGTAACCACCACGAGTTGGGAAGTGGGGAGCAAAGAACCCACTGAAATTGCTACATCGCCAGTGCCGGGCGGCAGATCCAGGAGCATTACGTCAAGCTCGCCCCAGTACACGTCTGCAAAAAACTGTTCCAAAGCTTTCGAAAGCATCGGGCCGCGCCACATTATCGGCGAATTATCGCGCACAAACATGCCGATAGACATCACTTTCACCCCGTGGGCTACCGGTGGCACGATCATGCCGTTGAGCTGTTGGGCGGGCGTTTCTACCCCGAGCATGCGCGGGATCGAAAAGCCATAAATATCGGCGTCTACCAAACCGACCCGCAACCCATTAGCGGCCAGCGCGGCCGCCAGGTTCGCACACACGGAAGATTTGCCCACCCCGCCCTTTCCGGAAGCGATCGCGTAGATACGTGTGGGCGAATCGGGGGCCGCAAAAGTGATTTCCCCGCGCACCTGTTTTCCGCGCAATTTGCGGGTCAGGTCCTGTATTTGCCGCGGCGTCATGGAACCCATGGTTACCTGTACGTCTTGCACCCCGGCTACGCTTTGGGCGGCTTGACGCACATCCCGTTCAATGGTGTTACGTAAAGGACAGTCCGAAGTTGTAAGCAGAATCGAAATCGCCACGTTCCCGGATTCGTCTATAGCAACGCTGTCCACCATATTCAGTTCCGTAATTGGGTGGCGTAGTTCCGGGTCGATAACTTTACTGAGAGCATCCACAATTGCTTGCTTCGTGACCATACGCAATACCCTACCCGGCACGCGTCTCGCATTGGCGGTACCTGCGGGGCGGGGTGCTAACGCGTCTCACAGTGTCGGCGCCAGCGAGGTGCGGCGCTAAGAAGTACGCTGGTAACTCGGGATTACACCGCTGTGTTTAACTCCGCGTTTCCGGTACAAACTAACAGTACAAACCGGGTGCGCATGGGTGTATACAAGGTGCGTACAAGAAAATTTTCAATATTGGCCGGCACTTCCTCACCTGCCGGCCCCGGCGGGAAATAGCTCTGGAACAAGGAAGGAAACCGGGCATGCAGGTGAAACAACACCAGAGAGTTCGTGGTCTTGACGGCTTGCGAGCGATTGCCGCATTTATTGTGCTCGTGTTCCATATTTGGCCGGGCGGGATTGGCTATATCGGGGTAGACGTTTTCTTCGTCCTTTCCGGTTTCCTTATTACTTCGCTGCTCACGCGGGAATATCACCGTGAGGGGCGGATTGATCTTCCACATTTTTGGCGAAAGCGTATTCGCCGCCTTACCCCCGCGGTCACGGTAGCCACGATTGGCACGTTGGCGCTGGCCCGTATCGTGGGCGGGGATGCGCTCGTACAGTTGCCCTGGCAAGCATTCGGCGCGGTTACGGGGACCTATAACTGGTTCCAAGTGGCTAACGGTTCTTCCTATTTCGAATCACAGTCCCCGCGTTTGCTTACCAACATGTGGTCGCTGGCGGTGGAGCAACAGTTCTATCTGCTCTGGCCGCTAGTCGTGCTCGCTTTGGTGGCCCTGGTTGGCTCGCGGCGGATAGCGGTGTGGACGTGCCTGGGTATCGCCGCAGCTTCCGCAATCTGCCAACAAGTTTTGGTTTCCGGTGCCGATGACGTTACGCGCGCTTACGTGGGTACCGATTCCCACGCTTTCGGGCTCATGATCGGCGCGGCAATCGCTTTCGCCCTCCCGGAAGCCATCAACGGTGCGCCGCTGCCGGTGGGCCGGCAAACCAAAAAGTATCTCGGGATCGGTTCCTGGGTTTGCCTCGCCGCGTTGGTGTTAGCCGGAGTTTTCGCCCCCGAAACGCGGTTCATGTACCCGTGGGGTTCGCTGCTTGCGTGCCTGGCAAGCGCGGTAGTTATCCTCGGTCTACTAGGCGGGCGCGACGCCGCCGCCCACCGCCTCGTAAACCTGCTCGATAAACCCGTTATGGTCTGGTTGGGGGAGCGGTCTTACGGGATTTACCTGTGGCATTGGCCGCTCATTGTGCTCGGTTTTTATGCTTTCAACCTGCGCAACTGGACGGTAGCCGTTATCGTTATCCCGCTTTCCATCCTGCTCGCACACCTGTCCTTCAAATATGTGGAAACCCCGGTCCGTAAACACGGTTTCCGGGCTTGCGCACGCAGTTTTGTGCACGGGTGGTTGGTTTCCGGCGGTTGGCGGGAACGGGCGACGGCGGCCCTCACGGCCGTAGCAATCGTGCTTGCCGGGTGGGCTCTTGCCACTTCCCAGCCGCAGTCTTCTGCCGAAGAATACGTGACGGCCGGCCAAAAATCCCTCGAAAACCGGGCCGGTAAAGGCGCGGCTTCAGCCAGCCCAGACGATGAAACTCCGCACGGTGCCGGCGGCGACGAGCACGATGCTGGAAGCGATAAACAGGCGGCAGACAGCCAGGCATCCGGTGGAGATAACTCTGCTGCGGCCGGGAAAACCGGGGCGGATGCAGATACGAAGCAGACCGGTGCGGGCGCTGATTCGGCTGCCGGGGCCGGCGCGAACCAAGCTAATGATCCGGCCGGGGCAGGAAAGCCCCAGGTGACAGAGCCACCTTTTGTACCGCTTGCGGCAGATGGTTCGAATGTGACGGTGATTGGTGATTCGGTGACGGTAGCGGCCTCTCCCGCCCTGCAGGAACGCATGCCGAATATCGCCGTCGACGGTGAAGTTTCCCGCTCTATCAAACCCGCACCGGGAATTATTAGCAGCATGAAACAGCAGGGGACTTTGCGCCCCTACGTAGTATTGGCACTCGCCACTAACGGTTCGGTGAGCGATGCCGATTGGGCCGCCGTCAAACAAGCGCTCGGAGAAGACCACCGGATCGTGCTCGTTACCGGATATGGGCCGGCCAATAAAACCTGGATTAGGGAAGCAGCTGAGAAAATCCGGGAAATCGCGGCCACCGATCCGCACGTGCGGGTAGCCGATTGGGAACCAATCGCCGCCGCCCACGAAGAACACTTAGCGGGCGACCGCGTACACCCAGACCCGACCGCGGCCGGACTGTACGCCGACGAAATCCTGCGCGCCCTGCAAAGCTTCTAGGCTAAACCCTGGAAAGCCTCTAGAAAGCTAAGCTTCCGGCGGCGTAGATTCTGTTGCGGTAGATTTTCTTGCCGTAGATTCTGTTGCCGTAGATTTTGGCGCTGTGTTTTCTGGCGCTGTGTTTTTTGGCGTCACAGATTTTTGGGACGAAGAAGAAGCGGCCCGGTTTGCATCGTGTTGGTTCGCAACCTCGCTGGCACTGGCCTCGGTAGCGCCGCTGGCACTGGCTTCGGTAGCGCCGCTGGTACTGGTAGTACTGCGGGTAGCGGCGTCGGCACCGCTACTGGCGCGAACCATTTGGGCGTATTCGGCTTCGACGGCGCGGCGGTCATCTTCTGCCCGTTCAGCTACCAGGCGGTC
This sequence comes from Actinobaculum suis, assembly GCF_900102025.1. Lineage (GTDB taxonomy): Bacteria > Actinomycetota > Actinomycetes > Actinomycetales > Actinomycetaceae > Actinobaculum > Actinobaculum suis. The sequence goes on along the minus strand of NZ_FNAU01000010.1, from coordinate 81,938 downwards.
AAGTTCAGCCTGTAGTTCGGCAATACGCGTTTCCCTTTCGGCCAACCGGATCTCCCGGTTCTCATCCAACTCATCACGCAAATCATTGAGTTCGGAACGCACAAAATCGCGGGTTGCCAATTCCCCTAAAGCCATCCGTAAACCTGAAATCTCGCGCATCAGATACTCGGTGTCATTGAGATTGCGGGCGGCGCGTTGCCGGTCTTGCTCATTGGCTACTTTGTCGCGTTCATCTTGCCGGTTTTGGGCCAACAGAATCATTGGAGAAGCATAAGAAGCTTGCAAAGAGAGCATGAGCGTCAAAGCGGTGAAACCAAAATCGGCCGAATCGAACCGCCAAGCTTCCGGGGCGAGCGTATTCCACCCCAGCCACGCGATAACAAAAATCGTCAGGTAAATAATGAAACGCGGGGTGCCTTGGAAACGGGCGAGGCGCTCCACCATCTGCCCGGTAGCTTCCGGATCGCGGCGTTTGCGGTGGAACCAACGCTGCCGCCGTTCTAGGGGCTTATCAAATTCCTCAGTGGACATCGGATCCCTCCTCCTCGTTATCGCGTTCACGCCAATCTTCCGGAAGCAGATGATCAAGCACATCATCTACCGAAACTGCACCCAGCAAAGAACCGGCATCGGTCACAGGAATCGCCGTCATGTTATAGGTAGCAAGCTCGCGGGTGACATCTTCAATACTGGCTTCTGGTTCCAAACCCACCACGTTCGTATCCAGGATAGAACCGAGCAGGGTAGCGGGTGGTTCGCGCAAGGCCCGTTGCAAATGCACGGCACCTAAATACCTGCCAGTGGGAGTTTCCAAAGGCGGGCGGCACACAAATACGATCGCCGCCAAAGCCGGGGGAATATCAGCCCGGGAAGCCGAAGCCAAAGCTTGAGCTACCGAAGCATCCGGGCCCAAAATAATCGGGTTGGGCGTCATCAAACCGCCCGCGGTACGTTCGTCGTACCGTAGCAAGCGCCGCACGTCTTCTGCTTCCTGGTCGCTCATCGATTCCAGAAGCACGGCCGCGGTATCGGTAGGCAGGTCGGCCACTAAATCCGCGGCGTCATCCGGTTGCATAGCATCCAAAACGTCACCGGCACGGGCCACATCCAAACCGGCTAGCACTGTAGCCCGATCCTCAGTACCCAGCTCTTCCAAAATATCGGCGAGCCGTTCATCCGTAAGTTCGCGGGCTACCGCTTGCATTCGGTCTACAGGCAGATCGCGCAAAATATCGGCCACATCGGCCGGGCGCATATCGCTAATTTGCGCCACAATCGTGGAAGCACCTTGGGAACGGGCCGGGGAGGCCAACCCTTCCACTTCGCTCACTTTCACGATCTGCGATTTGCGGGAAGCAGAACCGGTGCCGCGCACATACAGTTCGGTGAGTTCCCATTCGCGCAGCTTAGTCCGTTCTATCGCAATATCGACCACGCTCACCCGTTCCCCTGTAGCTTTCAAAACTACTTCCCGGTCCAAAAGTTGGGCGATTACTAAGGTTTCCATGGGGCGCTGTTGGAAACGGCGAATATTGAGCACCCCGGTGGTAAGTACTTGCCCGTTCGCTATCGCGGTTACCCGGGTCAAAGGGAGAAAAACGCGCCGGCGGCCAGCCACATCTACCAGCAAACCAACGGCCGAAGGTGCTCCCCGTAATCGGAACACCACAACTACGTCCGCTACTTTGCCAACTGCATCTCCAGCTAAGTCGAACACGGAAGTGCCCGCCAGCCGTCCTACAAAAACGCGTGTACTGGTAGCCATGGTGACCTCCCCAAAAAATAATCAGGCCTGGGCATATATTGGCCTGCCGGCCGGCTCATCCTATCGGTTCAAAAGAAATTTTTGCCGCATGTAGAGAACCTGCGCAAGGCCCTGCCCGGGCCTTGCGCAGGCATAAAGGTAATAGGTAACAAGTAAGTAGGCTACCAAGTGCCGATTGCGGTGTTACACCAGTGGCGCAAAACCGCATCAGCAAACGGTTTTGCTTACTTGTTGAGAATCTGGGCCATCCAGTTTTCAACACCTTCGATGGTCCGCGGGATATCTTCGGAGATGCGTTCCACACCGTTTTCAGTGACGAGCACATCATCTTCAATCCGTACCCCAATGCCGCGGAAGCGTTCGGGCACCTTCAGATCATCGGCACGGAAGTACAGGCCGGGTTCAATCGTGAACACCATACCCGGTTCGAGTTTGGCATCCACATACATTTCCCGCCGGGCAGCCGCGCAGTCATGCACGTCCAAACCCAAATGGTGCGAGGTGCCGTGCGGCATCCAGCGGCGATGCCATTGCGGGCCGTCCTTACGCAAAGATTCGGCCGCGGTGCCCGGGAGCATACCCCACTTTTCGAGCCGGTCTGCCAGCACTTCCATCGCTGCGGCGTGCAGGTCGCGGAAACGCGCGCCGGGACGGTTAGCAATTTCTAGCGCGTAGTTAGCGGCGTCGAGCACGGCCTGGTATACCTCGGCCTGATCTGCCGTGAACTTGCCAGAAACCGGGAAAGTACGGGTGATATCTGCCGTGTAGAGGGAATCGAGTTCCACGCCGGCATCAATCAGGATCAGATCTCCCGGTTTGACCTGGCCATCATTATCCTGCCAGTGCAAAGTATTGGCGTTATTACCAGAGGCGGCAATCGTCTCATAGCCCAGGCCGTTACCTTCTTCGCGGGCGCGTTGGAAGAAAGCGCCTTCCACTACACGTTCACCGCGGCTGTGTGCCACCGCGGCCGGAAGGGAAGCAATAATATTATCGAACCCGGAGTGCGTGGCCACCACGGCCTTGCGGATTTCTGCCACTTCCCACGGGTCTTTACGCAAACGCAGCTCGGAGAGTGCTTGGGCAAGTTCCAGATCGCGGGCCGAGTTATCTTTCTGCCCGGCGCTTTGCCGCAATTCCTCTACCAGCGCTTCCTTTTCCACGCTGGATGCGGGCACTACCCGCATTTGCACTTGCCCGAGGTCTTTAGCTAAAGCATCGCGCAAAGTAGCCACATCTGCCGTGTGAATTCCGGTTTCGTTTTCGACGTCGCGCAGGGAAGGGCGTGCCCCTACCCAAAATTCGCCGTGTGCCGCATCGGCATAAAACTCTTCCGAGCTACGCGAAGCGCGCGGGAAAATATAGAGCGTAACATCGTGCCCGCCTTCTTCACGCGGGTTGAAAACTAGTACAGCGCCCGGTTCTTTTTCTTGCCCCATGCCCGTCATATGCGAAAAGGCGGAGTGGGCCCGGAACCGGTAATCAGTATCATTGGCCCGAACTTTTGGTTCCCCCGCGGGTATTACCAACCGTTCGCCGGGGAACGCTTTCGAGAGTGCCGCGTGGCGAGCGGGCAGATAATCGGCCACTTCGGCGCGGGGGCGCGGGGCGGGACGCGGCCCCCAATCACTGCCCATAAATTCGCGGAACTCCACCGAGGAGGGTTGTTGCGAGCGATTATTACCGCGCGCCTTTAGTTCATCTTTTTCCTGTTCATCAGCCATATTCCCCATTATCGCACCCGGGGGCTAGAAAATGCGATAACGCGCGCCAAAAAGCAAGAAGCAAGAAGCAAGAGTAGCGCGGCAAGAACCGCCAGGCCGGCCAGCGGGCTTGCGGCCCGCGGGTTTTGCGTTTTGTTGACCGGTGTCCAGCGGGCCTGCGGCGCGCGGGTTTGCGGCGCGCGGGTTTGCCTCCTGGAGGGGCGGAGATATTGGCTACCGGCATAGAATTGTGCGTATGGGTGGTATTTTTGCGCGAACGGACACGCACACGCACACTACGGCTTCGGATTCAACGGTGACTCCGAGCGAACTAATGGCACAAGCCGCGGACTTGGGACTCACTGCCATCGCGGTTACGGATCATGACACGATAGACGGTTGGGAAGAAGCAGCCAGGGCGGTTTCGCACACCGGGGTAGCGCTCTTGCGCGGCATGGAGATCTCAGCCCACTACCACGGCATTACTGTGCATATTCTGGGCTATTTATTCGATCCCGAAAACCCGTATTTGGTGCGCCATATGGAACGCGTGCGCGAATCGCGCCTGCACCGAGCCCAGGAAATGGTGGCCCGCCTTAGCAAAGATTTGCCCCTGCACTGGGAAAACGTAGTAGCAGTAACCCCGCCTGGCGCTACGATCGGCCGGCCCCATATTGCCGATGCGCTGGTAGCGGAGGGGGTAGTAAAGAACCGCAATGAGGCTTTCGCGAGCTATCTAGCTGATTCTTCGCCCTATTATGTGCCGTACTATGCGCCGGAAGCCGTGGCAGTAATCGGCTGGATCCGGGAAGCCGGCGGGAAAGCAGTGTTTGCACATCCGGCGGCCGCCCAGCGCGGAAAAATGGCTCCGCCTGCCGCTTTAGAGGAATTTGCGCAGGCCGGGCTGTTCGGCGTCGAAATTGATCACCCCGAAAATGCTGTACATTTACGAGAACCCTTGTGGCAACGTGCGCAATCCTTTGGGTTGGCGCGTTTTGGGGCGAGTGACTACCATGGGCTTGGTAAAACGAACCGGCTCGGTGAATATCTCACCGCTCCGTCTGTGGTGGAGGACCTCGTCGCCGGGACGCATTTGGAGGTCATTCGCCCGTGACATTTGATGTTGAGCTCTTCTTGACAACTTTCGCCACCCTGCTGGTGATTGCGGATCCTTTTGGTAATTTGCCGGTGTTTTTGGCGCTAACTCAGCGTAATACGCGCTCCGAGCGCAACCGGATTGGGTGGCAGTCAGTGCTCACCTCCGCCATCGTGTTAGCAACTTTCGGGTTGTTTGGGCGCTTTATCCTGGACTTGCTCGGTATTTCCGTGGAAGCGATGCAGATTTCTGGTGGCATCTTGTTGCTTCTGGTTTCTCTCCAGTTGATGAGTGGAAGTACGGAAAAAGAGCCGACGCCGGAGCAGACCAAGGTCAACGTAGCTTTAGTGCCACTCGGGGTGCCGCTCATGGCCGGGCCGGGCGCGATCGTGGCCATTATGATCGCCGTGCAAGATGCCCGCACTTCTTCTTTCGGTGCCGTGGGCGGCATGTTGGCGGTAGGTGCGGCTTTCATTATTTTGCACCTGGTGGAATTGATAGTTTTCCGTTTCGCTAACCCGCTCCACCGGCTCCTCGGGGAAGGCGGCACGGTGTTCCTCACCCGCATTTCCGGCATGTTACTTTCTGCGATTTCCGTGCAACTCATTATTTCCGGAATACTGGGCGTGATCGCCGCGCAAAGCTAGCTAGCCTTGTAGGTAGCTAGCCTCGTTCGCCTAGCTGGTCTAACCGGCCTAATTAGCTAGATAGCACAGTTAGCTAGATAACACAGTTAGCTAGATAGCACAGATAGCGCTAATTGCCTTAGCGCAGCACCGGCGCGTGAACCGTGCCTGCTTGGCGAGTGCCGTGTGCCGGGTGCCGCCGGCTCCCGCTTTGGCCCGGCTACCATTTTGGCTACCGCGGCCTGCAGGGTGTACCGCCGGTATATCTGATTGCCGTTCCCACCAGCCGCGTGTTTAGTTACCGCGCGAACCACGTGAAGCATCAAGGTGGGAGAGCCGGCTGCGCTTGACTTGCGAGCCCAAGGCATTCCCAGAAGCATGATTATTCCGCTGCTTCGCGCTGCCATTTTGCCGCGGTACCGTGCGGGTCCGCTTTACGGTGTTGCGCGCGGCTTTGCTTTGCGGCCGTGCGGTTTCGCGTTGCTGGGCGGTATGGCGTTGCCGTGTAGCTTCGCGTTTCTGGGCCGTTTTGCCATGCTGTGCCGTGCCCTTTGGTTTCGTTGCGCCACTGGAACGCTGCGTCCCAGTATTGTGCTGGCGCTTTACGGTGGTACGAGTTTTTGCGGATTCGCCTTGTTTTTGTTTCGTGGCCGCCGCTTCGAGCGTAGCGGTGCTCAACCGGCGCCGACGCCGATCACCGGCTACCGGCATGCTCGCGGTTTCCCGCTGGCTGGATTGACGTTCGCGCGTACTAGCACGCCCGTCCCGGCTGGCACTTCCGGTACGGCTGGCTCGGCCAGTGCGCGCCGCGCGTTCACTACGCCCGCCCCGCTTACCACTACTGCGCCGTTCGCCGCGCGCTCCCCGCCCGCTCTGTGGGCCGCGAGCGCCGCGCCTACCGCGCCCGCTTCGCCGGCTGCGGCCGCCATCTAGATCTTCGATTTTTTCTGCCGCCAGGCCCGCCAAAGTACGTTCTGATTTGGGAAGCGTAGAACCGACTTCTTCCGGAATGTCCAGATCCGAATACAGATGTGGGGAGGTGTGGTACGTCTCTACCGGTTCCCCAAGTTCGAGATCAAGCTGTTTATCAATGAGCTTCCAGCGCGGCACATCGTCCCAGTCCACAAAGGTGATAGCCGTGCCGCGGCTGCCTGCCCGGCCGGTCCGGCCAATCCGATGCACATAAGTTTTCTCATCTTCCGGGCACTGGTAGTTGATCACATGCGTAACATCATCGACGTCGATCCCGCGCGCCGCCACATCGGTAGCGACCAGCACATCAACTTTCCCGTTCCGGAAAGCCCGCAAAGCTTGCTCGCGGGCGGCTTGCCCCAAATCGCCATGTAAAGCGGCGGTGGCAAAACCGCGGCGCTGCAGGTCTTCGGCAAGGCGTGCGGCCGAACGTTTGGTGCGCGTAAAAATCAAAGCGAGACCGCGCCCGCGTGCCTGCAAAATTCGGGCTATCACTTCGTCTTTATTCATCGCGTGTACGCGGTAGACGAGCTGGCGAATATTCTTCACGGTTTGGGAATCATCGCCGGGAGCCTGCGCGCGGATATGGGTGGGCTTGTGCATGTAACGGCGCGCCATTGTGATTACCGCGCCGGGCATAGTGGCGGAGAACAGCATGGTTTGGCGCCGGTCTGGTACCTGGGCCAAAATTGTTTCGACGTCGGGCAAAAAGCCGAGGTCTAACATTTCATCAGCTTCATCCAACACTACGGTTTTTACGTGGGAGAGCTGCAAGGCCTTATGCCGCATCAGGTCGATAATCCGGCCTGGGGTTCCCACCACGATATCGGCACCGCGCCGCAGCTCCTCATATTGCGGCTCATAGGCAACTCCGCCATAGATTTCCACCACGCGTACAGTGCGATGTTTACCGGCCATCCGCAATTCGCCCGCTACCTGTTTGGCAAGTTCGCGGGTAGGTAGGATAACTAGACCTTGGGGGAGGCCACGCAAGTTTTCCGGTAGTTTTTCCCACTCAGTTTCATCCGGGCCCACCGTGTTTTCTAACATGGGGATACCAAAACCGAGGGTTTTGCCGGTACCAGTTTTGGCTTGGCCGATAATATCGCGCCTTTCGAGTGCTACCGGCAAGGTGAGTGCCTGGATGGGGAAGGGGAAAGTAATCCCTTCTTCGGCAAGCGCGCGCACTATCGGTTCAGAAACTCCGAAGTCGGCGAAAGATTTTTGCGTCAGATCTGGCGTATTTGAGCGTGCGGAAGTAGTTACTCCTGATGACATTCATTTTTCCTTATCCGGGTGCGGAGCACCCACAGTAGGGCAGAAAGGCGAGTGTGGGACGCCTTCGCTACCAATCGGCAATGCGCAACAAGCGCTGGCGGCGAAAACCTGCGTGCCGCCGCGGCAGCCGATCGCGGAAATTCATGTAATCAAGATCCAAAAAGCTATACGACCGGGCAACCATCGCAAATAGTTTATGGCATACAAAGCCTAGGCGCCGTGATCCGCGCCTAGGCTCACACTATCTAATTGGTATGTACAAATGGATAGCGGCTAGCAGTTAACCTTTAGGGCTAGAGGCTGCATTAGAGACTGCACTAAGGCTGCAACTGCACTAAAGGCTGCACAGGGCTAGAGGCCAAATAAAGCTAGAGGCCAAAGCCAACTCGCCGCGATTCGGCGGCATGTACTTCCACGAAAGCGATCGCATCTGCGGATACGAAAACATTCCCGCCCTTGCGGTCGGTCAAGGTGAGCTTGCCGCCGTTTTCTAGGGCCTGGGAAACGGCTTCCTGGATTTCTGCGGCCGGAGCATCTGTTTCTACCGTCAAATCACGCGTGGACTGCTTGAACCCAATAACTACTTCCATCTCTTCTCTTCCCTTCGCTTCCATTTTCGTTGCGTTACCAGCTTGAACAGCTTGATCAGCTTGAACAGCCTGCCGGGCCCGTTTCGTTCCGTTTTCCGTTATCAATCTGTCGGACCCACCGGTTACAGTTTCCGGTAGGCAAGCTGCTACTTTCTGGTAGGCGCCGCGACCAAGAAAACTCGGGGCTAGCCGGCTAGTGGAAACCGGCCAGCGGGCAGGCATTTTTCTGGCGTCTATAGTAGCCGTTTACGATGTACGCAAGAGCTTGACGGGCAGGTAGTTTCATCACCGGCGAATGTGGAAGCCCAGAAGAAGTGCTTCTTCTGGTACCTCCCGCAAAGCCCGGTAAAGAGGCAAGTGCAGAGAAACCGGTAGAAAAGAAAGTGCAGGAGAGCGCAGAAAGGTACAGGATGGCACATATGGCACATGTGGCACAGACCGCATTTGAGCTTGATCCGGCACAGCTGGCGGTGCTGGATGCCGTAGCGGAGAACTCGGCCGGGGTGTCCCTTATTGGTGCGCCGGGAACCGGGAAAACCACGGTATTGGTTGCTTTGGCGGCCCGTGCGGAAGCCAGTGGGAAACACGTAGCCGTAATCACACAAGACCGCACTGCCGCTACCTCTTTGCGTACGGCCATCACTCAGGCGCGCGGTTCGCGCAGCGAGCGGCTTACCGTGCAAAGCTTGACGGCTTTCGCGTATGCCATTGTGCAGCGGTATGCGCAGGCGGTGGGCCGGCGCGATCCGGAACTGATTTCCGGGCCCGATGAGGATACGCGGTTGCGGGAGATACTGAACCTGGCCGGTGCCAATATTACTTTTCCGAGCTTTGTGACCTCGCAGATTTTGGAGCTTCCCGGCTTTCGGGAACAAATCCGTAATTTGATGACGCGTGCGCGCGAACTGGGCCTTACCTCCGCCCAGTTGCGCGAACTGGCAGAAACGGGAATTGCCGGGCCGATTCAAGGTGGCATGTGGCGCGCGGTTTCCGAAGTAATGGACCAGTATGCGGCGATTTCTGAATACGCGGATGCCGGTGAGTTTTCTGATGCACCAGACCGTTTAGACCATTCCCAGCTGGTGGCTACCGCCACCGCAAATATTGCTAACTGGGAAGAAAACGTGCGCCATTCGGCCCGCTATGCGGGGGCCCAGCCGGCTCGCCCGCGCTGGGATCTGATCTTGGTAGACGATGTGCAAAACGCCCCGCGTTCCCTGCTGTTTTTATTGCGCGAATTAGCACGCGATGGGGCGCGTATCGTCACTGCTGGTAGTCCCGACGCCGCCGTACAAGGTTTCCGGGGTGGGGTAGCGGGCCTTCCTGGAATTTTGAGCCGCACGCCAGAATATGGCGGCCTGGGTTTGCGGGCAATGTATTTGGACGTGCGTCATCGGGGCGGGCCGCGCCTGGCCGGGGTGGCACAAAGAATCGAAAGTGCCACGCATATTGCCGGTACTACCGTGCAACACCGGAAAGCGCGCGCCCCGGAAGCTGCAGCGCCGGAGGCGCTGGCCGGGCGGCGTCGTTCGGAAATTCGGGGTGCTACTTTCCGGCACGCGGAAGAAGAAGCGGCCTACATTGCCGGCTATGTGGCAGAACTGCAAGATAGGCGGGAAGGTACCCAGTTTTCCGATATTGCGATTATGACCCGTTCGCGCAATACCCATCGGGCTTTGCGAGATTCTTTGGTGCGGCGCGACGTACCGGTAGAACCGATTCAGTCGGCTTTGCCGTTGCGGGAAAACCCGGCGGTAGCTTCCCTGCTCGAGGTGATTCGGGCGGCTTTCACCCAAGGTCCGCAGGCTTTTGTGGACCCGGAAACTATTGATATTGATGCGCTACTTACTTCTCCGACGCTCGGTTTGGATCCGGTGCAAGTGAAACGGGAAAGCCGGCGGCTGCGCGGGGCGGCTTTGGCACGCGGGCAGCGGCTTAGTAACCGGGAGGTGCGGCGGCTGGTACTTGCGGGGGCGCAGGCGGTGCGTGAGACCGGGGCACACGCTCGAGCTTTGGAATGGGTGGGCGGCGTTTTTGATCAGATTCGCACCGCCGGCGAAGCCCACGCGATGCGGGCAGAAAGCGTGTTGTGGGCGGCGTGGTGCGCGGTCGAAAAGGCCGAAAAGTGGCGGGAGACCGCTTTACGCCAGGTGCCGGAAGCAGAAGCGGCGGGCGATAATCTGGACGCGGTTATCCAGCTTTTCCGGGTGGCACAGCGCCTTGCTGATCGCGCCCCGGAAGCGCGGGTGGAACAGTTAGTGGAGGAAGTACTTTCCCAAGATCTTCCGGAAGATTCCATTGCGCGTACGGGCACTTCTCCAAACGCCGTGCATATAACGACGCCGTCCGCCTCCCAGGGCCGCGAATGGAAACACGTGATTATTGCCCAGCTGGGGGATGGGATTTGGCCGAATCTGCGCATTCGCGATGCTTATACCGGCACGGGTTTGCTCACCCGGGTGGTGACCGACGAAATCGGGATTGCAGAATTGCGGGCCGGATTGCGGGCCGGGCAAGAAGAAAACGCGCCGGTTGGGCCAGAGGCGGCTGGAACGGCACCGGCCGGAGCATCAGGTGAAACAGCACCGGCCGGGGCAGCGCTTAGCGGAGTGGTGCCTGCTGGAGCGACTTCCGCCGGAGAGGCTCTTATCGGAGAGGGTCCTATCGGAGCCGCGCGGGCTGTTACCGATGCTGCAGTGGGCATGGAGGAAGTACTGGATGATGAATTGCGGCAGCTCTTGCACGCGGTAACGCGCGCTCAAGAATCCGTGCTGATAACCGCCGTCGAAAATGAATCCGATAAGCCCTCCCGGTTCTTCTCGTTACTCGGTTTCGATCTAGAAGCTGCACCGAGCACGGATCTTGCCAGCGCGGCGGCAAGCGCAAATGCAGACGTAGCTCAAGCGGCATCCGCTGTGCCAGCTGGTTCTGCGCGGACCGGTGTGGACGCACCCGCTTGGGGTTTGCATGCACCGCTCGGGCAAATCCCGGTGTTACGCTCACCGCAACCTCGGCGCGGCCGGGGAATTATCGAAACGGTGGGAGTGCTGCGGCGGCTCCAAAAAAGCGAGGACGAAACTACCGCGCACACCGCCACTCAGTTATTGGAAGAATTGGCGGCAGTCGGTTACCGGATGGCAGGTAAGAAGGCCTGGTTCGATACTTTCCCGGTAAGTACCGAAGCCGGCCCGGAAGCGCGCGCGGAAACAGATCCGGTAGCAGGTTCGCTAACCGGCCCGCGTGCTTTGGAACCGGGGCACGATGATGCTTTTTCGCAGGTGCGCGTGAGTCCTTCGCAGGTGGAATCCTTACTCGAATCGCCACTACAGGCTTTCCTGAACACGGTAGGTGCCAGGGTAGAAGAAGAAGCGGATGCGGCGTCGCTAGGAACTTTGATTCACGCGATTGCGGAGAAGGCTTCCGATAATCCCGATGTGGAGGAAATGCTGGCGGAGCTGGAGCGTACCTGGCCGGAGGAAATCGAAAACTATTTCCAGCGCTGCAACTATACGGAAGCGCAAGCCATGGTGGAAGTTTTGGCCGGCATGTTGGCTTACCAAAAGGAACTCTATCCGCATATCGAGGTCGAAAAACAGTTAAGTGCCCAGATGCCGGGCGGCCCGCAAGTTTCCGGAAAAATTGATCGGCTCTTGTATATTCCAGATACACCGGAGCAAACAGAGACGCCGGAGCAAACAGGTACGCTCGGGCAAACAGAGACGCTTGCGCCCACAGACGCAGACGCGCAAGCAGGGACGTGCTCGCAAACTGATGCCGGCGCGCAACAAACTAAGCTCTCGCCCGCGCGAGCAGAAACGCCTGCGCAACAAGCTGAGCTCCCGCGCGCGGAGATTGTGGATATTAAGACCGGGAAGCGGGCAGAGACGGTGAAGGGCGCGGCAGATAATGCGCAGATGCAGGTCTACCAGTGGCTCCTCGAACAAAATGGTATTAAAGCGGTGGGGGCACGGTTGGTTTATCCGCGCTATTCGGCGCCGCGTAGCCCCGAAGGGATTCGTAGTGTCAAGCAGGAAGAGCTCGGTAAATCCGGCACCGAGCGCACGGAAGAAAAGATTGTTTTAGCTGGCAAATTGTTGGCGGCTCCGGCGGTACCCGTCCGGGAAGAAGAAGAGCATGGACGCGGCTCGATACGAATCGTCAGTCCGCTAACGGATGAAGGAAGGTTGTTCTCATGAGGGCGCAGGATGCGGAAGAACTGCTGTGGAAAATCATCGCGCGGGGCCGCCCGGTGCCCGAAGTACGCGATGCAGAAACCCGCGCCGCCTACCAGTTCCCGACCGCGGAACAGCAACGGGTAATCTATTCGGAAGCTCCAGCCGTGCTGGTGATTGCGGGTGCCGGTTCGGGCAAGACGACGACGATGACCCAACGCATCGCCTACCATGTGGCCGCGGGGAACGTACGGCCCCGGGAAGTTCTAGGTTTGACCTTCACCCGGAAGGCCGCGGCAAACCTCTCCGAAAAAGTTGCCCAAACGCTCGGCGCGCTAGGAAATATTGGCAGCCCGCACGGAAACGAAAACAGGCTGGAAAGCGGTGCTGAGGCGGCCGAGCAAGAGGATACGCGGGCCGGTTTTGCCCAAGAGTTGGAGCGGCCCACGATTTCCACCTATAACTCTTTTGCGCAGGAAATCGCCAGTTCCTATGGGATGTTGGTGGGGGTGGACCCCACGGCGCGGCTGATTACCGATGCGGAACGTTTCCAAATCATGGAAGAAGTGGTAGCCGAAACTCCGGATACGGAATTAGCGCAACTCTTGGATGGGATGAGCGCGCGGGCAGCCACGGAAAACGCTTTGCAACTAGCCGCAGCCGTGATCGATAACTCGGTGGCCTACCAGGATGAATACGAGGCTTTGGAAGCCGCCCGCAAATTTTTGACCGCAGAAGGCCAAGCAGTGGATTTGGCGGTACAAGAAGAACTAACCTTCAAAGCTGCGCTTTTACAACATCCCAAAGCAAAAGCTTCTTGGGATAAACTGCGGGGCGATAAAAAACCGGGCTCGCTACCAGAAACATTACTGAGCACAAACGATCCTGCTACAAACGGTACTACCGCTATGGCAGATACGGGAGCACAGGTAACTGGCGGGGATAGTGCTACCGGCCAAGCTCTTGGAAACAGCGCAACCTGGCCGGTAATTGGGCATAACGTGCTCGATAAAAAGCTAGCGCTCCTACAAATTGTGGAAAGGTATTTTGACCGGAAACGCGAACTGGGAGTGAGTGAATTTGCGGACCAGGTAACCACGGCTTCCCGCATTGTTACCACCTATCCGGAAATTGCGCGCGAGCTTTCTTCGCAATACCGGTTGATTCTGCTTGACGAATACCAAGACACCTCGGTCAGCCAAGCCACCTTCTTGTTGAATGCTTTGGCCGCACATTTTGAAGGTTTTCGTTCGATTACCGCGGTTGGGGATCCCAACCAAGCGATTTACGGATGGCGGGGTGCAAGCTCGGCCGCGCTCACCCAATTCGCAGATCTAGCCCAAAAAGCTTTAGATCGGGATGCTTCTAGGCGCAATATCGCCCCGCGCAGTGTGGAAACCATGCACCTGATGACGGCCTTCCGGAACGATCAAGCTGTTTTGGCGGCCGGCAATAGCGTCGTCGAACCTTTAGCGGAAGCCGAGTTCCACACCGCACCTGGGGAACGCTACCAACCGGAAGAATACCGAGCGCAAGTAACCGCGGAGCGGGAAGAATGCGCCCGCAATGGCTTACTAAGCCCAGAAGAAGCACGCGACCCAAGCTATTGGCCCGCCAATATTCGCCCGCACGCTAATGCGGAAACAGATTTGGACCTAGCGGCGGATTCAAACCTTGCAGCGGGGGCGGATCTGAGTTCTGGTGATGCTAGCGTTGGCGGTGCCAGCGCTGGAGGAGCCAGCCAGCCGGCACACACGGGTTTGAGTTTTGGGACGCCCGCGGTGGAAGTAAACCGCTTGCAGGGCCGGCCGGGAATTGGTGCGGGGAAAGTCTCCGAGATTCGCACTTTGCTGCGCGCCGATTCGTATCGGGCAATCGCCCGCAAAATTATGAATACCTACGCGCGGGTAGAAGAAGAAAATGAGCGGCGCCAAGCCCGCGGGGAAGAACCCCGGCAAGCCGAAATTGCGGTGCTTTGCCGCAAACGTTCCTACCAAGATTTGGTGGTGCGGGCCTTGCGAGAAATCGACCCGGAAGGCAAAGTAATTCGCTTCGAGAAGGTCGGGGGCGATTCTCTAATTTCGCGCCCCGAAATTGTTACCGTACGGGCCGCGCTCGGCGTGGTGGCCGATCCACGGCGCGGTGACCTTTTCGCCCGTTTGCTCGCCCACTGGAATATCGGGGCTCCCGATATTCGCGGCCTAGCCAAATGGGCACGCACCTATGCCCGCCTAGAAATCGACAGCCTAGAAAATGGCAGCTTAGAAAATAGCAGTAATGGCACGGCTGTGGCCGGCACCGAAAAAGCCGGCAGCGCGGCCACGCCCACGGTTGCCACCAGTGCCGAAGCTACAGCCAGCGCCGGCGCTAAAACCAGCGCCGAAGCTACAGCCAACGCCAGCGCTAAAACCCGCCCCGAAGCTGCAACAACCGCCGGCACCTCCCCGGAGCCGGCCGAAGCTTTGGATGCACGCGGGGAAGCGAATCTGGTTGAAGCCCTCGCAGCCCTATTTGAGCCCGATGGCGAAGCTGCGCCTTCACCAACAGCAGCTTCCCGAACATCAGCTTCACAACCTGCAGCTTCGCAACCAGTACCTTCACAACCAGTACCTTCACAAGAAACACCTTCACAAGTAACACCGAGTGGCCAAAACCGGGTTGCGCGAAGCGGGCCAAGATCCCTTTCCGCGTTAGCCGCGGCCGCTCGGCAAAGTTTTTCACCCACCGGCCGGGCCCGGTTGGAAAATATGCAGCGCGTACTGTCTCGTTTACGGGCGGCGGCACATATGCCCCTGGGCGATATGGGGGCGCTCGCGAGCCACGAACTGGGGATAGACGTGGCAATCGCGAGCCGTACGCGCGGCGCCCAACGCGTACGTACCTCCATGGACCAGTTCATTTCGCTGGCCCGCCAATACCAAGAAGAGCACGAGGGTGCCGATCTGGCGAGTTTCGTGGCCTGGCTTGATGCCGTTGACGAACACGAATATGGCGGGGAAGAAGAAGCTGGTGAAGATGCCCCGCTGGCTGGGGCAGGAGATAGTGAAGAAATAGAAGTGGTCCCCGGCGTCGTGCAGATTATGACGATCCATACCGCTAAAGGTTTGGAATGGCGTGACCTCGTCGTCGTTCCCGAAATGGTGGAAGGACAATTTTCGGTCAAGAAAACTGGTCTGCAAGGGTGGGCGAGTAGTGCTGGCGAGTTCCCGTACCCCCTGCGTGCCGACTACGAATATTTACCGAAGTTTGAGATTGCGCAGACCGGGGGCAAATTAGCGCTCGGCACCGCTTACGCACACTTTTTGGACGCCGTGGCCTACCGGGAAAGTGAAGAAGAGAGGCGTTTAGCATACGTGGCTTTCACGCGCGCCACTCGGGAACTGTGCGTGGCCGGTTACGCGTTCCGGGATGAAGAAGACGTGGCTAATACGGCTGCCGAATACGAAAAACTCGAAATCAAACGCGATAAAGCGATGGATGCGGTTTCGAAACAAGAAGAACAAGTGGCGAAGCGTGCCACAAAACCATCGCAAAATAAGTTGGCGCGGCTGAAGGCCGAATTAGCGGAAACCGAAACCCAACTTTTGGTGGGAGTGCCGGCCCGCGAACCTTCCCGGTTCGTGGAGCTCTTGCACACGGCGGAAAAACACGGCGAGCTACAGATAGACACCGGGGAACATGAACCTGATTATCCCGAGGCGTGGAAGAAACTGGCTCCGGCCACCTACACCCTGGAAGATTTGCGGGCCCTGTTCCCCAAAGAGACGCTGTTCCCACCCGATCCGGCCCCGCTGCCGGACTATTTCGCGCCCACGGGAGTTTTGCACTGGCCCCAAGATTTGCAAAGAACCTTGCCGATCGACCCGGCAGAAGCAGCGCCCGGTGAACTTGCCGAACTAACCGAAGCGGTGGAATACCTGTGCCGGGCACGACGCCGCAGCGCGAGCGCGAGCGCGGGCGGGGCGGATACGTATGCGCCTACCGCGGCAGGTGAGACAGCCATGGCCGGGCAGGAAGCAGAAGTGCTGGTGCAGCCGTATTTCACTGCCACTGATGTGGTGAACCTGGCGGCCGCGCCGGGCGAATATGCGAGCCAGCGGGCCCGGCCGATCCCGCGCGAACCGAGCCGGGCGGCGCGTTTGGGAACCCAGTTGCACGCGCGGATTGCCGGATCGTATGCGGCCGCAGCGACTTTGGACATAGATGCGGTAACTGGTTTCGAAAGCCCGCTGGTGGACGAAGATCTTCACACCGAGGAAGAAGAAGCCGCACTTTTCGCTGCTTTTGAACGCACCCGGTGGGCAAAATGCCGGCCGCTTGCGATCGAGCAGAGCCTGGAGGTGGTGATCGCCGGCCAGGTAGTGCGGTGTACGATCGACGCCGTTTTGGATTCTTCCGGCATAGCAGGCGAACCACCCGTCATGATCGTGGACTGGAAAACGGGCCGGCGGGTGCGCGGGCGCTCCCTGGCCAGCCGCGAATTACAGTTAGCGATTTACCGTTTAGCCTGGGCGAAAACCCGCGGAGAAGCCCTGGAAAACGTGGGGGCCCGCTTCGTCTACCTGCGCGAAGATGAATCCCGGCAAGATTTGCCGGCCGGAATGCTCAGCGAAGCAGAAATCACCGCCCGTTTCGAAGCAGCAATCGAAACAATGAACACCGAATACCGGGCATTCATACGCGCACATAGCGGGCAGCTTTAAGCGGACGGATTCTTTGCCGACTTTTCCGGTTCCACACCGGTTTCCGGGCTGGTTTCCGCATCGGTTTCCGCACCGGTTTCCGCGCTGGTTTCCGCAGCTGCGTTTGCTGGTGAACCATTCGCTGGCGAAGCATTTTTGAGTGAAACGGGCGCCGGAGCGGGGATAGTCTGGACCATGGCCGCCGGCTCGATAACAGTTACGGGCCCTTGCACTTCGGTTCGCGGGGCCGGAGCAGTGTCCTGGCTGGCCGGTTCGGACAGGGGCGGCTCCCACCGCACCTGGTCGGCTAAATCGCCGAGCATTTGGACGGCGTCGTTCCTAATCTCTTCGGAATGCGTACGCACCCCGTACAACAACCACCGCACAATCGCCATTTCTGAGGTGAGTACGATGCGGTTGAAATCGGCGTCGCTGAGCTGGAAACCGCGCGTGTTTTCATACGATTCGATAAAAGCGGTCCATTCGGCGTCGTCTAATTCGAGCAGTTGGGCCAGGTCGCGCGCCGGATCACCCACGGCGGCCTCCCCAAAACCGAGCACCGTAGAAAGCTGGCCGTTGGACCACAGGAAATTCTCGGAAGCCACATCCCCGTGGATCACGGTGGGCGTGAAATTCCAAAGATCATTATCGGCGAACGCCGCTTCCCACCGGCGCCGCAAAATCGGCGGAATCTCCACTTCGAGAACGGCTTGGGAAAGCTCAGCAGCCATGCGGTCAGCCCATTGCCGGCCAGTGTAAACCGGCAGGCCGGAACGTGCCACTACCTCCGGATCGAGGTTATGGATAGAAGCGATACCTCGCCCCAGAGAACGAATTTGTTCCAGCGGGAGCGCGGTGAATGCGCGCGGGCGGCCCAAAGGTTCGGGGAACGCAACGGCGCGGCCCCCTTCTTCCAAATCCACAAAACCGGCCGGGCGCATAATGTCAAAAGGTAGGGCACCGGCGCGTAAAGCGTCCAGCAACTGCGGGGCAAGGGCCGCTTCCGCTTCCAAAATGGTTGCGGCAGTCGGATTTTTGGGTGCCTTGATAATCCAATGCCGGCCGCGCGAATCGAGCACGGCACCTTGCACAAAATCGTCCGTTTCTGTGTATGGCTGGCGGGTCGATACGACGTCGATCCCGAGGGCGCCCACAGCGAGCGCCGCAATACGCAAGGGAGAACTGCTCACAATCCCAACTTATCGAAAATACCTCTACCTAGTGGGCCCGCGCGTGGCGTGACACATCACTTTATCCACACCCTGTGGATAACGGATTGTCACTTCGCGCGGGCCTTCCTAGTCTAAAGCCGCTGTACCGGGCTGGGGCAACCGGTTCGCACAAGTTCACGTAGGTGGGAGGGAGCGCCGTGCAAAAAGCACAGGCACCAGGTTTGAAAGGCACGCCGCCGCCGGCACGCGAGAAGGTAGCACGCTACGCGGGGCCGGGCGGAAGGGGCGACGCCGCACCAGCGGCACCGCACCGTACCGGACCAGCAGGGCAAATGTCAGACAGCACGCGGGAAAAACGAAGCCGCACTTGGCAAACAGAAAGCCGCGCGCAGAAAACAGAAAGCCGCGCGCAGAAAACATCTGGCACTGCGGATGCACAAGTACAAATCGAGGCGAAGGTACGCGGATATGTACGCGAACGCGGGCTGGACCCAAACCGCCAACCGGCCCTTTTTGACCGGTTGATTGGGGAGGCAATTAGTGCCTACGAGGAAGAAACCACGCGAAGTGGGGGCGCGCGCCTTGCCGAGCCCGCTCAGGTACATGCCCAAGTGCGGGCTGCGATTGGCGGCTACGGCCCTTTGCAACCTTTGTTTGACGATCCGGAAGTGGAAGAAATCTGGATTGATACGCCGTCTACGGTTTTTGTTTCGCGAGGTGGGCGGGCCGAACTAACCAATATTGTGTTGACGGATTCGCAGGTGACCGACCTGGTGGAACGCATGTTGCGGGCTTCGGGGCGCCGGGTGGATTATTCTTCGCCTTTTGTGGACGCCCAGCTGGCAGGTGGGGAACGATTGCACGTGGTGATCCCGGATATTACACGGGAACATTGGGCCGTCAATATTCGTAAATATGTGGTGCGGGCCCGCCACTTGCGGGATCTGGTGGCTAAAAAATCGCTTACCGGGCAGGCCGCGAACTTTTTAGAAGCGGCAATTAAATCCGGTTTGAACGTGATCGTTTCCGGTACTACCGGGGCGGGCAAAACCACGTTTTTGCGGGCTTTGCTAGGGGCTGCGGACGCGGGGGAGCGGATTATTTCCGCGGAAGAAGTTTTCGAACTTGGCTTGGAACATCGCGACACAGTGGCTATGCAAACCCGCCCGCCGTCTTTGGAAGGGCGCGGGGAAGTAACTTTGCGGCGTTTGGTGCGCGAGGCGTTGCGGATGCGGCCCGGGCGGCTCGTAATTGGGGAGGTGCGCGGGGCGGAAGCTTTCGACCTGCTCATTGCTCTGAACTCGGGGATCCCCGGGGCGTGCACGATCCACGCCAACTCGGCGCGGGAAGCATTGCTCAAGCTCTGCACCTTGCCTTTGTTGACCGGCGAGAACGTGACTTCGGAGTTCGTGGTTCCCACGGTGGCAGCCACGATCGACGTCGTTGTGCATCTCAGTATCGACCGGGCCGGGAAGCGCGAAGTTGCGGAAATCTTGGGAGTGCCGGGCCGGGTGGAAAGTGGCGTGATCCAAGCCGTTTCGTTATTTGGACGCAACCGGGGTGGGGCTTTGCGGTTGCGGACGAGCGAAGTGCCACGCCCGGAACTATTCCAACGTGCCGGTTACGACCTGCACCAACTCTTGCACCAGGAGGCGCCCCATCTTTCCCACCAGGACGCACCCAGCTCGCGCCAGTGGAAACAAACCGGAAGGCCAAGGCGAAACAGCGAAAGCGTACCGCAAAGCGGTAAGAGCGTAGTGCCCGGTGCGGCGCGTAATTGGGAGAGCCCGAGCTCGGCGCGAAACCCGGAAAAGCAGGGGAAGGAGTAGCCGGTGGGTATTGCGATTGGGGCGGCGGCCGGGCTTGGTATTTTTCTGGTTTTATGGGCGTCAGCGGCGCCAGTTATAGAACCGAAAACAATCTCGCCCGAAAAGATTCAGCACCGCCGGGCGCGCTGCAAAGCTTTTGCACAAGGATTGGGAGCCGGGATAGCTAGCGGCCTGCTAGCAATTATGGTTATTGGCAATTTGCCGGTAGCGGGCGCGATTGCGGTTTTGGGTGCATTTTTGCCGCGCGCTTTCCGGAACTCGCGGCAGCGCAAAGCCCGGGCTGAGGGTCGAGAAATATGGCCAGAAGTGTTGGATTCGATTGTTTCGCGGCTGCGGGCCGGGTTGAGCGTGGGGCAAGCTTTGGCCGGTTTGAGCACTTCGGGTGGGGGCGCGCTGACCAGGCATTTTGAAGTGTTTGCGGAAGAATTGCAGGCAACCGGTAGGCTCGGCCCTTCCCTTGACCGGCTCAAAAACTCCTTGGGTGATCCGGTAGCGGACCGGATTATCGAATCGATACGTATTTCCGCGCGCCTGGGCGGGCACGATTTGGCAAAAACATTGGAGTCTTTAGCCGTTTCAATGCGGGCAGAAAATCGTGCGCGCGGCGAACTGCTTGCCCGCCAATCTTGGACGGTAAACGGGGCCCGTATCGCCGCGGTTTCCCCGTGGATAGTGCTAGCTTTGCTCGCCACCCGGCCCGGCACGGTAGAAGCTTTCCGAAGCAGCACCGGAACTCTAATTCTTTTGGGCGGGTTAGTGGCCAGCTTGGTTGCTTACGGATTGATGCTTAGGTTGGGCCGCCTGCCGGAAGAAAAACGCGTCTTTGCCGGCCCCGAAGCTGGGGTTGAGTCCGCGCCCAAGCATATCCCCGGAAAGGAACGGACACCATGATTGCTTATCTTGCGGGAGGTGTGGGTGGAGCCGGCTTGTGTTTCCTGGCCTGGTGGCTGTTTTATCCCGGGCCGAGCCTTTCCGCCCGCGTCTTGCCCTACACCGAAGATGGGTGGGCGCCGCGGCACCGCGCTTTACCGCTAACCCGCGCGCTTCTACGCGTTTTCGACCAGATCGGTTCCACGGCCGCTTCCGTACACCGCCGCACTTATTGTTTGGGTACTTTGAGCTACCGCGATTTCCGGGTCCGGCAGATCGAAGCGAGCAGCGCCGGGTTCGTAGCCGGTTGCCTTTTGGGAGCAAGCGCCCTGCGCCGCGGCGTACCACCGCTCATCGCGCTCATTTTTCCCGTATTTGCGGCCCTCGCGGGAGCCGCGCTCACCGACTATTGGTTGAGCCGCACCCTTTCCCGGCGCGACGCCGCCATTACCGGCGAGCTGCCCGATGTGGCCCAAATTCTTTCCCTCGCCGTCGGCGCTGGAGAATCGGCACTGAGCGCCTTCGAATACGTATGCCGGCTGGGAAACGGGCCACTTGCCGCCGAACTGCGCCGCACCGTGGCAGCCGTGCACGCCGGGGATTCTTTCGAACAGGCCTTGGCCGGCCTGCAAGAACGAGTGCACAACCCCGCAATCGAAAGATTTTGCGATGCCCTGCGCATCAGCTTGGAACAAGGTAGCCCGCTCGCTAACACTTTGCGGGTCCAAGCCGAAGACGCCCGCGAATACCAACGCCGGGAACTGCTCGAAAAAGGCGGCAAACAAGAAATCGCCATGATGGCACCCGTAGTTTTCCTCATTTTGCCAATAACCATTATCTTCGCCCTCTACCCGGGCATCTCCTCGCTCAACATGTGGTAGCGGGGAAGTGGTAGACCGCAAGCCTTGTGCTCAGGCTCGCCACAACCAAACGCAAACCGAAAAACAAAAACGCAGAAAGGCAAACCATGAAAAACACCGCGAACACCCCAACCTTGCACACCGGATTCCTTACCGGCCCCGGGGCTGCACCCGGTAACCGCCACGAGACGGAAGCCGGAGACGTGCCCGGCTGGGTGATGGTCACCCTTATGACGGTTGCCCTAGTTATCGCAATCTGGGCGGTTGCCGGGCCCGCTCTGGTTGACATCGTCAAAAGCGCCCTTTCCCGCCTAACTAACACCATCAACTAAACCCCGTCGCGGGCACCGACTAAGCCCCGGCGCAGGCATCAACTAGCCTCGCCGCGGGCACTAGCTAAGTACCAGGGCGCGCATCAAATAAGTCCCAGCGCTAGCAAGGGAGAAATAGAAGCAAAGAAAAACCCAGAAACCATTTGAATCACAACCAGAACAGGAGGAAACATGCGTGCAAAACCGCGACCCCAAGCCCGCATCAACAACCTTGCAAAACCCTTCCGGGAACGTAACGGAAAGGGCTCCTTGGGCAAGGGGCTTTCCGATAAGGGCCCCTTAGATACGGGGCATTCCGGTGAGGTCCCCTGCGCCAAGAGGCCCTTCGATAAGGAGTTCTTTGCCAAGGGCTCCTTTGGGCCGGCAGCTTCGGGCGGAGAACAGGGTTCGGCGGTCGTAGGTTTTGCCATGCTTGCCGGCGCTATTATTTTCCTCTTCTTGGCACTTGCTTATATCGGTGCGCACGTGTGGATACAACGTCAAGCTAATGACGCCGCCCTGCGAGCCGCCCGCACCATAGCTGTGGATAACTCTCCACACTCCATAGAGCTCGCTCGCCAGCAGCTTGCCCGCGATTTGCCGCAGTGTGCCTGCGAGCTGGAAGCAAAACTGCAACAACAAGGCGGGCTGGCACAGGTAGAAGCGCAAATTAGCGGCGAAATATACATGTTCGGGCCCGCCGGCCAGCCACTGCGAGCAACTGCCCACGCCCTCGTCGAATGGCAATAACAGGAAAGGAAAACCCATGCACAACAAGGAAGGAGGGCACATATGAACCAAAACGGAAATACTGCCGAGCGCGGAAACGTGATTGTAGAAGCCGTAGGTGCCATGACGATTTTTGGGGTCTCACTTATCGTATTGGCGCTCGCGGCGGCGTCGATTTTTAGTGCGAGTAGTGCGGCCACGACGGCGGCGCGGGAAGCTGCGCGAGCATTCGTGCAAGCGCGAGATACAGCCTCGGCGGAGCGGCGGGCGGCGAGTGTGGCCGCGCAGGCTTTGGCAGATCAAGGCGTGGAAAGTAACGGCGGCATATCGGTGCAATGCTCAGATAATCCATGTTTGACGCCTGGAGCTACCGTCACGATTTCTGTTCACGCCCGCGCTCCCATCCCGTATTTCGGTACCGCGGTGCAGATCACTCGGAGCAATTCCATGTTGGTGGACCGCTATCGGCAAATGCCCGCGAGCTAAAGCTGGTACCGGTTTTAGCGGTAACCGAGAGGGAACAGGGGAATAAGGAAATAGTGAGTAAAGAGTGTTGACCAAAGAGCAGCTAGTAATGAGTAGGAGGGGAGGAACCAGAGGTGAAAAATATACGCAAGAAAAGACGCCGATTGGCGCAACCGGTGTGGCTGATGTTCTTGCGCCGGCGGCGGCCGCGGGTGCAATTGCGGCAGCTGCGGCAGCGCGGGCGGCATCTGCGGCTGCAACGGCCGCGGCGGCAGTCGCAGCTACGGCATCGGCCGCCTTCGCGAACTTGGTTGCTACCGTTTGCCGAAGGCCCCAACCGGAATGATGCGGGAGCAGGTGCGGGAGCAAGCGAGCGCGGGAATCTTTTGGTGTTGGGCCTGGGAATGTGGCTCGTGGCTTTCGCGGTAATTATTGGCCTGGCCGGAGTGGGTGGGCTATATGTGGCCCGCCAGGATTTGCTGGCCCGGGCTGATTCTTTGGCGCTCAGCGCGGCTAATTCAATCAACGATGCGGCCTATTATTTGCCGCACGGCACTATCGGTCCGGAACCGAGTGGCGGCCGGGTAGTTACATCTGGCAGGTTACGGCCCGCGGAAACGGAGGTGTGGAAAATTGCGCGCGCCGGGGCAGGAGAAGCACAAGTAGTTGCTCCCACCGGGGTGGAGGGCAACGGCGTCGTCGTAACATTGGAGAAACCCACAACCGTACCCCTTTTCGAATTCACCGTGACGCTGCAAGCCACCGCCCGCGCCGAACTTCACCTTGGATAGCAGCACCGAGCGCGGGCTTGACCAGCAGCACCAAACCACGTGACTTTAAGCCGCGTAGCAGCGCTGCTTCGTACCGAGCCGTTTCGGGCTAGTACTTTTCTGGCGGGGTACGCGCAACTCCCGGCATCCACACTCCCGGCATCCACCTGCTCGCGTATCTGCTCAGGCGCATGCCTGCTCGCCTGTCTGCTCGCGCATCTGCTCGCGCGCCTACCTGCTCGCCTGTCTGCTCGCGTATCTGCTCACGCGCCTACCTGCTCGTCAACCTGCGCGCCTACCTGCTCGCCTACATACGCACCTACCCGCCTACCCCTATTAGCCGCATTACTTGCCACAAAATCAGGCGCGGCGGTGGGGTAGCCTGGAACGCGTGGCAAGCGAGTATGCAGAAAGTATTGAAAAACTCCGCGCGGTTCTCACGCAGGTGGAGGCAGTTACTGACCCCGCGAAACTGCGGGAACAAATAGCGCAACTTACCCGCGAATCGAGCGCTCCGGATCTGTGGGATGATCCGGAACACGCGCAAGCGGTGACCTCGCGGCTCAGCCACGTGCAAGGCGAACTAGCGAAACTAACCGCGATGGAGAATCGCATTGACGATATCGAAGCGCTCCTCGAAATCGCGGAAGAAGAAGCGGAAACCGACGCCGCATCCGCGAAAGCTATTTACGCAGATTTGCGCACGGAAATTAATGACGTCGAAAAAGAGCTCGATGACCTGCATATTCGTACCCTGCTTTCCGGAAAATACGATGAGCGAGAAGCGGTGGTTACGATCCGTGCGGGTGCGGGCGGGGTAGACGCCGCCGACTTTACGCAAATGCTACAAAGAATGTATTTACGTTGGGCGGCGCATCACGGATATGCCACGAAAGTGCTCGATACGTCTTATGCGGAAGAAGCGGGCATAAAATCCACGACCTTCGAGGTAAAAGCACCCTACGCGTACGGCACGCTTTCCGTGGAAGCAGGAACGCATCGTTTGGTTCGCATCTCGCCCTTCGATAATCAAAGCCGGCGGCAAACTTCTTTTGCCGCGGTGGAAGTAATCCCCGTTATTGAACAAACCGACCATATTGAGGTTCCCGATTCGGAAATCCGGGTAGATGTTTTCCGTTCCTCCGGCCCGGGCGGGCAGTCCGTGAATACTACCGATTCGGCCGTGCGAATCACGCATATTCCTACCGGAATCGTGGTTTCTATGCAGGATGAAAAATCGCAGATCCAAAACCGGGCGGCGGCAATGCGGGTGTTGCAGTCGCGGTTGCTGCTCCTGAAACAGCAAGAAGAAGAAGCGGAAAAGAAGGAACTGCGCGGCGATATTAAAGCCTCCTGGGGAAACCAGATGCGTTCCTATGTGCTCCAGCCCTTCCAAATGGTAAAAGACCTGCGCACCGGGTATGAGACGGGGAACACGGATGCGGTGTTCGACGGCGAAATTGATGGCTTCATTGAGGCCGGAATCCGGTGGCGGGCCACTGGCGAAACACACGAAGGAGAACAATAACGGGAAATGCGGCGCGCCGCCGCGCGAATTCCAGTTGAGTTTCGTAGGGTAAGCGCGAAACGTCTCGAGCTAGGCAACTTATATGATCAGATTCAGTAACGTAACGAAGTTGTACCAGAAGGGTGCGAAACCCGCACTCGACGGGGTCAACTTGAATATCAACCGAGGGGAATTCGTATTCCTGGTAGGCCCTTCGGGCTCCGGAAAATCCACGATGCTTTCGCTCATTATTGTGCAGGAGCGGCCTACCGCCGGGCACGTGGAAGTCTTGGGGAAAGATCTTTCGCAGGTCTCCCAGCGGCGCGTACCTTTCTTGCGCCGCCAGATTGGCACCGTGTTCCAAGATTTCCGTTTGCTCATGGATAAGAACGTGTATGACAATGTGGCGCTCGCCCTGCAAGTAATTGGGGCGCCGCGGCACCGGATCAAAACCGAAGTGCCGGAAGTGCTTTCTATGGTTGGCCTAGACGGGAAAGAAAAACGGCGCATCCACGAGCTGTCTGGTGGGGAACAGCAGCGTGTAGCCATCGCCCGCGCGATGGTAAACCATCCGGAAATCCTCCTCGCAGACGAACCAACCGGAAACTTGGATAACAACACCGGGCTTTCGATTATGCGGCTCCTGGATCGCATTAATCGGCAGGGAACCACGGTTATTATGGCTACCCACGATTCGGCGATTGTGAATCAGATGCGCAAGCGCGTGATCGAACTTTCGAACGGGGTAGTGGTCCGCGATCAAGACCGTGGCGTGTACGGAGGGGTCCAAAACTAATGCGTTTCCGCTTTATTATTTCGCAGACCTTTAAGGGACTGGTTGGCAATAAAGCCATGACGGCTTCCGTTATGCTCGTGACTTTCGTTTCCCTGCTGTTCGTGGGAGCGGGGGCGCTTTTGCAAACCCAGATTTCCAATCTGAAAGACGAATGGTATGACAAAGTAGAAGTCTCCGTTTTCATGTGCCCGCGCAATGGCGTGACCGAAGCTTGCGCGGCCGGAGAAGCCACCCAGGAACAAATTGACGATATTGATGCTTATCTGAAAACTCCCGAAATGCAGGCCTACGTAGAAAACGTTATGTTTGAAACGAAAGAACAGGCGCTGCAAAACTATCGGGAACAGATGCGAGATACCGCCTGGACGGAAGATATTACCGCTGATCAAATGCAGGTTTCCTTCCGCATTAAGCTCAAGGATCCGCAGCAGTACCAGGTGGTGGCCGATCAGCTTTCCGGCCGGCCCGGGGTAGAAGTGGTGCGTGACCAACGCGAACAGTTAGAACCGATTTTCGCGGTGATGAATAGGTTTACCGTGGTGGCTGGTTTGTTGGCTGGGGTCATGATCCTCACGGCTCTGCTACTAATCCCGACGACGATTCGCCTTTCCGCGATGTCACGCGCCACGGAAACGGGGATTATGCGCCTGGTGGGAGCTTCAAACTTCTTCATTGAATTACCCTTTGTGCTGGAAGGAGCTATCGCAGCCCTAATGGGATCACTGCTCTCCGTGGGCGGTTTATTTTTGGTAGCAAAATTCTTCCTCGAAGACTGGATCGGCGCCGCTTTGCCGTGGATGAAAATCGTGGGCACCGCCGATGTGTGGATACTCGCCCCCTGGCTAATAATCGGCGCGGTGCTGGTGGCAGGCTTTGCCTCCTGGCTCTCTTTGCGCCGGTATGTGCGGGTATAAGTTTGCGGTAGATAACAGTGTGGATAGCAGTAGATAAATAAGGGGCTCGGGGCCCGGCAGTTCATATAATCCGGAGAAGGAGGATTGAATAAAGGGTGACACGGCGAAAGCTCATGCCGCTAGCTGCGGGTTTGGTGTTGGCTTTGACCTTGGTGCAAACAACTGCCCAAGGCTCAGATCGCGACGATTTGGTACGCCAAAAAGAGCAACAAACCCAGCAAATGGAATCCATTCAATCCGAACTGGAAGGTGTGGACGTTAACCTGCAAAAGGTGTACATGGATTTGCAGGAAACTCGGGGAAAGCTTCCGGGCGCCCAAGCTGAACTGGCAAATGCGCAAGCAGAAGTAGCCACAGCCCAGCGTGAACAGGAAGCGGTAGGGGCCCGCTTGGACGCTGCCCAAGGGGAACTGGAAACGATTGGCACGGAGATAAAAGCGGGGGAGGAGAAGCTCGCCCAAACCCGCGATCAGATTGGGGAAATCGCCCGCGCCCAATACCGGGGTGAAACCACGCCTTCTACGGTAGAGCTCCTGGTGGGCTCCCAATCTTCCGAAGATTTTTTGACTGCCTTTGCTGCGAACGAGACCGCGCAACGCGTCCAGTCGGTAACTTTGACCGAGGTTTCGCAAACGACGGCGAGTAACCGTATGCGCCAGCAACGCCAGACTGCCGTGGAATCGGAAATCGGGGAATTGAAAGCCCAGGCCGATCAAGCTTTGGCCGATAAAAAACAGAAAGAACAGGCGGCTACCGAAAAGAAACAGGCTCTAGATGAACTGGAAGCTTCGATTTCTGATCAGCAAAAAGCCTTGGAAGGGCAAAAGGACGCTTTCCAAGCTTCTCTAAACCAGATGGCTGCCGACCGTGATTCCACGGCCGCGCAAATCGCGGCTATCGACGCCGAAAATGCGCGCAAGGCAGCCGAAGAAGCACGCCAGCGGCAAGCTGCTGCGGCAGCCCCGCGGAGCGGCGGAGGTGGCGGTGGCGGTGGCCGCGGAGGTAGCGCGCCGAATACCGGCCAGCAGATTATCCCGCCAATTTCCGGCCCGCTCTACGTGACCTCGCCCTTCGGGTGGCGGATCTATCCCTTCGATGGGCAGCGTTGGTTCCACAACGGTGTTGATTTGCGTTCCGCGTGCGGAAATCCGCAATTTGCGGCCAGTGATGGTACGGTTTCGGCGGTGCGCCCGGCCGCGGGCAATGGCACCCACGGAAACCAGGTGATCCTCAATTTGGGCAATATCAACGGTTCGAGTTACGTGGCCGTGTACAACCATCTTTCCGGTTTCAATGTAAGCGTTGGCCAGCGGGTTTCGCGCGGCGATATTATCGGCTGGACGGGCCAAACCGGCATGGTGACCGGCTGCCACGTACATTTCGAAATTTGGAAAGACGGCCAGGTTATCGACCCCATGACGCTCCCCGGGTTCTAGAATTGAAAGGTCCGGGTAAGCAAGGTTCGCTTCGGGAATGAGGGCTCACATTATGGCAACTGAGGAAAAAGGCCAATTCGCTACGGCTCCACAGGGCCCGGCGTCCGAATCTGGCAGAACTGAAAAAGGGGCGGAAGATCCGGCGTCGTACGCGGCCACCAACGCTAACCCTAACGCGGCGGCGTTCCCGACCAAAACGGCAGCTACCGGGCAGGAAAGTAGCGGCGGGCGGCAAGTTTTGCAGCCGACGTCGATAATCTCGGCAGGTGCGCGCGGGAAAGAAAACGAAACCGCGGCAAATACTGGGGAACCGAGCAAGACGCCCGGCGGAAAAACTGCGAATAAACTTGGCAAGACTGCGCGCAAGTCAATTTTCGGGCGCCCGGGGAAAGCTGCCGGGAAGCAGTCTGCAGGTAAGCAAGCCACCAGTAAACCGGCTTCTGGGGGAGCTTCTGGGGGAGCGGCTTCTGGGGGAGCTACGAAAGCAGCGTGGGATAAGGCTGCCGGTACGAAAACTGGGAGCACAGCAGCTGCGGTGCGTGAGTCGAATGGCTGGTGGGAGATTCTTACCGGCGCCTTGGCGATTGTGCTTGCCTGGTTCGTGTGGGATCGGGCGAAGCTAGTGGACTCGCCATATTCTACCGGGACGCTGTTCTTCTCTTTGGGGTTGGCGGTTTCCGTGGTTTTGCTGCTAATCCGGCGCATGTTGGGTTCGCGGCAGGTGCGGCGAACTCTAGCGCTAATCGGCCTGGCGGTATCGATTGCGGCTTTTGTGCTCGGGCTGGTTTTCGCTTTTACGGCTTCCACTGATCAAGCAGCCACGCAGTATTTCTTTAGCATGCACCTGCTGGATGTTACCGCACCGGCAATCGTGGACCTAATATTTGTGTTCGTATTTCTTTGGTTCTCCTTCCGGGACAACCGGGCCACTCGCGATTAACACCGCTGGGCAAACGCGCAACTAGTGGAACGCGCAACCTGGGGAATTCGCAACCAGGGAAACGCACAACCCGCAAATATACAGGCGAGGGAGCGCGTAACCAGGGAATGCACAAACGGCAAACGCGCAACCAGGGGAATGCGCAACTTGGAAGCGGCGCAACCTGGGGAACTCGCAACCAGGGAAACGCGCCCGGGGGATCGTGCACGCTAACGGGTACGATAGGCGCTCAGTACGGTAGCGAAGAGAGAAGGGGGATGAGATGGCTAAAAAGCGAGGGAAGCTTTCGGCAGGGGAGAAAGCGAAGGCAGCGGCAGATGCGAAGCAGGTGATTGCCCGCAACCGCAAGGCTCGGCACGATTATTTTATTGAGGACACTTACGAGGCCGGGCTTTCCCTGGCAGGCACGGAAGTCAAGGCACTTCGCATGGGCCGCGCCTCGATTACAGAAGCGTGGGTGGAAATCGACGAAGACTTACAAGCTTGGGCGCATGGCATCAATATTCCGGTGTATGCGATGGCCTCGTGGACGAATCACGCGCCAACCCGGAAACGGCGGCTGTTGTTGCACAAGCGCGAGATTGCCAAGCTTGCGCAGGCGGCAGACCGGAAGGGCTACACCATTGTGCCCTTGGAACTGTATTTCATTCGCGGGATCGCCAAGCTGGAAATCGCCGTGGCTCGCGGTAAACAAGAATGGGATAAGCGCGAAACCATTAAGCGGCGAGAAGCTGATCGGGAAGCAGAACGCGCAATGAGTGCGGCCCGACGCCGTGAAGGGCTCGTCAGGTAGCGTGGCTGTTAGTGCCGCGGGAACCTAGGGGAGCATTAGAAACGATCAGTTTGCGCAAGCACCGGTGTTGCGAAGAAGCCTAGTGGCGCGAAAACACCGGTGTAAGTAGGGGCCTGACCTGGTAGGGCTGGCATAAGTAGAACAGATCAGCTATACTGTTATACCCGAGAAGTTCTGGGTTAGTGATTTCTCGGGTTGGTTCATAACCGCATAGGGGATGATCGGTTTCGACGGTGGTAGTTAGTTGGAGGGAAGCGGGTCGAGGAGGCAGGGTCCACTCGATAACGATCTCTGCAAACCAATAGGTGCCAACAAGAACAAGAGCACCGATTTCGCCCTCGCTGCCTAAGATAGCGAGCTTCGAAATCTGTCGGCCTTAGCGTAGCTTTCCGCTAGGGGTCCGGCATCGTTTAGAAAGCCACTGGGTGGCGGGCCTGCTACGGGTTCGTCTCCGACATTTAGTAGATAGGTTCGTCAGGGCCTGGTTCGCGTGGAACCCTGGAGCCGAAAATAACTAGCAAGCGAACTGCACCCGGAGAAGTCTTCAGTAGGTACCATCGGACCGGGGTTCGATTCCCCGCATCTCCACAACAAGAAGCCTGAACGGCGATTGAAGTCGTTCAGGCTTCTAGTCATTAAGGGGAGGTGACCATTAAGGGAGGCGACGAGGTGGTTGCAGCTTTCCCCGAAGGTTGCAACCATCAGGTGATGTCTCGCCGCGACGTCTTAGTGGTATCGCGGGGCCTCACAGTTTATGGCTCCAGTAGCCAGTTAGGGCGAATGTGGTAATTAGTTGGAATGATGCTACGCATTGGAGGGTGATGAACGCGGGAATGCTGAATGGACCTACAATTAGTGAAGCGCCAACGAGAGCCATGGAGAGCACGGTGATAATGGGCCTGCCAGACTTTACACGAATGGCCGCTTCTCGCTCGTCGGTTTCGCGGATGTAAGCCTGCTTGAGAGTGTGGCGTTTCGTCAGGTCGCTGCGGTATTGTTCGAGTTCGTTCATTTTGATTCCTCCAAGTCGGTAAAGTCGAAGACGTCCTCAATGGCGTAGCCAAAGTAGCGAGCGATTTTGTAAGCCAGTGGCAGAGAAGCCACGTATTTGCCGGTCTCAATCGAGGTGATTGTTTGCCGGGTGACGCCAACAGCAGTGGCTATGGGTGGAGTGCCGGGACGGCGTTTGACGTGGATAATGACGTCATAGTGTTTGACGTCAATAATGGAGTCAGATACTCTGACTCTCATAACGAAGTCAGTTTGCGAGCAGTGTTGCGGTGGGGTGGGATATTGAATGCAGTACGAAGGTAAGGTCACGGGTCCGGAGTCTCTTGGGCGCATACTGCAGCAGGCCCGTCTTGTGGCTGGGTTGACGCAACGCGAGTTGGCAGCGCAGCTGGGTACCACCCAGAAATATATTTGGGAGCTAGAATCTGGCAAGCCATCCATCATCATGGAACGGCTGTTTGCTGCGATGCGGGCCACCGGCATGGAGCTTACTGCCACCATCAATGTTCCTGACGGTGATTTAGCGCGGGATGAGGTTGACCATGGGTGACCTCGTGGTTGAGCTATATGGCCAGCGGCTTGGGGTATTGCGCGGCGACTGGCGTACATTTGACCTGGTTCCCGATCCGGCTAGTGTGCTTCACTTCGGCCTTGATTCAATGGTGATGTCGATCGCCGTCCCTTTGCAAGTACGGTCTACGCGTTCACGGGCGCCCACCCGGCGTAATTTTTTTGCTGAACTGTTGCCGGAAGGGCGAATGCGAACGCGACTAGCGCAGATCTCTCGCGTGGCGGAGCATGACGTGATCGGGCTGCTCCGCCAGTTTGGGCGCGACGTAGCCGGAGCTCTGCAAATCTGGGATCCAGAGGAACCCGGTGAACCCAAGATTCCTAGATGCGAACCCGTTACGCACGGCGATATTGCACGAATGCTTACCGAAGTGGCGGAAGAGCCGCTGGGAAATAAACTGCCCGGTGGAAAGACGTCACTTGCGGGCGTCCAAGACAAGATAGTTTTGGCTCGAAGCGGTGATGGCTCGTGGAACCGAGTGCTCGACGGAGCGCCATCCACGCATATTCTCAAGCCTATTAATTCGCGATTTCCTACACTTATATACGACGAAGAGTACGGGGCCAGGCTAGCGCGCTTCGTTGGTTTGACCGACTACGCCACCTGGGTCGAAGAATTCGAAGGGGTGCAGGCCCTGGTGATTGAACGCTATGACCGTGATCCTGCGGCACCGCGAGGGCGGGTGCACCAAGAGGACGGTAACCAAGTGCTTGGTGCCTCCGGCGTGCAGAAGTACCAACGCCAAGGTGGAGTGGTCACCCTGGAACGACTCGCACGCGCTTTCCGGCGGACGGGTAACGCGGCGCTGGCAGAAACACTGTTCCGGCAGCTCGTGGTGGCAGTAGCCGTCGGCGACCTTGATATGCACGCCAAGAACATTTCTGTCCTTCACCTGCCAGACGGATCTCTCCGATTGGCTCCCGTATACGACATGGTGCCGCAAACTCACCTGCCTACCGATGGGGAGCTAGCGCTGGCGGTCAACGATATATATCAGCATGCCCTGGTGACAGGCGCTGATCTGGTAGCTGAAGGCGAACGGTGGGGGATAAATAATGCGGCCTCCATTGCGGAGGAGACGCTCGCCCGTCTAGCCGTTGTGGTTAACTCCGAGGCGCCACTACCGGGCGCCCATCCTGGCTTGGTGGATGAGATTGGTGGCTTTATCGAACGTCTCCGTCAGCAATAGTGTGGAGAAGTTGTTCCTCTACTGCTGGCCCGGCACTTCCTTTTCGTAGCAGTTGCCTGGCATGCCTATGCTGTGCGGCACCGTGAGGACTTGCGCAGCTTGCGCCGGTAATGTGAATAAAATGCGGCAAACCGGCACCCAGTAGCATGAACATTAAATACTTGTCAACTTGGTTGAATGTTGCGATTTTTTCAGTGTCGTTGAATAAACAAGTGGTGCCACCTGCATTGCCTGTTCTGATAATTCACCCTTATTTTTCGTTAAGGATCGGTTTTGTAGGTAGCGGTACCTTGGTGCAGCAAAAGTAAAGGTGCTGGAATTGAGCAAAAACTTCAGGAAGCATATGCAGCGCGGCGTGGCTGCAGTGCTCGCGATAGCAATTTCTGGTTTTGGGGGAGTTGCGCAAACATTTGCGGAGGAACCGCAAGATCCGCAAGTGGAAAATGTTGAGCAAGCAGCGGACGCGGCGGCCGTGCAGGCAGCCTACGAGGCAACTGTTTCGGCGCGCGATGCAATAAAAGCGAAGGTGGAATCCGCTCAAGAAGCGTACGCACAGGCAGCCGCCGAGCAAGCACAGGCGCAAGCCGCTTATGAGGCGGCAACCGGTGGCAAGAAAACTCACCAGTTAGTTTCCCGAGATTCACTGAATCGCCAGGAAGAACTCGCTCTCGCGGAAGCAACCATTTTCGAATACGTCAACGGTTTCCGTGAACAGTTGGGGATTGCGCCGGTGGTGCGAGTTGATGGAACTCTGGCTGAAGAAACACGGGACTTCACGCAACGGATGGCCGATACCGGCGTGTTTGGTCACGACTATTCTTTGCTCCCAGGTAACGATATTGGGCGATACAGCCGCGAAAACATCGTGATGTCCACGATATTCACTGATCTGGAAAACATGGCAGATCTATTCTTCGAGCTTTGGTTCAATTCCAAGGACGGCCATTACGATGCGCTGATTTACCCGCGGGCGGTCGCAGTTTCGGAGGCCGCGGCGCTTACTGGGCTTTCTGAGCGCGATTTACCCGCGGGCGGTCGCAGTTTCGATATCCGTTCGGGAAAATGATCGGGGCGAGGCTTACGCAACTTTGCGTTCCTATACGAAGCCTTATCTGGAGATGCGGGAAAAAGAACAGCACGATTTCTCGTTTGATAATCTCTACCAACCAACGGCGATTGCAGATACGGTGAGCAATCCTGCGGCGTCGTGGGAAAAAGCAAAAGAGTCCGGCCGATTTTACGAGCGTCCGGCGGGGCCCGGTGCGAGCGTGATCAGCCCGGAACAGAAAAAGGCAAGCTACGAAAACCGGCTCAAAGTCGAAAGAACCGTGGATTTGCTGAGCG
The DNA here is from genome assembly GCF_900102025.1 of Actinobaculum suis. GTDB lineage: Bacteria > Actinomycetota > Actinomycetes > Actinomycetales > Actinomycetaceae > Actinobaculum > Actinobaculum suis. The sequence goes on along the minus strand of NZ_FNAU01000010.1, from coordinate 47,547 downwards.
GGCAAGAAGTTTCTGCAAACAATCCGGATGCGCGGGGGCAAAACTTGGCCAGCGCGAGAGCAAACCTTGCCGCCGCAACGGCTAAAGCAGACGCCGCAAAATCTGCACTCGAAAGCGCAAAAGCCGAACTGGCACAAAAACAAGCAGAAGTGGATTCCGCGAAAGCTGAACTTGACCGCCTCACACACGGAGAAGGCGCCGCGTCCGCTAGTGAAAATCCCGAAGACGCACCGGGAGCTAATGCTGGTGACGGCGAGAAGGCAAGTGTGTGGACAGATGCTGCTAGCCAGAATGGGGCGCTATATGTAAACAGCTGGGATAAGGAACGGGCCGATCGGGCTGTCAACTACGGAAATCCGCAAGATGAAATCATTTTTGGGGATTGGAATGGGGATGGTGTAGATACGCCGATGGTGCGGCGTGGCAACACATTCCTGGGCACGAATCGGTTTAGCGGCCTGTCCCAGTTCCAGTTCACTTATGGGGTACCGGGAGACACGATTCTGGTAGGGGACTGGAACGGAAACGGTAAAGACACGATCGCGGTGGTACGTGGTAACAAGGCCTACGTGCGTAACAGTTTGACAACGGGCGTGGCCGATAAGGTTTATGCCTACGGCAACCCGGACGATACTCTGGTTGCCGGTGACTGGGACGGATCTGGCCGTACTGCTTTAGCAGCCGTGCGAGGTAATAGATTCTATGTACAAAACAAGCTAGAAGATCCTTTTGCTTCGTTCCAATTTGCCTTTGGTTCACCTGGTGACCGTGTGATCGTCGGTGATTGGCGCGGTACCGGTAAAGACGGCGTTGGCGTAGTACGTGGAAACAAGTTCTTCCTCAAGTTGGGTCTCAATAGCGGCATTGCTGATCTGGTGTTTAGCTTCGGCAATATGCGAGACGCATCTGTAGTGGGAGATTGGGACGGAGACGGCGTCGATACTCCGGCCGTAGACCGCCGCTGACCGTAGACCGCCGCTGATCGTAGACCGCCGCTGATCGTAGACCGCCGCTGACTGTAGAACGCCGCTGACCGTAGCCCGCCGCCAAATGTAACTCGCTCGAACATGGAAATCCGTGCACCGATGCGGTGAAGCGTGCCATAATTTGAATCGTGCGCGAGGCGAATGTGACCGAGACGCGGTCTGCAGAAGTCGAAATACCCGAGGAGCCGGGGGAGAAGCTACTTGCCAAAGCTCGGCAGTATCCGCCGAGTGGTTTCACCGCGGCACTCGGGGCGGGCCTGGCGATGCTGATTGGAATTGGTTCCGTGGCTCATGACGCGCTGGCTTTTCCCGGCCCCTTATTACGCGTACTGACGCAGCTGGCCAGTTCCGGTTTGGGGTATGTCATGATTGCGGTGCTGGTGGGCTGGTTTTCCAGGTCCTGGCGGGTTGCGGCGGGCGTGGCTAGCGGTGCGATTCTGGGCGCTTTGCTGATCTATTACGGCGCTACAGTTGTGTGTAACTTGCGCCCGAGCGGGGGCGGCACAGAACTAGCGCGAATCGCCATCGTGTGGATAATTCTTGGTTTAGCGTGCGGGGTGATTGTGGGGCCCACGGCGTTCTTCGCCCATTATGGGAATTTGCCGCAACGTTCCATTGCTACGGGACTGCCGCTGGGCCTAATTCTTGGCCCAGCGGCAGCATCCATCTTTAGCGGCGTTGACCTGCGCAGCCCCGAAATCCTGGCCGTAGTGTTAGTCACCGTAGCCATTCCCTGCGTGGGCCTGCTTATATCGCTTCGCCGCACCCGGCCGGCGTTACTCCTAGCTTCTACCCTTACGGGCACGATCCTCGCCGGCGGGCTGTTCCTGATCGTATATACCTTGTACTACTAGCTCTTATTCACATTGAATTTGGCCCGGGTTTCCGGATTATCAGCAAACCAGGCTTTGATGGCATCCATCCGGTCCAAATCCTTGTTTTCGTTGAGCACATAGTTTTCTGCGTCCGCGAGCTCTTCTTCGGTCAACTCCAGCTCGGCCAACATGGCGGCGATTTCCGGCCGGTCTTCCGCAAAGCCCGTCCGTCCAAAAGCGTGGAGCTCTTCGGCGTCGCCCATGGCACCGAGGGGATCTTCAAGGTTGCGGATATCGTACGCGCCGTAGGCCCAGTGCGGCGTCCACAGCGTGACTGCGATATCTTCGCCCTTTTTCATTGCCCCGTCTAGTTCGGCGAGCATCGCCGCGGTAGAAGAGGTTTTCAGTGGCATTACGCCGTCCAAATCATATTGCGGGATTGCATCTTCTTGCACAACGCGCGTGATCCCGGCACCGCCGTCGATCCCAATAATCTGGTTACCAAAAACGCCGGCATTATCTTTCAGGTCCGCAATAGACTCCACCGGAGCGTCATTGTTAACTGTGATGGCCAGCCGTGCGTCGTCGTACCACACGCCGAGGCTTTCAATGGAATCCCCGTAACGTTCCAGGTAGTTTTCGTGCGTATTGGGCAACCACACGTCCAAGAGCAAATCCATATCACCCTTGGAAAGCGCGGCGAAAATCAACCCAACGTCGGCATCGGTGAGCCGTACCGTGTACCCCTGGTCTTCCAGTGCTTGCGCAAACATTGCGGAGACGACGACGCCTTCATCCCAACCCGTCGGTACCCCCACAGAAATTGCGTCGGCGGAATGTTCCCCCAGAGAACAGCCCACCAAACCCAAGGTACAGGCCAGCGCTAGGAGTATCCGTGCCAGCAAGGTTCGCACCCGCCCGCGCGGCCGGGCCCCCGCACCCCGGGAAGCATCATCCAGGGTACTGGCCGGCCCTGCATCGCCTTGCGAAAAAGCTTGCCGAGCCGCTGCCTTTTGTGAAGTGTGCTCCCGGGAAACGAGCTGCCGGGTTGCCAGCTCCCGGGAGGCGATCTGCCCCGCCGGCGAAGAGTGAACCGGAATAGAAACGTGTGTAGTCATTACGCCTCCTACTCTGCTTCTACTTCGCGCCGGCCGCGGGCGGAAAGCCCGGCGGTAACGCGATCGAGGTAGACGGCGAGGATCACAACCGCCAGTCCGGCTTCCGCGCCGAGCCGCATATCTACCGAGGTCAGCGCCGAGTAGACGGCCTGCCCCAAGCCTCCGGCACCCACCATGCCGGCCGTAACCACCATGGAAAGCGAGAGCATAATTACCTGGTTCACGCCGGCCATAATCGTGGGCAGGGAGAGGGGCAGTTCGATTTGCCCGAGCACGCGGCGCGGGGAAGCCCCAAAGGAATAAGCAGCTTCTACCACGGAAGCATCCACTTGGATAATGCCCAAGCGGGTGAAGCGCACGGCCGGAGCGATGGCGAAGAAGATCGTGGCCACGATGCCCGGTACTACCCCCACGGAGAACATAACTACCAGCGGAATCAGGTACACGAAGGCCGGCATGGTCTGTAAGAAGTCCAGAATCGGCCGCAACACTCGCCATGCGGTAGCAGATTTGGCCGCCCAAATCCCCAGTGGGATGCCGAGCAGAATCGCAATCAGTGACGATTCGAGCACCAAGGCCAAGGAGGCCATAGAGTTATCCCACTGATTCGTAAACACGAGCAGGAGCATGCCCAAGGTAGCGGCAATCGCCATTCCCCACCCGCGCGCGAAGTACGCGAGTACCGCGAAAACTGCGATCACGAGCCAGAACGGCGGGGCGGAAAGAATCAGGAAAAATAGGTCGTAAATCCAGGTGAGTGCCACCTGCAAAGCATCGAATAGGCCCTCCAGATGGGTGGTTAGCCAATCGATGAAAGTATCAACCCACTCGCCGAGTGGGATGCGGAAGCGTTGTGCCGCTTCACTAGCATTTAGAGCCACACTCAGATGAGTCATTAGTTTCGGTCCTCTTTCCCTTCGAAGGAATCACGCGTACGCCGCCGGTTTTCCTTTTTCGCGGCTTTCTCCATAAGTGCACCCGTTGCCGAACCGAGGGGGCCGCTGGCCACGCCTTGGCGCCGGCCCTTGCGCAAGATTGTTTCAGAAGGCGTCTCTAAGGGTTCGTGGAATTCGGCACTGGTGCGGGCTGCTTCCCGCCGTGCCCGCCGGCCCGCCAGTACTTCTGTAGCGTCTGCGGATTCTGCCGGGTAGGGAACCGTATCGGGAACTGCTTGAATTTCGTCTGCGGCTGGTTGTGCCGGCTCGATCGTTTCGTCCTCAAAGTCATCACGATCCGAAAGAGCACGCAGGATCTGAATGCGGGGTACTACGCCCAGCAAGCGTTCATGTTCGTCAACTACCGGCACGCGAATCGCGGTTTCCGCCAGCGCGGTAACCAGTTCTGCTACCGGAGTTTCCGGGGAAGCAGCCATATAGTCAGTGCGTACCAGATCGCGAACCGTGCGGGGCGGTTCTGGCCCGCGCATCGCCGCAATAATGTCTTTCGAGTAGAGCAAGCCTGCCAAACGGCGCGAACCGGGGTTTACCACCCAGCCGGCTTCATCATCCACGCTGGAAAGCTTGCGCAATACCAGGTTCGGACCATCCGTCGTGTAAAGCCGTACGGGCGGGGGAACCATAACGGAACCGGCGGTGATTACCCGCGAACGGTCCACATCGCTAATGAATTTCTCGATGTATTCATTGGCCGGATTCGTCAGAATTTCTTCAGCGGTACCGATCTGGTCTACTTTGCCGTGGCGCATTACCGCGATGCGATCGCCCAAATACATGGCTTCGTTCAGATCGTGCGTAATGAAGACGATCGTGCGCCGCTTCTGGTCTTGAATTTCCAATAGCAGTTCTTGCATTTCGCGGCGAATTAGCGGATCGAGCGCGGAGAAAGCTTCATCCATCAGCAAGATCGGCGAATCGGCAGTAAGCGCACGGGCAATACCTACGCGTTGCTGCATCCCACCCGAAAGCTGGTCAGGATATTTATTTTCCCACCCCAAAAGATTGCAGGTTTTGAGGGATTCCAGGGCACGCTCTTCACGTTCAGCTTTGTCGATTCCGCGAATTTCCAGCGGGTAGGCCGCATTTTCTATAACAGTGCGGTGAGGTAGCAACCCGAAATGTTGGAATACCATGGCCATTTTTTCGGCCCGGATCCGGCGGATCTCCTCGTCATTAGCGGCAGTTATTTCCTCGCCATCCACCCAAATTTTGCCGCCCGTAGCCGGGCCGAGCGCATTTAAGGTGCGAAGTAAAGTGGATTTGCCGGAGCCCGAAAGCCCCATGACAACGAATATTTCGCCTGCCTTGATTTCTAGGGAGACGTTATTGACAGCAACTACGCTTCCTTCGGGAAGCTCCTCGGGCGAGGCTCCCTGCTGGAGCATGCGAGTTGCTTTATCGGCGTCCTTTCCAAAAACTTTATATACGTTCTCACATTTGAGAGCGATCAATTACCTTCACTGTCCTTCCGTGGGTGCGCGCCGGTAATTGCGGCGGCGAGACCCGCGCGCAAGGCATGCACCCGATCGGCTGTCGATGGAATGCATCCGCGAAGGCCGGGTTGGCCGGACGAAAGTTTAGGCACATTCCTTGTTCGCAAGCGCTCTCACGTCGCGAACCAATAAGCACCATTGCAAGGATGAGAATCGAGCGCAAGGAAATAAACCCTATGCGTGGTGCAAAAAGTTCAAAAAATCTGATTTGTGGATCACGGGAAATCGGCACGGTTATGCGGAAAAAGGATGACGCCCGCAAGAATGCAGGAGATCTTACAGTGCGATATTTATCACTGGGAGGTCGAGGTTATTTTTCTTGCAAACAATAATATTCGGAAATTGAAAATCGGGCTTAAATGGTATTTTCTCGCACCATTAACTAATTAGGACGTGCTGTTTTCTTCTGGTTTCGAGACGTTTTTGAGATGCGGAATGATGATGTGATCTACCAAGCTGAGTAGTTCCGCCTCATCTATGGCCCCGCGGGCAAGTATGTCGCCCACGAGTAGCAGTAGCGGGAAGCGAATGTAGAGCGGTTCGAGTACGGCCTCGCTCAACTCGCCGCGCGCAATGGCAAATTTATATGAATTGGTCAGTGCTACGAAACCTGGGAGCACCGTGGTGGTAAGTAGCTCTTCGCGCACTTCCGGGCCTGCTTCCGAAAGTAAGCCAAAAAGTGCGGAGATGCCGATGTGGTCCAGGCGCGTGCGCGTGGCTTCGATGAGGGCTACAAATGCGGCGCGCAGCGAAGGAGCGGTGGCGACGTCGTGGAGCATGGCGGGTGCGGTGCGCAGGGCGGCAAAAACTACCATTTCCGCGCGCGAAGCAAAGCGCCTATACAGCACCGACTTGCTGGTCTGGGCGGCGCGGGCCACGCCTTCAAAGCTCAAATTCTGGTATCCCTGCGCGGCAAGTTCTTCCATGATGGCGGCGGCGAGGGCATCCTCCAGCTCTTTCCCAGTGCGGCGTTGCTTCGTCATATAGCGATTATAAGCAGGATTTTACAGGGGTTTGGAGCCCGGCAGCGTTTTGGTGCTGGGGGTTTAGGGGGTCGGACCTGAGGAGCGATGAAGGCAGTTTCGCCTGGCAGGGCGTGGAGCGCTTAAAGAAATGGCGCGGAGTGCTTAGAGAATTTGGAGTTAAGAGACGCTTAGCACCCTACGAGACGCGAGCCGTATCTAGTGTGCTACCTTCTGCAAGGTACGAACCGTATCTAAAGTGTGAATTAATTTGGAGGGTACTTCCATGTCCGAAAAAACTCCCAGCGGCAAATGCACACAAACTACAACCGCGCAATCGCCCTCGCCCGGCCTTAGGAAAACGGCGGCAACTGCACCGGCGCAGGCACCGGCAACGGCGTCGGCACGAACTAAGCAGTCAAGTTTTAGCGGCCTGATACAGGCCGTGCTGGCGGCAAGCCTCACTGTGCTCGTGTTTTGTTTCGCTTTCACACCTATGTTGCGAATGGACGTCAAAGAGTTGCCGGTAGTGGCATTTTCTGCGGATACGGGCGTAAAAACTCCGCGCGGCGAAATCAAAATTGGCGATCAGGTGCTCGCGCAAATGGTGGAGAAAGTAAATGCGCAGGGCGCATTAAAAGTCACGGTGGTAGATGCTCCGCTCGACGCCGCGCACTTAGATTCCTATTACGCGGCACTGGTTATCCCCGCGGATTTCAGCCAAAAAGTATTAGCTACCGCGCAGCCACCCGCCGCGGCTACAACCGTGCTGCCGGATTCTGCGCCGGATTCTGCTCTGGAATCTGCTCCCGAATCTGCAGCGGTATCTGCAGCGGGGGAGGTGCCGGCGCCGGCAGACACAGGCGCTGCAGGCCCAACGATAACGCTGAAAATAAACCAGGGGAAGAACCCGTTAGCGGCTTCGATTATTGCCCAAGGAGTGCAGGAACTGACTGGCGCACTAGCCAGCGAACTAGAACTGACCGGTGAACTGCCCAGTGAACTAGCTAGCGCACTACCGGGCGCGCTAACTAAGGAAAATATGGGCAACCCTAACGCAGACAGCGCGAACTTGGCCCGGGAAGGGCAAGCTGCCGCGTCGCTTCCCGAATTGCAAGTGGAGTACTACAACCCGGTTCCCGCAGCTTTGGGCATTGCGGGCAGTTTGGCTCCGATGGGTTTCGTGATGTTGCTTCTGTGGCCGAGTAATGTAGGTGGCCTCCTTCTCGCTAACGCTACGCGGCAGCAAAATGGCTGGAAAGCTTTTGCTAATCAGCTACTTGGCATGGTGGTTACGGCTGCGGCCATTGCCGCAATAGCGGTGGGGTTATTGAGTGCATTGCTACGCACACAGGTACCTTTTGGCACCATGTTCGCATTTTCGTGGATCGTCACGCTGGCGTTACTGGCCCTTGTGGTCGGATGCGTGGGGTTGTGCGGAAGATGGGGGATGGCTATCCCCGTCTGCGTGCACATTATTTCCATGACTACCGTGACCTTCCCGGCAGAGTTCTTGCCGCCACTGTGGCGCGACTGGATTTACCCTTGGACTCCCTTGCAGTTCTTTGGCAACGGCGTGCGGGAAGTGCTTTACCTCGACCAAACTTCCTTGCCCTCGCAAACCGGCGCCTTCCTGGTGATTTTCGGAGTGGGTGTGGTACTCATGCTCCTGGGTTTGGGGCGCACCGCGTTAGCACGGCGAAAGGCTGGCGCGACGGTAGCGGTGTAAACGCGAGCCAAACCCGTAGCGCGGGTGCTAGGTGCCGGGCGCGGGGTGCCGGGTGCTAGGTGCCGGGTGCGGGGTGTCGGGTGCTAGGTGCCGGGTGCGGGGTGTCGGTGCCCAGTGGCTAGGTGTCCGGTGGCCAGGTGCTTGGCGTGGATGTCCGGTGGCCAGGTGCGGCGAGCTTGACCCCAGCCTAGTTTGCTGCCCCTTTTTTTCCAACTCGCAAGTACTCGCAAGTAGCTGGCTCGAAGTTTTACCATAACTTGCAGGAAAGTAAGGAAAAGAAGGAGGTGGAAAGTGCGCCGAATCGAGTTCGCAAATATTGCGCAGGCAAGCGCTTTCATCGAGTCCCTGGTATCCATGGAATCCCGGCCAACCTCGGCGTCGGAGGCGCCCACTCCGGCAAGCATGCCGCCCGTGCCAACCCAGCTGCCGCCGGTGCCAACCCAGCTGCCGCCGGTGCCAACCCAGCTGCCGCCCGAGTCAACCCCGGCGTCGCAGGTGCCAACCCCGCCTCCACCTGCCGCTACTTCGCGTGGCGTGCGGCAAATCATCGGGGTGAGCGGGCCGCCCGGTACAGGTAAATCCACCTTCGCAAAGGATTTGGTGGCGGAGCTAAACCGGCGAGCCGGTACCAATTTTGCGGCCTATTTGCCGATGGACGGATTCCATTTCTCGAATGCGATCCTGGAGGCCAAAGGCCTGGCCGCACACAAAGGCGCCCCGCAGACTTTCGACGTAGCTGGGTATTGTGCTTTGCTACGCCGCGTGCGGGAACGCCCTGCCGGCAGTATTTACGCGCCCGACTATGTGCGATCCAAGCACGAGCCGATCGCCGCTTCCATAGAAATAGGGGAAGAGGTGAGCGTCGTCGTCACGGAAGGGAACTACCTGGGGTTGGAAACCGGCGGGTGGGGCGGGGTGCGCGCATATCTCGACACCCTGCTCTATCTGGATACCCCGCACGCAGATTTGCACGAGCGGCTAATCGCGCGGCAATTGGCGGGCGGCAGAACGCGCGCGCAGGCGGAGGAGTGGTTCCGTACCGTCGATGAGCCGAACGCGTTTTTGGTGGAAGCTACCGCGGCGCGTGCCGATTACGTAGTGCGTATGCGGTACGACGCCGCACCTACCGGCACCGCTTCCTAAACGCTTTCGAACCGCTCTTGAAACTGCTCTCGAAACCACACCCGAAACTGTATTCAAGCCGTTCTTGAACCACTCTGGAAGGGCCCTAAAACCGCTCCGAAGTACTTCCGAAGTGTCCGCGAACTATTCTCGAGCCGTGGCACTGAGCTTAGATAGCTTGCTTCGCATAAGAAGCCAAGCGGCGAAGAACCGTGGCACCCCGGCTTAGCGTAACCAGGTGCGCGTGCCGAAGGACTGGATGGATTGCGCGGCGATTTGGGCGCCGTGATGCAAGCCGGCAACGAAAGTGGTTTCGTTGAGGGGTTTGCCAGCGATGGATTTGGTGAAGGCCCCGTGGAAGAAATCCCCGGCGCCCAGGGTGTCTACCGCCGCTACTTGGCAGGGCCGGACTTCGCCGTATTTTCCGGCGGCGTGGTAGAGGATCGGCCGGGGGCCGCGCGTGATGGCCGCATACTGGACGCCGAATTGTTCCAGGTAGGCAAAGAGCGCGTGCGAGGCCTCGCTTGCCCGGGTGTGCCTTACCTGGCTGCTGCTCTCGGGGCCGGGGCTAAGCTGCGCACAAGTGCCCACGAAAGCTTCGGAAACGATGGCGACGTCGATATAAGGCAGTAGCTGCTCCATGTAGGGTTTCCAGCTACCGCCATCGAGGACGGTAGGGATACCGTGGGCGCGGCCTGCCTGCAGGACGGCCAAAGTGAGGTCAGTTTCGTAGCCGTCGGTTTCGATTACATCAATATTGCGCAGATCGTGCAGATCGAGACCAATTTCAGCCGGTTCGGGTTGGACCGGGCGCTGATCGGTAGCAGAAATAACGGCGCGTTCCCCGGTGCTTTCCGTTACCAGAATCGTGGCCACGGTAGACGAAACCCCAGCCGGAAGGGACTGCGCGTGCACAGTAACCTGGTGTTCTTCTAGATCAGCACGGATAAGATTGCCAACCAAATCGGCAGAGAGGCGAGTCAGCAAGATAGCCTCATCAGCTCTGTTCAGCGACGCACAAGTATGCGGGCCGGGGGCCTCCTGCGGGTGAGCAGCAGTATGCGGGCCAGGGACCGCCTGCGATGGACCAGCCGTATGCGGCTGAGAAGCAGACTGCGGTTTAGAGCCAGAATGTGGCTGAGAGCTAGCAGAAACAGTAGAAACGCGCGGGAAACGCTGCGCGAAGGCAACGGCCGCGTTAGCAGCCGGGCCACCTGCCGCGAGTGCCACCTGGCGCGCCCGGATTTTCTCATCTGGCTGGGGAAGCGCAGAAACGAGCTGGATTACATCTAAAGTCGCTAGACCGACGAACAACCCGCGCATAAGTACCCTCCTGCCGCCAATATAAGAGGCGTCGTTACGGCCCCAGATATACCCTGCCGATGCTGCCTCGTATACCCAAGCTTTTGCATACCCAAGCTTTCGTATCCCCAAGTTTTTCCCGGGGAACATTTAGCACAATGCTATGCTAGCCTGACGGCGAAGCCGGCCCGATAATGCAAAACCGGGATATGCTGCAGAAAGCGGGGACATAGTGCGAAAAACCGGGATAATATGCGCGGCCCTGCTTTTGCTAGTTGCGCTCGCGGTCCTTGCGGTTGTCATTTGGGGCCGTTCCGGCCAGCCGGTTCTCCCGCCGGAGCAATCAGTTTCCACGCACGCCCCAAGTCCAAAGAGTGGTAGCAATTACTGGGATGAGGAACGGATACAATCAGCAATACCACAACCGATGCCCACTGCGCGCTAACCTCAGCTGAAAATCAATTCCCAACTCGTAAACACAGACAAACCCCATTGAGGCCACACTCACATCGTTGAAACTTTAGGAAGTGTCCTAGGTCCTGAGACAATGAGCGCACATTCAGTGTTCGATGCGAAGGGAAATGATTCGTGGGTAAGTGGTTCGGGCAAGCGGCGGAGATTGAAAAGCTCCGCGCGCAAGTGCGTCAGCAAGAATTCACCATTGCGGAGTTTCGTAAGCGTATCGCCGATTTAGAAGTGGCAAGCCTCTATCCCGAGACCAGTGCCGAACCAGCACCGCGCCCGGTCAGCAGCTACTTTCTTACGGCGGAAGAGCGGGAGCTGATTGCTAAAGGTCAAAAGTTAGCCGCAATTCAAGCTATCCGGGCTCGCACCGATCTTCCTTTAAAGGACGCCAAAGATTTAGTCGACGGCGCCGCGGCCGCCTAGCCCTACCTTTTCGACGCCGTGGGTGCTTCCGGTGCCGGCGCACTCACGGTAGCTGCCGGCGCAGGCGTAGCTTTCGCGGCCTTCGCCTGCGCGGCGCCCGCTTACATAGTTTTTGTAGCGCCCGCTTTCGTATCCTGCGCGGTGCCCGTTTTCGCGGCCGCTGGTTTTGTAGTAGCGGTTTTCGTAGCTTTTGCTTTTGCGGCTGCCGGTTTCGCAGCTGCCGGTTTCGCAGCTGCCGGTTTCGCGGCTGCCGCTTTCACAATGCTTGTTTCTGTAGCCGCAGGTTCTGCGCCTTGCATGGTAGGTAAGTGTTCGAATTCTTGCCGAGTGAGCGGGATTGCGCCCGCGGTGCGGTCTGGCTTTTGCACCAAGTTGATGAGGTTCACCAGGGTAGGGGCGAGAGAAGAAGGCCCCGAATACACCAAATAGCGCGAATGCCAACGCGGCTTGAATTTCTCCTTGTAGGAACGCAAGCCCTTGAAGTTGTACATGCGATTCCCGAAGTCGTAAATGTAACGCACAATTCGTTCCTGGGCGCGTGAATGGCGCCGCGTACCCGTATTTGAAAGCGGTGCCATGCCCAAATTGAAGTGGGCGTAGCCATTCTCTTTCGCCCATTCAATGAGGGAAACAAAGATCCCATCCATCGTTCCGCCCGGTGCATCCGGCCGGATCCGCATAATGTCTACGGAGGCTACGCCATCTTCCATGGGCATCAAAGAGGCAAAACCTTCCACGCGTTCCGGCCCGCGTACCACCGCAATCGGCGCCCGGGAAAGATAGTTTGCGTCAAAGAAGCCGAGGGAGAAGCCCATTTCTTCCCGGCCGTTCAACCACGCATCTGAAACATCGCGGATCTCGCGGATAAATTCCTCGGTAAAGGGCGGCATCACCATTTCGAAATGTGTGCCCTTTTCACCCATGCGGTTACGCATCCGCCGGAAAATCTTGCCCTTATTACCCACATTGGAATAGCAACTCAGATCCACGGTGGCATCCTCGCCGATTTTCACGAAGCTATACCCGGTATTGGCTGCCGCCGCGAGATATTTCGCGGAAATTTCGTAAATCGAAGCCTTACTTCCGTGTTCTTCCGCGTAGGAAACAAACTCGTCTAGCAGATCTTCAAAGGAATCCGGATCCCCAATCGGATCGCCCAAAGCTATGAGTGTATTGCGCCGGCTGCGATACATGAGGGCGGCTTTACCGTCGTCGCTATAGAACACTTGTTTATCACCCAGGAAATACAGGTGCGTATAAGCGGTGGCACCCCACTTGTTTACGAAATCTTCGAAACGCGTCACGTCCTCCGTGGTGGGAGGTTCAAATTTGGGTGCCCGCGAGTTGGAGAACAGCAGGGCGAAGGCGATAAGCACCACGAGCAAGAAATAGAACAGCGCGGTACGCCACCCGGCGTGCGGGTAAACCTGTACGCCTACCGGGGTCTTGATCCACCGCCACGCGAAAATCAGGGCGGGAATACCGATAGCGGTTACTAGCGAGACCAGGAAGGAACGCGGTTCGAAAGGCAAAGGTTCGCGCACAAAAGCCCCGCGGGAAAAGTACAGCAATAAGGCGAACAAAGCCAACAGTACGGTCATCTGGATATCGAGCCCGCGGGCTACGGAAGCCACAATTCCTACTACCAGCAATATCAAGCACGCCGAACGCACCCGAGAAACTCGCAAGCGAATACCGCGGGAGAGGATCACCAACATGAGACCTACGCCCAAGCAGGCGGCGCGCGAGGCACGCGCAACTTCGTGGGGCATCAAGAACCGTAAGAACCCCGGGAAATTAATGAAACGCGGGAAAATAGCACTAACCATGAGCACTACGCCGGCGCAAAACATGCCGATCCACAAGATCGTGACCAGTAAGTTCTCACGCTTTTCTTGCTTTTCCAAACCGATCTTGGGCATCACGGTTTCGGCGGCCCAATATAGTGCCGCGGCCAACCAAGGGAGCAGGTAGTAAGTAATTCGGTACGCCACCAGGGCAAGTGCCAGGCCGGAAGGATCGGCGCCCATGCGTTCAAAGAAGAAGAAAACCGTGACGTCGAAGGTACCCAAACCGGCCGGGATGAAGGAAAGCAAACCGACCAAAGTGGCGGTGGCGTAAACGAAGATCGCCTGAATCAAACTGACATCGGGCACAAATACGCACACGCAAATCCAGAAGAACACCGCGGCTGCTAGCCAATCGGCCAGGGAGGCGAGGAACATGCCCAGTTTGGTGCGTGCATTTTGCTGGCCTAGTACCGATTTGCGCAGGTCAATCTTCCAAAAATGGAGCCGCCCGGCCAAGAAATAGAAGGGGATATACAAGCAGGCAACGATTGGCACGATCAGAAAACGCCCGTCGTAATGCGCGGCAAAAGGCAAGGTCACTAACAGCATCGCGAAAAGCCCGAGCAGGTTCGCCGCCCATACCGCTACCGAAACCCCTACCGCTTTCTTCGGGTCGGCACCGGCCCGTGCATAATAACGTGCGCGAATCGTGCCTCCGGTGAGCCCACCCAAACCCGCAAAATTATTGAAGGCCTGCGCAATCCACCCGATTTTCAGGGCTCGCATGGTAGGCAGCTCCACCCCTACTGATTTGGCGGCAAAGACGTCATACAGCCCGGTGGCGGAAAAAGCCACAAAAGCCAGGATTACTAATTCTGCCAGCACCGGCCGCGGCGTGCTTGCCAGAAGCTCATGCATGCGCTCCCCGGAGAGCTCTGCCACCTGGTTCCGAGCGATCAACACCACCGCAATGGCAATTATCACGTAGAAAGCGATCTTTAGTACGCGGGAGTGCTTTTTGATGAAGTCCTTCACTCATTCTGCCTTTCCAGTTGGCCGGTAACCGAACCCTTGCGGTGCTCGACTACGAGCGGGGCTTGCGGCCCGATACGTTCGCGGCCGCGATTGGCTATCGGGGCAAGCAATACCGGGAGCGGTGAAAACACCGGGGATGAGCCGCTGAAAACCGCGAAATCCCGCGGTTCTTCCAGCTCTATAAGGCAAATCTTACCGCGGCGGAGGCGGGTGGCGGAAATAATATCCTGCAACCTTGGCATGGGGGCTCGTACGCCTCCAGCATGATACCCACGTTTTTTGCAGGTAGCGCGAGTTATTGCCCTCACTCCCATAGGGCCAGGTTAAGGTGCGAATTATGCACGGATGCGGCTAAAAGTAAAAGTAAAATAGCGAGATGAGTTACGACACGCGCAAAATTGCGTTTTTTGAGGGAAAAAACGGGAAGATTCCGCTACATTTCTGCCTAGTGGCTTCAGATGAGCCATTGACAAAAGAACAACTTATCGAGAGGAATTCGAATGTCCCTCAACCGTACTGAACTTATTGCAGCTATCGCCGAAGAATCGGGCCTCACCAAGGCTGATTCCGATCGTGCCATTGCTGCTCTGCAGACCGTGCTTGTTGACTCCCTTTCCAAGGGCGAACCGGTAAAGATCACCGGTCTTATGTCCTTCGAGCGCACCGAGCGTGCTGCTCGCAAGGGCCGCAATCCGCGCACCGGCGAGGAAATCGAAATTCCTGCTGGCTACGGCGTGAAGATTACGGCCGGTTCGAACCTGAAGAAGGCCGTGCAGAAGTAAGCTGCGCGAGCATTTAACAGGTAACGAGAGGCATATTGCGGATGCACACGTTATCGCTGCATCTGCAACATGCCTGAAACACTTGCGAGTGCGAGTGATGCGAGTGCAAGTGAATTGAATGCGGGGGCTCCGGGAACGGGGCCCCTCGTTGTATCTAGCGGGCCCCTTGGCTCTTCGGCCCTGGTTGTGTTTGGCGGCGCCGGTGCGGTGCGGGTGTGATTTCGGTACGGTGCTGGTGCGGCGGTGCTGTGCCGGTGCAGTGTCGGCGCCGGTGCAGGGCGCCGTCGAGTTTCTCACCGGGGCGGGGCTGGCACTCCCAGAAACTACCACTAGAATCAGGGCCATGATCGATTCCTCCTGCGCGTACTTTGTTTCTGGCTCTGCTCCGGCCGCTACGTCTTACGCGGCCCCGGTAGCCTCGGCGGCCCCGGCAGCCTTGGCGGCCCCAGCAGCCTCGGCAGCCTCGGCGGCCCCGGCAGCCTTGGCGGCCCCAGCAGCCTCGGCAGCCTCGGCGGCCCCGGCCGTATCACCGGCCGCTACCGGCACGGCCGCACCGGTTTCGGCTGCGCTTGCTACGGCGAAGGCTACGGCCTCACAACCGGAACCGCCGGCAGGGCCCGGGCAGCCGGAAGGGCCGAATCCGGAAGGTTCCCAATCGGTAGGTATCCTCGAAAGAACCGAGGAGCAGCTCTCAGATGGCGACGATGAACGTTTCGCCCACTACGTGCGTAAGGACCGGCAACTCGAATCAGCTTTCACCGGTAAGCCGGTGGTGGCCCTGTGCGGGAAAGTGTGGGTACCTACTCGCAACCCTGATAATTTCCCGATTTGCCCCATGTGCAAAGAAATCCATGAACAGATGGGCAACCAGGGTTCTGCCTGGCCCTTCGGCCCGGACGTTCCGGGAAGCGGCCAGTGAGGCCCGAAAGTAACCAGCCGCGCAATCCACAATCTCCTTCGCGTCACGCCGCCGAAACACTTTCGCCGGCGTATCCACGGCGCGCGGCTTGGGGTACGACGTCGTCTTTGCGCGCCTGGCAGGCAGAAGCACTCCAGCAATACATGGATTTGCAAGCCCAGGATTTCTTGGCGGTAGCGACTCCGGGGGCTGGGAAAACGACTTTTGCTTTGCGCGTGGCCGTGGAACTACTCGCGCACGGAATTATCGAAACTATTACTGTGGTTTGCCCTACCGAGCATCTGAAAACGCAGTGGGCGAATGCGGCAGCGCGGGTGGGCATCCAACTGGATCCCGATTTCACTAATGCGCAACGCTGGGAAGGCGATTTCTTCAACGGCGTGTGCGTGACCTATGCGCAGGTGGCGGCCAATAGTGCGCTACATAAGAAACGCACCCAGGCGCGGCGTACCTTCGTGATTTTGGACGAAGTACATCACGGCGGGGACGCTTTGAGTTGGGGTGAAGCTATCCGGGAAGCCTTTGATCCGGCCGTGCGGCGGCTTTCCTTGACGGGAACGCCTTTCCGTTCGGACACTTCGCAAATTCCCTTCGTGGAATACGAAAAGGATGCTTACGGTAATCTCACCTCCAAACCGGATTACCAGTACGGCTACGAACAGGCACTACGGGATGGGGTAGTGCGCCCGGTCATGTTCCTTTCCTATTCGGGGCAGATGCGCTGGCAAACCAAGCACGGGGATGTGGTAGAAGCAACCCTGGGGGAGCCGCTTACGAAGGACATGACTTCCCAGGCGTGGCGCACCGCGCTCAATCCGGAAGGGGAGTGGATCCCGGCGGTAATGGCCGCTGCGGATGAACGGCTCACCGTGGTGCGGCGTTCGATTCCCGATTCGGGTGGTTTGGTGATTGCCTCCAACCAGGCTGATGCGCGGGCTTATGCGCAAGTTTTGGCGCAAGTGTCTGGAGAAGAACCCACCCTGGTGCTTTCTGATGATGCTTCCGCTAACGATAAGATCGCCGAATTTTCCGAGGGGACGAGCCGGTGGATGGTGGCGGTGCGCATGGTTTCGGAAGGGGTAGACGTACCGCGCCTAGCGGTTGGTGTATATGCCACTTCGGCTTCCACACCGCTGTTCTTTGCGCAGGCGATTGGCCGTTTCGTGCGGGCGCGCCGGCGCGGAGAAACCGCAACCGTGTTCTTGCCTTCCGTGCCGCAACTGCTGGAATTGGCTTCCGAACTGGAAAAACAGCGCGACCACGTGATTTCGGTCCGGAAGGGCGAAACCGGGTGGGATGATGCGGCGCTGGAAGCGGCCAACCGGGAAGAAAAAGCGGAAGAAGATCTGGCTTTGCCAGGGTTTGAGGCGCTCGAATCGGGTGCCGCTTTTGACCGCGCGCTTTTCGACGGCGGCCAGTTTGGCCTGGGTGCAGAGGTCGGTTCGGATGAAGAAGCAGACTTTTTGGGGATTCCCGGGTTGCTCGAACCCGAACAAGTGACTACTTTGTTGCGCCAACGCCAGGCGGAGCAAGCACGCCATCGCCGCAATGGAGAGAAGAAACCTGCCGCCCAATCGGAAACTCAAAGGCGGCGTAAAGCTCGCAAACAGCTTTCCCAACTGGTGGCGGCCTATGCCCAAAAGACGGGCGATCCGCACGCGCTCATCCATACCGAATTGCGGCGGGCCTGCGGCGGGCCGGAAGTGGCTCGCGCCTCTGCCGAGCAGATCGAAGCCCGCGTGAAGAAGATCCAAAACTGGTTCGTCGGCCGCCGGTAGGCGCCGGGCGCGGTAGGCGACAGGCGCGGTAAACATCGGTCTGCGGTAGCCGGCGACCGGCAAGCGCAGTCGCCGGCAAGCGCAGTAGCTGGCGCGTGAGCTTTGACACGGCGGGTGGTACGTACAAATTCGTGAAAACCAACTGAGCCGCGAAAAGTTCTCACAGCGTCTCACATGGTGAGCGGAATGCTGTCCACTTGGTGGACGAGGGCTCGATTTTTGGGTTTTGCGGCGCTTGAATAGTGGCGTGGCGCGTCAAAGCGCCACGTTCTATTCATGTGTTTGGTTGCGCCTCACGTGCCGCCCGCCTGCGGCCAGCACCGAACGCACGTCCGTAGGAGAACGATGGCAGGCACGCTCGAAAAGCGCGGTATTGATCTAGTCCCAGAAAACGAACGTTATGGCAAACCCCGTGATCTTTTCTTTTTATGGGCTGGCACCACAACAAATATTTTCACGGTAAGTTACGGAGCAATGTTGCCCTTGCTATATGGGCTCACCTTGCCAGAATCCTTACTAGTAATCCTCATCGGTAACCTGTTGGCCTACCCCTTACTTGGCTTCACTTCTTTGCAAGGCCCGGCTACCGGCACCACCACCATGACGATTTCCCGCTCCTGGTTGGGCACGCGCGGGGCGCGCATGAACGGCGTCTTCTCTTGGCTCATGCTGCTCGGCTTTGAAGCGGGCGGCTTAATCCTGGTCTACTATGCGGCCGCCGCGCTCCTGGAGCGTTTCGGAATCATCTTGGCGGGCCCGCAAATGGTGGTAGCCGTCGTCGTACTAGCGGCCGCGCAAGCCATTATGCCGCTCGTGGGGCACCGCTTCCTCATGGCCGCGCAAAAATACGCGACCATCGTTTTCGCGCTTGCTTTCGCAGTTCTCGCGGTACTGATTGTGCCGCAAGTACAGCTGGGCGGGCAGGTAGGAACCGGGGCCGACGCCGCCGCGGGCACCTCCCTTGCCACGTTCGTTTCCGCGATCTCGCTGGTCATGGTTTCGGGCGGACTGTCCTGGGCACCGAGTGGTGGTAACTTCTCTCGCTATCTACCCATTCCGGATAACTCGCGCGGGCACGGAAAACGCGCAACTGGTTCCGGGCAAGCCAAACGGGCCGCCGGTTCCGGGCAAGCCAAGCAGGCCGCTGGTTCCGAGCAAGCCAAGCGCGCAGGAGGCTCTACTTGGGCGCAGATTGCGTGGGCGGCGAGCCTGGGCGGTTTCGTACCGTATGTGCTGCTGCAGAGTTTGGGTGCGGCGATGGCCACGGTAGCGGTGGGGCCAGACGTAGACCTTTCCAATCCGCTCGCCGTCCCCGCGGTATTGCCCGCAGCTTTCGCGATTCCCTTCTTGTTGCTCGTCATGTTCGGCCTGCTGATCCAAAACGGGACGAACCTCTATTCTTCCGGTCTGAATTTGCAGACTGCAGGTTTTAGGGTTTCGCGCGAAAAGATCGTGATTCTTGATTCGGTGATTTGCGCGGTGGTCGCTGTGGTCGCGGTTTCCCAGTCCAGTTTCTACGATCTGCTCAACGCTTTCGTTGCTTCGCTTTCGATTTGGTTGGCACCTTGGGTGGCAGTGTACGTGTGCGACGCCGTCTCCCGCGCCGGCCGTTATGACCTGGCCGGCCTGGCCGCCGAGGGTCCGGGCGGCCCGTACTGGGGAAGGGCCGGGATTCGCTGGGACGGTATGGGCGCAATGCTCGCCGGCATGGTCGCGGCCTGGCTGTTTTCTAATACCGGGTATTTCACCGGCCCGCTAGCCGCGGCGATTGCGCGCGGTGCCGGGTTAGAGGCGGCCAGTGCTCCCGACCTTTCGATCGTGGCCGGCGCTCTCGTGGCCAGCTTCGTGTTCCTGCTGGTCAAGCGCGGCAAGCACAATGCGGCCGCCCTTCCGCAAAACAACGAAACTCGGCTAGATCGTTTCGATAATGAAACTTCGTTAGACCGTCACGCCAGCGAAAGCCGGCTAGACCGTGACGATAACGGGACCGCGCTAGATCGTCACGATAATGAAACCCCGCTAGACCGGGCGGTACAAACAGTAGCGGTACAAACCGTTCCTGTATCTAATAACTAACAACATCAACAGCAGATTTTGGGAACGCAAACCTGTTCCCGGGAAACACACAAAGGAGAAAACATGCCGAATCGGCACCTACTCGATGTTGCTTATGGACGTGCCCACGCAGACGTGATTATTGACGGCGGGCAGCTGGTCAATGTGATGACCGGGGAGATTTACCCGGCTTCGGTGGCGATTGCGGAAGGCCGGGTGGCGGCTGTGGGTGATGTGGAAGCCCAGCGCGGCCCGGAAACCAAGATTATTGACGCGGAGGGGCGCTATCTCACCCCAGGGCTGATTGATGGCCACCTGCATATCGAATGTTCGAAGCTTTCGGTCACCATGTTCGCGGATTTGGTTTCGCGCTATGGCACGACTTCGGCGATTTCTGGGTTGGACCAGATTTTGGTGGTAGCCGGGCTGGAAGGTGTTAAGGAATTCTTGGCGGAAGCGGAAACTGCGCCCATGCGGGTGTGGTGGGGCGCGCCGGCCAAGGCTCCCTACACGGTTCCGGAATCGAATGTGGGCCACCGGTTTGGTGTAGCTGAACACGAACAGGTGCAGCATCTGCCAGAATGCGTGGGTTTGTGGGAAACCGTGCAAGAGTTCGTGGAATACGGGGATGAAGAAGTTTTGACCGCCATGGATATGGCGGAGCGGAACCGTTTGCAGGCCTTTGGGTGTGCGCCGCTGGTGGATGCGCGGCGAGTGGCTGGCTATGCGGCGAGCGGGGTAGCACTGTGCCACGAGTCTTATTCGCCGGAAGAAGAGCTCGAAAAGCTGCGCAACGGGATCAATATTTTGATCCGCGAATCTACGGCGGCTCCCATGCTGGAAGAAAATATCAAGCTGGTTACGCAAATGGGGGCCCCGGCCGACCGCGTTGGTTTTTGCACGGATGACGTGATGGCTACCGGGATTTTGGAACGCGGCCACCTGGATTACGTGGTGCGTTTGGCGATCCAACACGGGGTAGATCCGGTGACGGCGATCCAGATGGCCACGGTGAACACGGCTCGCATGTACCGTTTGGATCACCAGATCGGTTCGATCACGCCGGGCCGTTTTGCCGATATTTTGCTGGTAGATAGCTTGGAAGATTTCCGGCCGGCGGTAGTGATTAAGGGCGGGGAAGTGGTGGCCCGGGAGGGTCAGCCGGTACGGCCCGCTCAAGCTCCGGAGCGTTCCGAAATCCTGCTCAATACTTTCCACCTGCCTGAAGTTACACCGGCGCGCATTGCGGTGCCGGCCGAAGGTACGCGGGCCCGCGTGCAAACCATCGTCCTTTCCACCGGTGTGGCTTTCAAACGCCCGGGCGAAGAAGTGGAATTGGAGATCGTGGAGGGGAAGGTCCAGCCCGATATTTCCCAAGACGTTATTTACGTGGCGTGTGCGGAACGGTACGGAAAAACTAATAACTTGCCGGTGGCTTTCATTAAGGGCTTCGGGCTCAAGCGGGGAGCTATCGCCACCTCGGCTTCCCCGGACGATAACAATATTGTGGCAGCGGGTACGACGCCGGAAGACGTGGCTTTTGCGATCAACCGGGTAGCTGAAATTGGCGGCGGCCAAGTTGTAGTAGCAGACGGCGAAGTGCTCGCCGAACTGCCTTTGCCCGTGGGTGGGATTGTGGCCGACCTGCCGGCCGAAGAAATGGCCCGGGCAGAAAGCCATCTTGATGAGGTTGCACGCGAGCAGCTCGGGGCCACCCTCGAATCGGTTTTCGGCCAGCTCCTCTTCCTAGCTATTACCGCGATCCCCGAATGGGCGATTACAGATCTGGGGCTTATCGACTGCGTGAGCTTCGAAGTAACCGATCCCGTGCTTTCCGCCAAGTAAAACTGGCATTCTATGCCGGCTAAATACTGCGCTTTCTGGCGCGCAAATCCGGCGCTGCTTGCCGAAATGTAAATCCGGTGCTTTTCACCGGGTAAACGAAGGCACGGCCAGAACCAGATATGGCAACGGGCCCGGTCCGCAAGACGATGCGGACCGGGCCAGTCGGTATGCACTGGGCATCCACGGAGAACGCGCGGTTCGCAGCACATCCCGGTGCGCTAAGCGAATCTCTGTGTACTTAGCGAATCCCGGTGTACTTAGTGAATCCCGGTGTGCTTAGTGGATAACAGGGGCGTTGATATTGCCTTCGAAGATATCTTCACGCACGGTGGGGATTGCCGGTTCGCCGCCGGAAAGGCGCCAGCCATCGTAGGGGAGTTCGGCGCGGGATGCTTCGTGCCGGGAACGCGCGGCGGGCAGTACTGCGCGGGCCCGGTAAGCGGCGTCGATCTTTCCGTTTTCGATGAGCTGCACTTGAACCGGCCGTGCACCGCGCGCCTGCACGTAATCGAGCCCTTCCGCAAAACTACGGGCAGAAACTACAAGTTCTTGATTTGCTCGGCCTTCCCGGTAGAGCCGGCCGGCTACCTTCAGGCCGCCTACGGAAGCCTTGTTTTCGGAAGTTTTGCCAACTTCGTGCATCTTGCCGTCCGCACCTTGGCGTTCCACCAGTTTGTAAACCAGTTGTGCGGTGGGGTAACCAGAACCGGTTACCATGCGCGTACCCACGCCATACGCGTCTACGGGAGCGGCCTGCAAGGCAGCAATCGAATACTCGTCAAGGTCGGAAGTAACCGTAATATGCGTGTTTTTTGCACCTAGAAGGTCGAGCTGTTCCCGCACTTTGAAAGCGCCGGCCACTAGGTCACCAGAATCGATACGCACCGAACCAAGTTCGCCGCCGGCCTCGCGGGCGGCTTGTACCGCATTTTCTACACCGCTGGAAATCGCGTAGGTATCAACTAGGAGCGTGGTATCTACTCCCATATTCGCGATTTGAGCGGCAAAAGCTTGGGGCTCGGAATCGTGGACGAGGGTGAAGGAATGGGCGGAAGTACCAGAAACTGGTATTCCGTATTGGCGGCCTGCTTCCAGATCCGAAGTGGAAGTAAAACCGGCAATATAGGCGGCGCGGGCCGCGGCCACGGCAGACATTTCGTGGGTGCGGCGAGCTCCGAAATCGGCGCAAGGCCGCCCGCGGGCTGCCATAGTCATCCGGGAAGCCGCCGTGGCTACCGCGGAATCATAGTTGAGGATGGAAAGCAGCACGGTTTCCAAGATGCAACATTCGGCGAAAGTGCCGGTTACGGTGAGAATCGGAGAACCGGGGAAATACAATTCGCCTTCCATATAGCCATATACGTTCCCGGTGAACTTGTAATTGGCAAGCCACTCTAAAGCAGGCTCGGAAACGATCTGGTTTTCCCGTAGATATTCAATTTCGGCTTCGCCGAACCGGAAGTTTTCGATCGCTTCGAGTACGCGGCCGGTCCCTGCCACCACGCCGTAGCGCCGGTTGCCGGGCATACGCCGGCTAAAAACTTCGAAAACCGAAGGTCGAAGGGCAGCGCCGGACTGCAGCGCGGCGTCGATCATTGTCAACTCATACATGTCCGTCATGAGTGCTGTGCTCTGGGTCATGAGCAATAGCATAGCGTGCCAAGCCGCGCCAGGGACCACCAGGGACTATTTGGACCGCAAATTTCGGAAATACGCGATGCTCGTAGCCGCTAGCTGGCGCCGTACATATCCCTTTCCCTGCTGGTAGAAAGCGCTCGTAGTAGGATGGGAGGCATGAAAACGCCGGATCCGGGTAGCAATGGGAGCAAAGCGCACTCCACTTCGCAGCCGCATGCGGGGGAGGGCAATCCTGGAGCGAGCGCAGCTGAAAACACCGCCGCAAATGAAGCGGCCGCAAGTAATGACGCGAGTAATGCCGCAAATGAAGCTACCGGTAATGCCGCGAGCAAAGCTACCGGCAAAGCCGCGCGCAAAGCTGCCAGTGAAGCTAAAGCCGGTACGGCTACCGGCAAAGCCGCGCCGTGGCAAACCGTTGTTCATAATGATCCGGTAAATCTTATGAGCTACGTGCGGTGGGTGTTCGAATCTTATTTTGGTATGAGTACCGAAACCGCGCAGGAAGTGGCGATGCGTATTCACCGGCAGGGCCGGGCCACGGTTTCGCGAGGCCCGCGCGAAATGATGGAAGCAGATGCTACGGCCATGCACACCTACGGGATTATTGCCACCATCGAACAGACCAGTGCTAAGGGTACTAATAGCGCAGACGACGCCGGAAGTACCGGGTGCGCTGGAAGTACCGGGGATACCGGAAGTACCGGGCGCACCGGGGATACCGGAAGCACCGCGAGTGCCGGAAGTACCGAAGACGCCGGAAAAGGTGCGAACCGCACGCCGAGCGCGTCAAGTGCGTCGGCGGGAGAGCCGGGCGCGCCTGCAGCAGAACCGAGTGCGCCTGCGGCAGAACCGAGTGCGCCTGCGGGAGAACCGAGCGCGTCTGGGAGAGAGCCGTGCGTCCCTCCGGCAGAGCCAAGCGCGCCAAGTGAGCCTCTGGCAAATCCGAGTGCACCGCAGGAGGAACAGTGAAAGCTTTCCTGCCCTGGCGCGGCGGCTACATGGCTCGCGCTGATGAAGTGGAGCGCCGCTTTTTTAGCGGTATTGCCCGTGATGTAGCCCATTTGTTGGGCCGCCATTTGGAACCTTTGCCGCCTACTTTGCCGCCCACGCCACGCGAACCGGAAGATATTCTCGAAGCCTATGCGGCAGAACTGGCAGACCTAGCAGAGCTAGCAGAGATAGCAGAGCTAGCAGACCCCGCGGAACTTGATGAAGACCAGCAGGAACCCGATCTGCCCTTGCCGCCGCTCGATAATGCGCTGATTCGGCTTTTGCCGGATATGGCAGAAGATCCGGATATGGCCTATGAACTGCGGGCCATTACAGAAGAATCCATTCGCACCGCAAAGGTGGAAAACTTGCGCTTCTTTACCCATTCTTTACAGCAGGAAGCCGTTTGGGTGGGGAATGAAGACGTTCGTACCTGGGCGGGTGCGGCTAACGATATACGCCTCGTGCTCGCCGCCCGGCTCGGTATCCACAGTGAAGAAACTGCCTACCAAATCACCGAAAAAGGGTGGCGGATCATTCAGGATACGAACCACCAGATAGAAAACTCGGACGATTTGATGTGCGTCTTGTATGTTTTGCTCAGCTGGTGGCAGGATTCACTGATACGGGCGGTGCAAGCGAAGAAGCTTCGCGGCTAGATTTGGCGTGTGGATGAACGACCGATTGGTATTTTTGATTCCGGAGTGGGAGGCTTGACGGTCGCACGTGCGATTCTGGACCAAGTTCCCGGAGAACCCGTGATCTATATCGGCGATACCGCGCACAGCCCCTACGGCACCAAAAAGATTTCGGAAGTGCGCCACCACGCACTCAACGTTATGGAAAAACTGGTGGCTTCCGGCGTGAAAATGTTGGTCATCGCCTGCAATTCCGCTTCCAGCGCGGCCCTGGCCGACGCTCGGCAACGTTTCGAAATTGATGCCGGAATTCCGGTAATAGAAGTTATCCGGCCGGCCGTGCGGCGCGCCGTGAAAACCACGCGGAATAACAAAGTGGGGGTGATCGCCACCCAAGCCACCATAGAATCCGGTTCCTACCAGGATTCTTTCACCGCGGCCCCGCAAATTGAGGTGTATACCGCAGCCTGCCCACTTTTCGTGGAACTCGTGGAAGCTGGGATCACCGCCGGGCCGCAAGCCCAAGCGGTTGCCGAAGAATATTTGGCACCCCTGCGCACAGCCGGCATAGATACTCTTGTGCTCGGATGCACGCACTACCCACTTCTAGCCGGAGTTATCTCCTATACCATGGGTGAAGATGTGGCTATCGTTTCTTCAGCAGACGAAACCGCAAAAGATGTATACCGGGTACTAGCAGATCGAGACCTGTTCGCAGCCTCCTCGCATCCGCAGCACCGCTTCTACGCAACGGGCGATCCCCATTCCTTCGGCGTCCTCGCTCACCGTTTCCTGGGCCCGGAGGTAGGTATCCCCTTATCCACGGAGGAATTAGGTTAGTGAGGCTTACGATTATTGGGTGCTCGGGTTCTATGTCTGGCCCGAAATCACCGGCGTCGTCGTACCTAGTACAAGCAGAAGGGGAAAGCCCCGAGGGAGGTACGCGCACGTACTCCCTGCTCCTCGACATCGGACCGGGAGCCATGGGGCACCTGCTGCGCTATCTTGACCCGGCCGCGCTTGACGCGATCGCTATTTCCCACCTACACGCAGACCATTGCGCAGATCTGGTGGGCATGCAGGTGTACCGGAAATGGAACCCGTATGGCGCGCTCGGCCCGGTACCCGTGTACTCTCCGGAAGATGGGCACAAGCGTATGCTCCAACTTTCCGGGGACGACCCGGAAGATACTTACGAAGGAGAATACGAGTTTCACCGGATCCGAGCCGGGGATAGTTTCACCGTGGGTCCCATGCACGTGGAAGTATTTGCCGCCTTGCATACGGTAGAAGCGGTAGCGTTCCGAATCACGGGACCGGCGGAAGCCAGCAAAATCCCGCCGGCCATCACGCGCGCTCCGATGCTTGCCGATTTTTCGACGACGACGTCTCTCCCCGCCATCCGCCCCGCCAGCACCACGGCACTACCGGCCGGCGCTCCACAACCGCGCGAAACCCTGGCCCAACCCGGCCGGCAAATGGTACTCACCTACACCGGAGATACCGACCTGTGCGAAAGCCAAATCGCGGCCGCTAAAGACGCCGATTTCTTGCTCGCCGAAGCCGCCTACCAAGACGGGCGAGAAAAAGTACGCGGCGTGCATATGACGGGCGGCCGGGCCGGCAAACTCGCCCGCATGGCCGGCGTGAAAAGGCTCGGCCTTACCCACCTGCAACCCTGGACCCAACCGGCCGAAATCTTGCGAGAAGTACGCGGAGAATACGCCGGGCCGGCTAGCTGCGTAGCGGCCGGCGAAGTGTATCGAATTTAGCAAACGCCCGGGCGGAGAGAGCAGGCGAGCTGGGGCAAGCAGGCACCAGTCGCACGCCCAGCCGGCACCCGTAACACCGGGTGCCGGCATTTTGGATTTAGCGGCCGCCAGGTTAGCGCGCTAGCCTTACAGCATGGCTTTTGAACGTGCTGATGGCCGCGCCATCGATGAAATGCGTCCGGTAACAATCTCGCGCCACTATTTCGAAGCGGGAGAAGGCAGCGTGCTGGTCACCTACGGCCGCACCACGGTACTTTGCGTTGCCTCCTTCGTCGAAGGCGTGCCGCGGTGGCTGAAAGGGCAAGGCACCGGCTGGGTAACCGCCGAATACGCCATGCTCCCACGCGCCACAAATGAACGCTCCTCCCGCGAGTCTGTGAAAGGCAAAGTTGGCGGGCGCACCCACGAAATCTCGCGGCTCATAGGCCGGTCCCTACGCACCGTCGTAAACATGAAAGCCCTCGGCGAAAACACCATCACTTTAGACTGCGACGTACTGCAAGCCGATGGCGGAACCCGCACGGCCGCAATCACCGGCGCTTTCGTCGCCCTGGCCGATAGCCTCAACTGGGCACTGGAAAAGAAAATCATCCGGCCCCGGCCCGTACTTTCCGATACCGTTTCCGCCGTCTCCGTCGGATTCGTAGACGGCACCGCCGTGCTCGACCTACCCTACGAAGAAGACGTACGCGCCCAAACCGACATGAACGTGGTATCCACCGGCTCCGGCGAATACATCGAAATCCAAGGCACCGCCGAACACAAACCCTTCTCCCGGCAAGGCCTGGGCCAACTCCTCGACCTTGCCAACACCGGCACCCAACACCTGGCCCGCCTGCAACGCGAAGCCCTATTCACCACCAACCCGATCGACGAAAGGATCATCGCCCAATGAGCACAGCCTCCCCACACACGATCGCGCTCGCGACCCGCAACGCCCACAAAGTTGCGGAACTAGAAGAGATTTTGGCGCCCTACCTGCCCGGGGTGCAGGTGATTTCGGCCCGCGATCTAGACCTTCCCGAACCGGTGGAAGACGAAATTACTTTCGCCGGTAATGCGTTGATCAAGGCCCGGCAGCTAGCGGCGGCCGGGTACGTGGCGGTTGCGGATGATTCGGGTATTTGCGTGGATGCTTTAGGCGGAGCACCGGGCCCGTTTTCGGCGCGGTGGGCGGGGAAGCACGGCGACGACACCGCTAACCGTCGGCTCTTGCTCGCTCAACTAGCGGAAGTGCCAGACAGATATCGGGGAGCCCGTTTCCATGCCGCGGCGGTGATGGTCACTCCGAACGGCCGGGAAGTGGTGCGAGAAGCTGATATGCCCGGCGTGATTTTGCACGAAGAACGCGGCGAACAGGGTTTCGGTTACGATCCGATTTTCCAAGCGGAAGGCCAAACCCGTTCTAATGCGGAGCTCAGCATGGCCGAAAAAGACGCGATTTCGCATCGGGGCAAAGCCTTCCGCGCCCTCGCCCCGATTATTGCTGCCGAGCTGACCGGCACCGCGCACTAGGCCGCTGGCCGTTAGGCGAGGTAGGCGAGGGCGCGGCGGAGCAGTTCGGCATGGCCGGGCGCCATTTCTTTTTGCAGGCTCGGTGTGCGCGCTTCCCCGGGGGTGAACCAGGAGAATTCCAGGGCGTCATCTCCGGGGTTGCAATCGCCTTGAATGGGCACAATGTAGGCGAGGTCGATGCGGTGTTGGCGAGCGTCGAAGAAAGTACCTTCCCCGGAAGGGGTGGGGAAATATTCTTGGATGGTGAAAGGCACCATGCAAGAAGGAATCTGGGGGAGTGCCATTAACCCGAGGTCTTTTTCCACGTGCCGGAGCACGGCGTCGCGCAAAGGTTCGTGGAAAAGTACGCGCCCGGCCGGGAACTCGCGGGAAATACCAGCAGAATCTAGCCGTAAGAGCATACCGATCAGTTCTAGGCGGCCCTTATCGTCGAGCCGTACCGGCACAATATCCACGTAGATAATTGGTACTTTGCCACGTACAAATTCTAGGTCGTCCGGGTTTAACCAGGGGCCCATATCGGCCGCGTCAATTTCGCTCATGTCCCAATATTGCCAGCCGAGTTTTTCAACAGGAGGGTTTGCGCTCCGCATTTCTCCGAAGGCCTAACTGGAACCAAGCTAGTAATCTGAGCGTATGCGTTCCTCGAAAAATGTGCGGGTTATGAGTTTGGTGGTGCTGTTATATGCCCTGGCCCTCATTGTCTACTCCTGGGTAGCAGTGGGGATGGCCGGGTTTTATGCCGGTTTCCTAGTGCCCCTGATTATTGGGACTATTGGAGCTGTGGTTGGCGTTATTGGTTACTGGATCGATAACGCGTGGGTTTTTGCCGGTGGGGTGGTGTTCGCGCTCTGGTTTTCCCCGGGAACCCTCGGCTTTTGGCCCAATGGTATTGGTTTCGTAGCACTGTTGATTTGGGGATTCATCTTCGGAAAGGAAAAGCTCCATGAGTAGCACACCAGCAACCACTTCGGGCCGTCTCACCGCGGGCCAGGAAGCACCCGATTTCAAACTTGCCGGTCCGGATGGCGAAATCAGCCTGCATAGCGAATTAGAGAAACTGCGGGCCGCTACCACACCAGCCGCTGGCGTGATCCTATATTTCTATCCGAAGGCAGGAACCCCGGGATGTACGAAGCAAGCTTGCGATTTTCGGGATAACCTCAACTCTTTGCGCGCGGCAGGCTATACGGTGGTCGGGATTTCCGCGGATTCGGTGGCGGCACTGGCCAAATTCAAAGAAAAACAGCAGCTCAATTTCCACCTGGTTTCTGACCCAGATCACGCCGTGCACACAGCGTACGGTACTTACGGGGAAAAGAAGATCTACGGGAAAACCACCGTGGGTACGATTCGCTCTACCTTTGTAATTGACCTTGCGGGAAAGATACGCCTGGCTCAATACACTGTGCGTGCCACCGGGCACGTTGCCCGGCTCCGCCGCGACCTCGGTATCGATGGTGCAGCCGCGGGCGCGGACGCCGCTTAGACCCAAGCCGCCGAGTATCTACGCCGCTGGGTACGTAAGCTGCCTACGCCTGCTGGGTATCTAAGCCAATTAGTAGTCAAGCCAATTAGTGCCCAAATGGTATGAGATGGTATGAGTAGGTACTCACCTTTACGCGAAACATTTGAAGCGCGCTCGCAATGCGGGGTATGCTATGCGAGTTGCCTGCGCGAGTGGCGGAATTGGCAGACGCGCTGGATTTAGGTTCCAGTGCCTTCGGGCGTAGGGGTTCAAGTCCCCTCTCGCGCACCAAAAACGGGAGGTTGGGAGTTTTTGTGGAAACTCCCAACCTCCCGTTGTGTTGTATCAGGACTTGCTGGCCCTAAGGCGGCTATTTCTCCGCTTTGGGCCGGTCGTCATGAGTGTAGATATCCTCAATTACCCCGGCATAGCGTTCGAGCACTACTTCTCGCTTTACCTTTAGGGAAGGCGTGAGCATACCGTTTTCGAGCGTGAAATCGTCGGGAATAATCTTGAATTTGCGGATGGATTCGGCCCGGGAAACCTGCCGGTTCGTGCGTTCGATTGCGCGTTGCAAAGAAGCAAGTACAGCCGGGCATTCGCGTGCCTGGGCCGGCGTCATCTCCGGTTCCCCGTGCGACTTCAACCAGGCCGGCAGCATTTGTTCATCGAGCGTAATCAAAGCCGAAATGAACGGTTTTTGATCTCCTACCACCACCACTTGCGAAATGAGGGGGTGGGAAACCAGGCGATCTTCCAAAACTGCCGGGGCCACGTTCTTCCCGCCGGCAGTTACGATCAGGTGCTTCTTGCGCCCGGTGATCGTCAGATTGCCCTTCTTATCGATCGTGCCGATATCACCGGTGTGGTACCACCCGTCCCGCAAAGCTTCGGCCGTGGCCTCCGGATTATTGTGATAGCCACGGAAAACGATCGCACCCTTGACGAGCACTTCGCCATCTTTATCCAGCTTGACGGTAGTTCCCGCCATGGGGATCCCCACGGTGCCCAGCGCCGGATTTGGTGGCCGAGTGGCAGTAGCAGCGCCCGTCGTCTCCGTAAGACCCCACGCTTCAATCACCGTAATACCAGCACCCCGGTAGAACCGGCCCAGCCGGGTGCCCAGGGGAGCGCCCGCAGAAACCGCCCACCGGACTCTGCCGCCTACCGCTTCCCGCAACTTACTCAACACCAACTTGTTCGCCACACCGCGTTGCAGGCGATGCCACGGCCCCCGGAAGCGTTTCGTCGCATCCTTCACGGCCACATTAGCTGCCCAGCGGAAAATCTTGCGGCGCAACCCGGCTCCCGCCTTAGCCTCGGCCGCGTTATATACCTTCTCCAAAACGCGGGGTACTACCAGCAAAATGGAGGGGCGGAAGGTCGCTAGATCGGCCAGCAAGTTTTTAATGTTAGGGACGTAGCCAAGCTGCACGCCCGTAGTCAAAGCCGTGTAGTTAATAATCCGCGCCATAATGTGGGCGAGAGGCAAGAACAAGAGGAGGTTCGCACCTTCTTCGAACACCAGATCAGGTTCGGCTTGTTCAATACTGAGCGCCGCGCGCGCAAAATTCCCGTGCGTGATTTCCACGCCCTTCGGTTTCCCCGTAGTACCGGAGGTATAAACAATGGTCGCCAAATCGTCGGCCCGCACCGCCGCAATCCGCTCGTCAAGTTCCGCGGTACCTATTTTGAGGGCTTCTTGGTCGAGCCGGGTGCGGGCCTGTTGCGAAGTAAATACTTGCGGGTTTTCTTGCCCGCGCCGCACGGAATTGACCAGTTCGGCATGCGCGGTGGAATCGGTGAACACCATTTTCGCGCCGGTATCTTCCAACATCCACTCGATCTGTTCGGCGGAACTGGTTTCGTAGATAGGTACCACGACGACGCCGATAGACATCGCGGCCGCATCCAAAAGCGCCCACTCATATGAAGTAGAACCAAGAATGCAGATCGTATCGCCAGGCTTGAGACCCATCCCGATCAAACCGCGAGCGCCGCGCCGCGCCAGCTCTATATATTCGGCCAGGGAAACCCGTTTCCAGCCCGTGCCCAAAGAATTCTTGACCCGCACCGCCGTGCGGTTAGGGTGATCTTTCAGCCGGCGAGTGATGAGCCAGTAGATCGTCTGATTCGGATCATCCACGGAAAACCGCGGCTTTTCGTACAAGGAACCGTCCCGCAACTTCTTCATCAATCCTCCAGAGTGCGTGCCGCTCACGGTCGGGGAACCGCGAAAGGTAACGGCTGCGTCGCCGAGCAAAGGGATACGGCCACAATGCCTGTTTAAGCGGTGTTTCCGCGCAAGTAGCGTTGCCACCTAAGCAGTGTTGCTACGCAAGCAGTACTACCACCGAGGCATTTGCGTCCGCAGTCCGTCTTAGTTCATTTTAACGTAGTTGGTCTGCGCCGTTTTGTCTTTACGCACCTTTGCGCGGGCCGCCCTTACCGTGGATGGGTTCGCACATAGACACGCCGGCGATGCTGCTACACCTGTACCGGCGATGCCGCTACGTATTTACCTTTATCTTACTGGGCGCGGGAAGCTCCCGCGGCAGGCCCCGCCGGGTAGGCTAGAACCATGAAAATTGCGCGCCTTTCCATGCAACAGGGATACCGTTACGCGATCTATGATCCGGACGCAGATGATTACATTGTGTTAGCTGATGATCCGCTTTTCGCGCGGGAAGTAAAACCCACCGGGCAGCGGGTAGCGAAGGCCGACGCCGAACTAGTAGCGCCCATGCTCCCGCGCACCAAAGTATTTGGTTTCGGCGGCACTTACCGCCAAGGGGCTACCGCAGCAGATCTATCGACTTTCTTGAAGCCGAGCACCTCGGTAACCGGCCCGGAAGATCCGATTATGGTTCCACAGTGGGCGCCGGGGCTCGTGCACGAAGCAGAAATTGCAGTGGTAATCGCCCATCCGCTCAAAGACGCTACGGCCGCACAAGCCCGCAAAGCGATTTTGGGTTACACCGTGATTGATGACCTCACCGTGACGGGTGTGGGCCCAGCCCAAGCCAAATACTGGGATAGTTCGTTGCCGCTCGGCCCGGTAATCGAAACCGATTTCGACTACCAGCAAGCCCGTATCACCTCCCGTGTGAACGGGAACCTGGTGACCGATGTGCAGGCAGCCGATCTTGCTTTCTCCCCGGAAGAACTCGTAGCCATCGCCTCTCAGCACACTTCTTTGCTGCCCGGCGATATTGTGCTTACCGGAACCGGCACCGCCAACGGTGAAGTGACGCATCAGGATGTAGTGGAAGTAACCGTGGAAGGCATCGGTACCATCCGCAACCAAATCTTCGCCCCACACCTGGCGCCACAGGCGAATTAAAAGTAATGGTGCGGTGGTGGCTGGCGGTTGGCGGTGGCAGCTGGCGCTTGGGGGTAGGCCGCAGATAACTGGCAGCTGGCGGCAGGTAGCAGGCGGCAGGCTACCGGCCGGCGGGCAGGAGTACTGCTTTTGCTCGCCTTGCTGGCGTGGCTGGACCCATAGTCGCGGGTACAAGCCACGCCAGTCTGCCCGTGCCTCACAGCTGTGCTGCCCGTGCCTCGCGGCGGCGCTAGCCGCGCCCCGTTGCCGTGCTAGCCGCGTCCCCTCAGCCATGCTAGCCGCGGGGGAGAACCTTCTCGATGGCATTCAGTGCGGCCTCGAGTACGGCGCGCGGGGTGGCAACGATCATCCGCCCGTAGGTTTCGTAGCCGGCCCCGCAAGCCCCACCCGCGGTGAGGGAAACTCCGGCCTGGGTGCGGAGAACTTCGATCGGGTCGGAGCCCAGGCCCGCGTCCGTAAAATCAAGGAAAGCAATATAGGTGCCTTCCACGTGGGCCATGTGCACGCCCGGCCAGGTTTCCACGCGCGCTTCCAAAAGCGCCAGGTTCTGG
Organism: Actinobaculum suis; assembly: GCF_900102025.1. Taxonomy (GTDB): domain Bacteria; phylum Actinomycetota; class Actinomycetes; order Actinomycetales; family Actinomycetaceae; genus Actinobaculum; species Actinobaculum suis. Next base: position 14,057 of record NZ_FNAU01000010.1, on the reverse strand, counting down.
GCCACGTACTGGCACATTTCGGTGCGCCACTGCTCGCAGTGCGTGAAGGCAATGCGCGCCGCGCGCGCCCCGATAGTGCTAGTGGGGCTGCTGGCCGCGCCGGCCTTGGGGGCAAAAGCCTGCCAATCGGCGTCGTTATGGAAAATCAGTTGCGCCGCTTTCAAACCGGGGATGTTCCACCCCTTGGACGCGGCGATTGCGGTGATCGTGTGGCGGCGCGTGGCTTCGTTGAGGGAACCGTAGGGGATGTATTCGCCGTCGATAAGTATCGGCGCGTGAATGGCGTCTTCGAAAACGCGCGCGCCCTTCGCTTCCACAATCTGTGAAATTCGCGTCAGTTCGGAACGGTCCAGGCAGCGCCCCGTCGGGTTCCACGGGTTGCACAAAATCAGCAAACCGCCCTCGGGAAGCGCTTCTTCCAGAGCTTCAAAATCGAAGGCCCAGCGCCGCGCCTGCGGATCAAAGTGGGAGGGAACCTGCACCACTTCGCGCCCAAACTCGGCAGGTATTGTGAGGAATGGCATATATGCGGGGGTGGGGACGACGACGTCCGTACCCGGCGTGGTGAAATCACGAATAGCGATACGCAAGCCCTCTAATACTTCCGGGATGAGGATCATGCGTGAGGTATCAGGGCGCGGACCAAAATTGGCCATCCAAGAAGCCGCAGAATCCAGGATTTGCGGGGTTTCCGCGGCCGGAAGGTAGCCGAGGGTACCGCGCTGAGCTTCCCCGATCAGGTAGTCCCGCAATTCGGGCGCAATGCCAAAATCCATTTCCGCGAGCCACATGCAGATCGTGCCCGGGTATTTGGACCACTTAGAAGAACCTTCGGTCTGTAGCTGCGCAAGTGTTTTCGAATCGAAGTTGTATGCCATGTTCCTAGCGTATCCTTGTATTCATCATGGCTACGACATTGGCAGCGGGCAAAGATATCCGCGTACGTTTCTGTCCATCTCCGACCGGCACCCCGCATGTGGGAATGGTCCGCACGTGCCTTTTCAACTGGGCATATGCGCGCCACACCGGCGGAACTTTCGTTTTCCGCATCGAAGATACCGATGCCCAACGTGATTCGGAAGAGTCATACCAGGCGATCTTGGAATCCCTGCGCTGGCTCGGCCTGGATTGGGATGAAGGTATCGATGTGGGCGGGCCGCACGGTCCTTACCGGCAATCCGAACGCGGGGATATATACCGCGAGGTAGCCGCCAAGCTCCTGGAGGCAGGGTATGCCTACGAATCCTTCTCCACCGCGGAAGAAGTGCGGGAGCGGCGCATTGCGCGGGGCGAAAATCCAGACCTCGGATACGACGGGCGTGACAGATATCTCACCGAAGAAGAAAAGCAGGCTTTCCGCGAGGCTGGCCGCAAACCGTCTTTGCGGATCGCGATGCCGGACGAAGACATTACCTTCACGGATCTGGTGCGCGGCACGATCACTTATAAGGCGGGCACGGTACCCGATTACGTGATCGTGCGCGGTAATGGCGATCCGCTCTACACGCTCACCAACCCGGTAGATGATGCGTTGATGGAGATCACACACGTATTGCGCGGGGAAGATTTGCTTTCTTCCACACCGCGCCAGATCGTGCTCTACCGTGCTTTGGAAGAGCTGGGGATTGCCAAGTTCACCCCGCAGTTTGGGCACTTGCCCTACGTGATGGGGGAGGGCAATAAGAAGCTTTCCAAGCGCGATCCGGAATCAAACCTGTTCTTGCACCGGGATCGCGGGATCATTCCGGAAGGGATGATCAACTACTTGGCTTTGCTCGGCTGGTCGATTTCCGCCGACCGTGATGTATTCTCCCGCGAAGAGTTAGTGGAGAAGTTCGATATTGCGGACGTGAACGCCAACCCGGCGCGTTTTGACGATAAGAAGTGCGTGGCGATTAACGCCGACCATATCCGCATGCTTGAAACGGAAGATTTCACCCGCCGGATTGTGCCTTATATGGAAGGCGTACTTTCGGCGCCAAACTACGAGGAACTGCCGGAAGCGGAACGGGAGATTTTGGATGCGGCCGCGCCTTTGGCGCAAACCCGCGTGCAACTGCTCGGGGAAATGAAGGAACTGTTGCGGTTCTTGTTCGTTCCCGCCGCCCAGCTCGAATACAACGAGAAGGCGGTGCGCAGGCTCCGCGATTCTGCTCCGCAAGCTTTGGCGGCCGCGCGGGAAGTGTTTGCTTCTTTGGGCGACGCCGATTTTACCGCGGAAGGCCTCAAGCCGGCTTTGGATGCCAAGCTCGTGCAAGAGTTGGAGATTAAGCCGCGCTTGGCCTACGGCCCGCTCTTCGTGGCCATGACGGGAACCAATGTTTCCATCCCGGTAATCGATTCGATCGCTATCTTGGGCCGCGAAGAAGCTATCGCGCGCATCGACCAATTGCTAGCCAAACTCGCTGCCGACCAAGCAGCGGCAGAATAAAGAGCGAATAAGGGCAGCAAAGTAGCGGCAGGGGAGTGGGGGCGGCGTGCAACGGCAAATCGGTAAGGTGAGCGGTTGCACGCCGTTTCAATTTGCAAGAACCGCTGAGTATGAGTAATGTTGATGTTCGTCGCCAAGCGAGCAAATATGAGAAAAGAGAGTTCGCAAAGGCGATGAACCCTTGGGGTATGGTGTAATTGGCAACACAGGTGATTCTGGTTCATCCATTCTAGGTTCGAGTCCTAGTACCCCAGCGAAACGCGATAGCGTTTAGGCCCCGTTCGTCTAGCGGCCTAGGACACCGCCCTCTCACGGCGGCAACACCGGTTCAAATCCGGTACGGGGTACATAGTATTTTGCAACTATTTTATTGCTGATGTGATCCCGGGAGGGTTTAGGCCTCGTTTAGGCCCGTTTAGTCCTCGTCAGGGGTGAAGATGTCTTCTATAGTGCACTCAAAAACTCTGGCGATGGAAAATGCTAAGGGCAGTGAGGGATCGAACCGGCCTTTTTCAATAGAGATTATTGTTTGTCTACTTACGCCGAGCAGTTCAGCAAGTTGTTCTTGGGTCCAGCCCGCCTGTTTGCGGCGTATGGCAAGGTTGTTTTTCATGACCTACCTATGCTTTGCCCATAGGTAGGAGACACCGTAGACGAGGAATTCGAAGAGGACTATTCCCACCAAAACGTGGGAAACGGTTCCCGATGTTAGGGCGGCGCCGATCCCAGCTACTGTGACGGTTGTGAGGAAGGCGTTCGTTGCCGCCTGGGTATGCCAGCGGTGTTCCACGGCGAGTTCTGGATGTGCAGTGGCACCAGGCAGGGTTGAACGGTCAACGAGTAACACCCACGCCAAACCGATGAGCGGGGCAGCCATACAGACCGCGAAAATCACCACGGCCGCCCATCGATATTCGCCAGGCGGATTAAATGCCACCCGTATCGCGGCGGTAACTATCGCCAGTAACGTCCCAATGATAAAAGCAAGGGGAGCGGCCTTGACTCTCGTTCCGCGTATATACTCCCATTTAGCTTGACTATTAGACGGCTTAGCCATAACGGACTCCATTTTCCTTATCGTCCTGATTTCCTTATCGCTCTGACGCCACCACCATAACGTCAAGCAAGCTTTACGTCAAGCAGACTTTACGTCAGGTAAGCTTTACATCGCGCACGCTTTAGATCGAGTACGCTTTACGTCAAGCGTATTTGACATTGCTTGTGAAAGGATGCTTCTCGCATTCGGCATTAGGTTTCCATTTGCGTCGTGGAGCGTTCCGTGACCGGCTATCTGAGCTGGTCGGTCCGAATAAGAAACTGTAACCAGTCCCGATAGCGTGAGCCGTGCTTGTGCGGCGGCTTGATGGACGTAGCCAGTTGATTAGTCCCACTGCGGCTTCCTTTCAAAAAACAGCTATGGGTGCCTCCAAAACGGAAGCACCCATAACCTTAGCTCGAATAACAGACCCTTATCTGTTGCTACGTAGTGACGCTACCTGTATTTTATTTATTCGCGCGAACAACGATCTGATCATGAAAACCCGTTTTGATTACGTGCTTGGATGTCAGTTTTGCTTTTCCAGGTTGCCATATGTCCAATAAGAGCCCCAGCGCACAAAACGCCTCCAATCCTTCCGGTACCAACCCAAAAGCTGATGGTTAACAGTACTAACCCAAGGGCTCCAATTGTGAAAAAGATTACTCGTGCCATTTTTAACTTTCGCACTCTGTCGTCATTCAAAGCAGGCACTATAAACATTACCTAGGTTAAAGAGCTCAATCAGAGTCTGTTGAGCCTCTGGTCCAGCCTTTTTTGCAGCCCGCTTAACGGCCCGCGAAACTGCCGTTTTAAATGACACTTTCGCTTTCCGCTGTGCGTCATAAACACGCTTGAAGGTCTTTACAAATTTAGTTGCGCCGCCGGCGGCCTTCAGAGCTGTGCGGATTTTCGTAATCTTAAAGATGGGCAGGTTTGTCACGATGGCAAGACCGATAGCACTAACGCAACCGACCACTCCAAAAGTTGTAACGGAGCCTGGCTGTGAGTGAAAGTCATCTCCCAGTCGCGCTTTCAACCAAGATTGCGCTGCTGCATCTCCGGCTTGAAGCACGCTATCGGGAATCTCTTCAATCGCTTTAAAAGTAGCTAATAGCTGATCCTCTGATATTACAGGGGCGGGTGTCATGGGCAGTATGCTGTGAGAATTATGTTGAGACGATGGCGTAGCCTCCCTAAGTGGTGCGGCATTAGCTACTCCGCCAAACGTAATTGACAACGAAATTGCGCAGACATTTACGATGGTAAATCTCACGAGTTTTTGAAAATTCACGGATTCCATTCCTTTGTCATGCCATCATCTTTGATGGCGGGTTGCGCAACTGGGGAACCTGAGCTGCGGCCTCCTCTTAGAGACAAGATCGATTCTAGACTTAGGCATTCCTTGTTAACAATGCATTTGGGAGCAGTATCATAAAACGAGAAGCCCCAGCGAGTCGTACACCGAGCCACCGTTTCCGCGTCTACGCCATCCGCAAAAGCGCGGTCACTCTTGGCTGCACCCCTCAAACTCTAAGTCACACGCGCTCTACACACCGGCCGTGCCCGCAGAAAACCACGCCCGCACTGCTGCGTAATACGCTCACCTGGGATCAAGGCCCTGAAATGGCATTACACAAGAAAATAGCCAGCGTCCTGAAAATGGACGCCTATTTTTTTGCGCCCCACACTCACCATGGCAACGTGGCACTAACGAAAACACCAATGGCCTACTACGTCAATATTTCCCCAAGGGAACCGACCTAGTCCGGCAGCGCGGTGAGCCGCTTGGCGGGTCGTCCCGCAGCGAGCTTCTCATACAACGGGCCCAGTTTCGCCCCAGCCCGCACGCGGCGACCGTCCCGGTTAGTGCCGCCTTGCGCCAGAAGATTTCTGTCCCCCAACGATTGTCAGTACACTTGTTTTCAGCATGGAGGTAGGAAATGAACGAACGCGATTTGATACACCGCGATATACCTTCGCTGACCGCTGCTACTTTTCTCAAATATTTCGTACTTATCGGGTCGTCCCAGCTCATGGCCGTCATATTGTTTTATTTCGTGACTAGAGTGAGCGAAGGAGGCGAACTTCTGACAGCTTTGCTCAAAAAGAGCTCATTCACGATATTGGTCGGACTGTCACTCAAAAGCGGGGTAGTAACTGCCTCAATAATAGCCTTTATACTCCTTGCCCTCCTCTTCTTCGCGTTCCTTGGGTTGTTTATTAAGATATACGACCTATCCATCTTTTCCGCATTTTCCAGCGCTAGCTTAGGCGTAATGTTGTATTCACCAACCGTCAGCAAGTTCATCCTTCCAGACAACTATCAAATGCCGCCGGTGCCCCTTGCCGTTTCCATACTTTTCGCGGTTCCTCTCGCAGCGCTAGTCCTGGAAACTCTGATTTGCAAGAGGTAACTAATTGGTCTGCGACATTTCGGGACCTGGCCCCTTTGTTGGTGGACATGGGCTAGCCCGGCGCTTTGCCGGGGAACGGGGAAAGGTAGTCTTCTGCCATGTTCCGTAAGATTCATTCCGCGGAGTTGAAAGAGGGGTGCGGTAGCCACGTACGGGTCCAGCGCGAGCAACAGGTATACAGTGGCACAACTCGCACCTGGTGCAATTACCGGGCCCAGACACCTTCGAAAAACACGCGCCAACTACACTCGACCTTGCAGCATAAACACCACCACCATGTCCACTTTCCGGGGCTCGGGCCTAAGCGTTCACAACCTCAACGGGAGGAAGTACCGCTAGAAGACGTCCGTAGCTCCCAGCCCGCGGAAACGTTCCAAGAAGGCTTGCAGTAGCTCGGTTACGCGTTGTCGCTTGCTCGCTAGCGCGTCTTCCTTCGAGAAACGGGAGACCGGTGGCAAGATCTCCGATACCGCCGTGCCATATAGCGGAATATCGGTACCATCACGGAAGGCCCGAGCAATGAGCTGATGAGTTTCTGCAGGTTTGAGATTCTCCTGCTGCACCAGGGCATTAAATTCTTCGGCGCGGCGCCGCTGTACGTAGGCCACCCAATCGTCGGAAAGGTCTGCGCCCACGTTGATCCGATCCAAGAATTCTTCGATGAGGTCCTTCTTGTTGCGGAGCGTGGGGGAGGCGTTAATCGCGCGGGTTACATCGGCGCGAATTTCTTTATCGTGCAGGTTCCCGTGCTCTTCTATGTGCTTTTGAACGAGCATGAGAATGTAGTCCACATTTACTTCTACCTGCCGGACCAGTTCGATTTCGAACACGACGTCGTTTGCAATTGACTCTTTATCAGCCTGGCTAAGTTCCCGAAACTCGCGATAAAGCTCCAAATATACGGCCTGGTAGTCTTGCATGTCCCGCGCGGGAAGCATGTTTTCATCCGCAAACTCGTCGAAGCAGTCAAGAATATTGACCAGCCGCAGGATCGATCCCCACAGGCCCACGAACTCCTTTTGCGCTTCTTCGCCAATAATGGCTTTGCCGAGTGGAAACTCGTCTTTTAGTTGCGCGATCTTCTTGGTGTATTCGTTGAAGTAATCCTGGTAGGGCTTGAGCAGTACGATGCCACCGGCGTCTTTGTTACCAAATAGGGTGAGGGCATCGTTTGTGGCGTCTTCCAGGTTGCGGAAGGAGACGATGTTCCCGAAGGTTTTCACCGAGTTGAGGATTCGGTTGGTACGGCTGAAAGCTTGGATGAGCCCGTGCTGGCGTAGGTTCTTATCCACCCACAGGGTGTTGAGCGTTTTGGCATCAAAACCGGTGAGGAACATATTTACCACGATCAACAGGTCAAGTTCCTGGTTCTTCATCCGCTCCGAAACGTCCTTGTAGTAGTTTTCGAAGGAATCTCCCTCAGTACTAAAGTTAGTAACGAAGAGCTGGTTGTAGTCTCTTATCGCCGCATCCAGGAATTCTCTGGAATCTACATCCAGCCCGGAGGTTTCCAAAGATTCGTCGGTGATTATCCCGCTCGGATCGGCCTCATTGGGATTGTATGAATAAATGATCGCGATCTTGAGCTTTTGATCCGGGGTGAGCCCGGCGGCGTCTTGCTGGGCCTTGAATTCTTCGTAGTAGGCCTTCGCCGCGGAAATAGAAGCGGTGGCCAGGATCGAATTGAAACCGCGTTTGCGTTGCCCCTTATACATGTAGCTTTGCGTGCGGCGGGTTTTCTGGTCGAAATGCTCCCGGATATAGGTAACGATGCCGCGGATGCGAAGCGGATTGAGGAGCGCTGTTTCCGTTTCGATTCCGGCTACCTGGGTGTCTTTGCTTTCGGGATTAGTGGCGATCGTATCAACGTAGTCGATTCGGAAGGGCAGCACGTTTTTGTCCGTGATCGCGTCCACGATCGTGTAAGTGTGGAGCTTATCGCCGAAGGCCTGCGCGGTGGTGCGCAGGTTAAATTTTTTCCCAGCGGCCGCGTTTTGCGCAAAGATCGGGGTACCTGTGAATCCGAACAGGTGATACTTTTTGAAGGCGCGGCGGATTGCGATATGCATTTCCCCGAATTGGGAACGGTGGCATTCGTCGAAAATAATAACTATGTGTTTCCCGAAGGCTGGATGCTTAGGATTGCGTTTCACGAAATTGGAAAGCTTTTGTATCGTGGTGACGATGATTTTCGAAGTGGAATCTTCCAGCTGTTTGGTGAGAATCGCGGTGGAAGTATTGCCGTTTGCCGCTCCGGCTTCGAAGCGGTTGTATTCACGCATCGTCTGGTAGTCGAGGTCTTTGCGATCTACCACGAAAAGCACTTTGTCTATGCCTTCTAGTTCCGTGGCTAGTTGCGCGGTTTTGAAAGACGTAAGAGTTTTTCCCGAACCGGTGGTGTGCCAGATATAGCCCCCAGCGCTGAGGGTTCCCCAGGTGCGGCTATTGGAGGAAACAACGATTCTGTTCAAGATCCTCTCGGTAGCCACAATCTGGTAAGGCCGCATGACCATGAGGTTTTTATCGACGTCGAACACGCAGTAACGAGTGAGGATGCTAAGGATAGTGTGCTTGGCAAAGAAGGTGCGAGAAAAGTCCATGAGGTCGGCAATCACTTTGTTTTCGCCGTCTGCCCACCAGATGGTAAAGGCATAACTATTGGAAGTTTTCCGGCGGCCGCCTTTTCCGGTTTTTTCTTTGATAGAAGCTTCGCGCGTGGTGTTGGAATAGTACTTGGTGAGCGTTCCGTTGGAGATCACGAAGATCTGAATGTATTCGTACAGACCGCTGCCAGCCCAGAAGGAATCACGTTGGTAACGATCGATCTGGTTGAAGGCTTCCCGGATATCGGCACCGCGCCGTTTGAGCTCTACATGGACCAGGGGCAGGCCGTTGACGAGGATTGTTACGTCATAGCGATTCTCGTGCTTACCGGCTTCGTTTTCATACTGGTTGAGCACTTGGAGCCGGTTATTGTGAATATTCTTCTTGTCTAGAATACGAATATTCTTGGTGCTGCCATCATCCCGGTAGAGGACCTGAATATGGCCACCATCTTGGAGTTTCGCCGTCTTTTCGACGATCCCTTCATTCGGGTTGGCAAGCACTTCCGCAAAGAAGCGTTCCCATTCGCTATCGGTAAAGCTGATCTGGTTGAGCTTTTCGAGTTGCGTGCGCAAATTGGCAACTAGGTCTGCCTCACTGTTGATAGTGAGGTATTCGTAAGCTTGCTTTTCGAGCTGCCTGATGAAAGCGCGTTCCAGTTGCGCTTCACTCTGGTAATCTTCCGCGCGCTGTTCTCCGGGTTCATACCGGGCGACGACGGTCGACTGCCCACCCGCCGCGACGAGCGAATACCGACTATCCGAACCGAGATCATTCATGCCCGCCCTCAATTTCCCTAAAAGTTAGTAACCTATCCCGGTAATACTCATATTGTTTCCGCCTAGCCGCAATCTCCGCTGGCAAACCAGAAGAGATGTCATTAACCAGGGCGTCGAATTTGTCTAGAATGCTCGCTATCTGGATTTGTCTAGTCAAAGACGGTAAGGGGATTTTCAGCCGATTTAGTGCTTTCTGGGTAAGGCTAGGAACCCCAGCGGCTTCGTTTAGGCGCTCGAGATTCATGCTGAGTAGCAGGTGGTATAGATACTTAGGAAAGATAGCGCTAGTATTTATGTCGGTATAGAAAATTGTGTCTACTGTCCAAAATGGTCCGTCCAAATAGTAGATATTCGATAAGGAACCCTTTCTGGGTATTAATACGCTAGGGCCCGTTGCTAGGGGTTTGTTTACATGAGTCATGACACCGCCCGAGCCATAAACGGGAACCTCACCAGAACCTAAATGTTTGTAAGGTCGGCCATTTCGGATCTTTAGAATCTCATCCAACCGCACATGAGGGTAATTGGTTGGGAAGGTTAGAAGCGCGTCGCGGTAATACTCGTATTGCACGCGGCGCGCTTCCAGCTCCGCTTCCAGCTCCGCTTCCAGCTCCATGAATTTGTCCAGAATGTCAACTATGGCATGTTGAATCTTGATCGGTGGAACGGGAATTCGTATGTCCAGCAACTTTTTGATTGGTATTCCTTTTACAGTTGTACCGCTAGCCTCGAATTTTAAAGTTGGGGACAGATGGACTAAAAATTTTGGAAGCAAAGTTGGCTTAAGATATAAAGCTCTAAGGTCCTGATTGATGGCCACATCGATAGTATTAATAAGCATCTTGCCAGGTGCAATTCGCGTAGCTACCACTACATTTCCCTCGGGAATCAAGTTCGAAGTGGATTCTTGCAGGCCTAGGTCTGTGATTCTATCAATCGTATTGTTTAGATAGAGGACATTACCAGTCATGTCTTTGACAGAGGCCCAAGGAATACTGCCTCCCCAAAATTCGTGATTTGACTTCGAGGGAGTGCCGCCACCAACATGCTTCTCAATGAGCTTACCAAGACGCTCGTATCGAACTCCATTCGGGCACAGCTCGTGGAGGAGTTTTTCGATGTGGTTCATTAGGATTCCTGCTCCTTAGTGGAAGCGGCTGCCGGAACAGAAGCATCGTCTTCGAAGTGGACGCGGACGGAAGCGGCGGCGTCGTCGGGGAAGGTGAGATCGGAAGCACCGGAAACCGGAACGGAAGGTTCGCCGGTACCTTCCAGATCGCGCACGATCGCGTCGATCTGCTCGCGCAACTGTTGCTGGCGGGCCACGATCTGCTCGATCTCCGAATTGAGTTTGACGATATCTACCGGCTCCGAAGTATCTTCCGGTTCCACGTAAGAAGAGACCGAGAGGTTGTAATCATTCTCCGCGATCTCCTCGCTAGTAATCAGTGCGGCGCGATGCTCGATAGATTCACGTGCCGTGTAAATATCGAGGATTTGCTGCTGATCTTCCTCACGCAACATGTTCTGGTTACCGCTGCGGGTGAAGAGGTCAGAGGCGTCGATGAAAAGCACGCTATTGTCAGACTTCGACTTCTTGAGCGTCATAATGCAGGTGGCAATAGTAGTGCCGAAGAATAGATCTGGCGGTAGCTGGATAACAGTCTCGACGTAGTTGTTATCCACCAGGTATTTGCGGATCTTCCCTTCCGCGCCGCCGCGGTAGAGCACCCCCGGGAACTGGACAATCGCGGCGGTACCGTCAACCGCCAACCAGTTAAGGATATGCATCGTGAAAGCCATATCCGCGCGCGATCGTGGCGCTAGCACGCCCGCTGGCGAATAACGCGGATCGTTGATTAGAACCGGATTGCTCGCGCCATCCCACTTCGTGGAGTAAGGAGGATTCGAAACTATGGCTTCGAAAGGCTCATCATCCCAGTGCTTGGGTTCAGTAAGCGTATCGCCCAAGGCGATCGAAAAATCGTTGTAGTTGATGTCGTGGATGAGCATATTGATACGGCACAGGTTATAAGTGGTGAGGTTGATTTCCTGGCCGTAAAACCCGTTGCGCACGTTATTCTTACCGAGCACCTTTTCGAACTTAAGTAATAGGCCCCCGGAGCCGCACGCGGGATCGTATACCTTATTTACCTCGGTTTTCCCAACAACCGTGAGTTTGGCGAGGAGCTCGGAAACTTCCGGGGGAGTGAAGAACTCGCCCCCGGATTTGCCGGCATTTGAGGCATACATCTTCATCAGGTATTCGTAGGCTTCCCCGAAAGCATCGATGATATGGGTTGGCGCGGAACCTAACTGAAGATCCCCGATCTTATTCATGAGGTCACGAAGCTTTTTATTGCGCTGACCTACGTTTGAGCCGAGCTTGGCAGAATTGACGTCGAAATCGGCGAATAGGCCCTTGATGTCATCTTCTGAAGCAGTACCCACAGCCGAGCCTTCAAAGTTCGCGAAAACCCGCTGCAAAGTCTCGTTGAGATTCTCGTCGGTGGCTGCCCGGGCGCGAACATTGACGAAAAGTTCGGAAGGCAAAATGAAGAACCCTTTATCTCGCACGGTTTCTGCCCGGCCGAGTTCGGCTTGTTCATCAGATATATCCGCGTAATTGAAATCTAGGCTCCCAGCCGCTCGTTCGCCCGCATTGAGGTAATTGGTCAGGTTTTCAGAGATAAAGCGATAGAAGAGCATACCAAGCACATAGGACTTGAAGTCCCAGCCATCTACGCTACCGCGGAGGTCATTCGCGATACCCCAAATGGTCTTGTGTAGTTCTGCCCGTTGTTCTGCGCTGAGTGCTGAAGATGAAGTAGCCACTTGTACATTTTGACATATGAGCGGCGGATTTGGGTGATGATACGAAACCCACGGGGGATGTGGAGTGTTTACAAGGGCCGGCTACGAAGGATTCTTTTCCAGAACGTTTCTTTTCTGGCGCGGAACGATGAATCTGGTGCGCTAGTTCGTTCGGTTTCCGTGGCAGGCGCGGTTACGTAAAACGGGGTTGTGGCAAGTGCGGCTGCGGCACGGGACTCCGCGGTGGGCAATGGCAACCGCCACGTAACTTCAGATGAGTTCCGTAGTTCCCAGCCCGCAGCCTCTTGGTCCGTGCCATGCTCCAAGCCGCCGCGGCCGGCCATCGGATCGTGATGCACGTCCACGACGAAATCGTCATCTACTACAGCCAAAACTCCGGCTTCACCGTTAAGGGCGCCTGCCGCTTCATGTCAACCACGCCCGACTGGGCCACTTGTTTGTCCTTGGAAGCGGACCGCTACGAATGCGCCCACTACCCAAAGATTAGCGTTTAAAAGGAATAGTTCCAGTCGGGTGGGATACCCAAGCTGGTCGGGCTGACAAGCGGATTGGGTAAGAAGTCGCGGCGGATGAGTCTAGTGACTTTGGCCGGCCAGGTTGTGCCAGGCGAGGCCACCCGAATGAGGCTAGACATGACGGTGAGCACGCCGAATACCTGCTCGCTTTGCCCTTCTGGGAGCGCGGCGAATTGTGGTTGCGTCCGTAGCGCTGCGGTGGGTGCCGGCGCGAAAGACTTGTTCCATAACCTGGCATGGTGTGCGCAGTAGTTACGAACGATGGTGAGTTGTTCCATCCACCGTACGAGCGGTGATTGAAGTTTGGCCTTGCGTTGCTGATTCTTCGATAAGGCCCCCAAATCGATTACGATGCCCATTTCTTCGGCAATAGTGCGCTGGTCAGACGCTGGTAACCCTTCATACAGGCGTGAGATATCCGCGAAGTCTAGTACCTCAGCCAGTACCCAAAACGGGTAGTTCCCACCGTAACAATTCCGGTAATGCTTAATCGCTTCATTGTTCCGATGAGCCCGCGAAATGCGCTTATCGAGCGTTGTCATCCATCTTTGGTGGTTAAAGGTTGGACGGAACCGTTGCGGATCGACGTATGTAAGCGGGTCGGTGGCGCTCAAGACTTCACCTACGCGGGTACGCATCGCTATCTCGACTCGTTCCATGCCGTCATGGACAAGTGAGCGCAGTTTTCGGTCTGCTTCATACAACGCAACTGCATCACTAAAACGCGTGCCCGGAAGGAACGCGTCCGCGCGAACACCGCGAGAAGTAAGTCGCCTGGCGGGATACCAGTAGGCCGATAGTCGGTAGTAGCTGACGTAGCTCAACCATTGGTGCGCAAGCGCGTCGTCTACTTCCATGCCGCGAGAACGCAATAACTCAATGTGCTGGGCAATTGTTAACGCCCGCTTTACCGGCTTACTCAATACATCCGCTCCGAGCCCTAACAGAGATCCAGCCCACTCCCGACCGGAGTCGAGGCGGGCTGAACGATTATTTCGAGTATAGCTCTCTTTGGGCTTGCACGCGAGTTGTTGACGTTTTTCTAAGTGGCTTCCACGAATGGTGCCGCGGTTATTAATTCGTATTCGACGGGTGTATGGCCGCCGATAGCCGTGTGGATCCGGGTCCGCGTGCAACACCAATTTACGTGGTGCTTGTCCCCGTAGCCCAATCGTCATATCCAAGGCTTTTAGCACGGTTTGCGTGGTCTGCTTATCAGCATGAATACCGCGCCGGCGCAGGGCTATTGCTAGACGCGGTGCCCCATAAGTTTGCCGGGAGTTTGCAAACTCTTTTGCTACCGCCTCATCAAAACGCTGCCGCTGCTGTGCCCTGGCCAGGCGTAGGCCTGGCGTAGGGCGCTTCGGGAACGCCACGCATAATAACCCTGGCCAGTAAACCCCAAGAACTGCCGCCATGAATGTAACCGAGTATCCATAA
>NZ_FNAU01000023.1 GCF_900102025.1 Actinobaculum suis | reverse complement strand
TGCGCGGAATATGTTTTACGGGACATGGTAGAAGACTACCTTTCTCCGGCTGAACGCCGGGGCTAGCCTATGTCCACCAACAGGGGGTCAGGTCCTTCCGAGGTGATGCAAGTGCGTGATGCCACCTATGTGGCGATCGACCGGAGACAGGGCTGCTCCCCGGTAAGGATTGCCGTCAAACATATGCTGCCAGCCGTAATCCCGCAGTTCCTGGTTGGTTTAGTACTGCTATTCCCGCACGCGATCCTGCATGAGGCATCCATCACGTTCCTAGGGTTCGGGTTGAGCCCCGAACAACCAGCTATCGGGGTGATCCTGTCAGAATCCATGAGCTACCTGACCGCCGGAATGTGGTGGTCGGCGTTGTTCCCCGGTCTCAGTTTGCTGCTGATGGTACTGGTATTCCAATTATTCGGACGTTCCCTGCGGGTGATCGTCGAAGATCGGAGACGCGATATATGAGCGAGGATCTGAACACGCCGCTGCTGGCGGTGCGTGACCTTTCGATATCGTTCTTAAAGGAAGATCGACACGGCGTTCAACATGAAGTACCAACTATCAGCAACCTGTACGCCGAGGTTTACGCTGGACAAGTCAGCGCAATTATTGGCGCATCAGGATCCGGGAAGAGCCTACTAGCACATGCACTGCTTGGGCTCTATCCACCGGGCGCTACCGTCAAAGCTCATATCGAATATGACGGAAAACAGATCGGTGACGCCGAACTACGCAAGATGCGTGGTAACCAGTTAGCACTCATCCCACAATCAGTAACCAGCCTGGATCCATTAATGCGCATCGGTAACCAGGTCCTCGGCCCGGATGTATCCGACGACCGTCGGGCACGAATGAATGAACTATTCGACCGTTACGGTCTGGACGCTGAGGTGGCCGATATGTGGCCGCATGAGCTGTCTGGTGGAATGTTGCGACGCGTCATCTTCTGTGCCGCACTGCTGGAAGATCCGAGGGTGATCGTCGCCGACGAGCCTACCCCCGGGATGCAGACCGAACTGGCGGCGAAAACTTTGCAAGATCTGCGTGACTATGCCCAGCTAGGTAACGGTGTGCTTCTCATAACGCACGACCTTGAGCTAGGGCTACGGGTAGCTGACCAGATCGGGGTGTTCTATGGCGGCCGTGTCGTCGAGACTGTCGCCACCGATAAGCTACTAGCAGGTGAGGCGAAGCACCCGTATACGCGGGCGTTGATCGCAGCGCTCCCGGCGCATGATTTTGTCGCCCCGCCAGATGTCGCGGCACTCTTTAACACCCCGGAGGTGGACTAATGCTTGTGGCAGATAACCTCAGTTACTGCTATCCCAACCAGTCATCACCAGTGCTCGAAGGCGTGAGCCTGACGGTTTCGGCCGGTGAGCGAGTCGTCTTGCATGGCCCGAGTGGCGTCGGCAAAACCACACTCGCGAAACTGCTAGCTGGCTACGAGCAGCCACAGACTGGGACGGTCACCCTCGACGGTAAACCACTACCGAAACGGGGCTACTGCCCAGTACAGATGGTGTGGCAGCATCCGGAAAAATCAGTCAACCCGCTGCTGCCATTAGCCAGTGCTATCACCGAAACTGGCGAGGTACCCCAAGATATCTTGGACAGTATTGGTGTCAAGGCCGAGTGGTTGCAACGCAGGCCCGCAGCACTGTCAGGTGGGGAGATCCAACGCTGCTGCATCGTCCGGGCGCTCGGGCCCAAAACCACGTTCCTGATCGCCGACGAGATCACCACGATGCTGGATTCCATCTCACAGGCCGCGATCTGGAATTTCTTACTCGCCGAGACCGAACGACGGAACATCGGAATGCTAATCATCACCCACGACGATGCACTCGCTGATCGAGTCGCAACCAGACGGATCGAACTAGTCTCGTAGTGGAGATCACTTTTCAGAATCGGCAGTAACGAAAGCGCCCAACCACAGCAATCCTGCGGTTGGGCGCTTTCGTTTCAGACAAGTTCCAGCAGCGGTCGGGGCTGTGCTAGTCGGGGCTGTGCTAGTCGGACCTGCGCCCAAACTTCGACTGTTCTTTTCAGTAGGTGGGGCTTGGGCTGCGCTCTTAGATTCGGTACGCGCACCCCGATCCGCCACCTTTAATGTGCGGCAGTCCTCTCCCCCAGTGCTGAACCACAGCATCGGCGAGATACCCGGGCGCGCGTATCGCGGGTGTCGTTAATCGCGAGTGTCCTTAAAGGGTAAGTAAGGCCAAGCTATTGGGTACCAGCCCCATGCTTCGTCGCTAAAGCTTACGAAGATCCTTCACCTAATGGGTCAGAAGATAACGAAGTCATCGAGACAGAAACCCCTCAAATCCCGCGCAATACCAGGCAAAACGCGGAACCCGAGGAAAGCAAAAAGACGCCCACTTTGTATCAAAATGAGCGTCTAACTGTGGAGCTAAGGGGATTCGAACCCCTGACCTTCTCATTGCGAACGAGACGCGCTACCAACTGCGCCATAGCCCCGAAGACTTGATCTATCGTACGCCAACTCCGTCCAAGTTTCCAATCAATACAGTGGTGGCCTAGCTAACCTTCTCCAGTTTCGAGCAAATCTGCTGCGCTTGCGGATTAGTATTCCGCTAGCCAGGGCGAAGCACTCCCTACCCGCAAGAGCAGTACCAACCGGGTAGACGACGCAACCAACCGGGTAGATGACGCAACCCACCAAGTAGACGACGTAAATCACCGGTAGACGACGTAAATCACCGGATAAACAAAACTGAGCAATCAAAAACGGGTAATCAAAATCAGGCAATAAAACTGAATACATCAGCCACCAAAAGGCCGGCGTATATGCCTTAAGCCCGGCGCTGGCGCAGAATCTCGTCGAGTGCGGCCCCGCCGCGCAGGCCTTGCCGCGCGTGCTTTTCGCCGTTTTCGAACACTCCGTCTACTACGACGCGGCCGCGCTGGTCGATGGTTTCACCTGGCTGCTTGGGCCGATATGGCGCGGTGGCCGCGTTGCTTTCGGCGACCGCCGCACTCTCCGCACTCAGGCTTCGATAGGGGGCAACGGTACGCCGTGCGATCGGGGCATCAGCGGCCCGATTGCCAAACGGTTGCACGCCAGTTCCGCAATTCGCGGCGGCCCCAGACTCCCCAGGATCCCCTAGCCTTCCGGAACGCGCTGCGCCGGCCAAGCTTACGGAAAGCGCGGAATTAGGTTTGATTGTGTAGCTCGGTAGCTCCAGCTTGCGGCCGTAGTTATAGCCCGGCTCCGCTACGGTTTGCCGCCGTTGCTCACCTGAGGCGGCCCCACTCCCGGAACTTCCGTAGCCTCCGTAGCTTCCTGCGTGGCCATATCCCGCGTCACGTTGCTCGCTTGCGCTCCGCGCGCCAGCCCCACGAGCGCCAACCCCACGGGCACCAGTCTCGCGGGCACCAGTCTCACGGGTACCTGCCTCACGCGTCCCAACTGCACGTAGCGAACCAGTGCCGCGTGTTCTTGTATCGCTCTGGTAGCGGGCGTAAAGGTCTGCCTTTTCCCGGGAGGAACCGGAAATCGGCGCAAAATCAGGAGCTGCAATAATATCTGCGCCCATGCGCATGCTTAGTCCAGACCGCTGCGATTGTGTGCCACGTGTTTGTGCCGCCTGCCCGGCAGAGCGTTTCTGCCCCGCCCGGGAAGCTTCGCCCGCTTCCCGGGGCTGGCTTGCTTGCCGGCGTTCTTGGCGGGCTTGCCGAGCTTGCCGGGCTTGCGCCGCCCGCCGTGCTCGCGCCACACGTGCACTGTTCTTCACCGCGCGGTCATGCGCTTTTCCCGATTCATCGCCTGCCTCGGCTACCTGCTCGGCAGAATCCGCGCTCGGCGCGGCGGCGTCGTAATCTTCCAAATCAGCAACGGAATCGGCCGTATAGGCAGAAAGCGCGCTTGCGGAACTGGTGGCGGAAGCAGCGCTAGCCGCGGAACGGCCGGCGCGCGGCATGGCGGGGCGGCGAGACTGCGAGGTTCCGCCGCGTGGCCCTTTCATCATCTTGGTGAGCGCAGCAATTTCTTCCCGATCGGTCCTGTCACCTTTATTCATTTGTACCGCTAGGTAGCCAAACCCGGCGCCGTACAGGGCGGTAAGCACCGCAAATATCACGAACCAAACCCACGGAAGCGTGGTTAGCGCGCTTACGATACCCAGCAGGATTGTAGTTGTGGCCAGAACCGCGCCGACGAATAGGCCGCGTTGCCGATTCGCTTTTCGTTGCGAGATACGCGCCCGGCGCCGTGCGCGATCGCGGGCCAGCTGGCGCACATCACGCCCGCTTTGCCGCTCGCGCTGGGCGCGATCGTCGTTCCCATCCATGATGACCTCCGGTGTCCGCAGGAATAGGGAACCACGTTCCCCATCCCCTTCGTCCTGACGTTGCGGCAATTGCAACATCCTCAAGTTTTCCGCGTACCGTTCATCGAGCCGCGTTTCCGCGATCACCCGCCGGCGTCGAAAAAGTTCAGGTATAACGTACGCACATAGCAACACCACTACGACGATTAGCGCATATCCCTGAAAACCCACATCCCTAACTTTATTGGCCTTTCACCCGGTTTTTCGCCAGGCGGGCCGTGTGTTGCTCACCTCCGTAGTGAAGCATGTGAAGGATGTGACGATTGTGAAAATTGAGAACACTGTGGAGGGCGTTGCTAGACGTTCAGAATCATGCATTCGAACTCATCGCCAGGAGAGACGAGTTCGACTTCCGGTGGGATAATCGCCAGTCCATTGGAGGCGCCCATACCTGAAAGGATAGGCTTATCCACCTGGCCGATAGCTTCAAAGTCGTAGCCCCGATGCGGATCCCCATACACATAAGCCCGCACATAATCTTGCTTTTCGGGTACGGAAAGGAAGCCACGAGCGGCGCGGGCCCGGATTGAACGCGGTGTTAAGTGCCGGTATCCCGCCATTTTCCGCAAGCACGGACGCACAAAAACTTCGAAAGCAACAAGCGCGGCCACCGGATTGCCAGGCAGGCAGAAGATTGTGGCCCCTTCCGAGCCTTCCCCTAACCGGCCCACCCCGATTTGCGAACCGGGACGCATCGCTACGGCGTCAAACCGCACGTCCCCCAAGGGTTGCAAAACTTCCTTCACGGTATCGTCACCGCCATAAGAAAGCCCGCCCGTGGTGATTACAACATCTGCGCGCAAAAGCTGATCTTGTAGAGCGTCACGCAGTTCATTTTTATCGTCACTGACGGCAGAAACCCGGTAGGCCACGGTGCCAGCATTCTTTGCCGCCGCAGCCAGCGCGTGCGAATTAGCGTCGTAAATTTGCCCGGCGCCCAGCGGCGCGCCAGGTTCCACCAGTTCGTCGCCTATCGAAAGGACGACGACGCGCGGGGCGGGATGTACCGGCACGAGGGAACGCCCGGCCGCTGCAAGCAGCGCAATATGGCGGGAGGAGATACGCGTGCCAGCTTTCAACACCACGGAGCCCGCCTCGAAATCTTCAGCCTGCTCGCGCACATTATCGAGCGGGGCCACTCGGTGGCGAACTTCTACCTGTACCTCGCCCTGATCCGTGTACGCCAGCGGTACCACGGCGTCGGCCCCGGAAGGTAGGCGGGCTCCGGAAGCTACCCGCACCGCGGTACCGGGCACGAGAGCCAGCCGGTCCGGGTTCGCCACCCCCAAAACTTCGGTAACGGGAAGCACCACCGGCACGGTAGATGCACCTAAAGTATCATCGGCACGCACCGCATATCCGTCTGTTCCGGCTAGCGCGGCAGGTGGGACGTCCACGGTAGAGCGGACGTCTTCCGCCAGAATCGTGCCGATGGCATCGGCAATATTTACATCGAACCGATCTATCTGGGCGGAAACGCTCAGGCACTCTTCCAGCTGTTGCGCAACCGTTCTCATCCTGCTCCCGTTCTTCCCTGTCTCTTCTAGCCCGCAGGTTTCCTTAGGGCCCCTTTCCGGCGCCCGGCAGCGGCAGAATCCGGTTACCTCTTTCGCGGTGATGTTTCGTTTCCGGGCGGTACCTGCTACCGAGCTCAACTATGCGTAAGCCTACCGGCAAACGCCCGCGCAAGCGCTTTTTCGCGCGCCGCAATGGTCTTCACCTCGGTCTTGCCCGGGGCCGTTCCTGCCTTCGGTTGCTGCGTGTTGCTTACCACCACGTGCCACATGCTGGCTCCACCCAATACGCGCCGCATACTCCACCAGCATTCACCGCGGCCGTGCCGCGCGGCCGCGGTACCTATTTTTCCTCGTGGCGGTAAGCTTTAGGTGCCAATGAGATGGTGCCAAGGTGGCGCCTAAGTTGATACCCGGCTAGCGAAATTGAAAACGCGAGCGGGCTTTTACTGCGAGACGGTGAGAAGATTAGGGCATGACACTGCAAAAGATCTCCTATCCGGATGTGTCCACAATGGAACTCCGCGATGCTAAATCGGCTCTCCGCGCAAAGGTGCGTGAGGCGCGAGCATCGCGTGGGGCCGCGCGGCTGGCAGAAGCCGAAAAGGGGTTTATCGCGCAGGCCCTAGACTATATCGGCGAATCAAAGGTGATTGCCTCCTATATTTCCGTAAATCAAGAACCGCCGACCTTACAACTCTGTGACGAGATTATTTCTTCCGGCCGGCGCCTGCTGGTGCCGAAGCTCGGCCCCGGTCTTTCCCGCGAATGGGCGTGGTACCAGGGGCGCGAGGACCTATCCGAGCAGGCTCCCGGCCGCCCGCCGGCCCCGAGTGGCACGCCGCTGAGCGCGGAAATCTTGGCGGATGTGGATGTAGTTATAATCCCGGCTCTCCTCGTCAATCACGACGGCGTCCGGCTCGGCCAGGGCGGCGGCTGGTACGACCGCGTACTCAAGCAAGTGCCACGCAATATGCCCGTGGCCGCGATGGTCTTCCCGGAAGAGTTTGTAGATTTCAAACTCCCTCGCGATGAAAACGATATGCCCGTGCACACTGTGATCCTCCCCGACCGTGTGGTCGAACTCTGATGCCATAAGCGGCCGAGCTCTAAGCCAGTGATATAGCTATAGCCAACCCGCGGTATAGCCATAACTACCCCGCGATACAGCCATGGCTAATCTGGGCAAAACAGATAAACGAAAACAATGCAACACCCGGGCGGTGGGGACTAGCAAAGCCAGTCCCCACCGCCCGGGTGTTTTACTAGATACTCCACCACCGCACGCGTTATTTACAAGCACCCTCACCACATGGCGTAATTAGTAATTACAGGGGTAATTACAGGTTAGTTATCCTTGGTCTCCTACCGGGTATTTGTTCCCGGTTGCCCGGCGCGCAGCGCGCAGTATTCGCGCGGGCCTCAGCTATCCTGCCCCGGGCCACCAGCTAACCTCGCGCGCACCACAGGAATGACTCTTCTTTGCTATACATCACACCCTTGATATGGACCACACGGTGTGCGGGGCCGCGGCCGAGTAGGATTTCTATCCGGTAGACCGGTTAGTACGCGTACTCGCCTGTCTTTTAGCAGCTTTCATTTCTGGAGGATTAATGCCTACATATTCTTATCGGTGTGCCCATTGCGGCCACGAATTTGACGCCCACCAATCGATGCACGACGCTCCCCTCACGGAGTGCCCGAGCTGCGGGCTCCCGCAATTGCACAAAATCTTGGGCCGCGGCCAGTCGATTATTTTCAAGGGCTCTGGTTTTTACCACAACGATTCCCGTTCTGCCTCCAGTAGCTCTGCTTCCAGCAACTCTGCTTCGGCAAGCTAAAAGCACTGTCGCGGGCAGGTAGTGCCCCTTGTGTGGCAAGTTTCCACAGCCCGGCTCGCGTCCTGTGTCTCCACAGGGTGGCCGGATTGGCCAGCGTTACGTCTTCGGCTTTCTTAGTCTCGAGGCATGGTCAATCTGCATGCCACCCTGTGGAGATTTCGTTATATCCTCATTGCCGCTACAGCGATTGGGATTCTGGCTTCAATTCTTTCCGCAATCGAGCGCCTGGAGCCGGAAATGGCGGCGGTCGTCGTCGTCAAAAACAGTGTGCCCGCAGGCACGGAGCTTTCTGCGAACGACCTGGAAACCCGCCTGCTGCCTACCGACGCGCTCCCCGAAGGTAGCCTCACCGAGCCGCGAGAGGCAACTGGCCAGGTAGTAGCTACGAATTTGCCGGCCGGTATGCCGCTGGCACGGAGCACACTTTTAGGCGAAGAATTTTTAGCTACTGCCGGTTCCGGCCAGGCCATAGTTCCCGTCCACGTTGCCATGGATGGTACCGACGCCGTCGCTGTTCCGGGTGCACGTATAGCCCTGTATTCTTTGCCTTCCGGTTATGAGGAGGCGCGGGAGGCAAAGCTAGTTACGGGACATGCGATAGTGGTGGGGCTTGGCGCTACGGATTCTGGCAGCTCCATTTTCCGGGAAGCGGAGAGCACTCGCGTTGTGTTCGTGTCAATTCCGCAGGAGGAGGCGAATGCGGTTTTGGGCTATGGGGCTGTTGCGCCCATGCGAGCCGTGATTATTGACCCTGCCTAAATTGTCCGTTTGGCGCCGCTTCGGCCGTGGCACCGGATAATATTTCTAGCGGGGTTAGACCCATTTCTGCAGGTAGAGCCTTAGTCGCAGGTAAAACCTTATTCGCGGCTAGAGCCTTATGTGCAGGAATTCCACGTCGCCGTTATGGAAAGGCATACTAGTTATGATTGACGGATTCCGTAAATTCATCGCGCGGGGCAATGCGATTGACCTCGCCGTAGGCGTGATCATGGGCGCCGCATTTAGCGCTATCGTCACCTCGCTCACCCAGGATATTTTGATGCCCCTCATTGCTGCCATCTTCGGCCAGCCTGATTTCAAGGGGCAGTTCGTATTAACCGTGGGGTCGGGGCAACTCCAGTTCGGTAACTTCATCACCGCGTTGATTAATTTCTTCCTAGTTGCCTTTGCTCTCTACTTCTTCGTTGTGTTGCCGATCAACAAGGTGAAGGACAGAATGGCGAAAGCAGAGGAAGCGGCTGGAACTGAAGAGAAGCCGGCTGACCCGCAGGTCGTTCTTCTTGAGGAAATCCGCGATGAACTGCGCTCCGCTAACCGTCAGGATTCCTAGGACCATATAGGATCGTAAAAGCAACTAAGCTACGTGTTAGCCCGGCATGACTCACCGCGTGCCGAGGCTGTAACTTGTTGATTAACTCGAAAAGCCGTCCTGTTTGCGCAGGGCGGCTTTCGCGTATCTTGGGCCTGTTACCAACGTTTGCGCACCGCCGCACATTTCTTGCACCACCCGGACGTTTGTGCACCGCCGCCGCACGTTTCGATCGATTTTGGACATTGATATGTACCAGGCACGGGTAGTCTCGCCCTTGGCCTACCAGCCCTCGTTGAACCCCATTTTTGTGTCGCGCCACCACAGATTTTGCATCGACGATTTCCCATCCCACGATCCTCGATTAAAACCGACTCCAAATCCTACCTTCGCCCGAAACAGGAACAAAAAACCCGGGTAAAACCAACATGAAATGGCCAACCAAAAACTCGAGTCAAACCGACTTCAACACCCACCTTTAGGCTTCATAACACCGAAAAACCCCGATAAAACCAACACCATCTGGCCAATACGCCGGTCCATACGCCTCGGCTTACCAGCCCGAGTTAAACCCCATTCTTCCGGTTAAATAAAAAAATGGGGGCCTACCCCGGCCCCCAAACAAAAACCAAAACCACAGGCCAACAGGCCGACCAACCAACAGGCCAACCGACCAGCAGCCACGATTAGCCGACCAACCCGCAGACCAACCAGCAACCAAGCCCGAACAGACTAGCCCGCAGGCCAAACCAAACCCGCAAACCAGCCACAACAAACCCACAAGCCAAACAAGCAGTTAAACAGGGAAAGCGGGAAACACCCCCAAAAAGAAGTGCTACCCGCTAAACCCAACCAAAAAACATTTTGGCGGCAGCGACCTACTCTCCCACGCCCTCCCGAGCGCAGTACCATCAGCGCAGGCGACCTTAGCTACCGGGTTCGAAATGGAAACCGGGC
>NZ_FNAU01000037.1 GCF_900102025.1 Actinobaculum suis | reverse complement strand
ATGAAGTGCCCCAGGTTTTGTTCCGTTTGAGTAGATGGGAAAATTTGGAACATGCCGAGGAAATTTGACCAGGATGCGAAGGACCGCGTTGTCCGTCTCGTAGAAGACCGCATTATGGCGGAGAATATATCCACGCAGGAAGCGTGCAAGATTGTGGCACCCAAACTGGGCGTCTCATGGCACACAGCTCGCCAATGGACGCAGGCAGCTCGCCGCGAAGGACGAGTTCCCGAGCGTCTGCCTGAAGACCTGGCTGCTGAAAATGCCAAGCTACGCCGCGAAGTTCAGGAGCTACGTGACATAAACGAATTGCTGAAGGCCGCATCGGCTTTTTTCGCGTCAGAACTCGACCCCAAACGTCGGAAATGATCCGATTCATCGATAAACAGCGGGATCGTTTCACAGCCCGAGTTCATCTGCCAGACGTTAAGGAATCATCGTGAGGGAGGATTTATCACCTCGCGCGGGTACCGCCAACACAAAGCACGTGGCGTGAGCGCTCGCCGCCTTCGCGATGCTGCCCTCGTGGAACGTCTTCGCGAGGTTCACGCTGGCAATTACGGCGTTTACGGCGTGCGGAAAATGTGGCACGCGCTTCGACGTGAAGGTATTGATATTGGTCGCGAACAGAC
Source organism: Actinobaculum suis (assembly GCF_900102025.1). Classification (GTDB taxonomy): domain Bacteria; phylum Actinomycetota; class Actinomycetes; order Actinomycetales; family Actinomycetaceae; genus Actinobaculum; species Actinobaculum suis. The sequence goes on along the minus strand of NZ_FNAU01000037.1, from coordinate 677 downwards.
TGCCCGGTTGATGCGCCTGGCTGGCCTGTCCGGAAAGGGAAAAGGTGGTGCACCCATCACCACCCGTAAGCCTACGGGCCCGGATGCGCGACCTGACCTCGTTAACCGTGAATTCAAGGCCTGTGGACCCAACCGTCTATGGGTCGCTGACATTACGTACGTCCGCACGCGAGGCGGCTTCGCGTACACAGCGTTCGTGACTGACGTGTACTCCCGTCGGATCGTCGGGTGGGCGTTGTCCGATTCGATGCGTACCGAGGCGTTGCCGCTGCAGGCGCTGAATCAAGCCATTGTGTGTGCCAAGAACACAGCGGGCCTTGTTCACCATGCACATCACGGATCGCAATACGTCAGCATTGTCTACAACGAGCGTCTAGCCGAGCACGGAATCACGGCCTCTACTGGGACGGTCGGTGATTCCTACGACAATGCCTTAGCCGAAAACGTCAACGGTTCCTACAAAAATGAAATCATTCATACCCGCACTTGGAACGATGTGGTCGACGTAGAAATCGCGACCTTCGAGTGGGTCACGTGGTGGAACGAATCAAGGCTTCACCAAAGTCTCGGCTACCGTACGCCGGCAGAAGTAGAAGAAGAGTTTTGGACTAGCAACCCAAATCACGAGAGAATGGAAATCAAGGCAAATGCCTAGGAACAAAACCCGGGGCACTTCA
>NZ_FNAU01000024.1 GCF_900102025.1 Actinobaculum suis | reverse complement strand
TTATGGATACTCGGTTACATTCATGGCGGCAGTTCTTGGGGTTTACTGGCCAGGGTTATTATGCGTGGCGTTCCCGAAGCGCCCTACGCCAGGCCAGGGCACAGCAGCGGCGGCGTTTTGATGAGGCGGTAGCAAAAGAGTTTGAAAACTCCCGGCAAACTTATGGGGCACCGCGTCTAGCAATAGCCCTGTGCCGGCGCGGTATTCATGCCGATAAGCAGACCACTCAAACCGTGCTAAAAGCCTTGGATATGGCGATTGGGCTACGGGGGCGCGCACCACGCAAATTGGTGTTGCACGCGGACCCGGATCCACACGGCTATCGGCGGTCACACACCCGTCAAATATGAATTAATAACCGCGGTACCATTCGTGGAAGCCGCTTAGAAAAACGTCAACAACTTGAGGACAAGCCCAAAGGGATGGATGAGGCGAGAAGGGTACACGACCTTCCTAGAGCATAAACGTTGGGCTTTGGCCTCAGCCAAAGTCACGCTATGCGCGCTTCCGACTCGAACTCCGGGCTACCCTTCGCTGGGTGTGGCACCGGTATCTCAGTCGGCTGTGGAGCAGCAGTTCGCCTCCTGCCGCGCCCCAAACCTCTTGTTATTCAGCGAAAACCGCCCAATCAGTGATTCCGCCGGGATTCGGCGAAACCACCGCTACTCAGCGATGTGGCTTCTACTCAGCGAAAACCGCGTTGATCATCGCGGGCGAATTGGCCTCGCTGCGGTCTACGCGTTTCCTAATCGACCGGTAGACGAGGAAGATAAGCATTCCCGCCACGGCCACCATCACGATGGCACCACCCGGCCGCACCTCATGGTAGTAGGAGAGGGTGATACCCGTCATCGTGTAGATCACGCCGAGGAGTACCGACAGCAGCGTGGTATCCCGGTAGCTACGCGAAACCAGCAGCGCGCTTGCCACCGGCAGCACCATAATCGAGACCACCAAAAGCGCCCCGATGATCTTCGAACCAAGCGCCACCGTCACCGCGGCGAGCGCCGTGAAAATCGCATTACTCATACCAACGCGCGTACCGGAAAGCCGTGCAAGCGTTGGATCTACCGACATATCAAGCAGCGATCCGTAGAGCACAATCGAGGCACCCACCACGAGCACAAATACCACCGCGGTGAGAATGAGGTCGCTCCACATCACCGAGGAAATACTTCCGAACAGATACGATTCGAAGCTGCGGCCACCGGGTGCCAGATCCGAGAGGATCACGGCTAAACCAAGACCGGCCGCCATCGTCACCGCGGTTGCCAGATCGCCGTACTGCGGCGCGTATTTACGGATCGTTTCAATCAGGAACGCCCCGGCAACCGCCACCAGGATGGCGCCCGCCACCGGGTTGAAACCGGCAATGAGCCCCAGGCCCACACCCGCCAGTGCGGTATGCGACAGCGCGTCACCCATCATGGCGGTACGCCGGTTGACCATCACCACGCCGATCAGCGGAATCGAGATTCCCAGCATGAGGCCGACCATGAGGGTCCGGCGCATAAACTCAAATTCCAGCATGAAGTTGGCCCTCCTGAATATTGATGAAGGTATCGATATTCATATTCTCAATAATCGTCTTCGTATCATGCGTCACGATCAGAACGGTCAGCCCTTTTTCTGACGTGTACTTATCGAGGAACTGCAGGAATTCCTCACGGCTTTCTTTGTCGACGCCGGCGGTCGGCTCATCCAAAATAACGATTTCCGGATCGTGAATGAGCGCACGTGTAATCATGACGCGCTGCTGCAAACCGCCGGAGAGTTCCGAAAACGGGAAGTGAATATATTTCTCAAGCCCCATCTGCGTTAGTGTGTCTTCGGCACGGTCCAGATGCCGGCGTCGCGGAATTTTCGCAAAGCCGAAATCAGAAAGCAGACCCATCACCACGATTTCGCGGGCGGTAATGGGGAAAGCAGTTTGGCTGATCGCGTTGTTTTGCGGCACGTAGCCCAGCTCCAGCACGCCGCGACGCTTATGCATACTCGAGCCGAGCACCTTCACGGTTCCCGACGCCGGTTCCAGCGCCCCGATAATCAGCTTCAAAAGGGTCGATTTGCCGGAGCCGTTTTCCCCGGTCATACACACCGTTTCGCCCTTTTTGATGGTCAGATCAACGCCTTGAATTACGGGGTGTGGGCCGTATGAAAAATAGACGTTATCCAGTGAAATTGCGTCCACAATCGTTCCTTCTTATCGCACCAGTGAAACGTAGAGGTTTTCCAAGTTCATTCGCATGAGGCCGACGTATCCGCCGTACTTTTCGCCCTGCTCCTTCGTTACGTATTCCATGGAAGCAAGCGGCAAAAGTTCGGCGTCGACTTCGGCAGCCACAGTGTCTGCGCCATACGGGAGGGACCCAAGTTCGTAGAAAATATATTCGACGTCGTTATCGCGCACGTACCTAATTGCATTCGTGAGCGTACGAATACTGGGCTGGTTCATACTGGTGAGCCCCTGCAGTGGGTATTGGATTAATTCAAAATCCCGGGCCAAATATTCGTAGGCGTTGTGGCTCACCACGAATTCGCGATGCTCCAAGTCCCTCATTTTGATTTTGTATTCGTTGTGGACTTCCGTCATGGAGCTCACGAGGTCAAATTTGTTTTTCGCGTAGACGTCTTCGTGTTCGGGGTACTTCTTGCGCAGCGTGTCGTTGATGGCGTTGACGTAGCTTTTCGCGTTGACGAGTGAGAGCCAGGAATGCGGGTCGTAGGTGATTTTGTCGGTGGCGCTCGAGGCGTTATCCATCAGGACTTCGGGTTCGATGGTGTGCCCGCCGGAATCAGCAAGTGTATAGGGGAGGAGCTGCTCGGAGATGCGGTCGGCGATAAAAATCCAGTCGCCGTCGTCGGGAATTGTGAAATCAAGCCGGCCGGCTTCGTGGCCCATCTTGATTTTCATGACCTTCCCGCTTTCCACGGTGGGGCTGTTGTCCTGGGTGACTTCGGGGCCCTCGTCGCGCATGAGTTCTTTGCACTTGTCAATGAGCGCTTGGCCTTCGAGGCCGTCATCGTTTTTATAGAAGGCAACGCGCATGTGTTTTTCGTGCGTGTGGCCAAAGATAATGGAGTATTCTTTGCCGCCTTCGAAGCCGGGGCGGGCGAGATATTGGAATTCGCCGATTGCGGCGGCGCCTTTGTAGTTGATGAGGTCGATGTAATCGGAAAGGCGCAGAACTTCCAGATCCGGGATTGCGGATTGCACCTGATCGAGCCAGGGCTCAAAGTTGGCTCCGTTGACCACGAGGAGATCAGCTTGGGCGAGCTCCTTCATGTCTTTAGGAGTGGGTTCCCACATGTGGGGGTCTTTATCTGCCGGCATGAAAATCCGCACGTCGAGCGTATCGCCCGCGACGGTGGAAACCATGTCGTAGACAGGATAGAACGAGGCATACACGACCGGTTTGCCTTCGCTACTTTCGTTAGGTTGGCTACTACATCCGGTAACTGTGAAAACCAGTGCGAGAGCCATTGCGAACAGTGCTCGGATAAACCTCACGTGTATGCCCCGTCCCTTCAGTAACTCTGTTAATCCAGTCACGTTATCGCTGAGATGCTGGAGCATCGGGATGATGCGAGCGCATCGCCGAGATACCAGCATCGGGCGATTTTAGTGATGGTGTTCGAAGATTTCTTCCTTGACCATTTCAATGTCGGCGGTGCCCTTCTTGATCATGACAGGGAACCAATCGTCCTTCTTGAGGATTTCATCGATGGAATCGCCGTAGCGCATGTGGAAGTGGACGAGCTTCTCTTCGCCGTGCTGCGGCATGAGAGCAACGTACTTGTGCGGAGCACCTTCAGCACCCTTGAAGAAGTGCCAGGCGAAGGAGTGTTCCGAGGAGCTTACGTCGTAAGCGGTTTCGTGCGTGTACTCGTAGCCCTGTTCGGTCGGGTTATCAGCCTTGTCGAGATCGGCAATGAAGGTGATCGTCTTGTCGTCGATCTTGATTGCGTCGAATTCAGTGCCGTTGCGTTCGTCAAGTTCAGCCTTGACCTGCTCAACGGTTTCGCCTTCTTCCTTGGCGTGTTCTTCCATTTCGGCCTGAATCTCGGGGTTATCGAAGTAACCCGAGGTGGATTCCCAGGTGCCTTCCCAGTCGGCGAGGGTGGCCTTCTTGTCAGTTTCGATAGCGCCTTCCTGCGGAGCAGCCGACGTGGTCGGATCGGCAGGGGCTTCAGCCGTGGTGGTCGGAGCTGCGGCCGACGTGGTGGCATCGCTGCCGCCATTATCGTTCGAGCAGCCAACCAGCGCGAGAGCCAGGGCCGCACCAACGGCAGCGAAACGAATGTGCTTACTCATAGAGTTCTCCGTTTCTAATGTATGTTTGTTAGTTGATTTCATACAGAATGAAATTTTCGGTAAACGATGTGGCCCATACTATTAGGGAAGCCTTACCTGCGGCAAGGCTCTTGCCGTAAATAAGGCTTATCAGCCGCCCTGAGTTCGCGACACTGCGTCTGTTTGCGGCTTTTCCGGGATGAAGGTCCTGTGGTGGCGGTCTTCTTGGTGCGTGACTGAGCGAATTCTCAGTTTTTCAGTAAGTGGTGTGGCTGGTGTGACTGGTGTGGTGATTGTGGCGGGCGGCGCGGGGTGGTTATGCCACGCTTTCAGGTGGCACTATCCCCGCCCCTGGTGACGCCACGCACTGCGGTTTTTCTATGCCACGCTTTGCGGCGAGGACTGCGGCGCTGGTGCTCCGTTAACCGCACGTTCCCACAACTCGGCTTCGACATTGCGGAGCAAGCGGCGCCCGGTTTTTTCTAGATATCCTGCTTTTTCGAGTGCGTCGTCGTGCACATCGCATGCCCCGTAGTAGGCCTCCACGCTCGGATACCGTTCCAGGATGGAGTCCTTGCTGTGGAGGCGCATCGTGCCACGCAGTGGGTTATCGTCCTGGCTGGGTGAGAAATCCGCAATCGGTTCGGCTACCAGGCTCAACGTTACCCCGCCGGTAATCTGGCCGCGCTCATCGCGGAGGAATTCGCCGTCGGCCGCCTCAAATTTTCTTATGGGCGCTTCCACAAATGGCCGGGAGCACTGAAAGAATAGCGAGGGTATGAGCTTACGCGACCTGGAAGAAACGGAACTGCGCGAGTCCGGAATCTAGGGGCCAAGCCCATTATTAGGCGGTGCGAACGTATGAACCACTGGATGAATGAAACGCGGCTAGAGGTCGAAACCTTTATTCTCAAAGGCACGACGGTCACGTTCCCCGAATATTTTGCGAGCCAACACGATGAACTCTTAGTATCCACCACCGCTGACCTCGCCGAGGCCGCGCGCGAGTTCTTCAGCTGGCAAGCGGAGTACGTTGGGGGATTCGACAGCACGTACCTGGAAAGAATTCAGGCGCTGACGGAGGTTCTCAAGTAACCGGGGATATTGACATACGCACGCCCGCGCCCTACTTCACAACACTACTCGCCACGAACGTCGATGGGGGGCGACGTGCTCGCGGTAAGGTTTCAATGCGCGACGACGAGCTGGCTTCTGAACGCAGGAGAAGCGGGTCGAAGCTACACAGCTTCCTCTGTTTATGACTTGGCGATAAGCCATAATCTATGTGGTGGTGGATTATGACTTCAAGACGGGCAAAGAAACCACACATGCCGCCGCACCAGGCGACGGCATTTTGAGGCGAGAGTCCAGCTCGGGGTTACTTGGCTGCTTCGACGGTGACGCTCATCTCCAGGGCGTTGGTTTCACCGGGGGAGAGCTCGTTGGTTGCGGTGGTAACTTCGAGGCCGAGTTGGAGTCCGTCGCTTCGCAGCCTTGCGGTGTAGCCGGCGTCGTGTTCGGTGATGTCCCATGCTTGGCGACGCGCCCAGCCATGCTGCAGCTCGCCTAAGAAGGTAGCGAACCACGGTGCGATGACGGGGATGCCGCCGCGGATGGCTTCGCCCTCGCCGAAAGCGCTGGCTGAGGACAGGTAGAAGAGGTCTCCGAATTCGGTGGTGCAGGATGTGACGTGAGCTCCGACGGGATCGTATGCGAGGTTATTTATCGTTGCCATGTTCCCATCGTAACGCTGCGATCGGATGAATTAATCGTATTTTTTGGAGAAAATTGGGCATTTGTGGCAGGGCGGTCTTGACGCGCGTTCGGCTTCAACAACATCTGCATACACGCGGTTACGTCCGTTGAGCCGGCAGATGAGTTGGCCGGCCGCGCTGCGTAGTTCAATCGTGGGTTTCGCTTTAGAACCTTCGGGGACCGGCAGGTAATTGAAGGTTACGCCCTTGAAATACCAGTGTTTACGTGGGCGAAGTTCTGCGTAGTCGTCCTCGTTATTTTCGAAATATTCGATGTACGACGCCGTTTCCGGCACGCCGTTACGCGTCGCTTCGACATAGTTTTCGATCACTTGGTTACTTTTTGGCCTGAAAACGGTGACATGACGGATACCCGGATAACCGGGGAGATTGCCTTCTATTCGTGCCTGTACTTTTATTTCAATTCCGGCCCGGCGCGCGGATCTGATGGTGTTACGGGGAAGAACGTGAATAAATCCTATGGGGAAGCCCCTGTGTAGCAGACACATTCCGTGACTACTCCGAGTATCCCATACAGTTCCGGTAGCGGTACTTGTCATTTTTGCGTCGCCCGTAGGAACGTGCTGGTACGAGGAACTGTCATACACGTAAACCTGGTCCTCATAAACTTCTTTATCCGCGGGCAACGTAATTCGGGTGGTGACGGGCTCTGAGGTAAGCGGATAGAGCGTGTGGTCACGATACAATCGCGAGCTAGCCCCATGCTGTGACGTTTCAGGGCGCAGAAATGATTCTTCGCGGCGAAAGAGGCTAGATAGCCAACTAAAAATACGATTAGGTGGGATGCTCTTTATTCTCCTGTGTGGGTTGGTGTGGCGTGGGTGCCGGGTTATTTTGTGGTGGCTTGGGCGTAGAGCTTGAAGAGGTGGGCGACGATGGCGGTTTCGCGCGCGGAGTCTTCCATGTCTGAATAGTCGACGCCGTAGGCGGCTTCTACGGCGCGGTCAAGTTGCTCGTGGGCTCGCGTGAGTTCCGGGTAGAGCCAGCTGTTATCTGGGTCGTACAGATCGGCGAGTGTAGCCCCCGGATATTCTTCGCGGGCATCCAATACTGCCTGCGCAGCGCTTTCGATTGCTTCTCGCTGTGAATCCGTGGGATCTGGGAACACGAAGTTGTTGTAGACCGTGGTGTTTCCGTAGTTGTAGCGCAATTCGAGGCGGCCAGTCACAACCCGCATGAAAGCATTGTGGAATTGTGACATTAGAACACCAAAGATAAATAGTGAATCCGTTGGAATGAAATACAGCTTATTCCCCGGAATCATCCCATTAGTAACGAATCCAAGCGGGATATATCGGCGGCGTTCCGAGGAAACGACCGGGATGCCGATGTAGGTTCTGTCTTTGAATTTTGAGGTGGGGCGCAAGAGATGCGGGGTGTCCTTGAGTTTGTAAGCATCACCGGTTGTGGTTTGCTGGCTGCGCCACTCACGGCAAGCCTCAACTCGAGCCCTCACATGCGGTAAGTCCTTAAAATCTGCCGGCGTAACATCCACAAGCCACAGACAATACCGATCCACGCCATTAATGAATTCTTGCCCCATGGAGAAGGGGCGAATCCACTTTTCAGCGGCAGGTTCCTCGGTGATTATGTCTTCATATTCATCGGCGGAGAGCAGGAGATATCCGTTATCGGTAGCCTGGAAGCCCTTTGACATTTCAGGAACATCACTGAGAGGTTTGCTACGACGTCGGATAAACACATCGGGAGCATCGGTGAGGTAGGCGTTAATATGGCCCACCGCGCTGGGCATCCCGATCTCGCGTGCTGAACCCGCTGCGCGTTCTTCCGGCGTCGCGCGACGATAATCCCAGAGGTATTTTTCTTTTCGTTCCTTATGAGAGAAGCCGATGATAACGCAGGTGACTTGCGCTTGATCGGTCGCTTCATTTGCCCATGAAAAGGACCGGTGCGCGAAGTTGATGGAAATACCCATCTCGAAAAGCGGCTGCCACAGCGGTGTAACCTGTTGGCCTTGGCAAATCGAGTTGGTGGATACCAACGCGGCTTCACAGGCCGTGCCTTGCATATATTCCGCGGCTTTCCGGTGCCAGCAGGCTACATAGTCTAGGATGCCTCCGCCTTTTCCGAAGATCGCGAGGCGTTCTTCTTTCTGATCTGTGTTCAGCCGTGAGTACCCCAAGAACGGCGGGTTGCCGATGATGTAGCTGCATTTTTCGGGTGGGAGAATTTCAGCCCAGTCAGTACGTAAAGCGTTCCCTTGCACGATATGTGCGGCGTCGGACAACGGTAAATCTTCAATCAGCTGGGTGACGATGGTTTGCGCTTCGATATTGGCCTGCAGTTCGGCAATCCACATGGCCGTGGAGGCAACTGAGACCGCGAAGTCGTTGATTTCTATGCCGTAGAACTGGTCGAGCGAGACTTTCAGCGGCGTGATATCGCCGAAAGCGAGTTCGGTTTGATCGGTGAGTTCGGAGAGCGCTTTGTTTTCGAGGCGGCGCAGCGAGATATAGGTTTCCGTGAGGAAATTTCCGGAGCCGCACGCCGGATCAAAGAAAGTAAGGCCTGCAATTTTATCGTGGAAAGCGCGTAGCCGGTTTTTGCGTTTGACGTCCTGGCCGGCGAATTCGGTGAGGATGTTTTGGAGTTCGGCGGTGAGATCGTCGAGGAAAAGTGGGTCGATCACTTTGTGGATATTTTCCGGGCTGGTGTAGTGCATGCCGCCGCTGGCACGGGTTTCCGGGTTCAGGGTGGATTCGAAAACGCCGCCGAAAATGGTCGGAGAGATTTCCGCCCAGTTCGTATCCCGCGAGACCCGATTGACCAGGAGATCATAGAGTTCCTCGGTGAATAGTGGAATTTCGATTGGGCCGGAGGTACGAGAATTAAACAGCCCTCCGTTGACGTAGGGGAA
>NZ_FNAU01000027.1 GCF_900102025.1 Actinobaculum suis | reverse complement strand
TGCGCGGAATATGTTTTACGGGACATGGTAGAAGACTACCTTTCTCCGGCTGAACGCCGGGGCTAGCCTATGTCCACCAACAGGGGGTCAGGTCCTCCACCGGATCAATCGGGGATAGCGAAATCAGCACAAATGAGATGAAAGAAACCGCCAGCAGCAACGCGATGAGGGATAAACCCCCGCGCAACAGTGTCCAGCCAAGGCGTGAAAAACTGAACTGTTGCGCGGGGTCTCGGTGGGAACCTATTAGCTTTCCCATGTCCACTGGTCCACATTGTTGACGACGGACCAACCGTGACCATGCGGATGCGGCTTCTGCTCCCCGATGTTGAGGTTGTCGCGAACGAAGTACAAGTGATCGATATTGGTCAACCACACCCAGGTAGCTTCACCTTCAGGGGTAACCCCGGTGGTACCGTCCCACTGTGCTTTCTGCCAGTACTCGTTGGATTCGTCAATGTCAGTGGCTGCCAGGGCCTTGTCTAGGTACTCGTCGATGGTGTTTGACTCGTACGCAGCGGTATTGCTGGTGCTCTGGGAATGGTAGAGGCTGTACAGCTCATTTGGTGAGTTGGAGCCCCAACCCCAGACAACGGGTTCGGTGGTCTGAATCAGGTAGATATCGTCCCACGACTTACCTTCGATGGTAATATTGATCCCAATTTCTTTCATCTGGTTAGCGAATTCAGCGGCTAGTGCCTGTCGAACTGGGTCAGTGGCGGGGTAGACCAGCGTGAATTCTGCTCGAGTACCATCGTGCTTGACGCGGACACCGTCGTCACCCTCGGCCCAGCCGGCATCTTCGAGGATCGTTTTGGCTTTGTCGACGTCAGTTTCAACTTTCATCGCATCCGAGGCCCACGGCATCCCGTCCGCGACGGAATAGGCCGGGGTACCATGGCCATTGAGCACATGATCGGCTAAGACGTCACGATCAACGGCATAGTTCATGGCCTGGCGTAGGGCGCGGTCAGAGGTGACATTATTGCCGACTTCGTGTTCGGCGCCGTCCATCCCCTCACGCTTCGGGCTGCCTTCCGGCACGACCGGGAATGAGATGCCTCGCGAATCAACGGTTTTAGCGCTGAACAGTTTGTAGCCGTCCATGTGTTGGTCAGCGTGAGTGGCCGACACATATGCGACATCAACCTGCCCAGCCTTCACGGCTGCGATGCCAGCATCTTCATCCATAAACACCACGACGAGGCGTTCCATCTTGGGGGCTTCACCGTAGTAGTCCGGGTTCGCCACGAAGATGGCCTGTTTGCCTTGTTCCCAGCTTTCCAGCTTGTACCGGCCGGAGCCGATCGGGTTTTTGCCGTAGTTGTCACCATATTCATCGGCGGGGACGATACCCAGCACGGCCAGGGTATACAGCAGTGTATTGTCTGGCTGTTTCATGGCGATTTCGACTTCGGTGTCGCTGGTGGCAGTGGCTTCCTTGACCTTATTGAGATCGGCTACCGCGCCAGTATTAGTGACGACCTCGTTGATGGTGAACGCGACGTCTTTAGCGGTGACGGTGTTGCCGTTAGTGAATTTCGCGTCATCGCGAATAGTAAACTTCCACGTCATGCCGTCGTCAGAGACAGAGTAATCAGTAGCGAGATCGTTCTCGAAGCCTAAGTCGACGTCGGTTTTGATCAACGTGGACTGAACCAGTGGTTCGTGGACGTGGCTGGCGCTGCCCCATCCGTAGACTGGGTCGAACCCGGTATCAGGTTCAGAACTTGCGGTCATCGCTACGGTCACAGTCGAAACGTCGGGAGCTTCAGCAGTGGGTTCTTCGCTGCCGCTACCGCCGGTGGAGCAACCAACGATCAGGCTAACGACCGCCAGCCAGCCAGTGCGCGGGCGCGCCAATCGCGACCAATTTTTGTGATGGACATAGATCTATCCTTTTGCATCCTTGCAACCTTGCATCTTTGCATCCTTGCATCCTTGGGGAGGATCGTAACAGTTTTCGTGCTCAAAATCTGTGAGTTGTGTAGGGGGGGGGCAAGTATCTGCGCAAGGTGTTATCCCGTCACGTCAATGTCTAAGAAGTGGAGACGCAAGAAGCGTCGCCACTGATTCGACAGCGAGCGCGTGGACTGGATCCCATCATTTTCTAGAAAACCAGCACATGTTCTCGAACGGGGCTCCCTTCAACCGAAGGGAATCCTTGAGTGGCTACCGATCCGAAGTGTAACGAAAACGTGTTCGAGCATGAAGGGTGGGAAAACGTTAGTGAGCGTTACCCCACAACGTAGGCGACGTATCACTTCTCTGCCGATGGGACGGGGGTTATGGTTGCGCGTGAGCTTGAAATACGCCGTCAACACCCAGGTGGGGTACTCCAGTGCAACCTCGGAGTGTAGAGCCGATTGCGGATGGAATGGGTAAAGGCAATTACAACTGCGCGAAAAAGCAGCTTCGACATACCACTACCGGTCAGCGACCAAGCGAGATACTGAAGTTGAGATCGCAGTGGTTGATGTCGCTCCTTCGAGTGAAGGAGACGGTCCCGCAGAAGTAGGAGTGGTAACGGATGCTGTGGAGCAGGGTACAGTCGCTCACGCCATAGCCGAGTGGGAACTCCGCCGCACCCTTCGTTAGTTGCCGATCTGCAAGCCCAAATCGGCCTGGATCTATACCGAGATGGAGAATTGCGCCGAGGACTACGTCGCCCTCGTCCAAGCGTCCAAGAACGAATCCGTCATGCTCGTGAGGCCTGTGGTGATCCCAAGTCACCGCCGATGGCGTTATCGAGGTTCGGTTTAAAGCGTGGATAACAGCTACATCGGTGGTTGTGGGAGTCGGAATTATTTACGCTACAGTTCTTGACTGGTCATTCTAGAATAGGTAGTCTAGAACCATGGCGAGACCGAGGGAGTTTGACACAAGGACGTTCCTGCGACAGGCGGGCGAGTTGTTTGTGAAGCGTGGCTATAACGCAACGTCGATTGATGAGCTTGTGAAAGTCACTGGAGTGGCGCGAGGCAGTCTGTACTCGATCTTCGGATCGAAGCAGGGAATATTTATTGCAGTCCTTGAACACGCGGCAGGGCAGTGGAGCGAATCTGCGGTGCCGAATGCGCAGCTACCAGCAGCCGATCTGCGTGACGATCCGGAGACGCTGCTGAACCTGATCAACGTTGCAGTTTTCGAGATAGCGTGCCACAGTCCTGAAATTGCTGAACTGACCCAACGCGTTATCGATGCAAATAGAATCACAGCGCAATCCCTTGGCCAGCGTGCACTTGACCGGGCTGGTTTAACCGACGCGCCCGCTAAAGCTGTTAAGGAGAAGGAGGAGAAGAATGTCTCGAAATAAGGTCAAAATTCAGGGCGAAGAACTCATTGTCACCCCGATAGGGTTAGACAAGTTGTGGTCGTTGACGACTGAAATCCGTGTGCCGCTTTCACTTGTGCGAGGTGCCACGCATGATCCAGGTATCGTGAAAGAACCGAAGGGGGTGCGAGCTCCGGGATTGAATACGCTTGGTAAAAAGGTATCAGCGACCTACCGCAAAAATCACGAACGCCACTTCTGGAACGTCACCGGCGCAGCCGATGTGCTCGTCGTCGAAGTCGATCCGACGTTCAAGTACAGTCGCCTCATTCTGTCCGTCGATGACCCGGTTGGCCTGGAGCGAGAAATCAATCAGGTGATCCGTAACGGGGCATCCTAACTGAGGCGCTTCTTCTCGTGCTCGATGGAATCGCAGGTTAACGCGGGTGGGTACGCACTCAGACTGCGTACCCACCCTCACAGCTGTTGCACCCACCTAGCCGGAATCTGCACCCACCTGAAGTGCCCCGGGTTTTGTTCCTAGGCATTTGCCTTGATTTCCATTCTCTCGTGATTTGGGTTGCTAGTCCAAAACTCTTCTTCTACTTCTGCC
>NZ_FNAU01000031.1 GCF_900102025.1 Actinobaculum suis | reverse complement strand
GCGTAGTTCATAGCCTGTTCAAAAGGCGTAACCATCTGGCCTTGGCGCATTTCTGCATGATCAAGATTGACGCCGATGGATTTCTGTTCGATGAGCGTTTTCGCATCCGGAATGATGGCATCGATATAGCCGCGCCGGGAGGTACCTTCCTCGTAGCGCACGCCCGTGACGGTTTGAACTTCCGGCATGCCCATGACCGAACGCAGCAAATTACCCCAGAACTGTTGGGTATCGCCCTTTTCATAGCCGCGCCCGCGCCACGTTTTCACGAAAGCCTGTGCGTTGTGGCGCCGCTGAGTTTCGGTAAGAGTTGAACCTGTAACCTGTGCCGTCATAGCCCCCATGTTAGCTGCAGGGTCCGACACAAAATTGTGGCGCAGGGTAACGCCTTCGCGAAATCTAACACTTATTCGGGGATTGGCCGAAGTGTAACGGTACATAAAAGAGGAATACGCAGCGTAGCCCAATTGCCATAGGAGAAGTGACCAAAATGATAGGGCGTACCCACCACGGAACCGGGCACGGAGAAGCCTGGTACCGACAAACCGGCATAAAAACATAAATGAAGCGGGACGCCTGAAGCTCGCTGGGTTTCAATCGTCCCGCTCTGTCGTATCTGGATGCGCTACGTCGTCGGAAATAAAAGTGCATTAGTACCTACTTGCACACAATCCTTTGCATCGATAACGAGAATCGTTATCATTACTGTAAGGGAAGGGTGCGTATCTGTTCGGCGTCGACACTGAAATAAACCCTCAGATTCTACTGTCACGTTAGGGCAACGCTCGACTTTCCCGAACTCCAAAGCCTTTCCGCAAAGCGGTGGGCTGAATTGAAAATAAATTACAAAATAGAAAGAGACGAATGCGTTCTACATTCACGCGTCGGACGCGGGGTGCGGTGGCGGCCGTGGCGGCTCTCGCGATTTCTGGGATTGGGGCGATATCGCCGGCAGCGGCGAGCCAATCTGGTACGCAGACCGCCAGCACAGGTGTTACTTCACCAAATGTTTGCGCGGAACCGCTCGATAATACGGTGGTCTTGGAAAAGGGCCACACCGATATCTTCTACCCGCTCAAAAAAGATGACGGCATCACTTTGCGGCTGAAGGAAGATGAATCTAAGCCAGGTTACACCGTGGTGCGGAACCCGAATTATCTAATTCTCGGGATTGCGGATAGTGCTTATACGGAACAGACGGCCAGCATGGAAGCAATTAAATCTGCTGGTTATATGCTGCCGGAAACCCAGGTGCAAAACCTGCCGTGGCCGGGCTGGGATTCCATGAAGCTTGGTGGCGACTATCCGAATATGAACAAGGTCAGTTATGTGATCGATGAGATCGAAGGACCAGGCAAGGCTTTCGTATTTAAATGGGATCTTTTCAAAGGATTGGTTCCGCGCCTGAACACTGGGGAAACTGAGATTACCGCAGGTTCTTATATCGAGCAGCCACAAGGGGAACAGAACCCCGAAAATACCTATAGCGGCGCGCACGAACACACCTACTGGCTGTTCGAAAAGCCCGGAAATTACACGATGACTGTGCACGCCGAAATGGTTACGGCCACGGGTGACGGCACGGATCCGGACGAAGGCGTCACATACCACTCGGAGCAGGTGCAATACCGGTGGGCGGTTGGCGATGAGGCGATTACCGCGGCCAAGGCCCAAGCGGAAACCGAATCCCTTGCTCGGTGTGGAGGTGCCGAAGGCGCTCTGGATGAGAGCGTCGTCGCGCAGGAAAACGCGGGATTGCGAAACGCACACCGGGTGCGTGCTGATGGCACTGTGGTGGGGGATCCCGGCCCGAACGTAGTTACTGAACCAGTTGTTGACGCCGATGCGGGTGCTTCCGATGCTGATGCGGGCGATGCCGGTGCGGCTGATGCTGATGCGGGTGCAGCCGATGCTGACGCGGGAGCCGGCGATGCTGGCGCGGGATCTGGCGACGCTGACGCCGATGCGGGTGCGGCCGATGCCGATGCCGGTGCGGCCGATGCTGACGCGGGAGCTGAGGACACGCATGGTGATCACGGCCATGAGCACGGCGATCATGACCATGCACATGGTGACCACGGTCATGAACACGGCGATCATGGCCACGACCATGACCACGGCGATCACGACCATGGACATCACCATCACCACCATCACCATGTAGGCGGCGAAGCATACAATCCGCAGGTTTGCGCGAGCGATGATTTGCTGAATACGGTGGTGTTGGACCTGACCCCCTGTTGGTGGACATAGGCTAGCCCCGGCGTTCAGCCGGAGAAAGGTAGTCTTCTACCATGTCCCGTAAAACATATTCCGCGC
>NZ_FNAU01000032.1 GCF_900102025.1 Actinobaculum suis | reverse complement strand
TGCGCGGAATATGTTTTACGGGACATGGTAGAAGACTACCTTTCTCCGGCTGAACGCCGGGGCTAGCCTATGTCCACCAACAGGGGGTCAGGTCCTTTCTTCATGATTACCAGTCATCCTGCCCAACAGGGGCTGTCACGAAAGACACGCTCAAATCGCATGGTCTATTTAATCCAGCCCAGGCCAAAGGCTTGGCCGATGATTCCGAAGAAATACCCGCATCACTTGGCTCGTGATGGATCCTGACCTACTGAGTACACAACGACACCGCTTATCAGATCCGTAATCAGAACCGGGAAATCACGATAATCGATAGCGAGGTATTTTCCGTAACGCCGTCGCCCAGCTTTAATAGACTCGACTATCTCAAAAACAACCTGATGGAATTCATCGTAACGCGGATCTGCGATATCAATGTCCAGTTCTCCACCATTGTCGGAGTCTGTTGCTGTAAAAAATACCCCTGAGTAATGTTCGCCATCTTCAAAAAGTATCGATAGAGGGTTGTTTAGATTCGCGCTTGCATACTCCTCTACGGGCCAAACCTGAAATTCTTCTTCTGCATGCAGGTACATTGGGATCAACTCCTTGTCAAAGGGTGGGCAGGAACAAGATGGCAGCCTGTTTGGGAATAGTGGATGGTGGCTCGGCTAGTGGGACGACTCTTGCCAGTTCGGACATCACGATAGAGACCGACGATAACCCCACAATCGATCACTTCTCGATTCTTGCCCCACCATTCTCCGGTACCGGCTTTTAATTCTACTAATGCTTGAATTTGGGTGATATCAAGCGTAATGGGTGACCTCTTCGGATCATAGCCTTGCTGTCCAGGAAGATGCTTCGATTGTTTTCCAAAATGCACCTCGGTTGTGAAACCCCGAACAGCTCGGAATATACGACCTTTGTAGTCGATCATTTTGCTTCGAGGCTTACTCATGCCACACCTCGATTCTTGGACCTCTGCCAAGTGTCTGGGGAAAACACATGAACCGGTATCCCTAGTTCAAGCGGAACCTCTCTCAAAGCCCTAGGCAAGCATCCGTACACAACGAGATCTGTAGGCATCTTCAGACGGCAAATTAGACTGATTTCCTCCCGAAATTGATGCATACTGTTCGATTTCTTGATGCATCCGTGAGTCCCTACTGCAAGCGTCCTTGAAGATGGCACACCTGCCAGTGCGTAGGAGACGGACTCTCGTCCAGTTAGACGAACGTTCGGGATAACTTGAACCCCATTCCTTTCCAGCCATGCACCCAGTAGTTGATTCTTATACGTTGCGTGCATTCGTTCGCAAATAGGCAAATTCTCGTAGGTCGAGAAATCAGGGCTAACGACTCCTGAATATTCGCTGAGGCGAGGTAGGTACTTTTCAGGATTATTCCAAAACCTAACAAACTTCTGATCATCTTCATAAAAATGTACCCACGTCCCTGGCTTGATCTCGCCGCCTCTTGTGGTCTCTGAGAATACTTCCAAGAACTCAGGAACTTCCTCGCAACCTTCGATGATCGGGATGTCGTATGGGCGCGCAAGTTTTAACCCATTTAGCAATCTCCAGTTACCGACGTCCCTCCAATCCTTGGATGGTGTAATCGTTCGGCTCTCCATATTGCTCGTACGTAGTACACCCATGTGCTCAGGTAGAACGAGATTCGGCAAAGGTGCTTGCAACACCTTGGGCCGGGCTAGTTTTTAGGACCGGTCGGTTTGAGTGCCTTCCTGGGTTTGGTGCCATTGGTTGGCGTACTCAGTCGGTGGGATAAATCCTAGGCTCGAATGCGGATGATGCGTATTGTAACGCTCTGACCACAGTCGCAGGCAGTGCGACGCGTGGGCAGGGTCGTCGAACATCTCGTCTTCTAGCAGCTCGTCACGTAGCCGGTTGTGGAAGGACTGGACCTGACCCCCTGTTGGTGGACATAGGCTAGCCCCGGCGTTCAGCCGGAGAAAGGTAGTCTTCTACCATGTCCCGTAAAACATATTCCGCG
>NZ_FNAU01000034.1 GCF_900102025.1 Actinobaculum suis | reverse complement strand
AAAGGTCGTGCCTTCCGGCAGTTCCTTATCACCAGGAACCAGCGGCACAGTCACTTCCTCACCCGGCTTACCAGAAGCATCACCATAGCTCGGGTTGTGCGTATCCGCATCGGTCGGAACAACCGTCACCTTCACCGGAACAGTTTCTTGCGAACCATCCGGGTAAGTAACAGTGATGTCCTTAGAAATCACGTCACCGGCCTTGGCATCAGCCGGAACCTTCACGGTCACCTTGCCAGTAGCCGGATCAACCGTCACGGTGTCATCGCCTTCCGGACCAGCAAACTTCGTGCCTTCCGGCAGCTTCGTATCACCAGTCTGGTCCACGGTCACATCCGCGCCAGGCTTACCAGACGCATCTTCGTAAGCCGGGTTGTGCGTATCCGCATCGGTCGGAACAACCGTCACCTTCACCGGAACAGTTTCTTGCGAACCATCCGGGTAAGTAACAGTGATGTCCTTAGAAATCACGTCACCGGTCTTGGCATCAGCCGGAACCGTAACCTTGACTTCACCAGTCTTCGGGTCAACCGTCACCGAAGGATCGTCCTTCGGGCCAGCAAAGGTCGTGCCTTCCGGCAGTTCCTTATCGCCAGGAACCAGCGGGACCTTCACATCCTCGCCCGGCTTACCAGAAGCATCGCCGTAGCTCGGGTTGTGCGTATCCGCATCCTTGGGCTCAACCACGAACTTCGCGGTGAGGTTATCAGTGCCGCTCTTATCGGGATAGGTCACCACTACCGGAACGGTAACTTCCGTGCCGGCCTGTTCGAGTGCAGGGGTGAGAGAGACGACGCCGGTCTGCGGATCTACCGCTGCGCCTTCCGGAGCGCCTTCACCCAGGGCGAAGGTGGAGCCTTCCGGTGCAGCTTCGGTTTCCTGCTTGTCCTTCGTGGATACGACGTCAAACACAGGAGCAGCAGACTTTGCTTCTTTGCCAACCTTGGCCGGCGTATCAGCGTAACTACCGTCGTAGATCTGGCTCAGGGAGCAACCGGAACCATCAACCTTCACGCCCGCGGGAGTACCGGGGCACAGGTCGGTGGCATCGGGCACGCCGTCACCGTCCGAATCGAGCTGGAAGGTAGCTTCAATATCGTCCGCCGCGGAACCCGTACCCGGGTATTCCACGCGAACCGGAACCTTCAACTCTTGACCTTCCACACCTTCTGCGGCAGTGGTAACGGTAACTTCGCCAGTGGCCTTGTCAATCGCCACATTCCAGCCCTTGGGGGCAACGAAACCGTCAGCGATGGAGTAGTTAGCAGCAGCCGGAGTGTCGCCTTCGTAGCTCGGGGTGGACTTTGCAGTTTCCCCAGGCTTGACGAGCGGCGATTCCTTGTATGCCGGCTGGTAATCGATCGGCTCAGCAACCTTGACCTTGACCGGGACGGTTTCTTGCGAGCCATCCGGGTAGGTAACGGTGATTTCCTTGGTGATCTCGGTACCAGGCTGAGCATCAGCCGGAACCGTAACCTTGACTTCACCAGTCTTCGGGTCAACCGTCACCGAAGGATCGTCCTTCGGGCCAGCAAAGGTCGTGCCTTCCGGCAGTTCCTTATCACCAGGAACCAGCGGCACAGTCACTTCCTCACCCGGCTTACCAGAAGCATCACCATAGCTCGGGTTGTGCGTATCCGCATC
>NZ_FNAU01000035.1 GCF_900102025.1 Actinobaculum suis | reverse complement strand
CCAGGCCCCAGACACCTTCGAAAAACACGCGTCAGCTACACTTGACCTTGCAGCATAAACACCACCCCCATGTCCACTTTCCGGGGGTCGGGCCCGGAAGCAAATGTGGGGCAAGCCGCCTATATGAATATGAGCCCGGAGAAGAAAGCGCAGCTACTAGCTCATTGGGGTGACGGCACCCCGATGCTGCAGCGCTACTGGGACTGGTTGACGTCATTCATCGCCGGAGATATGGGCATCTCGCTGCGCTTCAATGCACCGGTTTCCCAGGTGATTGCCACGAAATTCTCCACCTCGGTGCTGATGTTGGCCACAGCCTGGCTACTATCTGGTGTCCTGGGGTTCGTGCTCGGCGTGGTCGCTGCCGCCCGGGAAGGAAGCCTGCTGAGCAAAGCGATCCACGGTTTCTGCCTACTGTTAGCGTCCACACCAACATTCTGGTTTGGTCTACTGGTGTTGATGGTTTTCGGTGTCTACCTTGGGGTGATCCCGATCGGTTTTGCCTCACCTATCGGTAAAGCCGCAGAGGACATCACATTCTGGGATTTATTCCGGCATGCCATCGGGCCAGCACTGACGCTCAGCATCGTTGGTATTTCCAATGTTGCATTGCATACCCGGCAAAAACTGTTGGACGTCATGGAAACCGATTATTTCCTGTTCGCACGAGCCAGGGGTCTCGGCCTATGGCATGTGATCCGCCGCCATGGGCTTCGCAACATCATACTGCCAGCGTTGACCTTGCAGTTCGCTTCTATTTCGGAGATCTTTGGTGGCTCCATCCTGGTGGAGCAGGTGTTCAGCTATCCCGGTTTGGGGCAGGCCACCGTCATTGCTGGGCTTGGTAGTGATGTCGCGCTCCTGGCTGCCATCGCGGTGTTCTCGGCTGCCATCGTCTTCGTCGGAAACGCAGCCGCCGATCTCCTCTACCGTGTGATCGATCCCAGAATGCGAGCGGGGGTAACCAATGTCTAACACCACTACCACAGCCCAGCCAATCGAATTAGCAGTAGCAAAACCGCAACGCCCCGGCCCCTATCGGCGCGCTGTGGTTACTTGCATCGCCTCGGCTGTGGTGATCGTTGCCCTGCTGATCACAGGGTTCGCTAATGCTGACCAAGCATTAGTCACTGATTTCACCAACAAAGCATTAACACCACATGCGGCAGAACCATTCGGAACCGACTGGATGGGGCGCAGCCTCTTGGCGCGCACCGTCACCGGCTTGGCGCTATCGATCCTGATTGGACTATTCGCAGCCACGGTCAGCGCGATCATCGCACTGATTCTAGGCACACTAGCCGCACTCGGCCCGAAATGGGTTGACAACCTCGTCAGTTGGCTCATCAACTTGATGCTCGGGTTGCCGCATATGCTGCTGTTGATTCTGATTTCAGTGGCTATAGGTCGCGGGTTCTGGGGTGTGGCAATCGGAGTGGCCGTCACCCACTGGCCTTCGCTAGCGCGCGTGATTCGTTCGGGCCCGACCCCCGGAAAGTGGACATGGGGGTGGTGTTTATGCTGCAAGGTCAAGTGTAGCTGACGCGTGTTTTTCGAAGGTGTCTGGGGCCTGG
>NZ_FNAU01000036.1 GCF_900102025.1 Actinobaculum suis | reverse complement strand
CCCAAGGGAACCGACCTATCCACCTATTCCGAAGCCTACCTCGACGCCGTCGCCGAAGAACTCAACGACCGGCCACGCAAAACACTAAACTGGAACAAACCATCAGAAAAAATACTCGAACTCATCAACACCTAACCGTTGCAACCACCACTAGAATCCGCCCAACCTGGTGTTGCGAAGGGATGGCAACGATCGAGCGCATGGGGAGTCGTTATTGGATGGTAGTAGGAAGTAGATTTCTACTATTTGGCTAGCGACTTCGCAGATTCCACATTCCGCTGGTTTCCGCACTTTTCGCTACACCATCTTTCAGACATTGCCCACTGACCAGACAGCGGGTGACGGCAATATAGTCAGTGGGCAATGTCTTCATCCCCCTGTTTTAAACCATAGCGAAGGGGTAGTTTTAGACCCTCGGCAGAAGAGATCCTGCAAAAGGGCGGCCTTTGATTCAAATGAAGGTCCGCCAGACGCGCGCCTATCGGCACTCGGTTTTTGCAATCTCATCGTTCCCCGGGACTTCCTGCCGATCAATTGCCCCTTATAATCCACATTCACATACGCTGGAGATATGGCCGCAGCTCATTTCTCAGCGATGCTCTATTTGAGGAGCTCATCATGCAAACAAAATCCAAAATCGGGCTCGCGGTAGCGGGCGTCGTAGCCGTGGTGATTGTCTGCGCGGTCTTCTTTTTCCTGAAGTATGGGAACGGAGCCGATAGCGCATACAACACTGTAGTTACCTACGGCGATAAACATTCCACGAGTGCAACCTACCAAATCGGCGATGGTATCGGAGTTGACGGCTTGCCGATGTACGACGACGCCGCCGCGGCCTCCGAAAACTGGGAGAAAGCGGCTTCGGACGAGGTAAAAACGCTTACCGGTGACTGCCAGGTTTCCCTGCCCGTCACCGCCGATAACTTCAATGATTGGTGGAAATGCGCGATGGACCATGAGGCCGAAGTGCCGGCCACTCTCTGGCACTTCTCGCGCCTGCAAAACACCTTCCACGCCTCCGAGGTTGAGGCAAGCCTGGCAAAGGTAAAAGCCAATCCAAGCTCCGAGAACCTCGCAGAGCTGGCCGGCCTCCTGCCGGGAACCGAGAAAAATACCAAGGCTTTCGCTTCCGCTAAAGCTGAAGCGTCCACGGCCAAAAACTAGTTTTTCTCCGGCCTTCCCGGCCCTCGCTTCCCAGCTTGGTGCCGCTCACCGCGCCCGTGTTCATACGCGGGCGCGGTAGTTTTTCCGGGCCAGCTGGAAGCCTACGGATTCGAAAATAGCGCGGGCATGAAGTGCCCCAGGTTTTGTTCCGTTTGAGTAGATGGGAAAATTTGGAACATGCCGAGGAAATTTGACCAGGATGCGAAGGACCGCGTTGTCCG
>NZ_FNAU01000038.1 GCF_900102025.1 Actinobaculum suis | reverse complement strand
TCCGACAACTCGAAAAGGAAAACGCGCTTTTGAAAGAAGAACGCGATATTTTGCGCAAGGCGGCGCAGTATTTCGCGAAGGAGATGGGCTTGTGATCCGCTTCAAGTTCATCGAGGACCACCGTACTGAGTTCTCAGTCAAGCGGATGTGTACCGTACTGAAAGTAAGGCGTTCTTCCTATTACAAGTGGGCCGCAAATGCGGCCCGGCGCGAGCAACAGGTATACGCTGACGGGCTGCTAGGGGAGCGAATTCGGATCGCTTTCGAGGCGGAAGGTGGCTTGTATGGTGCTAAACGTATAGCCGCGTTGCTTACTGCGCAGACCCCGGACCAGCCGGTAAATCACAAACGCGTAGCACGGGTGATGAAAGCTCTCGGGTTGGCAGGTTTTACGAAAAAACGTCGTGTTCGCACTACTGTCAGTGATCCACATAAGCGGGTCTTTGATGATCTTCTCGAGCGTGATTTCACCGCGGCCAGGCCTAACGACAAGCTTGTCGGGGACATTACATATCTTCCCCTTGCCGGGCAAAAGAATATGTATCTGGCTACTGTGATTGACTGTTTCTCCCGGAAACTGGTCGGTTTTGCGATTGCAGATCACATGCGTGTTGAACTCGCCCGAGAGGCATTACTGATGGCCGCAGACCAGCGAGGATCCTTGCGTGGAACGATTTTCCATTCTGATCACGGCAGTGTATACACCTCCTCTGTATTTCAAGAAACATGCCGCCAGTTGGGAGTACAACAATCCATGGGAGCTGTAGGCAGTAGTGCCGATAACGCGCTGGCAGAGTCATTTAATGCAACGCTCAAACGAGAAGTTCTCAAAAATGCGAAGGTTTTCCCCAACATGCTCTCCTGCCGCCGGCAGGTCTTTGCGTGGTGTACTCGGTATAACACGAAACGATTGCACACCTGGTGCAATTACCAGGCCCCAGACACCTTCGAAAAACACGCGTCAGCTACACTTGACCTTGCAGCATAAACACCACCCCCATGTCCACTTTCCGGGGGTCGGGCCC